>JAJZQI010000052.1 GCA_021851875.1 Pseudomonadota bacterium | reverse complement strand
CCTCAGGCTCTGCCTTCTTGCTCTCTTTTTGCCTGGAAGAGGATTTCTGTTTCTTGGCCTCCAGCAGGGCGTCGTGTTCCTGTTTGGAGATTGCCCCTTCGGCCACGGCAACGATGCTGAACGGTTTTCCGCGCCGGCTGCGCTCGCGGATCGCTTCCGCCGCGCTTTCCACCGAGTACGGGATTTCGGGAATGAGGATGACGTCGGCGCCGCCCGCGATGCCTGCGCCCAGAGCCAGCCAGCCGGCCCGGTGGCCCATGATCTCCACCACGATGATGCGGTGGTGGCTGTGCGCCGTGCTGTGCAACCGGTCGATCGCGTCGGTCGCGATGCCGAGCGCGGTGTCGAAGCCGAAAGTGGCATCGGTCATGGCGACATCATTGTCGATGGTTTTCGGCAGGGTGATGATGTTGAGGCCTTTTTCCTTGAGGCGCAGGGCGTTTTTTTGCGTGCCGCCGCCACCCAGGCAGACCAGGGCGTCGAGATGGTTGTCCTGATAGTTGCCGACGATGACGTCGGTCATGTCGAGTAGCTTGCCGCCCACCGGCATGCGGTGGGGTTTGTCGCGGCTGGTGCCGAGTATGGTGCCCCCCTTGGTCAGAATGTCGGACAGCTCCCCGCCGTCCAGCCGCATCGTGTGGTTTTCCATCAGTCCGCGAAAGCCGTCGCGGAAGCCGATGAGCTGCATGCCGTAATTATTCAGAGCGGACTTGCCGACGCCGCGTATCGCTGCGTTGAGGCCGGGACTGTCGCCGCCAGCGGTGAGGATGCCGATGAATTTTGTCATGAGAGATGGGTCTTTTGTCCAATGAGAATATGATCATCGATATGTTGATCAAGGTCAATGTGTTGACGGCCGCGGCTGCGCTTTTCTGCTATATTTTCTGTTCATCCTAAAAACCGCAGTTCATTAACCGCAAAGACGCGAAGGCGCAAAGAAATGGGGTAAGCAGGGATGGGCGGCTTGTTGCCCAACTCGCAAAACAAGGACATAAAATCCATCGGGTATTCACCTATCCGGTGACTGGGTAGATTCCGATAACACATTGTTTTTCCTTTGCGCCTTTGCGGTTCAAATGCTTTTTTTAGGTTCATATGAGTCCGGCCAAGTTTATTATCGGAACGCGATCTGGATCATCGTTGGTATTGAAGGAGGTTAAATGCGTGTTCTGGCGATCGTGCTGCTGCTGTTTGCCCTGCCTGCTGCCGCATCGGATTATGCGCGAGAGAAGAAATGGGCGGATGAAGTCATCCCTTCGATCGTGGTGGGCGAACCGCTTTATCTGGAGGCGGACAGGCACCGCTTTCTCGCCCTTTATGCCGAAGCTGCCAAACCTGGGAGTGCCGTGATCGTGGTGCACGGCCTGGGCGTCCATCCGGACTGGAATCTCATCGGCGTGCTGCGCAGCGGCCTGGCGGAGCAAGGCTACACCACCCTCTCGGTGCAAATGCCGGTGCTGGCGGCGGATGCCGGCTCGGAGGACTATCCAGCCACGTTCGACGAGGCGGCGGCTCGACTCAAGGCAGCTGCAAGTTATCTACAGGGTAAGGGTTACGGCTCGATCGCCATCGTCTCGCACAGCATGGGTTCACGCATGAGCCTGCACTATCTTGAGCAGAATCCCGATGCGCCGGTTCAAGCCTGGGTTGCCATCGGTATGTCTGGCAGCGGGGCGTATGGCAAAGTGAACCGCCCGATTCTCGATCTCTATGGCGACAACGATCTGCCCGCCGTACTCCTGAATGCCAAGGCACGGGCCGCATCCTTCAGCGTTAAAGGCTCGGAACAGACAGTTGTTCCCCAGACCGACCATTTTTTCAATAACCGCGACGCCGACTTGGTGAGGATAGTGAAGGAGTACCTGGACAAGGTTCTGCGCGGATAGGCGCCATGGTCTGGAACTGGCGGGAAGTTAAGGGTATATTTCCTTTAACCCGGATTATCCATTAGAGCCAAAACACCGTTGTGGGAGCGGCGCTCCTGCATGAACGAGCATTCCAATGGACAATCTGGGTTTGACAATTAAGAAGGGATCGTTGGCATGACATTTCTAACCGGCATGAGTGATCTTTCCATTTTCCTGGTCGAGCCCTCCAGCGTGCAATCCCAGTTCATCGAGGCGCGGCTTGGTGATCTGGATATCCTGCCCCCCCGGGTTTTCAGGGACGGCGCCACAGTGCTTGCTGCCATGCACGAGCGCTTGCCCGACCTCGTTATAAGTGCCATGTATCTCAGCGATATGACGGGTGCCGAGCTGGTGGAAAAGATGCGTGTCGAAGAGGCGCTGAAAGGCGTCGCGTTTATCCTGATCTCCAGCGAGACCAAGCTTCAATACCTTGACCCCGTGCGCCAGGCCGGCGCCTGCGCCATTTTGCCGAAACCGTTTGAAAGCGGACAGTTGAGAACCGCCCTTTCCGCTACGCTAGACTACCTCAAACCCGGCAACCTCTCGCTGGATGGCGGGGACATCGATATCGAAAATCTGCGCGTATTGGTGGTCGACGACAGTCGCAGCGCCCGTACTTACAGCCGGCAGGTGCTGGGAAACATGG
>JAJZQI010000051.1 GCA_021851875.1 Pseudomonadota bacterium | reverse complement strand
GCCGGAATCGCCGCATGTCGGCGCCAGCTACCTGGCCCGTAAATTCGCTATCCCACACATCGTCGACATGCGCGACGGCTGGCTGGACGAACCGCTCAAACCCCTGCTGAAAACGTCGGCTCTGCGCCGCTGGCAGGAAGGTCGGCTGGAGGCGCGCATTCTCGCACATGCCCGCGCCATTCTGGTCACCTCGGCCAGCTGGAAGCAGCACCTGTGCGCCCGTTTTCCCGCCTTTGCCGACAAAATCAGCGAAATCACCAACGGCTATCCGGCCAGTCAGCCGGACAGCATTCCGCCAGCCGAAGGTCAGCCGCTGATTCTCATGCATACGGGCCGCTTTTCCGCCTCCGACAGCCGCCGCACACCGGAAGCCGTGTTATTACCTCTGCTGGAAGCCTTGCAGGCAGACACCTCAAGCGGCCAGATCCGTCTCATCGGCGCGCTTTCGGCTGAAGAAAATGGCCGCATCGATGGCATGGCACAAGATTTTGCCCGCCGCGACTGGCGTATTGAGCGCACCGGCAATATCCCACGCGCCGAGTTGCTACAGGAACTGACCCAGGCGCATGGCCTGCTCATGGTTTCCAGTTCGCAATCGGCCCTGCCCAGCAAGTTGTTTGAATACATCCCGACACGCCGCCCCATTCTGGCGGTGACGGAAGCAGGCAGCGCTACCGGGCAACTGTGCCGAAGCCTGCTGCAAGCCTTTGTGGTCGAGCCGGGTCGGCCCGACATCGCCGTCATACGTGCGTTTCTGTCTGCCAGCCGGCAGGCAAATCCGCCCGCCAGCGTACCGGAACAGTATGGCGAACCGGCTTTGCGCGAGACATTCCGCAAGGTTATTCGGCAGCTTTGACCGGGGCCCGCAGGACTTCCCACCACAACAGCAGATTCTTCAGTGGCTTGTGAGTACTCACTCCAAGTCGCCGGAGCAAGCCGAGCCGGCGCGGTGAAAAGCGGGGTAAAGTGAAGATGGCATTAAAACCCGCCAACACTGCATGATGAGCCGAAGGGCGCGACTGTTCGCGCTGCAACAAGGCATTGGCCTGCGCAAAACAGGCCCGCAGCTCGCTGCGTGTATGCCCCAGCTTGCGCAGCAAGGCTGCAGGTTTGAGATAACGCAGCACACCGCCGGCCCCGCGCACATTGCCGCCATGCTGGCGATATTTCAAAGTAGCCTGCGGCAGAAACAGCAGCCGGCCCCAGGTTGCCGCACACGCCGCCAGCCAGCGGTCGTGCAGCACCGCCTCGGGCGGCACCGGGGTCGCCACGTCCAGCAGTGCCCGGTTCATCACCATGGTGCAGCCGGTGACAAAGTTATGCACCAGCAGGGTGTTCAGTGGCTCGGCATCGACATGGCGTAAATGCTGATAGGCCAGAAAAGACGGATGCAGCAGCTGCAGGCCGGCATCCACCACTTGCAAATCAGTGTGCAGCAATACTGGTTCAGCGCCCGCACTGGCCGGCAGCGCAGCCAGCGACAACGCCAGCTTCTCCGGCAGCCACACATCATCCTGATCGGCAAACGCGATCCACGGCTCGGTCCGCTCGCGCGCCAACTGCATCAGGCGACCGAAGTTGGCCGTCACCCCCAGGTTGCCCAGGTCATCGCGGCACAACACGATTCTGTCATCAGCCCGCGCCAATTCCTCTATAATTTCGACGGTGTTGTCGCTTGAGCCATCGTCGCGCACCAGCAACGTCCAGTCAGACAACGTCTGCGCCTGAATGCTGGCGATCTGCTCGCGAATATAGCGGGCACCGTTGAAGGTGCCCATCAAAATCAATACATTTGCCATAAACCAATTCTACCGGTTTTTATGAATACCATACTTGTCACCGGCGGCGCCGGCTACATCGGCACCCATACCGTTATTGAGCTACTGGAAGCCGGCCATGAAGTTGTCGTTGTCGACAACCTCAGCAACAGCAAGCCCACCGGGCTACAGCGCGTCGAGCAGCTGACCGGCAAGCGGGTGCCGCTGATCGTGGCGGACGCCTGCGACAAAGCCGCCATGCGCGACATCTTCCGCAGCTACAGCATCAGCGCCGCCATTCACTTCGCCGGGCTCAAAGCCGTCGGCGAATCGGTTTCAAACCCGCTGCACTATTACCGCAACAACCTCGACAGCGGCCTGACTCTGGTTGAAGTGATGCAGGAATTCGGCGTCAAGAAGCTGGTGTTCAGCTCCTCTGCCACGGTGTATGGCGACCCGACCTCGCTGCCGATTACCGAGGCGGAATCAATCAAGCCGACCAACCCTTACGGCCAGACCAAGGCCATGTTCGAGCAAATTCTGCGCGACCTCGGCCATGCCGACACAACCTGGTCCATCGCTCTGCTGCGCTACTTCAACCCGGTCGGCGCCCACGTATCCGGCCAGATCGGCGAAAGCCCCAACGGCGTGCCCAACAACCTGATGCCCTACGTGGCCGAAGTGGCCACCGGCAAGCGCCCCTTTCTGCGCGTGTGGGGCAACGACTACCCGACGCCGGACGGCACCGGCGTGCGCGACTACATTCATGTCGTCGACCTCGCCAAAGGCCACGTTGCCGCCCT
>JAJZQI010000015.1 GCA_021851875.1 Pseudomonadota bacterium | reverse complement strand
GGCTGCAAGACATCGATAAGGCTTAAGGCTAACAGCCTGTGGGTCAGATAGGTGCTGCAGCCTGTTTTTCGTTCAATCAAGCCGTACGGTAACTTGGGTGGGGCGTGAGCCTGAACCTGCATACGAGGAAGGTCAGAACGATGAACGAGGCGGTTCACTTTGTAGGGATTGATGTATCGAAAAAGCTGCACAATCGGGGTCAGGCCTTACATTTTACACCACCCCTGTTTTGTTTGTGTAAAATGTAAGGCCTGACCCCGATGCTTCTTCGCTGACCCCGATGCTTGCTGATGCCGTGCTGCTGATGCTGTGATGTTTGTGGGCTATCTCGTGGGCTCCACAAGACGGGTGCTGTGAGTTACAACCTGGCGCACTCATACATTGGGGCTTTGGCGTGTCTCGTTGTTGGCATTGCTCTACCCCTTCCAGTGCTCATCTCCGTCAGCCTCATCTGGTGTGCACACATTGGTTTTGACAGAGCACTGGATATGGCCTCAAATACGCAGAGGGATTTAACTTTACGCATCTTGGCCGCATAGGAAGATTGCCCGTTGCTTCACCCAAGCCGGCACTTAACACGGATACTGCGCGATAAATCTGCCCCCCGTGCATTTCGAAAGACAAACAACAGTGAACACTCACACCTGGCTGACAACGTCAGTCCAAATTAAAATGCCGCGCATTCTGTATGGCACTGCCTGGAAAAAGGAGCGGACCTCGGAATTGGTGGCGCAGGCGCTTGAGGCGGGTTTTCGGGGTTTCGACACAGCCTGCCAGCCCAAGCATTATGATGAGCGCCTGGTGGGTGCGGGGCTGCAAAAAGCGCATTCTCTGGGTATTGCGCGTGATGAGTTGTACCTGCAAACCAAGTTCACCCCGCTTTCCAGCCAGGACCCCAATCAGGTGCCCTACGATGTGGACGCCCCCGTGGCATTGCAAGTGGCTCAGTCCTTTGGAGTATCACAGCGCAATCTGCAAACGGATTATGTGGATTGCCTGATTCTGCATTCGCCCATGCTGCCGCACGAAACGATGATGCAGGCCTGGCAGGCCATGGAAGCGATTCATGCAACCGGCGGCGCACGGCAGTTGGGTATCAGCAACTGCTATGATCTGACCGTGCTGCAAGCACTATATGCCGATGCGGCGGTGAAACCCGTGGTACTGCAAAACCGCTTTTACAAAGATAACGGCTTCAATGCGGATATACGGCTGTGGTGTGCCGACCATGGCATGGTGTTCGAAAGTTTCTGGAGCCTGACGGCGAACATCGAACTTTTACGCAGCACGGTGGTGCAGGAGCTTGCACAGAATCTCGGCAAAACGACAGCTCAGGTATTTTTCCGCTATCTCACCCTCCATGGCATCGTGCCTCTTACCGGCACATCTTCTGAGCAGCACATGCGGGAAGACCTGGCCATCTTTAACTTCGACCTCTCCGCAGAACAGATGCAGCAGATGGATGCCTTACTGACACAGGCACTGCAGACGCCTGACAGATAGACGCCGCCTGTGGCGTTGAATTTCGGCTGGGGCTTGCCTCCGGCGAGGGCCGAAACTTTCCTCGCCAGCCATGTACGCACGGCTGTTCTCCTTGCGCCAGCGCGAGCCAGCCCTGGCATGGCGCAAGCTCAAACCCCGCCGCCCTGCCCAAGACTTATATAAGAATCGGCAAATTTGCCGAAACGGGATAGCACGGTCATGCCAACACGCCTAAATTGACCCCAGTACGATGCGCCGGATTGTGCCAAAAGCGTTCCACCCGGTTCCTGGCCGGCCATCGTTCTTCATCATTCATTGGGTACCGTAAATTCTGCCGACAAAATCGGCAGAGCATATATGGAGCATGATCATGCATAATGATAGCAACACTCTCAAGCCAGTGCTGAACACCTGGCATTTATGGGGTCTGGCCGTCGGGCTGGTGATTTCGGGCGAATATTTTGGCTGGAGTTACGGCTGGAATACGGCCGGGACGCTGGGCTTTATGGTCACGTCCATCCTCATTGCCGTGATGTACACCACGTTTATTTTCAGTTTCACCGAATTGACCACCGCCATCCCGCACGCAGGCGGCCCCTTTGCCTACGCCCGCCGGGCCTTTGGCGAGAAAGCCGCCTTCCTGGCGGGCTTCGCCACCCTGATCGAGTTCGTCTTTGCCCCGCCCGCCATTGCCATGGCCATTGGCGCTTACCTCAATGTGCAGTTTCCCGGCGTTGACGTCAAACTGATGGCGGCCGGCGCCTATGTCGTCTTTATCGCGCTCAATATCATCGGTGTGCGCATCGCGGCCACATTTGAGCTGTTTGTCACTGTCCTGGCGATTCTGGAATTGCTGGTGTTCATGGGCGTCGTTTCGCCGGGCTTCTCCGTCAGCAACTTCGTGGCACACGGCTGGTCCGGTGAAGACCATTTCAGCCTGGGTTCCATTTCCGGCATTGTTGCCGCCATCCCGTTTGCCATCTGGTTCTTCCTGGCGATCGAAGGCGTGGCCATGGCCGCCGAGGAAGCTGAAAACCCGAAACGCACCATTCCGGTTGCCTACATTGCCGGTATCCTGACGCTGGTGGTGCTGGCCATGGGCGTGATGGTCTTTGCCGGCGGCGCAGGCGACTGGAAAGCCCTGTCCAACATCAACGACCCGCTGCCGCAAGCCATGAAAATGGTTGTGGGCGCCAATAGCGGCTGGCTGCACATGCTGGTGTGGATTGGTCTGTTCGGTCTGATTGCCTCGTTCCACGGCATTATCCTGGGCTACTCCCGGCAGATCTTCGCCTTGTCTCGCGCGGGTTACCTGCCGAAGTACTTCGCGACCGTGCATCCCAAATTCAAAACGCCCCACCGCGCCATCATTGCGGGCGGCATTGTCGGTGTGGCCGCGATCTTCAGCGACAACCTGATCACCATCGGCGGCCAGACCCTGACGGCCAATCTGATCACCATGGCGGTGTTCGGCGCGATTGTGATGTATATCATGTCCATGCTGAGCCTGTTCGTGTTGCGCAAAAACGAACCGAATCTGCATCGCCCGTTCCCGGCAATGGTTTACCCGCTGTTCCCGGCGGTTGCACTGGTTCTGTCGTCCATCAGCCTGGTCACGATGATTTACTACAATCAATTGCTGGCCGGTCTGTTTGTGCTGTTCCTGGCGATTGCCTTCGCTTACTTCATGTTTACCAAAGAGCATCGTGCAACAGCTCCGGACAACATGGTCACAGCTAATAGTTAAACGTGTTGCGCCCGGCTAACGCCGGGCGCCGTCAGGAGGCATCGCCATGCAATACAGCCAAACTGTCGGCGTACAGACTTACCATTTCAAAGACCTGAAGGACGTGCTGGCCAAGGCCACACCGAGCCGTTCAGGCGATTATCTTGCCGGCGTTGCGGCCCAAACCAATGCCGAGCGTATGGCGGCCAAAATGTGCCTGGCCGACATTCCATTGAGCCAGTTTTTGCAGGAACTGGTGATTCCCTACGAAAGCGATGAAGTCAGCCGGCTGATCATCGATACGCACGACGCCGCTGCGTTTTCCGCAATCAGCCACCTCACCGTGGGTGGACTGCGCAACTGGCTGCTGTCCGACGCGGCCGACACGGAAACCCTGACCTGCGTCGCCCCGGGCATCACGCCCGAAATGGCGGCGGCGGTCAGCAAGCTCATGCGCAATCAGGACCTGATTCTGGTCGCGCGCAAATGCCGCGTGGTCACGGCCTTCCGCGACACCATCGGCCTCAAGGGCAGAATGTCCACCCGCCTGCAGCCCAATCACCCGACCGACGATCCGCGCGGCATCGCCGCTTCCATTGTCGATGGTCTGCTGTATGGCTCCGGCGATGCGGTTATCGGCATCAACCCGGCTACCGACAGCATCCCGGCGCTGACGGATTTGTACCATCTGGTGGACGAGGTCATCAGCGAATACGGCATTCCGACGCAGTCCTGCGTGCTGACCCACGTGACCAACCAGATTCAGGTGATGGAAAGAGGCGCGCCGGTCGATCTGGTATTCCAGTCCATCGCCGGCACGGAAAAGGCCAACCAGAGCTTCGGCATCAATCTGGAGATTCTGCGCGAGGCGCGTGAAGCGGCTTTGTCCCTGAAGCGCGGCACGGCGGGCGACAATGTGATGTATTTCGAGACCGGCCAGGGCACGGCGCTGTCGGCCAATGCCCATTTCGGCGTGGACCAGCAAACCTGCGAGGCGCGCGCCTATGCCATCGCCCGCCGCTACGCGCCGCTGCTGAGCAATACCGTGGTGGGCTTCATCGGCCCGGAATACCTCTACAACGGCAAACAGATCATCCGCGCCGGGCTGGAGGACCATTTCTGCGGCAAGCTGCTGGGCGTCCCCATCGGCTGCGACGTCTGCTATACCAATCATGCCGATGCCGACCAGGATGACATGGACAATCTCATGACGCTCCTGGGAGCAGCCGAGGTGACGTTTATCATGGGCATTCCCGGTGCGGACGACATTATGCTCAACTATCAGAGCACGTCGTTTCACGATGCCCTTTACCTGCGCAATGTGCTGGGCCTCAAACCGGCACCGGAGTTTGAACAATGGTTAAGCGCCATGAACATATCGGATTCGACCGGTCGGGTACGGCCGGTTACACCGACCCATCGCCTGCTCAAAAGCCTGCCGGGCAAACTGCAGGCCGCCTGAACGAGGGCAGTGCGACGCCCGATCCGTGGCAGAAATTGCGGCAATTCACCCAGGCGCGCATTGCGCTGGGAAGAACCGGCTCCAGCCTGCCGACGGAAGAAGTGCTGCAATTCGGCTATGCCCACGCCATGGCGCAGGATGCGGTGCATTTGCCGCTGGATGTCGATGCCTTGTGCGCCAGCTTGCATGCGGCCGACTTCCCTACGCTAAGGGTGAACAGCCGGGCGGGCGACCGTGGCACTTACCTGTTGCGCCCGGACCTGGGCCGGCGGCTTGAAGCAGAAAGCGTGGCGGCGCTACAGGCCGCCAAACCCGAAAAACCCTTAGATCTGCTGCTGGTAGTCGGTGACGGCCTGTCATCCCTGGCTATCCAGAAACATGCCCTGCCGATGCTGGAGGCGATTCGTCGCATTGCACCACAAGACTGGCAAATTGGCCCGGTTGTCGTGGCCAGCCAGGCACGCGTTGCCCTGGGAGACGAGGTTGGCGAAGCGCTGGGAGCACGGCTGGTTGCCATCCTCATCGGCGAGCGGCCGGGCTTGAGCTCGCCGGACAGCCTGGGCATGTATCTGACTTACGAGCCACGCGTGGGACGCCACAACGCGGAAAGAAATTGCATTTCCAACGTCCGGACGGAAGGACTGAGTTATGCGACGGCTGCCCATAAACTGTTATGGCTGGCGCAGGAAGGCCTGCGACTCAAACTCACCGGGGTGGATCTGAAAGATGAAAGCGACATGATCCTGATCGCTCCGCCGGCGGAAATCAAACAGTTGCCATAAGCGGGTCCGCGTGCGTCCGCTTCAGCGTGGCCGAGGGCAGTTCGCCGAACAGTTTTTTGTATTCCTGCGAAAAATGGCCAAAGTGGCAGAAGCCCCAGTTGGCGGCCGCCTCGGTCACCGAGTCGGTCTCTTTCAGCATGCGTCGCACGGCATTGAGCCGTTCCGCCCGCAGGTAGGCCGCCGGCGAGATCGCCAGCATGTTCTGAAAACAGTTCTGCAGCATTCTGCGGCTCACGCCAAAGTGCAGGCACAAATCGGTTACGCTCAAGGGCGCATCCGTCTGCTCCCGGACCATTTCCTGCGTTTCGGCGATAATCTTCCAGCAGCGCGATCCTGCCAGGGTGGCGGACGACTGGTCGTTGATGTGCAGAATCGTCTCGGCCAACAGCGAGAGCAGTGTCTGTTTGATGCCTGCCGCCACAGCCCCGCCCTGCAGCACTTCGGGCTGCTCGCCCACGGTCACGAACACCTGCGCGACAAAGCGCCTGATGGCTTCCAGTCCTTCCGTTTCAAGGCTGAACACATGGGCCGTGGCGCAGTTCTTATCCAGCGCGTCCTGCTCGTCCGGGGTAAGAGCCTGCATCAGCTCGGTCCGCTGCACGGTGATGCCCGCCATCAACAATTCGCTCGGCGAGTAAAACTCGAATCCTTCCTGCCCCGAAAACACATGCACGTAGTCGCGCCCCGTGGCCGAGCCGCAGAACACGCCGGCCGAATTGGCGAACATGGGAACGCCCACGGCAACCGACTCTTCATCGAGCCAGCCCTGCTGGAAAAGCGCCTTGCTGGTGTATTCCAGAAACATGTGCACCCGCTCGAAGCGGATGTCGGAAACATAACCGCTGTAATGCCCGGACGATATCTGCAGATAATTCTGATTCCAACCCTTGAGCATCTCCGCCTGCTCGTCGAAGTCATGCGTTTCCCGGTAATTCACCAAAGGAATGGCGGAAAAAATGGTGTTCAGATAGGCCGACATCGTGCACTCCGTTCCAACTCGATATTTGAATCAGCAGGAACTCAGCGCAAAAACCGTGCCTGGCAATATGCACCAGCAAATCACAAAAACAGCCGCATGAACCACATAAAATGCACCAGAACAAAACGTTACAAAATAATCTGCACTTATATGGACCGCCTATGGGCCATTATTCAATGCAAATCAGATCAACCTGCCCATCCTCCGCGCCGTGCGCATTTGCGGTAGACCCGCTGCAACAGAATCTCATCCAAATCGCATGAAAAACTTGCTTATGAATGCTTAAGCATATATTGTTCCGTCATAATTCGAACAGCGTAACGACGAACCCCCATGGCCCGAGAACTCTGCGCATATCACCCCGCACAACCCGCCAGCTGGCACTGCCCGTCCTGCGGCAGCCTGCTGTGCCAGGACTGCTTTCCCGCCCAGCCGGACAGCGTTAAACCGCCTTACTGCAGCTTTTGCGGCGGCAACATGCGCTTTCTTGGCGCGGCCAACTCCACGCCGCCGTTCTGGATGCAAATGCACAAGTTTTTTGCCTACCCCCTGCAACTGAACGGACTGATTTTTCTGGCCCTGATTGCGGCGCTAACGGCCGGCACGGTTCAGATGTTCGATCTGCAAAGCTTGTTTGTCCTGCTGCCTGTTTTCATCATCGTGTCGCTGGTGATTCGCCAAGGCTTGCGGGTCATCGAGTTTTGCAGCCAAGGTAAAACCAAGGCGCCGGATTTACTCGACTTGTTCGACGGCAATCCGACCACCATCAAAATGCTGGGGCTGATGATCGCCTTCGGGGTGGCATCCGGCTTTCTGGCCGGCTTTAGCATGTTGGGCGTATTGGCGATTCTCGCTCTGTCCGCCCTGCTGCCGGCCAGCATCATGCTGCTGGCTGTCACCGGCTCGCTCTTCGAAGCACTGAACCCCGCCGAAATCTGGCGCGTAGCCAGCCGGACCGGCTGGTCCTATCTGGGACTGGTGCTGGTCCTGGCGCTGATTTCCGCCGGCCCGGACCAGGTGTTGCGCTTACTGCCGCAGGCCACATTGCAGAAGCTGCTCATGCAAAGCCCGCATGTGTTGTTTGCCCTCATTGCGGTCAGCACGAGCTACTTCAACATGGTGATGGGCGCCATGATGGGCTATTTGCTCTACCAGCACCATGCCGACCTGGGCATTGAGACCGAAGAGCCGCGTGCAGCCGAGCCGACCGACAAGCGCAAACTGGGGCTGGCGCGGGCCACCTTGCTGCTGCGCGAATCGCGCTTTGAAGATGCATTGCGTGAGCTGGGAGGGCTGGTCAACGATTATCCCGACGATGCCGAGGCGCACGGCCGCTACCACCGTTTATTGTGTGAAACCGATTTGTATCCGGAGCGGATCGCCCAGCATACCGACCGCTATATGGAATTTCTGGTCCGTACGGGGCGCGACAACCGCCTGACCGGAGCATTTGAAGCCGCCCGCCAGCGCCAGCCGGATTACCTGCCGCGCCAGATCGGCCTGCGCACGCGGCTGGCGCATGAATATTTCCGCCAACGCAAATACAAGCCGGCTATTGCGCTGCTGGCCATGCTGCACAAAGAAGCACCGCAAAGCGAGGAGCTGCCGGAGGCCTATTACCTGCTCGCACGAGTTTACTCGGAGGGCTTACGCGACGACGACAAGGCGCTGATGGTGCTGGATTATGTGTTGGCGCACTTCCCCAACCATGCCCTGAACGGACAGATCGGCAACTACCGCTCCGTCTTGCAGGCCATGAAGGAAAATGCACCGGCCAAAATGCCGCAAACCTGAGCGTCAGCCCATCATTTGACGGGCGGCTTCAGACCCCGGGAAATTGCGCAGCAGCGTTTCGCGATACAGCCTGGCCAGGTTCGCATCGCCGTTTTTTGCCGTCAGGTTGCTGGCCACCTGCAAAATGGACGGCATGGCCTCATGCTGGCTCTTGAGCGCCAGCAGGCGGTCCACTAAAAATACGAACAGCTTGATGTTGTCGCCGCGATTGATGCGCTGAGCCAATTCCAACGCCACCGACTCGGTAAAGGCCGGCGTTTTCTCCTCGCCATGCCTGGCGTAGTCGCGTGCAACCTGCTCGATCAATGGCTTCAGTTCCGGCACTTGACCAGCGTAGCGGATCTGCTTGAGCAGATCATGCGTCACCTGATGGTATTCCCGGCTTGAAGGCGAGATTTTCACCACGTCATACAGCGCCTGCCAGACTTGCGGCACGCGCGGATAGGCTGTGGCCAGCTGCATGCCATGCTGGCGCGCTTCGCCGAGTCTCATGGCGGCGACCAGCTCTTCCAGCCTGGCCAAGGCTTTTTTCCACGGCGCATCGTGGTCGATTTTTTCCACGAAATCGCGGTTGTACTGCAAACCCAAGCGCAACCACAAAGCCAACAGCACAAAGCCGAACAACAATCCGCCGCTGTGCACCCAATGACCGATATGGTCAGTGGCTCGCACTGCACCGTATACCTCGTAGCCGACCCAGACGGGAAACACGATCAATGCCGGCGCGCGAAAATGGCCGGCATAAAAAACAAGGCTGTAGAAAAAATTGATTTTGCGCAGACCGTACACGGCTATGTACATGCCCATCAGGCCGGAAATGGCGCCCGACGCGCCAAGGGATGGAATCATACTGTGCATACGGGCCGCCCAGTCCAGCAAATCTCCACCCATGCCGCTCAAGAGGTAAAGCAGCAGCATCGGGCCACGGCCGATAGCTATTTCCAGGCTGAAACCGAAAATGAACAGAAAAATCATGTTGCCCAGCAAGTGTTCCAGATTCATATGCAGAAACAGGCTGGTGAACCAGTTGTACCAATGCGCTTCAGCCGGGGTAAAACCGTAGGCATAGGCGCTGATTTTCTGGCGCAGTTCGTTAAAGTGAGCATTCGCTTTCAGCCAATCAGCATTGCCCGCCATTTTCTGCTGGATGAAACCCCGGTAGCCGATGTTATTCATGGCGTACTCAAACTGGGCTTGATCCATGGGCGAGGGGTCATGCTCGACGATCTGCGGCGGTTCGGCTTGAGTCTGAGCGGATTGATCGGGCTGGTCGGGCATCTGACAGCCGCAATTGTCGCCCTCGTCATCGATCGCATCCGGCCCGGAATTGACTTCAGCATTCTCCAAACGTTTCCAGGCGGCCGGATCGGTTGAACGCAGATAATCGAGAAAAGGTCGCCGCTCATCCTTGAGCAACTGCGACGTGCTATACCACTGCCAGGCAATTGCTTCGCGTTGCGGGTCCTTACCCTGAAAGCCGAAATACACCAGCACGTTGATGACAATCAGAAATACCGTCAGCACCGGCGGATTACGCCAGTCGGGGCGGTGTTCGAGCGGGATGATGAGCATGGTTTATGGATTTTTAATTATCGCAGCCCGCATCATGCCATTATCATGACACGAAGAAAACCCACTCGAATTGAATTTCCACCCCCCACTCTGTGGCGCAAACAGATTGGGTAGCTCATATTCAGACAGGCTTGAACCCACAACCCAGAATTAAAATGTCATAATTGCTCGGCAAGATATAACTTGCCACAACAATCACAACATTGAACTCGGGAGTTCACATGCGCCTCACGTCCTGCCTGCTACTATGCACTTCCCTCGCCCTGCCGAGTATAGCTGCTGCCGACATCTTCAAATGCACAAAGCCGGACGGGAGCACTTACCTTTCCAACACCGCCTGCAATCAGGCGAACTCGACCACGCGCCAGCAAACCATTTTGAAAAGTCAGACTCCTTCGGCCACACCGGCAAAAGAAGCTGCCAGAAATGCCATTGTTATCGCTCCCTCACCAGAGATGATCGCAGCACAAAAATATGCAGAAGAGCAGGCGGCAAAGGAGCGTGCGCGGTCCGAGGAGCAAATGGCAAAGTCTAAGGCCCAGTCCGAAGCAGCTGCGCGCCAAAAAGCTGCCAACCAGCTAACAGACAAGCAACTCATCGCAGAATGCGAAACAAATCTTGGCGTGCGCTGCAACGATCCAAATGTTATCAAGGAGAACCGGGATCTCCACACACCGATGACCGAAGAGCAACGACTGGATGCGATCAGGCAACGCCGACTGCGCGAACAGGGCATGTATTAGGTGAGCGGGCGCATCAGGGTGCCGCCCTGCGAGCAACGATAAGGACGGTTACTCAAGCTTTATTGCAGCAAAAGCCTTGGGCACTTCTTTGCTCAGCATTTTGTCAATTTTGCCCGCATTCGGCTGATAGACAACCGGATAGAAAAACATCCACATAGGACTGCACAATGGGGAAACGGCGGCAGGTCAGGGTCCGCTGTCGCATTGCCCGCCACTTCCGCTTAACCGGCAGCGACAGCAGCAGAAACAGAACGCTCCCAGACAGCCTCACGTCTGCCCCGTCTTAAAGTCAGTCCACCACAATCCGCATATTCTTCAGCGGCTTGAGTACGGGTTTGCCCTTTTTCGCACGGCTGGCGCGATAGTCCATTAACTGTATCTCGCCCAGCACCCACTGATCGTCCTTGCCGCCACGCCCCAGACCGGTAAAGGTGAGTTTGTCCCTGCACACCCCCAGCACGGCCAGGCTGTCCGCCCCTTCCAGTTTCAGCAACTGCACCCCGCGCCCTTTGGCCAGTTGCTTGACTTCGGCCAGCGGGAACAACAGCAGGCGCCCGGTCGCGGAAAGCACCACGGCATCCCTGGCATCTCCCACGGCCACCGGCGGCAGCATGGTTTCGCTCTCTTCCAGTGTCATGAAGGTTTTGCCCGCCTTGATGCGCGACTGCATGTCGGACAGCTTGGCAATGAAACCGTAGCCGCCGCTGTTGGCCACCAGATAAGATGTCTCCACCGGCGCCGACAGCATGGCGACAATGCGGGTGTTGCCCGGCGCGTCGATGAAGGTGCTGACCGGCACCCCGTCGCCGCGCCCGCCGGGCACGTCGGCCGCCAGCAGACTATAGGCCCGGCCGGTGTGGTCGAGCAGGATGGCGGGATGCACGCTGCGGGTTTCCACCAGTGCCAGCAGGCTATCGCCGTCTTTAAAGGTCAAACTCTGGGCTTCCACGCCGTGGCCGCTACGCGAACGCAGCCAGCCTTTTTTCGACAGGATGAGGGTGATCGGTTCGTCCGCCACCTGGCGCGTACCGGAGGTGCGCTCGGCGGTCTCGATCAGGGTACGACGGCCATCGCCGAAGCGGGCGACATCGCGCTCAATCTCGGCAATAATCGCCGCCTGCATGGCATCGCGGTTGTCCAGCAGGTGACGCAGACCGGCGGCGGTTTCCTGCAGCTCGGCCAGTTCCTTCTCGATGCGGATGCCTTCCAGCCGGGCCAGTTGGCGCAGGCGAATTTCCAGAATGTCTTCGGCCTGGATTTCGCTCAAGCCAAAGGCAGCCATCAACTCTGACTTCGGCTCGTCCGACTCACGGATGACGCGAATGATTTCCTCGATATGCAGGAAAGCGATGCGACGGCCTTCCAAAATATGGATGCGCTTTTCCGCCACGCCCAGACGGTACTGGCTGCGGCGGGTGACGGCCTGCCAGCGGAAGTCCAGCCATTCGGCCAGAATCTGGCGCAGATTTTTCTGCTGCGGCCGGCCGTCACGTCCCAGCATGACCAGATTGATCGGCGTGTTCACTTCCAGGCTGGTGTGGATAAGCAGGACGTTGATCAGATCCTGCGGGTTCATGCGCGAAGAACGCGGCTCGAATACCAGGCGCACCGGCGCCTGCTGGCCGGCTTCGTCGCGCACCTTGTCGATCACGGACAGAATCAACTGCTTGAGCTGGTTCTGTTCCTGCGTGAGGGCTTTCTTGCCCGGCTTGATTTTGGGGTTGCTGGCGTCTTCGATTTCGGACAGCACGCGCTGGGCGGACACGCCATGCGGCAGCTCCGTTACGATCAGACGCCAGTAACCGCGCGCCAGCTCCTCGATTTGCCAGCGGGCGCGCAGGCGCAGGCTGCCACGACCGGATTCGTACGCCGCCTGAATGTCAGTGGCGGAAGAAATGATCTGCCCACCGCCGGGGAAATCCGGCCCGGGCAGATGCTTTAGCAGGTCGGCCACGCCGGCATCGGGGTTCTGCAGCAGGTGAATCGCCGCCGCCGCGGTTTCCTTCAGGTTGTGCGGCGGGATTTCGGTCGCCATGCCGACCGCGATACCCGATGCGCCGTTGAGCAGCACCATGGGCAAGCGTGCCGGCAACAGCGCAGGCTCTTCAAACGCACCATCGTAATTGGGCACAAAATCCACCGTGCCTTCATTCAGCTCGCCCAGCAGCAGCTCCGCCAGCGGGGTGAGGCGCGCTTCAGTGTAACGCATGGCCGCCGCACCGTCGCCGTCGCGCGAACCGAAGTTGCCCTGCCCGTCGATGAGCGGGTAGCGCAGGGTAAAATCCTGCGCCAGACGCACCAGCGCCTCATAAGCCGAGGAATCGCCGTGCGGGTGGTATTTACCCAGAATCTCGCCCACCACGCGGGCGGACTTGACCGGCTTGGCTGTGGCGGTGAGTCCCATGTCGTGCATGGCAAATAAAATACGCCGCTGCACCGGCTTCTGCCCGTCGGCTACGTCCGGCAGGGCACGGCCCTTGACCACCGACATGGCGTATTCAAGGTAAGCCCGTTCGGCGAACTGCGCCAACTCCGGCAACGGCTCGTCGCCACCGTTACCGTTACCGTTATCGCCCTCGCCGCCCTGCGGCGGCTCGCCACTGCCATCGGAGCCAGCACTCACTTCCGGCACATTTTCCGCGTCTTCTGTCACGCTCTCGCTCACCGCGTCAGGCCCAGGCTCCGCCCGGGCTGCTTTGTCTTCTTCGCCGCCAAACATATCCAGCGTCAATTCATCGTTTTCCATATTCATTCCTTAGAGAGTGGGTATTGGGAAATAGGAAGAGGGGAAACCCCCGCCAACATCCCACTCCCTACTTCCCGCTCCCCATTTCCAATCCTACACATCCGCTTCCACTTCGTTGCCGCGGCGTTCCATCCATTCGCGGCGCGAGCCCGATTCTGCCTTGCCCATGAGCATGGTGAAAAGCTTGCCGATCTGCTTTTGCGCCGCCGACGGCAAAGTCAGCGGCAGGGTGCGGCGGGTGTCCGGGCACATGGTGGTTTCCCACAGCTGCTCCGGGTTCATCTCGCCCAGACCCTTGAAGCGGCTGATGCTCCAGGCGCCTTCCTTGACATGCTCGGCGCGCAGGTGATCGATAATGGAATTGAGTTCGCCTTCATCCAGCGCGTACAGTTTGCGCGCCGGTTTTTCCTTGCCGCGCGCCGGTACATCCACGCGGAACAAGGGCGGCTGGGCAATCTGCACTACGCCCTGTTCCATCAAACGGGGGAAATGCTTGACGAACAGGGTCAGCAACAGCACCTGAATGTGCGCGCCGTCCACGTCCGCATCGGACATGATCAGCACCTTGCCGTAACGCAGGCCGGTCAGATCGGGGGTGTCGTCCGGCCCGTGCGGGTCCACGCCGATGGCCACGGCAATGTCGTGAATCTCGTTGTTGCCGAATAATTTATCCCGGTCCACTTCCCAACTGTTGAGCACCTTGCCGCGCAGCGGCAGGATGGCCTGGTATTCCTTGTCGCGTCCCATCTTGGCGCTGCCGCCGGCGGAGTCGCCTTCCACCAGGAATAATTCATTGCGGTTGATGTCGTCCGACTCGCAATCGGTCAGCTTGCCCGGCAGCACGGCCACACCGCTGGATTTTTTCTTTTCCACCTTTTGCGACGACTTTTGCCGTTGCATGGCCTGTTTGATGACCAGCTCGGCAATGCGTTTGCCCTGCTCGACGTTTTGATTCAGCCAGATTTCCAACGGGTCCTGCACCCGGCCGCTAACCAGTTTCAGCACATCGCGGCTGACCAGCTTTTCCTTGGTCTGCCCCTGAAACTGCGGGTCGAGCACGCGGGCGGACAGCACGAAGCGCATTTTCACCCACACGTCGTCCGACACCAGCTTGACGCCGCGCGGCAGGAGGTTGTGGTGTTCGATGAAGCTTTTCAGCGCCTCGAACACGCCGTTTTTCAGGCCGGCTTCGTGCGTGCCGCCGGCGGCGGTGGGAATCAGGTTGACGTAGGATTCGCCGGCGCCGGCGCTTTCATACCAGGCGAACGCCCAGGAAGCGCCCTCGCCTTCGGCAAAGGCTTCGCCGGCTTCCTTGGCGCTGATGTATTTTTCCGCCGCGAAAATATCGCTCACCGGCACATCGTCCTGCGCCAGTTCCGCCAGATAGTCGCGCAGGCCGGCCTGATAGCACCATTCGCGGGTGTCGAAACCGTCCTGCCGCGCCTTGTTGAGGGTGACTTTCAGGCCGGGCAGCAACACCGCCTTGGCGCGCAGCAGTCTTTCCAGCTCGCTGACGCCGACCTTGGGCGCATCGAAATAACGGCCGTCCGGCCATACCTTGACGCGGGTGCCGGTCTTGCGTGCAGGGCTATCGCCGATTCGCGCCAGCGGCTCGATCACGTCGCCGCCGGAAAAAACCATGCGGTACAAGCCGCCGTCGCGCCGCACTTCCACTTCCAGCCGGGTGGACAGGGCGTTGGTGACCGACACGCCCACGCCGTGCAAACCGCCGGAGAAGGCATAAGCGCCGCCTGCCTTTTTATTGAACTTGCCGCCCGCATGCAGACGGGTGAACACCAGTTCCACCGCCGGCACGCCCTCTTCCGGGTGCATGCCCACTGGAATACCGCGGCCGTCATCCTCGACCTCAACCGCGCCATCGGCATGCAGGGTGACCGCGATGCTTTTGGCAAAGCCCGCCAGCGCCTCGTCGGCGGCGTTATCGATGACTTCCTGGATGATGTGGGTCGGGTCAGACGTCCGGGTGTACATGCCCGGCCGTTCCTTGACCGGTTCCAGACCTTTGAGAACGCGGATAGAGTCTTCCGCGTATTGGGGTTTACTCGCCATTAAGAGCCTACTTCACATTGTTTACACTGCACCCCGAAGGGGATCAGACTTTATCTGCCCTGTCAAACTTATTCACACTTTTTTTCCAAATATGACAGCGCTGGACAAAAACTCGTTGAGAGACAAGGGGTTTTTTACAACACATTGATTTTATTCGATTTATTTCAAGCCTAAATTATAGGCAGAGCAGAAAAAGTCTTTATCCCACAAGGATTTTTCAGCATTACCCGCATTTATTCCACAGAGTTATCCACAGGTTTTGTGGAGAACAAAAAATTTCCCATACAATTAAACAATTAGGCACCGATCTTAAGCCTTGTTGAAAAGTATGGCCCTTAAGTACTACGCCCCCTGATCCATACTTTCAGCCCATACCAGTGCGGCCATGTGCAGTTCATTCACTTCTTCGGCCGACAGACCCAGCGCATTCGACTGGGCAATGATGGCTGTTTCTTCCCCTTCTTCGCAAGCGGCGGCGAGCCGCAGGAACGGGGCGTAGCGACCTTCATCCTTAACCAGCGCATTCATCACCGGTTCCGGCAAGCTCAAACCATCGACGGCTTTTTCCATCGGCGCATTGAACAGCACGTCCAGCAAGGAGAAAATGCCGGTAATGAACACGGCGTCGGACTCGGCCGGCGGCAGGTTGCGCTTGGCGACGGTTTCGGCCAGCCGCGCGCGCACCAGCGCGCTCTTGAGCAGCGCCTGCGAACGCGGATCGCCCTTGCCGCTGGCGTACAGCAGCAGCGTCAGCCAGCGATACAACTGATCGTAGCCGAGAATAATCAATGCATGGGCAATCGAGCGCACCGTCTGAATCAGCCCTGTGCCGGGCGAGTTGATATAGCGCAGCAGGCGGTAGGACAGCGCCGCATCGCGCTTGAATTGTTCTTCCAGCTCGGAAATTTCCGCGCGCTGGCGCACCAGATTGAGCAGCATGAGAATGCGCTGGCGATTGCCGTCCAGGCGGGGCGGCAACAAAGGCTGGCGGCGGGCAAAGTAGTAACCCTGATACCAGTGGCAGCCCAGCGTTTTAGCCGCTTCCAGCGCCTCGTCGCTGTTGACGTTTTCCGCCAGCATTTTCTGCGTGGGGCGGGTAAACAGGCCGCGCAGCTTTTCCGGCCGCAAACCGGCGGGCAGCGTGGCCATGTCAACGGTGAAATAGGTGATGTGACGGCTCAGATCGCGGCCGTCGCGCAGCGCCACCATGAAGTCCATGCCCAAGGCGTAGCCTGCATCCAGCAGGGTCGATACCTGGCTGATCTGTTCCTTGCCGATTTCACCCACCCAGCTGAGCATGAATACCACGTTCTTGCGCGGCAAGCGCTGCACCAAGGGGTTGCCCCACATGGCCGGCGGCAAATCGACAATCAGCTGCTTGTCCTTGGCCAATTCCAGCAGCCCCAGCGAGAACAGGCCCTGCACCAGCATCTCGCCCCGCATGGTTTGCAATACGGGGTCTGCCTGATTCTCTTCGCTCACGGCGCTGCGCAGGGAAAGACGGTAGCCGATGACCTGATGGTACTGATTCAGAACGGGATCGCGCCGGAAGAATTTCTGCCGCAGGGAATCCGTCGTATTCCGTTCGCCGTGCGTTTGCACCTTAAGCAGGCTGGTTGACGCCTTGCCGGCCACCACTTCAGCCTCGGTATCGATCACGGATCCCTGCGGCAGCGGCTTGTCGATAACGGCTGCGGAGTCGGCCGGCGCCTCAACCTTCGGCTCCGCCGGCTCGGCTCGCGTCTCCACCAGCAGCGGAGGTTGTTCGCTGGCCGCCGGCTGCTGTTCGCCGCCTATCAACTTTTTGAAATATTTGCCCAGGGACATGGATCAGGCCGTATTCCTAAACCTGTGAAAATTATAGTCGTTGGCAAAGGATTCTATCATGCGCAAACCAGGCCGTGCGCACTCGAGCAAAGCGACAGGCAATAAATACCCCCAGGCCGGGCAGCGCTTGTTGAAGAGAACGCCAGCAGCTATAACCACACAACACGACCACAACAGCAACCTCCAGGCGCATGCCCCATACTCTGATTCGCATCGTTGCAACCCTTTCGCTGCTTGCCCTGTTCCTGCTCAACGCGCTGGAGTGGGTCCACCTCCCTTTGCTGCAGCGGCTGGAAGCCATTTCCTACGATATGCGGATGAAGCTGACCATGCCAAACACGCGTTTCGACGGGGTGGCGATTGTCGATATCGACGAAAAAAGCCTGGCGGAAGAAGGCCGCTTTCCCTGGGGGCGGGACAAACTGGCTCTACTGGTGAACAAGCTGTTCGACCGCTACCGGATCGCCGCACTGGGTTTCGATATCGTGTTTGCCGAGCAGGACGACAGCTCGGGCCTGAGTGTCCTGCAACAGCTCGGCGCCACCACGCTCAGGCACGACACACAGTACCAGCAAGCCTTGCAGCAGATTTCACCGCAACTTGACCGCGACGCGTTGTTTGCCGCCAGCCTGAAAAATCGGCCGGTTGTGCTGGGCTACTACTTCACCACCGCTGCCGACGGCATGCAACATCATGTCGGCAGGCTGCCCACGCCCCTGGCACCCGCCGCGCCATTTGAACGGCTGGGCATTCCCTTGAGCCGGGCCAACGGCTTCGGCGCCAACCTGCCGCAACTGCAGCAGGCGGCGGACAACGGCGGTCACTTCAACCCGAGCACCGACATCGACGGCGTGGTCCGGCGCATTCCCATGCTCATCGAGTATGGCGGTCAGGTCTACCAACCGCTGTCGCTCGCCCTGCTGCGCGCCGCGCTGGGGGAGCCGCCGGTCGATTTTTTCATCCCGCAAAGCCGTGACGGCAGTTATGCCGCACTCGAGGGCCTCTCAGTTGGCGACATGACCATCCCGGTGGATCAATACGGCCGCGCGCTGGTGCCTTACCGCGGCGAACAGGGCAGTTTTCTGTACGTATCGGCTGCGGATGTCATGCACAATCGCCTGCCCGTCAATGCGCTGGCCGGTAAAATTATTTTGGTCGGCACCACCGCCCCAGGGTTGAAAGACCTGCGGGTCACGCCGGTGGGCAATGTCTACCCCGGGGTGGAAATTCACGCCAACATGATTGCCGGCATGCTGGAACAGGCCATCCTGAAAATGCCGCAATACGGCATCGCCATCGAAATTCTCACGCTGCTGCTCAGCGGCTTGCTGTTGACGCTGCTGCTGCCGCGCATGTCGCCGCTCAAGTCCACCCTGCTGACGGCTTGGCTGCTGGGTCTCATTGCCGGCGGCAACCTGTGGGCCTGGCAGCATGAACATATCGTACTGCCGCTGGCATCCAGCCTGAGTCTGGTCATGCTGATCTATGTATTCGACGTCGCCTATGGCTATTTTGTCGAATCGCGCAATCGCCACCTGATTTCCGAACTGTTCGGCCAATATGTGCCGCCGCAACTGGTGGACGAAATGAGCCAACACCCGGAACAGGTGAACATGCAAAGCGACAGCCGGGAAATGACCGTGCTGTTCTCCGATATCCGGGACTTCACCAGCATTTCGGAAAAACTCACGCCGCAGGAGCTGACCGACATCCTCAACACCTACCTGACGGCCATGACGGAAATCATTCACCAGCATCGCGGCACCATCGACAAATACATGGGCGATGCCATCATGGCGTTTTGGGGTGCGCCATTGAGCGACCCGCAGCATGCCCGGCATGCGGTCGATGCCGGTCTGGCCATGCTGGAGCGCCTGCGGCAACTGCAGATCGAGTTCAAGCAGCGCGGCTGGCCGGAACTGCGCATCGGCATCGGCGTCAACACCGGCATCATGAGCGTCGGCAACA
Organism: Pseudomonadota bacterium; assembly: GCA_021851875.1. Taxonomy (GTDB): domain Bacteria; phylum Pseudomonadota; class Gammaproteobacteria; order Burkholderiales; family JAJZQI01; genus JAJZQI01. The sequence continues at coordinate 43,774 of JAJZQI010000015.1, read as the reverse complement.
TGGGTTCGCAGTTCCGCCGCGCCTACACGGCGATGGGCGATGCGGTCAATCTCGGCTCGCGACTGGAAGGGCTGACAAAACAATACGGCGTGTCTATGATAGTGAGTGAAACGACCGTCAAGGCGGCAACGCAGGCGCAGTACTGTGAATTGGACCAGGTCAACGTCAAGGGCAAGCAGGAACCGGTGCGCATTTTCGAGCCGCAACCGGCGGCGGGCAGCATCCTGCACGGCCGGTCAAGCGAAGATGTCCAGGCATTCGAGCGGGCTCTGGCGCACTACCGCCGGCAGCAGTGGACTGAGGCTGAAACCGTCTTGCACACGCTGTCGCAGGCGCGGCCGGATCAGCGCCTGTATGCGATTTTTTTGCAGCGCGTGCAGCAATATCGGCAAACACCGCCGCCGGCCGACTGGAACGGCGTGTACGAATTCCATACCAAATAATAACGGGGGAGCGCCTTATGCGCGTCAGGGTTCTCGGTTGCAGCGGGGGCATTGGCTCGGGCCTGGCCACGACCAGCTTTCTGATTGACCACGACATTCTGCTGGATGCCGGTACCGGCGTCGGCCAACTCAGCTTTGAAGAACTCAAGCGCATCGATCATGTTTTCCTGACCCATGCGCATCTGGACCACATCGCCTGCCTGCCTTTTCTGGTCGATACCGTCGGTTTTGTCCGCACCCGCCCGATCACCGTGCACGCGCTGCCGGAAGTGATCACCGCGCTGCAAAGCCACATCTTCAACTGGATGATCTGGCCCGATTTTACCCGCATCCCCAATCCCGAGGCCCCCTGGCTGGCATTCCGCCCGCTCGCGGTCGGCGATGCAGCGGCGATCGATGGCCGCACCATCCGCGCCCTGCCGGCCAACCACACCGTTCCCGCCGTCGGCTATCAGCTCGACAGCGGCGCGGCCAGCCTGGTGTTTACCGGCGACACGACCACCAACCCGGAGCTGTGGGCCTATGTGAACGACATCGGGAATTTGCGCTACCTGATTATCGAAACGGCCTTTTGCAACCGCGAGAAGGAAGTCGCCATCGCCTCCAGGCATCTCTGTCCCAGCCTGCTGGTGGAGGAACTGGCGAATTTGCAGCAACGGCCGGAAATTTTTATTACCCACCTGAAGCCGGGCGAGATCGAGCTGACGATGCAGGAAATCATCCACAGCGCGGCCGCTTACCATCCTGTCATGTTGCAACCCAATCAGGAATTCGCACTATGAACATGCGTCTCGTAGCCCTGCTTGCCTTGACCTGCATGACTTACAGCCTGACCAGCCAGGCCGACGACAGCGACCTGACCAAAGCCCAGAAACTGCTCAACGCAGGCAAAGCCAAATCGGCCTACGAAAAGCTGGCGCCCTACGAGTTCGCCCAGGCCGGCAACGTCGAGTATGACTACCTGCTGGGCGTGGCGGCACTGGAAGCGGGGTATCCGGATAAGGCCACGCTGATTCTTGAACGTGTCGTGGCGCAACAGCCCAACCATGCCGGCGCCCGCCTCGATCTCGCCCGCGCCTGGCTGGCCATGGGCGAGAAAGACCGCGCCAAGGCCGAGTTTCTGGCCCTGCAGCAGCTCAATCCGCCCGCTGCCGCCAGCGTCGTCATTGGGCAGAACCTGAAACTGATCGAGCAGCAGGAACAGGCCGAACGGGGGCCGCAAATCAGCGGTTATGTGGACGGCGGACTGGGTTACGACAGCAACATCTCCTCGGTAACCAGCAGCTTCAGTCAATCGGTACAGCAGACCTACGGCATCAGCGGCCTGCAACCGACCGGCAATGCCGTGCAGCACGAAGACGGCTATGCTTCCCTGGGCGGCGGCATCAACTACACGGCCCCGCTCAAGCCCGGCCAGCAATTTTTTGCCGGCGCCGACTTGCGCCAGCGCGCCTACTTCCAGCAGGACGAATTCAATTCCACCGTGCTGGGCGGCCAGGCCGGCGTACTGTGGAACGGCAGCCGGCACAGCATGAAAGCGGCGCTGCTGGCTCAGCGATACTGGCAGGCGGGCGCGGCGACAGGCAGCCCAAAAGCCACGCTCGATCACTCTTTTCTCGGCGGATCGCTCGACTGGAAATATAGAATCAGCGGCTTCGACCAGGTCGGACTGACCCTGCAGGCCGGGCAATTACGCTATGACGACCTGCCCTATTCCAGCAACGACCAATACACCGTAGCCGGCCAATGGCTGCATGGCCTGGAAGGTCCGCTGCACCCCATTCTGCTCGCCAATGTGTATTTCACCAATGAAGACGCCACCACGAAACTGACCAACGGCAGCGATAACAGCCGACGCATCTACGGCCTGCGGGTCGGCGGACAGGTTTCGCTCAGTGCCGCAGTGGACTTCTTTGTCCTGGCCGGTTACCAGGAGCGCAATGACAAATACATGAGCGCCCGCGCACCGGGAATTGTCGGAAAAGACCGGCTCAGCGACCTGACTTTTGGTCTAAACTGGAAACTGAAAAAGGACTGGAGCCTGACGCCGCGTCTGACGCTGATGCATAATGACTCCAACATACCGCTGTATGCATTCGACCGCGCCGACTTCTCCATCACCCTGAGGCGCGACTTCCGTTAGGGAGACCAGCAATGAGCCGCTTGTCGTTGAGCATCATCGCCTTTGCCTGTCTGGCAAACGCGTCCGTGAGCCTGGCAGCCGAAACCGTGGCCGGGCACATCCAATTCATCACCGGCGAAGCCACGCTCACGGCCGCGGACGGCAGCAGCCGGCCCGCCACCAAAGGCGCTGCCGTCGACGCCGGCGACCGCGTGCATACCGGCCCGGCCACCATCCTGCAAATCAAGATGACCGATGGCGGCTTGCTGTCGGTACGCGCCAATTCCGACATGAAAATAGACAGCTACCACTTCAACGGCAAGGCGGATGGCACGGAAAAAGAACAGCTATCGCTGGCAACCGGCACTTTCCGCTCGGTTACCGGGCTGATTGGCAAGGTCAACAAGCGGAACTACAAGATCACCACACCCGTGGCCACCATCGGCATACGCGGCACCGACCATGAGCCGCTGCATATTCCGCCCAATGCCGATAACAGCAACCAGGATGAAGCCGGCACGTACGACCGGGTGAACAGCGGCGGCACAATCCTGACCTCCAATGCCGGCAGCATTTTGCTGGGCCCCAACCAGGTCGGTTACGTGCCGGACAGCAACAGCCCGCCCACGCGTTTGCAGCAAATACCCGGTTTTTTCAGCCAGCCGCTTGATCTGGGTGGAGGCGGAAGCGGCACAAGCGGTTCAGGCGACAGCGGATCCGGCGGCGACTCGCTGCTGCTCACCTATATCAGCCCCGACAGCACCCTTCTCCCCGCCGATTCAACCCAGCAGGCCGGGCTCACGCAGCTCGTCTCAACGACCTTGCTGACGGGCGCGCAATCGGCGCCGCTCAACTGGGGCGGCGCCGGCGCCTACGGCGAGCTGCTGAACGGTTTGCCGTCTTCCAGCAGCGGCAGCATCAGTTATGAACGCAATCCGCTGATCACCATCGGCAGTAACAACGAATTGCTGTACCTGAAAACCACCGACAACAGCGGCCTGTTTGAATTCAACGCCAATTCGGCGCCGCTGCTGCAAACCGGCTCGATTCAGGTCAAGGACCCCACCACCCTGACGCCGCTTTATACGGTATATTGGGGCCGTTGGGGCAGCGGCTTCAGCGTGATCGACAACGGCGTGCAGCAGCAGTCAACCGGTGATTTCCACTATATCTGGACTTCCCAGGTGACGACCACCACCCAACTGCAAGCGCTGGCCGCCAACCAGATGACCGGTTATTACACGAACATCGGGCACACGCTGCCGACCGATCAGAATGGCACCACCGGCAACCTGAACTACATGACCATGAATGTCGATTTCGGCGCCCAGACGGTGCAAACGGGCATCAGCATCAGCATGCCCAACAACGTCAACTGGGTAGCCACCGGTAATGGCAGTCTGACCCAGTTCCTGAACGCAAACACGAGCGGCAACAGCGGTGTAGCACTTACAACCGGCAGAGGCGGTAACGTAACCATCCAAACCGGCTCATCAGTGCATGGTGAATTCGTTGGACCCAACGCAGAAGGCGCCATTGCTTCCTACAACATGAACGGCAACCTCGCCACGGGGACCCTGGTCACCGTAAACGGAGTTGTCGCATTGAACAGATAAAATCTGTCACACTATGACGACCAATCCCAACAACTCCCAAATCAGCGAACTCAGCGACAAACTGACTTTCAGCAAAAAATTGCAGGAAGTCGCCAATCGGGTGCACGCTGCCCATAACATCGACGAAATCATGCTGGAGGTGGCGCGCGAAATCCGCGTGCTGTTCGAGGCCGACCGCATCACTCTCTACACCATTTCGGATGACCACAAATGGGTCGTCACCAAGATCAAGACCGGCCTGGAAAACTTCACCGACCTGAAGCTGCCGATCAGTCCGCAGAGCATCGCCGGCTACTGCGCAATGACCAAGCGGCTGCTCAACATCAAGGATGTGTACGATGAGGCCGAGCTGAAAAGCTACACGCCGGAAATGCGCTTTTTAAAAGAGGTGGATCAGCGCACCGGTTATCGCACCAGGCAAATGCTTGTTGCCCCGATCGTCGACGACAATGACGGCACGATCGGCGTCATCCAGCTGATCAACACGCTGTCGGGCCTGCCGTTCAAGGACATTGCCACCGAAGGCGTTATGGAGCTGGCCAAGACATTGGCGATCGCCTTCAGCCAGCGGCAGGGCGGCACAACGTCCCTGCCCGGGCAACAGACAGTCAGGACCAAGTACGACGACTTGATCACGCAAGGTCTGCTGTCGCCCGACGAGCTGGTGCTGGCCGTACGCTCGGCCCGCAAAAAATCCCGCAATCTGGAAGACATTCTGCGCGAGGAGTTTCAGATTTCCCAGGCGTCCATCGGCGCTGCCCTGGGTACTTTTTACGGTGTAGCCTATGAGCCGTTCAACGCGAATCGCATCAAACCGACCGAATTGCTCAAGAACCTGAAACGGGACTATCTTGAAAGCCAAGGCTGGATTCCGCTCGACGACTTGTCCGAGGGGTTGATCGTGGTTGCCATGGACCCGGAAAATGTCAAAGGCACGCGGACCGCGCAGCAGATTTTCCCCAAATCGAAAATCGTTTACCACGTTTGCAGCGAACAGGAATTCAAACAGACGCTCGACCTGTTTTACGGCATTGAATCGGATACCGGCTCGATCAGCGAAATGCTTTCCGCCCTGGAAGAAGAAGGGGAGGAAGCGGGGCTGGTGGCGGAGGACATTTCCGCCGCGCAGGATAACGAGCTGGTACAGCTGGTCAACAAAATCATCATCGATGCCTACAAACAGGGCGCATCCGACATTCACATCGAGCCGGGCGCCGGCAAAAACAAGACCCTCATCCGCTTTCGCCGGGACGGTTCGCTGGCGCCGTATATCGAACTGCCGGCACACCTGCGTAATGCGCTGGTGGCCCGCATCAAGATCATGTGCGACCTGGACATCGCGGAAAAGCGCAAACCGCAGGACGGCAAAATCCAGTTCAAGAAATTCGGCCCGCTCAACATCGAGCTGCGCGTGGCGACCCTGCCCACCGCAGGCGGGCTGGAAGATGTGGTCATGCGCATTCTCGCCGCCGGCGAGCCGATTCCCATCGACAAGCTGGGCCTGTCCAAACGCAATCTCGCCCATACCAAGGAGCTGGTCACCAAACCCTACGGCCTGTTCCTCGTCTGCGGCCCCACCGGCTCAGGCAAAACCACCACCCTGCACTCGGTACTGGGCTTCATCAACACCTCCGATACCAAAATATGGACGGCGGAAGACCCGGTGGAAATCACCCAGAAAGGCCTGCGGCAGGTCCAGGTCAATCCCAAAACCGGCTTCACTTTCGCCATCGCCATGCGCGCTTTCCTGCGCGCCGACCCGGATGTGGTGATGGTGGGCGAGATGCGCGATGCGGAAACGGTGGAAACAGGTATCGAAGCCTCGCTGACCGGCCACATGGTGTTTTCCACCCTGCACACCAACAGCGCGCCGGAAAGCATCGTGCGCCTGCTCGACATGGGCATGGACCCGTTCAACTTTGCCGACGCGCTGCTGGGCATCCTGGCTCAACGGCTGGGTAAGCGCCTGTGCAGCAAATGCAAGAAAGCCTACACACCGGACCAAAAAGAACTGGACGAAATCCTCAGCGAATACAGCCAGGAATTGCTGCGCACACCGTCATGGACAAAGGACCCGGCGGCCGCCAAAAAGCGGGTGCTGGACGAATGGCGCAAGGACTTCGGCAATGACAAGGGCGAATTCACGCTGTATAAACCGGTCGGCTGCCCCGAATGCAGCAATACCGGCTACAAAGGCCGGGTCGGCCTGCACGAACTGCTGGTCTGTACCGATCGGGTGAAACAATTGATCCAGGAGAAGGCGCGCGTGGCCGAAGTGCTGGCCGTTGCATTGGAAGAAGGCATGCGGACGCTGAAACAGGACGGCATCGAAAAGGTCGTGCAGGGGATTACCGACTTGCATCAGGTCCGCGCGGTCTGCATCAAGTAACCGGCCGGACCTTGGCCAAGGAGCGGGGCATGGAAATGCATTCATCGAATCTGTTGCGGCGGCTCAGCGAGCTCAACAAGATCGGTATTGCCCTGTCGCGGGAAAAAAACCTCCCGCGGCTGCTGGAGACCATTCTGCTGGCCGCCAAGTCCATCACCCTGGCCGATGCCGGCACGCTGTACAAAGTCACCCCGGAAGGCAAACTCAAGTTCGAGATCGTCCGCACCGATTCGCTCAATATCGCCATGGGCGGCACCACCGGCGTGGCCATCCCCTTTCCCGACCTGCCGCTCTACAGCGAACAGGGAGAGCCCAACAACAACATGGTGGTGGCCTACTCCGTGTTGCACGACACCACCATCAACATCAAGGACGCCTACAGCGAACAGGGTTTCGATTTCACCGGCACGCGCGCGTTCGATCAGCGCACAGGTTACCGTTCGCAATCGTTCCTGACCGTGCCGCTGAAAAACCATGAAAACGACATCATCGGCGTGATGCAGCTGATCAACGCACTGGAACCGGACACCGGCAAAGTGCGTATATTCAACAAGGAAGACCAGCAACTGGTCGAATCCCTTGCTTCTCAGGCCGCCATCGCCTTGACCAACCGCCAGCTCATCAGTCAGCTGGAAGTGTTGTTTGAGTCGCTGATCAAGCTCATCAACACCGCGATTGACGAAAAATCGCCCTACACCGGCGGCCACTGCGCGCGCGTACCCGAACTGACCATGCTGCTGGCGGAGGCCACCAACAATACGGATGAGGGTCCGCTGGCCGACTTTCACATGAACGACAAGGATCGTTATGAACTGAAAATCGCCGGTTTGCTGCACGACTGCGGCAAAATCACCACGCCGGTGCACATCGTCGACAAATCGACCAAATTGCAGACGCTGTTCGACCGCATCGAGTCGGTGGATACCCGTTTCGAAGTGCTCAAGCGCGACGCGGAAATCCAGAAACTGCATGCCCAACTGGCTGCCAATGGCAACGAACACACCGTCAAACGGGCCGACGAACAGTACCGCGCACGCCTCGCACAGCTGGATGGCGACCGCGAATTCCTGCGCAAGGCCAATATCGGCGGCGAGTTCATGACAGCGGCAGACCAGGCACGGGTGGAACAGATCGGCGCCTACATCTGGCGTGACCCGAACGGCAATGTCGTACCCTTCCTCAACAGTTCGGAGATGGCCAACCTCAAGATCGCCAAGGGCACACTGCTGCCGGAAGAGCGCGAAATCATCAACCACCACATCGTTTCCACCATCAATATGCTGGAAGCGCTGCCCTGGCCCAAACATTTGAAGAACGTGCCGGAATTCGCCGGCGGCCATCACGAGCGCATGGATGGCAAAGGCTACCCGCGCGGCCTCACCGGCGACCGGATGTCTTTGCAGGCGCGCATCATGGCCATTGCCGACATTTTCGAGGCCCTGACCGCCCGTGACCGGCCCTACAAACTGGGCAAGACGCTGACTGAAGCGCTGACCATCCTCGGCCGCATGAAGGAAGACCGCCATGTCGACCCCGACCTGTTCGACGTCTTTATCCGCCGGAAAGTCTATCTCGATTACGCCAAACGCTTCCTTGAACCCTACCAGATCGACGAAGTGGACGAGAGCAGGATTCCGGGATATTCCCCCTGAGGGGCCGTCAATGGCTAGCCCAAGACCGCCCTCGCATGGTCGGCGAACATCTCTTTTGAAACAAGACGATCAATTCGTTGGCTTAAATCAACGGCACATGCCTGGTCGCACGCATAAACCGCATCAAGCGCCTGGGTAGCCAACGCAAAATACTGGCCGGCAGGGATGGATACCCCACCTTTACCGATCAACGCTGTCTGAACAGTCGACAGCAGGTTTCGGACGGCCTCCCGGGCCGTTTTCCATTCCCCCCCGCCCATTTCAGACCGGGAAAAATTGCTCAAAGACTCGATTCGCATCACAAGATAATGCAATCTGACGCTATCAACCGAAGAGAGTTTTTCTGCCGCCGCGACGCTACTGCCCACGGCACGCGCCTGACCGATATATTCGGCCAAACGGGGCAGCCGGTCGGCATAATTTTTTGCCGTCTCAACCCCTTCCGCATCGCTCAATTTCAACGTTACTCTCGCATCACCCAGAGCCGACAACCAATCCAGCACACGCGCAATCAGCTGACTGTGGCGCGCGATGCATTTGGACGCATCCAGCCCGGAAAGCTGTTCGATCAATTCCTGCCAGTGAAAGCGCAACAACCGCAATTCGTTATGCTGCAGCACAGGTCTGGGCTGGCTTGACTCATCTTCCGCCAGCTTCTCCAGCTCAATGAAAACCCTTTCAATCTCGCGCCGCCGTTGCATCATATCGCTACCAAATGATTTCTCGCCGGCAAGCCAACCGGCACTCAGGCCGCGGTGCTGCTGCATTTTCTTTATCAGTACGATCAAAGAACCGCAGTGCGCCAGCGCTTTGCGAACATCATTGGCACGCAACGCCCTGAGCCGCATTTTTTGCCAGCCCCGATACCCCAATACGACAGCCACACTTAAAATAACCCATAAAAGCACACTCATAAGACCTCACTCGTAACGGTATCGTTGAATGGCACGCCCCAATTGATCGGACATTTGTGCCAGGTACATTGACAGATCACGGTTATCTTCCACCAGGTGCTCGTTGTGTTCCGCCAAATTGGCCACACGCTCCACATCGCGCGCCAGCTGCTCGCTTGCTATGCTTTGCTCCTGGCTGGCGGAAGAAATTCCCCTGACGGCAATCTGCGCGGACTCCGCCAACGCCGTAACAGCATTGAGTCGCTCCATCAAAGCACTGGTTTGCCGCAAACCGGCATCAATTTCCTCCTGCGTACCGGTTATGGCACCCCGAACGCCACCGACGTCATGGTGCAGACTCTGGATCAATTCCTTGATATCAACGGTGGCGACCCTGGTCCGTTCGGCGAGCTTGCGGACCTCGTCCGCTACAACAGCGAAGCCGCGCCCCAACTCACCCGCACGGGCCGCCTCGATGGCGGCATTCAATGCCAGCAAATTCGTTTGTTCTGCCAAACCGGCAATGATTTGCACAATCCCGCTTATTTCATTTGAGCCCCGGTCGAGTTGTCCGGCCCGGTTCATGGTTTCACTCATCTCAGCACGTATGCGAGTCATGTTTCCCGCCAGGAGATGGCCATTTTCCTCTCCGTGGCGGACTGCCAGTGCAGTCTGATCCACAAGCCGGGCCGCCTCGACCGCATGCTCCGAAGTCGTGGCGAGACTGACTGACAATTGTTCCAGGGTGGCGGCCGAGTTCACCGTAATTTCACGCTGCGACTTTACCCCCTCATCCCCATTTATCGCATTCTCGGTTCCAGCCGCTGCGGTATTGGTCAACTCACTGGTGGCCCTCGCCAGGTTGGCGAGTAACCGCGCATAGGATCGAACCATCATATTCAATTCCTCCGCCAAGCGGTAATTCATACAAGCACCCGGTTGCAATCGCTCGGTCAGGTTGCCCGCCTCCACCGCACTCACAAACTGCAAAAGGACATTCCGTTGACGGATATCACAAAGCGATTTCTTGATCTGCAGCGCAATACCGAACAACAAGGCAATCCCACCAACGATCTGCAGCACAATCTGCGCCTGAAACAGACATGCTCCGGCGACAAATGCCGCTGCAAGCCGGACACCGTCTCCCAGCCAGGCAAACGTGCCTGCATCCGGCAATTTTTTGCCGTCAAACGCATTTTCAACCCCACCATCCATAACCTAATCCTAAAGCCGGACACCTCACCAACCGGCTAGCAATAGCCATGCCACGAACCTCCTTGTCGGCTGTTCATCTCTCTTTTCCACGCTCCTGAGGCAGGGTATCGATCCCTCCACCACCCATATTGCTTGATGCAGCGACATGACGCACCACATCGGTGCATTACTTATTACACTCTTAACCCGCTCGAGCCGCTCCATTTAAGATAAAATCCTGCCATGCATTTACCGTGGCTTACCCATTCCACAGCCTTCCCTCCGGTCGACTCGGCGCTGGACGAGCCGAGCGGCCTGCTGGCTGTCGGCGGCGACCTTTCGCCGCAAAGACTGCTGGCAGCATACCGCCAGGGTATTTTTCCCTGGTACAGCGAAGGCCAACCTATCTTGTGGTGGAGTCCGGACCCGCGCATGGTGCTGTTTCCGGATGAACTGCATGTGCACCGTTCGTTGCAGAAAATCATCCGCCGGGGCGGCTATGAAATTCGCGTGGACACGGTCTTTACCCGCGTCATGCAAGCCTGCGCCGAACCGCGCAAGGACCAGGACGGTACCTGGATATCGCCGGAAATGATTGAGGCCTACTCAATGCTGCACGCAATGGGTTTCGCCCACTCGGTGGAAACCTGGGTGGACGGCGAACTGGCTGGAGGACTGTATGGTTTGGCGCTGGGCCGGGCGTTTTACGGCGAATCCATGTTCGCCAGACGGAGCGATGCGTCAAAAATCGCCTTTGTCCATCTGGTCAAACAACTGCAGCAATGGAATTTCGGCCTGATCGACTGCCAGATGAATACCGCCCACCTGGCCCGCTTCGGCGCCCGGGAGATTCCCCGCAGCGAATTTACGACGCATCTGCAACAGCTGGCCGCGGCAGAACCGGCCTGGCAGCCGGTCACATCGCTGGTCGTCAGCGACACGGCAAGCACGGCCTTCCAATCCAACGCGCCCGGCTAGTTAAAGCCGCTGTTTGCCGCGGCTGTGCAGGTCGTCGATCTGTTGCAGCAGCGTTGCCGATTTCTGTCTGAGCGCCTTGATCTGCAGGGCATCCATGTGGATTTCACGTTTCACCAGACGGGCCTGGATCGACAGGAAATGACTGATCTCGGGCCGCTGATGCAGCTGTTCATACTGCTCGGTCAGGCAACAATTTCCTGTTGCACGTTTTGCGGCAACATGCGGGCAATTTCGCGCGGGTCTGCTTCGTATGGCCTGGCGCACACCTCCTCCGGCAAACCGCAGCAGATGCCCTTGAGCCGCATGCTGGCGACAAATTCATCAAAATCCAGTTCAGCGGGCACCGCCTCCTCGGTATAGACCGGCTCAAACACGTATTCGGCCACCGCACCGCCATTGAGGATTTTCACTATCGACAAGATCAGGCCAGGTAATCCTGCCGACACACTCCTGCGCCCGCTCTGCACCCGTCTGCTCCAGCGGCATGACTCCACCAGTCTGGCTTATCTTATTGTTAATTCAGTTGTATAGCTGGAAAACCGTTTTTCCAGCAAATTGGTCACAATCGTCACACCGCCCCAGAGCAAAGCGGTGCAAATCGCGCTATTATTTATTTATGTCGACCTTGTCTGATTTACCGCTGGAACTGTTGCAGTTCTACGTCACCGCGCCTTATCCGTGCAGCTATCTGGATGCCCGGCAGGCGCGCTCGCAGGTTGTCACGCCCACGCATCTGATCACTTCACCGGTCTACAGCGAGTTGGCCAAACTGGGCTTCCGTCGCAGCGGGCACTATGTATACCGGCCCTGGTGCGATCGCTGCCGCGCCTGCATTCCCGTACGCATCCGGCTGACCGAGTTCCTACCCAACCGCTCGCAGAAACGGGCCTGGCAGAAGCACCAGCGACTGCAGGCCCACATGGTTCCGCGCACCTTCAGCCGCGAACAGTTCCAGCTCTACCAGCGCTACCAGAAGGCCCGCCACACCAACGGCGGCATGGATCACGACAGCGAAGAACAGTTCGCGCAGTTCCTGCTGGCCAGCCCGGTGGATACCCAGCTGGTGGAATTTCGCGACGAACAGGCGCAGCTGGTCATGGTCAGCGTCATCGACCGGCTGACCGACGGCTGGTCGTCCGTCTACACCTTTTACGACCCCCACCTGCCCGGCGCCAGCCTCGGCACCTACAACGTACTGTGGCAGGCGGAGCAATGCCGGCAGCAACAGCTGCCGTATCTGTACCTGGGCTACTGGATCACCGATAGCCAGAAAATGGCTTACAAGGCCAATTTCCAACCCCTGGAATGCTTCATTCAGGGATGCTGGCAAACGCTCCCGGAAATCGATGACACAACGAACGCTTAACCCGCTTTGCGTCCAGATAGGCAAGGACAACGTCGCACGCGTGGTGCATGATTTCTATGCCAAGCTGCTGGCCGACCCGCTGCTGGCGCCCTATTTCGCGCAGCTGCGCGATCTGGCGGAACACGAGGCCCATATCACCGAATACTGGTGGACCGCCATGGGCGGGCGACCGGGTCCGCACCGGCCCTTTGACATGATCGGGCGGCACAAACCGATGCAGCTGAATCAGGTATTGTTCGCCCGCTGGCTGGAACTGTTTCACCAGGCCATGGAAGAAAATCTTGAGCCCGGTCCGGCCGGGCAATGGTGGCAGATGGCGCAGGCCATCGGGGGAAATTTGCAGCGTATACTGGGGGTCCGCTGATCAACTCAGCCGATATTCCAGGCAGTACTCCGCCGCGCCATCCTGTCCCAGCACCTTCACCAGCCAGGGCATAACGCTTTCCAACTCCTGCGGCAAGGTCCAGGGCGGATTGAGCACGAACATGCCGCTGCCGTGCATGCCAAAACCGTCTTCGCCCGGCGACTGCACAGTCAGACTCACATGCAGCCAGTCTTTCTCCTGCAAACGCTTCAGCCGTTCCGGCAGTTTCACCGACTCCTCGCGTTGCAGCATCGGATACCACACGGCATACACGCCGGTGGCAAAGCGTGTTTGCGCATCGCGCAGCGCTTCCAGCACCTTTTTATAATCCTGCTTGTCCTCATAAGGCGGGTCGATCAAGGCCACACCCCGCCTCGATGGCGGCGGCAACACCGACTTCAGCCCGGTAAAACCATCAGCCGCCGCCACTTTCACCTGCCGGCCCTGCGCCCGGAAATGCTGCTGCAACAGGGCGCTGTCGCTGCTGTGCAGCTCAAACACCCGCGCCTTGTCGTCCGCCCGCAGAAGCTGCTGGGCGATTTGCGGTGAGCCCGGGTAATAACGCAACGCCCCATCCGGGTTGCAGGCTTTCACCTGCGCCACATAATCGGCCACCAGCGGCGGGCAATCCTTGCGCTCCCACAGGCGGGCAATGCCGCTCTCATACTCGGCATTCTTGGCCGCATAGCCTTCCTGCAAGGCATACAATGCCGCGCCGGCATGGGTGTCGACGTAGGTAAACGGCTTGTCCTTCTTCGCCATGTAGCGCAGCAGTTGAACAAGCACCATGTGCTTGAGGACATCGGCGTGATTGCCGGCATGGAAGGCGTGGCGGTAACTGAGCATCGGGCGACTTTCATTATAACGTAGGCGTGGAAATGCCACACATTACCGCTCATTATACTCCGGCATGCCTGGGCACCCGACCACACACGGTCGATATGTTCACTGCTTCATCGGCAAACAAGATGCACATCGGGCATGTTGTTTTTTATAAACACATATGACACCATAAAACCAGCAAAGCAAATCCGGAGAGCATCATGGCAACCCTCATTCAATCCGCGTCCTCCCCCAAAAGGACGGCCAATGTATCATTGGCAGAAAGCCTGCTCGCCGAGGCCAAGGCGCTGCGAATCAACATCTCGCAGGCGGCCGAAGCCGGACTCATCCGGGCCGTGGCGGAAAAGCGCGCAGAACTCTGGCGGCAAGAAAATCAGGCGGCCATTGAAAGCTCCAATGCCTTCGTGGAGCAGCAAGGTCTGCCCCTGGCCAAGCACAGGATGTTCTGATGAGCCGCTTCTCGGTCTATAGCACCCCGTCCGGCCAGGGCTATATCATGGACATACAGGCGGATGCCATAAGCCACTTCAACACGCGGATAGTGGTTCCATTGATGCCCCAGGCCAACGCCCCCAAACCGGCAACCACCCTCAACCCTATATTCGTGCTCAACGGTGAATCGTTCATCATGGTCACGCAATACATGGCAGCCATTCCGGTAAAGGAACTGACAACCGTGCAGTTCAACCTGCAAAACCATCACGCTGAAATCGTCGCCGCAATTGACCTGCTATTGCAAGGCTTCTAATACAGCGCAAAAGGTTAACTCGCAAGACTGCGGCAGGTCTCCCTTGCACCGCTCTGATAAGCACATGACGAAATCCGCCTGCTAAGTAATAATACAGGCTAACAATTTTCTGCAGCCCAACACCATGCAACAATACCTCGACCTGCTTACCCACGTACTCAATCATGGCGCCACCAAGACCGACCGCACCGGCACCGGCACGAAATCGGTCTTCGGCTACCAGATGCGCTTCAACCTGCAGGAGGGTTTTCCCCTGCTGACGACCAAGAAAGTCCATCTGAAGTCGATCATTCACGAATTGCTGTGGTTTTTGCAGGGCGACACCAACATCAGCTACCTGAAGGAAAATGGCGTCACCATCTGGGACGAGTGGGCGGACGAGAACGGCAACCTGGGGCCCATCTACGGCTATCAGTGGCGTTCCTGGCCGACGGCGGACGGCCGCCACATCGATCAGATCAGCGAGGTGCTGAAGCAGATCAAGAATACCCCCGATTCCCGCCGCATGATCGTATCCGCCTGGAACGTGGGCGAGATCAGCAACATGAAACTGCCGCCCTGTCACGCCTTCTTCCAGTTTTACGTGGCGGATGGGAAATTGTCCTGCCAGCTCTATCAGCGCAGCGCGGATATCTTCCTCGGCGTGCCGTTCAACATCGCCTCCTATGCCATCCTGACCATGATGATGGCGCAGGTGTGCGGCCTGCAGCCGGGTGATTTCGTCCACACCCTGGGGGATGCGCACATTTATCTGAACCACCTGGAACAGGTCAACACCCAGTTGGCGCGCGAGCCGCGCGCCTTGCCGATCATGCGACTGAACCCGGCAGTCACCGATCTGTTCGCCTTCAAATACGACGACTTCACGCTGGAAGGCTATGATCCGCATCCGGGCATCAAGGCACCCGTGGCCGTTTGACTCGCAAGCCCAGCCCGCGAAAGAAATAAAGGATACCAATATCCTAATATGGCATAATTCTTCTGTCCTAAAAAAACCATTCGTGAGGAGTTGCTGCAAATGAGGATTCCGGGCTTCAAATCAGGCTTCGTACCGCTCTTCCTGCTGGCATACGGCATGTCTTCCGCCAGTTTGGCTGCCGCTGCAACGACACAACCCAGTCTGGCAGACCGTCTGTCGCAGATCCAGATTTCGCCGCAAAAGATCCAGCAAGCGGCAGCAGCCGGCAAACGCACCGCCTCATTCTGCTTCAACTGTCACGGCACGGAAGGACACAGCACCCATCCGGAAACGCCCAATCTTGCCGCGCAAAATGCCGCCTACCTGCTGGTGCAGATGCAGAAATTTGTCGACGGGCGGCGCAAGTACCCTTTCATGGAAGGGTTGCTGAAAGAGCTGACGGACGAAGAGAAGGTCAATATCGCCGTGTATTTCTCCAGCATCCCGGCCAGAAAAAACCCGCCCGGCGATCCGGCCCTGATGAGCCGGGGCAAGCAGATCTTCAGTCAGGTTTGCCATGTCTGCCACGGCGACAAGGGCCTGGGCAACGAGCAAATCGCCCGCATTGCCAGCCAGCAGACGCCTTATCTCATTAAATCACTCACCCTCTACCGCAGCCGCACGGGGGAGCGCAAGGATCCGCTCATGTCCAAAGTTGCCAGCCAGCTCACCGACGCCGACATCCAGGCGGTAGCGGCCTACATATCGAGCTTGTAATGACCCAAATCAGCATCATTTCCGCCATGGCGCAAAATCGCGTCATCGGCATTGAAAACCGTCTGCCGTGGAATCTGAAAGAGGATTTGCAGCACTTCAAGCGCCTGACGCTGGGCCACGACATCATCATGGGCCGCAAGACTTTCGAGTCGATCGGCAAACCCCTGCCCGGCCGGCACAGCATCATCGTAACGCGCAATCCGGACTACCGGGTGGAGGGCTGCACCTCGGCGACCTCATTGCAAGCGGCCATCGCAGCGTGTCAGGACAAGGATGAGGCGTTCATCATCGGCGGGGCTGAGCTGTATGCCCAGGCACTGCCGCTCGCCCAGCATCTTTATCTCACTGAAATAAAGGGCGAATTCGTCGGTGACGCGCATTTTCCCGAGTTTGACAAAAGCCTCTGGCAGGAAGTGAAACGCGATTCGCATCTTAGCGAATCCGGACTAGAATTTGATTTCGTCGAGTATCACAAACAACCATAATGGAGCACTCATGAAACTGCGCACCCTCGTTCTGGCAGCCACCCTCAGCCTGAGCAGTACCGCCTTGTGGGCGGCCGGCACCAGCCTCACCTGGTACGGCCATGCCGCGTTCAAGATCACCACGCCGAGCGGCAAAACCCTGCTGATCGATCCGTGGATCACCAACCCGTCCAACCCGCACGGCAAGGAAGATCTGGCCGACATCAAACAGGCCGACCTGATCCTCATCAGCCACGGCCACTTTGACCATGTCGGCAACAGCGTGGAAATTGCCAGGAAAACCGGCGCCAAGCTGGTTGCCACCTATGATCTGGGCAGCGAACTGACCACCTATGGCGGCTACCCGCCCAAGCAGGCCGGCATGGACACCATGGGCAATTTCGGCGGCACGCTGTCACTGCTGGATGGCGAAGTGAAAGTGACCTTTATTCCGGCCGTGCACAGCTCCACCGTTATGCCGCCGGAAGGCAGCGCCGACAAGGACATTCATGACGGCGGCGCGCCCGGCGGCTTTGTCATTCAGGTGAAAAACGGCCCGACCTTCTACCACACCGGCGACACCGACGTGTTCCAGGACATGTCGCTGATCCGCAAATTCAGTCATATCGATGTGATGATGGCCTGTATCGGCGGCCACTTCACCATGGACCCCAAGCGTGCCGCGCTGGCCGTCGATATGGTGAAGCCGAAGGAAGTGGTGCCGATGCATTACGGCACCTTCCCGATTCTTGATGGCACGCCGTCAGAATTGCGGCAGGCGATGGACAAGCTGGGCGACAAGAAGATCCCCGTCCATACCATGAAGGTGGACGAGGTACTTCACTTCTGATCTTTTTCGGCCGCCTCGATGGCATCGAGTTCGCGGTCCATCTCCTCACTGCTCAGGGGACGGTAAGGCGCTTCGTCCTCTGACCGAGCTGTCCCCGTATCAGCGGCGCGCTGCTTTTTCAGCAGCGCGGCCATGATAATACCCACTTCATACAGCAGCCACAAAGGCACGGCCAGCATGATTTGCGAAATCACGTCGGGCGGTGTGAAAATCGCGCCGATAATGAACGCGGCGACGATCATGTAAGGACGGATTTCGCGCAGTTTTTCCACGCTCACCATCCCCATCAGCACCAGCAGAATCACCGCGATCGGCACTTCAAAGGTGGTCCCGAACGCCAGGAACAGGGTCATCACGAAATCCAGATACTTGCCGATATCCGTCATCACCGCCACGCCCGCCGGCGCTGTGTGCACCATGAAACCGAACACCACCGGGAAAACGGCGAAATAGGCGAAGGTCATGCCGACCAGGAACAGAAGGGTGCTCGCAACGATCAACGGCAGGGCCAGGCGCTTTTCGTGCGTGTACAAACCCGGCGCAATAAAGGCCCAGGCCTGGTAAAGCGTGTACGGCAGCGACAGGATGAAGGCCGCCATCATGGTGACCTTGAGCGGCACGAAGAACGGTGTTGTCACCTCGGTGGCGATCATCTGCCCGCCTTTGGGCAGGGCCATCAGCAGCGGTTGCGCCAGCAGGGTGTACAGCTTGTTGGCAAACGGAAACAGGACGACAAAAATAATCAGGTAGATCACCACCACCCGCAGCAGGCGGTCGCGCATTTCTAACAGATGGGAAATGAACTGCTGTTCGGCAAACATGGTCAGCCAGTCGACTTTTCAGAGGAAGGGGGTGTGGTTGCGGCAACGGCTGGAGTGATGGGCGCAGCTACAGCGGGAGCGGGTTCGCTCGCAGCGGGTGCGACAGCCCCCGCAATTTCCTGCTTGGCCTGTTCCAGCGGCGCGTGAATGGTCTGCGCCTGTTCGGCCGCTTCGGTTTTCACTGCCTGAGCCGTCTGCTGAATCGACTTTTCCACTTCGCTTTTGGAGGTTTCGAATTGCTGGCGCAGATCATGCAGATCCTGCAAATGGCCCTCCCGCTCCATATCAGCCTTCACCGCCGCCATGTAACGCTGCAGACGGCCAACAAGGTGGCCCGCCGTGCGCGCCACTTTCGGCAACCGTTCCGGCCCGAGCACCACCAGGGCCACCACACCGATTACCAGCAGTTCGGAAAATCCGATATCAAACATGATCCGCGCCGCCCCTCTCAGCTTGCCCGTGCTGTTGTGTCGTCAGACTTTCTTTTTATCGGTCACTTCGGCATCGATGGTCTCGCCACCGGTATGCTGCTGGTCAAGCTGTTTGGGTTTATCGCCTTCGTTCATCGCATCCTTGAAGTTCTTGACTGCGCCGCCCAGGTCACCGCCAATGTTACGCAGTTTCTTGGTGCCGAAAATCACCAATACGATGACCAGCACGATCAACCAATGCCAAATGCTAAATGATCCCATTTCCGTCTCCAGTTGCAGCGGGTTTTACCCGCTCTTATAAACGCGGCAAATGGCTGCCGCCGCCAAATACGTGCACATGCAGGTGAAACACTTCCTGCCCGCCGCCATGACCGGTATTGATCATGGTGCGGAAACCGCTCTCCAGCCCCTGCTCCCTGGCCAGCTTCGGCGCCAGCGCGAGGATCTTGCCCAACAGCGGCATATGCTCCTCCTCGCAGTGCGCCAACGATTCGACATGTCGCTTCGGTATCAGCAGAAAATGCACCGGCGCGATCGGGTGAATATCATGAAACACCAGTATATCGTCGTCTTCGTAAACCTTGTTGCTGGGCAGCTCGCCGGCGACGATTCTGCAGAAAATACAGTCACTCATCAGCGTTCGCTCCTGCCGGCTTTTTCCACGTGCCCCGACAGCCCCTCGCGGCGGGCCAGCTCGTTCAGCACATCGTCCGGATGCAGGCCTTTTTGTGCCAGCAACACCAGACAGTGGAACCACAGATCGGCCATCTCGTACACCAGCTCCGCCTTGTCGCTGTTTTTGGCCGCAATGAGCGTTTCGGCCGCCTCTTCACCGACCTTTTTGAGGATCTTGTCGAGACCCTTGGCATACAGGCTGGCCACATAGGAATCCTGCGGGTCGGCCTGCTTGCGCGACTCGACAATCGCGGCAAGGCGGCCCAATACGTCATTTTCATTCATGCTTGTAGATCTCCGCCGGGTCTTTCAGCACCGGTTTCACATCGCGCCATTCGCCATCGACCAGCTGCTGGAAAAAACAGTCGTGCCGTCCGGTATGACAGGCGATCCCGCCGATCTGTTCCACCTTGAGCAGAACCACGTCTTCGTCGCAGTCGAGGAAGATGCCTTTCACCTTCTGCACGTGACCGGACTCCTCGCCCTTGCGCCACAGCTTGCGGCGTGAACGCGACCAGTATACGGCATTGCCGCTGGACGCTGTTTCTTTCAGCGCCTCGCGGTTCATCCAGGCGACCATCAACACCTCATTGGTCTGGTCATCCTGGGCAATGGCCGGAATGAGGCCATTATCGCCCCAGTTCACTTTATTCAACCAGGTATCGGCCATTACATCCTCATTTCAATGCCGGCCATGGCCATGTGTTCCTTGGCCTGACGCACGGTAAATTCGCCAAAGTGGAAAATGCTGGCCGCCAGCACGGCATCGGCATGCCCCAGCAGTACGCCCTGGGCCAGGTGTTCCAGCTTGCCCACCCCGCCGCTGGCGATCACCGGGATATCCACCGCGTCGGATACGGCGCGCACCACCGCCAGATCAAAACCGTTTTTGGTGCCGTCGCGGTCCATGCTGGTCAGCAGGATCTCGCCCGCCCCCATAGCCTGCATCTTTTGCGCCCATTCGACCGCATCCAGCCCGGTTGCCTTGCGGCCGCCGTGGGTAAAGACTTCCCACTTGCCCTCGCCAACCTGCTTGGCATCGATCGCCACCACAATGCATTGCGAGCCGAAACGCGCTGCGGCATCGGCCACCAGCTGCGGATTGGTCACCGCACTGGTATTGATGCTGACCTTGTCGGCGCCGGCATTGAGCAGGCGCCGCACATCGTTCACTTCACGCACGCCGCCGCCGACGGTGAGCGGGATGAATACCTGGGCTGCCACATCTTCAATGATATGCAGGATGATATCCCGCTCGTCGGAGCTGGCGGTGATATCCAGGAAAGTCAGCTCGTCGGCGCCCTGCTCGTCATAGCGGCGGGCGATTTCCACCGGATCGCCGGCATCGCGCAAACCGACAAAATTGACGCCTTTGACGACGCGACCGGCAGTGACGTCAAGGCAGGGAATAATGCGCTTGGCCAATCCCATCAGACGACCTCGGACAATTCATCGGCCAGCGCCTGAGCCGCTGAAAAATCCAGCGTGCCTTCGTAGATGGCGCGACCGGTGATGGCACCGATGATGCCTTCCTCTTCCACGTTGCACAGCTTGCGCACATCGTCGAGATTGGTGATGCCGCCGCTGGCGATCACCGGAATGGTCAACGCACGGGCCAGTTTGACCGTCGCCTCGATGTTCACGCCCGACAGCATGCCGTCGCGGCCGATATCGGTGTAAATGACCGACTCGACGCCGTAACCCTCGAAACGGGCCGCCAGATCCACCACGTCGTGGCCGGTGAGCTTGGACCAGCCGTCCACCGCCACCTTGCCGTCCTTGGCGTCCAGCCCGACGATGATATGACCCGGGAAGGCATCGCAAGCCTCGTGCAGGAAGCCGGGGTTTTTCACCGCAGCCGTGCCGATGATGATGTAGCTGATGCCATCATCCAGATAGCGTTCGATGGTTTCCAGATCGCGAATGCCGCCGCCCAGCTGGATGGGAATCTCACCGCCGACGGCTTCGACGATGGCCTTGATGGCGGCTTCATTGACCGGCTTGCCGGCAAAGGCGCCGTTCAAATCGACCAGATGCAGGCGGCGGGCGCCCTGTTTCACCCAATGCCGCGCCATATCGGCGGGTTCTTCGGAAAACACCGTGGCATCTTCCATCAGCCCCTGGCGCAAACGTACGCAGTGGCCATCCTTCAGGTCAATTGCGGGAATCATCAACATGGTTCAGGTCTCGGTCAAACGCTCAAAACAAAATCAGTAACTGCAGCTGGACGTGTCACAGGTGGAGGCCATGATGCCGCCGTCCCAGGTGACGAAATTGCCCAGCAGGGCCATGCCGGCCGTCTGGCTTTTTTCCGGGTGGAACTGCACGGCAAAAATGTTGCCGGCAGCCACCGCACAGGTAAACGGAAAGGGATACACGCTGAAGCCGGCCACCAGATCGGGGTTGCCGGCTTCCACGTAGTAGCTGTGCACGAAGTAAAAACGCTCGGCATCCTTGATACCCGCCCACATGGGGTGCGACTGCGCCTGATGCACTTCGTTCCAGCCCATGTGCGGCACCTTGAGTTTTTCGCCCTGCTCGGTGTGCATGGCTTCCGCCGGGAATTTCAGCACCCGGCCGGGCAAAATGCCCAGCCCTGCGCAGTCGCCTTCCTCGCTGTGCTCGAACAGCGCCTGCATGCCCAGACAAATGCCCAGGAACGGCTTGCCGGCCGCGGCTTCCTTGACCACGTCGACCAGCCCGCGCTGCTGCAATTCCTTCATGCAGTCGCTCATGTGGCCGACACCCGGGAACACCACCCGGCCGGCCTCGCGAATGGCGGCCGGATCGCTGGTCACCACCACGCGCGCGGCCGGAGCCACGTGTTCGAGCGCCTTGGACACCGAGCGCAGATTGCCCATGCCATAGTCGATTACGGCGATATCAATCACAGCGCGCCTTTCGTCGACGGCGTGATGCCGGCCATGCGTTCGTCCGCCTCAAGCGCCATGCGCAGGGCGCGGCCGAATGCCTTGAACACGGTTTCCGCCTGATGATGGGCGTTGCTGCCGCGCAGGTTGTCCACATGCAGCGTCACCAGGGCGTGATTGACGAAACCCTGGAAAAATTCATGGAACAGGTCCGCGTCGAACTGGCCGATCCAGGCGCGGGTAAACGGCACCTCGAACACCAGCCCGGGACGGCCGGACAAGTCGATCACCACGCGTGACAGCGCCTCGTCCAGCGGCACATAGGCATGGCCGTAGCGCTTGATACCCTTCTTGTCGCCCACCGCCTTGGTAAAGGCCTGGCCCAGCGTAATGCCGATATCTTCCACCGTGTGGTGCGCGTCGATATGCAGGTCGCCCTTGGCCGCAATGGTGATGTCCATCATGCCGTGGCGCGCCACCTGATCGAGCATGTGATCGAGAAACGGCAGGCCGGTCTCGAAATGTGCCTTACCGGTACCGTCCAGATTGAGTTCGACGGAAATCTGGGTTTCCAGGGTATTGCGGGTTACTTGGGCTGTACGCATGGGCATAGTCAGTCGTGTGCAGAAGTGATAAACGGGTTCAGGCTGTTTTCAGGATGTCTTTCAATGCATCGACCAGCGCGGCGCATTGCACATCGGTACCGATCGTGATGCGCATGAAAGGAGCGATGCGGGCCGGCTTGCGGAAATGCCGCACGATGATGCTGCGCTCGCGTAATTTGGCCGTCAGGTCTGCCCCGTCATGCTGCGGATGCCGCGCAAAGACAAAATTCGCCGCCGAGGGCAGCACTTCGAATCCCAGACTCTCCAGTTCGGCCACCAGCTTTTCCCGGCTGGCGATGACCTTGCGGCAGGTATTGTCGAACCAGGCGCGATCCTGCATGGCCGCAACGGCGCCCGCCTGGGCAAAGCGGTCCAGCGGATAGGAATTGAAGCTGTCCTTGACCCGCACCAGCGCCTCGATCAGCTCGGGCTGACCGAGCGCAAAGCCGACGCGCAGGCCGGCCAGCGCACGGGATTTGGACAGCGTATGCACCACCAGCAGTTGCGGGTATTTTTTCACCAGCGTGGCGGCCGATTCGGCGCCGAAGTCGACATAGGCTTCGTCAATCACCACCACGGATTCGCTGTTGGTCTGCAGCAGGCGCTCGATATCGGCCAGCGGCAGGGCTCGACCGGTCGGCGCATTGGGATTGGGGAAAATAATGCCGCCGTTGGGGCGCATGTAATCGTCCACATTGATTGCAAACTGCTCATCAAGAGCAATTTCAGTGTAGTCGATCCCGTACAAACCGCAATAGACCGGGTAAAAACTGTAGCTGATATCCGGAAACAAAATCGGCAAGTCGTGTTTTAGCAACGCCTGGAAGGTATGCGCCAGCACTTCGTCCGAGCCGTTGCCGACGAATACATGGGCCGTATCCAGACCGTGCTGCTCGGCGATCGCCTGCTTCAGTCGGTCGCTGTTCGGGTCAGGGTACAGACGCAGGCTGTCGCCTGCCTCGGCGCGCAGCGCTTCCAGCACGCGCAGGCTCGGACCGTAGGGATTTTCATTGGTGTTGAGCTTGACCAGGTTGTTGAGCTTGGGCTGCTCGCCCGGCACATAGGGGGTCAGGCCGTGAACCACCGGACTCCAGAATCGACTCATGCAGTTAATCCCGCGACAGACGGTATTCAGCGGAGCGCGCATGCGCCTGCAGCCCCTCGCCGTAGGCGAGCGTGGCGGCCACCTTGCCCAGCACGTTAGCGCCGGCCGGCGACACCATGATCAGGCTGGAACGCTTCTGGAAATCGTACACTCCCAGCGGCGACGAGAAACGCGCGGTGCGCGAGGTCGGCAGCACGTGGTTGGGACCGGCACAGTAATCGCCCAGCGACTCGCAGGTCATGCGGCCCATGAAGATGGCGCCGGCGTGGCGCACCTTGCGCGCCCACTGCTCCGGATCTGCCACCGACAGTTCCAGATGCTCGGGCGCGATGAAGTTGACGATCTCCACCGCTTCAGTCAGATCCCGCACCTGGATCAGCGCGCCGCGATGGGTCAGCGAAGTGCTGATGACTTCCTTGCGCGGCATTTCTTCCAGCAGCCTGGCGATACTCTTTTCCACCGCGTCGAGGAAAGCCGCATCGGGCGACAGCAGAATCGACTGCGCCAGTTCGTCGTGCTCGGCCTGCGAGAACAGGTCCATGGCAATCCAGTCGGGATCGGTCTTGCCGTCGCACACCACCAGGATCTCGGACGGACCGGCCACCATGTCGATACCGACCGTGCCGAACACGCGGCGCTTGGCCGATGCCACATAGGCATTGCCGGGGCCGACGATCTTGTCCACCTGCGGGACGGTTTGCGTGCCGTAAGCGAGCGCCGCCACAGCCTGGGCGCCGCCGATGGTGAATACGCGATCGACGCCGCACACGGCCGCCGCCGCCAGCACCAGCTGATTGACCGTGCCGCCCGGTGTCGGCACCACCATGATCAGCTCGGCCACGCCCGCCACCTTGGCCGGCACGGCGTTCATGATCACCGACGACGGATAGGCCGCCTTGCCGCCCGGCACATACAGACCCACGCGATCCAGCGCGGTGACCTGCTGGCCGAGCAGCGTGCCGTCTTCCTCGGTGTAGTGCCAGGAGTGCTGCAGCTGGCGTTCGTGGTAACGCTTCACCCGGTCGGCCGCTTCGTACAAGGCACCGCGTTGCTCGGGCGGCAGACCGTCCAGCGCCGCCTGCAGCTTTTCCTTGGGTAATTCCAACGCCGCCATGGAAGCCGCTTCCAGCCGATCGAAACGCTGGGTGTATTCCAGCACGGCGGCGTCGCCGCGTTTTTTCACGTCGGCCAGAATGGCCGCCACGGTGTTTTCGATACTGGCGTCCTGCTCGTCCTCAAAAGCCAGCAGGGCCGCGAGTTCAGCCTGAAAACCGGCAGCCTGGGAATTCATGCGGCGGATGGTGGCCATTACTTTTCCTCCTGCGCCATGCGTTCAACGGC
The DNA here is from genome assembly GCA_021851875.1 of Pseudomonadota bacterium. GTDB lineage: Bacteria > Pseudomonadota > Gammaproteobacteria > Burkholderiales > JAJZQI01 > JAJZQI01. The sequence goes on along the minus strand of JAJZQI010000015.1, from coordinate 18,329 downwards.
AGCGGCAAAGTTGTCGATAATCGGCTGAATCAACGAACGTTTCATTTTCAGTGCCGCCTGGTTCACCACCAGACGCGAACTGATGTCGGCAATGTGTTCCACCGCCACCAGATTGTTGGCCTTGAGCGTACCGCCGCTGCTCACCAGGTCGACAATGGCATCGGACAGCCCGACCAGCGGACCGAGTTCCATGGAACCGTACAGCTTGATCAGGTCCACATGCACGCCCTTGGCGGCGAAGTGGGCGCGCGCGGTATTGAGGTATTTGGTCGCCACGCGAATGCGGGCGCCCTGGCGCACGGCCTGCTCGTATTCGTAACCCTGCGGCACGGCCACCATCATGCGGCAGCGGGCGATGCGCAGATCCAGCGGCTGATACAGACCGGCGCCGCCATGCTCGTCCAGCACATCCCTGCCGGCCACCCCGATGTCCGCCGCGCCGTATTGCACATAGGTCGGCACATCCGAGGCGCGCACGATCACCAGGCGTACATCGTCACGGTTGGTGGGGATGATCAGCTTGCGGGATTTTTCCGGGTCTTCCAGCGGAGTGATACCGGCCGCAGCCAGCAGCGGCGTGGTTTCCTCGAAAATACGTCCCTTGGAGAGGGCAAGGGTAATCACGGTTGAGAGCCTATTTCAATAGGTTGCAGAAAAATGACATTTTACCGTCAAGTGGAGCCAAGCGGGCGGTTTTTCACTCGTCGTGCGCAGCGCTTCCCGGTACGCGACGGATTTTTGCGCCCAACTGCGTCAGCTTGTCTTCGATATGCTCGTAGCCGCGATCCAGATGATAAATGCGATCGACCAGCGTCTCCCCCTCGGCCACCAGACCGGCGATGACCAGACTGGCTGAGGCGCGCAAATCGGTGGCCATGACCGTGGTGCCGGACAACTGCGACACGCCCTTGATCACGGCGGTATTGCCTTCCACGTCGATGGAAGCCCCCATGCGCCCCAGTTCCGGCACGTGCATGAAGCGGTTTTCGAAAATGGTTTCCGTCACCACGCCGGTGCCGCTCGCCACGACGTTGAGCGCCATGAATTGCGCCTGCATGTCGGTCGGAAATGCCGGGTGCGGCGCCGTGCGGATGTTGACGGCCTGCAGCTCCGCCGGCGCATCCAGCTTGATCCAGTCGGGACCGCACTCGACCTTGGCACCGGCTTCACGCAGTTTGTCCAGCACGGCATCCAGCGTATCCGGCCGGGTATGCGTGGCGGTAATGCTGCCGCCCGTCACGGCCGCGGCGACCAGGAAGGTGCCGGTCTCGATACGGTCCGGCATGATGGAATGGCGGGCGCCATGCAGGCTCTCCACGCCGGTAATGGTGATCACATCGGTACCGGCACCCTCGATTTTCGCTCCCATGGCGATCAGACAATGGGCCAGATCGACCACTTCCGGTTCACGCGCGGCATTTTCGATCACCGTCACGCCGTCAGCCAGCGCCGCGGCCATCATGAGGTTTTCCGTGCCGGTCACGGACACCAGGTCCATGAAAATGCGCGCGCCTTTCAAACGGCTGGCGCGAGCTTCGATATAGCCGTGCTCGATGGTGATTTCAGCCCCCATGGCCTGCAAACCCTTGACGTGCAGGTTGACCGGCCGCGAACCGATGGCGCAACCGCCCGGCAGGGACACGCGCGCCTGCCCCATGCGGGCAACCAGCGGGCCGAGCACCAGAATGGAGGCGCGCATGGTTTTCACCAGTTCGTAGGGCGCTTCCAGATGCGTCAGCGTGGCGGCATTGAGGGAAACATGGGCGCGATCGGGCCGCTCGGCTTTCACCCCCATTTGCGCCAACAGATCCACCATGGTGGTGATGTCGCGCAAATGCGGCACATTGTCCAACTGCAAGGTATCGGCCGTCAGCAGACTGGCGCAGAGAATCGGCAAGGCGGCGTTTTTGGCGCCGGAAATACGTACCCCGCCCCGGAGCGGCCGACCGCCCTCGATCAACAACTTATCCATAAAATTCCGTCTGAGGTGGGTCAGGCTTGCTGGGCGCGCCAGGCTTCCGGTGTCAGCGTCTTCATCGACAGCGCATGAATCTCTTCGCGCATGCGGTCACCCAGTGCGGCATAAACCAGCTGATGCTGTTGCACGCGGCTTTTGCCGGCAAATTCGGCGCTGACGATAATCGCTTCAAAGTGCTCGCCATCGCCCGCCACTTGCAGATGTTCGCACGGCAAACCGGCCGCAATGGAGGCTTTGATAGATTCTGGAGTAACCATTTCGTTCTCTAGTGACGCAGCTTGTAGCCGGTCTTCAGCAATTGTAGGGTAAACAATGATAAAGCGAAAAAGCAGACCAGCACAATGGTCAGACTTAACCAGGGCGACACGTCGCTGACGCCGAAAAAGCCGTAGCGGAAGCCGTCGATCATGTAAAAGAACGGATTGAAGCGCGATACGCCCTGCCAGAAGGGGGGCAGCGAATGTAGCGAATAAAACACACCCGACAGGAAAGTGAACGGCATGATCAGAAAATTCTGGAACGCCGCCAGCTGATCGAATTTTTCCGCCCAGATGCCCGCCACCACCCCAAGCGCCCCCAGCAGACCGCTGCCGAGCAAGGCAAAAACGATCAACCACAGGGGTTCACGCAAGGGCGGCAAGGCAAACAGCAGGGTCACCACGAACACGCCGCCCCCCACCGCGACGCCCCTGACCGCCGCGGCCGCCACGTAGGCGAGAAAAAACTCGCTGTAGGCGATGGGCGGCATCAGCACGAAAATGATGCTGCCGGTCACCTTGGATTGAATCAGACTGGATGAGCTGTTGGCAAAAGCGTTTTGCAGCACCGACATCATCACCAGGCCGGGCACCAGGAATGCCGTATAGCTGACTCCCGGGTACACCTGCACATGCTCTTCCAGCACATGGGAAAAGATCAGCAGATACAGCAGCGCGGTAATGACCGGCGCCAGCACGGTCTGGAACGCGACCTTGTAAAAGCGCAAAATTTCCTTGTAAAACAGCGCGCGAAAGCCGGGCGTCATGCCACCGCCCTGCCTTCGCCGTGCATTACTTTGACGAACACATCTTCCAGGTCCGGCGTCAGCACTTCCATGTCCTCGATTCTCACCCCGCTCTCACGCAGCGTGGCCAGCACGCCATCCAGTTGGGCAAAGTCCTGCAGCGCCAGCACGTGCGCGCCCCGCTGCTCGCCGCACTTCATCGCTTGCAAGGCAAGCGGCAGGCTATCGGGCACCAGCTTGAGAGCCACTTTCTTTTCGGCATGCTGCGCCAGCAATTTATCCGTGCGATCGAGCAGCACCACTTCGCCCTGTTTGAGCATGGCCACCCGGCTGCACAAAGCTTCCGCTTCCTCCAGGTAGTGCGTGGTGAGGACGATGGTATGACCCTGTTCGTTGAGCTTGCGCACGAAGGCCCACAAGGTCTGGCGCAATTCCACATCGACCCCGGCGGTCGGCTCGTCCAGCACGATCACCGGCGGCTTGTGCACCAGCGCCTGGGCCACCAGCACGCGCCGCTTCATGCCGCCGGACAGCTTGCGCATGTTGGTGTCGGCTTTGTTGGTCAGATCGAGGTTGTGCAGGATTTCATCGATCCAGCCGTCGTTGCTCTTCACGCCGTAATAGCCCGACTGGATGCGCAGGGTTTCACGCACGGTAAAAAAGGGATCGAACACCAGTTCCTGCGGCACGACGCCGAGCGCGTGACGCGCTGCCCGATAATCGTGCACCACGTCATGCCCCATGATGCGAGCTTCACCGGAGTCGGCGCGCGTCAGGCCGGCAAGAATGCTGATCAGGGTGGTCTTGCCGGCACCGTTGGGACCGAGCAGGGCAAAAAACTCGCCCTGTTCAACCGACAGGCTGACGCCCTTGAGAGCCTCCAGTTCGCCAAAACGCTTGCGGATCTGGCTGATTTGAATAGCCGGCTGGGTCACTTGAGCGCGAGCATATCGGCCACGCCGTACAGCGCGGCCAGATTCTTGAGGTTGGCCGGAATATTGCGGCAGCCTAACCGGCTGCCCTGCTGGTGCGCTTCGCGCTGCCACTGCATGAGCACGCTGACGGCCGAGGAATCGAGCTCGGTCACGCTGGCAAAATCGAGCACGCCGCCCTGCCGCCCGAACAGCTTGCGTCCTTCGGTCAGCACGGTGGCCGAGGTGGCAATGGTCATCGGACCGGTAACGTAAAAAGCATCACCGCGCTGCTCGATCATTTTTTCGCTACCGGGGCATCGGCCGACTGGTTTTTCTGCACCAGCGACTTGACCAAGCCGTCAATGCCGCCCCTGGTCACTTCGTCGTTGAAGCTGGAGCGGTAGGTGGTCACCAGGCTGGCGCCCTCGACGATCACGTCGAACACTTTCCAGGTGTCGCCATCCTTTTCCACCACGTAGTCAACCGAAATCGGCTGCGTACCGGACTGCTGAATGCCGGTGCGCACCACGGTTTCGGTATCGCCGGCCGCCATGCGCAGCGGTTTGACGTCGACATTGGTATTGATTGCAGTGGAAATCGCCTTGGAATAGGTGCGCACCAGCAGGGTACGGAATTCGCGCACCAGCGCTTGTTGCTGGTCGGGTGTGGCGGTACGCCATGCCTTGCCCACGGCCAGGCGGGTCATGCGGGTGAAATCAAAATGCGGCAGCACCTTGGCTTCCACCAGATCATTCATCTTCTTTTTGTCGCCGGACTGCAGCGCCTTGTCCTGCTTGATAATAGCCAGCACTTCCTGGGTGGTGTTCTTCACCAGCACGTCGGGCGCCACGGTATCGGCTGCCGCCAGCATGGAAGCGCCGGCAAGAACCAGTGCGGCAATCAGTTTACGCCATTGCATCATTTGCCATCCTTGTCACTGCCGTCGGCCGCCTTGCTGTAGAGAAACTGTCCGATCAGTTTTTCCAGCACCACCGCCGACTGGGTCAGTTTGATTTTGTCGCCCTGCTGCAGGTTTTGCTCGTCGCCACCCGCATCCAGACCGATATACTGTTCGCCCAGCAAGCCGGACGTCAGCACGGACGCCGAAGTGTCCTTGGGAAACATATAACGCTTGTCGAGCGATAAGGTTACAACGGCCTCGAAACGCTTGGTGTCGAATTCGATGCCGCTCACCCGGCCAACCAGTACGCCGGCGCTTTTAACCGGCGCCTTGACCTTGAGGCCGCCGATATTCTGGAAGTCTGCCGTCACGGTGTAGGTGGCGTCGCTGTTGTAGGTGGACAGGTTGCCCACTTTCATGGCCAACGTCAGTAATGCGGCAATGCCGATCACAACAAAAATCCCGACCCACAGATCCAGGGTAGTCCGTTCCATCTATCACATTCCTCTAAACATGAATGCCGTCAATATAAAATCAAGCCCCAGCACCGCCAGCGATGACATCACCACGGTCCGGGTGGTTGCTCCCGACACGCCCTCGGCCGTCGGCGGGGCATCGTAACCTTCGAACACGGCAATGGCGGTGACCGCCACACCGAACACGACACTCTTGATCACGCCGTTGAGAATGTCGTTGCGGAAATCCACATTGGCCTGCATCTGCGACCAGAAGGCGCCGTCATCCACGCCGATCAGCACCACGCCGACCAGGTAGCCGCCGAACACGCCGATGGCGCTGAACATGGCGGCCAACAGCGGCATGGAAAGCACCCCGCCCCAGAAACGCGGGCCGATGATACGGGCAATCGGATCGACCGCCATCATTTCCATCGCGGCGATCTGCTCGGTCGCCTTCATCAGACCGATTTCGGCCGTGATCGCCGAGCCGGCCCGACTGGCAAACAGCAATGCCGCCACCACCGGCCCCAGTTCGCGCACCAGCGAAAGCGACACCAGCGTGCCCAGCGCCTCTTCCGAGCCGTATTTCTGCAAGGTTTCGTAACCCTGCAAACCCAGCACCATGCCGACGAACAGGCCCGACACCAGGATAATGATCAGCGACAGCACGCCGGAGAAATAAATCTCGCGCATGATCAGACTGAAGCGGGCAAAACTGGTGCCCGACTTGAGCAGGGTCATGAGGAAGAAACGCGAAGCGTAACCCAGGCGCCAAATGCTGTTCACCACGCGATGGCCGATGTTGCGCAGCGGCCGAAGAAGATGATCAAGCATGATCCAGCCCCATGTCTTCCGCGTAAGTCTTGTTCATTTCGTAATGGAACGGCACCGGGCCATCCATTTCACCCCAGACGAACTGGTGCACGTAGGGGATGTCCGATTTTTTCATTTCTTCCGCCGTGCCTTGCGCCACGATCACGCCCTCGGACATGAAGTAGACGTAATCGACAATCTTGAGCGATTCCTGCACATCGTGCGTCACCACGATGGAGGTCGCGCCCAGCGCATCGTTGAGGCGACGGATCAGGTTGCCGGTGACGCCGAGCGAAATCGGGTCCAGGCCGGCAAACGGTTCGTCATACATGATCAGCATCGGGTCGAGCGCGATGGCGCGCGCCAGCGCCACCCGCCGCGCCATGCCGCCGGACAGCTCGGACGGCATCAGGTCGCGCGCACCGCGCAGGCCCACGGCATGCAGCTTCATCAGCACCAGATCGCGAATGATCTCTTCCGGCAGATCAGTGTGCTCGCGCATCTGAAAGGCCACGTTCTCGTACACCGACAGATCGGTAAACAAGGCGCCGAACTGGAACAGCATGCCCATGCGCCGGCGCAGGTCGTACATGGCATCACGATTGAGCTGACCGACATTCTGCCCGGCCACGTTCACCTCGCCCTGGGTGGCGCGAATCTGCCCGCCGATCAGGCGCAGCAGCGTGGTTTTACCGCAACCACTGCCGCCCATGATGGCCACGACCTTACCCTTGGGGATCTTCATATTGAGTCCCTTGAGCACAGAGCGGGTTTCGTAGGCAAAATTGACGTTCTTGAGTTCTACCAGATTATTCAAGATGCGGACGGTTCCGTTAAATGACTGTCAGTTGTATAGGCCACCGGTATTGTACCGGCCTGCGGACAGACGCTAAAGTTCCCGGCATTTTATGCGTTACGACGTTACAAGACAAATAATCATTGGTTTACGATGTCTTAAGGAAGCCGCCGAATGTAACCAGCGGGCAACCCGTCGCCTCTGAAATGCCATCACCCACCCGGCATTACCCGATATCCGCCCCGCTATCTGAACAGCCCGGCCATTTGCCGCACTTTGGGTTCACTGGCATCATAGCGCTTTTGCCGTCCGGTCAAACTCCATGCAATTCGACCTGTTTTATGAAATTGCCAACCCGGCCTTTCTCGAACGCAGCGAAACCGATGCCTTCGCCCAATCGCTGGACGAACTGACCCTGGCCGACGAGCTGAACTACCGCTGCGCCTGGCTGGTGGAACACCACTTCATGCGCGAGTACTCGCACTCGTCCAAGCCCGACCTGTTCCTTGCCGCCCTGTCGCAGCGCACCAAACGCATCCGCCTGGGTTTCGGCATCATCCCCATGCCGCTGCATCACCCGGTGCATGTGGCCGAGCGCGTCGCGACGCTGGACATCCTCAGCCGGGGCCGGCTCGATGTCGGCATCGGCCGCGGATTTTCGCCGCCGGAATTCAAGGTATTCGGCCGCGACATGGCCTCGTCCCGCGCGGCAGTGACGGAAGGCCTGCAGATTCTGCGCGCCAGTTTCAACCGCCAGCCCGTCACCTTCATGGGCGAGCACTACCAACTGGACAACATCGACATCCTGCCGCACACCGTGCAGACACCGCATCCGCCGCTGTGGAGCGCGGCGGTCAGTCCGGACAGTTTCTCCTGGGCGGCGGAACAGCAACTGGGCATGTTGGCCGGGCCATTCAAGCCCTGGGTCATGAACAAACAGGACATCAAGAGCTACCTGAAGGCCTGGAACGGCACAGAACCGCCGCGCATCGGCATGACTGTCGGCATCGTCTGCCTGAAGGACCGCGAGCGGGCCAAGCACGTGGCCAAGCAGGCGCTGACGTGGTTCTATCACGAACTGTACAAGACCACCCTGCCGGTGCTGGAAAAACTCTACCCCAGTTACGAGCATTTCCATGAACTGGGGCGCTTCCGCGAAGTGATGCGCCTGGGCATCAACCTGACCCTGCTGGAAACGTTCGGCATGGCGGTGGTCGGCACACCGGAAGACTGCGTGAAACAGCTGCGCAAATTCCAGGCGGCCGGCGTCACCCATATGCTGCTGGCGGTGGGCGCCGGCGGCGCCCATACGGAAGTGGTACAGGAATCGCTGCGCTGCATCGCGGAAGAAGTCATCCCCGTCATGCAGGATTAAAGGGCTGCCGACATGCGCGTTCTGGTCACCGGCAGCGCCGCCCATCTGGCGGCCCCATTGCTGCCCATGCTGTGCAACCGGCGCGAGATCGAGGCGGTGATCGGCTTCGACATTCGCCCCAGCCGCTTCAGCCATCCCAAGTTCAGCGCCCGCACCGGCGACATCCGCCAGCTTGATCTGACCCTGCTCGACGCGGTCGACGCCGTCATTCACCTGGCTTTTGTCGTGTTGCGCGGCCGCACTTCGCCGCGCGACATGCATGAAATCAACGTCACCGCCAGCCAGCGGCTGTTCACCGCGGCGCGCGAAAAGGGCGTGAAAATCGTCCACCTGTCCAGCGCATCGGTCTACGGCCAAGGCGTGCTACTGCAGGAAGAAGCGCCATTCGCGCCGCTACGCGGATTTCTTTACGGCGAGCACAAGGCCGAGCTGGAGCTCTGGATGGCGCAGCATGTGCCGGCCGCAGTGCGGCTGCGGCCGCATATCATCCTGGGCCGCCAGGCCCAGCCCTTGTTGCTGTTCATCCTGCGGCTGCCGGTCTTCCTGCGCCTGCCCGAACCGCAGCCGCAGCTGCAATGCATTCACGAACAAGACGTGGCAACCGCCATCGTCGCGGCCCTGCTGGCCGATGCAAGCGGCCCGTTCAACCTGGCCGCGCCGCAAACCTACGACTTCCGCAGCCTGGTGCGCCGCCGGCATCCCCATGCAGTGGGCATACCCCTGTGGCTGGCACGGCTCTGGCTCTATCTGGCGTGGAAAGGGTTCGGCGCCGGCGCCGAACCGGGCTGGCTGGATGGGGCGCAACATACACTGACGCTGAACTGCCGGCGGGCGGAAACGCTTCTGGCGTTCCGCCCGCAGCACAGCCTGGAAGAAACGCTGGAAGAATCGGCAGTCAGGCGTTAAGGAAACGCTGCTTTATAAGCAGTCACTTAAAGCGCTCGGCCAACTGGGCAATCCGCTTGCCGGACGGGGTATCCGCCCTGCCCGCCTGAGCAACGGCTTCGACATAATCCTTGAAAAAGGCCGGCAGCGCCTTGACGATCAGCTGCTTGCGCAAACGGCCGGAACCCTGGATCGGCCACTCGGGACGAAAATCGGACTGCGGCGCGGTGGTGCACACCTTCAGGCTCCACTCCTTGCCGCCCAGCTCCCAGCTGTGCGCACGCACAATGAGCTGGTGCGCCAGCTCGGTTTCAACCCCGACGAAGGGACCGAAAAACTCCACCTGCAAATCACCGGCAATCCCGGTCATCACGTTGTCCAGGTGTTTCAACGCATCGTCCAGAGCGGACGTCACGGACACGCGGTCAGCTTTACTCTGGCTGACCAGCAGCTCAACAAAATCTTTCATTACTCATTTTCCCTATCAAACCGCGCGCATTTTAACATGCCGGCAGTCACCGCAGGCGTCCCGGTTACCGCAGACGTCTTTAGCATAGAGCGATGTTATGGTTTATATTGAAGTAACCTAATTCAGCCGGGGCGCCGATGCCCACTCGGAACAAGCAGGACAAACCAGCACTGCTGATTGTTGACGATGATCCGCTGATCACGGATGCGCTGGCATTCGTGCTGATCCGCGATTTCAATGTCGCGACCGCCCACTCCCGCACCGAAGCCATCAGCTTGGCGCAGGATCATCCGCCCGAACTGGCATTGGTCGATTTGGGGCTGCCGCCCAAGCCGCACAAACCGGACGAAGGCTTCGCACTGATACGCGACCTGCTCGGACGGATTCCCACCTTACGCATCCTCGTTTTGTCCGGCCAGAACGATGAAGCGCACGCCCGTCACGCGCGCGCACTCGGCGCCATGGACTTCGTCGCCAAACCCTGCCCGGCCGAGCAGATTCGCACCCGCTTGCTGGCCGCACTCGACCAGCCATCGCCGACAGCGGCGGAATCGAACGGCTGCGATCTGATTGGCCGCAGCCCACCGCTGGAACGCCTGCGCCTGCAGCTGCAGCAATACGCCGACACCCCTTTTCCGGTGCTGATCGAGGGTGAATCGGGCAGCGGCAAGGAAGTGGCGGCCAGATGCCTGCACTTTCTCAGCCGCCGTTCACACGCCCCCTTTCTGGCTCTGAACTGCGCTGCCATTGCCCCCACGCTGGTGGAACCCACGCTGTTCGGTTATGCCCGCGGCGCTTTCACCGGCGCGCAACAGGCACGCTCCGGCTACTTTGAGGAGGCCAGCGGCGGCACCCTGTTTCTGGATGAAATCGGCGAGTTGCCGCTGGAATTGCAGGCCAAATTGCTGCGTGTGCTGGAAAACGGCGAATACCAGCGGGTGGGCGAAACCCAGACCCGCACGAGTCAGGCGCGCATTGTCGCCGCCACCAACCGGGATCTGATAAACGAAGTGCGGGCAGGGCGTTTTCGCGCCGACCTGTATCACCGCCTCAGCGTCTTTGTGCTGACCGCCCCGCCCCTGCGCGAACTGGGCGGCGACCGGCTGGTGCTGATGGAACATTTCCGCCGGCAGCTGGGCCATGGGGCCCGTTTCCAGTTGAGCGACTCAGCCCGCGCGGCTTGGCTGGATTACCACTTTCCCGGCAATGTGCGCGAATTGCGCAACATCGTCATCCGCTTGGGCGCCAAATACCCCGACCAGACTATTGAATTGTCCCAACTGGAGGATGAGTTCGACAGCGCGGCGATCAATCCGCAGGAACTGGCGCTGACACCCGGCAGTCAGGGCCTGAAGGAAATCGCCCGCAAGCACTTATCCGGCCAAATCAATTTCGAGCTGGACCGCATGCTGAAGGACTGGGAACAAAGCTATGTGCAGGCGGCGCTGGACATCACTCACGGCAATCTGTCGCAAGCCGCCCGGCTGCTGGGCATCAACCGCACGACGTTGTACAGCCGGATGCAAACCTATGGCAAGGACGAGACCTGAACGCATGTACCTCGACTACTTCGGCTTGCATGAAGCCCCCTTCAAGATCACGCCCAACACCGGATTTTTCTATCCCGGCGCAGACCGAGGCAGCACGCTCGACGCGCTGGTTTACGCCATCGAACAGGGGGAGGGAATCGTCAAGGTGACGGGCGAAGTCGGCAGCGGCAAAACCATGCTGTGCCGCATGCTGGCAGAAAAATTACGCAACGCGCACGATCTCGTCTACCTGGCCAATCCGCATATTTCACCGCAGGAAGTGCTGACCGCCATCGCTTGCGATTTGAAGCTGCCGCTCGCCGCCAACGCATCAATCACCGAACTCACCCAGGCCGTTACGCATTCGCTGCTGCACAGCCATGCCAATGGACGCCGCACCATTTTGCTGGTGGAAGAGGCCCAGGGCATGCCGCTGGAAACGCTGGAAGAAATACGGCTGCTGACCAACCTGGAAACCGCACACGAAAAACTGCTCCAAATTGTTCTGTTCGGCCAGCCGGAATTGGATGAAAACCTGCGCCAGCCGGCGATCCGCCAATTGAATGAGCGCATCACCCAGCACTTTGTCCTGCGCCCTCTCACGTGGGAGGAGGCCCGGCAGTACCTGGATCACCGTTTACGTTCCGCCGGCTATCGCGGCCCGGAACTTTTCCCGCCCGCGGTTGTGCGCGAACTCAGCCGCCACGCCCATGGCCTGAGCCGGCGACTGAATATTCTGGCGGATAAAGTCCTGTTGGCCGCTTTCGCGGGAAATACCCATAACCTGACCTTGCAGCATGTCCGCGCCGCTGTCGCCGACAGTCCGTTTGCACACGCCAAAACCGGCCGGCGGCACCGGCAGCGTGCAACTGCCGGCGGCGTTCTGCTGCTCGCCCTGCTGGCATTGGCCGCGTGGGCTCTGCCCGCTTCCCGCCAACCGGACGCCACAGCCTCCGCCGCACCGATTACGCCTTCCCCGCCGCCTCGACTTGCCGCCGCGGCCCATACGGACATCGTCGCAGCGCGCCTGCAAGCCACCGACCGCTGGCTGGCGAGCACGGATGACAAAACCTTCACACTGCAATTATTCAGCGAAGCCGACCTAGCCGACCTGACGCAACGCCTCACCAGGCTGGCATCGGCACTCAAAGCAGAAGAAATTTTTGTATACCCGACACGGGTAAAGAACAATTTGTCCTATAACGTAACTTATGGCAGCTATTCCACACACAGTGAAGCCGCTGCCGCTATAAACCGATTACCGCCACCACTCAAAAAAAATCGGCCGCTGATTCGCACGGCCGGCGGCATTCGCACGGAACGAAACGCTGCGCTTGTGCAGGGAGCACACAATTGATGAAAAAACGGGCGACATCGACATGTTCGGCCATTCTGCGGCACGGCGTGCAAATCCTGTTATTCGGTTTATTGACGGGCCTGGGGGGCTGCGCCTTTCAAAGCAGCATCAAACCATCCGCCGGCCACATCAGCCAGCCCGCCGCCAGCGACAAAGCAGCGAACGCGATCCCTGCCCCGGTGACCGGCAGCAATTTCGTGCCCCCGCCACGTCCCAGCGAGAAACCCCTGACGTATGGCGTCGTCGTGCATGAAGTCCCCGCCAAGGAGTTGCTGTTTGCCCTGGCGCGCGACACGCACCACAATATCGACATCAACCCCAATATCCAGGGATTGGTCAGCATCAATGCCGTCAACGAAACCCTGCCCGCCATTCTGGACCGCATCGCCCGCCAGATCGACCTGCGCTACAGCGTCGAGAACGGCACCATCGTGGTCATGCCCGACACGCCCTACTTTCATACCTACAAACTCAACTACATCAACCTGAATCGCACCACGACATCGCGCATCGGCGTGTCGACCCAGGTTGCCTCGACCGGCAGCGGCATTGCCGCTGGCAGTAACGTGGCCGTCCAGTCCGGCGCATCGGGCAACAATTCGGTGACCACCGTCGACACCAAATCGGAAAACGATTTCTGGGACACCGTGACGGACAACATCCGCAAAATCATCAATGCCACCCGATCGGCCGCTCAAACGGCGGAAGAACGCGCCCAGCGGCAGGAAACCCTGCGTGCCACACGGGAAGAACGGCTGCAGCAGGCGGCTGCCGTCGCGCGCGCGGGCAGCGGCGCCAGCGCGCTGTTCAACGACGTCTTCCGCGACCAGCCGAGCCTGTATCAGGACCTGGGCAAGGACGCCGTGGTGGTCAACCCCGTAGCCGGCACAATTACCGTGTATGCCTCGCAGAAACAGCATAAACTGGTGCAGGATTATCTCGACCGGGTGCAGCAGAATGCCGAACGCGAGGTGCTGATCGAGGCCACCATCGTCGAGGTGGCGCTCAACGACCAGTTCCGCGCCGGCATCGACTGGAGCCGGCTGGCCGCCGGCGCAGGCTTTTCCTTTGCCACCCACAACAGTGCCGCCACCAACCTGGCCAATACGCTCAATCCCTTTTTCACCATCGGCTACAGCAACACCAGCGGCCAGTTCAACGCCACCATCGACCTGCTGGAATCCTTCGGTAAAACCCGCGTGCTGTCGAGCCCCAAGGTCATTGCGCTGAACAACCAGACCGCGCTGCTGAAAGTCGTCAACAATCTGGTATATTTTTCCATTGACGTGCAGGCCGGTACCACCTCGACAGCCGGCACCACACTGACGCCCACAGTCTACACCACCACGCCGCACACGGTGCCGGTCGGCGTGGTCATGAGCGTCACGCCGCAAATCACCGACAGCGGCCAGGTGTCGGTGGTCGTCCGGCCCACCATCTCCCGCAAGGTGGGCGAGGTGACCGACCCCAATCCGGCACTGGCGAGCGCCAGCATCAAGAACAACATCCCGGTCATTCAGGTACGCGAGATGGAATCCGTGCTGCAGGTCAACAGCGGTCAGACCGTCATTCTCGGCGGCTTGATGCAGGATGAAAGCGGCAACGCCAGCGACGGCCTGCCTGTACTGTCACGCCCGGAAGGCATTGGCGCGCTGTTCGGCCAAAAAGAACAGCACAACAGCCAATCGGAGCTGGTCATCTTCCTGCGCCCGACCATCATCCGCAACCCGTCGCTGGATGACACCGCGCTGCAGGCGTTCAGGCGTTATTTGCCGTCAACGCAAGGGGCTGCGGGGCAACCATGAGCCTGCTAATCGACGCATTGAAAAAAGCCGAGGCCAAACCGCTGACTGGTTTACCCGACAGGGGAGCAGCCGACTGGCTGGCGATTCCCGGCAACCTGGCCGCATCGCTCGGTCTGTCACGCGAAATGGGCTTGGTTATCGCCGCCGCGCTGATTTTCATCTGCGGCTATTTCACGTATGTCTATTTCGCCATGCGGGGGCCGGCTGTACGCCCACCCGCTGTATTGTCTCAGCCCGTCGCGCAGGCCCCCGTACCTGCTGCCCCTGCATCGGCGGTGCTGGCGCCAACAGCGCAAGCGGGTACGCCCACGCAAGCGGCAACCGTGACGGCGACAGAAGCGAAGTCCGGCAGCGCCCCGGCACAAACACAGCAGACCGGCACTGCGGACAAAACCCGCGACAACGCTACCGACCCGGATCAGGTAACCATAGTGCGTGGCAGCAGAGCGCCCGCCATCAACCCGCTCGCCGCACAAGCCTACGGCGCATGGCAGAAAGGCCAGCTTGAGCAGGCGCAAACACTCTACCTGGCGCTGCTGCAGCAACAACCGCACAATGTCGACGCAATGCTCGGTCTGGCTGCGATTGCAGCGCAAGGCAAACAGCCCGACCAGGCCGTGCGCTACTACAGCGCCGCCTTGCAGCTTGATCCGCACAATCCGACCGCGCAGGCCGGCCTGATCAATCTGGCTGATGCCGCCGACCCGGCGGCAACGGGCACCCGGCTCCGGCAGCTGGTCGCCAGCGAACCCGGCAACGCCGCCCTGTACTATTCCCTGGGCAATCATTACAGCCGCAGCGGCAACTGGCAGGCGGCCGAAGAAGCCTATTTTTCCGCCGTCGGCAGCGCGCCGCAGCACCCCGACTACGCCTTCAATCTGGCAGTCAGCCTCGACCATCTCGGCCAAAGCGAGCAGGCACGGCTGTACTACCAGCAGGCCATAACACTGGCAGAACAACACGGCTACGGCTTCGACATCAACCAGGCAAAGGCGCGCCTAGCGACCTTAAGCCAACCTTAGCGCCGGATCGCAGCATGGCAGAACAAAGACGCAAACTCAGACTGGGCGATCTGCTCGTTCACCAGGGATTGATCACGCAGGATCAGCTGCGTATCGCCCTGATGGAGCAGCATCGCAGCAACCTGCCGATCGGCCGCCAGCTGGTGCGGCTGGGCTTTGTCACGGAAGCGATGATCCGTGACATTCTGGCCCGCACCATCGGCCAGGAAAGCATTGATCTGACCAATGTGATCGCCGATGCCGAGGCGCTCAAATTCGTGCCGAAGGACTTCGCCCAGCGCAACCAGATCCTGCCGATTGCCTACGACGCCGATCTGCAGACGCTGATCCTGGCGATCTCGGACATGTTCAACGTGCTGGCGCTGGACCAGCTGCGCGCCACGCTGGGGGCCCAGATCGAACTGAAGACCCTGCTGGCCGGCGAAGCCCAGCTGGAAGAGCACATCGACAAGTTCTACGGCTTCGAACTGTCGGTGGACGGCATTCTGCGGGAAATCGAAACGGGTGAAATCGATTATCAGAGCCTGCAGAGCGACAGCGGCGAGTACACCCAGCCGGTTGTGCGTCTGGTCGGGGCGCTGATGACCGACGCGGTCAAACGCGGCGCGTCCGACATCCACTTCGAGCCGGAATATGCCTTTCTGCGCATCCGCTACCGCATCGACGGCGTACTGGAAAACGTGCGCAGCCTGCACAAGGTCTATTGGCCGGGTATCGCCGTGCGACTCAAGGTGATTTCCAACATGAACATCGCCGAAACGCGCGCGCCGCAGGACGGCCGCGTTTCGCTCATGCTCAATGGCCGGCCGATCGACTTCCGCGTCTCCTGCCAGCCCACCATCTACGGCGAAAACATCGTCCTGCGGGTGCTCGATCGGGAAAAGGCCATCATTCCGCTGGAGCAGATGCAGCTGCAGGCAACCCAGATGGGCGTGGTCAAACGCATGATGGCACGCCCCGAGGGCATCATCGTCGTGACCGGCCCGACCGGCAGCGGCAAGACCACCACGCTTTATTCCATGCTGACGCACCTGAACCGCGAAACGGTCAACATCATGACGCTGGAAGATCCGGTGGAATATCCCGTCACGCTGATGCGCCAGACCTCGGTCAACGAAGCCCTGAAGATGGACTTTGCCAACGGCATCCGTTCGATCATGCGGCAGGATCCGGACATCATTCTGGTGGGCGAAGTGCGCGATCTGGAAACCGCCAGCATGGCCTTTCGCGCCGCCATGACCGGCCACCAGGTCTTCACCACGCTGCACACCAACTCCGCTCTGGGCGCCTTCCCGCGCCTGCTGGATCTGGGCGTCACGCCCGACATCATCGCCGGCAACGTCATCGGTGTGATCGCCCAACGGCTGGTGCGCGCGCTATGCGGTCACTGCAAAACGCCGTACACACCAGACGAAAGCGACCGGCACCTGCTGGGCCTCGCGCCGCAACAGGATGTCACGCTGTACCAGCCCAAAGGCTGTCCGGTGTGCAACGGCCGCGGCTACAAAGGCCGCCTGCCGCTCATGGAAGTGCTGCGCATCGACAGCGACATGGACGAACTGATCGCGCGCCGGGCGACCTTCCGCGAAATGCGCAATCTGGCACGGGAAAAAAGCTTCATCCCGCTGGCGCAGGACGGCATACGACGAATCCTGCAGGGCGACACCAGCCTGATGGAAGTCATGCGCGTCATTGACATCAGCCGCTGACCGGTGCCGCCATGCCTGCCTACCGATACCACGCTGTCGATGCCGAAGGCCATAGCGCCAAAGGCACGATGGATGCCGCCAATGAAGTCGACCTGGAACAGCGCCTCAAACGCACCGGCCTGGACCTGCTGACTTTCCGTCTGGCCGAGCGTAACCCAACGATTACCGGCATTCCCATCACCCGGCGCGACCTGATCACATTCTGCTTCCATATGGAGCAGATCAGCCGGGCCGGTATTCCTTATTTCGAAGGTTTGAACGATCTGCGTGACAGCATGGAAAACGCCCGCTTCCGCCAAGTGCTCACCGCACTGCTGGAAGACTTGGAAGGCGGCAAGATGTTGTCCCAGGCCCTCGCCGGCCACCCGGATGTATTCGACACGGTGTTCGTCAACCTGGTCAAAGCCGGCGAGCAGACCGGTCAACTCGACGAGGTGTTCGCCAATCTGAGCAGCACGCTCAAATGGCAGGACGAGCTGATCTCCCAGACCCGCCGCCTGGTCATCTATCCTGCCATCGTACTGGTGGTCATTTTGTCCGTCCTGGCCTTCCTGCTGCTTTATCTGGTGCCCCAGCTGGTCAGCCTGATCCGCAACATGGGCGGCGAGCTGCCGCTGCAAACCCGCCTGCTGATCTCCCTGTCCGATCTATTGAGTCACTGGTGGGGATTGTTTCTGGCCTTGCCTGTCGCCGGTCTGATCGGCTTCAATGTGGCATTGCGTCATGACGCGGGCACCCGGCTAGGGTGGGACCACTTCAAACTGTATCTGCCGCTGACCGGCCCCATCCTGCGCAAGATCGTTCTGGCCCGCTTTGCCACGGTATTCGCCACCACCTACAAAGCGGGCATACCGGTACTGGAAGGCTTGCGCCTGGCGCAGCAAGTGGTCGGCAACCGCGCCATCGCCGCGGCGCTGGCCGAAGCCGAACAGCAGATCATCGCCGGTGAAAGCCTGTCGAAAAGCTTTCAGAAACTGGCCATTTTTCCGCCGCTGGTGCTGCGCATGCTGCGCATCGGCGAATCGACCGGCGCGCTCGACACCGCCCTGCTCAACATCAGCGACTTTTACAACCGCGACGTCAAGGACTCCATCGAGAAAGCGCTGAAAGTACTGGAGCCGGCCCTGACGATCATTTTGGGCGGAATACTGGGGTTGATCATGTATGCCGTACTGATGCCGGTGTACGACATTCTGACCAAGTTCAAGTTTTAGTGAGCGGTGAGCGGTGAGCGGTGAGCGGTGAGCGGTGAGCGGTGAGCGGTGAGCGGTGAGCGGTGAGCGGTGAGCGGTGAGCGGTGAGCGGTGAGCGGTGA
>JAJZQI010000050.1 GCA_021851875.1 Pseudomonadota bacterium | reverse complement strand
TGCCGATAGCGGCAGAAAACAGGAATGACAGCAGGATAGACCACAGCGTCACCACCGCCACCATCTCCGCCATCGAGCTGACCAGCCAGGCACCGCCCACGCCGATTATGACGCCCACCAGCCCGCCGACGATACAGATAATCAGTGCCTCGAGCAGAAATTGCAGCAGGATGTCGCGGCGACGCGCGCCGATTGCCATGCGGATGCCGATTTCTCGGGTACGTTCGGTGACCGACACCAGCATGATGTTCATGATGCCGATGCCGCCCACCAGCAGGGAAATCGAGGCAATCGCGCCGAGCATGAAGGACATGGCTTGCGCCGACCCGGCGGCGGACTGCGCCACCGAGGTCAGGTTGCGGATGGTGAAGTCGTTCTCGGCATCTTCCGCCAGACGGTGTCGCTGGCGCAGCACCAGGGCCATTTCCCGTTCCGCCTCGCCCATCACTTCGGTCGATTTCGCCTGCACCATGAGGTATCGCACCGTGCCCGGAAACTGGTTGCCGAACAGCTTGCGCTGGGCGGTAGTGACCGGCACCACAGCGGTATCGTCCTGATCGCGCCCGTCCAGGCTCTGGCCTTTCGCGCTGAGAAGGCCGACGACCAGGAACGGCATGTTTTTGATGCGGATGGTTTTGCCGGTGGGGTCATCCTCGCCAAACAGGTTTTTCGCAACTGTCTGGCCGAGCACGACCACCCGGGTCGCACCGCGCACATCGCTTTCCTCGAAAGGATGGCCGGAATCAAGCGTCCAGTTGCGCACCGTGAAATAATCCGGCGTGCTGCCGGTCACGATAGTACTCCAGTTATTCGCCCCATAAGCCAGTTGGGCGTTGCCAGGGTAGGAGGGGGAAACCGCCTTGACCGAGGGGATCTGCGCCAGCGCCTGGGCATCTGCAACTGTGAGCGTGGGCACCGTCCCCGAACCAAAACGCAAGCCACCGGAAGTGCTGGCGCCGGACAGCACGATGAACAGATTGCTGCCCATGGAGGCGATGGACTGGTTGACGGTGTATTGCGCTCCTTGGCCGATGGCCAGCATCAGCACGACAGCCGCCACCCCGATCACCATGCCGAGCATGGTCAGCGCGGTACGCAGACCGTTCATCGCCATGGCGCGCCAGGCTTCGGCAAATATCGCGAGAATTTTCATGCGATTATTTTATCCACGGATGACCAAAAGTAGGCGCCTCTAGGCGACACGGATTTACACGGATAGTGTTGTTATAAGACCAGTCGCTCATGTTCTAATTTGCGCCCGCCAAAATTGAGAATAATGCCAACCCTGAAACCTGTCGCCTTCAAATAATTGAGCAATTGCGCGCGGTGGTGCCCCGCAATACTTTCAGCAGCTTTTAGTTCCAGAACCACTTTGTTTTCCACCAAGACGTCAGCATAGTAATCTCCGACTTTCTCACCCTCGAACAAAACTGGGGTTGGTGCCTGCTGTTCAGCCTGGATGCCGTTGTTTCGTAACAGCACCATAAGTGCATTTTCATACACTTTTTCCAAGAAACCGTAGCCAAGCGTTGTATGGACCTGCATGGATAGACCAATCAACTTATAGGTCAACTCTTCGTGAACCAGCTTTCTATCATCTGTGTACATCCGTGTAATCCGTGGCTAAGTTTTTACAATGCTGCCCCGTCCCGTTCCACCCGCCCGTCCACGAAGCGCACCAACCGATCGGCATAATGGGCGATATCGTGTTCGTGGGTAACCAGGATGATCGTGATGCCCTGCTCGCGATTAAGCCGGGTAAAGACTTCCATGATTTCCTGGCTGGTGCGGGTATCGAGGTTGCCGGTCGGCTCGTCGGCCAGGATCAGCGGCGGACGGTTGATCAGCGCGCGGGCGATCGCGACGCGCTGCTGCTGGCCGCCGGAGAGCTGGTTCGGCAACGACTGTGCGAATTTTTTCAGGCCGGTTTGCTGCAGCGCTTCCAGTGCGCGCAGGCGGCGCTCCGTCCGCCCCACTCCGGCATAAAGCAGCGGCAGGGCGACGTTGTCCAGTGCGGCAACGCGCTTCAACAGGTTGAAACCCTGGAACACAAAACCGATCAGGCTGTTGCGCAGGCTTGCAAGTTCATCATGGCCAAGTTCCGCCACATCCTGGCCATTGAGGAAATAATGGCCGCTGCTTGGCGTGTCGAGGCAGCCGAGTATATTCATGAAGGTGGACTTGCCGGAGCCGGACGGCCCCATGATGGCGACGAATTCGCCTGCGGCAATGCTCAGGTTGACATCGTGCAGCACCGGAACAGAACGCCCGCCCTTGATTTCGTAGTGTTTGTGCAGGCCTTCGACACGGATCAGCGGAGCAGCCATTACATCATCCTGAATCTGAAGCCGCCCTCTTTTTCCTTGCGGGCACCCAGTTCACGCGTGACCAGCCGGTCACCGGCTTTAATCTCGTCGCCCAGCACTTCGGTGTAGGCGCCATCCGAGATGCCGGTTTTTACCCTCACCGCCTTCGGCTCCCCTTTGTCGAGCAGGTAAACGGTGGCGCCGCCGCGACCATTTTCCTTCTTGTTCTTGCCGTTCTTTCCGGAAGAATCGCTGCCTTCCTCTTTCGCCGGCTTGAAGCGCAACGCGGCATTCGGCAGCCGCAGCACGTTTTCGTGACGGCTCACAGTCACCTGGACATGGGCGGTCATGCCAGGCAGCAGCACCTCGTCCGGATTG
>JAJZQI010000031.1 GCA_021851875.1 Pseudomonadota bacterium | reverse complement strand
CGCATGCCAGTTGATCAAGGCATCGACGGAATGCCAGCACATAAGCTTGATACTCGAAGTCAAGTACCGATGTGCCACCCAGGCCGAGACAACCGTTCTCAGGCAACCCTTTAATTTTGTGGTTCTGAAGAACTTGTGTCAGTGCGCGTTCTGTGTGCGCTACGCGATCTTGATGGTAAAGAACACAGCTAAATGAGCCTTGAACATTTCCAAGGATGCCGTTTACCAAGGCGTGATACCAGTGCTCTTTTTTCGGATCCGCGCGGAGCTTGGAAATGAAGTCAGGCTGAGGATCGGTTATGAACTTGTGGAAGGCTAGAAAGGGGCCTTTGTGTTCTACTGAGAGGTCGTATCCGGCGATCTCACGTACTTCGGCAAGACAGGTTTGCACCTCTGAGCTAAAGAACATGCCCAACGAATTGATCAAGAACCTTTTCATCTGCTCATCCATATCTTGCTGCCTAACGTGGAATTGAGCCGACGCCGCTTGCGGCGGTCGGCTCGAATGCAGGGTTGGGCGTGAACTCTGGCACAAGCGCAGGGTTTGAAAGCCCGCCACGACTGGAAACCGCCGCACCGCGCGCACGCCCCGCGCTGGCCGGGGCCGCAAGCCTTTGAACCGCAGCGGCCGAACCGGGGGTCTGCGCCGTAACCACTGGCACAACCCGCCGATCTTCAGCGGACGCCACCCGGACATCGAGCGGAACGCAGCAAGAGCGGACTGCGGAAGTGACCACCGGTGCGAACGTTTGCATCACGATTCCTTTTCAGCGCCAGCAAGACGCCCAACGTTTGAATTCAGGGGACGGCAAAAGCGCAGCTTTTGACGGTCCGCTGGAATGAGGGGTTGGGCGGCACTTCATTTGTTTGCGATTGAGTACAAGATCAGTTTCAGCGATTGCGACGCTAAGAGCGTATCCGAAAGGAATACAATCTTTCCTCCGGCTTTTTTAGCCTCTGAAATAGGTCCATTCTTCATGTCGCAAGTAAGCACGACACAGTCGAATGAGGCGGCAGAAACTGCGGTGTCAGCCTGGTTGGCAGAGAGACCCGATCCCTTCTTGGGTTTTCCGAGAATGTAGGATTTGATTTTTTCTCCAGCGTACCAATCACGTTCCTTCTCCGACTGAAACGTGCCATGTCCGAAGCCTGCGTATGTTGCCGGACCGTTTGCCGGATTAGCCTCAGCAAACCCAAACGTTGCTGTTGTCATTACCCGATTTCGAGTGATGCTCTCATGGATGTATCGCTTCAGTGGTCTTTTATCAAGACCATCTTTTCCATCGTCCGGGATTGCACCGATTTCGATCTCGACTTCACGCGTTATGAAGAGTATGAAGTCTTCGGGTGGTAATTCGCAACTGAGGTTGATGTTTCTATCGAAGAAAAAATTCCAGGCATTGCTATCAATCAGAACTGAAATCGCCATGGAGCTTTCTTCACGGTTTGCTCGTATTCGCTCATCTCAGACCTCCTGCGCTGCTGCAAAGGCAAGATACGTTCAATTAGCTTGTTCATCTTGCGAAATTCGCCGGAGCACTGCCAAATTGCTCTACAAGGCCATTCTGAATTAAATACCAAACAGTAGCGCCATTTTTGGCCCATACGGCGGTGCATTCCCCGGTCTCAGTGCAGTCAGCAAGTTCCGGCTTAGATTTGTCGCATATGGAATTTTCAATTAGGCAGTTGCCATATATTTCGTTTGTGTCAAATTTCTTGCCGTTTGTGTATAGGCGCCCTGTCTTTATCAGAATGGGGCGCATTGCCAAAGGTGCCGGAGTCCAGCCAAGACTTTCAACTATTTTGCGCGTCTCTGCGTAGGTTTTCCCTGTGCCTTGGGGCGGCTCTGGTGATTGCGTTTTGCATTCACCTTTGTGGCAAACAGTTTTGCTTCCGTCTTTGTTTTGAACGACAAATTCACCATCTGTATTTTTGCTAAATGCTTTTTCCAAATCCACGACATATAAAGTCCCGACTTCCTTTTCGGGGTCAAACATGCAGCGTCTGTGGTAAGCATCCGTAATTTCTGCCATTTCATTGGGCGAATATGTTGGTGGCCTTAACACATCATATACATACCTCACGATCCGGCGAATTAATGCTTCGCTTTCCTTTTTTTTCAAATTTTGGTTAGCGGTCTGTTCAATGATGTAATCAATAGCGCCTTGTTGTGATCGGACTTTCGCGACCCAGGCTTGGCTACCATAAGCATCAATCGCAAGTCGAATGAAAGTAGTTCTGGCACTACATTCGGCCATGTTTCTATTTGCACTGACTTCTTGCCTTGGTTGAGCCCCTGCCTGATTACCTACCATCATTCCGACGAACACAAGGGGAAGCATATGTATTACGACTGACGGTTTTTTAAACATGGAAGAACTCCTCAAATTTCACTTCCGATCGGACGCCAATTGTCGGAGGCCCAACGTTCGCCATAACCGGCAGCGAAAAGCGGTGGGCCGAAGGCGCGCCGCTTTTCACTGTCCGTGTTGATGGCGTTGTTGGGCGTCTTCAACGCTTGATCTCTTTTAGGTCTTTAACCAACCATTCAGTCAAGGCAATAAACTCTCTTGCGTCATCCACGGTTACCGGGCCTAAGCCTTTGTGTCCATGTACCGCTATATTACGCAGATTGACCATTCTTTTTATTAGGTCGATTTTGTCCTCACCTAGATATCCCGCTTCGTTTAAATACATTGCGTTTCTTAGTGCCGAATTGTAAGGCGGATAGTCAGGCGAACTTGCGGTCCGTGATATCGCGTCCATCAATTCAACCTCGACCGCAGTCCAGGCAAGCGCAACAGCAGGTTCCGGGAATTCCTCGAATAGTCTTTTTGCTTCATTGATGATTTGGGATGAATCTCTTTCCTTAGGCTGCTTTGTGATTGCCTTTGGTTTTGTAGCAGCGGGGAGAACTTGCTTTGCCTTTTCTTCGACCTTTTTTAGCTCCTTTCCAAAATCCAACTCCAGATCCTTATATTTCAGATTTCTTAGATTCGGCAGCAAGGCGCCAAGTGGTTTCTTTAACAGGAAGACAACGGTAATCGCCGCAACTGGCCAAGCGAGAGATGCAACAACCGATGAAATAAATGTGAGCCAGTCCATTGTTACCCTATAAGTTCAAGACGCCCAACGTTTGAATTCAGCGGACCGTCAAAAAGCGCAGCTTTTTGACGGTCCGCTGGAATGATTTGTTGGGCATGGGTTTACTCGCCACCAGAGAAATATGTGGACTTGATGTATTTCATGTACGACTCTGGCGGCGGCGCAAAGTCTGAACGCGAAACCATTGAAGCGACCCAGCGGCTTTTATGAAGTTGGCGCATTACTTGGTCGGCATCTACATACTGATGGGCAAGGAGAATAATGAATGCGGGGTTTAAATCGTTTTTTTGTCCCACTTCATTGGCTATGTCGCAAATCGTGTCAATGACGTCCGACGGCAACGTGTTTGTGTTGTTGTGTTTATCAAGGCTTGTCCGTCGCACTATCTCTAGAAAGCCACGTTGAATAGCCTCTGCCTTTTGCTCTGTGACTGCGCCCCAAATCTGGTCTTTCGGTTGCGCCCTGAAATAGATGGCCAAATCTTGATTTTTCCATTGATAGGATTCTGGCTCTGGCGATTTCTGAGTTTCCGGGAGATCAACGCCAGCGAGTTTTGCAGAACGAAACAAGGACATCAGGTCTTTGACGACGTGCACATGGCGGCAGAAACCATTACCAACAACAAAGGTAATGCCCTTGTGTTTTGTATTTAGTGCGGTCAGTAATTTCTTGACCCACGGTGTGGCAATGGGGAGAGAACAGTTATTACACGCGGGGCAGCAGGTATTACAAAGAGGAACTGAACCACGAGTGGTGCCACGACTTTGCGACATTGGTACCAAATAAGACGGAGTGGCAATACTGTCTGAGTGGTAGAACTCGATAACATGAAGCGCAAATGGAACTCCCTTGCGACCGCAAGCGACGCAGACGGCCCCTTCAATAGGTTTGTGTTTGTAGGAGTCCGTCAGACCTTTGCGGATTGCATCAAACATACGTTCCCTCCCATGCCCAACGTAAATTAGGCGGCGTGACCAAATTGGCATCACGCCGCCTAAATCGGTTTTTAATATTTAAAGTCATTAAATAACAATTACTTAATAATATTATTTGGTTTTAGGACAACCTAAAAAATTGCGGATGGAACTTAAAGTATCAATTTAAGTTGTCATCAATGGAAAGAATAATATTCTTTCCATACACTTGTGACAACCACATGCACCCTCTAACAATTCCTCACCCTCAAGCATACCTCCGCAACAACCTCAAACACCCCTCCGAAGCCGCCATATCCAACGCGGTATACCCATCCTGACTTTGCAGTGAGGAATTGGCCCCTGCCTCAAGCAGGCGAGCAACAATAGAGTCCTTACCGGTAGACGCCGCATACATTAAACACGTTCCCCCGTTGGCATTGCTGTGGTCAAGATTTAAACCCGCAGCGATGAGTACGTCCAGCGTGTCGACGTCGTCTGACACGCAGGCGAGCCAGAGGGCCTGGTTGCCGTCGACGTTTTCTGCGGCGGTTTCGGCACCCATGGCCAGCAGCACATGTAGCCAGTCGCTGCGGCCTTCGCGGGCGACGCGCATAAGCGGGGTCATGCCGTTTTCGCCGGGCATGCTGATCTGGGCCGGGTTCATGCCGTGGTTGGCGAGCCACACGGCCAGTTGCGGGTGGTTGGGCAGAGCCTTGGACCAGTATTCCGCCCAGGCGGCAAAGCCGCCGGCCAGGTGGCTGACGTGCTTGAAGCCGAAATGAGTAAAGAGCTGGGAGAAATCCTGGCTCATGTTGCCGTGGTAGCAGTAGAAGAACACGGGCCGGTCGCGCTGGGTGCCGGCGACGATGGTTTCGATTTCGTTGCCGCCTACATTGATGGCGTGCGGCAGGTGGCCCTGTTCAAAGGCGGTGGGGTCGCGCAGATCGATGACTTTGACGCGCGGCAGCACGATCAGGGCCATCGCCTGGGCGGGCGTCAGGTGTTCATATTCGGCTCTCATCCTATTCTCCTTGTTATTTCTGTGGGTAAGCAGGCAGGGTGGTAATACGCGAATCGAGCAGCGGGCGCCCGACGGTAAAGTGGTACAGGCTCTGGTACTGCTGGGCGACGATGCCGAGCATTTCATGCATGCTGTCGTCGAAATAGCAGCCGATGCCGGTGGCGCGGTAGCCTTCTGCCTCGGCAGCGAGATACAGCACATGGCCCAGCAGGCCGGCTTCCTGATACAGCTGGCGGTAGTGCCAGGGAGCCTGATTGAGCGGCTCTGAAAATTCGGCCAGAAAGGCCATGGCAACGGTGCAGTCTGACGCGATGGCCTGGTGGCAGCCTAAGGTGCGGGCCACCGAGCGGGCATCGCCTTCTGCCAGCCGATACAGCGGCAGTGCGCCGGCCTCTTCTACCGGTTGCCACAGCAAATCGTCCTTGAGGCTGTGTTTGAGTTTGTTTAACTGATCCGGATGCCGCACCAGCATGTACATGCCGGGAGTCAGGCCATCCACGCGATGGACAAACAGCAGGGTGTTGACGTGTGTTGGCCAGGGCCAGCTGTCCCACGGGATGTGGTCTGCGCGCGGCAGTTGCAGGTCGAGCAGGCGCAGAAGCGACTCCAGCGGCAGGGTGGCGGTGCGGTCGAAGGCCTGAGCACTGCGGCGCGTGAGCAGCAAGGGCGAGGCATCCGGGGTTGGCTGCGGCAGCGGTGTGGGGAAAGCGGCTGGCTGGTTTGTCGGAAAGTCTTCATCCACCGGGCGGCTGGCGTGGGCGACTTCGTCGATGACCGGCCAGCGGTACATGGGGTGCGGGTCCAGCCGGTTGGCCTGGCCTTGCCAGGTGGCCTGGTCGAGTTCGGCTTGCAGTGCGGCCAGATCGGGCAGTGGTGCACCGGTGTCTGCGTGCAGCATGACCAGGCATTCCGCATCCTCCCGCTCGACGCCCTTGTAATCATTTTCCCGATCCAGCCCCAGCAGGCGGGCTAATTTATTGTACCCAGCCTGCGGCAGCACGGTCATACGCCAGCCCAGCAGGGCGGCGGCGTAGCGCAGGGCGCCGAGGGCGTGGCCCATGTCGAGTTGGCAGTAGCGGAACGCCCGTTCGCCGTATTTCCAGGCTTCGCGCCAGTGGATGGAGCTGAAGCCGATGATGAGGCTGGCCGGGCTGGTGCTGTCCGGCAGGGTGCAGCGTTGTTCCAGCTGGTGTTCGCGGCTGTCGTAGTGGTACAGGCCGTTGGTCAGGCCCGGCACGGATTCGGCCAGCAGATAGATTTCCGTGGGGTGCAGGTTGCCGCTGGAGGGGTTGGCCCGCAGCGCCCAGGTGTCTACACCGGTGGTTTTCCATGCGGTGATGGCGAAGGCGTGCTGCAGCAGCCAGCCAATGGCGGCTTCGCTAAAAGGCTGCGGTGGCAGGCTGCCGCTTGCTTGCAGGTCGGCCCAGCTGGCGGCGAGGGCGTTGCCGCTGAACGGCAGCGGCAGGGTGGGGGCGCCGGCAAACACGCGCCAGGGGTCGGGCTGGCTGTCCCAATCCAGAACTTCCGGTCCGGTGGCGTACTTTTGCAGGCTGTGCTTGCTGCGCTGGTGGTAGGCCAGCACGGTGGCGAGCCGGTTTGCCAGGTCGTTGATGTCGGGCGCGTTCATGTCAGGCCTGTTGGGCGGGTTGAGCGGACGGGCGGATGCAGCTTTCGCGGTCTTTGCCGTCGTCCTGCCCCAGCCACAGCTGGACGATGGAGCTGTCGAAGCCGGCGGTGCGGATGTTGCCGTCCTGCAGCAGCGGGCGGCGGATCAGCAGCGGGTCTTCCAGCATGGCGGCCAAGGCCTGATCTTCATCCATTGCAGTCGGGTCGATTTCGCCCGATTTGATGCGCGGCGAGGCTTTGTTGAACCAGTCTGCCACCGGGCGGCTGCCGAAGAAGGGGCGCAGCTGGTCGGCTGTCCAGGATTCGGTGAGCAGATTGAGCACGGTCAGCCGGTGGCCGGATTGCAGCAGCTGGACTTTTTGCCGGGCGTTGTTGGCGCAGCCGGGCTTTTCATAAAAGGTAATGTGACTCATGCGAGTGATCCTCTGCAGGCAGTGATCGATAAAGCGGCGAGCGCAACAAAAGTGCATCGGTTTGGCTAACGATGCTTTGCCGGGTGTCCGCATCCAGCTGTTTGAGCCAGTGCGTCGGCAGGTCGTGCAGGCCGTAGGTGGCGCCGGCCAGCATGCCGATCAACGCGCCGGTGGTGTCGGCGTCGTCGCCCTGGTTGACGGTCTGGACCAGGCAGCTTTGCACACTGTCGTTACGGAAATAATAGTGCAGCACGGTTTGCATGGTATCGACGATGAAGCCCGATGCCCGTTTGGGGTAGGGGGTGAAGCGGAACACCGGGTACTGTGCCACCAGCCGGTTGGCCTCTACGCGGCAGGCTTTCACCCCGCCGCCCAGCAGCAGACTTTGCAGCATGTGGCCCAGGCTGATGCAGGCGGCGTCGGACAGGTCGTTGTTGTGGGTGATGTGCGCTTGCGCCAGGGTCCATTGCTGCATGAGCGCGGCATCGCCCAGCGTGGCCAGGACCACCGGCAGGTTGCGCATGGCGGCGCCGTTGCCGGCGTCTTCGCCGAGCGGGCCGCTCACCTGGCCGGTGGTCATGAAGCGCTGGATGCCGCGGCGGCAGGCGTTGCCGCAGTCGACGGGTTTTGCCTTGAGCCAGTCGGCAAAGTGTTCGGCAACGACACGGGTATCCCATTCGGGCGCGGCCAGAATGGCCTGGCCTAATGCCAGAGATAGGGTGGTGTCGTCGGTGACCTGGCCCGGCTTCAGCTTGAGCCAGCCGCCGCCGCGAATGGCGCGGTGCAGGCCGTAGGCCTGCTGGATTTCACTGGGGGTCATGAACTCGACCGTGGCGCCCAGCGCATCGCCCAGCGCCAGCCCCAGATAGGCGCCCAAGGCGCGCTGGCGGATGACGGCGCGGGTCAGGCTGCTCATAGGTAGCCCACCTCGGCGCGGAATTCGCCGCCGATGACCAGGTATTCGTGCTCGCCCTTGATGCGGTGGCCGGGCAGCAGGCGGTTGAAAAAGAGGATTTTGCTCAGCGGCACCTTGACCGTGAGGATCAGGTCGCCGAAACCGTCGGCAATGTCGTGGCGGGCGGTGAAGGAAACCAGGTTGTTGAGGTGAACGGTCACGGCGCCATGGAGGGTGTGATGCGCGTCGGGACGAGTGGTTGCGGTGCAGTCGAGGCTGGCGCTGTTGGCGCCCCGGTACAGCGTGATGTGGCGCTGGCCGGGTCGGGCCTGGCGCCAGAGCATGTACTGGCAGAATTCGTACAAAAGGTCGAGCTGCATATACATATTGTTGTTGTGGTAACGACCGTTCAGTTTGTCTTCGACGTAGCGCATCCAGGAGGGCGATCCGAAACGTCCCAGTGGTTCGCGGTGATAGCAGGGCAACAGGCCGAAGCGGCTTTCCACCCAGCCTTTGAGCACTGCGCCTTCGATGGAGCTGGCATCGAAGGCCCAGCCGTTGAGCAGGCTCAGGTAGTGCGAGCGGAAGCGGCGCTTGCCGTGCTTGTCGTGGTTGAGCTGATGCAGGCCGAACCACACGTCCATTTCCTGCTGAAACAGCAGGGCGCACTCTGCCGGGTTGGCTTGCTGAGCCAGTTGCGCAAACAGGCCGGCATGCCGGGCGCGTACGCCCGGTATGCTCAGCCTGGCCGGGTCGGCGTTGTAGTAAATGCTGCCGAGCCATTCCGGCGAGATGCCGACAAGATTGCTGCCATACACGATGATCGGAAGCCTGTACCCATAGGCTCCTCCTAGAGCGCCTGAATGGCAATGCCCCGGCGTTTGCGCCCAAGCATGGCATCGACGCGATCGCGCAGCTTTTCCACTGTCAGCGGCTTGAAGGCCACACCGTTCAAACCGGACTCCCTGCACTTGGCCACGAAGTCTTCGTTGGGTGGGGTCATCAGCAGGGTTTTGACTTCGCTGATGGCGCCGCTGAGTTCCTTGAAAATGCCCATTCCCTCGCTTTGCACAATCGCTTCACCCAGAATAATGAGGTCGGGCTTCCATTCCTTCGCTTTATCCAGTACGGCGGCGACGCTGCCGAACTCGTGGGTTTCATTCTCGTCGTGCAGCATGAACACGGCAGCCATGCGGGTGATCTCGTCGGTATCCAGTACAAAGACGCGCTTGTTGTCCACCGCGCGGTCAGCTTCAACACCTATTTGCATCGCATTCTCCTGTAATCGCGGGAAAGGTCCGTGATTTCTCCCAAGTGTCTATTTCAGCTGCATTCATGCCTGCAGTTTTCACGCGGCGAGCCCTATGGGCGGCTCTTGGAAACGCATTAATGGCGTTGTTCGGTTGCATCCACCGCCCGGCTCGGCGCGCTCAAGGCATGAAAGCTGCTGAAAGAGACGCTGACAGTGCAAGCAATCTTCATTCCATGTTTTGTGTGGCATCCATCCGGCTGATTAATAAGGGATTAGTGTTTTCTAATAAAACCTGTATGTCTTTTTTGTCGTGCAGGATTTCCTACAGTCGTGTCATGTGTTTGTAGGGTTTTGTACATGCGAAAACATGCAATAAGACGGAAAAATAGTTCTTATTAAACAGTGTATTAAGTGTTGTTTCCGGTGGTTGGCACGGCAGTTGCTGTTGTGGCATTGCACCGGATGTTTCTTGCCGGGTTTTGCTGGAACAGCGAAAGCCCGCAAAAGAAGGCGACTGGAGAAGTGAGCCGGCGAATCACTCGGGCCTGAAGCAGGTTTTCATCTGAATATGTAATGAAATAGGAGAGTACACATGTCTGCATTGCGTCAAATTGCATTTTACGGCAAAGGTGGTATCGGTAAGTCCACCACTTCACAAAACACCCTGGCTGCGCTGGCTGAAATGGGCAAAAAGATTCTGATCGTTGGTTGCGATCCGAAAGCCGATTCCACCCGTCTGATTCTGCACGCAAAAGCTCAGGACACCATTCTGTCCCTGGCCGCTGAAGCCGGTTCCGTAGAAGACCTGGAACTGGATGATGTAATGAAAGTGGGCTATCGCGACATCCGTTGCGTTGAGTCCGGTGGTCCGGAACCCGGCGTTGGCTGTGCCGGCCGTGGCGTAATCACCTCCATCAACTTCCTGGAAGAAGAAGGCGCTTACGAAGGCGTTGACTACGTTTCCTACGACGTGCTGGGCGACGTGGTTTGCGGCGGCTTCGCTATGCCGATTCGTGAAAACAAGGCGCAGGAAATCTACATCGTTATGTCCGGCGAAATGATGGCTATGTACGCTGCCAACAACATTTCCAAGGGCATTCTGAAGTACGCCAACTCCGGCGGCGTGCGTCTGGGCGGCCTGGTTTGTAACGAACGCCAGACCGACAAGGAGCTGGAACTGGCTGAGTCCCTGGCCCACAAACTGGGCACCAAGCTGATCTACTTCGTACCGCGCGACAACATCGTGCAGCACGCCGAACTGCGCCGTATGACCGTTCTGGAATACGACCCGCAGAGCAAGCAAGCCGAACACTACCGTGAACTGGCTCGCCGCGTTGATGGCAACTGTGGCAAGGGCATCATCCCGACCCCGATCACCATGGACGAACTGGAAGATCTGCTGATGGAGCACGGTGTAATGGCTCAGGTAGATGAATCCCAGGTTGGTAAGGCTGCTATGGCCTAATCGATCCATCCCCGCCCTTCGGGGCGGGGGGGAGTCC
The DNA here is from genome assembly GCA_021851875.1 of Pseudomonadota bacterium. GTDB lineage: Bacteria > Pseudomonadota > Gammaproteobacteria > Burkholderiales > JAJZQI01 > JAJZQI01. The sequence goes on along the minus strand of JAJZQI010000031.1, from coordinate 4,811 downwards.
TCCGCAAACAGCGGAGAGTGAGTTTTACGTAGTTTGCCGAGGGTTCCCAATCGAGATATCTCGATCGGTTTATTAATTACTAAGGAGTGCAAAATGAGCCTGTCTGTCGAAGAAGTAAAGGCCCGTAACAAGGAATTGATTCAGGATGTTTTGTCCGTTTACCCGGAAAAAACCGCCAAGCGTCGTGCCAAGCATCTGGGAACCTATGAAGAAGGTAAACCGGACTGCGGCGTGAAGTCCAACATCAAGTCCATCCCGGGTGTGATGACCATTCGCGGCTGCGCCTACGCCGGTTCCAAAGGCGTGGTGTGGGGCCCGATCAAGGACATGATCCACATTTCCCACGGTCCGGTCGGTTGCGGCCAGTATTCCTGGGCGGCCCGCCGTAACTACTACATCGGTACCACCGGTGTGGACACCTTCGTGACCATGCAGTTCACCTCTGACTTCCAGGAAAAGGACATCGTGTTCGGCGGTGACAAGAAACTGGAAAAAATCATCGACGAAATTCAGGACCTGTTCCCGCTGAACAAAGGTATCTCGGTTCAATCCGAGTGCCCGATCGGTCTGATCGGCGACGACATCGAAGCGGTGTCGAAGAAAAAGTCCAAGGAATACAACGGCAAAACCATCGTGCCGGTACGTTGCGAGGGCTTCCGCGGCGTGTCTCAGTCGCTGGGTCACCACATCGCCAACGACGCGATTCGCGACTGGGTGTTCGACAAGCCGGCTACCCAGGAAATGAAGTTCGAAAGCACCCCGTACGACGTCGCCATCATCGGTGACTACAACATCGGCGGCGACGCCTGGTCTTCCCGCATTCTGCTGGAAGAAATGGGTCTGCGCGTGATCGCCCAGTGGTCCGGCGACGGTTCCCTGGCTGAGCTGGAAAACACCCCGAAAGCCAAGCTGAACGTGCTGCACTGCTACCGTTCCATGAACTACATCTCCCGTCACATGGAAGAGAAGTACGGTATTCCCTGGGTTGAGTACAACTTCTTCGGCCCGTCCAAGATTGAAGAGTCCCTGCGCAACATCGCTGCGCACTTCGACGACAAGATCAAGGAAAACGCCGAGAAAGTGATCGAGAAGTACAAGGCGCTGATGCAAGCCGTGATCGACAAGTACCGTCCGCGTCTGGAAGGCAAGAAAGTGATGCTGTTCGTCGGCGGTCTGCGTCCGCGTCACGTAATCGGCGCCTACGAAGATCTGGGCATGGAAGTGATCGGTACCGGTTATGAATTCGGTCACAACGACGACTACCAGCGTACCACTCACTACGTCAAAGACGGCACCCTGATCTATGACGACGTGACCGGTTACGAGTTCGAGCAGTTTGTTGAAAAACTGCAACCGGACCTGGTGGCTTCCGGCATCAAGGAGAAGTACGTGTTCCAGAAAATGGGCTTCCCCTTCCGCCAGATGCACAGCTGGGACTACTCCGGCCCGTACCACGGTTTTGACGGCTTCGCCATCTTCGCTCGCGACATGGACATGGCCATCAACAACCCGATCTGGAGCAAAACCAAGGCTCCCTGGAAGTAAGCCCGGGCAGGAAATGCAGAAGCAGTAACGGGCGTGCCTGCCTTGCCAATAAACGGCAGGTACGCCGAAATCTAGGAGATTGAAGATGAGTCAAAGCGCAGAAAAGGTTCTTGATCACTTCGACCTGTTCCGTCAACCGGAATACGTTGAAATGTTTGAAGACAAGAAGAGTAACTTCGAGGCACCTCACCCGCAGGAGAAGATCACCGAAGTTATTGAATGGACCAAAACCTGGGATTACCGCGAAAAGAACTTCGCCCGCGAAGCGCTGACCGTTAACCCGGCCAAGGCCTGCCAGCCGCTGGGCGCCGTATTCGCCGCCGTCGGTTTCGAAGGCACCATGCCGTTCGTGCACGGTTCGCAAGGTTGCGTGGCTTACTACCGCAGCCACTTTTCCCGTCACTTCAAGGAACCGAGTTCCTGCGTGTCTTCGTCCATGACTGAAGATGCAGCTGTATTCGGCGGCCTGAACAACATGATCGACGGTCTGGCCAACACCTACAGCATGTACAAGCCGAAAATGATCGCCGTATCCACCACCTGTATGGCGGAAGTGATCGGTGACGACCTGAACGCGTTTATCAAAACGTCCAAGGAAAAAGGTTCGGTACCGGAAGAGTACGACGTACCGTTCGCTCACACCCCGGCTTTCGTCGGCAGCCACATCACCGGCTACGACAACGCCATGAAGGGTATCCTGGCTCACTTCTGGGACGGCAAGGCGGGTACCGTGCCGGCGCTGGAACGCAAGCCGAACAACAAGATCAACTTCCTCGGCGGTTTCGACGGTTACACCGTGGGCAACCTGCGCGAAGTGAAGCGCATCTTCAACATGATGGGTATCGAGTACACCATCCTGGGCGACAACAGCGACGTATGGGATACCCCGGCTGACGGCGAATTCCGCATGTACGACGGCGGCACCACGCTGGAAGACGCGGCCAACTCCATCCACGCCAAGGCCACCATCTCCATGCAGGAATACTGCACCGAGAAAACCCTGCCGTTCATCGCTGAACACGGCCAGGAAGTGGTTGCCCTGAACCACCCGATCGGTGTGGAAGCCACCGACAAGTTCATCATGGAAGTAGCCCGTCTGACCGGCGCGACCATCCCTGACGAACTGTCCAAGGAACGCGGTCGTCTGGTTGACGCGATTGCCGACTCCAACGCTCACATCCACGGCAAGAAGTTCGCCATCTACGGTGACCCGGACATGTGCCTGGGCCTGGCTGCCTTCCTGCTGGAACTGGGCGGCGAGCCGACTCACGTGCTGGCTACCAACGGCAACAAGGAATGGGCCGAAAAAGTTCAGGCGCTGTTCGATGCTTCTCCGTTCGGCAAGAACTGCCATGTGTACGCCGGCAAGGATTTGTGGCACATGCGTTCCCTGCTGTTCACCGAGCCGGTTGACTTCCTGATCGGCAACACCTACGGCAAATACCTGATGCGCGATACCGGCACTCCGCTGATCCGCATCGGTTTCCCGGTGTTCGACCGTCACCACAAGCACCGTTACCCGGTGTGGGGTTATCAGGGCACCATGAACGTGCTGGTGTGGATCCTCGATGCCATCTTCGAGCAGATCGACCGTAACACCATCGTTCCGGCCAAAACCGACTACAGCTTCGACATTATTCGTTGATTCTGCAGTCCCGGCCCCTTCGCAAGAGGGGGCTGGTCAGAGCGGCCAACGGCGGCTGTTCTGACCAGTAATGGAAACCAACGATGGCTAACGTAACTTTTACGTCGCCTGCGATGAGCAAGGATGTGACCGTCTACGCGACGGCGGGCGACTGCCGCACGCTGCTGAAGGTGGCGCAGAGAAACAGGATTCCCGTGCACTTCGAGTGCCAGAACGGTGAATGCGGTTCCTGCGCCATCCGGGTGGAAGTGCTGGCAAACCGGGAACCGATGGGTGTGCACCTGACCGAGAAGGAAAAGAAGGTGCTGCGGCTGGCCGGCAAGATCAGCAAGGAACAGATTGCTGCAGCCGAAACCACCGATCTGCCGCCGCCCTGGCGCCTGGCCTGCCAGTTCATCGTGCGCAACGAAGATATTCTGGTGACGTTTTAGAGCGGTAAACGGTCAAGGCGGGTTGGACGCAGAAGAGCTAAGGAGATAAGACGATGAGTTTGAACAGCAAGGTACAGGAAGTCTTTGACGAACCCGCCTGTGGCAAGAACCAGAACAAGGACGAGAAGGCGCGTAAAAAAGGCTGCACCAAGCAGCTGGCTCCCGGCGCTGCAGCCGGCGGCTGCGCCTTCGACGGCGCGAAGATCGCGCTGCAACCGATTACCGACGTAGCTCACCTGGTACACGGCCCGATCGCGTGCGAGGGCAACTCCTGGGATAACCGCGGTTCCAAATCCTCCGACTCCCGACTGTACCGTACCGGCTTCACCACCGACGTGAACGAACTGGATGTGGTGTACGGCGGCGAGAAGCGCCTGTACAAGTCGGTGAAGGAAATCATCGACAAATACGATCCGCCGGCGATCTTCGTATACCAGACCTGCGTGACCGCGCTGATCGGCGACGACATCGAAGCCGTGTGCAAGGGCGCTTCGGCCAAATTCGGCAAGCCGGTTATCCCGGTCAACTCGCCGGGTTTTGTCGGCAGCAAGAACCTGGGCAACAAACTGGCCGGCGAGGCGCTGCTGGACTACGTGATCGGCACGCAGGAACCGGAATACACCACGCCCTACGACATCAACATCATCGGCGAATACAACCTGGCCGGCGAACTGTGGCAGGTGAAACCGCTGCTGGACGAAATGGGCGTGCGCATTCTGGCCTGTATCTCCGGCGACGCGAAATACCAGGAAGTGGCTCAGAGCCACCGCGCCAAGGCCGCCATGATGGTGTGCTCCAAGGCCATGATCAATATCGCCCGCAAGATGGAAGAGCGCTATGAGATTCCGTTCTTCGAAGGCTCTTTCTACGGCATTACCGATACCAGCGAATCGCTGCGCCTGATTGCCGAACTGCTGGTGAGCAAGGGTGCTCCGCTGGACTTGATCGCCAAGACCGAGGCGATCATCCAGCGCGAGGAAGCGCGCTTCTGGCAAAGCATGGAACCGTACAAGGAAAGCCTGAAAGGCGTGAAAGTGCTGCTGATTACCGGTGGCGTGAAGTCCTGGTCGGTGGTGTCCGCGCTGCAGGAAGTGGGCATGGAAATCGTCGGTACCAGCGTGAAGAAATCCACCCTGGAAGACAAACAGCGCATTAAAGAGCTGATGGGTGAAGACTCGCACATAGATCGG
>JAJZQI010000030.1 GCA_021851875.1 Pseudomonadota bacterium | reverse complement strand
GATCTGACGCGGGTTCCCGGTCGATATAGAGTATTGAAATCATTTTCCGTCACAATTCCGTCACACTCATGGCGACTATTAGACCCCGGGAAAGCGGCTTTTGGCAAGCGATCGTGCGACGGCGAGGCCGCCCGCAAGAGTCGAAAACCTTCGCCGCCCGCCGCGACGCTGAAGCTTGGGCCAGAAAAATCGAGAGTGAGATAGATCGCGGCGTATACCAATCCGCCGCCGATGCTGAGCGGATGACGCTCGGCGAAATGATCACGCGATTCGAAGCTGAGTATGCACCGCATCACTACCGGCTGCGCTCAGATGAAAAAGAAGCCTGGCGCTTTCAGTGCCAACGCCTGCGCGAAGCACTCGGCGACTATTCGCTAGCATCGATCGATCAGCGCCGGGTTGCACAGTACCGTGACGAACGCTTGGCCGGCACAGCCGACCGGCCGGCGGTGAGCGCGTCGACGGTTCGCAAAGAGCTTTACCTACTCTCGAAAATCCTGGGCTTCGCCGAGCGCGAAGCTGGCATCACTCTGCCGCGCGGCAATCCGGTCGCGAAAATTCGAAAGCCCGCCGACGGCAAAGCCCGCGAGCGGCGGCTGACAGCGGACGAGTGGCGTCGGTTGATGGACGAGTGCAAAACTAGCCGGTCGCCGTACCTGTTGCCGGCAGTGCAGCTAGCCGTCGAAACCGCCATGCGGCAAGGGGAACTCCTGGGGCTGAAATGGGGGCAGGTCGACCTTGATCGCAGGATTGCCCTACTCGGCGACACGAAAAACGGCGAAGCGCGGGCGGTGCCGCTCTCCAGCGCAGCTCTGGCGGTGCTACGTGCCTTGCCCCGCTCAATCCACGGCCAGGTGCTACCGGCTGAGCGGCTGACGATTTATCATGCTTTCAGGGCCGCGGTGTTGCGAGCCGGCATTAGCGACTTCACGTTCCACGACGTCCGACACGAATCTTTATCGCGTCTGGCCGAGCGTGGGGATTTTTCGGTGCTGGAAATGGCAGCGATCAGCGGTCACAAGACTCTCTCGATGCTCAAGCGCTATACGCATTTGCAGGCCGAGAAGCTAGCAGCTAAACTCGGCTGATGGATTTTCAGATTGTTGGACCGATTGAAGCGGTCGAAACGATTGCTGAAGGGAATGGTATCCGTGACCTTGCAATGCTTCGAAAGCGCTACGGGCTTGGCAACTGGCGTAAGAAGAAGGGCATCGCCACGATACGGCTCTCCAGCGGTACTACGGCTAGGGCCGAGGTGCATTGGTACGAAGCGCACGGTATCGGCAAGGTAAAACTCAAGATTAAGGAATGGCTATGAAATTCGTGGTCTGTGTTTCCCGGGAAGGCTTCGGCGATTTCTCGTCTGATGATTTGACGCTTGGGCGACTTTATGAGGTAGTCGCCCCAACCGACATTCATGGCATGATAAGAATCTTCGACGACTCCGGCGAGGATTATCTTTACCCGGCATCACTATTCGATGCTGTCGAGGTTCTGGGGCCTACAGCCGCCCGACTGCATGCGCTATTAGCCGCCTAAGCGTCGAGCCAAAAATGCATCTAACGGCCGAAGACCTGGCGATAAAGCTGGGGTGAACATGGAACCACCCCGGCTCCCGCCAGGGTGGATATGGGCTTGGGCGCGCAGCCGTGCCGGCCGGCTGCCGCCGGCAATTATGTTACTTACCTTGCGCGAACACGCGCACGTAAAACAAACCGCTGCTTATTTTCTGAGCACGCCAGATAAACCCCCGCCAAGCCGGGGAAAGAGCAGCCCCGGGCGGGAGTTATCCCCGGAAATTGTGGATTATCCGCTGCTGAAATGACGCAGCTACAAGGCCGCTACGATGGCCGTTGAATCACAATTGTATCAACAGTTATTCAACAGTTATTTCAATCACGAGTTACGGATACCCTAGAGCAGCTCAACAGCTCAAAAGTCGTGACCCTGCTCCTGCCACGTCTGCAGTGCCTGTTCTTTCTGGCCGGTGCGGGCTGACACAGCCAAGCCTAACTCTTCCTTGTTGTCCGTGTAGACGTGTGCCTCCTGTTTGGCGCGACTAATGGCTACATAAAGGCTTTGCTGGTTGGTCAGATTTAGCCTACCAGATTCCGCGTGAATGAAAACGCGATCACAGGTGCGACCCTGGGCCTCGTGGGCAGTCTGGGCGTAAGCATGACTCCAGTGCCCGTGCTGTTGGGATCGCAGATCCAGGCTCTGATACTCGCCCTTCGCGGTCTGGATGATCGCCCGACCGGCCGCCGCATCGAGCTTAACCACCGTGGCGACCAAGCCGTTCTTGCGCTTAAGAGCCTCGTCGTTGGCTTTGAAAACGATCTGATCGCCTTGCTGTAGCTCGCGCCGCTCGGCCTCGAAGGCCTGGAATCGGGTCGTGATCCTGGGGTTGATCTGCACCAGGTTTCCATTGTGCTCAACCATGATGATGTTGCGGGCAGCATCGACGCCTCTGATGTGCAGGTAGTCGCCGCGCTCTATGCCCCATTTCCGGTAGGCACGTCCGGCCTTAAGAATGTCACCTTCCTGGTAGTTCAGAGCGCGCTTAGCCTGGGTCTCTGTCAGATCTTTGACGGTGAGCGTCTGGGTGCTAGCTGCCTGGCCAATGAGCACACCGATCTTGGCCAAGCGCTCGCGGATTGCATCATTGAGCAACTGCCGGTCATCCTTGCCAGGGGCAATGACGATTGACGCAGCTCGGGCCTCGGCACTCTGCCGGGTGTAGTCGTTGGCAATCGCCGCGATGCGGCCATCACGGGTAGCCATCTCATGAACAGATCCGCCGCCGGCCTCTAGCTTTGCCATGGCCTCGGCCGCATTGCCCTTGATCGCTGCCTCCACGGCCTCTCTGGCCATCTGGTTCTCCTGGCGCACGATCTCATCCAGGACGTAGGTCTTGAGCCCTGATTCGGCCTGCAACTGGCGGAAAGCAGCGCCGGCCTCGACGCTGCCTAGCTGCTTCACGTCACCCACCAGTATCACGCGCGCGCCCACTTGCTCGGCTTGCTGCAACAGCTTCGCCATGTCCTTGGCGGACACCATAGAGGCCTCGTCCACAATCCAAATTCCACCGGCCCGGCTTTGGTTGGTGGCATGCTTGGCCACGGTGATACCTTGGGCGTCAATCGCTCTGCCCAAGGTGTCGGCTGCGCTCCGAGTCGGCGCCAGAGCGGTGACCTGCAAGCCCTTGGCCTTGGCCTCGCCGGCGACGGCCGCCAGTACCGAGGTGGTCTTCGCAGTGCCGGCGTAGCCTTGAATAAGGCTAATTCGGTCGGTGCTCGTCAGAAAACCGGCCAGAGCATTCGCCTGGCCCTCGTTGAACCGAAAGCCGCTGCGCACCTCCTGACGTAGCTGGCTGACTGCGGCATCCTTAGCGAGCGGCAACGCCGCCGCCCGCGCACGATTGGCCGCCGCGAGCATCGCCTCTTCGATCTTGATTGCCTCGCGGGTAGCGTACCCCTTGCTCTCCACGATCTGTCCAGTCTGGGGATTAAAGGCCCGCGTCGTTCGCGCCTCGAGCTGGTCATGGGCCAGGGCGTAGGTCACGGCCGCGCGCAGATCTGCCTCACCCGCCTTGCCCAGCGCTAGCCGCCGCGCTTCCTGCATCAGGGCACTATCGGTAAACCGGGCACTGCGCTCGGCTAGGTGTTGGGCTGCCTCAGCAATAGCGTTCCTGGCCTCATGGGTCGCCGCCTGCTGGATCTCGACTCGGCTCGCAGGACCGATGGCCAGAGCCTGGGCATCGGTCTTAACCTTTGCCAGATCGGCGTCCTGAGCCTGCCGACGCCACTCAGCATGAAGTTTCGCATGGTCGACGGCCTCCTTCGCCTTGCGGCTGGAAACAGCCGCCATGTCCTTTTCCTCGGCGGTGGCCGTTTCACGCGTTTTGCCCCGGGCGGCTAGCGCCGCCACGACTTGCTCGCTCCGATCCGAAAATCGTTTGATAAGCTCTCGGGATACGCCCTGAATATCGAAGCCCCTGGACTCGCCGACGCGGGTCTGTTCCACCTGGTAGCCCAGCTCGCGAACGTGCATGGCCAGGGCAGCGCGATAGCGCTCACCGGCCTCCATCTGCAGTCGGTAGAGCGGCCGACTCTCCAGGCTCCGCCATTGACCATCCTCGCGCTGTGTCATGTTGAGTATGACAGCATGGGTGTGCAGTTGTGGTTGCGCCTCTCGGTTGGTGCTGTGCCTGAAGGTCGCCGCGGCCAGATTGCCGGTCGCTTCGATCTTCGCCTCCCCGCCTCGCTCCTTGACACGTGTTACAGCGGCAGCCTGCTCCAACCAGATAAGAGTCTCGTGCACGGCTTGCTCGTGGGCGCGAATCAGGCGCTCGTCGCCCTCGACCAGACCCATGATGCTCACGCTTTTGGGCGCTGAGAATGTCAGATCCCAGCCGGGCTTGTGTTCGATCCGTCCATCCTTGCCGATCCGCCCAAGCTGTCGCCCATCGGGCAGTTTGCCGGAGAGTAAATCCTGGAAAGATCTGGAATCAGGCTGGCCGTTTAAGCCTAGCCGCTGGACGCCGTATCCGAACCAGGCCGACGGAGCCATTTCCTCCCCATGGTAATAGTCGTCAACTTGCTTGAAATAACTTGCCGCCGCACCGGCTGACTGGATTGCGGAAAGACTTGCGACCATCGGAATCTCCTAGCTAGATATGCTCGCGCCAGTCCGTAGAGGACTCAACGGATGCTTCGCGTGGCGCTGGCACCTCACAGGAATCGGATTGCATTGAAGCTGGCAGGGTGAATGCTCGACGCGCCGGCATCTGGGCTGCAACAAATGGCTGATTTACGCCGTCCGGGATCTTGGGAATCTGCAAACACACACTTGCAACTGGCCGATCGCCCACTATGTTGAAATATCCGTGAAGATCCTTGAGATTCTGTAGTTGCGAAGCCAAGACGGCCCGCGTTTGAGTAATCTGCTCCTGCTCATTCATGGATGAGCCTTGCTCCGTCTTACCTTCGCTACGCGTGCGGCGAAGGATTTCCTTTTCGCCAAGGAGCTTGCTCATTTGTTCGGCTGTCTCACCATCTGCAGCTCGAAGGACAAGCTGAGAAGATAGGCATGAAAGCATTGTGGCTGCCCCCTCCCGGCCGTAGGCATCCCGTAGCTGAGAGATGGCTTGAATACCGATAACCGCGCACCCGCCAAAGCGCCGACCGTTCGATAGGAATTCGACCAGACTATTGACCTTCCCCAGGAGAGGGGCCTCATCGACAATTAGCCAGATTCGGCGGGACTCGTCCGGCAGTAGATCCAGGACCGTGCGGGCGACAACATCAAGCTGAGCGGCCATAATGTGCTTCAATGCCTCGCGCTGCCCGACTTGAAACGAAACAAACATCCAGCCGTCTCCCTCTCTAACCCAATCCCGGATGCTGAAGGAACCACTGCCCGCGTCCTGGTTAAGGTAGCGTAGCCCCGCGCTCGCCTCACCTAAGTTGGTGAGAATAGAGCCAACCGTAGAAGGCGACCCGCTTCCAACTAAAGACTCTGCCGGATGTCCCCTAAGAACGTTCGCGAGAACCTGAGGGTTCGCGCATGTCGCCAAGACAGCTAAGGCGTTGTTCGTCGCGATGCCGTTTGCCGCGCATTGCTCCATCAAGCCAGCAAGAACCGTCTTAGCTAGGTCCTGCCAAACCTTGTTGCTTCCCTCGCCTGGTGGAATCAGCGAACGTGCCATTGCCTCGATTTCCCAAGTCGTCGTAGCATCGGCAAACGGAGACCATTTTTGACTCCGCTTGTCGAAGGGATTGAGTAGGACGTCGCCTTGTCTGGCAAATTTCTGGAGAAATGCTCCGCCAGCGTCAATCACAATCGCTCGATCCCCGCGATTTCGCAGAATCTGCAGGATAGTATTGAATGCGACCGTTTTTCCAGAGCCAGGTGAGCCCGCAAGCAATAGATGGCGAGTTTCATCTCGCCTGGGAAATGGCACGCCACCCAGCATGATGTCCGCCGGCTCGCGACGTAGAAGTTTTTGAAGCTCTTTGGCCTCCACCACGCGAGCACCACGGCGGTGTTGCTCGTTTGATTGTCGACGCCGAGACCCCATCGCAATAAGAAGAAAGAAAAATAACGCCGCCATGGATACCGCGCCGATGGCCGGGTACGTCATCAAAAATTTGTCAGTCTTCTCTACGTATAGGCTACAAATATTGGGATTAGCATCGCAGACCAGGCGCAACCATGGACGTGGCGGCATATTCAGCTTGGCAACAAGCCCATAATTCCCCAGTGGAGTCTTAGACAGGAGCCGTGCATGTAACCAGGAAAAATACCAGCCGCTGGTCGTTTTGTTCCACTCATAAGCGGGAATGCCACCAGCCAAAATCGCCGTAATGAATGACAGGACAAAAGCTATTCTCAGCCTGTGTGCCCAGTTATCGGTCCAATTTTTCGTAATCAATTTGTTGCCTCCAAAGCGGAGAATTTCTTGACGACAAGAGCTCCCAACTTGTCCAAATCAGAGGAAACCGAATCGAGCTTTGACTCGACTCCTGCAAATCCCATTCTGCAGATTTCAGCAATGCTGGATTGAGAAATTTGAAGTCTCACAGCTTCGCGAATAACTTCACTTGCTGTTACTCCCCGGCGAACCGCTTCACCTTCGATCCAGGCCCGTTCGTCATCCGAAATTCGAATGGAAATCGGATGGTTTTTCACCGCGGCATTCTCCGTTTGTTGACGAGCGCGTTGAGGTCCAATTCTCGGTCTGCCCTGGCGGCCTGCTTTGCCAAACCGACAACAATTTCCTCAACCACTTCATTGAAATTGTCGATCATGGCAAGACGCTTCATCCCCTCGTCAACAAATCTGGAGACCAGGCAATCAATGCTTACTCCATCTATTGCAGCCACTTCGCGGACATAGACAAGGTCTTCCTTGCGGAAGGTAATAGGAATTGTGATGAGGTCGCTCATACCGACTCCCCACTTTTATACCGCACGGCGTTTTCAAAAATCGTCAGGGCCTCGTCGTCACTGAGACCGCTCTTGTCCAGTGCGGACAGCAGGCGGGCAATCCGAACTTCGCGTTCTCGCCGTCGTGCCGTCTCGAGTTGATCTTTGAGGCCTTTAATTTGGGCCTCGATCTGAGCTGCAGTTTTCATGATGATCTCCGAATAATGGGCACCGCCCTGTTCATATAGATGTGGGACCGCGGCCAAATTCGCGCTACAAAAACGTACTACAGTCAGCGCGTCGTAACTGTGCCCATGTAGTGCATGCAAGCGGTTGTTCGGACGGCTGGTTTTAGCGCGGTAACGCCGCGCTGTAGCACCCTACGGTGCGTGGGGTGTGCTCGTATGCCGCATTTGGCATACGATTCAAGGCTTGGGGCCAGCCGAAGGCGGGCGGGTGGTGATTTGCCAAGGCCACAAAAAAATGCGCGGCCGGCTGCGCCGGCCGATCCTTGCCAAGGAAAGATCGGGAAGTTGTACCAGAGGTGACACTCTTTTGTACCTCAATGGTACTGACTTGCATTCCCCCTTATGAGCATTTTGAAGTTGTACCGAAGGTGTCACTCCTTTGTACCTCTTTTGCCCCAAGTTGCACTCGCCATGACCGAATGCTCTTGGAGTTGTACCAAAGGTGTCACTCTTTTGTACCTCAATGGCCCCAAGTTGCATGCTGATCATTTATTTGAGCTTGGCAGAATCAATCCTGACCGCTACTCCCTCGCGCCCCTCGAGGTCGGTCGTGAGAAATTCAAAGCGCAGGAGTTTTCCTTTACGGACGCCTGGAGTAATCCAGCGCCCGGCAGTAAATTGTGGAAGCAGCGCGATCGTAAAACTGCTTCTGCTAAATTCGTCCGCCACTTTTTCCGATGGCGCATGGCAAAGAGGTGCGCAAATATTTCTGTCGACAGGAAGCCATTCAAATCCAATCATTCCATCTGCACACAGAGCAGCAAATTTACCGGTGGCAAAAGTCACCTCGAGGGCAGAAGTACCTGGCTGCGTAAAAACGTCGATGACTCTAGCAACACCGGTCACCGTCCCGGTGACCTTTTTTTGGCCACCAGTTGTATGAACTTCCCGGACCTCGTCCTCAGGTTCTGGCCTAAATTTCCACCCGGTTTGTTTCGACGCCCTCGAAAAATACTTACCTATTTCGAGGATGGCAATCGACAAAAATCGATCGAGTGGAGTCCGTTGCCAATGCGTATTGCTTTGCTTAAGAAGTTGCATAAAATTGCCCTCCTTCAATATTTGCTCATCAATAAAAGCCGAAATTACTTGCCCACCGTTTCGCCGCGTTGCTGATCGCCGCCCAGATTTTTTTGAATGCTATGGACACCGGCATTGATCCGGAGACTATACCTTCAGCGATCGAGAGCGTCAGAATGTACAGAAGGAGCAGAACGCCGACCAGGAAAAGCTGGATAACTGCGGTAAGTGGTGAAGACATTGCCACGCTGATTAATTGAAATTGCATGAATCTACCCTCCGTCAAGAATTGCTAATCTACAAAATTGGGAATTACTTGCCTGCTGGCTTTGCCGCGTTGCTGAGCGCCACGCCGACTTTCCTGGCGGCTCCCATGGCACCACGGGGACTTGGTGCAGACACCGACAACGATCCGGAAACCAAACTTTCGGCGATGGAAAATGTCTGGAGGCTTAAAAATAGTTCTGCGATAACCACAAAAAACATAATTAGTGTTAGTCCAAGATCGACATTTCGCGCATCTTGCTGTGCTGCCGCAGTTGCTACTGCGGAAAGTGTGGAGGCCATTGCTGCGCAGATTGCGAGCATGACAACACCAACAAGTTTTGCTACCGAGGCCTTGATTAGAAATCGCAACCAGCCGTCTGCCAAAAAACTAAACATCTCGATTGCTCGGAAGGGAAGGAAAATTGGTCCTAGCGCCAATGCAATTCCTGACAAAACCTGGCTAATAAGGAAGATGCTTGCTTGAATTGCTCCGACTAAAATAATTCCAAGAATTACAAAAAGACGAAGTTCAAAAGCCGCACCTGGCACGCCAAAATGTTTGATGTCTTCCCACAAGCTAGGCACACGCATCGAATTCCAGATTGAATCAGCAGCTTGATAAACCGAGCCTATGGCTGCGTCCATTGCGGACGATCCACCAGGTGCACCGGTTAACTTCGCGGCGATGATGTCGAATCCATTGAGAAACTCATGTGACAGGCTTGGCAAATCCCGAATCACCCAAGCGATCATAGACAGCTTGATCCCTGGCATAACCAGCTTGACAAGAAAATGTCTAACGTCACCTCCCAATAGCAGTTCTTGGCCAATTGAAAATACGAAGGCAATGACACCAAGGCCCGTTGTCAACCAAATCCCATAGTCTTGTAGTCGAGGAATCATTGCCTCCACGGTATCCGTGACTGTTGAATAAACAGTATTGATTAATGAAAAATCGACCATTTCCTAGCCTCGAATTTTGATTGCTTATTGATTTTTGGCGGCGTCTAGAAATTGCTTCAATTCCTTTTGCCGCTCGCTTTCTATCGCATCTTGTTTGGCTTCAACTTCCGCCTCATCTGATAATGCACGTTGTCGCTCCGCAGCTTTGTCTTGTTGGTCAAGTGCCTTGGCTGTGTTTGTTTGTGCGGTGAGTGCAATCAACTTATTAATATCTCCGCCCATGAGAGTTAACTGCGCGCCAAGGATTTGAGTTGCCTGGTGCACTCCTGCGGAGTCATTCATGCCAGCGGCCGTTTTTTGATATGCGTCGATTGCCGACTGCGTGCTCTCCAGAACAGCTTGATTGCTTTGTATTTCCGCTCGAGCGCGTCCATCCCCGCTTTGTATGAGGGATTTTTCGCGCGCAAGCCAATCCTGCCAATCGAGATTTGACGCTGCCATCTCCCTGTATCTTGATTCAAGCGCGCCACTCAAATCGCCGACTGAACTTTGCAGATTCAGGAGCTGAGACTGGTATTGCTCGACCTTTTGATACGTCGCCTGCGTTGTTTGATATGGCAGCGTGTACACACCGATGCTGCTTTTAAGTTGTTGCAGTTGCTGAAGGTAAGTTTGCTCAACGAGCTGTGCTGACTGAATTTGTGACTGGACGTTTTGAGAAACTAGCTCAGCGTTATTTGCGAGTTGAGTTATTTCCGTTGCCCCGCCGAACCCGGCGACACTGCCGGCATGCGCACGGTTGAAAATGCCGAGGGCGACGTCGATCAAGACAATCGCAGCAATCGCAAGAACAATCTTTTTTATTGAGTTAGCAATCGACTTGACCGACTCATGTTCTTCCGTTGCGTTTTCCATTTCAGTTCCTTTCAGGCGGTAATATTCATAGATGCGCAGTGCCGGCCACCTTTTTCTTGTTATTTTCAGATTTATTTTTTTTCGGCCTCGGCCTGTTCGGGTCGCCTGGTGTCAAGCGAACGAGGATCTGCCGCGTCTTTGAACTCTCAATGCGCGCCAAATCGAGAATTCGCCACATTGGTAATGCAGGGCGGAAAAGTTGAATATTTACATCGGCCATTCTTTCAATTTCAGACAGGGACATTGATGCCACTGCCGTGGCAAACTCAACATCGACGCCGTATCGAGCACATGCATCTGGGAGCGAGGTCGTCGCTGTGGCCCTCAGTGCCATGAAGTAGGTTCGATTTAGGTACGCGTTGTCATTCATGATTCGTCTCCCGCTTCGATTTTTCCTGCATCTCCAGCAGCAGCCTTTTAATTGCTGGGTTTGATCGTGACATCGCTTTCAGAACCTTGCGCCCTTCAGCTTGCTGTGCCGCAAGTGCCTTGTGCGCGACCGATGTTTTTGGTTTGCTGCTCCATCCGGCGTACCAGCCAAACCACGCTGCGACGAGCGCATAGATTCCCCACTTGATCAGGCGACCGAAAATGTCGGCAAGAATTTCCCCAAGCCGCCAGAAAAAACTTGCGCCAAAAGCCAGCCCGCCCGCCGACTTCAAATTTTCAAAGAATCCGCCTTCGATTTTCATTTGTTTCTCCCTGACTTGTATGTAATAGATACTGGCCTGCGGTCAATTTTCATCAAACAGCATCAGAGTGAAAATTGGTTCGCTCTGCGCGATCACTTCCCGGCGCCCCTTGCCGGCTTCTTTTCGGCGGTGGGTTGGCCCTTGCCGGCCAACTGCCCCCGGAGCTCAGCCGCTTCCTCTCCAGCCTTCTTCGCGGCGCTGCGGGCCTTCTCGGCCGCATCGTTGGCGGCGACAACCTCACGGGCAGCAGCCTCCAGGCGGGCTTGGCAGGCTTGCACTGCCACACGTTCATTCTCCAGCGCCTTGCCGGCGGCGACTGCCTGGGCGGCAGCGCCTTCTAGTTGCTGTTCGACCCTGGCCCGCGCTTTTTCAGCGGCTTCCAGCTTCGCCGTCGCCACGGCAGCGGCCTCATGAAGTTCGGCGGTTTGGGTGCGAGCTTCCAGCAGTTCGGCTCTAACCTTCTCGATCTCGGCCTCGATGCGCGGTACGGCCTCAAGGCGAAGCTCGGCCTTCGCCAGCTCTACCCGGGCGACTTCGGACGCCTGGCGCTCTGCGGCCAGATCGGCAACGGTGCGAGCAGCATCGGCATCGAGCTGCTGGGCACGGCCAGTAAGTGCGGCGTACTGTTCTTGAAGGGCGGAAAGCTCTGCCGCCTGCAACTCGATCAGTGCGGCCTGGCGCTCGTTCTCTGTAATGATCGTCTCTGCTTCGGCTTGCAGATCAGCCAGCCTCGCGGTCGTGTCGGCCGTAGCCTCTTGCACCTTGGTGGCGATCTGATTGCTGATCGCCCGCGCGATCCCCGGGTCTAGCGTGTCGTCGATGGCCTGACTCTGGCGTACCTGGCCGGCCTGCCATTGCTGCAGTAGTTTGAGGACGGTTGCCATGCTTCCTGTGCCCAGCACGTCCCGCACGGCACGAGCCGTGGGCTTGCCGCCGGTGGTCTTGATGCTGTCGGCCGCGGTGGATACCTGCTCAAATGTGATTGTGGCTTCTCTTGCCATGATGCCCACTCCTTACGGTTACGTTACGTTATGTTTTGAATTGGCCGTTATGTTATGGTTTATGCAAATAGGCTTTTGCCGACAACCATCGCAATCGCCGGCTGGTCCCTCAGTCCTCAGTCGGCAGCATGATCGTGATAACCGGCTCGCCTTCATCGCCGGCGCCGCAGATCGCCTTGAGCGTCACCAGGCGCGGACGCACTCCCCTACCGCCACGCGGCACGCGGTAGAGCTGGAAGCGGATCTCCTGCCCGCCGTGTCGCGCCGCCCTCGATGCCATCCAAAGCACATCCCAAAGCCTGCCGCTCTCGTCCTGGTAGGTCTGGCGCTTGCTGTCGCCCTCCGACCACTCGACGCAATCTGACCAGGCGGCGCGGGTCAAGGCCACGGGAAAGGAAAACCCGGCCTCCTGGGCGGTATGGCTCACGTCAACCAGCATCCCGTCGTCAATGGCCTGGGTGCGGGTGTAGCTGCTGATGACCTCGCCGAAGATCTCGATCAGGTCGGCGGCGGTGTCGTTGGTTTGGGTCTGCATGGTGCTCTCCTGGGTAGGTTTGAATGCTGCGGCGTGTTGGGCAAAGAGGTCGGGGTGCCCGTACATGGTCAATCCTCCTGCACGAGTAGATCGATGCCGGCGAAGGCCTTGACCGCCTGGGCCAGATCACCGATGGTCTTGTAGTAACGTCCGCCGCCGATGTGCTGCCGGCCCAGCGCCAGGCGATGAGTTGAAACGAACCATTCATTTGCTGCTTTACAAAGAAACGCGGTGTATTCCACGCCTCGCCGGGTCGCTGTGTAGTAGGTCATGCCCCCGAAGGTACTCGCCGTTATTCCCTTGCTCTTAGGAAGCTCCGGGGGAGTGGGGGCAGCGCCCCCGACTTGGTTTTGTGTCGTGGCGGGGTGGTTTTGTGTTTGCATGGTCCTTCTCCTTTCCTGGTTTGTCCTGCTCTTCGGAGCCGCTCGCCCTGGAGGCTGGAGAGGCCCGGCCCGAAGGGGCGCAGGGGAAAAGAGCGCGGAGCATCGGGGAGTGACAGGCGGGGTTTCGGCGCTGCGGAATACCGGAGCCGGCATCATCGGCGAGGATATGCCGTAAAGCGCCGCCGCCTGGCGCGAGTTGATGCAGGCCAGGGCTTTATCCTGGCCGTCTAGCGATCCCCCTGCGCAGGGACTCGGAAGCCTGGCGGCTCCGAAGAGTAGGACAGGGAAAGGCTGGCAAACCACAACGGTTTCCCCGCCACGCCAAGCCAGGCTTTATCTGGCTTGGCTTGCCGCCGCGAAGCGGCGGCTGGATGTTGGTTTGCGGCAGGGATTGAAGCCCGCCAGGGCCGAGACTAGACCGAAGGTCGACAGGCTCGGGCGAAGCCGAAAAGCCCGGCCGGCGAAGCCGGGCTGCCGAGGATTAGAAAAGCATTAAAAATAGATTAAAGAGAGATTAGCGGACTTATCCACAGGTAGCTAGATCTAGTATCGGCGCGGGTTTGGTGGCTGTTTTTGAAGGTGTCCATGTGACCGCTGCGACGGTATCCATGTGACCGCTGCGACGGTATCCATGTGACTGTTGCGACGGTATCCCGTGACCGCTGCGACGGTATCCCGTGACCGCTGCGAC
Source organism: Pseudomonadota bacterium (assembly GCA_021851875.1). GTDB lineage: Bacteria > Pseudomonadota > Gammaproteobacteria > Burkholderiales > JAJZQI01 > JAJZQI01. Next base: position 2,287 of record JAJZQI010000030.1, on the reverse strand, counting down.
GGTATCCTGTGACCGCTGCGACGGTATCCATCACTCAGCACCATCGCCGCGCTGCACGTTCACAAGCCCGTCGTTTATCGACCAGTCAAAGCGCCGGGCTTCAGCCCGGCACGCGGCGTGCACTAGATCAAGCGACCGCTTCAAGTCGATGCGAAAATCCACGAGTCGGGCATACCTGCTGCCCGACAGTCCCAGCAAGGTCTCGACTTTGATCGGGTAGGGCTTGCGATGGCTTGAGTAGTACCGAAACAACCAAAGCGCCAACGGCTGGCCGTCGAGCCGCCGGAGCACCGCTTCATCAATGCGCGTGTACTGATCGGCGGCAAAGAGCGGCAAAAGCTTAGGGTTTAGTCGTATTACATATTCACGGGTGTCTTCATCTTTGTACACCTCATCGAGCAGACTCCCCGCGTAGCTATAGCGCCCCGTATGCACGTCGACAGCAGTAGCTTTGAGTGCCATCAATACGCCGTGCAACACCTTGCGATTCCCGCCGGTGTCCTGCCGGCCCAACGCTTTCAGCAGTTGATAACCGGTCACGCGCACATCGACGCCAATTTTCTGAGAGCGCATCACGTGTAGCACCGTGTCATAGACCGTCAGCGCCGCCTGATCAAGCTGCCAGCCGGTATAAAATATGCGTATGCCACTTTGCGCGAAAATCTCTTTTTCTTTCAGATACCCACCGCCGCCTCGGCCGATGGCGGCGAAGAGTGCTGAGCGCAAAAAACAGTTCGGCACCACCCGGCACGACTCGGGCCATGTGGGCATAAGAGCTGGGGCAGACGCAGGGGTCGGCGCGGTAGTGGGCTGTCCCCGCGCCTTCATTTCCGCGCGCCACCTCACCAGCTTCGCTTGAACTCTGCAGCCGTCATCACGCTCAGACCCGGCTAAGGGCCTCACGTTTTGCCCTCGCCAAAGTGTCGCGCGAGGTTTTCGGCTGCTGACCGGCGCTCAACCACGCGCCGGCGCCGCGTCCGCTCGGAGCCAACGTCATCACCCAGCGCGGCGGCGACCAGGCCGCGCTCAATTAGCAAAGCCGCGAGCTGACCGGCGGCCAGGACGGCTGCCGGATCATCAAAATTTTCGGCTGCATCAAGTATGACCGCTGTATCTACGCGGGCCGCTCCGCGAGGAGCAAACCCAGCATGTCTCGCTTGCTCCTCAATTTTTGCGTGACCCCTGGCGATTAGGTCCCCCCGCGCCGGATCAAAGCCGTTGAGGGCGTCGGCGGCTGCAACATAGCAGACCCCCCTAAGGTCCTGCGGTTGCCATCCGGCCCTTGTCGACTCCGTCCGCAAAGCCGGCTGGAATTTTTTGAGTAAAAAGTCAGCAAGCTCCATGATGCTAGGTAGCATAAAGGCGGCGCTCATGCCGCACCCCCTTCCACCCTGCTGACAGTGGCGTCACGCCGTCGCAACTCCCCGACTGTTATTCCTAGCCCCCGCGCCCGAGCCTCTTCTTCCCGCGAAGGCCGGCCGAGTCGGCGGCCGGTGAGCGGCAGCTGGCTTGTCAGGTGCTCTAGATCACTTGATGTGTTGCAGATATCAACACGGGCAAGCCGCGCGGCGACGAAGCGAGCGAGATCGTTGACGGATGCATATCTCCTATTACCCACTCTTGTGGTAGGGAACGGTGGCCGACCGGCGGACGCCTGATGGTGCCAAGTGGTCCGCGCGACGCCGACAGCCCGGCCGCCAGCCGCAAGGTCAACAAGCGCCTGGCCAGGGAACGCCAAGCGCAAATTTGCCAGCGCTTCTTCATAATATTTTTCAAATTCGTTTGACATAGCCAGCTCCAAGGATGGAGCCAGCCGCGCGCTGGCGTTAAAAGCGCGGTTTGAGCGCGGCACTGCCCCAAGGGGGCGGCCTGGCATCAAAGACTGCTGGGTTTGCAACCAGCCTCACGCCGAGAACCGGCGCGAATCGATTTAGTTATAGTGATTTTGCGGCACGCCGCAGAAAAAATAAACCGACGAAAGCGCCGATTTTCCTTCTATTCAGATGCCACCCCGTCACAATACGGGCACAGGCGCAGCGGAACGCGCCGGAACAAACGGGCACAATTCCGTCACACTTAAGTGGCAAAATTGCCATATATTAGCAGTTTATGTATTTAACTAGCATATGCCGATTGAGAAACTAAAAACCCGCAAAGCCTTTAGCAGTGCGGGTTTTAAGGTGTTTCTGGCGGAGAGGGCGGGATTCGAACCCGCGTTAGGAATTAACCTAAACACGCTTTCCAGGCGTGCGACTTAAACCGCTCATCCACCTCTCCGCGCGAGCCG
>JAJZQI010000029.1 GCA_021851875.1 Pseudomonadota bacterium | reverse complement strand
TTTGTGAAGGAGCGGCGTAGTTATTCATACGCCCGACTGTCTCGCCGTGGTCGACGCGTAGCGGCGGGAACCCGGCGGGGACACTCCTTGCGGGTGAACAAAATTTTCATACGAAACAAAAGACCAGTGAGGGCGCGCGTCAATTTATGAAACATCCGGGATATATAAAAGCACCGGTTTACTTCTGCAGTTCAGACTGATTCTACCGATTTTATTGCGCTGGCTTAATTCACAATTATTTATATAGATATAAGAATATTGATGAAGTCTAATTCACATAGCAAATCAATATTTAATCGCTACAAGCCAACAAACCAGGAAATTTGAGAATATTACTAAAGAAATGAAAAAGTGGCGGAGAGGGTGTCCGTTTGCATCGAACTATCACGACATGTCACCCGGTAACACGCAACCGCTACATCCCCTTGCCAGCATGGCATCTCAGCCAAGCAATTTATTCCTTGTCATGTCACAACGTACCATGTAATATCGTTTTAATTGGTGGGTACGAAGGGGGGTTGATAATGGCACGTAAAGCAAAGGAACTATCGCCGCTGGAAGTCGGTAGGCTGGCCACCCCCGGCCTTCACTTCGTCGGCGGTGTGGCGGGGCTGGCGTTGCAGGTGACGCCCTTGGGCGCACGCTCTTGGATACTGCGGGTGATGGTCGGCGGCAAGCGCCGGGAAATGGGATTAGGTGGATTCCCTGACGTGACCTTGGCCGGCGCGAAGGAAGCTGCCCGCGCCGCCCGCGCCAAGATCAAGGAAGGCATAGACCCTATCGAGGATGCCAAGGCCAAGCGCAGCGCCTTATCGGCTGCACGGGCTGCATCCATGACGTTCAGCGAGGCGGCGACGGCCTACATTGCCGTTATGGAAGTTGAATGGACGAACAACAAGCACGCTTCCCAATGGCGCAACACACTGACGACCTACGCCTATCCGGTAATCGGCAATATCTATGTGCGTGAAATTGAGCAGTCCCATATCATGCGGGTGCTGGAACCGATATGGCTAACCAAGACCGAGACTGCTACCCGTTTGCGCGGGCGGCTTGAAAACATACTGGATTGGGCACGGGTGCGCGGCTACCGCAGTGGCGAGAACCCGGCACGCTGGCGCGGCCATCTGGATATGTTGTTGCCGACACCGGGGAAGGTGCAGAAGATCGAGCATCATCCGGCACTGCCATTTGATGAGCTTGGTGACTTCATGGTGAAACTACGCCAGCAGGAAGGCATGGGGGCGCGGGCGCTTGAATTTGCCATCCTGACGGCGGCTCGCTCCGGCGAGGTTCGCGGCGCAATGTGGGGCGAGGTTGATCTGGCTGACGCGACGTGGACTATCCCTGCCGACCGGATGAAGGCGAAGCGTGAGCATCGCGCGGCGCTCAATGATGAGGCCATGACCTTGCTTGAATCCCTCCCGCGCTCCGGTGATCTGATCTTCCCAAACAAGAAGGGTGAGAAGTTGTCGGACATGACCCTGACGGCAGTGCTGCGGCGCATGGAGCGCGGCGATATTACCGCGCATGGATTCCGCTCTACGTTCCGCGACTGGTGCAGCGAGCGCACCAACTACCCCCGCGATGTGGCCGAAATGGCGCTGGCGCATACCATTGGCGACAAGGTGGAAGCAGCCTACCGGCGCGGCGATCTGTTCGAGAAGCGCCGCCTGATGATGCGCGATTGGGGCAAGTTCAGCGGCAAGGTGCAGTCGGCGGCAGACATTGTGCCGATCCAGCGTAAGCGTGCCACCTGACGTGCCAGGCAATAATGCGAGTTCAAATCTCTAATGCCGCTCACATTCGCGATAGTTGCAAGACCGTCGCCGCACAGACGGCATAACGATTTTGCTGCGCCTAGCCCGAGGCTGATCCCCGAGGGCAAAAACCGGGACACCCTTGCCCGGCTGGCGTGGCTCCTGTATCAGGGGAGTGTGCAAAAGGGGTGCAATCATGGGCAAATTGTTCAACCTGAAAGAATGGCTGACGGTAGCGGATGCCGCCCGGCATCTTTCAATCGTGTTCGGCGAAGAAGTAACCGAGGCTGACGTTCTGCGGTTTGCGCTTGATGGTCACTTGCGGCTGTCGGTTAATTTTGTGAATCATGCCCGCGCCCGATGCGGCAAGGTTGTTCGATACAACGAGGCTGAGTTGATGGCTGCGATTGCTTCGGGCAACCTTCCAACAGACTTGAAATGGCACACTTGGCCGCCGGGTGCGATGGCTACGCTTCGCCCTGATTTGCCTCCTGAAGACGCGGAAAAATCGACAACGATGTTGATGAGCTTGCGAATAGATGACGACCGATACCTGACGCTAAGCGATGAAATTACGACTATGCGTGGAGTATGGGACTTGCCGATGATCGGCAACGAGCAACTAGACATTGAGCACCAATACCAGCAGCTTACAGGTGGCCCTGCTGTGACCCTTCAAGGCTTGGATGGCGCTTTCGTGGAAGAGCGCGATGGGCAAATTTGCCAACTTCAAGAGGACTTTGACGATAACGAATATCAAGCTGGCTCAAGCGCCCAGCTTGAGAAGCTGAAACAGCATATTGCCGAGAACAATATCGATGCTACGGAAGCAGAATCACTATTGAATCTGCATAAGGAAGATCGGAAGAAATTTCTTGAAAAAAAGAAGTCCCAGCCAGAACTGAACAACTATTACCCCGCGAGCAGTTTACCTAGCGATGGCGTTCTGGTTGTTCGCACCGACGCGCTACGGGAATTTGAAGCGTCGACAAACGGTTCACCTGCACCGACCGCGCGCGCCCATCTATCCGACAAGCTGGCACGAATGAATCAGGCTGCGGCAAAATTTTGGGGTAATGCAGACCGGAACGACCGGGGCACGCACCCGGAAAATGCGACCGTGACGGCATGGCTGGTGCAACAAGGGTTTTCGCAAACTTTGGCAGACAAAGCCGCAACAATCATCCGCCCTGAGTGGGCACCGACCGGGCGCAGGCCGGAAGAATAGCGACACCCATAGCGCCAGCATTGGCGCAGGTTTCCGAAGGGCTGCGCCCTTAACAGGAAACCCCTTTCCGTTTTTTCTGTATTCCGTATTGCCCATGCTAGCGTCTTTCAACCCAGAAAGGCGCATACCATGGCACAACGCACCGACCCAAGCGCAATCCCCGACGCGCTCAAAAATTTCGATTCCCTCCCTGATTCCGCAAATGTCCGGCAACCCGTAGTCCAGGCGCTTTTCGGCTGTTCGGCGGCAACTGTCTGGCGCATGGTCAAACGCGGCACCCTGCCCGCCCCCCGCAAACTTTCCGAGCGAATTTCCGCCTGGAACGTCGGCCAACTGAGAAAAGCCCTGGCTGCATCATAGGGGTGGCGGCCATGTCACTGGAACCGAACCTTCAACAGGCGCAAGCCTTTCTGGCTTTGCTGGCCGGGGATGAAGCTGTCACCTTTCAAACCTTCGACGATGGCGCAACCAAGAATCCACGGCTTGCGCGCATTCTGCACGGCAATCTTGAAGAACACGGCGCGACCCTTGCCAATCTCAACGCACAGGGTGCCGGTATATTCGTCATGGTCAACCGTGGCGATGGGCTGGGGCGCAAGGCGGCAAACGTCACCGACATTCGGGCGCTATTCGTCGATCTGGACGGCGCACCGCTGGAGCCGGTGCTGGCCTGTGGCCTTGATCCTCATATCGTCATTGAATCCAGCCCAGCGCGCTATCACGCTTACTGGCTGGCGGACGGCTGCCAGCTTGACCGTTTCACCCCGCTGCAAGCCGCCATCGCCGCCAAATTCAACGGCGACCGGGTGGTCAAGGATTTGCCCCGCGTCATGCGCCTGCCGGGCTTCTGGCACCAGAAAGGCGAACCGTTCCAGACCCGCGTCATCAATCAAAACCCTGTCGCGCCTTATGCTGTCGAGAAAATCGTCAGCGCGTTACAGCTCGATCTTCCGCCAGCCGCCACACCCGCCGCTGCCAAACCTGTTTCCACCGACGGGCCAATTCCAGCGGGGGCGCGCAACGGCACGCTGGCAAGCTTGGCTGGCAGCATGAGGCGCAAGGGCATGAGCTTCGAGGCTATCCATGCCGCGCTATTGCAGGAGAACGCCGCGCGTTGCGCCCCGCCGCTGCCGGAAAGCGACGTGCGCGACATTGCCCAATCGGTGAGCCGCTATGCGCCGGATGAAGCCGCAAGCCAGCCGACATACTCCCGCAAGGAGCTGGCAGCGATGATCGAGGCCACCGATGATTTTGACGAGCTGACCGGGCGCATTGCCGGGCTGATTAGCCAGGGCGATTTGCGCGAGGCCGAGCGGGACGCATTGCGCAAGGCTATTGCCAAAAAAGCCAGTGTGTCCGTGGCCAGCCTCAAGGCGGATGCAAAAACCCACCAGCACGTCAGCGCCACCCGAGACCGCGACCACCTTTCGGCTGCGCGGCAAGTAATCGCCGCTTTCGGCGATGGCAACCTGATCCACGCCCAAAGCTTCCTGTGGCGCTGGGACGGTTCCGGCGTGTGGCGCAAACAAGACGACCGGGAAACCAAGCAGAAAATCCACGCCGTCAGCGCCAATGCCGAGCTGACCGCAACCGTGGTGGGATCGATTCTTGACCTGACAAAAACCGAAGCGAACCGCGCCAGCCACAAATTCGACACGGCGGCGCGCACCATCAACTGCGCCAACGGCGAACTGGAGCTAGACGGAAACGGCCAGTGGCGCCTGCTGCCCCACTGCCGCGAGCACTACCACACCGCCATGCTGCCGGTTGCCTATGATCCCGCCGCGACCGCGCCACGCTTCGGCTTGTTCCTAGAGGAAATTTTCCATGGCGACCCGGACAGCGCGGACAAAGGGCAAATCGTGCTGGAGGCGATGGGCTATACCCTGATCCCGGATTGCTTCCTGGAAAAGTTCTTCATGCTGATTGGCTCTGGCGCCAACGGCAAGTCCGTGCTGCTGCGCGTGCTGGCAGCACTGGTAGGCAGGGAACACGTGACCGCCGTGCAGCCCAGCCAGTTTGAAAACCGATTCCAGCGCGCCCACCTGCACGGCAAGCTGGCCAACATCATCACCGAAATTGCCGAGGGTGCGGAAATCGCCGATGCTCAATTGAAATCGCTGGTGTCCGGTGAAACCACCACGGCGGAACACAAGCACCGCGACCCGTTCGACTTCACCCCCTACGCCAAGCACTGGTTCGGCACCAACCACCTGCCGCACACCCGCGATTTTTCCGACGCCCTGTTCCGCCGCGCCGTGGTGCTGGCCTTCAACAACAAATTTAACGGCGAGCGCCGGGACGTGCGCCTGGCGGACAAGCTGTTGCTGGAGCTGCCCGGCATCCTCAACCTCGCCCTGGAAGGGCTGAAACAGCTGACACAGAACCGCCAGTTCAGCGCCTGCGCCAGCGCCGAGGAAATCACCCGGCAATGGCGGCAGGAAGCCGACCAGGTAGCCCAATTCGTGGAAGATGCCTGCGACACTGGCGCCGACTGCCGCGCCACCTCCGCCGAGCTATACACCCGCTATCAGGGCTGGGCGATGGATGCCGGCGTGCGGCGGCAACTCAACCGCAACAACTTCACCGGGCGGCTGAAACGGCTGGGCTATGAGCCAGACCGGGGGACGGGCGGGACGCGGATGATTGCGGGGGTGAGGCCGAGGCTGGCCGTTGGTGGGTATGGCGCGGTGAGGGGGTGAAATGTCCAGATTTATCCATATTCTTCTAGCCTGCCAACCAGAAATTGGCGCACAATTTCCACTTCGTGACATAAAAAATAGTGATGACAGGGGAATTTGTGAGCATGGATTTTTTTCAATTCACCATTCAACGGCTTGTGCTGCACAAGGTTCAGCCGCGCCAAAATCGTGCTCCAGTTGCTCCTGTTTATGGGCAGGGACTTGTGAACATGGGGGCGGATGGGCTGCGAACCCTCCAGAATCGCATCGTTAAGGCCATGGGGAACGATTCTCGCGGGGTTGAAATGGCGATAGCCCAACATGGCGCGGGGAGTTTCTTTGCTACAGCCACGGGCCTGTTGGAATCTGATGACGTTTCATTTGTTGACAGGTCAAAACTCATTGCCGATATGCTCAACGTTGCCCAGGCAACCCGTGATTTACCAGGAGGTGCTCTGGTAGTCATGACAGGCATAACTGGCGCGAACGCGGCTCGTTTTCTGGCAGTGATTAAGGCGGAAATGCAAGACGGCTTTGATCTTGAAGAGTCTGCACAAGGGCTAACGGTTCAATATCTCAGCAATTTGATGCTGACCCCCGCGCAGCGCTTTTACAAGATCGGGCTGCTACTGGAACGCTCCTACAATGAAGCTGGCGAGGAAGGACGACTGCCGGGCGATTTTGCGGCAATTTTGTATGACCAACAAATGAGCGCACAGGAAACCCGCTCAGCAGCCCAATACTTTTACCGTACCTTTCTCGGCTTCGAGGTGATGGAGACCAGCAAGAAGCTGACCCGCGATTTCTTCCTGTTTACGCGGGAATTCATCACTGGCCGCGATCTTGACACCGAGAAGAAGCTAGACCTTAACGATGCTTTGCGCGTCATGGTCAAGTCTGATCAGACTTTGACGCTCTCGTCCTCCGAGTATGCAGATTCCTACTTGGCCTTTGACGAAGACACCCGAGACGATTATCTGCAATTCATGCAATCCAAGGGTTTTCCTGCTCAGGCGATCAACAAGGACGCCTCCTTGCTGGGCTCGTTGTTGAAACGCCGCAAGGTTAAGTTCACCAGCGATGTCACCCTAACCGCTCCTGCCGACCAGTTCAAAGACTTAATACAGATCGAAGAAAGCAGCGCGGATTCAACCCTGGTCAGAATCAAAGGCAAGTTAAGGTCAGAGGAATGACCGAAGCAGACTTCATTGAGCGTTTTGAGAAAGATGCCCCAATGCTGGAGGCGTGGGGACGTTTTGTGGCCAAGGCAATCTGTGACAAACTTGGTGAATTACTGCCAGAAGCTGAATCTGTTGAGACTTTTCTAAAACTTCCGGTTAGTCCGCGTGTAAAAACAGTGGAGTCGGCAATAGAAAAAGTTTTCGTTCGCAAGCCCTACCAAAACCCTTATGAAGACTTGAGCGATAAGGTCGGCGTCCGCTTTGTCGTTCTGCTTACCCAGGACATTGATAAAATCACTGGCGCCGTGGAATCAATCGAGCATTGGGCGGCATCAAAGGACAAAGACTACGAAAAAGAGCAGGAACAAAATCCCGAATCTTTTGATTACCAGTCCGTTCATTTTGTTGTTCGCGCCAAGCAGGACTTGCCAGTGGGCGGAATAACTGTACCGGCGGGGACGCCATGCGAAATCCAGATTCGCAGCCTCATGCAACATGCCTATAGCGAGCTTACCCACGATACCACCTACAAGCCCAAGGCAGCAGCTACGCCACAGGTCAAGCGCTACATGGCGCGCAGCATGGCGTTGATTGAAACGACCGACGAGCTTTTCTGTACCGCAAAAAAACAAATCGATATTGCAACAAGCCCAGAAGACGCCATTCTCAGGGAGATAAAGCGCCTATATGAAGTTTTGATCGTCGAGAGAGCTATTGCCACAAAATCCGAACTGGAACTGATTGACGCCTACCGGGAAAAAATCGCACCGGAAACCGCTTCAGAAATTCAGCAGTTTTTCCAGGCTACCCCGGCGCTTGTTCAATTGATAAAAGATCGTCGTCCGGGGAATATTCTCTATCGGCAGGCCGCTATTCTGGTTGTTTACTATCTCGCGTCCGTGCGCCGCAAATTCACAAAAGCACATTGGCCGCTTGGGAGCCGGGAAAAAGACCTTGAACAGATATTTACTGACTTGGGCCATTCCTACGCCACGGATTAGAAATAGGCGGGGTGACACAAGTGACGCGGTTTTCTACATTTCTCCAACTTATCGCGTAGCGGCTTATTTAATAGTGGCTCATCTGGTGCCCCCCCCATGTAAGGGAAGATATGTAGGGGATAGCGTCACTTGTGTCACTTGAGCATCACGCTTGGAGCTTGCCAACATGTGCCCTATGTAATATAACAAGGAAAATTTTTGGAGCGATATTATGAGCGTAGGACCCAGCGGTCGCATTGTGGTCGAAGTTGAACCGGAGCTGAAACGAGAGCTTCATTCTGCCTTGGTCAAGGATGGGCAAACATTGAAGGATTGGTTTGTGAAGCGAGCGGAAGAATATGTACGCGAAGGTCAGCAACTGAATTTTTTTGATAACTTACCGCCTGCCAAACAGGCGCAAGACAGGGCGGGATGACCAGATGAGCAACTTCGAGACTGGCGCAGAGCGAACGGCGCAAGGCGCGAACGCTGATATATCTTTCACTGGCATTAGTAAGCCGTTGGCAAAGAAAAATAAAGCGAAGAGCAAGGTAACCATTTCAAATATTCAGCCCAAACTAATTTCATTGTTCAGCGGTGGCGGCGGCCTGGATTTAGGTCTTGAAGCGGCTGGGTTCGAAACGATTTTTGCCACAGATATTGATGCACATAGCTGCATCACTTTGCAGCGGGGAAAAGAAGCTGCCGCGGCAAAACACTTGCCGTTTCTCAGGTCGGCGGTGGTACGGCAGGCAGACATACTTCAGCTCTCCCCTGCGGAGATCATGCGAGAAGCCGGCGTAAAACAAGGAGAAGTGGAGCTGCTAGCTGGTGGGCCACCGTGCCAAGCATTTAGCATCTTCGGGCGCCGCAAAGGTGTAAACGACCCCCGTGGCTTGCTTTACCATGAGTACCTACGGTTATTGGCGGAAATCCAGCCCCAAGCATTTATTTTCGAAAACGTCTTTGGGCTACTTACCATCCATAACGGCGAAACGTTCAGGGAACTGTGTGAGCGCTTGGAATCCCCCGGCGAAGGCATACGCTATGAATTGTCCGTATTCAGATTAAATGCGGCCGATTATGGAGTACCCCAATCTCGTGACCGAGTTTTCATCATCGGCAACCGCGAAGGCAAGAAACTGAACGCAATACCTCCGATCTGCTCCGCGGACGCCGGGGGGGAAGCTTGCTGCCCACCCCGTCGCACAGTTACAGATGCTTTTAGAGGCTTGCCGCCTCTGGGCGAGAAGTTGCAAAACCATACCAGCAGGGACCATAGCGAGCGAATCATAGAAAGATATACGAATCTCAAGCATGGCGAGCGTGATTCGAAGACACGAATCAACAAGCTTGATCCAAAAAGACCTAGTTACACGATTATAGTTGGGTCAGATAAAGGGGGAGGAAAAGGACACGTCCACCCGTTCGAACCTAGGGAGGTCTCCCCCAGGGAGTCGGCACGAATTCAAACCTTTCCAGACTGGTGGGCATTTTCTGGCACATCACGGCATCCCATACGCCAAGTGGGAAACGCTGTCCCACCAGTGATGGCCGCAATGATTGGGCGCGAGATAATGAAGCAATTTTTTGGGGGCGAAAAACGCTCACTAAAAACAATTCTTTCTTTGCTGGGACAGGAACACCTCTTTAAAGAGAACATCGATGCCCTATAACGGATGGACAAAAATTGATAATGGGCGCGAGGGGTTGTGGGACCTCGATGTTTGGCTTGGTGTGCTTGAGATTGTAAGCCGCCACGAAGGCGAGTCTTTTTATGACGAAAACTCCCCCATCTATCAAGAGCTGGAAGCGAAGCACCCCGGAAAGGGTTGGAAGAAATACGACAATGACGCGAATGGCGCCCGGCAGTTTCGCCCTCTTTTCCGTGACTATCCAAAGCCTTGGACAAACACCGGCACGCTGCGCCTAGAAGATCAAAAAATCACTCTCACAGCGCTTGGCCGGAGCTTGGTTGCTGGTGAAATTGGACCCGCCGAAGTTTTCAAACGCTTCCTGCTGAACTGGTCAGAAGGTGGCGAACGGCCATTCCAAATACTTGCAAGCGCCATATTGGAAGCAAATACCCCTCTTGATTTCCGCGATTTTTATTTCGGCGTAATGCAGGGATACAGGCCAGGAGATGACATCAGCGCCAGTCTCGCAGCCGCACGCCAAAATTCGCAGGGGCAGCCGGAAAAAACAGAAGAGCGGCGCCTAAAGCTGCTTCTGAAAATTATGGAGCACGCTGGCTGTATCGCCGCGGTGCCCGGCGAGAAATGGATTGCTTGGGATAAAGAACTGCTGAAGACTATTGCCAGACAGTCAGCAACTCCCAGCCCAGCCGTTATGAACGTCAATTGGGCAGATGTGCCGGTTATGGCTTCCGGTGACGCGGCTGGCGCTGGATGGAGAGTTGGGAAAGGACTTCTTACTCGATTCCTTGCATCCCTTCTCGCCAAACGTTTCCTCATCCTCACCGGCCTTTCCGGCTCGGGCAAAACCAAGCTTGCCCACGCCTTTGCCGCCTGGATTTCAGAGTCCGAAGATCAGTACCGCCTCGTCGCTGTAGGGGCGGACTGGACTACGAACGAGAACGTGGTTGGCTACCAGGACGCGCTACAGGCTGGCATTTACCGCAAGCCGTCCAACGGTGCGCTGGACGTGGTCTTGCGTGCGGAGAATGACCCGGCGCGCCCCTACTTCCTGATCCTGGACGAAATGAACCTTTCCCATGTAGAGCGTTATTTCGCTGACATTTTGTCCGCTATCGAGTCGGGCGAAGAAATTGCGCTGCATTCGTCGGCGGATAAACTGAAAGCCAGCGAAGATGACCCTTTGCCGGTGCCGCCCAAACTCCGCCTGCCGGACAACCTGTTTATCGTCGGCACGGTGAACGTGGACGAAACCACTTACATGTTTTCGCCCAAGGTGCTGGATCGCGCCAACGTGATCGAATTTCGCGCCACCGCTGACGACATCGCCGCCTTTCTCGACGCGCCGTCAAAGGTGAACATGGGCGCACTGGCTGGCAAGGGTGCGGCTTTCGGCCCGGCCTTTGTGGTGGAAACCAGTGTGGACGCGCAACTGGACGGCGCGACAGCGGCGGACCTCAAGGCGCGACTGACAGAAATTTTCGGCACGCTCGCCCCAATCGGCGCGGAATTTGGTTTCCGCACCGCGTATGAAATTACTCGCTTCACCCATTTTCACGCCAAACTGGCTGGCAGCGGTTGGCAGTTCAAAGATGCCCTGGACGCCCAGGTGCTGCAAAAGCTGCTGCCCAAGCTGCACGGCTCTGAACGCAGGTTGGGGCCGGTGCTGAAAGCGTTGGAAGCGTTTTGCACGACGCATCAGTGCGATGACAGCCTGAAAAAAATCCGCCGTATGCAGGACCGTTTGAAAGACGGCTTCACCAGCTTCGCCGAGGCATAAATGGCCGAGGCACTGGAGTTTCTGGACGAGCGCGGAAACCCTGTCGCTCGCCTGGAGCTTTACCCGCCCGATAGCCCGGCCAACGCGCTGGTGCGGCTGGAAGAGGCGGAAGCCAGGGAGGCCGGAGAAGAACCGGTGCAGCTCATGGAAGGGCTGCGCTACGAATACGCGTTTGTCGGCCCCGGCGCTGAAAACCTGCGGCTGGAAGAAGAATTCGGCAAGGGCGCGGTCGAGCCAAGCAGCAACCCCCGGCTGGCGCACTGCGGCAGCATCGCCACCGGCCTGAATACCGGGCGGCTGGCTCTGGTGGCGCACAATGCGGACGGAGAAATCGCCGGGCGCGCCGCGCTTGAGATGCGCTCGCGCAAAGTCACTTATCGCTATGACTACCGGCGCATGCTGGAAGACATCACCGAGCAGTCCGTGGCCCTGCTCATGGAGTTGCGCGCCCCCACTGCCATGCGCGTGGCGCCCGACCCAGGCCGGACGCCGGACACGTTGCACCAGCGTTTTGCCTTTTTGCGCGGCCTGCTCGGCTCGCGCCAGTTTCGGGACGCGCTGCACCGCATTACTACCCACCCCCACCGGCGCTGGGAGCCGGAAGAAACCGCCCACGACATGCGGCGTGGCTTCAAGCCTGACGCCAGAACGCTGCGCCAGCTCGCCCGTGCGCCCAGGCGGGTGCCGCTCCCATCCGGCCACCCGCTGGCGAAGATCATCCCCTCCCTGCCCGAGCGCATTTCGCTCCACCGCAACGCCCAGACCGAGGACACGCCCGAAAACCGCTTTGTCAGGTTCGCGCTGCAAACCTTTTCCGGCTTCCTGAACCGGATGCGCCTCAAGCTGGATGAAGTCGGCAGCGCTGCCGACACGCGGCTGCAAGCGGAAATCGCCGCGCTGGAAAACCAGCTTGAAACGGCCTTGGCGGCAGACGTGTTCCGCAGCGTTTCCGACCCGGACATGCTGCCGCTGGGTAGCCCCGTTTTGCAGCGCAAGGAAGGCTACCGCGAGGTTTATCAGGCATGGCTCAGGTTCGACATGGCAGCGCGCCTGGTGTGGCGCGGCGGCGATGACGTGTACGGCGCAGGCCAGCGCGACATCGCCACGCTGTACGAATACTGGGTTTTCTTCAAGCTGCTGGACATCGTATCGGCGGTGTTCAAGCTGGAAAAACCTGCCGCCCATGACCTGATCGAAGAAACCGCAGACGGCTTTGGCCTCAAGCTGAAAACCGGCGAGCACCTGGCGTTTGAAGGCGCTTTTCTTGGCGGCGCTCGACCGCTCAGGGTGCGTTTCAGCTACAACCGCAGCTTTTCGCAGAACGCGGGGCGCGGCCTGTCCGGCTCCTGGGCCGAGCGCATGCGCCCAGACTACACCTTGAGCCTGTGGCCTGCCGATTTCGACGAGCGCGAAGCCGAGGCGCAAGAGCTGATGGTGCACGTCCACTTTGACGCCAAATACCGCATCGAAAACGTGGAGCAGCTTTTTGGCAGCGACGACATCGACCTGAACACCGAAAAACAGGACCAGCGCGAAGGCCGCTACAAGCGCGCCGATCTGCTCAAGATGCACGCCTACCGGGACGCCATCCGCCGCACTCAGGGGGCCTATGTGCTTTACCCCGGCGACTCGTCCCGCCAGTGGCGCGGCTACCACGAAATCCTGCCCGGTCTTGGCGCTTTCCCGATCAAACCCGGCAACGGTGAGCAGGCGGTGGAAAAGTTCATCCGCGAGATTGTCGCCCACACTTGCGACCGTGCGACTGCGCGGGAGCGGCAGAGCTACCACACTTATCAAGTGCAAGAAGCGCCAGCGGCTTACCCTGTTCTGCGCGCCTTCCCCGAGCGCGCCACCGCATCGCTTTCGCGCCACGCGCCGCCAGCAGAAACTTTTGTGCTGGTTGGCTGGAGCAAAAACGAAGCGCATTTGAAATGGATTGTGCGCGAAAAGCTTTACAACTTCCGCATGGATACCCGTGCGGGTTCGTTGCGCCTGGAGCCTGAGATCACCGCCGCGCAATACCTGCTGCTGCACGGCGAGGGCGCGAATGCGCTGCCGGGCTTGCTGCGCATCACGTCAAAGGGGCCGCGCGTTCTCTCTAGGGATGCCTTGAAACGCAGGGGCTACCCCGGCGAGCCAAGCGGCGATTTCTACCTGGTCTTTGATGTTGAGCTGGCCACCGAGTTTGACGGCTTTAGCTGGGACTACGCCAAGCTGCCCGGCAGGCCCGAGGGGAGAAAGTCTGCCTGGCCTTTCGCTGTTGCGCTGGATGCCGTGCTGGCAAGCGCGAGAGAAAATTTGCTGGCCGGTGCGGGTGGCGGCTGACGTGGCGGCGAGCAAATATCCGGCTGCGGTCAGGGAAGTTGCTGCAACCCTGAAATACCGCTACCACGACTTCGACCACTACAACCTCAAAGACCCGCTGGACGAACTGCTGTTCATCATTTGCAGCACGAAGACCGAGGAAGCGAGCTACCGCAATTCCTTCCGGGCGCTGAAAGAATCCTTCCCCACCCATCTCCACATCGCCGAAGCACCGGCAGAATACATCGCCCAGACCATCGCGAGGGGCGGTCTGTCCAACCAGAAAGCCAAGTCGATGCGGAATTTGCTCGATGCGGTCGTAGGCCGATTTGGCGCGCCGACCCTCGAACCGCTGCGGGCGATGAGCGACAAGGACGCCGAAGCATTTTTGCTGGCACTGCCCGGAATCGGCAAAAAGATTGCCCGGTGCGTGCTGATGTATTCCCTGGACAGGCAGGTTTTCCCGGTGGACACGCATTGCTGGCGCATTTCCCGGCGTCTGGGCTGGGTCAGGCCGACCCAGAAGGACAAGCACTGCGCGCCGCGAGATATGGACCGGCTACAGGCGAGGATTCCGCCCGAGCTGCGCTTCTCCCTGCACGTCAACATGGTGTCGCTGGGCCGGGAAATTTGCTTGGCCACGAAACCGAAATGCGAGATATGTCCGATAGCCGCGCAATGCCGCAGGATCGGCGTGGCGCTTGGCGGGGGAAGAGAAAAATTGTCGCGCCGTGAGATATGAAGTATGTTTTTGTCGGGGAGATTTTGAGAAGCACAAGCCGGGGTCGTTTCAGAAGCTGGTCGCGGGATTCACTGAGCATCAGTAACCCTATTCATGTAAAATTTTAACTTGCCCTCTATCTAAAACTTACCATAATGGTAATATCTCGAAACTTATCTGCATACGATGGTGTCCCACCCGCAGAGGGTGAAAATCGGAAACTCGCCGGTGGCCCGTTGTATGAGTTGGCAAAAATTCAGGCACTGACCGAGCAGCCGGACACGGTTAAGCTGTGGACAGCAAGGTGCCGCCGGGATGCCGCTAACCTTACGCTTGACCCGGCTGACCTGGGCGGACTGATCCGGGAATTGGCGAGTAGTGACTACCGCGATTCTGAGTGGTGCGACAACGGCAAGGATTACTGGGCGGCTTGTGATGCTTACACGCTCACGCGCAGCGAGTTCAACGAGTACGCTGGCAAATGGTTTCGAATCGAGTATTTCTTGAAGTTCGCGGAAAGCAGGACGGGCAAGCTGGTGTTGATGGTGTCTTGCCACGCATCGAACTGAGTATGGAGAAAATCATGGACGACAAAACGCTGTGTTCACTGTGCGGCGAAGGGCATATGACCCCGCGCACTGAAAATACAGTGACCGAATATCGGGGCCAACAAGGCACTGTAGCGCTGCAATATGCTGAGTGCGACGTATGTGGCTCGGAAATCGTGGGGGATGCGGAAGGCCGCGCCAACAAGCGCGCAGTGCTGAGTTTCCGCAAAACGGTTGATGGCTTGCTAACGGGCGAAGAAATCCGCGCCATTCGTGAGAAATACCAGCTTACCCAAGCGCAAGCGGCCAAGCTGTTCGGGGGTGGCCCCGTGGCATTCAGCAAGTACGAGAATGACGACGTGGCACATTCCGATCCGATGGATAATCTTTTACGCCTCGTGCGGCGCAGCGAAGAAGCCTTTTGGGAATTGGTTGAAGAGAAACAGTTTGAGGAACTTTTGAAGCGGCGACCGGTGCGGACAGCTCATTATTCCGCGCCAGAAGTCCTGCATGTTGTCTTAATGGTGCACATGGAAGAACATGTGCCGATGCAAGCCGCAAAACGGTTGCCTTATAACGCCCCGCTCCGTTCCACCCGGATAGTAGAGGCACCGCAATGGATGCAATAGAATTACGCCCACAATTAGCGAGTTTTCGCGTTGTTGCTTTCTCAGGAAAGCACAACCCCATTGCCACCGCGAATCCGATGGAAATGGCTTTCGAGATGCAACCACAGATTGATTTGGAACTCCGCTTGCCGACGGAGAAGGAAAATCCGCTTGAAGCAGTTGTTCATATTAAAATTATTGGCAAGGCTGCATTAAAGGACTTGCCAGATCAGCCTGTCGGCCACTTTGAGGCGGAATACGAGGCGCGCTTTGTCTATCCGGCGAATGTTAAAGAGTCGGACATCACACCACGCTTCGAGCGTGAGCCCTATCAATACACCCTCGTGTCACAAGCATTCCCCCTTGCCTCCAGCCATTTTCGGCGCGAATTACTGTCAATGGGAATTGACGTGCGGAACCTGCCGCTTGGGCTTTGACATCTACCCCTGACCGCTCAGTCACGGCGCTTGCAAAAAAGAACTGCAAGCCCCGCGCCATCGCTACACCGTGGTAACTGGACAAAACGCCGAAGGCATAACCCCGCCATCGGCTTGCCGCTCTTGCATGGTTAGGCACGCTCCGATTCCGCCGCCGCTTCACCACTGCGCGCCTAGCGAAGAACCCCGCAAGGCGTGTCACGGATCACCCCAATGGCGCCACCCAAGATCGGCCTAATGGCGCCACCTGGAAGCACCCGAATCGGGGTCTCGAACGGGGTTGTTAATCAGCGTGCAAAACTGACCAGGAAACCGGGGTAAACAGCGTCCAAATTTGACCACCCCGGATGTGCCATCATCTGGCCTTTTAACGTGAAAGAATGCCTCCTCAAGACGAGCGCGATCGG
>JAJZQI010000049.1 GCA_021851875.1 Pseudomonadota bacterium | reverse complement strand
TGATGCGAATGCCATGCTGGTAATCGCGGTAAGCATCATGCGTTGCGGTGGCGGACATGCAAATTTCCTTCAGGCGGCGATGTTGGCGGCGACGATTCTGTCCATTTCCGCCGGACGTGGCGGAATGACGCTGGTCAGGTGTTCAATGAACGCGTCGCGGTCCTGAATTTGCAGGCCGGCGTTGAAGCGTTTTTCAAACCCCAGGGTAGAAGAGGGTTTGCCGGAAATGCCGGCACCGCAGGCACTGCCGGCCTGATGACCGGGGAAGATTTCCAGTTCACTGGGCAGAGTGAGAATTTTGCTGTGCAGGCTGTCGAACAGCATGCCGGCCATTTCTTTTTCCCGGCCAGCCAGATCGGGGCGGCCGATGCTGCCGACAAACAGCGTATCGCCGGTGAGCAGAAACCAGGGCTCGTCCCCGCGGCGCTTGTCGGTAACCAGCAGGCACAGGCTGTCGAGAGTGTGACCCGGCGTATGCAGTACTTTGACAATGACGTTGCCGACGTCGATCAGGTCGCCGTCATGCAGTTTGTGATAGGGGAATTTAACGAAATTGGCGGCATTCTCATGCAGACAGTAGGGGGCGCCAACCATTTCCGCCAGTTTGCGGCCGCCGGTGTAGTGATCGGCGTGCACGTGGGTGTCGATAACATGGGTGATTTTGACCTGAGCCTTGGCGGCTTCATCGATGAACCATTGCTCATCGCCGGCAACCACGTCAACGGCAATGGATTTGCCCAGTGTGCCGCAGCCGAAGAAATAAGACAAAGAGGCTTCTTTGCTGGCCAGTTGTTTAAAAAACACGGTAGTACTCCTTGGGTTTAATCCTGGTTGTGTTCGATGGGAAGACCCAGTGCGCGCCACTCCGCCACCCCCAGTTCAATACGTTGGGCATGACGGCCCTGCTGTTCCAGCAGATTCACCGCCTCTTTGGCCATCAGGCAGAAAGGGCCGCGGCAATAGGCAACCACAGGTTTGTCGGCAGGCAGCTCGGCCATGCGCTTTTGCAGCTCGCTCACCGGCATGGAGCGGGCATAGGGCAGGTGGGCGACGCTGTATTCCGGTTCGGGGCGCACATCCAGTACGATGATGTCGCCGCGCCGCGCTTGCGCCAGCAGTTCGTCGGCGCTCAGAGCGGCCAGCTCTTCCGGTTTTTCAACCAGCTTGTGCATGGCTGCCTGCAGCTCCAGCAGCCGTTCTTCTGCCAGAGTGCGCAACATGACCCACATGTCGGCGACCTGATCGTCGGCCAGACGGTAGTAGATGTGCTTGCCTTCACGCCGCGTGATCACCAAGTGTGCGTCTTTCAGGCCCTTGAGGTGAGCGCTGGCGAGCTTGATGGAAATGTCGGTATCGGCAGCGAGCTGCTCGACACTTTTCTCGCCTTGGCACAGTACTTCAATCAGTTCCAGGCGTTTGGGGCTGGAAATGGCTTTACCGATGCGACCGACCTGTTCGTACAGCAGATTCTTGATCTGGCGCGCGCTGCTCATGGACATTCCAATGAACGTTAGAATGATAGAATGTTAGTGATGCCAGGCACAGCTGTCAAGGCTGTCCCTGGCCGGTATACTGCCGCCTGTTCAGGTCTTTATGGCTCCCTTTGCTTTCATGTCGCGTCATCTGCTGGTCGCTGTTTCATCGCATGGCTTCGGTCATTTCTCCCAGGTCGCTCCGGTGCTCAATGCGCTGCTGCACAAACGACCAGATATCCGGCTTACCCTGCGGACCGAATTGCCGCGTCAATTGCTGGAGCAGCGGCTCGGCCATCCATTTGCCCAGCAGATCGCCAGCGACGACTTTGGCATGCTGATGCACAATGCCGTGGACGTTGACACGGCCGCCAGTCTGGCAGCCTATCGCGACCTTCATGCCAACTGGGACAAACATGTCACCCGGGTGGCGGATGAGCTGGCGCAAGATAGACCGGATCTGCTGCTGGGCGACGTGCCTTATCTCACTTTGGCGGCTGCCGCACGCCTCGGCGTGAAGAGCATCGCGTTGTGCTCGCTCAACTGGGCGGATGTCCTGGCTGTCTATGCGGATGAAACAATCCGCGCTGAAGTGCTGCCGGCTATCTGCGCGGCTTATGCCGCAGTCGAACGCTTTATTTGTGTTGCACCCGTTATGCCTATGCCGCTGTTGCAGCAGGCTGGTGTCCGTATGGTGGCGGTGGGCCCGGTTTGTGCGCCGGGGCGGGACAGCCGTGTGGCGTTGCGGCAGTGTCTAGGCGTGGATGAGGCGACCAGCCTGGTGCTGGTGGGGATGGGGGGTATGCCCTTTGCGCTGAATACGGCCGGCTGGCCGATACAGGTGAGCGGGCGGCGGGTGCATTATTTGCTGCCGTCCGGCTGGTGCTGTGACGGCCTGGCTGCCACCGCGCTTGACCAGGTGCCGTTTGCCTATGCCGATGTGCTGGCGTCGGTCGATCTGGTAATAACCAAGCCGGGTTACGGTATGTTTGTCGAGGCAGCCGCCGCCGGCGTGCCGGTGCTGTATGTCGAGCGCCAGGTCTGGCCCGAGGTGACGGCACTGGAGCAGTGGTTGAGTCAGGTGGGGCACTGTCGCCGTATCAGCCGCAGGGACCTGGAGCAGGGCGCGCTGGCGCCGCATCTGGAGATTTTACTGCAGCTTGGGCGCTATCAGCCGGTAAATCCGGGCGGAGTTGCTGCAGCGGCGGAGCTGCTTGCCGGTTCGGTGTAGTGCAAAAATGCGTAATGATGTTGATGTGAATACGCTTTTCTGGAATAATGCCGGGTTCTTGTATCCGGGCGGGCTGTTTGCGTCCGGTTTTTTGTAACCTTGCCCTTTCGCACCGCAGCGAACGGGGTAACGCGGCGAGTTATCGCCCGTTTCCAAAAGGAGCTTGTATGCGGCATTATGAAATCGTATTTATCGTGCATCCTGATCAAAGCGAGCAGGTTGGCGCGATGGTAGAGCGTTATCGCAACACCA
>JAJZQI010000048.1 GCA_021851875.1 Pseudomonadota bacterium | reverse complement strand
GGGCAATGCCAAAACGCTGGCCAAGCTCGTTGTCGTGACGCTGGGCATGTTCGGGTTTGGCTTCGCCCTGGTGCCGTTTTATTACAAGATTTGCGAGGTGACGGGGATCAACTCCGGCGCCGAGCAAAGCCTGGTGAAAAACACGCAAGTCGACCGCAGCCGCTGGGTGACGCTGGAGTTCGATGCCAATATCAACGAGGCGCTGCCGTGGCGGTTCAAGCCCATGCAGCGCAGCCTCAAGGTGCATCCGGGCCAGCTGGTGCAGGTGGAATACGAGGTCAGCAACACCAGTGATCGGTCCATCGTGGGTCAGGCGGTGCCGAGCTATGGTCCGGCGCGCGCGGCGGCGTTTTTCAAGAAAATCGAGTGTTTCTGCTTCACGCCGCAAACCCTGGCTGCGGGCGAGTCCCGCCGCATGCCGGTGCTGTTCGTGCTGGATCCGGCCATGGACAAGGAGGTCCATACCGTGACCCTGTCGTACACCTTCTTCAACACCGCGAAGAAGGCGCAGTCGGGTTTTGGAAAGGGATGGCCCCATGGCTGAAGGCGGCGGCAACCTCAAGGCTGCCCTTGCTGTGTTCTGGAGTTTCTTTGGCGTGCGCAAACGGCGTGATTATGACGCCGATGCGCAAAGCCTGACGCCGGCACAGATCATCATCGCGGGACTGATTGGCGGTGTGGTTTTCGTGTTGACGATGTTGTTTCTGGTGTATCTGGCGATGCAGTTCGTGAATTGAACGATCTACGAAAAAGGAAAGAGGGGATGAGATGAGCCTGGCACAAACCGATAAATATTATCTGCCGCAACCTTCGATCTGGCCGTTTGTCGGCTCGGTCGCGCTGCTCCTGATGGCGGTGGGTGGCGTCCTGACCATGCGCGAAATCGACAACGGCGGCTGGGTCTTGCTGGCCGGGGTGGCGATCCTGTTCTACATGATGTTCGGCTGGTTCGGCGAAGTGATTCGCGACAGCGAGGCCGGCCGCTACAACAAGCAGGTCGACTCCTCGTTCCGCTGGTCGATGAGCTGGTTCATCTTTTCCGAAGTGATGTTTTTTGCCGCTTTCTTCGGCGCGCTGTTTTACACCCGGGTGCTGTCGGTGCCCTGGCTTGCGGACGCCGAAACGGGAAGCCTGCTGTGGGAAGGGTTCCAGGCGACCTGGCCAACCGCGGGACCGGGGCTGACGAAGGAAGGCTACGAATTCACGCCGATGGGGGCGTGGGGCATCCCGGCGATCAATACCCTGCTGCTGCTGAGCTCCGGGGTGACGATCACCTGGGCGCACTGGGGCCTGAAAAAGAACAACCGCACGCAACTGATCCTGGGCCTGGCGATGACCGTGGCGCTGGGCGCGGTGTTCCTGGGCTTGCAGGTATATGAATACATCCACGCCTATTCGGAAATGGGCCTGACGCTGGGTGCGGGTGTCTACGGCGCCACCTTCTTCATGCTGACCGGTTTCCACGGTTTTCACGTGCTGGTCGGCACGACGATGCTGATCGTGATGCTGCTGCGCTCGATTGCCGGCCACTTCACGGCCGACCACCACTTCGCGTTCGAGGCGGTGTCGTGGTACTGGCACTTCGTCGACGTGGTGTGGGTACTGCTGTTTATCGTGGTGTACTGGTTGATCTGATCGTTCTGCGAAACCGGGCGCCCGCTGAAATGCGGCGCCGGTTAAACAAAAAGCCGCGTTCAGCGCGGCTTTTTGTTGCCGAGGGTCAGCGCAGCCCGTTTTGCGGGATGTAGCCGAAGTAGTATCCACCCATCAGAAGAAGGAACAGGGTGAGCGAGAGGGCGACACGTACGGTGAGCATCTTCACGGTGCGGTCGGATTGGCCCTTGTCCTTGATGAGGTAGTAGAGTGCGCTGGCGAGGCTGGCCAGGATGAAGACGATGAACAGCAGGGCAACAATGCGCATGAAACGGGTCTCCCGGCAAAATTTCAGTCTAACCGGATTGTTCGGCCCATGCACTTGCTGAAGCTGCGTGTCGGCCAGTGGGAGTTTGCCCCCACCCTGTGGCCCACGCTGGCGGCGCTGATTTTCTTTGTGCTGACGCTGTCGCTCGGCAACTGGCAGAGCAACCGCGCCGACACCAAGCGTGCCTTGCAGGCGCGTTACGATGCGGCGGTGCGTGAGGCCCCCATCCACGTCGGCAACACGCTGCTCGATCGCGACAGCGTGCTCTACCGCAAACTGGAGGTCGAAGGCGTATTCGACGACGCCCACACGATCCTGCTGGACAACCGTGTGCTGAACGGGGTGGCCGGATATCACGTGCTGACGCCGCTGCGGATCGATGGCGGTGCGCTCGCCCTACTGGTCAATCGCGGCTGGGTGGCCACCGGACCTTCGCGCGAGCAGGTGCCGGCGCCGCCAACGCCGTCCGGCAGGGTGCGGCTGGAGGGCATGGCGGTCGATCCGCACACGCGCTATGTCGAACTGGCGCCGACCACGCCACAGGGGCGTGTCTGGCAGAACCTCGACTTTGCGCGCTATGCGGCAACCAGCGGACTCGAACTGCAGCCGGTACTGTTGTTGCAGACCAGCAGTCTGCCTGACGGATTGCAACGCAACTGGCCACGACCCGATACCGGGGTCGACACCCATGTCAGCTATGCCTTCCAATGGTACAGTTTGGCGGCGACACTGACGGCGTTGTGGCTGATAATGAACGTCAAGCGTTGCCGGGACGGCCGCGCGAACCCGAAGTCTTGAATAAATAAATTAGAACCATGCAATTGACCCCGCGCAGTAAATTCCTGTTGTTGCTCGCCGTGTTCGTGGTGCCGGTAGTGGCGGCCTATCTGGCCTATTTCGGCTGGCGCCCGGCAGGGCACGCCAATTACGGCGACCTGATTACGGTGACCCCACTGCAGCAGACGGCCGGGACAACCCATGACGGCACGCCGCTTGATCTAAAGGCTTTGCAGGGCAAGTGGGTGATGGTGCATGTCGGACCGACGAGCTGCGATGCCGCCTGCGTGAATCAGCTGTACCTGATGCGTCAGATCCGGATCACGCAGGGCA
>JAJZQI010000004.1:184545-202370 GCA_021851875.1 Pseudomonadota bacterium | reverse complement strand
GTGTATTATTTGCGGCGCAAAAACCAAATTGGGTTCCCTGAGCGGTTGGGCTTAGAGTAAGGAGAAGATTATGGCAGCGGTAGACCTAGCCAGTACTGAGCAGTACAACTACGATGTCGTGAAGAAATTCACGTTCATGGCAATCATCTGGGCGTGCGTGGGCATGTTCGTGGGCGTATACATCGCCTCCGAGCTGGCTTGGCCGTTCCTGAACTTTGACAGTCCCTATTTCAGCTTTGGCCGATTCCGTCCGGTGCACACCAGTGCCGTGATCTTCGGCTTTGGTGGTAGCGCGCTGTTTGCAACTTCCTACTATGTTGTACAGCGTACCTGTCAGGCTCGCCTCTTCTCCGATTTCCTGTCCAGCTTCACCTTCTGGGGCTGGCAGGCAATTATCGTTCTGGCTGCAACCAGCTACGTGCTCGGCTACTCTCAGGGTCGTGAATACGCAGAAATGGAATGGCCGATCGACATCCTGATCGAAGTGGTATGGGTGTCCTACCTGCTGGTGTTCGTCGGCACCATCATGCGCCGTAAGCAGGCACACATTTACGTGGCCAACTGGTTCTACCTGGCGTTTATTCTGGCAACTGCCCTGCTGCACACCTTCAACAACCTGGCCGTTCCGGTTAGCCTGTTCAGCATGAAGTCTTACAGCCTGTTCTCCGGTGTTCAGGATGCGATGACCCAGTGGTGGTATGGCCATAACGCAGTAGGCTTCTTCCTGACCGCAGCGTTCCTGGGCATGATGTACTACTTCGTCCCGAAGCAAGCTGGTCGTCCGATCTACTCCTACCGCCTGTCTATCGTTCACTTCTGGGCGCTGGGCTTCCTGTACATGTGGGTAGGTGGTCACCATCTGCACTGGACCGCTCTGCCGGACTGGACCTCCACTCTGGCCGCAACCTTCTCCATCATGCTGCTGCTGCCGTCCTGGGGCGGTATGATCAACGGTATCATGACCCTGTCCGGTGCCTGGGATAAGCTGCGTACCGACCCGGTTATGCGTTTCCTGATCGTGGCGCTGTCCTTCTACGGTATGTCCACCTTCGAAGGCCCGATGATGGCTCTGAAGAGTGTGAACGCACTGTCCCACTACACCGACTGGACCGTAGGTCACGTTCACTCTGGTGCGCTGGGTTGGGTTGCCATGGTTTCCTTCGGTTCCATCTATCACATGCTGCCGCGTCTGTGGAACACCAAGCTGTACAGCGTTAAGCTGGTAAACATCCACTTCTGGCTGGCCAGTATCGGCGTACTGCTGTACATCACCGCAATGTGGATTTCCGGTATTTCCCAGGGTCTGATGTGGCGTGCGTTCGACGAATTCGGCAACCTGCAGTACACCTTTGCTGAATCCGTTGCTGCAATGCACCCGTTCTACGCAATGCGTGCGATCGGCGGTATGTTCTTCCTGTCCGGTATGCTCCTGATGGCCTTCAACTGCTTCATGACCATTCGTCAAGGCAAGCGTGAAATGGCTCTGGGCGCACTGAAAGCAGCCTGATCGAATGTAAAGGCCGGCTGCCCAGCGGCAGCCGGTGATGGAAATCGCACGAGCAAGGAATTTAACAATGTTCAAACACGAATGGCTTGAAACAAACGTCGGCCTGCTGCTGGTGTTCACCATGCTGGCAATCAGCGTTGGCGGTCTGGTGGAAATTGCACCGCTGTTCTTTATCAACAACACCGTGGAAAAAGTGGATGGCGTACGTCCCTACACGCCGCTGGAATCTCGCGGCCGTGATATCTTCGTACGTGAAGGCTGCTACCTGTGCCACTCGCAGATGATTCGTCCGTTCCGTGACGAACAGCTGCGTTATGGTCACTACTCCCTGGCTGCTGAATCCAAATATGACCACCCGTTCCAGTGGGGTTCCAAGCGTACCGGTCCGGATCTGGCCCGCGTAGGCAAGAAGTACTCCAACGAATGGCAGGTGGCTCACCTGATGGATCCGAAGTCCATGGTTCCGGAATCGGTAATGCCGCGCTTCCCGTGGCTGCTGACCACTCCGCTGGATACCTCCGATCTGAAAGATCGCCTGATGGCTCAGCGTGCTGTGGGTGTACCGTACTCTGCAAACCAGGCTGAATACGAGCGTAACGTTAAGGAATTCGGCCCCGAAACCGCAGAAATGCTGAAGATTGATGATGCCCAGAAAAACCTGCTGAAACAGGCTCAGGAAGGCAACTATGACGGTGATCGTACCAACGTGACCGAAATGGATGCTCTGGTTGCCTACCTGCAAGTGCTGGGTACCATGGTTGATTTCAGCAAGTACGACGACGATAACTTTGTGAAGTATCGTTAAGGCGAGATCGGGAAATGGAGTGGATATACTGGTTTTCCCATGAAGAAAATACCAAGCCTTTGGCATTGGTGATCTTCTTCACAGTGTTTGTCGGCATCGTGCTGTACCTGTACGGCAACAAAAAACGCGGCAAACGACTGGAGGATTACAAGAATATTCCGCTCCAAGACGACGAATCCGAAGTTAAAGGAAAGTAAGCAATGAGCCAAAATAAACCCAATGCGGTACAAACTACCGGGCACGTGTGGGATGGGGATCTGCAGGAGTACAACAATCCGCTGCCCAACTGGTGGACCATAGCCTTTTACATCACGATCGTGTTTTCGATCGTTTACTGGTTCATCTTCCCGGCATGGCCGGTAGGTCACGGTTTTACCACCGGTTTTGACAAAATCACCTACGTTAACGACAAGGGTGAAACCAAAACCAGTCACTGGAATACCCGTGCACTGCTGATGAAGGAAATGAACGAGCACGCCGAGCAGCAGAAGCCGTACTACGACAAGCTGATGGCTGAGCCGTACGACAAGATTGCCAAGGATCAGGATCTGCTGAACTTCGTGGCATCTGCAGGTAAAACCCTGTTCGGTGATAACTGTGCAGCCTGTCACCAGAGCGGTGGCGGCGGTAAGGTCGGCTACTTCCCCAACCTGACCGATGACGACTGGCTGTATGGCGGTAGCTACGATAAGATTCAGGAAACCATCACCAACGGCCGTCACGGTTACATGCCGCCGTTTGCTGAAGTGTTGAATGATACGCAGATTACCGATCTGGCGAACTACGTGCTGTCTCTGTCCGGTGAGCCGCACGACGCAGCCAAGGCCGCTGCAGGTAACCAGCTGTTCCATTCTGACACTGCTGCATGTTTCTACTGCCACGGTGCTGATGCACACGGTCGTCAGGTAATCGGCTCTGCCAACCTGACCGACAAGATCTGGCTGTGGGCCAATGTGCCGGCTGCCCAGTCTGCAGAAGACAAAGTGGCTGCAGTGAAGAAGGTCATTGAAGGTGGTCTGAACAAAGGCGTTATGCCGACCTGGGGCGGCCGTCTGAAGCCTGAACAGATCAAGCTGCTGACCGTATATGTTCACGACACACTGGGTGGTGGTAAATAAAAAGACATGGGGGTCTATATAACCCTCGGCTAATGTTCTAAAATGAAGCCTCGCCCTGCAAAGGGTGAGGCTTTTTTCATTGCAGATTGTCAGGAAGGAAGACGGATGGCTGAAGATACTCAGGAAGTAAACCTGTATCAAAAGAGAATTCCTATCATCACGCGTTCAGTGAAGGGTAAATTCCGCAATTTCAAAACCGCCGTTCTACTTCTGGCATATTCCATCTATTTCAGCTTGCCCTGGATTCCCTGGCATCACCTGGATGCACCCAGCCAGGCAGTGCTGTTCGATCTGCCGGGCCGCCGTTTCTTTATTTTTGGTCTGGAAATTTTTCCGCAGGATATTTTCTGGCTCTCGCTTTTGCTGTTTATCGCTGCGGCGGTCCTGTTCTTTGCTACCAGTCTCGTAGGCCGGGCCTTCTGCGGGTATTTCTGCTTCCAGACGCTGTGGACTGACGCGTTCATCTGGATTGAACACTGGATTCAGGGCGAGCGCCCGGCGCGCACGCGACTGGCCAAACAGCCGTGGAATGGCGAGAAAATTCTCAAGGTGGGTGGCACACATGCGCTGCAGTTGCTGCTGGCATTCTGGACTGCATTTACCTTCGCCGCTTACTTCACTTATGCACCGCAGTTTTTCGTCGACTTTGTTACTGCCAACGCTGCCACTGTCGGTTATGCCACGGTGCTGATTCTGACCTTGACCACTTATGTGGCGGCAGCCCACGCACGTGAGCAGATTTGTACCTATGTCTGCCCTTATGCCCGATTCCAGGGGGTAATGTATGAACCTGAAACGCTGGCGCCGAACTACAACGCCAAGCGCGGGGAAGGTGCTGCTGGACGGATCACCGCCAAGCCAGGCCTGAAGACTCTGGAGGAGCGTCACAGCAAGGGGCACGGCGACTGCATCGACTGTGGCTTCTGTGTTCAGGTGTGTCCTGCCGGCATTGATATCCGCAACGGCTTGCAATACCAGTGTATTTCCTGTGGTTTGTGCATTGATGCCTGCGACAATATCATGGATTCGATGGGCTACCCGCGTGGTCTGATCCGTTATGATTCGGAGAAAAATCTGGCCCAGGATGTGCCGGCAAAACCCCATCTGGAATGGTTCCGCTTGCGCACTCTGGGTTACGGTGCGTCCATCATTCTGATGGTAGGGTTCTTGTTCTATACGATCTTCACGCGTACGACTTTTGAACTTTCCGTGCAACAAGTGCGTCAGCCGTTGTTTGTCACGTTGTCCAATGGCGATATACGGAACCGATATCAAGTTCGGGTGACTAACAAGTCGGGAGCAAACCAGGACTACCGCGTCACAGTGAAGGGCCTGCCGGCAGCCGATATCGATATGGGCGGCATGGATGTGCTGCACATCGACAACGGTCGCAGCCGCATGGCTAACGTATCGGTGATTCTGTCGCCGACAGAGGCAGCCAAAGCACCGTCATTCGAGTTCGAGGTGAGTCCGGTGAACAATCCCAAGGAAGTGGAGAGCGTCACGGCGCATTTTCATAGCAACACTGAGAACCGATAATGTTACTTGAAACACTGTTTGGCGGCGTAATCGCCGTAGTTGTTATCTACATGGTGCTGGGCCTGTTCAAGGTTTCGCACTACTGGCGTGGGGTGGTGGCGGGCGGCATCCCCACGCTGGCCTATGTGGCCTTTTCGCTGGTGCACTGGAGCGGCGGCGATGTGCTGTCGATCCACGTGGCCGTGTTCCTGGCTACGGCAGTAGGCCTGGCGCTGGTTCTGGGCAAGGAAAAGACGCCCGGCCAACGCATGCACTGGATTCCCAAGCTGTTTGCCTTTTTGCTGCTGGTGCTGATGATCCTGATGGGCATGTTTTTGTACATTGCCGGTTCTGGTGTGCCGGACTATGTCGCCAAATGGTTGCTGCCGGTACCGAAGAGCAAGGTTCACGGCTCTGTCAGCACCGGATTCGCTGGTGTGGTCCACCACGGCAACGAGGCGGCCAAGGAAGTGAACTCTTACCAGGCCAAACTGGATAAGGAAAAGAAACTGGGCTGGAAAGTCGAGGTCGATGGCGTGAAAAACCTGCGGGTTGAGGAAAAATCCGTAGTCACCGCCACTGTACTCGATGCCGCGGGCAAACCGCTGCAGGCCAAAGTCTGGTTGGTCGTCATGCGCCCCGGTGCGGAAGAAACCACCCGCAACGATATTGTCATGACTCAAGTGGCTCCGGGTAAATATCAGGCCACTGTCGAACCGCCCGGTGCCGGTAACTGGACCATCGGGATCCATGTTGAATCGGGCAAGGACGTTCTCGATAGCGAGCAGATCATCCCGGTATCCTGAGCGTGAGTGATTGTTACCACTGCGGTCTGCCGATTCCGGAGGATGTCCATCTTTCGGTCGAGATAGACCACGAACCGCATGAAATGTGCTGCCACGGCTGCCAGGCCGTGGCTCAGGCCATTGTCGACAACGGCTTGACCGACTATTACCGGCACCGTACCGCCATGCCGGAAACGGCAAGCGATCTGGTGCCGGAGGCGTTGCTCAAGTTGCAGCTGTATGATCATCCGGAAATCCAGAAGAGCTTTGTGATCAGCGAAGGCGAGCACGTGCGTGAAGCAGTGTTGATACTTGAGGGTATCACCTGCGCAGCGTGCATCTGGCTGAATGAAAAACATCTGCGTCAACTCGACGGTGTGCTAGGTGTACAGGTCAATTACGCCACCCACCGCGCCCGCGTGCGCTGGGATGAGCAGGTTATTTCCCTGAGCAAAATTCTCGCCGAGATCCAGCTGCTGGGTTACAAGGCCCACCCCTATAGCGTGGCCAACGCTGAGGCACTGCGCAAGCAGAATCGGCAGAAGGATCTTCGGCGCGTGGCGATAGCCGGCCTGTCGGCGGCCCAGGTGATGATGTTGGCGGTGGCGCTCTATGCCGGTCACTCGTTCGGCATGGAGGAAAGTACCGCCAATCTGATGCGCTGGTTCAGCCTGGCTTTGACCCTGCCGGTGGTGGGGTATGCTGCGCTGCCTTTGTATCAGAGCGCCTGGAGCTCGATCAAAAACTTCCGCCTCAACATGGATGTGCCGGTGGTGCTGGCGATTATCGGGGCATTTACCGGTAGCGTTTGGGTGACATTCCGCGGGCATGGTCTGGTTTACTACGACGCCATCACGATGTTCGTGTTGTTCCTGCTTTCGACCCGCTTCCTCGAGCGCGGCGCGCGGGAGAAGTCTGTCGAAGCGGCGGAAAATCTGCTCAAGCTGGCGCCTGCAATGGCACAACGGATGGAAAACGGTGTCGCCACGGAAGTTGCAGTGCTCGAATTGCGCGCTGGTGACGTCATCCTGTCAAAACCAGGAGAAGCGGTCGCAGCGGACGGGCAGGTTATCGACGGGATCAGTAGCGTGGATGAAGCGCTGCTTACCGGCGAGAGCCGGCCGGTAAGCAAGCAGAAAGGCGACGCCGTGATCGCCGGCAGTATCAATCTGGACAGTCCGCTGCATATAGAAGTGACGGGTGTAGGAGAAAATACCGTACTCGCCAGTATCGTGCGGCTGCTGGACAAGGCGCAGGCGCAGAAACCGCGCATCGCCCAGATGGCGGACGTGGTGGCGGGATATTTTACCTGGGTACTGTTGCTGCTGACTGCGGTGACAGCGCTGGCGTGGTGGTTTGTCGACCCATCGCGGATATTTGAAATCACCTTGTCGATTCTGGTGGTGACCTGCCCGTGTGCATTGTCACTTGCGGCCCCCGCAGCGCTGGCAGCGGCCGGTTCGAACCTGTTGAAGCATGGCGTGCTGGTGACCCGCGGGCATGCGCTGGAGACTTTGTCCAAAGTAACCCGGGTAGTGGTCGATAAAACCGGCACGATGACCTATGGCAAACCGGTGCTGCAGAGCGTGACAGTTTTGGCTGACCAGGATGAGGCCAGCTGCCGGCGCATTGCCGCCAGCCTGGAGCAGGCATCGGAGCATCCGCTGGCCGACGCTTTCATGCTCGGCGTAGCCAAGGACGAGTTGCTGACGGTAACGGCGCAGGTGAATACACCCGGGGTCGGTATCAGTGGTTTTATCAACGGCCGCAAATACAGTATCGGTAAACTGGATCGGCCTGCCGCTACAGAAGCCGACGAGCCGGCCGGCAGCACGGTGGTGTGGCTGAGTGACGAAAATACGGTACTGGCGCGTTTCGTTCTGTCCGACAAGTCGCGGCCCGATGCTAAAAGGCTGGTGAGTGAACTGGATCAACTGGCTATTCCGTTGAGCATGCTCAGCGGTGACAGTCCGGCGGCGGTGGAATACTGGTCCGCAGAGCTGAAGATCAAGGACGCCAGGGGCAATCTCAAGCCGCAGGACAAGCTTGATGCGCTGCAGGGCATGCAGCAAAAGGGTGAAGTGGTTGCCATGGTCGGCGACGGCATCAATGATGCACCTGTGCTTGCCGGTGCCCAGGTTTCCCTGGCGATGGGTGGCGGCACCCAGGTGGCGCGCTCGACCAGTGATATTGTGCTGCTGTCGGAGAAGGTGTCGGACGTGGCCTATGCGATCCAGGTGTCACGGCATACAATGGGTGTCATGAAGCAGAATTTTGTCTGGGCGGCTGTGTACAATTTCGGTGCCCTGCCGTTTGCCGCCCTTGGCTATATTCCGCCGTGGCTTGCCGCGCTGGGCATGTCGTTCAGCTCGCTGATTGTGGTTTTGAATGCATTGAGGTTGCGATGACTTCCATACTGGTGTTTCTGCTAGCGTTGACAGCAATTTTCATTCTGCTGCTCGGTGCCGGCATATTCTGGGCTATTCGCAGCGGTCAGTTCGACGACATGGAAGGACCGGCGCAACGTATCCTGATGGACGATGATGACCCTCTGATACCCCATAACCCCTTGAGCCGGGATAAGAAATCCCGTACAATGCAGGGCGACGCACAACCTGAAAACATAGGAAAATCAAAATGAAAGCACTCTCTCGCTGGCCGATCCCGATGATCCCTGTGGTTGCACTGATCGTGTGGTCCTGGATTAGCATTTTCAGCGTAATCCTGAGCTAATCGTTCAGTTACGCCAACAAAAAAGCCACCCTGGGGTGGCTTTTTTGTTGCCTGCATTGGGCGCGCTCAGGCGTGTTGCAACAGTGCCTGTTTAATTTTCTGCATGGCCTTCTGTTCAATCTGGCGGATACGCTCGGCCGAGACGGAATACTCGGCAGCCAGATCGTGCAGAGTGCGGGCGCTGCCGTCTTCCTGCAGCCAGCGCGCGGCAATAATGCTGCGACTGCGCTCGTCAAGCGATGCCAGGGCTTGTTCCAGAGCAATGCTGTTACGGCTTTCAAACTGTGCGCTGGAAAGCTGTTCGAGCGGGTCATTGGCTTCATCCGCCGCCAGGTAGTCGATCGGGGCGTAGGTATCTTCATCGCCATCCTGTGACTCCATGGCAATGTCGTGGCCATTCATGCGCATTTCCATCTCGCGCACCTCTTCTGGCTTGACACCCAGCTGGTCGGCGACATCCTGAACTTCTTGCGGGCTGAGCGAAGCAAACCCCGGCTTCATGCTGCGCAGGTTGAAAAACAACTTGCGTTGCGCTTTGGTCGTGGCCACACGGACCAGACGCCAGTTGCGCAGGATGAATTCGTGAATTTCGGCCTTGATCCAATGAACGGCAAAAGAAACCAGGCGTACGCCGCGATCCGGATCATAGCGTTTGACCGCCTTCATCAGACCGATGTTGCCTTCCTGGATCAGGTCGGCCTGAGGCAAACCGTAGCCCATATAGCCACGCGAGATGGAGACGACGAAGCGCAGATGAGACATCACCAGTTCACGTGCGGCTTCGAGGTTGCCCGTGTCACGCAGCTGGCGCGCCAACTCGGCCTCGCGCTCGGCGCTGAGCAGGGGGAGGCTGTTCACGCTCTGGATGTAGTGGTCCAGGGTGCTGGCTGACAGGGTGGCTGGCAAGGTCAAAGCATTCGTCATGTGGCGTAACTCCTTGTCTAAGCAGGAATAGCTAACCAAACAATTAAATTTTAGCACTCTTGCCTTAAGAGTGCCAATATTTTGGAAAAGTTCCGTAGGGGCGTTGAGAGTTGCAGTCAAATGCTCGGACGCATCTGGCGCAGGTGCCGCATGGCGGCAAATTGCGCGCTCAATGCAGCCAGCAGAGCGGTGCCCAGCGGCAGGGCCAGGGTTTCTTCAGGGCTGAGCATCTGCGGCGTGAAACTGTTGCCATAGTTTTGCAGCAGGTCGGCCAGATAAGGTTGCGTCAACAGGGAGAAGCCGGTCAGCAGGAGCAAGGCGGTAAGTCCGCCCAGCAAGCCCTGTAGCAGGCCAAAGTACATGAACGGGCGACGGATGTAGGCGTCGGTGGCGCCGATAAGCATGCTGACCTCGATTTCATCGCGCTGGGTCAAAATCTGCAGGCGGATGGTGTTGGCGACTACGGCAGTAAGAGCAATCGCCAGCAACACGCCGAGTGCCAGGGTGGTATTGGCGACAAACTGGCGCAGCGCGTGCAGTTTCTGGTTAAGGGCTGCGTCATACTGTACGGCAACGACATTGGGGAGCTGAGAGAATTGCTGTTGCAGTTGAGCGAAGCGCTCGGGTGCGGTGTTGTCGTTGAGACGGACAACCCAGGTGTGGGGCAGGGGGTTGTGACTGAGTCCGTCGGCCAGGTCGCTGATGTTGAGCTGCTGGGCCAGAGACTTGAGCGCCTCTTCGCGCCGAATCAGGCGCACGGCGCTGACATCGGCAGAATTGCGCAGGGCGGATTCGAGGCTTTTTAGTGCAGCCGGATCATCAGTCTGGGTGAAAACGCTGATTTCTGGCGTGATGGGCAAATGACCGAGCCAGTGATTGAGGTTTTTCAGGCCGATATACATGGCGCTGGGCAGCGAGAGTGCCAGTCCGATGACCAGCAGCGTGAACAGCGTGGCAAAGGGCGTTTGCAGCAGGCGTGCGAGCGCCAGCCGCAGCGCGCGCTGGTGATTGAACAGCCAGCCGCCGGTCATTGCAGCGTCCCATGGCTGAGGTGCAGTTTGCGCCCGCCCATGTACTGCAGCATGGTTTCGTCGTGCGTGGCAATGATGACGGTTACGCCCACCTGATGAAAGCTTTTGAACATGTCCATGATGATGCGCGAGTATTCCGGGTCAAGGTTGCCGGTCGGTTCGTCGGCCAGGAGAATAGACGGCCGGCTGACGATGGCACGGGCAATGCAAAGTCGTTGCTGTTCGCCGCCGGAAAGGGTGACGGGCAGCGCCTTTTCGAATGCCAGCAGGCCGACCTTGTCGAGCGCAGCGCGCACGCGTTTGCCGATCTCGTCGTAGGGTACACCCTGGATAAGCAGCGGCAGGGCGGTATTGTCGAACACGCTGCGTTCATACAGCAGCTTGTGATCCTGGAAGACCAGGCCGAGATTGCGGCGCAGGTATGGAATTGCTGCCGGGCGAAGCTTGCCGATGTTCTGGTTGGCGACCAGCACGGTACCGTTGCTGGGCAGTTCGATAGCGGCAATCAGTTTCAGCAGGGTGCTTTTACCGGCGCCGGAGTGGCCGGTAACGCAGACCATTTCGCCTGATTCGATGGTGAAACTGACGTTGTTGAGGGCTTGTTGCCCTCCTTTGAAACGTTTGCTTACCTGGCTGAAACTGATCATGCCGATTGGGTCCCCGGTCAAAAGGCGTTGGTTAGGGCTGCTGTATTTCTGCGTTATTGGACAGCAAATGCAAGTGTGCGTTGCATCGCTGTCTCAGTCAACCGTGAACAGGGCGTTGACGAAGTCCTTGGCAGCAAACGGACGCAGATCGTCCATGCCCTCACCGACACCGATGTAGCGGATGGGAATCGGCCGTGCCTTGGCAATCCCGGCAATCACGCCGCCTTTGGCAGTGCCGTCCAGCTTGGTGAGCACCAGGCCGGTTACCTGCAAAGCGTCGTCGAATGCCTTGACCTGGGTAATGGCGTTCTGGCCGGTATTGGCGTCCAGAACCAGCAATACCTCATGCGGTGCACCAGGGTCGGCTTTCTGGATGACCCGTTTAACCTTTTTGATTTCTTCCATCAGGTGCAGTTGCGTCGGCAGGCGGCCGGCCGTGTCGGCCAGCACGATGTCGATGTTGCGGGCGCGGGCAGCATTGATGGCGTCAAAGATCACGGCAGCCGAATCGCCGCCTTCCTGGGAGATTACCGTAACGTTGTTGCGTTCACCCCACACCGCCAGTTGTTCGCGCGCGGCAGCGCGAAAGGTGTCGCCGGCAGCCAGCAGCACTGACAGGCCCTGTGACTGGAACAGTTTGGCCAATTTGCCGATGGTGGTGGTCTTGCCCGCGCCGTTGACGCCCGCCAGCATGATGACAAAGGGGCGCTGCTGAGTAATCACAAGCGGTTGTTCCAGCGGTGCGAGCAGTTCGGTCAGCACATTTTGTAGTGCGTCTTTCAGTTCTTCCGCCTGTTCCAGCTTGTGCTTGCGTACTTCCTTGCGCAGTGCGTCGAGCAGCGCCTGGGTCGCTTCCACGCCGACATCGGAAGTCAGCAGGATGGTTTCAAGCTCTTCATACAGGTCTTCGTCGATCTTGCCGTATCGAGAGAACAACGAACTGATCTGGCCGCCCAGCTGTTCACGCGTGCGTGCGAGACCGTCTTTTAGGCGGCTGAGCCAGCCCTTTTTCTCGGTCGGTTTGTCCGGCTCGGCTGCCGCGGCAGTCTGGTCGTTTTCCGGGGTTTCAACGGAGGCGGGGGCTTTGTCTTTTTTGAAGAAACTAAACATCAGGTTGCCGGTCTGTTACTGCTAGAATGGTAATCGCCATATTATAACGCATTCATACTGTAGCGGATTTGCATGAAAAAACTGCTTGTAGGCATTTTGCTGGCGTGGAGCGCGCTGGCGCAGGCGGGCGACCTGGCGGAGCGTCAATTGCCCAACGGACTGAAAGTCATCGTCAAGGAAGATCACCGGGCGCCGGTGGTGGTCTCGCAGGTCTGGTACAAGGCCGGCAGCATGGACGAATTCAATGGTACCACCGGGGTGGCGCATGTGCTGGAGCACATGATGTTCCGCGGCACGCGCAAGGTCCCTGCAGGCGAGTTTACCCATTTGATCGCGGCGGCGGGGGGGCAGGATAATGCCTTTACCAGTTACGACCACACTGTTTATTTCCAGCAATTGCGCAACACTTCACTGCCGCTGGCCTTTCGCCTGGAAGCCGACCGCATGCACAACCTGTTGTTGACCGATGCCCTGTTTTCTAAGGAAATCCAGGTGGTCATGGAAGAGCGCCGCATGCGCACTGAAGACAATCCCCAGGCCAAGGTGCAGGAAGCGCTGATGGCGGCGGCATTCCCCGAGCACCCCTATGGTCACCCGGTGATTGGCTGGATGAACGACCTGCAGCATATGACCGGCCAGGACGCGCGCGATTGGTACAAGCGCTGGTATGCACCGAATAATGCTGTGCTGGTGGTGGTTGGTGATGTAAAGGCCGGCGACGTGTTTGCCCTGGCCCAGCATTACTTCGGTCGCGTACCCGCGCATGTGCTGCCGCAACGCAAGGTACAGATCGAAGCCCCGCAGCAGGGAGAGCGGCGCGTTATTATCAAGGCGCCAGCCAAACTGCCTTACGTGCTGTGGGGCTTCCGGGCGCCGGTGTTGCATGATGTGGAGCATGACTGGGAGCCATATGCGCTGGAGGTGCTGTCCGGCATTCTGGATGGCAATGACGCAGCGCGACTGACGCGTGCACTGGTGCGTGAGCAGCATGTGGCAACCGATGTCGGGACAGGGTATGAAGCGGTCTCGCGCGGGCCCGGGCTGTTCATGATCGAGGCGACGCCGGCTGAAGGCAAAACCGTGGCGCAGGTCGAGGCGGCTTTGCATGCTCAAATCGCCAGTATTCAGAAAGACGGCGTGACGCCGGGAGAGCTTGAGCGCGTTAAGGTGCAGGTAATGGCCAACAAGGTTTATGCGCAGGATTCCATGTTCTACCAGGCGATGCAGCTGGGCGATCTGGAGACGGCCGGGCTGGGGGCCGACAAGGCCGATGCAATGGTCGCCCAGTTGCGCAAGGTGACCGCAGCTCAGGTTCAGGAAGTGGCGAAAAAATATCTGATCGACGACGGCTTGACCGTGGGGGTGCTTGATCCGCAACCCATTTTGCCAGGCATGCATGTCAATGAGGGGGGAGTGGAGGCTGGCCATGTACGCTAGGATTTTGCGCGGGGTTCTGCTCTGTACCGTAGTGCTGTGGCAGGTGCCGGTCTGGGCCGGCTTGGATATCCAGAAGTGGAGCACGGCGGATGGCGCGAAAGTGTTGTTCGTTGCTAATCATGATCTGCCGATCGTGGACGTCAATATTGATTTTCCCGCCGGCTCGGCCTATGACACGCCAGATCAATCCGGTCTGGCGCATTTGACCAATCACCTGCTGACACTGGGAGCAGCTGGTCTGGATGAAAACGCCATGGCACTAGCGCAGGCCGATATTGGTGCCAGTATCGGTGAACGCTTTGGTCAGGAAGAGGCCGGTCTTAGTTTGCGCACGCTGAGCAGCGAGCCGGAGCGGCAAAAAGCCATGACGCTGCTGGCGCAAAGCCTGCAACAGCCGCGTTTTGACGATGCGGTGCTGATGCGCGAGCGTACCCGTATGGTGGCTGCTATCAAGGAAGCTGAAGCGCTGCCGGGGACTGTCGCCGGGAAGGCGTTCCTGCGCGCGCTGTATCGCCAGCACCCCTATGCGCTGCCGGAAAATGGCGAGCCGGCTTCGCTGGCACGGCTGACCCGTGCTGATGTACAGCGCTTCTACCGGGATCATTATCAGGCGCGCTATGCAGTAATCGCCATTATAGGTGATCTGACGCGGCCCCAGGCCGAGGCGCTGGCGTTGCAGCTGACGCAGAATCTGCCGGCGCCGGAAGGTGCGGCATTGCCGCCGATTCCCCCGGTGCCGCCACTGCCCGGAGCAGATGTCGAGCATATCAGCCACCCGTCCAGTCAGAGCCATGTGCTGATCGGCGCACCGGGAATGACGCGTACTGATCCGGATTATTATCCGCTGCTGGTGGGTAACTATGTGCTCGGGGGCGGTGGCTTCGATTCACGTCTGACGCAAGTGGTGCGCGACAAGAACGGCCTGGCGTACAGCGTATACAGCTACTTCTCGCCCATGCGTCAGCAAGGGCCGTTTGTGGTGGGGCTGCAGACCAAAAATGCTTCCGCAGCCGAGGCCGTGAGTCTGGTGCGGGGCGTGCTGGACCGCTTCATCGCCGAAGGGCCGACCGCGGCCGAGCTCAAGCAAGCCAAGGCCAACATTGCCGGAGGCTTTCCGCTGCGTCTGGATAGCAATCGCAAAATTATCGAGTATCTCAGCGTGATCGGCGATTTTGATTTGCCGCTCGACTGGCTCGATGCCTATCCGAAAAAAGTCGAAGCCGTGACGCTGGAACAGATTCGCGATGCCTTCAAGCGCCGGTTGGACCCGCACAAGCTGGTCGAGGTTGTCGTAGGCGGCGCGCCGCAAAACGTCACGCCGGGTAAGGATGCGCGTGTCGCAAGTTCAGCGCAATAAATCCGCCAGCCGGGTGCGCATCATCGGCGGGCAGTGGCGCAGCCGGATGCTCGGATTTCCGGAGATCAGCGGCCTGCGTCCGACGCCGGATCGTGTGCGGGAAACGCTATTCAACTGGCTGGGGCAAACCCTGGATGGCAAAGTCTGCCTGGATCTGTTCAGTGGCAGCGGCGGCCTCGGGTTTGAAGCGCTCTCCCGCTATGCCCGGCAGGTGGTCATGGTGGAAACCGATCCGGCGGCATTGGTGGCGTTGCGCAGCAATGCCGCAGCTTTGAGCGCGGCAGCGGAAATCGTGGCCAGCGACGCCATGGGTTTCCTGCAGCGCGACAAAAGGCTGTTTGATGTCATTTTTCTCGATCCGCCTTTCCGGCAGGGTTGGTTCGACCGGCTCCTGCCTGCCGTGCTGCCGCATCTGGCGCAAGACGGCTTGCTGTATCTGGAAAGCGAATACAGCCTGACTCCACCGGAGCCCTTTTCCGTTTACCGCTCCGGCAAGGCCGGCCAGGTTCACTATGCCCTGTGGCAGCGTGCATGAGTGCCTTTGACGATCTGGACGCCGAAGCTTCGCGCTGCGTGCAGTGCGGTCTGTGCGTGCCCAAGTGTCCGACTTATCAGCAAACCGGTAACGAGGCCGATTCCCCGCGCGGCCGCATTGCCATCATGCGCGGCGTCTGGTCTGGACGCATCGAGTTGACCGAGAAGGCTCAGGCGCATCTGTCCACCTGTCTCACTTGCCGCGCCTGCGAAGCGGCTTGCCCATCCAAAGTGCGCTATGGTCGCCTGATCGACGCTATCCAGCCGGCTTTGCACCAGTCCCAGCCGGCTCCATTACAGGCTCTCAAATGGCTGGCGCAAAAGCCGTCCCTGCTGCGCATGGCGGTGGGGGTGGCAAAATACCTGCCCGGTCTGGGCGATGAATTGCCGTCATCCGGCAGGTCGTTCAATCGATTCGGGCGGCATCCGGCAAGCGTATCCGAGCGCGGTGAAGTGGCTCTGTTCACCGGCTGTGTCGGTTCGGCTATCGATGGCGAAACGCTGGTTGCCACTATCGCTGTGCTCAATGCGCAGGGATACAGCGTCAACGTTCCGCAACAACAGACATGTTGCGGCGCCCTGCATCTGCACAACGGTGAGCCGGCTGCCAGCGAACGTTTACTGCAGCGCAACCGCGAGGTGCTTGCCGGCCTGAATATGCCTATCCTGTTTGTGGCCAGCGGCTGCGGGGTACAATTGAGTGAGGGTTTGCCCGACTTGCCGGTGGAAGAGGCGGGCGCCTTCATCGCCAGGAACTGGAGCGACACCGTGTCGCTGCGCCCTTTGGCTGCCAGAGTGCGGGTGCATGAGCCCTGCAGTCAGCGCAACGTGCTGGGGACTCAGGCTTCGGTTTATGCTTTGTTGCGCCGTATTCCGGGGGCGGAGGTGGAAAGTCTGCCCGGCAATGACCGCTGCTGCGGCGCTGCGGGCAGCTATCATATGCAGCATCCGGAGATGGCGCAGGCGTTGCGCAGTGGTAAAATAGCCGACCTGCAGTCGGGCGGACAGTCCGCCGACTGGCTGGTCAGCAGCAACATCGGCTGCGCTATGTGGTTGGCGCAAGGGTTGCAGGATGTGCCGGTGCGGGTGGTGCATCCGCTGGTCCTGCTGGCGGGTCAACTGAATTGATTACCCTGTGGAAAGGGCCTCTCATGCTTAAACCGGATGATCTGATTATCGCCTTCGACCGTGGTCTGCGTACCCTGTTTGCCAATGCGCCGACAGCGCGGCCTCTGCCGGCCGACAATGTTCCGGAAGCCGAGATGAGTGAGGCGGAAAAGAAGCATGCCGCCGCGCTCATGCGTATCAACCACACCGGCGAAATCTGTGCCCAGGCGCTCTATCAGGGACAGGCTCTGACTGCTCGTAATCCGGACGTGAAAGCCGCGCTGGAACAGGCCGCCTGGGAGGAAACCGAGCACCTCAACTGGTGTGAAAGCCGTATTGCTGAATTGGGTAGCCACAAAAGTTTCCTCAATCCGATCTGGTACACCGGTTCACTGGCTATGGGAATGGTGGCCGGCGCGCTTGGCGATAAATGGAATCTGGGTTTTCTGGCGGAAACCGAGAAACAGGTGGAAGCCCATCTGGACGGCCATCTCGGCTCCTTGCCGGCACAGGATGCGCGCAGCCGCGCCATCGTCGGGCAAATGAAAGAGGACGAAATCAAACATGCCCACACCGCCATTGAGCACGGCGGTGTGCCATTGCCGCTGCCGGTTAAGGCGGCAATGAAACTGACGTCAAAAATCATGACAAAAACCGTGTACTGGGTCTGACCCGGTGCGAATCTTGAATTGTTAAGGTGTAACTGTAT
Organism: Pseudomonadota bacterium; assembly: GCA_021851875.1. GTDB lineage: Bacteria > Pseudomonadota > Gammaproteobacteria > Burkholderiales > JAJZQI01 > JAJZQI01. Next base: position 185,048 of record JAJZQI010000004.1, on the reverse strand, counting down.
GACAAGCTTTGCTGAAAATCTGGAAAAACTGGAAAACGTGGATAACCTGGCGCGCATGGAACTGTGGGGCGAGTCAGGCAAGGTGGAAGGCGAGATCCAGAATGCGCCGGGCAGTGCCGGCTCTTTCCGCGTGTATTACCACCTGGCCAAAAAATGGGGCGGCATTGGTGTCAAGGCGGCGCAGGAAGGACTGGAACTGTTTGCCGAGCACACTGAAGATGCACGTGCCAACCCGGGCAAGCACCCCAATATCGATCGCTTGATGGATGTGGTTAAAGAAAACCGCATGTACTCGATTCGCTGCTACAACAAGTAGCACAAAATCAAGGAGCGGTGCGTGGTAAAAGCTAAGCGGTACTAAACTTTTACCCGCTCACCGCTCACCGCTCACCGCTCACCGCTCACCGCTCACCGCTCACCGCTCACCGCTCACCGCTCACCGCTCACCGCTCACCGCTCACCGCTCACCGCTCACCGCTCACCGCTCACCGCTCACCGCTCAC
>JAJZQI010000004.1:0-184535 GCA_021851875.1 Pseudomonadota bacterium | reverse complement strand
CCGCTCACCGCTCACCGCTCACCGCTCACCGCTCACCGCTCACCGCTCACCGCTCACCGCTCACCGCTCACCGCTCACCGCTCACCGCTCACCGCTCACCGCTCACCGCTCACCGCTCACCGCTCACCACTCACCACTCACCACTCACCACTCACCACTCACCACTCACCACTCACCACTCACCACTCACCACTCACCACTCACCACTCACCACTCACCGCAGTTTCCGATCGAATCTTCATGTCCAACTTTCAGTATTTTTCCTATGTGCTTAATTTTTAAGGAGTATCCACTTTATTAGAAAAGTCGCATAAGTCCTTGTCTCGAAACGGAAAATTCCTGAATCTTCCTTGACCGGGTAGATTTTTTTATCTATAGTGGGGATTAGTGGGAAGAAGTGGGGGAAAGTGGGTAGACGCTTTCTTCGGATTCCCGGCAACATCACCAAAGGGGCAAGCGAAATCATGTTTCGCGGCGTGGCAAAACTGACATTGGATGGCAAAGGGCGTCTTGGCATTCCGGCCAAGTATCGCGATCAGCTTGCCATGCAATGCGAGGGTCGGCTGATCGTGACGGCCGACCCGAGTCAGTGTCTGCTCGTTTATCCTCTGCCCGAGTGGGAGCCGATCGAGAAAAAGCTCGTGGCGCTGTCCAGTTTCAATCCTCAATCAAGAAGCCTGCAACGCCTGCTGGTGGGTAACGCCGCCGATGTCGAACTCGATAGCGCCGGCCGGATTCTGGTTGCGCCGTCCTTGCGCGACTTTGCCGGTCTGGAAAAAGACGTGGTGCTGGTGGGGCAGGGAAATAAATTCGAGCTGTGGGATGCCGCGCGGTGGGATGAGCAGATGAACGCCGCCTTGGCGTTCCGTGACGGCGGCATGCCGCCGGAGCTGGAAGGCTTCTCGTTATGAGTGAGGCAGCGCATCGCCCGGTGTTGCTGGCCGAGGCGGTGGATGCGCTGTCGGTTCGCCCGGATGGAATATACGTGGATGGCACGTTCGGCCGGGGCGGACATAGCCGGGCGATTCTGGCGCGGCTTGGCTCAAAGGGCCGTTTGCTGGCACTGGATCGCGATCCGACTGCCATAGCGGAAGCGCAAACAATAAATGATCCGCGCTTCGAGATTGCGCACAGCCGTTTTGCCGATATGGCGAGCGTGCTGGCTGAGCGCGGTTTGGGGTCGGTGGACGGGATTTTGCTGGATATCGGTGTTTCCTCGCCGCAGCTCGATATGGCGGAACGGGGGTTCAGTTTCAGGTTTGATGGACCGCTGGATATGCGCATGGACACAAGTCGGGGAGAGACGGCTTCTGAATGGCTGATGCGCGCAGATGAGGGCGAAATCGGGGAGGTGATCAAAAATTATGGCGAAGAACGGTTTGCTAAACAGGTTGCAAGAGCGATTGTTGCGGCTCGAGCGGGGAGCGTTATTGCTACCACACGACAACTTGCCGAGATCGTGGCAAAAGCCGTGCGGACGCGTGAGCCAAACCAAGACCCGGCGACGCGCACATTTCAGGCTTTACGGATTTTCATCAATCAGGAGCTTGAAGAGCTGTCGCTAGTTTTACCGCAGTGCGCAAGGTTGTTGCGGCCGGGCGGCCGGCTCGCGGTGATCAGCTTTCATTCGCTGGAAGACCGGATTGTAAAAGGGTTTATGCGTGAGATGAGTGCGGCTGACGTGTTGCCGCGAGGTGTGCCGGTGCGGGCAAGCGATTTGCGGGTCCCGCCGCTGCGCCTGATAGGCAAGGCGGTCAGGGCGAGCGAGCAGGAGTTGACGGAAAATCCGCGCGCCCGCAGTGCCGTATTGCGCGTGGCAGAGCGGACCGCGGGGGCGATGCCGGGGGATAAGCGTGTTCCGGCTTAATCTGGCGCTGTTCGCCATTCTGTTGGGCTGCGCGCTGGGGGGGGTGAGCGCCCAGCATGAGGCCCGACAGAAGTTCGGCCAGCTGCAGGATGAGCAAATGCGCGCCAAGCGGCTGGATGAGGAATGGGGGCGCCTGCAGTTGGAGCAGAGTACCTGGGCGATGCACTCGCGGATTGAGCAGATTGCGGTGAAATATCTGCACATGCAGGTGCCCACGCCGGATCGAATCCAGATGGTGGCGCCGGACGAGCGGGTGCGGGCCGCATCGGCGACGGGTGTCGGTCGATGAAACAGGTGGGCAGTATGCCGCTGCGGGTGCAGTCCTGGCGCGCCCGTTTGATTTTGGCCTTATTGCTGATCTGGCTGTTGGCCTTGTTGGGGCGGGCGGCGTACCTGCAGGGCTGGAACAATGAATTCCTGCGGCAGAAGGGTGATGCGCGCTACAGCCGGGTGATCGAGATCAGCGCCACACGCGGCATGATCACTGATCGCTGGGGCGAGCCGTTGGCGATCAGCACGCCGGTCGAGTCGGTCTGCGCGATCGCCGACGAGGTGGAAGTGGCGCCGGCCATGCGCTCAAGGCTGGCCCAAGCGCTGGGGATGGATGAGAAGGAGCTGCGCCAGAAGCTGGCAAAGCGTCAGGGCTTTGTTTACCTGAAGCGACAATTGCCGCCGGAAGTGGCGGCAGGAGTGATGAGCTTGAAAATACCCGGGGTGTTTTTGCAGCGCGAATACCGTCGGTACTACCCCGCTGGGGAAGTGCTGGCGCACGTGCTGGGCTTTACCGGGGCGGATGACATCGGCCAGGAAGGCGTTGAACTGGCCTACCAGGATTGGCTGGTGGGTACGCCCGGCAGCAAGCGGGTGATCAAGGATAATCACGGCGACATCATCGAGGACGTCGAGAGTATCAGGGCGCCGCACCTGGGGCGCGATCTGGAGCTGTCGATCGATCGCAAGATCCAGTATCTGGCCTACCGCGAACTGAAAACAGCGGTGGAACAGAACCGTGCCAAGGCGGGCAGCATTGTGGTGCTGGATGCGAAAACGGGTGAAGTGCTGGCGATGGCCAACCAGCCTTCCTACAACCCGAACAATCGAATCGACCTGACCGGCTCGAAAACGCGCAACCGTGCAATTACCGACTTGTACGAACCGGGTTCGACAATGAAGCCGTTTGCCGTGGGGACGGCGTTGGAAATCGGTCTGGTGACGCCGGATACGGTGATCCAGACCGCGCCGGGCACGCTGCAGATCGGTCCCGCGACGATCCATGATGCGGAAAAAGAGGGCGCCCTGACGGTAACACAGGTGATTCAGAAGTCGAGCAACGTCGGCGTGTCCAAAATCATCCTGCAAGTCAAACCCGAGGTGTACTGGAATTACTTGCGTGCGGCCGGTTTCGGCTCAACGCCGGGACTGAATTTCCCCGGCGAAGCAACGGGCAAGCTGAGGCCATACAAAACATGGCGCCCGATTGAGCAAGCCACTATGGCATTCGGGCACGGTCTTTCGGTCAGTCTGCTGCAAATGGCGCGGGCTTACATGGCGTTTACCAACAACGGCGAAATCAAGCCGGTCACCTTGGTAAAGAACAGGGCTTCCGTGCCGGGCAAGCAGGTGTTTTCGGCGGAAGTGGCGAATGAGGTGAAGAGCATGCTGGAAAAGGTGGTGCTGCCGGGCGGTACCGCTTTGCGGGCTCAGGTGCCCAGCTATCGTGTGGCCGGCAAGACGGGTACGGCGCACAAAGTGGATCCGAACGGCGGCTACTCGAAAGATAAATACATTGCCTCGTTCATCGGTTTTGCGCCAGCCTCGAATCCGCGCCTGATTGTGGCGGTGATGGTGGATGAGCCCTCTGCCGGCCAATATTACGGCGGTCAGGTCGCCGCGCCGGTATTTTCCCGCGTGATGGGCTCGGCCCTGCGCATGCTGGGGGTCCCGCCGGATGCGCCGGTGAATAATGTAATGTTGCCGGCAGACGGCGCAGAAGAAGTGCCGGAGTCGCTGTGATGGCGGCCGGACTGGATGCTGCTTGGCAGTGGCTGCAACAGCAAGGGACGCAGGCCGCTCTGACGGATGATTCGCGCCTGCTGAGTGCCGGAGAGTATTTCCTGGCCTACCCCGGTGTGGCCGGCGACGGACGGCGTTATATCGCGGCGGCGATACAGGCCGGCGCGGCCGGGGTGCTGTGGGAAGCGGCCGATTTTGCCTGGCGCTCCGACTGGTGTGTGCCCAATCTGCCGGTAACCGGGCTGAAACAGTGGGTCGGCGAATTGAGCAGCCGCAGCTTGGGGGAGCCGACTCGCCATATGTGGGTGGTGGGGGTGACCGGCACCAACGGCAAGACCTCGTGCGCTCACTGGATTGCCGAGGTGTTGTCGCAAACCGGCAAGCAGACCGCCGTGGTGGGCACGTTGGGGAACGGCTTTCCCGGCCAGATGATGCCGGCAACGCATACCACGCCGCTGGCGGTGGCGCTGCAGAAAATGCTGGCCGGGCTGCGGCAGGAAGGAGCGCAGGCGATTGCCATGGAGGTGTCGTCGCACGGCCTGGAGCAGGGGCGGGTAAACGGGGTGGCGTTTGACGTGGCGGTTTTGACCAATCTGTCGCGCGACCATCTGGATTACCACGGCGACATGGCCAGCTACGCCGCCGCCAAGACCCGCCTGTTCGACTGGCAGGGGCTGCGTTACGCCGTACTGAATCTGGATGATCCGTTCGGCCTGCAAATGCGGGCACGGCTGCAGGGCAAAGCGGTCGAGGTGCTGGGCTACGGCTTCGAACTGGGCGAGTTAAGGGCCGCGAATTTGCGGGCCACAGCGGAAGGCGTGCGATTCGACGTGGCAACACCGTGGGGCCGGGCGGAAATGATCAGTCCCTTGCTGGGGCGCTTCAATGTGTCGAACCTGCTGGCCAGCCTGGGCGCGCTGCTGGTCAGCGGGGTGAAGCTGGATCAGGCGGTGGCCGGCTTGCAGCGGGTCGCTCCGCCGGCTGGCCGGATGCAACGGCTGGGCGGCAACGGCAAGCCGACGGTGGTGGTGGACTACGCCCACACGCCGGATGCCCTGGAGAAGGTGCTGCATACCCTGCGGGAGCTGCTGCAGGGCCGGTCAGGCAGGCTGCATTGTGTGTTCGGTTGCGGCGGCGATCGGGACAAGGGCAAGCGCCCGGTGATGGGTAAGGTAGTCGGCGAGATGGCGGATGTGGTCGTGTTGACCAGCGACAACCCGCGGCGGGAAGATCCGCTGGCGATTCTGGCGGACATCGAGGCCGGCATGAGCGGCGAATATGAAGTGCAGGCTGACAGGGCGCTGGCGATCCGGCAGGCGATCCGGCAGGCAGGCGTTGACGATATCGTGTTGATCGCCGGCAAGGGGCACGAGGATTATCAGGAAATAAACGGAATACGGCTGCCATTTTCCGATGTGGATGCGGCCAACCGGGCATTGCAGGACTGGGTATAAGCAAGATGGAAATGACACTGGAACAGATTGCGGCAGCAACATCCGGCACGGCGCGCGGAGGTAATCCCACGGCCGCGGGAGTGAGTACGGACAGCCGGACGGTCAAGGCGGGCAATCTGTTTGTGGCACTCGATGGCGAGAACTTCGACGGACATCAGTTTGTTGGGCAGGCGCTCTCAGGGGGGGCGGTGGCTGTCATGGTCAATGCGGCAAAAGCGGAAAACATATCCGCGCCGCTGGTGGCCGTGGCAGATACGCGGCGGGGGTTGGGAGAGCTGGCGGCGGCATGGCGCAGTCAGTTCGATCTGCCCCTGATTGCGGTGACGGGCAGCAACGGCAAGACCACGGTAAAGGAGATGCTGGCGTCGATTTGCCGTGCCGCGAGCAGTGAAACGGCGGTGTTGGCAACGGAAGGCAATCTGAACAACGATATCGGTGTGCCGCAGATGCTGTTCCGTTTGAACCGGGACCACCGGTTTGCCGTGATCGAGATGGGCATGAACCATCCGGGTGAAATTGACTACCTGACCCGGCTGGCGAGACCGTCGGTGGCGCTGGTGAACAATGCGCAAAGCGCGCATCTGCAGGGCCTGGGAACGGTCGAGGCGGTCGCGCGGGCCAAGGGCGAAATATTTTCCGGCCTGAGTCAGACGGGCGTGGCGGTCATCAATGCGGAAGATCCGCATGCCGGCATGTGGCGAGAATTGGCAGGAACGCGTCGGGTGATCGACTTCGGTCTGCAAAGCGGCGCGGTCAATTGCAGCTATAGCCTGCAGGCCGACGGCAGCGCACTGTCATTGCAGACGCCGGCCGGCGCGGCCAATGTCAAGCTGGCGTTGCCAGGGCTGCACAATGTGCGCAATGCGCTGGCCGCTACGGCGGGCGCGTTGGCGCTGGGTATCGCTTTGCCGCAGATCGTTGCCGGTCTGGAGGCTTGTCATGGCGCCAAGGGACGCTTGCAGCGCAAGGCCGGTTGCTGCGGCATGACGGTGATCGACGACAGTTACAACGCCAATCCGGGCTCGGTACGGGCGGCCATTGACGTGTTGGCGGTGCAGCCGGGGCGCCGGATCATGGTGCTGGGCGATATGGGTGAACTGGGCGAGCAGGCGGAAAGCATGCATGCCGGAATCGGCCGTTATGCCCGGGAAAAAGGGCTTGAAACGTTCTGGACGCTGGGCGAGATGACGCGCGCCGCTGTTGACGCCTTCGGCGCGGGCGGCGTGCATTTCGGCGATCTGGAAGCGCTGGTCAGCGCCTTGTTGGAGCGGGCCGACGCGGAATTGACGGTATTGGTAAAAGGTTCGCGCTTCATGCGCATGGAGCGGGTTGTGGAACGATTGACAGTTAAAGGGGAAAGCACATGCTGCTGATGCTGTTTCAATGGCTGGGGCATGATGTTCGTGCATTCAATGTATTCAATTACATCACACTGCGCGCTGTGCTGGCGACGCTCACGTCGCTGATGATCTCGTTTTCCGTCGGTCCGTGGATGATCCGCCGCCTGACGGCCATGAAAATCGGTCAGGCCGTACGGGACGACGGTCCGCAAACCCACCTGAGCAAAGCCGGTACTCCGACCATGGGCGGCGCATTGATCATTGTGTCGATCGCCTTTACCACCCTGCTGTGGGCCGATCTGAACAACCCCTATATCTGGGTGGTGCTGACGACTCTGGTCGGTTATGGCGCGATCGGCTGGGTGGACGATTACCGCAAGGTGGTGCATCGCAACCCCAAGGGCTTGTCGGCCAAGGCCAAGTACTTCTGGCAATCCGTCATCGGCATCGGCGTGGTCGGCTATCTCGCCTTTAGCGCCACCCTGCCGAGCCAGACCGAACTGATCGTGCCGTTCTTCAAAACCGTGGCCATTCCGCTGGGGGCCGTCGGCTTCATGATCCTGGGCTATTTCGTCATCGTCGGGACCAGCAATGCCGTGAACCTGACCGACGGGCTGGACGGTCTGGCCATCATGCCGACCGTGCTGGTGGGCAGCGCCCTGGGTGTATTTGCCTATGTGGCGGGTAATGCGGTGTTTTCCAAATATCTCGGCCTGCCTTACATTCCGGGCGCGGGTGAGCTGGTGGTGTTCTGCGCCGCGTTGGCCGGTGCCGGTCTGGGCTTCCTGTGGTTCAACGCCTATCCCGCCGAAGTGTTCATGGGCGATGTCGGCGCATTGGCGTTGGGCGGCGCGCTGGGAGTGGTTGCCGTGATTGTGCGGCAGGAAATCGTGCTGTTCATCATGGGCGGCGTGTTTGTGATGGAAACCTTGTCGGTGATGCTGCAGGTCGGTTCCTTCAAGCTGACCGGCAAACGGATATTCCGCATGGCGCCGCTGCACCACCACTATGAATTGAAGGGCTGGAAGGAAACGCAGGTGGTGGTGCGTTTCTGGATCATCAGCATGATGCTGGTGCTGGTGGGTTTGTCCACTTTGAAACTGCGTTAGGAAAACGGAAGAAGCAATGGATTTTTCGGGTCGCACAATATTGCTGGTCGGCATGGGCGTGAGCGGGGTATCCGCCGCCCGCTGGCTGGCTGCGCGTGGAGCGCGCCTGCGTGCGGCCGACAGCCGGGCGGAGCCGCCGGGCAAAGACGCCATTACAGAGATCGACCCGCAGGCGCAGATGCATTGCGGCCCGCTGATGAATGCGCTGCTGGAAGAAGTCGATCTGGTGGTGGCGAGCCCGGGTGTCGCATTGGCCGAGCCGTTGTTGCAAGAGGCAATGCGGCGCGGCCTGGAAGTGGTGGGGGACGTCGAACTGTTTGCCCGCGAACTGCATGAGCGGCTGCGGACGCAACAGCTGCCGGTGCTGGCAATTACCGGCTCGAACGGTAAAAGCACCGTCACGACCATGGCGGGCGATATTTGCCGCTTGGCGGGATACAACACGGTGGTGGCCGGCAACATCGGCCTGCCGGTGCTGGACACGCTGCCGACGCCGGATTGCGAACTGGCTGACTGGTATGTGCTGGAACTGTCGAGTTTCCAGCTGGAAACGACAGCGAGCCTGAATCCGCACGCCGCCGTGATCCTCAACGTAAGTGAGGACCACCTCGACCGCTACCCGGATATGGCGGCCTACGCCGCGGCCAAGGAGCGCATCTTCATCGGTGCGGGGGTGCGCGTGCTGCGGCGCGAAGACGAATATTGCGCAGCGATGTGTGCCGAGAATTCGGTCTGGTTCGGTTTGGGCCAGCCGCAGCGCGGCACGCAAGACTGGGGCATGGAAGCGGATGGGGCCGGGGATCCCTGGCTGGTGCGCGGGGAAGAGAAGATCATGCCCGTGCAGACCTTGCCGGTGGCGGGTTTGCACAACGCCGCCAATGCGCTGGCAGCCATGGCGCTGACAGAGGCGGCGGGCGTTACGCACGCAGTGATGGTACGTGCGCTGCAGCAATTCAAGGGATTGCCGCACCGGGTGGAGTTTGTCGCGGAAATCGCTGCGGTGCGGTATTACGACGATTCCAAGGGAACCAATGTCGGTGCCACCGAAGCCGCATTGAAGGGCATGGCCGGTATGCGTGGCAAAGTGGTGCTGATCGCCGGCGGCGACGGCAAAGGCCAAGACTTCGCTCCGCTGGGGCCGGCGGTGGCCATGAGTTGCCGTCATGTGTTGCTGATCGGCCGGGACGGGCCGCAGATCGCCGCGGCGATCAAGCGCAGCGGCGTGCCGTATGAACAGGTCGAATCGCTGCAGCTGGCCGTGCGCCGCGCCTGTGCCGTGGCGCACTCGGGCGATGCGGTAGTGCTGTCGCCGGCCTGCGCCAGCTTCGACATGTTCCGCAATTATGAACACCGCGCCCAGGTGTTTGTGGAAAGCGTCAAACACCTGCAACAGGAGGGGTGCTGATGTATTACGGCGCCGGTCGCGGACGTGTGATGCCAGATTATGACTACGGTCTGATCTGGGGTTTCCTGCTGACGATCGGCCTGGGCGTGGTGATGGTGTACTCGGCTTCGATCGCCATTGCCGAGGCATCCAAACTGACCGGCCATAACCAGGCCTATTTTCTGGTGCGTCAGCTGGTGTTTGTGGCAATCGGCCTGTTGACGGGTTTTGTGGCTTTCCAGGTACGCAGCGCGGAGTTGCAGAATGCGGCCCCCTATCTGTTCATGCTGGGAACGGCCTTGCTGCTGCTGGTGCTGGTGCCGGGGATCGGCAAGGAGGTAAACGGCAGTCAGCGCTGGCTGGCTCTGCCGGGCTTCAATATCCAGCCATCCGAACTGATGAAACTGTTCGTGGTGCTGTACGCGGCCGATTACACAGTGCGCAAGGCATCTCACATGGATAGCTTCCGACATGGTTTTCTGCCTATGCTGATGGTGATGCTGCTGGTCGGCGGTTTGTTGCTGCGGGAGCCGGACTTCGGCGCCTTTGCCGTGATTACGGCCATAACGATGGCTACGCTGTTCCTTGGCGGGGTGAACTGGCGTCTGTTCGCCGGACTGATCGTCATGCTGGTGATCGGCTTTTTGCTGTTGATCTGGACATCGCCCTACCGGCTCAAGCGGGTGGTGGGTTTCATGAACCCGTGGGAGGACCCGTTTGGCAAGGGCTACCAGCTGAGTCACGCGCTGATTGCCTTTGGGCGGGGTGAATGGTTCGGGGTGGGGCTGGGCGGCAGCGTGGAAAAACTGTTCTACCTGCCGGAAGCGCATACCGATTTTTTGTTGGCGGTGATTGCGGAAGAGCTGGGTTTTGTCGGTGTGGCCGCCGTGGTCGGGCTGTTCGCCTATATCGTCGTCAAGTGCTTCATGGTGGGGCGGCAGGCCATCCGCCAGGAGCGGCCGTTTGCTGCCCTGACCGCCATGGGAATCGGCGTTTGGCTGGGTGTGCAGGCCGGTATCAACATGGGGGTGAATGTCGGTCTGTTGCCGACCAAGGGACTGACGCTGCCGCTGATGAGTTTCGGCGGCTCCGGCATTATCGCCAACTGCATCGCCGCCGGCATCGTGCTGCGCATCGACTGGGAAAACCGGCAGATCATGAAGGGGCTGTCGGTATGACGACGCGGACTCTGATGGTGATGGCGGGCGGCACCGGCGGGCATGTGCTGCCGGGGGTGGCTGTGGCGGATGAGCTGAAAAAGGACGGCTGGAAAATCGTCTGGCTGGGTACGGAAAAGGGCATGGAGGCCAAGCTGCTGCCGGGTAAAGGCTACGAAATCGAATGGATCAGCGTCGCGGGGCTGCGCGGCAACGGCGTGGTGCGCATGCTGAAAATGCCGTTCATGCTGCTGCGGGCATTCGGCCAGAGCCTGTCCGCCATGCTGCGCCACCGGCCCGATGTGGTCATCGGCATGGGCGGCTACACCGCCTTTCCGGGCGGCATGATGGCGGTGTTGCTGAACAAGCCGCTGGTGGTGCATGAGCAGAATTCGCTGGCCGGGCTGACCAACCGTATTCTGGCCTGCCTGGCGGAACGCGTGCTGGTCGGCTTCCCGCAGGCATTTACCGGCAAGAAGGATAAGCCCCTGCCTTGCAGCAGGGTGAAAACCGAGTGGCTGGGCAACCCCATCCGCGCAGAGATCGGCGCCATTGATGAGCCGGAAAAGCGCTTTGCCGGGCGCACGGGGCCGCTGCGCCTGCTGGTGGTGGGCGGCAGCCTGGGGGCGGCCGCGCTGAACGAGACGGTGCCGCAAGCGCTGGCCCTGCTGCCGGCAAGCGAGCGGCCGGAAGTGGTGCACCAGGCCGGGCACAAGCATCTGGCGGCGCTGCAGGAACATTACCGGGCTGCCGGGGTGCAGGGTGATCTGCGGGATTTCATCGGTGACATGGCGCACATGTATGCCTGGTGCGATGTGGTGATTTGCCGATCCGGCGCATTGACGCTGGCGGAAATTGCCGCTGCCGGGGTGGCCAGCATATTGGTGCCCTACCCGCATGCGGTGGATGACCACCAGACGGTCAATGCGGATTTCCTGCTGCAGGCGGGGGCGGCAAAAATCGTTCAGCAGCGCGATTTGACGGCGGCGGGACTGACCCGGCTCTTGCGTGAGACAGGGCGGGACAAATGGCTGGCAATGGCTACCCTCGCACGACAGCAGGGCAAGCCGGCAGCAACACAGGATGTGGCAGCAGTGATCAGGGAATTGGCCGATGCGGCATAAGGTAAAACAAGTACATTTCGTGGGCATTGGCGGCGCCGGCATGAGCGGCATCGCCGAAGTGATGCTCAACCTCGGTTTCGCCGTGAGCGGCTCCGATATCGCCGACGGACCGGTCGTACAGCGCCTGCGCGCCGCGGGTGCGCAGGTGGCGGTCGGGCACGCGGCGGAAAACATTGCCAATGCCGACGTGGTGGTGATCTCCACCGCCGTGCAGGCGGACAATCCGGAGGTGAGAGCGGCGCGCGACAAGCATATCCCGGTGATTCCGCGGGCCATGATGCTGGCTGAGTTGATGCGGCTGAAACAGGGTATCGCCATTGCCGGCACGCATGGCAAAACCACCACCACCAGCTTGGTGGCCAGCATTCTGGCGGAGTCCGGCATGGACCCGACCTTTGTCATCGGCGGCAAGCTGACCAGCGCCGGCGCCAACGCGCGGCTGGGTACGGGCGAGTTTCTGGTGGCCGAGGCGGACGAATCGGATGCTTCCTTCCTGTATCTGCACCCGGTTCTGGCAGTGGTGACCAATATCGATGCCGATCATATGGAAACCTATGGCCATGATTTCGGCAAGCTGAAACACGCTTTTGTCGATTTTCTCGAGCACCTGCCCTTTTATGGCCGTGCCGTGCTGTGCGTGGACGATGCGAATGTGCGGGAAATTCTGCCGCAGCTGACCAAGCCGGTGACCACCTATGGCTTCAGTGAAGGCGCCCAGGTGCAGGCGGTGGATGTGCAGCACAAGCAGGGACGGATGGCTTTCACGGTCAAACGGCAAAACGGCGAAACCCTGCCGGATCTGCAGATCACTTTGAATCTGCCGGGCGAACACAACGTGCTGAACGCGCTTGCTGCCATCGGCGTGGCAATGGAGGCCGGCGCGAGCGATGCGGCCATCGTCAAGGCATTGGGCGAATTCCACGGTGTCGGCCGGCGCTTCCAGCGCTATGGCGAACTGCATCTGCCGCAGGGCGGGAAAATCAGTCTGATAGACGATTACGGCCACCACCCGGTGGAAATGCAAGCCACCCTGGCGGCCGTGCGGGGCGCCTTTCCGTCTAACAGACTGGTGCTGGTGTTCCAGCCGCATCGCTACACCCGCACGCGCGATGTATTCGAGGATTTTGTCCGCGTGTTGTCGACGGTCGACGCGCTGGTGTTGACCGAAGTGTACGCCGCGGGCGAGACGCCCATTGTCGCCGCGGATGGCCGGGCATTGACGCGCGCGGTGCGGGTGGCGGGCAAGGTGGAGCCGGTGTTTGCCGAAAGCGTGGACGACGTGCCGGAAACGCTGCTGCCGCTGCTGCGCGACGGCGATGTGGTGATCACCATGGGGGCCGGTTCGATCGGCCGTATACCGGCGAAGCTGGTTGAGCGCCTGGGGGAGTGAAAGCATGAAACAGCTGGGAAAAGTCGGGGTGCTGTTCGGCGGCCGTTCGGCCGAGCGCGAGGTGTCGCTGTTGAGCGGTACCGCGGTGCTGAATGCCCTGCGTTCGCGCGGTGTGGACGCCCACCCGTTTGATCCGGCCGAGCGCAGTCTGGAAGAGCTGCGGGCGGAGAAATTCGACCGCGTCTTCATCGCCCTGCACGGCCGCTTCGGCGAGGACGGCACCATGCAGGGGGTGCTGGAATGGATGGGCATTCCCTATACCGGCAGCGGCGTCATGGCTTCGGCCCTGGCCATGGACAAGTGGCGCACCAAGCTGGTGTGGCAGGCGGCGGGTGTGCCGACGCCCCGTTACGCCATCCTGCAGGCCGACAGCAATTGGGACGACGTGGCGGCGCAGCTGGGGCTGCCCATTTTCGTCAAACCGGCGCGCGAAGGTTCCAGCATCGGCATGAGCCGGGTGGAATCGGCGGCGCAGCTGGCCGAGGCTTACCGCAAGGCGGCCGCGTTCGATTCCTTGGTGCTGGCGGAACAGTTCATTGCCGGCGGGGAGTACACCGTGGCCATCCTGGCCGGCCAGGCGCTGCCGCTGATCAAGCTGGAAAGCGCCAACGTATTTTACGACTACGAGGCCAAATATAAGCGTGACGACACGCGCTATCTGTGTCCGTGCGGTCTGCCGGAAGCGCAGGAAAAGCACATCCAGCAACTGGCCCTGCTCGCCTACGACGTGGTGGGCTGTCGCGGCTGGGCGCGGGCCGATGTGATGCTGGATGCGGCGGGCAAGCCGTATTTCCTCGAAATCAACACCTCGCCGGGCATGACCGACCACAGTCTGGTGCCGATGGCGGCGCGTCAGGCCGGTTTGCCGTTTGACGAGCTGGTGTTGCGTATTTTGCGCGGGACAGAGGCGGAATAGACATGTGGGACCGTCCGCAACTGGTGATCTGGGTAGCCAATCTGCTGTATGCGCTGGCTACGTTGGCTCTGTTGTACACGGTGCTGTTTGTGGCGGTGCACATGCCGATTTTTCCGTTCCGGCAGATCGACGTGACGGGCGATCTGAATCACGTGACGCGGCAGCAGGTGGAATACATCGTGCGCAACGAGTTGAAGGGCAATTTTTTTACGCTGGATCTGAATCAGGCCCGCCAGGCGTTCGAGAAACTGCCGTGGGCGCGCAGCGTCAATGTGCGCCGCCGCTGGCCGGATCGCCTGGAAGTGACATTGGAAGAGCATGTGGCGCTGGCGCGCTGGGGCAACGTGGCGCTGGTCAACACCAAGGGCGAACTGTTCGAGGCCGCCTCGGACGCCAATCTGCCGGTGTTCGCCGGACCGAACGACAGCGAGAAGGAGATTGCCCGTCGTTATGCGCAGTTCATGCAGGAACTGCAGCCGACCGGCCTGAAGCCGCAGCAAGTTATTCTGACGCCGCGTCTGGCATGGCAGTTGAAATTGAATAACGGCTTGATCGTGGAAATCGGCCGCGAGCACGTGGAAGAAAGACTGGCACGGTTTGCCAGTGTGTATAAACAGTCGCTTGAACCGCTGGGGAACCGGATTCAGGCGGTGGATTTGCGTTACCCCAACGGGTTTGCCGTACGCGTGCCCGGTATGACAAAGCCTGCAGAGCTGCGGCAAGCAGCGTGAGGATGTGAAGGATATGACCAAAGCGAAAGACCAGAAAAATCTGATAGTCGGGCTGGATATCGGTACCAGCAAGATCGTTGCCGTGGTAGCCGAAGTGCTGCCCGAGGGCCGGATGGAAATCATCGGCCTGGGCAGCCATCCCTCGCGTGGCCTGAAAAAGGGCGTGGTGGTGAATATCGAATCGACCGTCAACGCCATCCAGCGCGCACTGGAAGAGGCCGAGCTGATGGCCGACTGCAAGATCCGCGATGTGTATGTCGGCATCGCCGGAAGCCACATCAAGGGCATCAATTCGACCGGCATGGTGGCGATCAAGGACAAGGAAGTCACCCAGGCCGACGTGGACCGGGTGGTGGAAACCGCACGGGCGGTCAATATTCCGACCGACCAGGAGGTGCTGCATATTCTGCCGCAGGAATTCATGGTCGACGGCCAGGAAGACGTGCGTGAGCCGCTGGGAATGAGCGGCGTGCGGCTGGAGGTGAAGGTGCACATCGTCACCGGGGCCGTATCCGCCGCGCAAAACATCACCAAGTGCGTGCGCCGTTGCGGTCTGGAGGTGCGCGAGCTGGTGCTGCAACCGCTGGCGTCCGCCATGGCCGTGCTGTCGGAAGACGAAAAAGATCTGGGCGTGTGCATTGTCGATATCGGCGGCGGTACCACCGATCTGGCCGTGTTTACTCAGGGGGCGATTCGTCATACGGCAGTCATTCCCATCGCCGGTGACCAGATCACCAACGACATCGCCATGGCGCTGCGCACGCCGACCAAGGATGCCGAGGATATCAAGCGGGTGTACGGCTGCGCCTTGCGGCAACTGGCCAACGCGCAGGAAATGCTGGAAGTGCCCGGTGTGGGCGAGCGCGGCGCGCGGCAGTTGTCGCGCCAGACGCTGGCGGAAGTGATCGAGCCGCGGGTGGAAGAGCTGTATTCGCTGGCGCAGGCCGAGCTGCGGCGCAGCGGTTTCGAGGACCTGCTGTCGTCCGGCATCGTGGTCACCGGCGGCAGCGCAGCCATGGAAGGCATGGTCGAACTGGGCGAGGAAATGTTCCACATGCCGGTTCGTCTGGGCATGCCGCAATACATCGGCGGCCTGTCGGAAGTGGTGCGCAACCCGCGCTATTCGACCGTGATCGGCTTGCTGGAAATCGGTCTGGAGCAGTACCAGCGGCACCAGCAATCGCGTATGCAGGTGACCTCGTTCCAGGGTGTGCTGGACAAGATGAAGAGCTGGTTTCAGGGGAATTTTTAATTAGGAAGTGGGGAGTTGGCAGTGGGAGTTCCCGCTTCCCACTCTCTAATACCGACTACCATGTTTTGTTGTAACAAAGGGAGGAAGAAGCAATGTTTGAAGTATTGGAAGCACCACAGGAAGGCGCGCTGATCAAGGTGGTCGGCGTGGGGGGCTGCGGCGGCAACGCAGTCGATCATATGATTCAGCACGGTGTGAACGGCGTGGAATTCATCGCCGCCAACACCGATGCGCAGGCGCTCAATCGCAGCCTGGCCGGCACTGCCATGCAGATCGGCAAGGATGTGACCAAGGGTCTGGGCGCCGGCGCCAAGCCGGAGATGGGGCGCGAAGCCGCGATTGAAGACCGCGAGGCCATCGCCGACACGTTGCGCGGTGCCGATATGGTGTTCATTACCGCCGGCATGGGCGGCGGTACCGGTACCGGCGCTGCGCCGATCGTGGCGGAAGTGGCCAAGGAACTGGGCATTCTCACCGTTGCCGTGGTGACCAAGCCGTTCAGTTTCGAAGGCAAGCGCATGAAAGTGGCGCAGGAAGGCCTGGAAGCCCTGTCGCAGCACGTTGATTCGCTCATCGTGATCCCCAACGACAAGCTGATGCAGGTGCTGGGCGAAGACGTGTCCATGCTGGATGCCTTCAAGGCGGCCAACAATGTGCTGCACGGCGCCGTTGCCGGTATTGCCGAAGTGATCAACTGCCCGGGTCTGGTGAACGTCGACTTTGCCGACGTGCGTACCGTGATGTCCGAAACCGGCATGGCCATGATGGGCTCCGCCCAGGCACACGGTTTCGATCGCGCTGTTATCGCCGCCGAGCAAGCCGTTGCCAGCCCATTGCTGGAAGATGTGGATCTGTCCGGCGCGCGCGGCATCCTGGTCAACATCACCGCCAGCATGAGCCTGAAGATGAAGGAAGTGCATGACGTGATGAACACCGTCAAAGCCTATGCGGCGGAAGACGCCACCGTGATCGTCGGTACCGTAATCGACGAAAACATGGGCGAAGACCTGCGCGTGACCATGGTCGCCACCGGTCTGGGCGCCCCGGTCAACCGTCAGCAAGCCAAGCCGTTGACTGTGATTGCCCGCACCGGTACCGACAATGCGCCGGTGGTGCAGGACGCTGTTGACTACAGTTCGGCCGAAGGCCCGATGGTGATCCGTCGTCGTCGCGACGTAACGGTGGAAGCGATGAAGCAGTCGGGCATGGAGCTGCTGGATATCCCGGCGTTCCTGCGCAAGCAAGCCGACTAAACACTGCTTGCCAGGCGGAGTTCGCTATGTGGCTTGCCTGCGGGCCGGCCAGGGAGTCGTGCCCGCTGTGACGACGCGGCGAAAAGGCTTGAGTGTGTTAGAATGAATCCAAATGCTTCAATGGCTTATGGATTTGAGTGCAACAAGGTATGTTTGTTGTGGGAATGTTAGGGTAACAGGATCGTGATTCGACAAAGAACACTGAAAAACAGCGTGCAGGCGACCGGCGTGGGTTTGCACACCGGCTGCAAGGTGTTTATGACGCTGCGCCCGGCCGCGCCGGATACCGGCATTGTGTTCCGTCGTACCGATCTGTCCGAGCCGATCGATATCAAAGCCGAACCGCATGCCGTTGGCGACACGCGTCTTTCCTCCACGCTGGAGCGCGACGGTGTGCGGGTGGCCACGATCGAGCACCTGATGTCGGCTTTTGCCGGCCTGGGCATCGATAACGTATATATCGATCTGAGCGGCCCCGAAGTGCCCATCATGGACGGCTCCGCCTCGCCTTTTGTCTTCCTCCTGCAATCGGCCGGCATTGTCGAACAGAATGCGCTCAAGCGTTTTATCCGCATCAAGAAAAGCGTCCAGATCGTCGACGGCGACAAGTGGGTCAAGCTCGATCCCTACGACGGTTTCCGCCTGGATTTCACCATTGCCTTCAAACATCCGGTGTTGCAGGACACCAACCAGCACGTCAGCATGGATTTCGCGGAAACGTCCTATATCCGTGAAATCAGCCGCGCGCGCACCTTCGGCTTCATGCAGGACGTCGAATACCTGCGCAGCCAGGGCCTGGCGCTCGGTGGCGGACTGGACAACGCCATTGTGATGGATGAATTCCGCATCCTGAACACGGACGGATTGCGCTATGAAGACGAGTTCGTCAAGCACAAGGTGCTCGATGCCATCGGCGACCTGTACATCCTGGGGCATCCGCTGGTGGGAGCCTTCAGCGCCCACAAATCCGGTCATGCATTGAACAACCGTCTGTGCCGCTGTCTGCTGGCCGATGCTTCGGCGTGGGAATTCGCCACTTACGATGAAGTGGAAACGGCGCCGGCTGCCTTTGCGCGGCTGCATACCCTGGCCGCCTGATGATTCTGGCGCGTCTGCTGATATTTGTCGTGTTGGCGGGTATCGGCGGCAGTTTGCTGGCCTGGCTCATTACCGGCAAACGCCATTATCTGCGTTACGCGCAACAGACATTGCGCTTTGCCGTTATTCTTGGCGCCCTGTTCGCCGCCTTTTTTATTCTTGAACGAATTGTCCTGCGCTAGCCGTTTCGCGGGCGGGTCAGTCTGAGAATGCTTTGCCGCAATTCCGATTCGGGCATGTCTGCGGCCAATCGGTTAAACGCCTGTTCGGCCGCGGCAGGCATGGGCCTGGTTGCTTCGGCCTGCCGTTCCGTTGCCGCTGGCAAGCCGCTTGCTTGCGTTTCCACCTGAATTGCAGTAACCTCAAAACCCCGCGCTGTAAATCCGTCTTTAATCCGCGTGCTGAGTTGTCTGAGCTTGGCTGCATGGGCTGGGCTGCTGCACGCGAGGTGAAGTTTCCCCGCTTTGAGTGACTGGACCGCCGTGTACGGCGCCAGTGAGGCCGGTATCAGGCCTTGCAGCACACGCTCCATTTTACGGAGCGCGGCCACCTGTTGTGCCAGCTTTTCCAGTTCTGGCGCTTCCAGATAACGGGTGAAACCGGGTGTGACAGGCATGGCGTGGTGATGACCTGAATAAGCAGGAAGGATGGCATGAATATTATCATTATTCCCGAGCGGTTGAGCACAACCCGCTCGCTGGCGCTGGGCAAACTGGGCATTGCCGGCGTTGTGGCGGGAGTACTGGTGAGCATCATGCTGCTCGGTATGCTGCTCACCTGGGGCGCCATTTCAGTGATGGCCCGCTATCCCGCCGTGCGCGACTGGGTGGCGCCGGTCATGCCGCACAGCATCCAGGCCGCCGCCGGCAGTCAGGCCAGTCTGAACATGATGGCTGAGCGTGTGGGACTGATGCAGGCCAAGCTGATCCGTCTGGAGGCGTTGAGCGAACGCCTGGCCAAAAACGCTGGACTCAATCCGCAGGATTTCCAGATGAGCAGCCCGCCGCCGCAGGGCGGCGTCGAAGTGGATGGCCGCCCTTTTAGCGCGGCGGAATTGAATGCGCTGGTGAACCAGCTGGATGTTTCACTGTCCCACAAAACGGAAGGCATGGATTTGCTGGCCAGCGTGATGGCCGCGCGGGCGGGCGACGTCAGTCGGGTGCCGAATGATTATCCGGTCGATGTGCGCTGGTACACTTCCAATTTCGGCTGGCGGGTCGACCCCTTTACCGGGCACCGCGCCATGCATGAAGGTGTCGATTTTGCCGCGCCGGTGGGCACGGAAGTGCATGCGGCAGGGAGCGGTGTAGTGATTGCGGCACACTTTCATCCCGAATACGGCAATATGATAGACATCGATCACGGCAACGGCATTACCACCCGCTACGCGCATAATTCGAAGCTGTTGGTGCAGCCGGGCGACGTGGTGCTCAAGGGACAGATCATTGCTTTGTCGGGGGATACCGGGCGCTCGACCGGGCCGCACGTGCATTTCGAGGTGCGCTTCCGGGGAGTGGCGGAAAATCCCGCCCAATTCCTTGCAAAAGCGATGTAATGTCTTACCTGCATACTGCAATAATTATTCGAAAATACGGTCAATAATCCCTTCATGCTCGCCTCTCTCCTGAAAAAAGTCTTTGGCAGCCGCAACGAGCGGCTGGTCAAGCAATACATGCAAACGGTCCGCTCCATCAATGCGCTGGAGCCGCAGTTCGAAAAGCTCGGCGACGCCGACTTGCGCGGCAAGACCGAAGAATTTCGTCAGCGCTGCCAGAACGGCGAGTCGCTCGACGCGCTGCTGCCGGAAGCCTTTGCCACCATGCGCGAAGCCGCCAAACGGGTGGCCGGCATGCGGCATTACGATGTGCAACTGATCGGCGGCATGGTGCTGCATTACGGCAAGATTGCGGAGATGCGCACGGGCGAAGGCAAAACCCTGGTGGCAACCTTGCCGTCCTATCTCAATGCGATCTCCGGCAAGGGTGTGCATGTCATTACCGTGAACGACTATCTGGCCGAGCGCGACGCCGGCTTGATGGGGCGGATTCACAATTTCCTGGGATTGACGGTAGGGGTCAACCTGTCGCGGCTGGGGCATGCGGAAAAGCAGGCGGCCTATGCGGCGGACATTACCTACGGCACCAACAACGAATTCGGTTTCGACTACCTGCGCGACAACATGGTTTATCAAACCGGCGAGCGGGTGCAGCGCGGACTGAATTACGCCATTGTCGACGAGGTGGACTCGATCCTGATCGACGAGGCGCGCACGCCGCTGATTATCTCCGGCCAGGCGGACGACAACGTCGAGATGTACCGCAGGGTGAATACCCTCATCCCGCATCTCGTGCGGCAGAAGTCGGAGGAGGAAGGCGACGGCGATTATAGTGTCAGCGAGAAGGAACATCAGGTACTGCTGACCGAAGCGGGGCATGAAAAGGCGGAGACCTTGCTGACCCAGGCCGGCCTGCTGGCCGAGGGCGCGAGTTTGTACGATGCCGCCAATATCAGCCTGATGCACCATGTGTACGCGGCACTGCGCGCCCACGCTCTGTATTTTCGCGATCAGCATTACGTGGTGCAAAACGGCGAAATCGTCATCGTTGACGAGTTCACCGGCCGCATGATGTCGGGCCGCCGCTGGGGCGACGGTCTGCACCAGGCCGTCGAAGCGAAAGAAGGCGTGGATATCCAGCGGGAAAGCCAGACGCTGGCGTCGATTACCTTCCAGAACTACTTCCGCATGTACAGCAAGCTGTCCGGCATGACCGGCACGGCCGACACCGAAGCGTATGAATTCCAGCAGATCTACGGCCTGGAAACGGTAGTCATCCCGACGCACCGGCCGATGGTGCGGCTGGATCGCATGGACAAGGTATACCGTACGGCGGCGGAAAAGAACCGCGCCATTCTCGACGATATTCTGGACTGCCATAAACGCGGCCAGCCGGTGCTGGTGGGCACCACCTCGATTGAAAGCAACGAGTATCTGTCCAGCCTGCTGCAGCGGGAAAAAATTCCGCACCAGTTGTTGAATGCCAAGCAGCACGCGCGTGAAGCGGACATCATTGCCCAGGCCGGCCGTCCCGGCGTGGTCACCATCGCCACCAATATGGCCGGTCGCGGTACCGATATCGTACTGGGCGGTAATCCGCAGGAAGAGATCGCGCTCATTCATGCCGACGAAAATCTGAGCGAGGCCGAAAAAACCACGCGTGTGGCTGCCCTGCAAGCCGAATGGAAGAGTTTGCACCAACAGGTGGTGGCTGCCGGCGGTTTGCATATCATCGGTACCGAACGGCATGAGTCACGCCGGGTAGACAACCAGCTGCGTGGCCGTTCCGGCCGTCAGGGCGACCCTGGTTCAAGCAATTTCTACCTGTCGCTGGACGACCCGCTGCTGCGTATTTTTGCTTCCGATCGCGTGGCCGCCATCATGGAGCGGCTGAAAATGCCGGAGGGCGAAGCCATTGAGCATCCCTGGGTGACACGCGCCATTGAAAACGCCCAGCGCAAGGTGGAGGCGCGCAACTTCGACATCCGCAAGCAGCTGCTCGAATACGACGACGTCGCCAACGATCAGCGCAAGGTGATTTACCAGCAACGCAATGAGTTGCTGGAAGCCACTGACATCAGCGAAATCATCAGCGATATGCGCGCCGGCGTAATCGGCGATATGTTTGCACAGCATATTCCCCCTGGCAGCATGGAAGAACAGTGGGATGTGCCTGGACTGGCACGCCTGCTGGCGGGGGATCTGCAGCTGGAGCTGCCGCTGGCCGAATGGCTGGAGCAGGACAATACCCTCGACGAAGCCGCGCTGTTGCAGCGCATCGTCGACGCAGCCAATGCGCAGTATGCCGCCAAGGAACAGCAGGCCGGCGCGGAAGTCATTCGTTCGTTCGAGCGGGCCATCATGCTGCAAAGCCTGGACAGCCACTGGCGCGACCATCTGGCGGCGCTCGATCACCTGCGGCAGGGTATCCATCTGCGCGGCTACGCGCAGAAGAATCCCAAGCAGGAATACAAGCGCGAAGCGTTTGAACTGTTTTCCTACCTGCTGGAAACCATCAAGCATGAAGTGACGCAGGTGACCATGACGGTCCAGGTGCGCAGCGAGGCAGACGTGGAGGCGGTGGAAACGCCGCCGGAACTGGAGAATGTGCAGTTCCAGCATGCCGACTTCAGCGAGCCGGTGGAAGAGGAATTGGCCGAGGAAACCCGCGAACAGACCGCCACGCCGCAAGTGCGTCAGGGTGTCAAAGTCGGGCGCAACGACCCTTGCCCGTGCGGGTCGGGGAAGAAATACAAGCAGTGTCACGGAAAATTGAGCTGAGGAATCATCATGCCGGTTAATTTGCCCTTGCCGCAAGCCGATCAACTGTACCCTGTAGCCGGTGTGAAGCTGGGAATCGCCAGTGCCGGAATCAAAAAGGCCGGCCGCAAGGATGTGCTGGTCGTGACCCTGGAAGAGGGCGCCAGCGTGGCCGCTGTATTTACGCAAAACCGTTTCTGCGCTGCGCCGGTGATCGTGGCGCGGCAACACCTGCAGGGCGCAACGCCCGTGCAGGCGCTGCTGGTGAATACCGGCAATGCCAATGCCGGCACCGGCGATGACGGTCTGGCGCGCGCCCGCAGCACCTGCGATGCTTTGGCGGCTCAGCTGGGGTGCCCGGCTGCGGCGGTCATGCCGTTCTCCACCGGCGTTATCATGGAGCCGCTGCCGGCGGACAAGATCATCGCCGCCTTGCCGGCCGCCGTGGCCGACTTGCGTGAGGACAACTGGTTCGACGCGGCACATGCCATCATGACCACCGACATCCAGCCCAAGGCGATGTCGCAACAGATCGAGATCGACGGCGTGACCGTGACGGTGACCGGTATGGCCAAGGGGTCCGGTATGATTCATCCGAATATGGCGACCATGCTGGGTTATGTGGCGACCGATGCGAATCTGGCGCCGGAGCTGCTGGATACCCTGCTGCATCACGTTGTACGTCGTTCGTTCAACCGCATTACTGTGGATGGCGATACCTCGACCAACGATGCCTGCGTGCTGGTTGCGACGGGAAAAGCCGCTCATCCGCAGATCACCGATCCGGGCAGCCATGAATACGTGCAGCTGCAAAGCGCCGTGACAGAGGTAATGGTGTATCTGGCGCAGGCCATCGTGCGTGACGGCGAGGGCGCGACCAAATTCATCACCATCAACGTGAACGGCGCAGCCAGCGTCGAAGAGGCCGGCAAGGTGGCTTATGCCATCGCGCATTCCCCATTGATCAAGACTGCATTTTTCGCTTCTGATCCGAACCTGGGCCGTATCCTGGCGGCCATCGGCTATGCCGGTGTGACCGACCTGGATGTGGGCAGGATTCGTCTTTTCCTGGGTGATGTGCTGGTGGCCGAGCACGGCGGGCGGGCAGCCAACTACCGCGAAGAAGACGGCGCCCGCATCATGGCGGCGGCCGAGATTGCCGTGACCGTCGAACTCAATCGCGGCCACCACGACACCACCGTGTGGACCTGCGATTTCTCCTACGATTACGTCAAGATCAACGCCGAATACCGTAGCTGAAAAAAGGCTGCGCGCCGTGAAATCCGCTGTCCATGTTGCCGTTGGCGTCCTGCGCAGAGGCAGGCAGGTACTGCTTGCCAGCCGTCCGGCCGGCAAGGTGTATGCCGGTTACTGGGAATTTCCCGGCGGCAAGGTCGAGCCGGGCGAGCCGCTTGAGGCCGCGCTCGCCCGTGAACTGCGCGAAGAGCTGGGTATTACGGTCACGCATGCCACGCCCTGGCTGACTCGCACGCACGATTATCCCCATGCTTTTGTCCACCTGCATTTTTATATGGTGTGGGACTGGCAAGGCGAATTGCATCCGCACGAAGGGCAGCAGTTTGCCTGGCACACACCGGGTGTGCCGGACGTGGAACCCATGCTGCCGGCCAATTTTCCCCTTCTTAAAGCACTGCAATTGCCCGACGTACTGGCAATATCCGCCGTGCACCGCATGGGAGCGGATGCTTTCCTGCACTGTCTGCAGCAGCGCGTGGCAGCCGGGCTGGATTGGCTGCAATGGCGTGAAAAGCATCTGAGCGAGGACGAACAGCTGCGGATCGGACGCGCGGCCTGCCGCATCCTGCATGAGCGCGGCGGGCGAGTGATCGTGCATGGATCGGAAGCATTGGCGCGCGAGATGGGGGCGGACGGCATACAGTTATCCGGCGCACGGGTGCGGCAATGCGACCAGCGACCGGATTTCGAGTGGGTCGGAGCATCCTGCCACGATGCGGCCGAGCTGTCGCAGGCGGCCAAGCTGGGGCTGGATTATGTCCTGCTCAGCCCGGTGAAGCCGACGGCCAGCCATCCGGGAGAGCCGGCTCTGGGATGGGAGACATTCGCCAGTCTGCTGCGCGATTATCCCGTGCCGGCCTTCGCTCTGGGCGGGATGACATGCGACGACTTGTCTGCTGCGCGGGCACAAGGAGCCCAGGGGATTGCGCTGTTGCGGGAGGCGTGGGCGCCATGTTCCGCCGGTTGAGCTGGATTTTGCTAATCGCTGCGGCATTGCCGGGCTGTCAGCCAAAGCAGCCGCAGGCCGTTGCCTGCACTGATCCGCAGCAGGGCTGTGAACAGGCCGGGGTGAAGGTGCGTTTTTCCGCCGCTCCGACCGTGTTGACGCCATTTATGCTGGTGGTGGAGGCGCCCGGGGCAAAACAGGTGAGCGCCAGTTTTGCCATGCTGGGGATGGATATGGGAGAGAATCGCTACAAACTCGAGTCCCTGAACGACGGCAGGCGCTGGCAACATTCAATCATCCTGCCGGTGTGTGTTGCCGGGCGCAGCGACTGGCAGCTGGTGCTGGAGGTGGATGGTGTGGCTCGCGTGTTCACCTTTAGCGCGGCGGCGCGCTAGTCGTCATTGCTTTCTGCTTCATCCGGCAGCGGCCGCTGCTGTTCCGGGATACGATATTCTTCCTTGGCCCACTGACCCAGATCAATCAGTTTGCACCGCTCGCTGCAGAACGGCCGATATGGATTGGCCGGATTCCAGGGTGTCTTTTTGCCGCACTGCGGGCAGGCAACCAGTCGCGGCGGTGCCATTAGAGATTGCAGAAGGTCAAGGTGAACGGCAGATCCTGCTCGCAGGTGCTGCCGCGCTGCGTGACGGAGCTGGCAAGAAAGCGGATGTTGAGCGCATACTTGTTGGCACTGATTTCCGGCACACAGGGCAGGGTCGTATCAAGTGTGATCTGCACCATCTGGGCAATTTTACCGCCCAGCATTTGCTGATATACGCCTTGTTTGGCGGTTTGCTGGCTGCTCTGGCCGCTTTCGCGCAGCAGCTTGAGCACCACCTCGAGCCCGCCGCAAATCGGCTGCAGCGGGGCCAGCCATTGTTTGAAGTCATTCTGGCGGGTGGCGGCATCCAGATGCAGCCAGTAGTGATAGGTCGGCAGGTCGAATTCGCACACGCCGCCGGGAATACTGGTGCGCTGTTTAATGGCCATCAGCCATTCATTGTCACGCAGGTGTTGGCCGAACTTGCCGGTCATGCCGTGCAACTGGCCAAGGGTAGACTCTATGGCCTGCAGAATTTCGTTCAGGGCCTGCTCTGAAATGGCGGGGTTGTTGCGCAAGGGCAGCAGTATCTGCTTTTGCCGTTCCATTTCCTGGATCAGGTCGGACTTGAGGTCGGCGCGTGTGGCGACTTCGAGAATATCGAACAGGGTCAGCAGCGCGGCATGATGCTGCCTGGCATCACTTTGAGCGACAAGATAATTGAGCCTGTCGTACAGGTCTTCAAGCCGCAGCAAGGTGCGAATGCGCTCATTGAATGGATATTCGTAACGGATCACCGGCTCGGGCCCCTAGTTGGTGTCCTAATTTTGTATCATTTTTTGCAATTTGACAAATGCTTAGGTGGATTTCTTGAAGTTATTTGCCAGGGTAAGGTAGTGTTGGTGCAAAATTATTATTTTGTCATGCAGTTTGTTTTCTGTTTCGCTGTTGTCGATGACGTCATCGGCACGCTGTAGCCGAAACTCACGGGAGACCTGGCTGTGCATGATTGCTTCAACCTGTTGACGGCTGAGACCCGATCGCTGCATGGTGCGCTCGATTTGCTGCTCCGGCGTGCAATCGACCAGCAGCACACGTTGCGCCAAAGACCGGTAGCCTTCCGCTGATTCGAAATAAAGCGGAACGGCCAGCAGAACGTAAGGCTGTCCATGCAGCTCGCGCAATTCGTTCAGTACGGCTTGCCGAATGGCGGGGTGGAGAATGTCTTCCAGCAGTTTGCGCTGGCGCGTGTCGGCAAAAACACGTTGCCTCATCCAGCTGCGGTTGAGGTCGCCATTGTCCAGCAATGCCTGTGGGCCGAAGATGCGGACGATTTCGTCGAGTTGCGGCGAAGGGGCTCGCGTCAGGCGGTGGGCAATCGCATCGGTATCGACGAGCGGGGTGCCGAGTTCGGTAAAGTGTTGGGCGACGGTACTTTTACCGCAACCGATGCCGCCCGTGATGACGACAACGAATGGCATGGGCTGCTTCATCGGCTTACATTGCCAGATACCAGGCAATCAGTTCGTGGCCGTAAAACAGGGAGACGAGTCCGCCGCCGGCCAGATAGGGACCGAACGGGATGGGCTTCTGGCTGTCTTGGCGGCGCAGAACAATCAGGCTCAGCCCGACGACCGCGCCCACTACCGAAGACAGCAGGATAATACCGGGCAGCATTTGCCAGCCCATCCAGGCGCCCAGGGCGGCGAGTAGCTTGAAATCGCCGTAGCCCATGCCCTCCTTGCCGGTGAGGAGTTTGAACCCCCAGTAGATGGACCACAGAGCCAGGTAACCCAATACTGCGCCAAGCAGGGCATCCGGCAGGCTGGTGAAGACGCCTTGCCAGTTGAGCAGGAGGCCCAGCCATAACAGCGGCAGGGTGATGTCATCGGGCAGCAATTGCGTGTCGTAATCGATATAGGTGAGCGCCAGCAAGGCCCAGATAAACACCAGGGCGGCGAGGGTCTGGAACGTCGGGCCAAAATGCAGCATGGCGAATCCCGACAGCAAAGCGGAAATCGCTTCGACCAATGGGTAGCGCAAACTGATGGGCGTTTTGCAGGCGCTGCAGCGACCTCGCAGTAGCAGATAGCTGACGACGGGAATGTTTTCCCAGGCGCGGATTTTATGTCCGCATGACGGACAGGTCGAAGCCGGGGTCAGCAGGTTGTAGCGGGTGTTTTCGCTGGGCGGTTCCTTGCCTTGCAATGCGGCGCATTGTTCCTGCCATTCCCGTTCCAGCATGATGGGCAGCCGGTGAATGACGACATTGAGAAAACTGCCGACAAGCAGGCCGAGCAAGGCGGCGAAGCCGAACAGTATTGCGGGCGGGAGGCAGCTCAGAGTTGAGAGGGACATGGTGAGGGTATGTGAAATTAACGGTCAGGATGGGGTGGCGGGCAAGCATCCCCGGTAGCCGGATGCTTGCCGCGAGAAAGGAACGGGTTTAGCCGCCCACCACCGAAGCCATTTTGAAGATGGGCAGGTACATGGCAATGACCAGGCCGCCGATCAATGTGCCCAGTACTACCATGATGATCGGCTCCATCAGGCTGGCCAGGGCGTCAACTGCATCGTCCACTTCCCGCTCATAATAATCCGCCACCTTGCTCAGCATGGAATCCAGCGCACCCGATTCTTCACCGATTTGCACCATTTGGATCACCATGTTGGGGAACAGGTTGGCATTTTGCATGGAGGCGGTCAGGCTAGTGCCGGTTGATACATCGTTTTGAATTGTTTTGGTGGCGTTGAAGTAAATTACATTACCGGAAGCGCCCCCTACGGTTCCAAGTGCCTCGACCAAAGGTACGCCAGCTGAAAACATGGTGGCAAGTGTGCGGGTCCAGCGAGCCACTGTAGCTTTTTCGATGATTGTTCCAAAAATAGGTAGCTTGAGTGACAAGCGATCCATTGCATCCTGCAATTTTTTGGAGCGTTTCTTGGCTTCGATAAAGCCATAGATACCGCCACCTAAAATGCCAAAAATAGCGTACCAGTAGTTGACAAAGAAGTCCGACATTCCCATGACAATAAGTGTAGGTAAGGGCAGATCAGCTCCAAAGCCAACAAACAAACTCTTAAAAGCCGGAATGACGAAAATCATGATCACGGCGGTAATGATGAAGGCGGCAATGATAATGGCGGTCGGATAAAACAGTGCTTTCTTGATCTTGGCTTTCAGCGCCAAGGTCTTTTCCTTGTACGTGGCCAGTCGATCCAGCACGCCTTCCAGAATACCGGCCTGTTCACCGGCGTTGACCAGGTTGCAGTACAAGCTGTCGAAATACAGCGGAAACCGGCTGAACGCGGTGGTCATGCTGCTACCGGTTTCCACGTCGGCCTTGATATCCAGCAAAAGGCGCTGCACAGAGGGGTTGGAGTGGCCTTTGGCAACAATTTCGAAAGACTGCAGCAAGGGCACGCCCGATTTCAGCATGGTGGCGAGCTGACGGGTGAACAGCGTGATGTCCTTGTCGGTGATTTTCTTCTTTTTGGCGGCGCCCAGTTTCTTGATTTTGCCCGGCACAATGCCTTGGCGGCGCAAGTGATTGGCGACGACGTTTTCGCCCGGGGCCGCCATTTCGCCCTTGAGTTTTTTGCCTTTTTTGTCGACGCCCTCCCAGCTGTAGATGACGTCCTTTTTCTTGCTATCCTTCTTCGGCGTATTCGGTGCCATGGCCATGTGCGGGGTCCTCACTCATTGGTTACGGCCTCGATCTCTTCCAGTGAAGTAAGGCCTTGTTTTACTTTTAATAGACCAGATTGGCGCAAGTTGCGAAGACCTTCGCGCTGGGCCTGGTCGGCAATATCGATGGCATTGCCCTGGCTCATGATGATGCGGGTCATTTCCTCGCTGATCGGCATTACTTCGTAAATGCCGACACGGCCCTTGTAGCCTTTGCCCTTGCAGACGTCGCAGCCGTCTTCCCGGTGGGTGAAGGGTGTCCAGCTGCCGTCCAGGTCGGCTTCGCCGAAGCCGGCGCGGAGCAGGGCTTCGGGCGGGATGTCGAGCGGTATCTTGCAGCTGGGGCACAGGCGGCGGCCCAGGCGCTGAGCGGTGATCAGGTTGACGGACGAGGCGATGTTGAACGGCGCCACGCCCATGTTCATCAAACGGGTCAGGGTTTTCGGGGCGTCGTTGGTATGCAGGGTGGAGAGCACCATATGACCGGTTTGGGCGGCCTTGATGGCAATGTCGGCGGTTTCCAGATCGCGAATCTCGCCCACCATTACAATGTCCGGATCCTGCCGCAAAAAGGATCTTAGCGCCGCTGCGAAGGTCAGGCCGACCTTGTCGTTAACGTTGACCTGGTTGATGCCGGGCAAGTTGATCTCCGCCGGATCTTCCGCGGTGGAGATGTTGATGCCGGGCTTGTTCAGGATGTTCAGGCAGGTATACAGCGATACGGTTTTGCCGGAACCGGTCGGTCCGGTTACCAACACCATCCCGTAGGGGCGGTTGATGGCTTCGAGCAAGGCTTCCTTCTGATCCGGTTCATAACCGAGCGCCTCGATGCCCAGCGTGGCGCTCGAAGGATCGAGAATACGCATCACGATCTTTTCGCCGAATAGCGTGGGCAGCGTGCTGACACGGAAGTCGATAAAGCGGTCGCGCGACAGGCGCAGACGCATGCGGCCATCCTGTGGAACGCGCTTTTCCGAAATGTCCATCTCGGAAATCACCTTGATGCGGGCGGCCAGTTTTTCCTTGATGGCCAGGGGCGGTTTCTCGAATTCGTACAGGATGCCGTCCTGACGGAAGCGCACGCGGTAATATTTTTCGTAAGGCTCGAAGTGAATGTCGGACGCACCACCTTCAATCGCCTTGAGCAACACTTTCTGCACGTACCGTACGATTGGCGCATCATCGACTTCGGTAGCGCCGCCATCTTCCTCTACGGGGGCTTCGCCGCCTGCCTCGAAGTCAAGGTTGATGTCGTCGTCGACCAGGTTTTTCAGGCTGGTGTCGGAGGCTTCCGATACCTTGTCGATCAGCTGGCCGAGCTTGTCCTCTTCGACGATGACCGGCTCGATCATTTTGCCGGTCTGGAAGCGTACGTCTTCCAGAGCCTGCAGATTGGTTGGGTCGGACAGGCCGATGTAAAGTTTGTTGTTGCGTTCCAGCAGGGCGAGCACCCGGCGTTTTTGCATCAGGTCCGGTTTGAGCAGGCGCTTGGGCAGGTCGTCGACGCGTAGCGCATTGAGGTCCATCAGGGGGTAGCCGAATGTTTCCGCCGCAAAGTGGGCAATTTCCGCGGCAGACATTTTGCGGCTTTGCACCAGTTGGCTGATAAATGGCGTCGATGCGGTGATCGCCTGCGTTTGCAGTGTTTCTGCGTCGGCACTGTGCAGTTTGCCATGCTGGACGAGGGCGTATGCCAAACCACTGAGTTTTGTAGAGGACGCGGCTTGAGCCATGAGATGTGAGTTATCGTTGTAATGACTGGGTTAAATAATGCACCTGTGCTGATCCTTTGTAAAGCATCGAACGCGGTCAGTCTGTGCCTTCCGTTGGCATTACGGCGGGCGGGGTGATGCGGACCATTTTGACGATGCGATCCTGGGTTTGCAGAATTTCCAGGGTGTGGCCGGCAATACGCAGGCTGGTGCCTGCTTCCGGAATGTCTTCCAGGTGTTCGAGAATCAGGCCGTTGAGGGTTTTCGGGCCGTCGGTCGGCAAGGATAGGCGCAGCTTGCGGTTGAGATCGCGCAATAGGCTGCTGCCTTCGACCAGCCAGTCGCCGCTTTCTTCCTGGCGATAGTGACTGGTTTGTCCCGGCGCGCTGGTGGTGAATTCGCCGACGATTTCTTCCAGAATGTCTTCCAGCGTGACGAGGCCGAGCAGTTCGCCGTACTCATCGACAACCAGGGCGCTGCGGCGGTGTTTTTCCTGAAATTGCTGCAGCTGGGCCAGCAGCGGCGTACCCGCCGGGATGAAGTAAGGGTCGCGCATGGCCTCGCGAATCATGTCGTGTGACAGCTTGCCGGACTGGATGGCGTGCAGCACCTTGCGTATGTGTACAATACCGATGATCTGGTCGAGCGTGTTCTGGTAAACCGGCAGCCGCGTGTGGTGGCTGGTCGACAAGGCGCGCACGATATCCTCCGGTTCGTCGTCGATGTTGATGGCCTCGATCTGGTTGCGCGGCGTCATGCTGTCGTCGACGGTGATCTGCTGCAATTCGAACAGGTTGAGCAGGATGCTCTGGTGTTTCTGGGGAATGAAGTGGCCCGCCTCCAACACCAGCGTGCGCATTTCTTCCATGCTGAGCTGGGATGCCTGGCTGTTGTCGTGCGTCTTGATGCGCAACAGCCAGAGAATGCTGCTGACGAACAGGTTGACGAACCAGATGATCGGGTAGGCGAGTTTCAGTAGCGGACTGAGGATGTGGCTGGCGGCAAAGGCGATGCGTTCGGGGTGGGTGGCGCCGATGACCTTGGGGGTGATCTCGCTGAATACCAGAATGGCAAAGGTCACGGACAGCGTGCCAATGGTCAGGGCCACTTCATTGTTGCCCAGCAGGCGAATGCTGATCAGCGTGACCAGGGTGGCGGCTGCGGCATTGATCAGATTGTTGCCCAGCAGAATGACGCCCAGCAATTTGTCGGTATGGGCCAGCAGGGCGGTGGCCAGCAGGGCGCCGCGGTGACCTTGCTGCGCCATGTGCTTGAGCCGATAGCGGTTGAGCGCCATCATGCTGGTCTCGGAGATGGAGAAGAACGCGGAAAGCAGCAGCAAGACGGCCAGCAGGCCAAGTAACACGCCTAGGGAAGTATCGTCCAAGAAAAGATCCGGCTACAGCGACAGTCTGATTTTCAAAGCTGGGGTGAGGCTTGTCAAGCCCGGCCCAGCAGGATTTCCAGCACGAATTTGCTGCCGATGTAGGCCAGCAGAAGCAGGGCAAAGCCGGCAATGGTCAGCCGGCTGGCGCGTTTGCCGCGCCAGCCGTAGATGTGACGACCGGCCAGCAAGGTGGCGAAAATCAGCCAGGCGAGGATGCCGAACACAACCTTGTGATTGAATTCCAGCGGTTTTCCGAAAATATTTTCGGAAAAAAACATGCCGGTCAGCAGTGACAGGGTGAGAAACAGGAAGCCGGTCCAGAGCAGGCGGAACAGCAGGGTTTCCAGCGTCAGCAGCGGCGGCAGATGGTTCATGGCGCCCGTCAGGGTGGCGTGGTGCAGGCGTTTTTCCAGCGACACCATCAGCCCGGCATGCAAGGCGGCAATGGTGAGCAGGCTGTATGCCAGCAGCGATACCAGCAGGTGCCAGTGAAAAGCTGCCATGCCGCTATAGGGTAAGATGTGGCTCTCGGGTAGAATGACGGGTACGAGCAGGCTGACGCCCGCCAGTGGCAAAACTGCAACATACAGGCTTTCCAGGCGATAGGCGAAACTGGCGCCCCAGTAACTGACAACGGCGAGCCAGGCCGTGACGGACAGGGCATTGCCTACGCCCAGGTTGAGGCCGGTGGCTTGCGGGATCGCTTCGTGCAGCGAGATGGCATGCAACGCCAGCAGGATGGATACGCCGACACGCTCCCAGCGGCAGGACGCGGCGCTATTGCGGCGCCAGCGGCTGTAGAAGAAGTGCGCGCTCAAGGCAAAATAGCCGATTGCCGTCAGCAGCGGTAATAAAACCGGAGTGCCCATAATGTTGTAGTGCGTGGCTCGCCTGAATAATGCGGTTTTTTAAAACGGGGCAGCCGTTGCTTGCGGCCCGTGCAGCTGTTCAGTTTACATCAAAGCCTTTCCGGGCGGGAAGGTCGACTTAGGAACGAGTAGAGGAACAGAAGGTTATGTTCGATACCTTAACAAACCGGCTGGGGTCGGTCATCAAAAACCTGCGCGGTCAGGCGCGTCTGACCGAAGAGAATATTCAGGAGGCCATGCGCGAGGTACGCATGGCCTTGCTGGAAGCCGACGTGGCTTTGCCGGTGGTCAAGGAATTCATCGCTCAGGTGAAAGAGCGGGCGATGGGGCAGGACGTGCTGGGCAGTCTGTCGCCGGGACAGGCCGTGATCGGCGTGGTGCACGAAGAGCTGACCCGTCTGATGGGCGGGCACAATGCCGCGCTCAATCTGGCCGCGGTGCCGCCGGCGATTGTGCTGATGGCGGGTCTGCAGGGTTCGGGTAAGACCACCACCAGCGGTAAACTCGCGCGCATGCTGAAAGAGCAGAAAAAGAACGTGCTGGTGGTGAGCTGCGACGTCTATCGCCCGGCGGCGATTGAACAGTTGAAGACGCTGGCGCAGCAAGTCGGTGTGGAATGGTTTCCTTCCGGCGCGCAGGATAAGCCGGTCGAAATCGCCCGGGCGGCGCTGGAATATGCCCGCAAGCAGTTCCACGACGTGCTGATCGTCGATACGGCGGGCCGTCTGGCGATCGACGAAGCCATGATGGCGGAAATCCGCGAGTTGCATGCGGCGTTGAATCCGGTGGAAACGCTCTTCGTGGTGGACGCCATGCAGGGCCAGGATGCGGTCAATACCGCCCGGGCCTTCAACGAAGCGCTGCCGCTGACCGGCGTGGTGCTGACCAAGCTGGACGGCGACTCGCGCGGCGGTGCGGCGCTTTCGGTGCGGCATGTGACCGGCAAGCCGATCAAGTTTGTCGGTGTGGGTGAAAAAGTCACCGGATTGGAACCGTTTCATCCCGAACGTATGGCTTCGCGTGTGCTGGGCATGGGCGATGTGCTATCGTTAATCGAAGAGGCCAGGAAAAGCGTAGACCAGGAAGAGGCGGTCAAGCTGGCGAAGAAACTCAAATCGGGCAAGGGTTTCGACCTGGAGGATTTTCGCGAACAGCTGCGGCAAATGCAGAAAATGGGCGGCTTGACCGCGCTGATGGACAAGATGCCGGCCCAGATCGCGCAGGCGGCTGCCGGTACGCAGGTGGACGACCGGGCGCTGGCGCGTGTCGAGGGAATCATCAATTCCATGACTCCCGACGAGCGGCGCAAGCCCGATCTGATCAAGGCGTCGCGCAAGCGACGCATTGCCGCCGGCGCCGGGGTGCAGGTGCAGGAAGTCAATCGCCTGTTGAATCAGTTCGAACAAATGCAGAAAATGATGAAAACCCTGACCAAGGGCGGCATGGGGAAAATGATGCGCGGCCTTAAGGGCATGTTGCCCGGAATGCGCTAAATTAAATAACAAGGCCCACTTGCAACGGGTGTCGGAGGAGTTCGTTTGCGTATCCTGCAAGGCATTGTCCTGCTGCTGGTTTTATCGTGCCTGCGTAGTGCATGGGCGGAGCCTGCAGTCGCGTTCCACTATGGCGCGAATCCGCCGCTGGAGGAGCTGCAGGCTTTCGATGACGTGGTCGTGGAGCCCTCGCATGTGCCGGATCCGCAGCCCTATCAGACTGCGCATACGCGTTTGTTCGCGTATGTCAGCATTGGCGAGGCCGGTCCGTGGGAATCCTGGTTCAAGGACATTCCGGTCGGCTGGTTTAAGGGGGATAACCCCGCCTGGGGATCACGCGTGATCGATCAAACAGCGCCGGGCTGGCAGGATTTCGTCTTGCAGCGTTTAATCGCCCCTTTGTGGCAGCGGGGGTACCGCAATTTCTTTCTCGATACGCTGGATTCTTACCAGCACATCGCCAAAACACCGGAAGAGCGGGCCCGGCAGGTTGAGGCCTTGGTGCAGCTGATTCGCGGCATCAAGGCCCGCTATCCCGCGGCGCAATTGTTTCTCAATCGCGGCTTCGAACTGTTGCCGCAGGTACACGATCTGGTTTGGGGGGTGGCGGCAGAATCGCTTTATCGGGGCTGGGATGAAGGCAGCAAGCGGTTCGTTGCCGTGCCGGAAGCCGATCGTCAGTGGCTGAAGGCGCAGCTGAAGCAGGCGCAGGACACCTATCACTTGCCTGTGGTGGTGATTGATTACGTGGCCGCGGGTGAGCGCGATCTCATGCGGCAGACGGCGCAACAAATTCGCGCGGATGGTTTCATTCCCTGGGTCAGCACGCCGGAGCTGGATGCGCTGGGCATCGGCCTGCGTGAAGTGCAGCCGCGTAAAGTGCTGTTGCTGTATGACAGTCAGGACACGCGGTTGCGCGACAGCAGTGCACACCTGTATGGCGCTTTGCCGATTGAGTACTGGGGTTATGTGCCGGAGTACTGGGATATCCGTAAAGGTCTGCCGGACTTTTCCTTGACCGGTCGCTATGCGGGTATCGTCACCTGGCTGCCGGAAGAGGTGCCGGCGCGCAGCGGGTATGAAAGCTGGCTGCTGAAACAGCAGGCCGCCAAGATTCCGCTGGTATTCATCGGCAATTTCGGAGTCAATGGGGGCCGTTTGCTCACCCGCCTGGGAATCCGTCCGGTGGACATGCCGCAGACGGCTGCGGCGCCGGCGCTGCAGGTGTTGGATCGAACGATGATCGGCTGGGAGGTTCAGCCGCGGCCGCGGTTGGATGCGCCTGGCTATCAGCTGGCCGGCGGGCAGGGGCGGGTGCTGCTGCAGCAGGTTGTGGGCGGCCAGCGTACCGATCTGGCGGCGATCACGTCCTGGGGCGGCTATGTGCTGGCTCCTTTCGTGTTGCAGGACGATCCTTTCCGCAAGGGGCAGCTGCAGTGGATAACGCAGATCTTCGCTTTCATGCGCGCAGCCCTGCAGGTGCCCGCCATGCCGATGCCGGATACGACGACGGAAAATGGCTTGCGCCTGGCTTTTGCGCATGTCGACGGCGACGGTTTTCCGTCGTTGGCCGAATTGCCGGGACGGCGTTACGCACCGGAAGTGTTGCGGACGGAGGTTTTGCAGCGCTACCCTGTTCCGACCGCCGTGTCCGTGATCGAGGGCGAGGTGGGCCCGGGGCAGCTTTATCCCGCCTTGTCGCCGCGTCTGGAAGAGGCGGCGCGAGCCATCTTCCGCCTCCCCAATGTCGAGATTGCCAGTCACACATACTCCCATCCCTTTGAATGGGAAATGGTGGAGAAAAAGGGCGAGTTCGCAACCCCGGCGGAGGTCAAGGGGGAAAAGGATGTGGCCTACAATTTGCCGATCAAGGGGTATCGGTTTGATCTGCAGCGGGAGATCAAGGGCTCGGTCGATTATATCAACCAGCGTTTGGCACCTCCGGGAAAACAGGTGAAGCTGTTTCTCTGGAGCGGCGATGCGCTGCCGTCGCAGGAAGCGTTGCAGCAGGTCCATGATCTTGGCCTGGAAAACATGAATGGCGGGGAAACCAGCGTTACCCGGCAGAATCCCAGCATGACGCGGGTTTATCCGCTGGGCATCCAGCGCGGTCCGTTGTTCCAGCCCTTCGCGCCGGAGACCAACGAAAACATCTATACCAATAACTGGCGCGGCCCGTACTACGGCTACGAGCATGTGATCGAAACCTACCGGATGACCGGCTCGCCTTATCGGCTCAAGCCAATCGATATCTACTACCATGCTTACTCGGCCGCCAAGCGAGCCTCCTTGCAGGCGCTGGACGACGTGTACCGTTGGGCCTTGAGTCAGCCTTTGCACTGGATCTGGCCGTCGCAATGGGCGCATCTGGCGCGCCAGTTCGGGCGTACTGCCGTGGCGCGTGAAGGCGATGCCTGGGTGATCCGCAATGACGGCAGCCTGCGTACTGTGCGCATTCCTTCGGCAATGGGCGTGCCGGATATGGTTGCAAGTACCGGTGTGGTCGGCTATACCGATGATGGGGACATGCGTTATGTCAGCCTGAGCGGGGAGGGCGATGCCCGACTGGTTCTGCGCCCGTCGGCCGATAATGCGCCGGAGCTTGCTACAGCCAATGCCCGTCTGGCTTACTGGCAGCGCATGCCTGACGGCGCAATCCGCTTTGCCCTGCGCGGGGAAATGCCGCTGGCGTGGTCGCTACGCATGCCCGCCAACTGCAGGCTTGAATTGGCGAAAACGCCATTGCGTCCGGTACGGCGCGATAAGACCAACAGTTATTTTGCCCTGGCGGCCCATGCAGCTGACCCGATCACCCTTACCTGTCCATGAGCTGAGGCTGCGCCCCCGGCTGTTTACTCCTTTGGCGGTTTTGCTGATGGGAGGGGTGGTCGGCTTGCTGCTGGTGCTGTTCTACCCCAGCGACACACTGCAGCGTTCATTGCTGCAGAACCAGGCGCCGGATGGTCTGACAGCGCGTTACCTGCAGGCGCAATTGCGCTATGAGCCGGGTAACGCCCCCTTGCGCATGGCGCTTGCGCGGGTGCAGCTCGAATTGCACGAACCGGACAAGGCCCGCAGGACGCTGGTGCAATTGCTCAATGCGCCCGATCGTAAAATACAGGCCGAAGCGCGTTGGCTGTCCTATGAAGTTGACTTGCAGTTGATGTATGACTGGCCGGTCGGTTCGCGCGGGCGTGCCCAGGCTCGCGGCGAATTGTTGCAGCGTCTGCGGCGCGATTTCAGCCAGTTGAACCCGGCCAATCCGCAATTCCATGCCTACACCAACTTGGCCTGGCAGCTGAATGACGCGCAATTGGCCCACGACATGTATGAACAGGTGCTGGCGAGCAAGTTCAAGGTGGGTTCTGCCTGGCTGCGCGAGGGAGCGAGAACCGCGCTGGGGCAGCGCGACTATATCTTGTCGGCGCAGATGTACTTTGCCGCGCGCTGGAATGATACCGATTACCACGAGGCGCGGGATGATTTTCTGTCCGCCTTGACCGTTCTGCAATCCGGTAATCTGCTTGACGAGGCATTGACGCAGGGCGAGCAGCAGCTGCAGGGTTTTTCGCGCGATCCGATCGTGCTGGAAAAGCTGACGCGTCTCGCGCTGGCGGCCAACCGTCCCGCCAAGGCCGAGCAATTCGCCCGCATGATGCTGCGTCTGTCGTTCTGGTGGCGCAGCCAGATCCGGCTGGTATCGACCGAGGGCGGCGTGCTGCCGTTCAACGATCGTCTGTACAAGCTCAGCTTCGATGCCTTTCTGGCCAACAGCAATTTGAAAGACGCCCTCAAAGTGGCAAAGCTGGCGGTGCAGCAAGCGCCCGAATTACTCGAATGGCGCCGGCGCCTGGCGCAAGTGGCCGAATGGAGCGGGGAACCGCAACTGGCGCTGCAGCAGTGGCTTTATCTGGCGCAGACCGGGCAGGATGAAACGGCCTGGCAGGGTGTTCTGCGGCTGGCGCCCGGCCTGTTCGACGACGAGGCCCTCTGGCTGGCCTTGCGTCATCATCTGCAGGCGCGCCCCAATGACCTGGATTTGTGGCGTGAGGAGGTGCGGCTGGCGGAAAGGCTGGGGCGCCCCGAACTGGCCCTGGGCGATCTGGCGCAAGCCATGCAACGGCGTCCGCAAGTCGAGTTCGGGATCATGCGGGCGGAGCTGGCGGAACGTTCCGGCAATATGGCGGTGGCCTTGCAGGCTTGGCAGGATTTGCGCAACCGTTTTGGCGCCAGGCCCGATTGGGCTGTGCGGGAGGCCAGTCTGCTTTTTGCCCGGGCCGAACCCGACAAGGCGCTGGACGCATTGCGGCAGGCGCGTGATGCGGCCGGCCCGGCCGACGTTCTGTTCTGGCAGGTTTATGCCCGCCTGGCGTTAGCTTACAGCAATGCCGACGAGGCGCGCGAGGCATACCGCCGGCTGCGGCAAACTGGGCAGGCCGGTGACCTGGAAATGCGTAACCTGGTGTCGCTGTTGCAGCTGTCATTCCCGCTGGAAGCGGCCCAGGTGGCGGAAGAAAATTGGCGCCGCTTCGGTGATACGGGCGATCTGGTGCAGGCGATCGGTCTTTATACCCAGGAAGGGGCGGTTGAGCGGATCAGGCAATTGCTTGCTGAATTGCGTCCGGAACAGCTGACCGCTTTGCAGCAACAGCCGACTTTCCTGGCCGCGCGGGCAGGGTATTTCGAACGCCTCGGCCGGATGGATGCCGCGCAGCGTGATTATCAGGCGGCGCTGGCGTTGAATCCGGGCGACAGCAATGTACAGCTGGCGTATTTGTGGCTGCTGAATAATCGCGAAGACCGGTCGCTGATCGGCGCGTGGCTGCAGCAGTGGGAAGCCGCTGCCCGGCACGACCCGCGTTTCGCCGAAGCGCTGGCGGCGGCTTACACGGTGCTCAATAATCCGCAGCGCGCGCTGGCCTATTACCGCAGTCAGCCGGACAGCGCGCGCAGCTATTTATGGTGGCAGAACGTGGCCGACTCGCTTGATCAGGCGGGCAATACCGATGCCGCCTGGCAGGCGCGCCGGCGTGCCTGGCTGCAATTGCGGCAAACGCCGGCTGTGGCCGACACGGCGGCGAAACAGCGCATGCTGGCCGAGATTCGCCTGACCCTGCAATTTGCGCCCGGCGACCCGAGCCTGCGCGCGCTGCGGCAACTGTTGCGCCAGGATGCGGGTGACGGCGTCGATCAGCCAAAACCGGCCTTGACCGCTCGCGGCTTGCGGGCGGAAACGGAATGGCAGGCCCAGCGCAAGGAATTGCTGCTGTCCTGGTTGCTGGAGCAGCAAAATTACCCCGCCGCGCGTGCCTGGATGATGAAAAACTATGCCCGTACCCTTGCGCGACCGGTGTACGCCGAGGTGCTGCTGGCGCTGGGGGAAAACGACAGACAGAAATTGGCCGATTTGCTCGATCATGCCGCCGATCGTCTGCCTATCCTCAGTCAACTTGAGGCGGATGAGATAACCGAGCGGCGAACGTCGGAGCAGACCGAAGGCTTCGAGTCGCTGGAGACGTTGCCGCACAGCGACGAAGTCCATGAGAAAACGGCCGACGCCCTATTGGACGGGGCGGATCATGTGGCGGCAGAGGCCGGGCGCGACAAGCTGGACGCGTTGACAAGCTATACCCAGGGCGTGGACGTGCGCAGCTGGATGGCGCCGCACTGGGCGGTTGATGCTGCGGTGCGGCGGGAAAGTCTGAAAATCGGCGACTACACGACGCTGCCAGAGCTGACCAGCCAGGGGCGAACGGCAATGGCCGGCATTCACGCGGAAACGGGGCTCGGCATATTTGCTGTCAGCTGGCTGGATCAGCAGTATGTACACCACTTCGTCGGCCAGCAAGTGAGCTGGCTGCCGCGTTTGGCGAGTGGCTTTGAGGCGCGTTTGAGCTATGCTAACAATGTGCGCGCTACGGATACCGCGCTGTTGCGCATGGCGGGCATGAAGGATGCTGCCGGGGCGACACTGACATGGAGTCTGGGGCGCTCGTGGAGCTTTACCGGACAAGTCGAGGCGGCGCGCTATTTTTCGCAGAACAATACATACATGGGCAGTGGTCGCGGCAAAGGTTGGGAGGTGAGCTATCACCTGCGGCAGGAGTGGCCCGAGTGGAATGTCCATCTGGCCGGGCAGTATTGGAAGTACAACGCCGACGGTTCATACGATTGCAGTGATGCGCAGCAGCTTGAGGCATTGTTCCGTTCGGATCCGCAGCGCTATGCTGAGTTGGCGGCCAACCTGACGGAGGTTTTGGGGGGGCTGCCGGTGAATACGCTGTGTGGCGCGCCGATGCAGCAGGTGAATCCGGTGCTGGCCTATTTGCCCGAGAACTATCGCATGTATGACCTGAGTTTGGGCTGGAATGAGGCATTGGTGGGGCGTTATTCGCGTGCCTGGCGGCCAATCGCCACGGCGGGTTTGAGTTATCACTCGGTATTCGGTTCGGGCTGGAACGGCAGCATAGGCGCCGCTGGATCGGTGTTCGGCGGGGACAAGCTGATGCTGCTGGCCAATGTCGTCAAAGGCGGCAGTCTGGGGGGGTACGAACGGCGGTGGCTCATGCGCTATGAGTGGTATTATTAACATTGGCTCATCGGTTTGGGAATAAGAACGGGGAAGGGTGACATGAGAGGAATGCATAAAATTGGTCTGGCAGCTGTGCTGTTGGGTTTGGCGGGATGCGCAACCGTGGATACCGTTTCTTCGCCTGCACCTGCGGACAAGAGTGCACGCTGGGCCATGCTGCCTATCGTGAATCACACGGAAACTCCGCAAGCCGGGTTGCGCGCCGAGGGTTTGGCGGAGAGTCTGCTGCGCAGCGAGGGAGTGCGGGATGTGACGCCCTATCCCGCCAGCCTGAGCGATGACACTTTGCTCGAACCGTCGCAGCGCCGGGGGCAGGATGCCGCGCTTGAATGGGCCAAATCGCAGGGCATGCAATACGCCCTGACGGGTTCTGTGGAGGAGTGGCGCTATAAAGTCGGCGTGGATGGCGAGCCCGCCGTGGGCATTACCCTGCAGGTGATCGATGTCGGCAGCGGCAAGGTGATCTGGAGCGGTGCGGCCTCCAAGAGCGGCTGGAGCCGGGACGGCTTGTCCGCCGTGGCGCAGAAGCTGATCCGCGGTTTGATTGCGGATGCGGTGAAGTAGTGCGGCGCTGGCTGTTCCGCCTGCGCGAGCAGGCGTTTGCCGTCAGAAGCGGCTGGTGGGAAGTGCCGCTGTTCATGGCGCTGCTGTTCCTGCTGATGAGCTGGTTGAGTCCGGCCGATCCGTTTGCGGCGGGCGGCGGATTCCCTTGGCCATGGCTGATGGTCATCCTCCTGGCATTGCGTTATGGTTTTGTCGGCGCCTTGTTTGCCTCGTTGCTGCTGCTCGGCGGCTGGCTATTCTGGACGCACAGCCAAGCGGCCAGCCTGCCTTTCCCGCAGGACTACTTTGTTGGCGGTTTCTTCGCCGCCATGCTGAGCGGCGAATTCAGCGACATGTGGCAAACGCGCCTGCGTCGTATGGAGGAAGCGCGCGGCTACATCGACGCCCGCCTGGGCAGGCTGACGCGCGAGCACTATCTGCTGCGCATGTCGCATGAGCGGCTGGAGCAGGAATTCATCAGCCGCCCGGTGACGCTGCGCGATGCCATTCAACGCATTCGCGATTTGGCCCGCATTGCCGCCGCGCCAGGCGAACTGCCCGGCGCGGCCGATTTGATGGGGCTGTTGGCGCAATATTGTCAGCTGGAAGTGGCCTCGCTGTACCCCGTGCGCGATGGACAAACACCCGAAATGATCGCTGCGGCGACCTTGGGTGAAACGGCCGAACTGAGCTTGACCGACCCGTTGGTGCACCACGCCCTGAGCCGGCGGGTGCTGTCGCATCTGCAAAGCGACGACGTCGATGACGAACTGCCCTTGCGATACATCATCGCCGCGCCGGTCATGAACAGCGAAAAGCGCTTGCTGGGGTTCCTCACGGTCGAACGGATGCCGTTCTTCGCCCTGCAGCAAGATGTCCTGCAGATGCTGCTGGTGTTGCTGGAGTACTATGCGGACAGCATCAGCGTTTTGTCCCAGTTGACCGATGTTAAGCAGAGCCTGGATCAGGCGCCGGACGATTTCTGCGCCGAGTTGGCGCGTCTGGCGCAGATGAATTATCTGCACGGGGTGGAGAGCCGCGTCACCGCGCTGGCTTTTCCCGAACGGGCGGAAACGGGCGATGTGCTGCAACAACTGCGCCGGCAGAGACGTGGTCTTGATATGGTGTGGGAGACGCGCGTAGAGGGGTGGTCGCTCTATGTCACACTCATGCCGCTCAGCAACGAGCATGCAGCGGAAGGCTATTTCGATCGGGTCGAGCAGATATTGCGGGAACGGGCCGGGCAAGACTTCGCCGCTTATGGCGTGCAGGCGGAAAGCGTGGATTTGGATACGGCCGATCCGGCGCAACACATACAGGAAATGCTGGGGCACTGTGTCCATCGCGTTTAAACAGGGAACGGCGGTTGTCGCGCTCGAATGGGGTGCGCTGGCTTTGCTCAACGGGGAGGGGAGTGGCTGGACGCTGGCCGGCTTCTTTACGCTGCATGCGCTGGCCAGCTTGCTGCTGGCCCTGCTGGCCCAGAGTATCTTTTTCCGTCGTCCCGGGCGGGATTTCTTTTG
The DNA here is from genome assembly GCA_021851875.1 of Pseudomonadota bacterium. GTDB lineage: Bacteria > Pseudomonadota > Gammaproteobacteria > Burkholderiales > JAJZQI01 > JAJZQI01. Next base: position 141,581 of record JAJZQI010000004.1, on the reverse strand, counting down.
GGAGACGGTGCTGGTGTTCGCCAGCAGCTTCTTTGTTCCTCTTTTCGGCGCCTTGGGTCTGCTGCTGGCCTTGCTGATTTATTATCGCCGGGAGCGGCGGGCAGGGTTTCTCGAGATCGGCGAGACCACCCTTCCCGCCTATGCGCAAACGCGCAAGGGCGGGCACGAGCGCTTCGGTCCGGGGGGCGCGCGCTCCCGTCTGCTCAATATCCACACGCCGCTTGAGGCGCGCCTGAAGGCGCTGATGCTGTTTCAGACCATGCCGACCCGTTTGTCCGGCGGCGTGCTGCGGCAGGTGTTGACCGACCCGGTGGACGACGTACGCTTGCTGGCCTATGGCATGCTGGATACGCAGGAGCAGCAGCTGAATAATCGCATCCACGAGGAGCGCGATCGGCTGGCCCAGGCTGATAGCGAATTTGCCCGCTACACGGCCCGGCGGCGTTTGGGCGGGCTATATAGCGAGCTGATTTATCAGGGGCTGGTGCAGGGCGACGTGCGTGATTTCGCCATCGAACAGGCGCAGATGTACACACGCCAGGCACTCGAGTGGATGCCGGACGATCCCGCGCTGCTGGTACAGCAGGCCAAGCTGCTGCAGCAGACGGGTCACTATGATGCGGCCGCCGCCGCTTACCAGAAGGCGCAAAATCTCGGGATGCCGCACAGCCGCATTATTCCCTGGCTGGCCGAATTGCATTTTCGCCGGGGAGAATACGCGCAGTCCCGCCAATTGCTGGCGCGGATGGACATGCGGGATGCCCCCGGGAGTTTGCGTAACGTGCTCAGTTATTGGGCGGAGAAAAAGTCCTGATTATGAGCGAACATCTGCCCAAAGCCTCTTCGGCCGACATCGGCCTGCTGTTGGAGGGGACCTTTCCTTACGTCAGCGGAGGCGTGTCCAGCTGGGTGAACCAGATCATTCGGGCTTTTCCCGAATACACCTTTGCCGTGATTTTTATCGGCAGCACGCCGGAAGATTACGGCGCAATGAAGTACGCCCTGCCGGATAATGTGGTACACGTGGAAACGCACTACATCCACGATCCTGAGCAAAAGCCGGTGACGCGCAGCATACACGGCGACCGCAAGGCCACGCAGCAGCTGGAGGATTTGCATCAGTACTTCCGGACACCGCAGGCTCATCCCGAGGCGCAGGATTTGTTTTTCCGCCTGCTGCCGCAGTGCGAGCCGGGCAAATCGCTCGATTACTCGCACTTCCTGCACGCGGAAACATCCTGGGACTTCATTAAAAAAGTCTATCAGCAGTATTGTTACGACCCCTCTTTTGTCGATTTCTTCTGGACCGTGCGCATCATGCATGCGCCGATCTGGCGCTTGCTCGAGGTGGCGCACAAGATGCCGCAGGTGCGGGTGCTGCATACTGTTTCGACCGGTTATGCCGGTTTTCTCGGCGCGCTAACCAAGCATTTGCGGGGCATGCCGCTGGTGCTGTCGGAACACGGTATTTATACCAAGGAACGCAAGATCGACCTGTTTCAGGCCAACTGGGTGCGCGACAACCGCAGTGCGTTTGAGCGCGACTCGACCCAGGTGGGTTATTTCCGCGAAATGTGGGTGCGTTTTTTCGAGTCCCTCGGGCGTATGTGTTATAGCTCGGCGGACGATATCATCGCCCTGTATGAAGAAAACCGCTTGCGGCAGATTGCGGACGGCGCGCCGCCGGAAAAGACCCGCAACATTCCCAACGGCGTCGATGTTGCCCGCTTGGCCCTCCTGCGACAGCAACGCCCCGTTGCTCCGCCGCCCATCCTCTGCCTGATCGGGCGGGTGGTGCCGATCAAGGACATCAAGACGTTTATCCGTGCCATGCGCACGGTGGTTAACCGCATGCCGGATGCCGAGGGTTGGATCGCCGGACCGGAAGATGAAGACCCGCAATATGCGGCGGAATGCCACGCCCTGGTCGATAGCCTGGGCTTGAGCGACAAGGTGCGTTTCCTGGGTTTCCAGCAAATCACCGATCTGCTGCCGCAAATCGGCCTCGTTGTGCTCTCGTCCATCAGCGAAGCGTTGCCGCTGGCCATACTGGAAGGCTATGCGGCCGGCGTGCCCTGCGTCAGCACCGATGTCGGTTCCTGCCGCCAACTGGTGGAGGGATTGGAGGAGGCGGATCGGGCGATCGGCGCATCCGGCCGCATCGTCAATATCGCCGATCCAGCCGCATTGGCGGATGCGGCGCTGGAGCTGCTGACCAATCCGGCAGCATGGCAGCGGGCCCAGCAGGCCGGCGTCAAACGGGTGGAGGCCTATTACAGTCAGCCGCTCATGATCGAACGGTATCGCGAGACCTACCGCAATGCCCTGGCGCTGGCCGCGGCGCAGGATGGCATGGGAGCAAGCTGATGGCGGGCATCGGGTTCGAACTGCGCAAATTGTTGAAAAAGGATAGCCTGAGCGGGGTGCTGCAGGCCTATACCTTTGCCGGCGTGATTGGTTCGGGGCCTTGGATTCTGTCGATTCTGGGCATTCTGATCATCGGTTTCCTCAGTATTGCCGTGGTGGTCCCCGATATCCTGATCGCCCAGTTCCAGGTGTCGGTCACGTGGCTGATGGCCATCAGCCTGATCTTCACGGGCATCTTGCAGCTGGGTTTTACCCGCTACGTGTCGGATCGGCTGTTCGAGAAAGAGGACTGGCGCGTGGTGCCCAATTTCAACGGCGCGCTGCTGCTGATCATCAGCCTGACCGGCTCGTTCGGTCTGGTGGTGGCGTTCACGTTGTTCAAACATCAGTCCCTGCTGTATTCCATTCTGATGATGACCGGTTTCGTCATCCTTTCGGCCATCTGGATGGCCACGGTGCTGCTGTCCGGCTTGAAGGAATACAAAACCATTGTCGCCTTGTTCGCGGTGGGCTACACCGTTACCGTGCTGGCCGCCCTGGGTTTGCGGCCGTTGGGCATGGAAGGCTTGCTGCTGGGTTTCGTGATCGGCAATTTTGTTCTGCTGATGGGCATGATCACCGTCATTGTGCGCGGCTATCCGTCGGAAAAGTTGATCGAATTCGACTTCCTGCGGCGGGGACGGATGTTTCCCTCGCTGTTGCTGACCGGGTTTTTATATAACCTGGGGATCTGGACGGACAAATTCCTGTTCTGGTTCTCGCCCGACACCAGCGAGGCGGTCATTGGTCCGTTGCGGGCTTCGATCATCTACGATTTGCCGATTTTTATCGCCTACCTCAGCGTGATTCCGGGCATGGCGGTATTTCTGGTGCGGATCGAAACAGATTTCGTCGAATATTACGACCGCTTTTACAATGCGGTGCGTGAGGGCGGTACGCTCGAACACATCGAAAACATGCGTGACGAGATGGTGTTCGTACTGCGGCAGGGGATTTTTGAAATCGTTAAAATCCAGTCGCTGGCGGTGCTGCTGTTTTTTGCCATCGGCCCCGAGATTCTGCGCCTGTTCAACATTTCCCAGCTGTATCTGCCGCTCACTTACATTGACATGCTGGCAGCGTCGCTGCAGGTGGCCCTGATGTCCGTGCTCAATGTGCTGTTCTACTTTGACAAGCGGCGCGAGGCGCTGTTTGTGGCAGCCTTGTTTGTCGTGCTCAACTACCTGCTGACGTCCTTTACCCTGCAGATCGGGGCGCCCTTGTACGGCTACGGTTTTGCCGTTGCGGTGACTCTGGCGCTGCTGGTTTCGCTGGTTCTGCTTGACCGCGTGATGCAGCGGCTGGAATACGAGACATTCATGTTGCAGTAATGCCAATAGGGCAAGAGCGGCTTACCTTCCCCTTGCCCACTCGGGTATACTGACAGTCATTCTCATTATCAATATTCTGATCGCCATGCATACCCAAACGTTGGAACGGAAGCGCCATTCGCACGATTTCGTGGTGGAACATGCACAGGCGGAAAAGAGCACCGCCCGCGTCATGCTGCTGACCTTCGTCATGATGGTGGCCGAAATCGTGGCCGGCCTGGCTTACGGCTCCATGGCGCTGCTGGCGGACGGCTGGCACATGGCGACGCACGTGGCTGCCTTTGGTATCGCCTTGTTTGCCTACCGCTATGCCCGCCGCCATGCCAACAACCCGCAGTTTACCTTCGGCACCGGCAAGGTCAGCGCGCTGGGCGGTTTTGCCAGTGCCACGGCGCTGGCGGTCGTGGGGCTGATGATGGTGCTGGAATCCGCCATGCGCCTGATCGAGCCGCAGCCGATTCATTTCAACGAAGCCATCGGGATCGCCGTTCTGGGGCTGCTGGCGAATATCGTCAGCGGCCTTATTCTGCATGGCGCACACGAGCACCACCATGGCCACCACCATGGCCATCAAGACGACCACGCGGGCGAGCATGATGACGACCACCATAAGCATCATGCGCAGCATGCCCGTGACCACCACGCTCACGGGCATGACGAACACCCGCATGACCACAACTTGCGCGCCGCCTACATCCACGTGCTGGCCGATGCGCTGACATCGGTGTTTGCCATTACAGCCCTGTTGGCCGGCAAATATTATGGCTGGGTCTGGCTCGATCCGATGATGGGGCTGGTCGGTGCAATCGTGATTGCCAGCTGGTCGATCGGCTTGATTCGTGCCACCAGCGGCGTGCTGCTTGACAGCGGGGTCAGCCAGAAGGTGCCGGTGGCGATCCGGCAGGCCATCGAAAGCGATCACGATAACCGGGTGGCCGATCTGCATGTCTGGCACGTCGGGCCGCAGGCGTTGTCGGCCGTCATTGCGATTGTGACGCACTATCCGCAGACGCCCGATTACTACCGTAGTCTGTTGGATCATATCCCTCACCTGGCGCATGTGGTGGTTGAGGTGGATTGTTGCGCCGACGGCGAATGCCAGGCGGGTTGAGTTTTTTGTTCAATGGGTTTGACACAGGGCGATATTCTTGTATAATTGCGCCCCTGTCGTGGCGAATTAGCTCAGTCGGTTAGAGCGACGGAATCATAATCCGCAGGTCCGGGGTTCGAGTCCCTGATTCGCCACCAAAGTTTTACCAGGGGCTGACGTTGTCAGCCCCTTTTGTTTTTTGGCCCGCTCGTCGGTTCGTACTTGAATTTCATTGGTTGCACACCCATAATGCGCTGTATGAATCGGTATATTGTGACTCTTTTCTTCGCTACGGTGAGCATGCTGGCGTCCTTTTCGGCGCTGGCCGGTCGCGCGTTTCCGGCGGATGCCCATCCCGGCAGGTTGCAGGGGGTGGAATACCCGCTGGTGCGTATCGACGGCAAGGTGCTGCAGTTGTCGCCCGGGGCTGTGGTGTACGACCAGAATAATCTCAGCATTGTAGGCGGCATGCTGCCCCAGTCTGCCTCCGTGTATTACCGGGTGGATGGCCAGGGACAGGTGCGCAATATCTGGATCCTGTCGCCCGAAGAGCAGGCCAGCGCGCCAAGCCGTTGATATTTTCCCGCTGAATAAAGCCGCCCCGGCTGTGTATCTTTTTCCCCTTTTTCAGGCATGAGCAAAGTTTATATCAAGACCTTCGGTTGTCAGATGAACGAGTACGACTCGGACAAGATGGCCGATATTCTCGGCGACGCCGAAGGCATGACGCTGACGGAAAATCCCGCAGAGGCCGACGTGATTCTCTTCAACACCTGCTCCGTGCGCGAAAAAGCCCAGGAGAAGGTGTTCCACGATCTCGGCCGCATCAGGCACCTGAAGCAGCAGAATCCCAATCTCATCATCGGCGTGGGCGGCTGTGTGGCCAGCCAGGAGGGCGATGCCATCGTCAAGCGCGCGCCGTATGTCGACGTGGTGTTCGGTCCGCAGACCTTGCATCGCCTGCCGCAATTGATGGCGGCGCGCAAATCCACCGGCCGTGCCCAGGTGGATATCTCCTTCCCGGAAATCGAGAAATTCGACCACTTGCCGCCCGCCCGGGTGGAAGGCGCATCGGCTTTCGTTTCGGTGATGGAAGGGTGCAGCAAGTACTGCACCTTCTGCGTGGTGCCCTATACCCGCGGCGAGGAAGTGTCGCGCCCGTTCGACGACGTGATCGCCGAGGTGGCGGAGCTGGCCGCCGGCGGCGTGAAGGAAGTGACCTTGCTGGGGCAGAACGTCAATGCCTACCGTGGCATGCTGCACGACGGCGGAATCGCCGATTTCGCCCATTTGCTGGAGTATGTGGCGGAGATTCCCGGCATCGAGCGGATACGCTACACCACTTCGCACCCGGTTGAATTCACCCAGCGCCTGATCGATGCATACGCCAGCGTGCCGAAACTGGTGAGCCACCTGCACCTGCCGGTGCAATGCGGCTCGGACCGTATTCTGGCGGCCATGAAGCGCGGTTACACGGCGCTGGAATACAAATCCATCATCCGCCGCCTGCGCAAGGTGCGGCCGGATATCTCCCTCTCGTCCGACTTCATCGTCGGCTTTCCGGGCGAGACGGAGGCTGATTTCGAGGCCACCATGAAGCTGGTGCAGGAAGTGGGTTTCGATGCCAGCTTCAGCTTCATTTACAGCCCGCGCCCCGGTACGCCGGCGTCTGATTTGCCCGATGATGTGAGCAAGGACGCCAAATCGGCCCGTCTGGCGCGTTTGCAAAAACAATTGGACGAGCAGGTGCAGACGATCAGCCGCAGCATGGTGGGCTCGGTGCAAAAGATTCTGGTGGAAGGGCCGTCCAAGAAGGATGCCGGCGAATTGATGGGGCGTACCGAGAATAACCGCATTGTCAATTTTGCCGGCAATCCCCGCCTGATCGGACATTTCGTGGCCGTCAACATTACCGAGGCGCTGCCGCATAGCCTGCGCGGCGAGATTGTGACCAGCGCAGCATGAGCCAGAAAGACATCGCCTTTACCCCGGTCGACAATGACCGCCTGGCCAACCTCTGCGGTGCGCTGGACGAGCACCTGCGGCAGATCGAGAACGCCCTGGATGTGACCATTGCCCGCCGCGGCGAGAAATTCGGCGTGTCCGGCAAGCCGGCCGCCAGCCGTCTGGCGCTGGATGTGTTGCGCCTGCTGTACGAGCGCTCGCAGCACGAGCTGGATGTGGAGGACGTGCAGCTGGCGTTGGTGGAGGTGCAGCACCAGACCACCGAGGCGGGCGCGCAGGGAGCCGCGCCGGTGTTGCTGACACGGCGCGCCGACCTGCACGGCCGTACGCCAAGGCAGAATGACTACCTGACACAGATTCAGCAGCACGACATCACCTTCGGCATCGGCCCGGCCGGCACCGGCAAGACCTATCTGGCGGTCGCCAGCGCGGTGGATGCGCTGGAGCGCGACCTGGTCAAGCGCATCATCCTGGTCCGTCCGGCGGTCGAAGCGGGCGAGCGGCTGGGTTTCCTGCCGGGCGATCTGGCGCAGAAGGTCGATCCCTATTTGCGGCCCTTGTACGATGCGCTGTATGACCTGATGGGCTTCGAAAAGGTGGGCAAGCTGTTCGAACGCGGCGCCATCGAGATCGCCCCGCTGGCCTACATGCGCGGACGCACGCTTAACCACGCTTTCATCATTCTCGATGAAGCGCAGAACACCACGCCGGAACAGATGAAAATGTTCCTGACGCGTATCGGCTTCGGCGCCAAGGCGGTGGTGACCGGCGACCTGTCGCAGATCGACTTGCCGCGCGGTCATAAAAGCGGTTTGCTGGAAGCGCGCGAGGTGCTGGAAAAGGTCCGCGGCATCGCCTTCACGCATTTCCAGGCGGAAGACGTGGTGCGCCACCCGCTGGTGCAGCAGATCGTCAACGCCTACGCCGCGTTCGACAAGAAAAAACAGGCGCGCGACTGATGGCGCGCAAGCAGCTGTCGCTGGCCGTGCAATATGCCGTACCGATGGCAGGCGTGCCGACGCGGGCGCAGTTCCGCCGTTGGGTGACGGCCGCACTGGAGCGCGAGGCGGAGATCGGTCTGCGTCTGGTGGGCGCCGAGGAAGGGCGGATGCTTAACCGCGACTACCGCGGCAAGGATTACGCCACCAATGTGCTCACGTTTGTGTTTGACGAAATGCCCGATGTCGATTTGCCGCTGATGGGCGACATTGTTCTGTGCGCGCCGGTGATCGAGCGCGAGGCGGGCGAACAGGGCAAGACCGTTGCAGCCCACTATTGTCACCTGACGGTGCACGGCGTGTTGCACCTGCAGGGTTATGATCATGAAACCGACGCCGAGGCGGAGGTGATGGAAGCGCGCGAGCGTGAAATTGTCATGAATCTGGGTTACCCTGACCCTTATCCCGACGTGATGGAGTAATGTCGCAACCATGGAAGATTCCCCCAAACCGAGTTGGCTTGAACGATTGAGCGCATTGCTGCTGCGCGAGCCGGAAGACCGCGAGCAGCTGGTCGAACTGCTGCGGGGGGCCTATGACCGGCACCTGCTCGACGGGGACGCCCTGTCCATGATCGAAGGCGTGCTGCAGGTATCGGAAATGCAGGTGCGCGAAGTGATGATCCCGCGTTCGCAGATGGACGTGATCGACATCAATGATGCGCCGGAGGCATTCCTGCCGAAAATGCTCGACACGGCGCATTCGCGTTTTCCGGTGGTGGATGGGGAAAAGGATCAGGTCATCGGCATCCTGCTGGCCAAGGACATGCTGCGCTACTACGCCAAGGTGGAGACCGATGTGCGCGATATGCTGCGGCCGGCCGTGTTCGTGCCCGAATCCAAGCGGCTCAACGTGTTGCTGAAAGAGTTTCGCAGCAACCGCAATCACATCGCCATCGTGGTGGACGAGTATGGCGGCGTGGCAGGGTTGGTCACCATCGAGGACGTGCTGGAACAGATCGTCGGCGACATTGAGGACGAGCACGACTTCGACGATGCCGAGGAAAACATCATCCGCGACCGTCACGGCCGCTTCCGGGTCAAGGCGTTGACCCAGATCAGCGACTTCAACGAAGTGCTCGGCAGTCAGCTGGACGACGAGGAATTCGATACCATCGGCGGACTGGTGGTCAATCATTTCGGTCATTTGCCGCAGCGCGGCGAAGCAACCAGTTTCGCGGGCTTCCGTTTTACCGTGTTGCGTGGCGACAGCCGGCGTCTTCATAGCCTGCTGGTTGAGCGAGTGGAGCCGCTGCCCGAATAAACACGGGAAATTCCCTTTCCTGCTTTTCATTTTCCGAGCCCGGCTGTGAAACTGACCGCTTACTGGCCTTACCTGCTTGCCCTGCTGCTTGGGGCGCTTACCGTAGCTGCATTTGCCCCTTTGCAACTGTTCTGGTTGCCTCTGTTGACGCTTTCCCCGCTGTTCTATCTGTGGTCGCGCAGCCCCGGTTGGCGCGCCTCGGCCCTGCTGGGCTGGAGTTTCGGACTGGGGCTGTTCGGTGCCGGTGTCAGCTGGGTCTATATCAGCCTGCAGGTATACGGCGGCATGCCCGTGCCGGTGGCGGCGCTCGCTACCGCGCTGTTTGCCGCTTTTCTGGCGCTCTTCCCCGCGTTGGTGGGCGTTCTGCAGCAGCTCTTCGCGACACCGGGCCAGCGGCTGCTGGCTTTGCCGGCCTTGTGGGTGCTGGTGGAGTGGCTGCGCGGCTGGATCTTTACCGGGTTTCCCTGGCTGGCGCTGGGTTATTCGCAGGTGCCGTTCAGCCCGCTGGCCGGTTACGCGCCGGTGTTGGGGGTGTTCGGTGTCAGTCTGGCGCTGCTGGCCGGGGCCAGTCTGTTGTGCCGCTGGCCGGCGGCCCGCTGGTCGAGTCTGCTTGGCGTGCTGCTGTTGTGGGGCGGCGGTTGGGCGTTGCAGCAGGTGCAGTGGACCCAACCGCAGGGCGCGCCGTTCACCGTCAGCCTGACGCAGGGAAATATCGAGCAGGGACTCAAGTGGGATCCGCAGCGCCTGTACAACTCGCTCGACAGTTACGCCGGGCTGGTCAGACAAAGCAGCGGCAGGCTGATTGTGTTGCCGGAAACCGCTCTGCCGATGTTTTACCGCGATGTGCCGCCGGAATATGTTGCATTTCTGGCACAGCGGGCGAAAAAGAATGCCGGCGACCTGCTGGTCGGGCTGGCGGACAGCGACCCGGACGGCGGACGCTATTACAATAGCATCGTCAGTCTCGGTTCGGCTCCGCCGCAGGTCTATCGCAAGGCGCACCTGGTGCCGTTCGGTGAATATGTGGCCTTACCCTGGCTGTTTCAGCCTTTGCTGCAGTATCTGCATATTCCCATGAGCGATTTTTCCTCTGGCGGGGTAAGCCAGAAGCCGCTGCAAGTGGCCGGCCAGCACGTGGCGGTCAGCATTTGCTACGAGGATGTATTCGGCGAGGAGGTGATCCGCCAGTTGCCGCAGGCCACCGTGCTGGTGAATGTGAGCGACGATACCTGGTTCGGCGATTCGCTGGCGCCCGAGCAGCATGTGCAGATTGCCCAGACGCGGGCGCTGGAAACGGGGCGGTATCTGTTGCGCAGCACCAATACCGGTGTGACCGCCATCATCGATCAGCGCGGCCGGGTGCTGGATCGTCTGCCCACCTTTGTGCCGGGCGTGCTCAACGGCACGGCGCAGGGGTACGGCGGCAGCACGCCCTACATCTGGTGGGGTAATGTGGCGGTCATCCTGCTGGCGGTGCTGTCGCTGCTGCCGGCGGTGTGGGGCGTTGTAAGGGAGAGGCGTCAATCGTCCGGGGCGTGAGGCGGCGGTTGCGCGGTAAACAAAAACTAAAATTCGGGTATTAAATGAAATCCAGGTTAATGAAACGTAAGGTATGGCTGGCCATACCGCTCCTGCTGCTCGCCTGCAATATGGCGCGCGCCGAAGAAGCGGCATTGCCGCTGGCGCAGTATGCGCACGAGAGCAGCGATACAGCGGAGGAAATGATGCAGCGCCTGCGTCGTGCCATTAAAAAGGACTTGCAGCGCAATGGTCCCGCGTCGGCCATGACGGTCTGCAAAAGCGCGGCACCGGTGATTGCTCAGGATCTTTCGCATGAAACAGGCTGGCCGGTCAAGCGCGTGTCCCTGCATCCGCGCAATGTTAAGCTGGCGACGGCTGACGAATGGGAAACGCGCGTGCTGCAGGACTTCGACAAGCGAGCCGCCAAGGGCGAAGATCCGAACAACATCGAGTTCGGTGAAGTGGTCAATGATGCCCAGGGCAAGAGCTACCGCTACATGCGCGCCATGTGGGCGCGGGCGGTGTGTCTGGATTGTCACGGTGCGGCCAACTATATGCGCGACGGCGTTCAGAGCAAGCTGAAGCTGGAGTACCCGGACGCCCAGTCGATCGAGTACCGCGTGGGCGACGTGGTCGGTGGCGTGAGCATCCGTCGTCCGCTCTAGTCGCGCGGGGCATGTGCCCTGACTGCGAACTGTGCTCGAATTTATGCGCCATACCGGTTAAAATTAGCCCTTTTACGCATCAAGTTTTCGCTCCATGCAGACTTTTCAGGAAGTGATTTTGACGCTCCAGCAATTCTGGGGCGAGCGCGGCTGTGCCGTCCTGCAACCTTACGATCAGGAAGTGGGCGCCGGCACCTTCCATACCGCGACCTTTTTGCGCGCGCTGGGCCCCGAGCCGTGGCGCGCCGCCTATGTGCAGCCGTCGCGCCGGCCGAAAGACGGCCGTTACGGCGAGAACCCCAACCGTCTGCAGCATTACTACCAGTTTCAGGTGGTGCTGAAGCCCTCGCCGGACAACATCCAGGAACTGTATCTGGAGAGCCTGCGCGCGCTGGGTATCAACACCTCCACCCACGACATCCGCTTTGTCGAAGACGACTGGGAGTCGCCCACCCTGGGCGCCTGGGGGCTGGGGTGGGAAGTATGGCTCAACGGCATGGAAGTGACCCAATTCACCTATTTCCAGGAAGTCGGCGGCCTCAAGTGTGCGCCGGTGCTGGGTGAAATCACTTACGGTCTGGAGCGCCTGGCCATGTACCTGCAGGGCGTGGAAAACGTCTACGACCTGAAGTGGACCAAGGACATCAGCTACGGCGACGTGTACCACCAGAACGAAGTGGAACAGTCGCGCTACAACTTCGAACTGTCCAATGTGCAGTGGCTGCTCGAGCAGTTCAATCACTTCGAGTCCGAGGCCAAGCGCCTGATGGACGCCGGCGTGCCGCTGCCGGGCTTCGAGATGGTGATGAAGTGTTCGCACACCTTCAACCTGCTGGATGCGCGCGGCGCCATTTCCGTGACCGAGCGGGCCGCCTACATCGGCCGCGTGCGCGCGCTGGCGCGCCAGGTGGCGCAAGCCTACTATGCTTCGCGCGAAGCGCTGGGATTCCCCATGGTGAAATCTGCCGGTCAGAAGGAGGGCGTGTAATGAGCCAGACTCTGCTGATTGAACTGTTGACTGAAGAGCTGCCGCCGAAATCGCTGGCCGTGCTGGCGGACGTGTTTGCCACCGAAATCGCCGCCGGCCTCAAGGCGCAGGCGTTTACCGCCGATGCCAGCGTAGTGACGGCTTATGCCAGCCCGCGCCGTCTGGCGGTGTCGATTTCCAATGTGGCGGCCATTCAGCCGCAGCGGACCGTGGAACGCAAGGGCCCGGCCGTGGCGTCGGGTCTCGATGCCAACGGCCAGCCGACTCCTGCGCTGGCGGGTTTCATGCGCTCCTGCGGCGTGACCGATGTGGCGCAGCTGTCCAGGATGCAGGATGCCAAGGCGGATTATTTCGCTTACCGTGCGGAAAAGACCGGTGAACCCTTGGCGCAGCACCTGTCCGCCATCGTCGCCGCCGCGCTGAAGAAATTGCCGGTGGCCAAGCTGATGCGCTGGGGCGAGCGGGAAGTCGAATTCGTGCGCCCGGTGCACGGCCTGATGCTGCTGCACGGCAGCGATATTGTGGCGGGCGAGGTGCTGGGTCTGACCAGCGGTCGCACGACCCGCGGCCATCGTTTCATGGGTGCCGGTAATCTCACCCTGCAAGCGGCCGATGACTACGCCCGTGTGCTGGAAGCCGACGGCTTTGTCGTGGCCGGTTTTGCCGACCGGCGTGAGCGCATCCGCGCCGGTCTGGCCGCGGCTGCCGGCGATGCGCAGGTGCTGTGGGACGACGCCCTGCTCAATGAAGTGACCGCGCTGGTGGAATACCCGGCGGTGTATCAGGGCGAGTTCTCCGCCGACTTTCTGGCCGTGCCGCAGGAATGCCTGATTCTGTCGATGAAGCAGCACCAGAAGTATTTCCCGCTGGCGGATGCCAACGGCAAACTGTTGCCGCGCTTCCTGGTGGTGAGCAACCTCAAGCTGGACGACGCCGGTTCGGTGATCCACGGTAACGAGCGCGTGCTGCGCGCCCGTTTGTCCGATGCCCGTTTCTTCTTCGAGCAGGACAAGAAACAGCGGCTGGATGCGCGTGTGCCGCGCCTGGCGGACGTAGTCTACCACAACAAGCTGGGCAGCCAGCTGCAGCGCGTCGAACGGCTGCAGAAGCTGGCCGGCGAGATTGCCCGCCGCCTCGGCGGCGACGGGGCGCAGGCCGAACGCGCCGCCTACCTGATGAAGGCCGATCTGCTCTCCGACATGGTGGGCGAGTTTCCCGAGCTGCAGGGCCTGATGGGCCGTTATTACGCCCAGCACGACGGCGAGAATGCTGACGTGGCGGCGGCCATCGAAGCGCATTACCATCCGCGCTTTGCCGGCGATACCCTGCCGGAAGGTGCGATTGGTACAGCTGTGGCGCTGGCCGACAAACTCGACACGCTGGTGGGCATTTACGGCATCGGCCTGATCCCGACCGGCGATAAGGACCCGTTTGCCCTGCGCCGTCAGGCGCTGGGGGTGCTGCGCATCATCGTCGAAGGGGGCTTGCCGCTGGATCTGCTGCAGTTGCTGGAGTTCGGTCGCAGTCTGTTCCCCGCCGGTGTGGTGGCGGAAAGTGTGGCGCAGGACCTGCACGGTTTCATGCTCGACCGTTTGCGCGGCCTGCTGCGCGATTCCGGTTTTGATGCCGGCGAAATCGAGGCGGTGCTGATCTTCCGTCCGACCCGTCTGGACGACGTGCTGCCGCGTCTGCAGGCGGTGCAGGCGTTCCGCCGCTTGCCGGAAGCCGACGCGCTGGCGGCTGCCAACAAGCGTATCCAGAACATCCTGAAAAAAGCCGACGGCGCGGTATCGACCAGCGTCGATACCGGTCGCCTGCTGGAAGAGGCGGAGGTGACCCTGTTCAATGCCTTGCAGACGGTGGCGCCGACGGTGGCGCAACTGGCCGGCGAGCATGCCTACGAGCAGGCGTTGTGTGAACTCGCGGCGCTCAAGCAGCCGGTCGACAGCTTCTTCGACGGCGTGATGGTGATGGCGGACGATGCGGCTGTGCGAGCCAACCGTCTGGCGCTGTTGGCCAGTCTGGGCGGCCTGATGAATCAGGTGGCCGACATCGCCTGTCTGGCGAAGTGATGAAAGCAGGGGGCAATATGGCGCGCTTTGTCATTCTCGATCGTGATGGCGTGATCAACTTCGACAGCGACGAGTTCATCAAGTCGCCGGCCGAGTGGGAACCGATTCCCGGCAGTCTGGAAGCCATTGCGCGTTTGAACCAGGCGGGTTTCCGCGTGGTGGTGGCCACCAATCAGTCGGGCGTCGGCCGCGGTCTGTACGACATGGCCACGCTTAACGCCATTCACGACAAGATGCACCGCCTGCTGGCGCAGTATGGCGGTCGTATCGACGCCGTGTTCTACTGTCCGCACACCAACGTGGATGAATGTGATTGCCGTAAACCCAGCGCCGGCATGTTCCGCGAAATCGCCAACCGCTACAACGTCGATCTCAAGGGTGTGCCAGCTATTGGCGACTCGCTGCGCGATTTGCAGGCGGCCGTCGAAGTCGGCGCCAATCCGATTCTGGTGAAAACCGGCAAGGGCGAACGGACGCTGGAAAAGGGCGGCTTGCCGCAAGGCACCCAGATTTATGCCGATCTGGCCGAAGCGGTGAAGGCGATTCTGTCCTGATGCTGATCCTGCGTTCCAGCCTGTTTCTGCTGCTGCAACTGCTCATCACACCGCCCTATGCCTTTTTCGCCCTACTTACAGCCCCCTTGCCGCGGCTGACGCGCTACCGTCTCATCACCGCCTGGTCGCGCCTGATGGTGTGGCTGCTGCGGTGGGTGTGCGGCTTGCGCTACCGTGTCGAAGGGCAGCAAAACCTGCCGGCTGCGCCGTATATCATTCTTGCCAAACACCAGTCCGCCTGGGAAACGCTCGCGTTTGCAGCGATTTTCCCGCCGGTGTCCTTCGTGCTGAAAAAAGAATTGCTGCGTCTGCCTTTCTTCGGCTGGGGGCTGGCGCTCACCAGTCCGATTGCGATTGACCGCTCGGCCGGCCGCGAGGCGCTCAAACAACTCCTCAGTCAGGGGGCCGAACGGGTGCAGCAGGGTTTCTGCGTAGTCGTCTTTCCGGAGGGGACGCGCGTGAAACCGGGTGAAAAAGGCAAATACAATATCGGCGGCGCCTGGCTGGCCAGCCACACGCGCCTGCCCGTTGTGCCGGTGGCGCACAATGCCGGGCGGCTGTGGGGCAAGAACGGTTTTCTCAAGCGGCCGGGTACCATTACAGTGTCAATCGGTCAGCCGATTGACAGCCACAATGTCAAACCGGGCGAACTCAATCAGCAGGTGGAAAGCTGGATTGAGGCGGAAATGGCCCGCTTGGACCCTGCCGCCTGAGCTTCCCGCTGCTGACAAACCGTCACGCCTGTATGGCCACGACGGTCCGGCCGGTTCGTGCGCCAGCCAGCATTTCCTCGGCCGCCGTTTTGATTTCCGGCAGCCCGACCATTTGCGTAACAGATTGCAGTTGCGGCAAGCGCCATTCATTGGCCAGTTTTTGCCAGATGGCCGCACGTTTTGATTGCGGGTATTCCACCGAATCAATGCCCAATAAATTCACGCCGCGCAGAATAAAGGGGAACACGGTGCTGCTGAACGAGGAATTCTCCGCCATGCCGCAGGCGGCCACCGTGCCGCCGTAACGCACACCTTTGAGCATGGCGCTCAGCGTGTCGCCCCCCAGCGTGTCGATGGCGCCGGCCCAGACCTCCTTATGCAGCGCGCGTTCCGGTGCGGTAGTCAGTTCCGCCGGGTGAACGGTGCGGGCGGCGCCCAACAGCTGGAAATAATCGTCCAACTCCGTTTTGCGCGTCAGCGCGGCCACGCGAAAACCGAGCTGTGCCAACAGCGCCACCGCCACACTGCCGACCCCGCCGCTGGCTCCGCTGACCAGAATCTCGCCCTGCTCCGGCCGGATGTCGTGGCGCAATAGCGCATCCACGCAGAGCGCCGCCGTGAATCCGGCGGTGCCGAGCGCCATGCTCTCCGTCAGGCTCATGGGGGATGGCAAGGGCACGAGCCAGTTTGCCGGCACACTGATATATTCGGCGTGGCCGCCCCAGATGGCGGTGCCGAGGCCAAAGCCGGTGACGATGACAGCGGTGCCCTCGGCAAAGTGCGAGTTGCCGCTGCGTACAATGGTGCCGGCGGCATCGATGCCCGGAGCATGCGGATAATGGCGGACGATGCCGGGGTGTCCCCGGTAGACCAGCGCATCCTTGTAGTTGAGCGAGGAAAAGGCCACTTTGACCAATACTTCGTCCTGTTCCGGGGACGGCTGGGGAATGTGGCGGAGCGAGTGGCCGATGGCGCCGTTAGCGTCCTTGTCGATCAGTGATGCAAGAAAGGTTTCGGTCATGTGGGGAATCCATCCTCTGCTGGGTGGTTGAATGTGTGTGACTTAGACGGTTGGATGGGCGGCCGGACCGCAAGTTCCATTGTGGCCGGGGGATGGCACTATTCTGCGGCAGCATTTGCCGGCACACAAATCAGGCCGGCCGTTCCTGTCCCAGCCGATATGCGGCGGTCAGGGCGCGGACCAGCGCGGGGTGTCCGGTGAGATCGTCTATGCCAAGTTCCCGCTGGGCGATAGGAGCGAGCAGACGCCGCAAGCGGTGTTCCTGCCAGGCCGCGACAAAGGCGGCTTCATCGAAATGGCCGGAGGAGAAATACTGTTCTGCCAGGCCTTGCGGGTTGGTATAGGTCACATCGGCCATTTCCATGACTTCATACTGATAGGAATAGGGGTCGATGTTACTGGCGCGTGCGATGAGCGTGTAAACCGGAGGCAGTGTGGCGTTGGCCGCGAGCTGCGCATCCAGATCAATGGTGGCGGACAGGCGGAAATGCTCGCCGCGGAAATCGAATTCAAGCCGGGCGTCAATGGTGGTTGCGGTCATGCGTGTCTGTGCAGAGGGTCGGAATGTGGCGAAAATAGCACGCTGCCGGCCCGTTGTTAAGTGCGCAGTTACGCTGCGGTCGCAGGCTTTTGCGCTAGAATGAGGAAAACAATCGTAATAATCGCAGGTCCCGCATGTCACTCGTTCAACTCACACCTTCCCAACTGCGCCTGACACTTGATCCCGCGTCGTTCGACTTTGCCGATACCAGCGAACTGGTCGCCGAGCCTTTGCCGTGGATCGGCCAGGAACGGGCGGAAAAGGCGGCCCGCTTCGGACTGGGGCTGGATCACCCGGGATACAACCTGTTTGTGCTGGGCGAGGTGGGCAGCGGCCGTTCTTCCCTGCTGCAAGCGGCCATGCAGGAAGAGGCGGATCACCGGCCGGCGCCGCCCGATTTGTGTTACCTGCACAATGTCGATGTGCCGGAGCGGCCGCTGGCCCTGCGTTTGCCCGCCGGGCAGGGGCGCGTGTTGCGCGACATGATGGCGGCCATGCTGAAGAATCTGCTGGTGGAAATTCCCCGCCGGCTGTCGGCGGCCGATTGCAAGGCGGAAAGCGAGCGCATCAACAAGGCCTTCAAGGACGAAGAGGCCATTGCCTTTGCCGCGCTGGCTGCCTTTGCCGCCGAGCGGCAGTTCAGCCTGTTCCGCAAGGAGGACCGCATGGTCTTCACCTTGCTGACCGATGACGGGCATCCGGTGACCGAGGAGGACATGATTGCCCTGCCGCGGGAACGCAAAAACGCGGTCGAGCGCAGCGAAAACGAGCTGCGGCGTGAAATCGCCGCCTTCCTCGAGAGCATGCGGCCAAAAGAGCGCGCTGCCGCAGAGGCCGTAAAACAACTCAGGCGCCATCTGGCGAAGCCCTTGCTCGACAACGAGCTGCATGCCATCCGTTCGGCCTTGAAACAGCAGATCAAGGACACGCTGAAGCTGAACGCCTATCTTGATGCGGTGGAACGTGATCTGCTCGACCAG
The DNA here is from genome assembly GCA_021851875.1 of Pseudomonadota bacterium. GTDB lineage: Bacteria > Pseudomonadota > Gammaproteobacteria > Burkholderiales > JAJZQI01 > JAJZQI01. The sequence goes on along the minus strand of JAJZQI010000004.1, from coordinate 123,473 downwards.
CTGGATCTGTTCGGTTCGGCCGACGCGACGGCCCAGGCGGAGTTGGCCGAGCTGTTGACCCGTTATCAGGTCAATCTGGTGGTGGATAACGGCGGCTGTCTGTGCGCGCCGGTTATCGTCGAAGGCAATCCGGTTTTCCGTTCGCTGTTCGGCAGCATCGAATACCAGGTGGAAGACGAGGTGCTGGTGACGGACTTTTCCCGCATCCGCGCCGGCAGCCTGCTGCGGGCGCACGGCGGCTTTCTGTTGCTGCATTTGCGCGACTTGTTGGCCGACCCGTTGGTGTGGGAAAAGCTACGGCGATTTTTGCGCAGCGGACGCCTGCAGATCGAGGACCCCACCAGCCTGAACGCGCCTTCTCCGGTGGTGTCGCTGGAGCCGGAGGCGGTGGATGTGGCGGTGAAAATCGTGCTGATCGGCAGCCGCGAGCACTACTACCAGCTGCAGGAGGACGATCCCGAGTTCGGCCGCTATTTCCGCATCAAGGTGGATTTTGCCGCAAGCTTCAAGGCCGGCAGCGCCAGCCATCGTGCCGGCGCGGTATTTGTGGCGCACACCTGCGAACGGCACGGACTGCCGCACTTCACCGCCGATGCAGTGGCCCGTTTGCTGGAGGAAATGCACCGCGAAGCGGACGACCAGACACGCTTGTACGCCGTGTTCGCCTATCTTGAGCAATTGGTGGTGGAAAGCGCCGCCATGGCCGCCGGGTCGCTGGTGCAGCGTGCCGAGGTGGAAGCGGCGCTGGCCGCGAAAACCTGGCGGCACAATTATCCCGATCAGCGCATGCACGAGGAAATTGCCGAGGGTGAACGCATGATCGCCGTGCAGGGCGAACGGGTGGGGCGTATCAACGGCCTGACTGTGCTGGACCTGGGCGATCACCGTTTCGGCATGCCGGTGGTGGTGTCGGCGCGCACTTTCCCCGGCAAAGAAGGGGTGCTCAACATTGCCCGCGAAGTGGAAATGTCCGGTCCGATCCACGACAAGGGCATGTTTATTCTGCAGACCTACTTCGCCACCCTGTTTGCCCACCTTGGCCCCTTGTCGGTCAACGGCGCGTTGGTGTTCGAGCAGGAGTACTTCGGCGTGGAGGGCGACTCGGCTTCCTGCGCCGAACTGTATGCCCTGCTGTCGAGCTTGTCCGGTTTGCCGATTCGCCAGGGCATTGCGGTGACCGGCGCGCTCGACCAGTTCGGCGAGGTGTTGCCGGTCGGCGGGCTGAACGAAAAAATCGAGGGGTTTTTCCGTGTTTGCCAGTCCGACGGTCTGGATGGTTCACAGGGCGTCATTCTGCCGTCGCGCAACCAGCCGCACCTGATGCTCAGTCCGGCCGTGCTGCAAGCCGTCGAGCAGGGGCAGTTCCATATTTATGTCATCGATCAGGTGGGCGAAGGGTTGGAGCTGCTGCTCGGTGTGCCGTTCGGCGAGCTGGACAATCGCGGCAATTATCCGCCCAACAGCGTGCTGGGATCGGTGCAGAAAACACTCATGCGCTACCGCCGCATGTGCCATCTGGAAGAGCATTCCAAGGGTGAATACCGCACTGGGCTGCGCAACCGCTGATACCAATAAAAAATGCCTGCCGGGCAGGCGTTTTATCCGCACAGGGTGACAACCTTATTCGCTGGTGATATCCAGGAAACGGTTTACGGTGTCAGCGCCGGCACCCTGATAAACGAAATCGATGAACACGTCAGCAGCATCATCTTCTTCGCGGGTATCCATGCAGGTGGGCATTCGGCTATTGGCCCAACTTTCGTCCATCGGGCTGTTGCGGTCCGCCATCGGGCATGGCAGCCACAGAAATCATGGCGTCCGGAATGCAAGCCAGAGCCAAAGTGGTAATCGAATGTTTCATCATATGCTCTCGTGCAGAGATTTAAATTGAGTTTCAGCGTTTCCGATGGGGTAGTACATCCTGAAAACAGGATGCCTCTATTCGACTTGAATTTTGCGGGCAAATGTTGCCAATTGTTAATATTGCTTTACAAATGGCGCTTCAGTTGGGCCGGGTCAAGCAGTTTCAAATCATGTCCGTCTTCCTCAATTAACCCTGCCTGACGCAGCTTGTGCAAAATACGGGACAGCGTTTCCGGCTGCATGCCCAGGCGTGAGGCAATGACCTGTTTGCTGGCGGGCAGGGTGACCACGATGCCGTTCTCAGCCTGTTCCGGCAAACCCTGCAGCAAAAAACCGATCAATCTTTCCGTGCCGCTGTGCAGCGTCAGCTGGTCAATTTCATTGACCAGCCCGTGAATGCGGCGGCTCATGCTCGACATCAGGCGAAATGCCAGGCTGCTGTTTTCCTGCAGCAGCTCGACAAAATCCTGGTTGTCGAATTCGATGACCGTGCTCGGCTCTACCGCCGTGGCATGCACAGGATAAACGTTATCCATGAACATGACGGCTTCAGCGAAAACCTGCTGCGGCCGAATCAGCTCCAGCACCTTTTCTTCGCCGCTGGGGGCCAGCCGGTACAGCTTGATGAGCCCACTTTGCAGCAGATAAAAATGGCGCGCTTCGTCGCCTCGCTGGAACAGCATGGTGCCGGCAGCGAGGCTGCTGATATGGGCCCGCAGAGCGACGCGGGCGAGTTCCTGGGCAGTCAGTGGGGATAGCAGGTAGTTGCGCGACAGTTGCGGCAGGAGGGCGGACGACAGCGGCATGGTTGAGTTTTGTTTGACTTGGGTCAAGGAGTTTGGCTCAAGTTTATACCATAATGAAGTTATAATCTGCGAGGAGGGTATCATGCACAAACGTAACCGGCTGTTTATTACTGCTGCCTTGATCTACGCCTTGCTGGGCGGTTTGGTTGCGCTGACGCGGCTGGCGGCACCGGATCTGTTGCCCGGCAACGTGCCGCGCATCCATGCCCATATGCTGCTGCTGGGTTTCATGCTGCAGTTCATCTACGGCGTTGCCCTGCATGTCTTGCCGCGTTTTTCCGGTTATCCGCTGCACTCCGAGCGCATGGCCAACTGGCAGCTCTACGCCGCCAACATCGGCCTGCCGCTGATGCTGGCCGGTTGGCTAAGCTGGAACGACGCGCTGGTCGGGTTGGGCGGGCTGATCAGCTATGCCGCCATTGTCATGTTCGCCGCCAACATTCTGCTGACGGTTAAACCGCGCGCTCCGGGCCGCTAAGGAGAAACAGCATGGGCGAATACCGTGGCTGTGAAATGCCGGAAGACCTGTACTACGACCTGGACTACGTGTGGGTGCGGCCGGAAGGCGATGGCACCTATACCATTGGCCTGACCGATCCGTCGCAGACCATGTCGGGCAAAGTGCAGTACGTGACCATGAAGGAAGTGGGCACTCACCGCGCGTACAAGAAAACCATGGCGCGGCTGGAGTCGGGCAAGTGGGCGGGCGGTATTCCGGCGCCGTTTGACTGCACCATCGTGGCACGCAATGAACAAGTGCTCAAAGCGCCCAATCTCATCAATGTCGATCCCTATGGCGACGCCTGGCTGGTGCGGGTCAAACCGGACGATCCCGCCACCGCGTTGCAGGGGCTGTACACCGGGCAGGCCGCGCAGGAAGCGTTGGCGGCCTGGATCGACAAATATGATGTGCAGTGCATGCGCTGCCAGGATTAGTGGGCGGTGAATAAATAGCGAGCAGTGAACAGGGAACAGGGAACAGGGAACAGGGAACAGGGAAGGGCGGTGGTAATCACGCCGTTGACCGCTTACTGTTCACCGCGCACGGTAAGGAGAATGTCATGCGAGTCGAACTGCTGGTGTCCGAATGGTGCCAGTCCTGCCATCAGGCGGAAAAAGTCTGGCGGCAGGTGGCGGAAGAAAAAGCGATCGATTTTGCCGTGGTCGACATGGGCCAGCCGGAAGGCAAGGAACTGGTCAGTCGGTTGCGGCTGAAAACGATTCCTGCGCTGGTGATCGACGGCGAGCTGAAGGGCATCGGCGTGCAGACGCTCGGCGAGGCGCGTGAGTGGGTGGCGGGAGCAGCCGACAAGGGCAAGACTTCCGTGCAGCATGCCGGCTTGTCGTTGTCGCTGGACAACCGGATGTTTGTAATCAGCTCGATGGTTTATCTTCTGCTGGCGGGGTTGAGCCTGCCTCTGCGGGGTGCGCTGCTGGGTGACGGGGTGCTGCGTTTGCCCTTGTTGCATCTGTTCACCATTGGCTTTATGCTGCTGCTGAGCTACGGAGTGGGCGCTCACATGCTGCCGCGTTTCATGGGCCAGCCGATCCGCAGCGGCGTATGGAGCTGGGTCCAGCTGGCTTTGACGCACGGCGGTCTGCTGTTGCTGGTCGCGGGGTTTTTGCTGTCGCCCCGTATCGGCGTGGCGGGGGCCGTCCTGTTGTGGCTGTCCCTGTTGTTGTTCGCTGTGCGTTTGTGGCCGGTGTTGTGGCCGGCTGAAAATCCTGTGCCGGAAGGCGTGGTAAAGATGGCCGGCCCGCGACAGTGATACAATCGGCTCCTGATCAAACGGGAGAGTGACAAATGCGTATTCTGCATACCATGATTCGGGTCGGCGATTTGGATCGCAGCCTGGCGTTTTATACCGAGGTGCTGGGCATGCAGCTGCTGCGCCGCAGGGATTACCCGGACGGCAAGTTCACCCTGGCGTTTGTCGGTTACGGCGATGAAAGTGAAACAGCCGTGCTGGAGCTGACGCACAACTGGGATACCCCGTCTTACGACCTGGGTAACGGCTTCGGTCACGTGGCGGTGGAGGTCGAGGATGCCTACAAAGCATGCGAACTGGTCAAGCAGCGCGGCGGCAAGGTGACGCGCGAGGCGGGGCCGATGAAGCACGGCACAACGGTGATTGCTTTCGTGGAAGATCCGGACGGCTACAAGATCGAGTTCATTCAGCGCAAGAGCGGCAGCGACTAATCGTTCTTCGCCGTGCTCGGGCAGGACGGGATCACTGTCGGCAAACCCTGCCGCAACAGCGAGAAGGCGTGTTCCGGATTCAGCGCATGGCTGAACAGGAAGCCCTGCATGTGGGTGACCCCCAGGGTTTGCAGGAACTCGACGCACTCGGGCATTTCCACGCCCTCTACCACGATGGACAGATTGAGTGCCTGGGCCATTTGCACAATGGCCTGCACGATGCGGCGGCCGTCCTCGCGCGCCAGGCGCGAGGTGAAGCTGGCGTCGATCTTGATTTCATTGACCGGCATCTGATGCAACTGCGCCAGCGCCGAATAGCCGGTGCCAAAATCATCGATGGCAAGGGTAAAGCCGGCTTGCGCCAGTTCGTTCAAACGCTTCGATTCGTATGACATGTCCAGCAGGGCAACGCTTTCGGTGATTTCCAGAATCACGTCATGCGGCGTCAGCTCATAGGCCTCCAGGCTGTCCAGCAGATGCTGGAGAAAATCGGGAGCAAAGAATTGGGCCCGCGATAAATTGACCGAAGCCGTCACGTTGAAGCCGGCGCGTTTCCACTGCCGCAACTCGTACAAGGTCTTGATAAAGACGATATCACCCAATTCATGGATCAAACCCAGGTGTTCGGTCATGGGTATGAAGACGGCCGGGTTGATCCAGCCGGTTTCCGGGTGGTGCCAGCGCGCCAATGCCTCGAAACTGACAATACGGTTGGTGGAAATGTCGAAAATGGGCTGGAAAAAGACGTCGATGTTGCCGTCCTGCACAGCCTGAATCAGCTGGGTCTGCAATTCCATGTCGGCCCGGCCGATAGCGCGGGTCTGTATGTCGGAATAGAACTGCACATTGTTGCGGCCAATGTTCTTGGCGTGGAACATGGTGTGGTCGGCCGCGCTCATCAGCGCTTCGGCGTTGGTGGCATCGTCCGGGTAGACGGCGAAGCCGATGCTGATGGTCAGCTTGGCATCGATACCGTCCACTTGTATCCGCTCGCGCGCAGCATCGCGCAAGCGGTCGGCAATGTCGCGTATGCCGGCTTCGTCGGTGGCGTCGGTCAGCAGCACGACAAACTCGTCACCGCCCCAGCGCGACAGCGTGTCGACATCCCGCAACACTGAACGCAGCCGCTGGCTGACGGTCAGCAGGACGGTGTCGCCGGCACTGTGGCCGAGGGTGTCGTTGATGTGCTTGAAATGATCCAGGTCGATAAAGCCCAGCGCCACTTTGCCAAAATCGCGGTCGGCGCGGAAAATGGCCTGCTGCAGGTGATCTTCCAGCAGGACACGGTTGGGCAGCCCTGTCAGCGCATCGTGCAGGGCCATTTGGGTGATGCGTTTTTCCTGCAGATAGCTGGTGGTGATGTCGCGCAGAATGCCGCGCAGGGCGCGTATCTCGCCGTTCAGGGCATGTTCGATGATGAACTTGCCCTCCACCCAGATGGTGTCGCCGGATTTTTGCTCCAGCCGGAAACGCAACGAGTGCGCGGAACTGTCGCCGCTCATGATGTCGCGCAGGGTTTCGCTCAGCATGGCGTGGTCTTCCGGCGGCACATGTTGCAGCAGGGAGCTGCCGATCATCGCTTCGACTTCGCTGCGGCTGCTGTGCAGCAGGGTGGCAAAGGCGGCGCTGGCGTGCAGCAGCATGCCTTCGGGCGACAGATCGACAATGGCTTCTTCCAGCAGATCGAGCGTTTGCAATGTGGCCACGCGCCGGGCTTCGGCCTGCATGATTTCGGTGACGTCGCGGATGCGGGCCAGCGCGCTCAGCTCTTCGCTGTGCAGTTGCGGAATGAACTGCAGTCGCCCGAGGAAATAGTGCGTTTCGCCGCGCAGCGGCAGGGTGAACTCGAAGTCTTCGCGGAAATCCGCCGGCGGTGGAACAGCTGCCGGCATGGCGTGCAGAATGGCATTGGCCATGTCGGCCGGCAGGGCCTGGTGCAGGGTGCTTTGCATGCCGTTGTGATGCAGCTGCTCCGCCAGCAGTGGATTCACGCTCCACAGGTTGAGGATGCAGCCGTCGTGGTCGAATTCGACGGTAATGTCCTCCGATGCTCCCGCCAGGCCCTGCAGGCGGGTCACGCTGGTGTTCAGCTTGCGGCGGGTAGCCTGCTGCGTCAGCGCCATGGCCAGGCCGTTGGCCAGGGCGCACAGCAGGCTGACTTCAAAGATGTTCCACAGCTCCCGGCCGGACTGGCGGATCAGCTGCAGGAAGCCGGCATATTCGCCGTCGATGAAAAAGGGGATGCTGAGCACGACCGTAGCGTGACGGCGGCCGAAGAAGACAAACTCGTCCGGCGGCAGGTCCGTGTCCGGCTTGTGGTAAACCATGCCGGCCTGCAGGGTCTCTGCCAGTTCCGGGATCTCATCGTAATGGATCAGCTGATCGGCCGGATCGGCGCGGGTCGAGCGCAGGCACCAGCAGGCATTGAGCCGGGCTTTTTCCAGCGCGGCGTCGGCGTTGAGGTACACCATGCACATGCCGGCACCGCTGGTTTCGCCAATCAGACGCAATACGCTGGGGATGATTTCTTCGCTGTTTTCTTCCAGCAGCAGCGCCGTTGCGGCGCTCAGTGTCTTCAGATAAGCCTGCAGCTTTTGCGGCAGGATGCCGGCCTCGGAGGTCGCGTGTACGGGTTCGAAGGCCGTGCGTTCGCGCAACATGGCTTACTTGACTCGAATCTCGCTGGGACCGTCGATGGCTTCGATGGCGGCACGCGGATTTTTGCCCCGCAGCACGGCCTGCAGGCCCGGCAGGTAGCGGTTGACGCATTCCAGGGCAAAGCCCACTTGCGCCTTGACCATGGCCGGGGTCAGCTGGCCGTCGGTGCTCAGGTCTATACTGTTCTTGAAATTGATTTCGCCGTCGTTCCAGTCGAATTCAAAATTGCCCAGCGGCAGGCCGTAATTGGCGCGCGTAATGAATTCGCCAACGGGCGGGATCTTGGCATCGGAAACCACCACTTCCTTCGGCCGCACATAAACCAGCAGGCGGCGGCTGTCTTCGTGCGCATGGACATAGGCATCCAGCTTGCCGTTGGGCGCCGTGATGGTCATGTTGATGACGGGAAAGCCCTCTACCCGCATGGCATCAAAGCCGGCTTCGGTGAGCGTGCTGAAAGCGATTTCGATCAGGGACATGGCGACACTTTTATTTCAGGTTCAGGTATTTCAGGTTCAGGGGATTTTCTTGCGTTTGGGAGTCAGCGTCAAGCTGGAATGGGTCCAAACAGACTAGTCAGGGCGCTGCCCGGCTCGGCGGCCCGCATGAATGCTTCGCCGACCAGAAATGTGCTGACTTTGTGCCCGCGCATCAGGGCGACATCGGCCGGGGCCAGGATGCCGCTCTCGGTCACCACGATGCGGTCGGCCGGAATGCGGTCGAGCAGGTCGAGCGTGGTGGAGAGCTTTGTTTCAAAGGTGCGCAGATTGCGGTTGTTGATGCCGATCAGCGGTGTTTTCAGCTGTAAGGACAGTTCCAGTTCGTCACCGTCATGCGCTTCCACCAGCACCGCCATGCCCAGTTGCAGGGCCAGGTTTTCCAGTTCCTGCATTTGCGTCAGGCTGAGGGCAGATACGATCAGCAGAATGCAGTCGGCGCCCATCGCACGCGCGGCGTAGACCTGGTACGGGTCGATCATGAAGTCCTTGCGCAATACCGGCAGCGTGCAGGCGGCGCGGGCGGCTTTCAGGTAATCGCTGCAACCGTGGAAATACTGCTCGTCGGTGAGCACGGACAGGCAGGCAGCGCCATGCGCAGCGTAACTCGCGGCAATGGCGGCCGGGTCGAACTGTTCGCGCAGAATGCCTTTGCTGGGGCTGGCCTTTTTGATTTCGGCGATGACCGCCGCATTACCCGCAGCGTGTTTGGCGCGGATGGCGCCGACAAAGTCGCGCGGAGCGGGCATGGCTTCGGCCTGCGCGCGTATTCCCGCCAACGGCACTTTGGCCGAGTCGGCGGCCACTTCCTCCGCCTTGGTGGCGAGGATTTTCTTGAGGATGTCTGACATATTACTTCGATTCGTTAAAGCGTTGGGACAATGCGACCAGCCCATCCAGCTTGGCCAGGCCGGCCCCGCTGGCAATGATCTGCTGCGCCAGGGCGATGCTGTCCGACAGGCTGGCGGCTTTGCCGGCCACGTACAGGGCTGCGCCGGCATTGAGTGCGACGATGTCGGCGGCGGCGCGATGCGTGTTCTGCAGTGCGTTCTTCAGCATGCTGCAGGCTTCCGCCACATTGTGCACGGCCAGTGACTCGATCGGCGCAGGCGTCAGGCCGAAGTCGCCGGCGGACACGGTATATTCGCTGACGGCGCCATTTTTCAGTTCGGCAATGAAGGTGCGGCCGGACAGGCTGATTTCATCCAGTCCTTCTTCCGCATGCACGATCAATACATGGCGGCTGCCCAGGTCGCGCAGTACTTCCGCCAGCGGTCTTAGCCAGTCGCGGCTGAAAACGCCCAATACCTGGTTTAGTGCGCCGGCCGGGTTGGTCAGCGGACCCAGCAGATTAAACAGCGTACGCACGCCCAGTTCGCGCCGGACGGGGGCGGCAAAGCGCATGGCCGAGTGGTGGTTGGGGGCGAACATGAAGCCGACACCCAGCGCGTTGACGCATTCGGCCACCTGTTCCGGCGTCAGGTTGACGTTGACACCCAGCGCTTCCAGCACGTCGGCACTGCCGGAGGTGGAGGAAACCGAGCGGCCGCCATGCTTGGCGATCTGCGCGCCGCCGGCCGCCGCCACAAAGGCGCTGGCGGTCGAGATGTTGAAGGTGTGCGCGCCGTCGCCACCGGTGCCGCAGGTGTCCACCAGCGTGGCCGGATTACCCAGGCTGACCTTGGTCGACAGTTCGCGCATTACGCTGGCGGCGGCGCCGATTTCGGTCACGGTCTCGCCCTTGCTGCGCAGGGCCACCAGTATGCCGGCAATCTGCACCGGAGTGTATTCGCCGCTCATGATCTGCTGCATGACGCTGAGCATTTCCTCACGACTCAGGTCGCGGCGGGCGATCAGCGCGGTTAATGCATCCTTGGCGGTCACGTTCATGGGCGGCCTTTCTTCAGCAGGAAGTTTTTCAGCATCTGGTGGCCGTGCTCGGTCAGGATCGATTCCGGGTGGAACTGCACGCCTTCCACCGGCAGCGTCCGGTGGCGCACCCCCATGATTTCGCCGTCTTCCGTCCAGGCGGTGATTTCCAGGCATTGCGGAATGGTTTCGCGCTCGATGACCAGCGAATGATAGCGGGTGGCGCGGAACGGGTTCGGCAGGTCGCTGAACACGCCGGTGTTGTTGTGGAACACCGGCGAGGTTTTGCCGTGCATCAGTTGCCTGGCGTGGACGATCTTGCCGCCGAAGGCCTGGCCGATGCTCTGGTGGCCCAGGCAGACGCCCAGAATGGGGAACTCGCCGGCAAAACGCTGGATCAATGGCACCGAGATGCCGGCTTCGTTCGGCGTGCAGGGGCCGGGGGAGATGACGATATGGTCGGGCTTGAGCGCGGCGACGGCATCCAGGTCGATTTCATCGTTGCGGACCACCTTCACCTCGGTATCGAGCTCGCCGAAGTACTGCACCAGGTTGTAGGTGAAAGAATCGTAGTTGTCGATCATTAACAGCATGACAGGGTTTCCGTACTGAGCCTCGGGGTGTCGCGGATGAGCAACAGAATAAAACGCTATTTTGGCTGAGTTCTGCCGGTTGTGAAAGGGTTTTGCCCGACGCGACAGGGTTTGCCGGTTTTGCCGGGGCATGGTCGCGGTCCCGGGCAAGGTTGAATTTGCTCGTGATTGACAATTATCAATGACGAAACAATAGGCTTATTAGACTGTTTTTAAAAATAGGGCCCGCTTATATAAGCGGGTCAACCATAAAAAAATAATTTTGGGTTTTCTATTTCGCGGTAATGCATGAGTAAAAAGAAGAACCGGGCGCATTGCCGCGATACGGAGTGGATCGGTCATCCAAATGTGCGACCTGCTCTGTCCGTAGCACAGTTCTTTTCGTCAGGTTGGGTGAGAATGAATTTAACGGCTTGTTGCAGCCAGTCAATCGGTATCTTTTCCGCATCCGCATCCGCATCCGCATCCGCAGTTCGCTCTGCGAGCAGGCTGGAACCGACCGGTTTTTGTTTTCAATGCGCAGTGGCGTAGTCCAGTTGCGCCAGATCCTGCTAGCCCGCCTGCGGTGGATGGTGGAAGCGGGCCGGGCGGCGGCATGGGTAAAGGCGGCTGGAGCTGGCGGAGGACGCCAGTTTCCCGAACCTGGCGCTTAGGCGGGAAAAGCAGCAGCAAAAAAGTACTTCTCAGCGCTTTTTTGTTGGGTAGCGTCAGGCAGAGTCAGTCGTCGTAATAGCGGCGATAATACCGCTCATCGTAGCGATCGGGATAATACGGGCGGGCATAGTAGACATATTCGCCGCCGTGACGGTGCCGGTGACGCCAGCCGGGCGGCGGCATATACACTATGCGCTCCTGGATGTGGCGCGGTTCGCGGTAAATCGGCCGGGTGCTGATGCTCGTGCCTATCGCGCCGCCTATTGCAGCGCCAATGATGGCGCCGTTGCGGTCGCCGGTGGTCGATCCGATCGCGGCGCCAGCCGCTGAGCCGATAACCGCGCCCAGCACGGCGTCACTGCTTAGTGAACCCGCCTGCGCCAGAGGGGCCATTGGGGCAAGTAAAATATAGGATAAAAAGACTGCAATAAGTTTTTTAAGCATGATGGGGTACCTCAATTTACGCCTCACCAGGATGGAGGCAAAAAACTCGGAGTTTGGTTTGCCGAGTTTACTGCCGGGTTTGTTTGGTGATTCGCTCACGAATTTTACTGGCATCGCCCTGGCTTTTCGCTCGACGAGCCGCTTGATCTTGTTCTGCGATCCGTTGCTCATGCCATCGTGCAGGCGTTCACGATCGCGTTCCTGCTCTTTGGCTTGAGCCTGGTCCTGGGTTTTATTCTGTGTCTCGGTCGTGGAGGACTTTGGGGTTGGGTTGCCGCCCCCATTCGCGTGCCCATACCGCCACCGCCGGACGCAAGTGCCAGGCTGCTGCTGACTGCTGCAATAATAAAGGCGGATGATCGGATGTGATTTACGCATTTTTATAACGCCTCAGCGGTGTCATGGATTAACGTCCGGGGCGGCGTCCTGGGTTGGGACCGGCAACGCCGCCAGGGGATCCCTGGAATTTCGGTTGGGCGGGCGGTGACTCAAGGCCCTGCCGCGATTCATAACCCTGGCCATAATGGCTGCGTGCGTTTTCACGCGCACGACTCCACTCGGCCCATTGCTGTTCCGGGTCAACCGGTTGCTGCTGGGGGGCGGCAGCCGGTTTTTGCATGTGACGATGGTTCGGTTGAGCCATCACCAGCGGACTGGTAATGGCGACACCCAGCAGCAGCGCAGCGCGGGCAAAGTGCAAAACAAAGTCAGGGTTCTGTTTCATAAGCGAGATCCATTGCAGGTTGCCTTAACCATAAAGCATATTTGCATGGTGACAATCTTAGGGTGAAATGGTTTCGCGCCTATTTCGGTTTTTGTGCGAGTTGTAACAGTATGTTTCATCTGACAGGTAGGCGCTGTACTCAATAGCCGACTTGCCTATAATGTAGCCATGGATAAAGAAATACACACGCTTCTTATTGTAGATGATGATCCCGGTCTGCGCGAATTGCTGGGCGATTACCTGGGGCGCGAAGGATACAATGTCCGAATGGCCGCGGATGCGACTGAAATGGATCGGTTGTTGGCGGAAGCGCGGCCCGACCTGCTTGTGCTGGATTTGATGCTGCCCGGTGAAGACGGTTTATCCATTGCCCGGCGATTGCGTGCCAGTCTGGATATTCCGATTTTGATGCTGTCCGCCCGCGGGGAGGATATCGATCGCATCATCGGTCTGGAAGTCGGGGCGGATGACTACCTTCCCAAGCCGTTCAATCCGCGGGAATTGCTGGCGCGCATTCGTGCACTTTTGCGGCGCAGCCGCGAGTCGCGGACGGCCGAGGCAAGCGCGGCGGCGGATGGCTATGCCTTCGGGCCCTATGTGCTGGAACTCGATTCGCACCGATTGCTGAAAAATGGCGAAGAAGTCGTGCTGACGCATGCCGAATTTTCCCTGCTCAAGCTGCTGACTGAACACCCCAACAGGGTGCTGACGCGCGATCAGATCATGGATATGCTCAAGGGGTACGACCGAGATCCCTTCGATCGCAGTATCGATGTCCGCATTACCCGCCTGCGCCGCAAGCTGGAGGATGATCCGGCCGCACCGCGTTACATTCGTACCGTATGGGGACAGGGTTACCTGTTCTCGCCGAAGGGGGCGGCGGAGGCCGCCAGCGCTTGATTTGGCACCGCTACAGTCTGTTTGCCCGCACGGCGCTCTGGCTGTCCGGCCTGTGGCTGGCGCTGCAATTGTTTGTGCTGGCGGTGCTGTGGTGGCTGGTGCTGCTGCCGATTGCCCATCGTTCCACGGATGACTTGTCCGGCCTCATTGTCCTTTCCGCGCAGACCTGGGCGGAACTTCCACCCGAAACGCGGCCCGATTTTGAAAGTGAATTGGCCGTCAATCACCAGCTGCTGATCCAGCCGGCCAGGAGTGAGTGGCTGGAGGGCGAGGATGCCACTTCACCTTACGAGTTGATGCTGCAGGAAGCATTGGAGGCCCGTGTGGGCTACCCCGTGACGCTGCGACAAAACCAGGAGGAAAAGTGGTACTGGGTGGATTTGACGGTCGGCGGCCGCGTCATGCGGGTGTTCTTTCCGCATAACTTCCTCGGTACCCGGCTGCCACTGGCTTTTTTGCTGGTTTCCGTTGCCGGCGCGGGTCTCGGCTTGGCCGCAACGCTGTTCTGGGTGCGGCGGATCACCGTGCCGTTGCAGCGTTTGTCGCAGGCGGCCAGCGCATTCGGTCAGGGCAAGTCGCCCGAGCCGCTGGAGGAGTCCGGCATTCGCGAGCTGGAGTTGGTGGCGGCCAGTTTTAACCGCATGATGGTGGAGGTGCGCGAACTGCTGCATAACCGTACCACATTGCTTTCCGGTATTTCACACGATTTGCGCACGCCCCTGGCGCGCATGCGCCTGGCGCTGGCGATGCTGCCCGCGTCGGCGGACACGCAGCTGGTCCAACGCATGGAGCGCGATCTGGATGAAATGAACCGGCTGATCGGTTCCTATCTGGAGATCGGCCGCGAGCTGGCGCAGGAAGTGCCGCAGCAGCTCGATCTGGCTACCTTCCTGCAACAGCTTGTCAGTCAATTCGATGCGGATGCCGAGCGTATCCGGCTTGAGTGCTCACTCGATATGCAGCTCAAAGAGCGGCCGCTGGCGTTGCAGCGCGTGTTGGGCAATCTGCTTGAAAATGCCCTGCGCTATGGAGCGGGATCGGCGGTGGAAATGGTGTGCGAAGTCCTTGGCCGGTCGCTGCTCATTCATGTGCTCGACCGGGGGCCGGGCATTCCTTCGGAGCAGGTCGAGGCGGTGTTCCGTCCGTTTCATCGGCTGGAAGAGTCGCGTAATGCGGCTACCGGCGGCAGCGGCTTGGGCTTGGCGATTGTGCGCCAGCTGGCCCAGGCTAATGGTTGGCAGGTCAGCCTGCAGGAAAGAGAGGGCGGCGGGCTGGATGCGCGCCTGACGATGCCGCTGTGAGCGCGGCATTCAGGGACGCCACAGCCAGGCGGCGCCCCTGACGCCACTGGAGTCGCCGTGCCGGTTGGCTTTCAGTTGGGTGTCCACCCGGTCGGAGAAAACATATTCGCCCCAGCGTTGCGGCACCGTCTCGTAGAGTCGACGGATATTCGATATGCCGCCGCCGAGCACGATGATATCCGGGTCGAGAATGTTGATCACGTGCGCCAGCGCGCGGGCCAGCCGGTCTTCATAACGTTCCAGGGTGGCGCGGCAGGTGTTTTCCCCCAGTTCGGCTTGCCGCACGATCGTCGCGGCATCCAGGATGTGGCCGGTGTGATGCAGATGGTCGCGCGCCATGCCGGGGCCGGATAAAAAGGTTTCTATGCAGCCGTGCTTGCCGCAATAGCAGACAGGACCCGGCAGTTCATCGGGCTGCGGCCAGGGCAGCGGGTTGTGACCCCATTCGCCGGCGATGGCGTTGGGGCCGGTCAGCACGTGGCCGTTGACCACGACGCCGGCACCCGTGCCGGTGCCGATAATCACTCCGAATACCACATCCGCCCCCGCTCCGGCGCCGTCGGTCGCCTCGGACAGGGCGAAACAGTTGGCGTCGTTGGCGATGCGAACGGGGCGGCCCAGCAGTTGCTCCAGATCCTGCCGCACGGGCTGGCCGTTGAGGACGACCGAGTTGGAGTTTTTCAGCCGGCCGGTTGCGCGGGAAATGGCTCCCGGCGTGCCGATGCCGATCGTACCGCTTTGGCCGAGTGCCGCTTCCGCCTGGCGGATAAGTGCGGCAATGGCCGCCAGGGTGGCCGGGTAGTCACCCTGGGGTGTGGCGATGCGCTGACGCAGCAATTCGCGCCTCCGATCGTCGAGCGCGATGATTTCGATTTTTGTTCCGCCCAGGTCGATGCCGAGCCGAAGCATTTATTTATGCCTGGCCGAATCGCCCACCAGACTGGCGGCTTTGAGCACCGCACGGGCCTTGTTCCGGGTTTCATCCCATTCGCTTTGCGGTACCGAGTCGGCGACGATGCCGGCGCCGGCCTGCACGTAGAGCGTCCGGTTCTTGATGACGGCGGTGCGGATGGCGATGGCCAGGTCCATGTCGCCGTTGAAACCCAGGTAACCGACCGAGCCGGCGTAGATGCCGCGCTTGGTCGGCTCCAGTTCGTCGATGATTTCCATGGCGCGCACCTTCGGCGCGCCGGAGACCGTGCCGGCCGGGAAGGTGGCGCGCAGCACATCCATATTCGACAAGCCCGGCTTGAGTTTGCCGTCGACGTTGGAGACGATGTGCATCACATGCGAGTAGCGTTCGATGACCATGTTTTCGGTGACTTTGACCGAGCCGGTTTCGGCCACCCGGCCGACGTCGTTGCGGCCCAGATCCATCAGCATCAGGTGCTCGGCCAGTTCTTTCGGGTCGGCCAGCAGTTCTTCCGCCAGCGACAGGTCGTGCTCGCGGGTTTTGCCGCGCGGACGGGTGCCGGCGATGGGACGCACGGTAACCGTATTGTTTTCCTGGCGCACGAGGATTTCCGGCGAAGCGCCGACGACGTTGAAGTCGCCGCAATCGAAATAGAACATGTAGGGCGACGGGTTGAGGCCGCGCAGTACCCGGTAGAGCGACAGCGGGGCGGCATCAAACGGCATGTTCATGCGTTGCGACAGCACCACCTGCATGATGTCGCCGTCAAAAATGTATTGCTTGGCACGCGCCACGGCCTGTTTGAAGGGCTCTTCGCCGAATTCCGATTGTGCTGCGGCACTGGCGGTCACGCTTTCCGCCGGCGGGGCGGTGAATGGTGCGCGCAATTGCGCAACCAGCTCATCCAGGCGTCGGCTGGTTTGCTCGAAAGCCCCCTCCTGGCTCGGGTCGGCATAGACGATGAGATAGAGCTTGCCGGTCAGGTTGTCCATGACGGTCAATTCTTCCGACAGCAGCAGCAGAATGTCGGGCGCGCCGACGTCATCGGGTTTTTGCGTTTTGGCCAGACGCGGCTCGATGTAGCGGATGGTGTCGTAGCCGAAATAGCCCACCAGGCCGCCGGCAAAACGCGGCAGACTGGCGATGCTGGCCGCCTTGTAGGCGCCTGACAGAGCCTGTATGTCGGCCAGCGGGTCGGCGCTGTGGCGGGTTTCCTGTTTGCCCGGGGTGATCAGGGTCAGTTCGTGACCGGTGACGCTGATGCGGGTGGTGGCGGGCAGGCCGATGTAGGAATAGCGGCCGAAACGCTCGCCGCCGACAACAGACTCAAGCAGGTAGGAATAGGGACGGTTGGCCAGCTTCAGGTACACCGACAGCGGTGTATCCAGATCGCCGGCCAGCTCGCGTACCAGCGGGATGCGGTTGTAGCCCTGCTGGGCGAGTTGCTTGAATTCGGTTTGGCTCATACTCACGATAAATCTCCTGAAAACGGTTGGCGATGCGGTGTTGCGGGATCAAGCGCAATGCCACCATCGCCAGCTGAGGGATGTTTTCAGGGGAGTCGTCATGTCAGGCCGCTTTCCGGATCAGCTTGGTGGCTTCCAGGATGCTGGGAACCACTGCGTCGAGATCGAGCTCGTTGACGCTGCGGCCGCGGTTATAACCGTAGGGCACGCAGAAGACAGGGCAGCCGGCGGCGCGGGCGGCCTGCGTGTCGTTGAGTGAATCGCCGATCAGCAGCAGCTCTTCCGGTTTGATGCCGAATTTCTCGCAGGCATGCAGCAGCGGCAGCGGGTCGGGCTTGCGCTTGGGCAGCGCGTCGCCGGACAGGATCAGTTCAAAGTAATCATGCAGACCGGTGTCCTTCAGCAGCGGGATGGTGAACACCGCTGCCTTGTTGGTGATGCAGGCGACGTGATAGCCGGCGGCCTTCAGGGTGTCCAGACCTTCCACCACGCCCGGGAACGGGCGGCTCTTGCGCGACACGTTGGCGCCGTAGTGTTTCTGGTAAATGGCGTAGGCCTGCTTGAACAGTTCCGGGTCCGGGTCGGCATCCATGTCGCCGGTCAGCACGCGCTTGACCAGACGGGATACGCCGTTGCCGATATAGGTTTTGACGGTTTCCAGCGGTACCGCCGGACGGCCCATTTCAGCCAGCATGTCGCAGGCCGCGTCGGCCAGATCCGGTGCGGTGTCCAGCAGAGTACCGTCGAGGTCGATGACGACCGCCTTGACGGACAAGGGAAAGCTTTTGCTCATTTAAAACCTTTGGGAGTGCGTACTCGGGTAAAGTGTTGTTTTATGCCTTGGCGAGCTCGGCGCGCATGGTGGCGATCACGCTGTTGTAGCGGTTCGGGTCGCTGTCCTTGGCGGCGCCGAATACGGCGGAACCGGCCACGAAGGTGTCCACGCCGGCCTTGGCGACGTCCAGAATGTTAGCGGGACCCACGCCGCCGTCGATTTCCAGGCTGACGTTGAGGCCGCGCTCGTCGATCATCTTGCGTACCTTGCGGGCCTTGTCCAGCACGTAGGGGATGAATTTCTGACCGCCGAAGCCGGGGTTGACGGACATCAGCAGCACCATGTCGATTTTGTCGAGGGTGTATTCCAGTACCTCCAGCGGGGTGGCCGGGTTGAATACCAGACCGGCCTTGCAGCCGGATTCCTTGATCAGGCCGATGGTACGGTCGATGTGCTCGGACGCTTCCGGGTGGAAGGTGATATAGCTGGCGCCCGCCTTGGCAAAGTCCGGGATGATGCGGTCGACCGGCTTGACCATCAGATGCACGTCGATCGGTGCGGTTACGCCATGTTTGCGCAATGCTTCGCACACCAGCGGGCCGATGGTCAGGTTGGGTACGTAGTGGTTGTCCATTACGTCAAAGTGAACGATGTCGGCGCCGGAGGCGAGTACGTTGTCGACTTCCTCGCCCAGCTTGGCGAAGTTGGCGGACAGAATGCTCGGGGCAATGCGAAATTCTGGCATGGTGAATCCTTGGCAAATAATAACGGCTAAATAGATAAAGGTAGCATTCTAGCCTGATTTGCCGTTGGTTAAAACCGCCAGCTGCTGAAGGGTTTTGCCGATTGGCGAGCGGTGCGGCAGCCTGGCCGCGCCGCCTCGGTCAAGCGTTAAAAGGCATACGCCATGGATGCGCCGATGCCGCTGTCGGGGCTGCCGTTGGAGAAGCCCTGCAGCACATAGGCCTGGGCTTTCCAGTGGTTGCCGATGTTGCGCGTGTAGTACAGCGTGGCGTCACTGGCGGCGGTGCCGGAGGAGTTGGATTTTTGGCGGGTATAGTAGCTGACCCCGACGGCGCTGATCGGGCTGAGCTGGTGCTCGACGCCGGCGGAGAGGCTCCAGACGTTGTTCAACTGGATGTACTGGGAGCTTCCCAGGACGCTGTAGGCGACGTTGCCGAATACTGTGTTCCGGCCCCGGGTGCGGTAGCCGTTTGCCTGCAGGGTGTAGTCGTTTTCTCCGGTGCCCAGTCCGGCGTTTGCGTCGGCCGTGCCGAATTTGATCAGCCCCGTCAGGCTGATGCCGCGATCCTGCTTTTTGCCCTGATACAGGTTGTAGGTGGCGGATGCGGTGATGTCGCCCAACCCGTCGGCGGTGCTGCTGACGCTGCTTGTGTTGGCAACCCGCCGGCTGGGGTTGGTGTTGATGATGCGGCCTACGCCCGGCAGCACGTCTGTTGTGCCGGTGATGCGGAGGTAGGGAACCGTCAGTTCGTAGCCCCATGCGCCGCTGTCGTAATGCGCGGTTACCGGGATGCTGGTGATATCCGTGGTGGTATTGGTGCCGTATTTGCCGCTTGAGTAGTCAAAGCCGACGCTCAGCGTCAGGCCGTTGAGGTTGGCTGCGCTGGCGGCCGGGAAAAAGGCCGTGGTCAGTCCGGCGAGCAAAAGAAGCGGGAAGATGCGAGTTTTCATGGTTTTCTCAATTCTTGCGGCTGAATGAAACGAAATGATTGCGGTTAATGTATTGTCCATGTCGCATGGTTGGCGAGCATGTGCCGATGGTGCGGATTATATTGAATATGTTCGACCGATGCCATGGGCATATCGCTCGAATGGGAGATTTGTGTGGGAATGTGTGGGAATGTGTGGGAAATGGCATACTCGGTTAAACAGGCTGTTCAGGTGGCTTGTGTTGTGTCGGATATTCGCGTAAAATCAGCGCCTTTTCTTTTGTCCCCGCGTTGGTTGGGGGCGTGTGCTGATCAGCATCTGAGAGGATTTATAGCATGGTAGTCATTCGTCTGGCTCGCGGCGGCGCTAAAGACCGTCCGTTCTACAATGTGGTTGTGGCCGATTCCCGCAACCGTCGTGATGGCCGTTTCATCGAGCGCATCGGTTTCTACAACCCGGTGGCTCCGGAAGGCGCCGAAGGTCTGCGTATCAATATGGAACGCGTAGCCTACTGGCAAGGTAACGGCGCTCAGCTGTCCGATACCGTCGCCCGTCTGGTCAAGAAGTCTGGTGCAGCCGCTGCCTGATAAGCTGGTGCCGATGGGGCAGGTGGGTGTCCCGTTTGGTGTGCGCGGCTGGGTGCGGGTCCACGCCTCGACCGAGTACCCCGACAGTCTGCTGGACTACGATGTCTGGTGGCTGGGCAAGGAAGGCGACTGGAAGCCTTACAAGGTGGTTGACGCGGAAGTGCACGCCAAGTCCCTGGTGGTGCAGTTCGAAGGTTTTGTCGATCGCGATCAGGTTGCCCGTCTGCGTAACCTGACGGTGGCGGTTCCGCGTGAGGAGTTGCCGCAGACCGATGCGGACGAGTATTACTGGACCGACCTGATCGGGCTGCAGGTGGTGAATCTGCAAGGCGTTCAGCTGGGTGAAGTGAAAGACCTGCTGGAAACCGGCGCCAACGATGTGCTGGTGCTCAAAGGTGAGCGCCAACGCATGATTCCGTTTGTCGGCGCCATTGTGCAGAAGGTCGACTACGACAATCGCACGATCACTGTCGACTGGGGCGAAGACTATTAAGCAGTTTGATGTGATCAGTCTGTTTCCGCCCATGTTTGCGGCGCTAACGGACTTTGGCATCAGCAGCCGGGCAAAGAACAAGCTCGCTGCCTACGATTTGCAGGTGTGGAATCCGCGCGATTTCACCACGGATAATTACCGCACCATCGATGATCGCCCCTACGGTGGCGGCCCCGGCATGGTGATGCTGGCCGAGCCGCTGGAACAGGCCATCGAGGCGGCCAAGGCGCGCCAGCGCGAGGCGGGCGTGGTGCAGCCGAAAGTGCTGTATATGTCGCCGCAGGGCAAGCCGCTGGATCATGCCAAGGTGATGCAGTTGCTGGCTGAGCCGGGCCTGGTTATTCTGGCAGGACGCTACGAGGGCATCGACGAGCGGGTGCTGCAGCGCGAGGTGGATGAGGAAATCTCCATCGGCGACTATGTGCTGTCGGGTGGCGAATTGCCGGCGATGGTGTTGCTCGATGCGCTGATACGCCAGTTGCCGGGCGTGCTGGGCGATGCCCAGTCGGCTGTGGAAGATTCATTTGTGGCGGGCTTGCTGGATTGCCCCCACTATACCCGCCCCGAGGTGTACGAGGGCGAGCGGGTACCCGATGTGCTGATGTCGGGCCACCATGCGGATATCATCCGCTGGCGGCTGAAACAGCAGCTGGGAAGAACATGGGAAAAGCGGCCCGACTTGTTGGACAAGTACCCGCTCAGCCCGAAGGAACAGGCTCTGTTGCAGGAATATCTGCAGGAGCGTGAACAGCAGGTAGATTAATCTTCCTGCATTTGGCGCGTGCATCAGGTGGCGACCTGCTCTACACGCAGACCGGCGCAAAATATGGCGGGTCATACGATAGACGATAGTTTAGGAGTGAACGCAATGGATCTGATCCAGCAACTCGAACAGGAAGAAATTGCCCGTCTGGGTAAGGAAATTCCTGAATTTGCCCCCGGTGACACCGTAGTGGTCCACGTGAAAGTAAAAGAAGGTTCGCGTGAACGTCTGCAGGCTTACGAGGGTGTAGTGATTGCCAAGCGCAATCGCGGTCTGAATTCTTCTTTCAACGTGCGCAAGATTTCTTCCGGTGAAGGCGTGGAACGTACTTTCCAGACCTACTCTCCGCTGGTTGCCAAAATCGAAGTGAAGCGCCGTGGTGACGTTCGTCGCGCCAAGCTGTACTACCTGCGTGAGCGTTCCGGCAAATCCGCACGTATTAAAGAAAAGCTGCCGGCCAAGAAGCAGGACGCATAAGCGTTTCTGTTTTATGGCAAGCCAAAAAGGCGTGGGAAACCGCGCCTTTTTTGTTTTTGAGGCCCCTGCGCAACCCTTGTGCAAAACCACCCATACTGCGGGTGACCACGCCTTTTTTTATGCTTACAATGGTTGCATGAAAAAAATCGCCTTTTATCTGCTGCTGACCGGCATGCTGGTTGCCGCTCCTTTTTCCCAGGCCGCCGCATCTGCGGCTGACGTTCCGATTGATGTGCCCGCCGCTGCCAGCTGGTTGCAGCAAGGCTTGCCTGCCCTGGCTTTGACGGCATTGCCGGATAACCTGGCGCCTGATGCGCCGACCTGGGCCAGTGTCGAGGCGTTGCGCTGGCAGGCCATGGCGCAGCTGCACCAGGATGACGCCCTGCTGCAGCGCATCGCCCGTACGCCTGCTGCACAGGTGCCGGCCATGGCCGGACTGATGGCCGATATCGGGGCGCCGGCGGCGCTGCGGCAGAAAAATCCCGTGCAGGCGCTTAATTGGCTGGCGCAGGCAATCTGGTTGGGGCAGCCGACAGCGGCCCAGCTGCGTGAGTGGCGGGTGCAGGTGGTACGGGCCAGCCTGGCCGCCGGTGAGGTGCGGGCGGCCTATGCCGATTGGTTGAAGTACCAGCAGGATTACCGTGATGCCGAGCTTTCGCTGGCACAGGAAGTGACCCAGGCGCTCGCTCTGGGCGGGCTGGTGCAGGACGCCCTGATGATGACGGCCCGGCCGGACCTGTCGGCCGGTTTGCGCGCCTGGGTGCAATTGAAAGCGGGGTTGCTCGATCCGGCGCAAGCCGTTGCCGGCATGCCGAAGCTGCTGGCCAAACCCGATGTCTGGGTGTTCATGGCTGAGCAGGAAGCGGCGATCCGCCTGAAAACGCCCGCTCTGGCGATTGGCGCGGAAGAAGCCATGCTCAGTCGCTACCCGGCTGAGCAATGTGCACCATTGGGGGTTGATGCCGAACGGTTGTGGGACGATTACCAGAAGTATGCCGCGCAGCTGGCCAATGAAAACAACTTGCTGCAGGGGCAGGATGCGGACTGGCAGGCTCTGGCCGATCGGCTGGCGAGCGATAATCCGGCCGGTCAGCGCGCCCTGCTGGCTTATATTGCCGTCAAAGGCGTGGCAGCGGAACGGCGCGACGCGGCGGCAGATGCCTTGCTGAACAGCTGGCGCACGTTGGGGGCGACCGCGCTGGTGGCCGATGCGCCGCAATTGCAAGTGGGCGACAAGGTGCGCTGGAACTGGGGCTATGCGGCTTTCGAGCAGGGCAAGCCTGCTGTTGCCGGGCGTTGGTGGGCAGCCTTGCCGCCGGATTTTACCGTGAATGACTGGGCCAGCTGGCCGCTGGCGCGCATGCAGGCGCTGCTGGCGGCGGGCCAACGGGACGAGGCGCGCGCCCTGCTGGGGGCAGTCGGTTATACCGCCGTGCTGCCGGCTGACGATGCGGCCCGGGTGCTGGATGTGGCGCGCAGCTGGGCCGAAGGCGGCCAGGTGACGGAAGCGCGCCAATGGCTGCATCGGCTGCAGCCCGTGCTGGATGGCGCCGACTGGCGTAATGCCTTGCGCTGGCGCGGTCGCCTGGCCATGCAGCAGCATGACTACACCGCAGCGGCGGCCGATTATCTGGCTGTGGCCGCCGCTGCCAAAGGCAATGAGGCGGCTGCCAATCGACAGCTGGCGCAGGAGGCCTTGTGGCTGGCCGGCATGTACAACGATGCACGTGCCCTCGCGCCCAAGCCGGGAGGAGGTCGCTGACCATGATGAAGTGGACGGGAATCTGGTCCGGCCCCGGTTTTGCCATGGGGGTGCTGCTGCAGCAGGGCCGGCTGGTGCGCCTGGAGTTTCTGCCGGCGGGGACCGCAGCTTTTGCCGTTGACGATCCTCTGCTGAGTGATGTGTTTGCACAGCTGGATGCCTACAGCGAGAACCCGCGCCATGTTTTCAATTTGCCTTGTGAATTGCGCGGTACCCCCTTTCAGCAGCGTGTCTGGCAGGCGTTGCAGACCATCCCGCCCGGTCAGATGCTGACTTATGGCGAACTCGCACGCCAGCTGGGCAGTGCTCCGCGGGCCGTAGGGCAGGCCTGCGGGGCGAATCCGCTGCCGCTGATCTATCCTTGTCATCGGGTCGTCAGCGCATCGGGTTTGGGCGGCTTCATGCAGGGGGTTACCGGAGCGCTGGATATCAAGCGCTGGTTGCTGCAGCATGAGCGCCACTGAAACGGCTTCCTATATCGACCGGTTTTGCGATGCCTTGTGGCTGGAGGATGGGCTTTCGGCCAACACCCTGAGCAGTTATCGCCGCGATGTGCGGCTGTTTGCCGAGTGGCTGGAGAAACAGACCGGTAAACTGTTGCCGGCTGCCGTCTATGCCGATTTGTCTGCCTATATGCACCACTTGTTCCTGCTGCGGCACAAGGCCTCCTCGGCCGGACGCCGGGTCAGCAGCCTCAAGCGCTTTTATCAGTTTGCCTTGCGCTCCGGTTGGGTCGCTGTCGACCCGACACTTGATCTGGTTTCCCCCAAGCGCGTGCGCCCCCTGCCCAAGAGCCTGACCGAAGCCGATGTGGAGGCTTTGCTGGCTGCGCCCGATACCGCCAGTGATATCGGCCTGCGCGACCGGGCCATGCTGGAAGTGTTGTACGCGACCGGCTTGCGGGTGAGCGAGCTGGTTAACCTGCGCGTGGCGGAAGTGAGTCTCGACATGGGCGTGCTGCGGGTGATGGGCAAGGGCTCGAAGGAGCGGCTGGTGCCCTTGGGCGAGGAGGCGGTCGACTGGCTGCTGCGCTATATGGAGCAGGTCCGCCCGGCCTTGCTGAGCGGACGCACCAGTGCGGAGCTGTTCGTCACCCAGCGCGGCGAAGGCATGACGCGCCAGGCTTTCTGGTATCGCCTCAAGCGTTACGGGGTCGAGGGTGGAATTAACAAGCCGCTGTCACCCCATGTGTTGCGGCATGCTTTTGCGACCCATCTGCTCAATCACGGAGCGGATTTGCGCGTCGTGCAACTGCTGCTCGGTCATGCGGATATCTCCACCACCCAAATCTATACCCATGTGGCGCGCGAGCGCCTGAAATCACTGCACCAGCAACATCACCCGCGCGGCTAATAAATGCCGCAGCATCTGCTAGGATGAAATGTCGGGCGGCTTGTGCCGCTCATTGCTGCGCTTATGCGATGATCAGAGAAAGAGAAGACGAATTCCGCGACCTCAACTCGCCCGGGGCTTTCGGTGACAAGCTGGCTTTTCTGCACGGCCGGCTGCGCCATCGCTATGCCTTTATCGAGCGGGTGTCTGTGGCGCTTTACGATGCCAAAACCGATCTGCTCAAAACCTATGCATCAAGCAGCGATACCCCCAGTCCGCTGACGTTTTACCAATCGCCCCTGGCAAATTCGCCGACCTTGCTGGAGATAATCCACAGCGGCATGACTCGTGTCGTCAATGATATGGCCGTATTTGCCGCCAGCGGCAGCCATCATGCGCAAGCCTTGAAGAGCGAGGGTTTTCAGGCCAGCTATACGGTGCCGCTGTTTGCCGAGGGCGAGTTCATCGGTTTTGTGTTTTTCAATTCCAGACTGAAGCAGGTATTCAGTCCGGCGGTATTGTCCGACTGCGACATGGTTGCCCACCTGGTCGGGTTGCTGCTGGCGCGCGAGGTGTCCGTCAGCAATCTGTTGCAGGCAACGGTGAAGTCGGCGCTCAGTTTTACCCGCCATCGCGACCCGGAAACAGCCGGTCACCTTGATCGCATGTCGCGCTATGCCCGACTGGTGGCGCGTGCAGTGGCCCCGGCCTATGGTCTGGATGATGTCTTCGTTGAAAGCGTGTTTCTGTTTTCACCGGTGCACGACATCGGCAAAATCAGCGTGCCCGACCACATTCTGCTCAAGCAGGGGCCGCTCACGGCCGGGGAATATGAAGAGATGAAACAGCATACCCGGCAAGGAGCGGAGATCGTCGACAAGGTGGTGGAGAATTATAAGCTGGGAAAAGTGCAGGATATCCAGCTGCTGCGCAACATCGTGCTGTACCACCATGAGAATTATGATGGCAGCGGTTATCCGGAAGGGTTGAGCGGCGAGGCGATTCCGCTGGAGGCGCGGATCGTGGCGGTCGGCGATGTATTCGATGCGCTAACCAGTAATCGCGTTTACAAGGACGCCTGGGATAATGATCGTGCCTTCAAGTTTTTGCAGGTGCAGGTCGGTATCAAGTTTGACCCGGCCTGCGTTTCGGCAATGGTGGACAACCGCGCCGAAGTGGAAACCATCCAGCAGCAATTCCAGGAATCATTCTGGCTGTGATGCGACGACCCTGCTGGCAGCAGGGTCGTGCGAATGTGTATTTTGTCTTAATATCGCCATTTTCCGTTTAAAATGCAGTGATGAACGAGCAGGAAAAACAGTACAAAGCGATTCCGCTGGAAGAGCGGATTGCCATGTCACTGGCCGAAGAAATTCCGGCGCAGTGGCGTCCGTTTGTGATCCGTGACCAGTGGTTGGTGGTGAAATGCTATTTTTCCCGCCGGGCCGATTTGCGTCCGGAAGAGGTGGCTGTGTTGGCCAAAGACGACGATTACGTCATCCGTCTGTCGATTGCCAAACGGGAGGACCTGACGCCCGAGATGGTGCAGACATTTTTTGCGGACCGCGACCCGAATGTGCGTCACGCCATTGCACGTAACCGCTTGTTGCCCGAAGCGTTGCGTGAAACGCTCAAATCCGACGTGGATGAACTGGTGACCCAGGCGGCCAAAAAAGGCGCGCGCGAAGTGCGTTTCCGTCAGCGCCCAGGTCAGGCTGTATTGATTCGTTAGTAGGTAGCAGTAAGCAGTACTACACTTTTGCCCGTTCACCGTTTACCCAAGCACTCCGCTTTTCCAGATCAACGATACACCACTGCTTAGCAGCAATGCGCCGATAAGCTGTGTCAGACGCTCGCGCGTGATGCCCACGTGCACGTGGTTGCCCAGATACAGGCCGCCGGCCATCAGCGGAATGCAGACCAGAAACGCCAGCCAGATGGTGCTGTGCAGCAGCAACCCCGCAAGCATGAAGGTCACGATACGGGTGGCCCCTTCCAGCGTGAACAGGCCGGAAAATGTGGCGCGCAACGCGGCTTTGTCTTTGATGCGGTGATTCATGTAAATCACATAGGGCGGGCCGCCGGTGCCAAACAGGGCGCCGATGCCGCCCCCCAGAATGCCTGCCGGTGCCGCCCAGATGCGTGAGATCGGCTTGTCCCCATGCAGATTCAGCAGGCTACGCAGGCCGAACAGCATGATCAGCACGCCTAATACCAGCAGCAGAGGCTCTTTCGGTACCTTGATCAGCAGCAGTACGCCCAGTACGATACCGGTCAGACTGAATGGGATGAGCGGGCGGATTTCCTGCCAGGCGATGTGCTCGCGGGCATGGCGTCCCAGTGCTACAGAGGCGGAAAAGTCCAGCAGCAGGGTCAGCGGTACGACAAACTGCAAAGGCAACGCCAGTGCCAGCAGGGGCACGATAATGAGGCCGGAGCCGAAGCCGGTGATGCCGCGCACGAAATAGGCGCCGAATATGACCAGGCCAAACGGCCATAATTCGGCCAGCGGGGGCAGCGTGTAGTGCATGATGAGCGGGGCTTCAGGCGTTGCGGTCGCCGCGTTCGATGCTCACGCCCAGTTGTTTGATGCCGTGGAACAGGCCGAGCTTGGCCACGGTCAGGCGCACCCAGGGCGAGCCGAATTCCGTGCGGATCAGGTCTGCCACATGTTCCGCCAGCGCTTCTACCAGCGCGAACTGGCGTTCGGCCAGCGTCTCGCGAATGCGGCCGACGATGGCGGCGTAGTCTATGGTATCCTCTACCCGGTCGGTTTTTCCTGCGCGCGAGTGAGGCAGTCCGATTTCCAGATCAAGCTGGATGGTTTGTGGCAGGGTGCGCTCCCAGTCGTATACGCCGATGACGACATCGAGCTTGAATTCGCGCAGAAAAATTGTATCCATGAAAAGAGTTTGAATTGAAACGGGTATTTTAGCCTGTTTGCCCGTTATAGAGAAATTGGCCGGCGCAGAAAGGTTTGAAGTCAGTGAACGGATTGATGTGGATTGTGGTGGGTTACCTGATCGGGTCCCTGTCGTTTGCGGTGATTGTGAGCAAAGTGTTTGGCCTGCCGGATCCGCGCAGTTTCGGTTCCAATAATCCCGGCGCCACCAATGTGCTGCGCACCGGCAAGAAAAGCGCCGCCATTCTGACCCTGCTGGGGGATGCGGCCAAAGGCTTTGTGGCGGTTGTGCTGGCGCAGCAGGCAGGTCAGCCGCAGTGGGTGATCGCCGCCGTTGCATTGACGGCATTCCTGGGGCATGTGTACCCGCTGTTCTTCGGCTTTCATGGCGGCAAGGGGGTGGCCACGGCATTGGGCATCCTGCTGGCCTTGTCGCCCTGGATCGGTCTGGGCTGTCTCGGTACCTGGCTGCTGGCGGCCTACATGTGGCGCATTTCCTCCCTGGCCGCCCTGATCGCCGCCGCTTTTGCGCCGGTGTATGCGACCATTGTTTTCGGCTTTGGTCTCATGAGCGGTGCTATCCTGTTATTGTCGCTGCTGTTGATCTGGCGACATAAGGAAAATATCCGTCGATTGCTGCGCGGCGAGGAAAAGCCGTTCGGCAAAAAGAAGGAAGAGCGCAAGCTGGATATGCCGGCAAGCTGATTCCTCTTGGGATGTGCTGATTTATTCCATTTCAGGAATAAATCAGCGGAACGGTTGCGCGGCGCATGTCCGCACAACCTCACGCTTCCAATGACTTACGTCATTGAGCGGCTGGGCAAGCGGCTTGCCCAGCAGGGAAACTCCGATAAATCAGCGTTTCCCTTTGCCTCGGGAGCCAAAATGGTCTGGTTTCAAAAGGAAATGGATTACGCCCGCGACAGCCTGAAAGAGGCGGCGGAAACCTCGATCGAACGGGCGGGCGACAAGCTCTCCAATGTCGCCAAGGAAAGCATCGGCGAAGCCAGCGGCGAGTTGCGCGAAGTGGTGCTGGCGGCCAGCCGCGAAGTCGACGCCAAGCTCGACAAGATCTCCCAGGAGCTGCACGCTCAGCGCAGTTTTACCAAGCAGGACATCGAACAGCTGGTGGATTACGCCGCCCAGCGCCTGGGCGATACGCTGGACGAGCGTATCGTGAAAATGAAGCAGGAAACGGCCGATCTGGTGCAGGAAAAGGTCGAACTGTTCAAGCGCGAGGTGGATGGCTTCTTCGTGCAGCGTCAGCAGGATCTGTCGCGCGAACGCCGGCGCTTGTTCCTCAATCTGCTGATTGCGGGGGGCGCTTCCCTGGCGGCCGCCTGGGTTTCATGGCTGTATCAGAGCAGCGGCAATGCGCAATTCACCTTGTTTACCGTGTTCCGCACCGTGTTTGCCGCGCTCACGGTCGGCTATCTGGTGTATTTTGCCGTCAAGCTGGCCGGGCGTTATCTGAAGATGTCCGAGCACCGCAAGGATTTGTTGTTTCTCTCTATGCGCTATTGGGGCTTTTTGCGGCCGCAGAGCCTGTTTTCCCACATCATGCTGGTACTGATGCTGCTGGCGGGTTGGTTTGTGTTGTTTGATCCGCCGCAGTGGTTGCTGCGACTGATCGGGCACTAAGCCGATTTCTGCGGCTCATCCAGCGGCCAGCGCGGCCGCACGGTGAAGCTGTCACTCCGGCTGGCCTGTTGCAGCCGCATGGCGCCGGCGAAAGCGATCATGGCGCCGTTGTCGGTGCAGAATGCCAGCGGCGGGTAATAGACCTTGGCCTTGCGTTTTGCCGCCACTTCATTAAGCCGCTGGCGCAATTGTTTGTTGGCGCCCACGCCGCCGGCCACTACCAGTTCTTTCACTCCGGCCTGTTTCATGGCGGCCAGCGCCTTGCTGCTGAGCACGTCGCAAATGGCCTCCTGGAATGCCGCAGCAATATCCGCCTTGGTTTGTTTGTCGTCCGGCTGATTTTTAACCAGTGTGAGCACGGCCGTTTTCAGGCCGCTGAAGCTGAATTCCAGATCGCCCGAATGCAGC
Organism: Pseudomonadota bacterium; assembly: GCA_021851875.1. Lineage (GTDB taxonomy): Bacteria > Pseudomonadota > Gammaproteobacteria > Burkholderiales > JAJZQI01 > JAJZQI01. The sequence continues at coordinate 93,771 of JAJZQI010000004.1, read as the reverse complement.
ATGGGGCGCGGCAGGGTGAAGCGGGTCGGGTCGCCCTGTTCCGCCAGTTTCGACAGGGCCGGTCCGCCGGGGTAGCCCAAACCAAGCAGCTTGGCGGTCTTGTCGAAGGCTTCGCCGGCTGCGTCGTCCAGCGTTTCGCCCAGCAGCGTGTACTGGCCCACGCCTTCCACTTTCATCAACTGGGTATGCCCGCCCGATACCAGCAGCGCCACAAAGGGGAAGGCGGGCTTCTCCTCGGCCAGCAGCGGAGAAAGCAGATGCCCTTCCAGATGGTGCACGCCGATCAGCGGCAGATCCAGCGCAAAAGCCAGCCCGTGGGCAATGCTGGTGCCCACCAGCAGGGCGCCGGCGAGGCCCGGCCCCTGCGTGTAGGCCAGGGCGTCAATGTCTGTCAGTTTCAGTTGGGCCTCGGCCAGCACCTGGCGGATCAGCGGCACGATGCGGCGAATGTGGTCGCGCGAGGCCAGTTCCGGTACCACGCCGCCGTACTCGGCATGCATTTCGATCTGCGAATACAGCGCGTGCGCCAGCAGGCCGCGCTCGGTGTCGTACACCGCCACGCCGCTTTCGTCGCAGGAGGATTCAATGCCGAGAACGCGCATAAGACTGAAATAGGCTCTTAAACATGCCATCATACCATATGAGGGATGTGACCTTTCTGGAGTGCGTATGAGCGATGGAGTGAACGCTGGCCGTCAGCCGGTCCTGTATATTCCGCACGGCGGTGGGCCGTTGCCCTTGCTGGGCGACCCGGCGCAGGCGGGTCTGGCCGCTTTCTTGCGCGAGCAGCCGGGCAGCTTTGCGCGGCCCCGCGCCATTGCGCTGATCAGCGCCCATTGGGAGGAAGCCGTGCCGACTGTAACCGCAGGGTCGCATCCAGCCCTGATCTACGATTACTACGGCTTCCCGCCGGAGTCCTACCATATCGAATACCCGGCTGCCGGTTCGCCCGAACTGGCGCAGCGGATCGTGGCGCTACTGGAGATAGCTGGCATTAAGGCGGCTGCTGATGGGCAACGCGGTTTTGATCACGGCCTGTTCGTGCCGCTCAAACTCATGTATCCGCAGGCGGATATTCCCTGTGTACAACTCTCGCTGCAGCGCGGGCTGGACCCGCAGGCGCATATTGCGATAGGTCGCGCGCTGACGCCATTGCGGCAGGAGGGGGTGTTGATCGTGGGCTCCGGACTGTCATTTCATAGCCTGCGGGTGTTTTTCTCGCATAACGACCCGCTGTTTTCGGCGCAATTCGATGCCTGGCTGGCGGAAACCTGTGCCGGCCCGGGTCTGGATATCGCGGAACGCGGGGGGCGTTTGATTGATTGGGACAGCGCTCCGCACGCGCGCTATTGCCATCCGCGCGAGGAGCATCTGCTGCCGCTGCACGTGTGTTTCGGCGCAGCCGAGAGCGACAGCCCCGTGGCTCAGCGGGTGTTTGCGGAAGAATTGATGGGGCAGAGGGTGTCGGGGTTCAGGTGGGGGTGATTCATTGCTGCGGAGCTGGCGGGGGCCATGGCTGCTGGTAGCTGGAGATTTGAGCGTGAGTTGGCCGGGGGCGCCCGGCAGCGCCCTTCTTTCTTTTGGGTCGCCAAAAGAAAGAAGGCAAAGAAAAGGCGACCCGCTATTCGCTGACACCCCCGTGTTTGAGCAGGTGTGTGCGGGCGGCTGCGCAACTCGCCCTGGACAGGGCACACACAGCGTGCCCTGCTGCGGAGCTCAGACAGTGCTCGCCGACTTCCCCCGCACCCACCCGCTCAAACACGGCAGCGAATAAGGGGGGATTAAAGGCAACGGCAAACCCAACATCCAAACCTTCAATTAATCACCCACACCACAAAGATTGATCACGGGGAATACTCAAATGGTTTGGTTTTTCCGGGTCCCCTTTTATTTGTCGCCGAGTGGCTGGATTTCTGGCGGGGGTTTGCGGCGAGTACTGTTCGAGTTCCGCAGTGGAGCACGCTGTGTGTGCTCCGCCAGGGCGAGTTTACTCGCCACCCGCCAGAAATTCAGCCGCGAGGGGCCTTCGACAAATTCAGGGTCGCCTTTTCTTTGGGTACTTTCTTTTGGCGAAGCAAAAGCAAAGTACCGCGCTGCCGGGCGCCCCCGGCCTACAGACTTAACTTTGCAAACATCCGGTGTTTCGACGTGAAACCGGTGGTGGAAAACACTTACCCCTTCACCACCGGAATCTTTCCAATCTTCGCCTGCCATTCCGCCGGCCCAGTCTGGTGCACCGAGGTGCCGCGGCTGTCTACCGCCACGGTAACGGGCATGTCCTTCACTTCGAATTCGTAAATGGCTTCCATGCCCAGGTCCTCAAAGGCGACCACGCGGGCGGCTTTGATGGCTTTGGAAACAAGATAGGCCGCACCGCCGACGGCCATGAGGTAGACGGCCTGGTGGCGGCGGATGCTGTCGATGGCGGCGGGGCCGCGTTCGGCTTTGCCGATCATGCCGATGAGCCCCAGTTTATCCAGCATCATGTCGGTGAATTTGTCCATGCGCGTGGCGGTGGTGGGGCCGGCGGGGCCGACGGCTTCGTCCTTCACTGCATCGACCGGGCCGACGTAGTAGATGAAACGGTTTTTGAAGTCCACGCCTTCCGGCAGCGGCTGACCCTGTTCCAGCAGCGTGGCGATGCGTTTGTGGGCGGCGTCGCGGCCGGTGAGCAGCTTGCCGCTTAACAGCAGGGTTTCGCCCGGCTGCCAGGTGGCCAGTTCGGCCGGTGTAACTGTATCCAGATTGACGCGGCGGGCGTCGGCGGCAGGCTGCCAGCCGACCTTGGGCCAATCATCCAGCGACGGCGGGGTCAGCACGGCAGGGCCGGAGCCGTCGAGGGTGAAGTGTACGTGACGGGTGGCGGCGCAATTGGGGATCATGGCCACCGGCAGGGAGGCGGCATGGGTGGGGTAGTCGCGGATTTTGATGTCCAGCACGGTGGTCAGGCCGCCCAGGCCCTGGGCGCCGATGCCGAGCGCGTTGACCTTGTCGTACAGTTCCAGTCGCAGTTCTTCGATGCGGTTCTGGCTGCCGCGGGCCTGCAGCGCGAGAATGTCGACCGGCTCCATCAGCGCTTCCTTGGCCAGCAGCATGGCTTTTTCCGCGGTGCCGCCGATACCGATGCCCAGAATGCCGGGCGGGCACCAGCCGGCACCCATGGTGGGCACCGTTTTCAGCACCCAGTCGACAATGCTGTCGGACGGGTTGAGCATGACGAATTTGGCCTTGTTTTCCGAGCCGCCGCCCTTGGCTGCCAGGGTCACTTCCACGGTATCGCCCGGCACAACCTCGTAATGGATCACGGCGGGGGTGTTGTCGCGTGTGTTCTTGCGCGCGCCGGCCGGATCGGCCACCACCGAGGCGCGCAGTTTGTTGTCCGGGTGCAGGTAGGCGCGGTGCACCGCCTCGTTGACCATGGCCTCGATGCTCATGTCGGCCTGCCAGCTTACGTTCATGCCGATTTTCAGGAATACCACGACGATGCCGGTATCCTGGCAGATCGGGCGGTGGCCTTCGGCGCACATGCGCGAGTTGGTGAGGATCTGGGCGATGGCGTCGCGTGCCGCGGGCGATTGCTCGCGCTGGTAGGCTTCGCCCAGCGCCTTGATGTAGTCGAGCGGGTGGTAATAGGAAATAAATTGCAGTGCGTCGGCAATGCTGGCGATGAAATCGGCTTGCTTGATGGGGGTGCTCATGGGGTCATCGAGTGTGGGTAATGAAATATGCTGCTTTTTTACCGCAATCGTGGCGAGAATGCAAAAGTGTGCGACGCACATGCTTTGACATTTTGATTTCGGACGGATAAAATACGCGGCTTTTCGATTCAAAGCTTTTGGGATTGAGTTATGCCAAGCGTACGCGTTAAAGAGAATGAACCGTTTGAAGTCGCTATGCGTCGTTTCAAGCGCGGTGTGGAAAAAACCGGCCTGCTGACCGAACTGCGTGCTCGCGAGTTCTACGAAAAGCCGACCGCAGAGCGCAAGCGCAAGCTCGCTGCCGCAGTAAAGCGCCACTACAAGCGCCTGCGCAGCCAGATGCTGCCGACCAAGCTGTACTAAGAATTTTTGTTCCGCCTCGGCGGAACAGCCGGGCACGGCTGTGCCTGCTGCGATTAAGCCGCGCCGCCTGATTTATGGCGGCGCGGCTTTCTGCGCTTGTTTGATTTCACTATAACAACGATTCGAGCCCCTCATGAGCCTGAAAGTCCGCATTAACGAAGACATGAAAAACGCCATGCGCGCCAGGGAGGCGTTGCGCCTGTCCACTCTGCGCCTGTTGCTGGCCGCCATCAAGCAGCGCGAAGTGGATGAGCGGATTGAGCTGGACGACGCCCAGGTGGTGGCGGTCATCGAGAAAATGCTCAAGCAGCGCAAGGATTCCGTGACTCAGTATCAGGCCGCCGGGCGGCAGGATCTGGTGGATCAGGAAAGCGGCGAAATGCTCGTGCTGCAGGCCTACATGCCGGAGCAGATGGGCGAAGACGAGATCAAGGCGGTGGTGGCTGCCGCTGTGGCTCAGTCCGGTGCCGCCGGCGCCAAGGACATGGGCAAGGTGATGGGGCTGGTGAAACCGCAAGTGGCCGGCAAGGCGGATATGGCGCAGGTGTCGGTGCTGATCAATCAGGCGCTGGGCGGCTAGGCGGGGCGGCTTACTTTTCTATTGCACGGCTTTGATCCCTCAGTCCTTTATCCAGGATTTGCTCAATCGCCTCGATATCGTTGAGGTGATCAACCGTTACGTGCCCTTGAAGAAGGCCGGCGCGAATTATCAGGCCTGCTGCCCCTTTCACCAGGAAAAGAGCCCCTCGTTCACCGTCAGTCCGACCAAGCAGTTCTATCATTGCTTCGGCTGCGGTGCGCATGGCAGCGCCATCAGTTTCGTCATGGAGTACCAGGGGCTGGGTTTTATCGAAGCCGTGCAGCGGCTGGCGCAGGAAGCCGGCATGCAGTTGCCCGACACGCGCGAACCGCGCGCAGGCGAGCAGGAGAAGATCGGTCGGCAGGCCTCGCTGACAAATTTGTTGGAACAAGCGGCGCAGTATTACCGTCAACAATTGAAACAGGCACCTGCTGCCGTCAATTACCTCAAGGGGCGCGGGCTGACCGGCGAAATCGCCAAGCGCTTCGAGATCGGCTATGCCCCGGACGCCTGGCAGAACCTGCAGGCGGTGTTTGCCGATTACGGGCAGGCGGGTCTGGTTGAAGCGGGGCTGGTGATAGAAGGGGAGGGCAAGCGTTACGACCGTTTTCGTGATCGCGTCATGTTTCCCATCCGCAACCAGAAAGGAGCCGTCATCGGTTTTGGCGGGCGCGTGCTGGGGCAGGGGGAGCCGAAATACCTGAATTCACCCGAAACGCCCGTGTTCTCCAAGGGGCGCGAACTGTACGGTCTGCCGCAGGCGCGCGAGGGCATTCGCCGCACCGGCCGGGTGCTGGTGGTCGAGGGCTATATGGATGTGGTGGCGCTGGCGCAGATGGGCGTGGACTACGCGGTGGCGACCCTGGGCACGGCCACCACGACGGAAAACGCCGCGCGTTTGCTGCGTCTGACGGATCGGGTGGTGTTCTGTTTCGATGGCGACGCGGCGGGCCGCCGGGCCGCCTGGCGGGCGCTGGAAAACAGTCTGGCGCAGCTGAAAGACGGCAAGCGGGTGGAGTTTTTGTTGTTGCCGCAAGGAGAAGACCCGGACAGCTACGTGCGTCAGTTCGGTGCGGAAGCTTTTGAAACCCTGCTGGATGAGACGGCGGTGCCGTTGTCGTCCTTCTGGTTGCAGGAATTGCGAGCGCGGGTGGATATGGCGACGCAGGAAGGCCGGGCCGAGTTGGTGACGCTGGCTGCACCGTTGTTGCGCAATGTGGCTGCGCCGGCGCTGGGCGCCTTGATGCGGCGCCAGCTGGCGCAGGCGGTGGGGCTGGAAATGCATGAGCTGGCGCCGTTGCTGGGGGAGCCGGCGGTGGCGCCGGCTGCGCCGCCGGTGCAAGCGCGCGGCGGGTCCGGGCGGGGGCGCCGCGCGCCGTCGCTGGTACGGAACCTGCTCCGGGTGGTGCTGGCGGAACCTTCGCTGGCAAGTCGGCTCGAACCTGCTACCTTGAAATCTGTGGCGGCGCCCGCACCTGAGTTGCAGGCTTTGCTGCTGGTGGTTGAGTTCGTTGCGCGCCAGGGCGGCGACGTGTCGATGGCCATGCTGCTGGAGGGGCTGCGCGGGCATCCCTTGGAGCCGGTGTTGCAGGCAGTGGCGGCTGATGTGTTGGAATTGGGCGATAGTTATTCGGCCAGTGAAGAGCTGGTCGGAGCATTGAAGCAGCTGCAGTCCGTGGCTGCCCGGCAACGGATCGATGTGCTGCGGCGCAAGCCGCTGGCCGAACTGACGGCAATGGAGCGGCAGGAGCTGCAGCAATTGCTGCAGCAGCGGCATGAAAGTCCTGCCGACATCGGTCACAAAGAGTAAGCGGAATATTGTATAATTGCCGGTTTTTCACCGGCTTACTGTGGGGTTTGATTGATGGCCATGGAAAACGACAAGATCGAAAACGGCGTGAGTGACGCAGACGCGCGGCGAATGCGCCTGAAGACCCTGATCGTTCTGGGCAAGGAACGCGGCTACCTGACGTATGCCGAAATCAACGACCATTTGCCGGAAGACATGCTGGATGCCGAACAGATCGAAGGCATCATCAGCATGATCAACGACATGGGTATCGCCACCTACGACGAGGCGCCCGATGCCGAGTCGCTGCTGATGTCCGACGCCACCCCGGCGGTCGCCGATGAAGACGCCGTGGAGGAGGCTGAGGCCGCGCTGTCCACGGTCGATTCCGAATTCGGCCGCACCACCGACCCGGTGCGCATGTACATGCGTGAAATGGGTTCCGTCGAGCTGCTGACCCGCGAAGGCGAGATCGAGATCGCCAAACGCATCGAAGACGGTCTCAAGCACATGATTCTGGCGATTTCCGCCTGCCCCACCACCATTGCCCGTATTGTCGAACTGTCCGAGATGGTCGAGCGTGAAGAAATGCGTGTCGACGAAGTGATCGACGGCGTGGTGGATGCGGCCGGCGCTGAGGTGGTGGCTGAAGGCATGGAAGATGCCGAGCCCGAGCTCGCCGAGGAAGCCGCGGAAGAGGAAGAAGAGGAAAGCGAAGGCGGCAGCGGGATGTCCGCCGCCAACCTGGCGCAGTTGAAAGCCGACGCGCTGGAGCGCTTCCATGTGATTCGCGACATTTATCAGAACATGCAAAAGGTGCTGGTCAAGAAAGGCCACACTCACGCCGATTACAAGAAGCTGCAGGACGAGTTGTCCGAGGCGCTCATGGGCATCCGCTTTACCGCCCGTCAGGTTGAGGCGCTGTGCGATCAGCTGCGCACCCTGGTGGAAAGCGCTCGCACCTGGGAACGCGACATCATGGATCTGTGCGTCAACAAGATCGGCATGCCGCGCCAGCATTTCATCAAGGTATTCCCCGGCAACGAGGAAAACCTGCAATGGGTGCAGCAGGAAGCTGCCGCCAACGCCAAGCAGGCATACAGCGCCGCCTTGCTGCGCTATGAAGCGGCCATCATGGAAAAACAGCAGAACCTGATCGACCTGCGCAACCAGGTGGGTCTGCCGATCAAGGATCTGAAGGAAATCAACCGCCAGATGTCCACCGGCGAAGCCAAGGCACGTCGCGCCAAGCGCGAAATGATCGAGGCCAACCTGCGTCTGGTGATTTCCATCGCCAAGAAGTACACCAACCGCGGTCTGCAGTTCCTCGATCTGATCCAGGAAGGCAACATCGGTTTGATGAAAGCGGTGGACAAGTTCGAATACCGCCGCGGCTACAAATTCTCCACCTACGCCACCTGGTGGATCCGTCAGGCCATTACCCGCTCGATCGCCGACCAGGCGCGCACCATCCGCATCCCGGTGCACATGATCGAGACCATCAACAAGATGAACCGCATCTCCCGCCAGATTCTGCAGGAAACCGGGCAGGAACCCGATCCGGCTCTGCTGGCGGAAAAGATGGAAATGCCGGAAGAAAAGGTCCGCAAGATCCTGAAGATTTCCAAGGAACCCATTTCCATGGAAACCCCGATCGGCGACGACGAGGATTCACATCTGGGCGATTTCATCGAGGATTCCACCACGCTGGCTCCGGCCGAGGCCGCCGTCTACGCCAGCCTGCAAGCCGCCACCAAGGGCGTGCTGGATACGCTGACCCCGCGCGAAGCGAAGGTCCTGCGCATGCGTTTCGGTATCGAAATGAACACCGACCACACGCTGGAAGAGGTCGGCAAGCAATTCGACGTGACCCGCGAACGTATCCGCCAGATCGAAGCCAAGGCACTGCGCAAACTGCGCCATCCTACCCGCTCAGACCAACTGAAGAGCTTCCTCGACAGCGGCGACGAAGGCTGATGCTTTCGGGCCTCTAGCTCATGCCTGGTTAGAGCAGCGGACTCATAATCCGTTGGTGCCGGGTTCGACTCCCGGGGGGCCCACCAATAAAACAGGGACTTATATTTTTGTAAGTCCTTTTTTATTTGTAACACGCCGCCTATTTGGCACTATCGCATCCAATTCGGGCACCTTGCCTTGAGACCATAAAAAGACTATATTGGGTCTTTAAAAAGTTTGGAGCACGGCTATGCGCTACTCATCGCAAGTCAAGCCGATCAGCTACCTCAAAGCCAACGCTGCCGAGGTTCTGGCACGCCTTGCGGAGCAGCGCGAGCCCATGATCATCACCCAAAACGGTGAGGCCAAGGCTGTCCTGCAGGACGTAGCCTCGTTCGAAGAGACTCAAGAAACCTTGGCCTTGCTGAAGATCCTCGCATTGGGCAACCATGATGTGGCGGCTGGCGAGGTTAAGCCCGCGGCCGACGTCGTTGCCCGCCTTCGCGCCAAGCGAACCGGCGTCTGATGGCTGGCGCACCAGCCCAATTCGAGGTTCTGCTTGCCGGGGGAGCAGAGCAGGACTTGGAATCCATTTACGATTACATCTCCGAGTTCGACAGTGTGGTCAACGCCAACTACGTGTTGGATGAGTTGATGGCGGTTGTGGAAAGCCTGTCGAAATTCCCGGAGCGCGGCAGTTACCCGAAAGAACTGGTCAGTCTCGGCATCAAAGAGTATCGCCAGACCTTTTTCAAGCTGTATCGCGTGATTTATCGCATCACAGGCAGCCAAGTCATTATTTACCTGATTGCTGATGGGCGCCGTGATATGCAATCGGTGCTGGCTCGGCGCCTGCTCGGCACGTGACCCGCAGCAACACGAAACAGCGTTCATTGAGCTCTGTAGCGAATGGTTTGGTCGAATACGCCACACCATCATAACAACGCAATAGGCCGCTTTCGAACGGCCTATTGCGTTATGGCGAACCTGCTCGCCCACTGTCTGCGCGATTGCGGCCGTCGCCGCATTCAAGCTGCACGTATTCGCATCGGCGGTCGCAAACCGTAGTCACAGCGGATTACTTGCCGGTGAAGTTGTTTCCTTCTTCAGCATAGGCGTAGCCGTGATTCTGTAAATAGATTTCACGGTCAAAGGCACCCTGGTTGACGTAGATTCTGCCGCCTGCCTGCGGGTCCGGTTTGCCGTCAGCCGTGTAGGAATACAAATCCTTCTTCGTCAGGCCTGCGTCGCTTACTGCATTGGCACAGACTTCGAGTTGAATATTGACGCCTTCGCGCTTGAGTTTGAAAATCTCGTTGATCAATTTTTGCTGATCGGTCGCTTTTGTCGCCCATTTGAGCGCAGCCCCGTGAATAATTCCAATAATGGAAACGTCTTCCGGTTTTATTAAACCTTCCTTGATTTGTTGCTTGCGTACGGTGCCCATTAAGACCATATGCGACAGGCCGTTGGCGTTGCCCTCTTTATCTGCAGCCGGTGTGTCCATGTTGAACACGATCTTTGATTGTTTCAATTCAACGGGAATATCAACACATACAGAAGTGTTTTTGGCGCCAAATTTCTTCGGATTAACCAGGTTCGTTCCCAGCTGCGGATATTCACACTGATTCAGAATGCCGTCGGCATTGACGGTATTTTTCTCGTTGGCCATGGTTATGCTGTAATTGCATGAACACGTTAGAAAAACCAGTGTTGCCGAAAAAGCCTTAACGGCGGAGTCATTCATTTTCCCTCCTTGGGATTGGGCGGCGGATGATGGCATGGGTTTAATTGTTATGAGCAAATACAACGGAATCAGCGGTGCAGGAAATAGTATAGGTCGACTGGCGTAAATAGACACCGCTGGAGATGCGCTGCACTACCGAACATCCCGCATTTGATTCTCAAGGGTATCGGCCTCACCCGATCTCCCTTGGGGGAACGCGCTTAATGTCGCAAAAGGCGTAAGCTCATACTCCACCGGTGCCGGGTTCGATTCCCAGGGCTCGCCGGCAAAAACAAAAAGACCCATAAACAGGTCTTTTTGTTTTTGCTGTGACGACGGGTTAAACTGTTAATCTGTAGATCATCACTCGAGGCAATGTTGGTGTTTTCTCCGGAGCACATGGCCGCCATCCTCAAGGCGCTGCCGGATCCCGTATTCATTCTTACCCGTAGTGGCCGCTATGCGGCGATTTTCGGCGGTTCGGATGCGCGCTATTATCATGACGGCAGCAGTCTGATTGGGCAGCGCATCAGCGATGTGCTGGTGGCGGAAAAGGCCGACTGGTTTTTGCAGGAGATCGGCAAGGCGCTGGATTCGCGCAAGCTGCATATCGTCGAGTATGGCCTGGCCGGCAGTGATGTGAAAGGCTTGCCCGCCGAGGGTCCGGCTTATGTGATCTGGTTCGAGGGACGCGTTCAGGCGTTGGATCTTCCGGTTGGTGGCGAGGATGCGGTGTTGTGGGTGGCCAGCAACATCACCTCACGCAATGAGCTGGAAAACAAGTTGCGGCTGCTGAGCGAGACCGACTCCATGACCGGGCTGCTGAACCGGCGGAAATTCATGGACGCGCTGGAAGAGCAGTTCGCTCTTTTCACCCGCCACAATACGCCGGCTTCCTTGCTGCTGTTCGATATCGACGATTTCAAGTCAATCAACGACAAACACGGTCATCCTTGCGGCGACAAGGTGATCACGGCGATCGCCGAAATCTGCCGGGCGGAATTGCGCACCATCGATTTGCCGGCCCGTCTGGGCGGCGATGAGTTTGTCGTGCTGTTGCCGCACACGCCGCTGGATCAGGCGTTGCAGGTGGCCGAGCGTTTGCGGCAGCGGGTGGCGGACGGTCAGCTGTGCGCCGCGTCGCAAACAGGACAAGTGACCATCAGCGGCGGTTTGAGTGAGTTCCTGGCCACGGACCACACGGGTGAAGAAATCATTGGCCGGGCGGATAAGCGGCTTTACCGGGCAAAACGCAGCGGCCGCAATCAGATGGTTTACCAGGAAGACGACGACACGGCTTTATCGGCCTGAGCGTGATCTTCTGTCGCCCTAATGCCGCGCAACGTTCGGATGGAACACGATGCCCGTATTGTTCGCCTGGTTGACGGTCGTACTGATCTGGTCGACCACTCCATTGGCGATCAAAATCAGCGCGAGCGAGGCCGGTTTCTCCTATGCGCTGGTGTTGCGCATGGCCGTCGGGCTGGCGGCGCTGCTGCCGCTATTGTGGCTATTGCGTGTGCGCGTGCCGACACACGGCCGGGCGCTGCGCAGCTATCTGGCGGGCGGTCTGGGTTTGTTCGGCACCATGATTTGCGTTTACTGGTCGGCGCGCTTTGTACCGTCGGGGCTGATTTCCGTACTGTTCGGCCTGTCGCCGCTGGTGACCGGCCTGTTTGCGCCGGTGTGGCTGCGGCATGAGGCCGATTTTTCCTGGTATCGCATCGCCGGCATGCTGCTCGGCGTGATCGGGCTGGGAGTCATTTTTCTCGATCGCAGCGTCGTCACGCGTAGCGATGTGCAGGGCGTGTTGGGGGTGCTGCTGGCGGTGGTGATCCAGGCTCTCAGCCTGGTTTGGGTCAAGCGGGTAAACGACGACAGCCCGCCGCTGGCGACGACACTGGGTATATTGCTGGTTTCCCTGCCGTTTTTCCTGCTGGTGTGGTGGCTGGGTGGTGGCTGGGTGGTGCGCCGGTACCGCAGCACATGACTGCCCAGGCGGAGGGGGCGATTGTTTATCTGGGGATTGCCGGTTCGATTATCGGCTTCGCCCTGTATTATTATGTGATCAAACATCTGGACACCGGCCGGGTGTCGCTGATAACACTGGTGACGCCGGTGTTGGCATTGCTGCTGGGGCGCTGGCTGAACAGCGAGGCTGTCGGTTTGCATGTCTGGCTGGGAACGGCGCTGATCGGCTGTGCGCTGGCGGTCTATCAGGGACGTGAATTTCTGGCATTGAGCCGCGTCCGACTCGGTGGCCGGGCGGAACAGGAGATGCGAGCAAGACAATGAGTGACCTGGATGCAATACAACAGTTGGCAGCGCAGCTCGAACGGATAGCCGGCGCGCTGGAAGGGGGCACGGCTGCATCGGTTGAAGCGCCTTTGGACGATGCGTTGGCATGGCGCTGGGAGAGCTATACCGGCCTGCTCGGGCCGGTGGGGCGGCTGGTGCCGGTGGAAGAACCCAACCTGATCGCCTTTGCCGACTTGCAGAATGTTGCGCGGCAAAAAAGTCTGATCAAGCAGAACACCCGCCAGTTCGTTGCCGGCAGACCGGCCAACAATGTGCTGATGACCGGCGCGCGCGGCACCGGCAAATCGTCGCTGGTGCGCGCCTGTCTGCATGCCTTCCACACGCAGGGGCTGCGTTTGATCGAAGTGGACAAGGAGCACCTGACCGATCTGCCGCGCATCGTCGGCCGCATTCGCCGCGAGCCGTTCAAGTTCATCATTTTCTGCGACGACCTGACCTTCGATGAGGGGGAATACGGCTACAAGAATCTCAAGACCGTGCTGGACGGTTCGGTGGCCGGCAGCGCATCCAATGTGCTGGTATATGCCACGTCCAACCGGCGCCATCTGTTGCCGGAGCACGAATCGGATAACCGCAGCTACAGCCGCGACGAAGACGGCGAGCTGCATCCGGGGGATGTGGTGGAGGAGAAGATTTCCCTGTCCGAGCGGTTCGGGTTGTGGATTACCTTTTATTCCTTTAGCCAGGACGAGTACCTCACCGCTGTGCGGCAATGGCTGGCGGTATTCGGCGGCGGCGAGCTGGACGAAGACGCCCGCTTGCTGGCATTGCAATGGGCCATTCAGCGGGGCTCGCGTTCGGGCCGGGTGGCCATGCAGTTTGCCCGCGACCATGCCGGACGCTTGTCGCTCCGTTGAGCGGGCGTATACTGCGTTTTTATTTGCCGCATTGGAGTAGGGTGTGATCGTCAGACCGAACATGCACTGGTTCCGGATACTTCTGGTTTGGCGCGGTTCCGTGGTGCGGAGCATCTTGCCACAGGTGCTGCTGACGACCGGTTTTGCCGTTGTGGTGTTGCTGACTCACGGCACCCTGCTGCATTACCAGATCACCCTGACATCCGAGCCGTTTACCCTGCTTGGCGTGGCGTTGTCCATCTTTCTCGCCTTTCGCAACAACGTCAGTTACGACCGCTTCTGGGAAGGTCGCAAGCTGTGGGGGGCGCTGCTCAATCACGGCCGCAACCTGACCCGCCAGGTGCTGAGTCATTACGACGGGCCGCGGCAGGAGGCGGAAGCCCTGGTCATGATGTATGTGGCGGCGGTGCATGCCTTGCGGCACCAGCTGCGTGGCACGTCGGCCGACGAAGAGATCCGCCCGCTGCTGTCGCCGGAGGCATTCGCACGGGTGCAGCCTGCCGTTTACAAGCCGGCCGTGATCCTGCTGATCATGGGCGAGTGGCTGCGCAATGCGCGCCGGCAGGGGCAGATCAGCGATATTCTGGTGCAGTCGCTGGACGATAATCTGATCAAGACCGCCGAGGTGGTGGGCGGCTGCGAACGGATTGCCGGCACGCCGATTCCGTTTTCCTACTCGGTATTGCTGCATCGTACCGTATATACGTTCTGTTTTCTGCTGCCGTTCGGCTTGATGCACCAGATCGGTTTGTTGATGCCGGTGGTGGTGGCGCTCGTGTCCTATACCTTCTTCGCCTTGGGGGCCATCAGCGAGGAACTGGAGGAACCGTTCGGCATCATGCCGAACGACTTGGCGCTGGGCGCGATCGACAATGCCATCGAGTCGTCGCTGCGGGAAATGCTGGGGCAGCAGCCATTGCCGGCGCCGCAGTTGATGGAAGGCTATTTGCTGCTGTAAGCGGTTTTGCCATACAGCCGGCGCAACTCTTCCTTGGCCTGTTGCAGTATGACGCGCTGCTCGGCGGGTAATTTTCTGCCGGCGCGGTTGAGGTAAAACACCAGCATCGCCATGGCCGAGCGGAACGGGGCGCTTTTGCGCCGCCGGCTGGCTTCGGCGGAGGCTTGCAGCGACCGGGCGATGCGTTTGGGGTCGTGCCAGGTGAATACGCCAGGCTCCAGATCAAGCGCGTTGCTGTTTCGCGTGACTTGTCGTGACCAATGGCCGTCCGTTTTGACCATGCCTGCCGTGATTCAGCTGTTCCGTTCGTGCGCCGCCGCACGCAGGGTCTGGCAGAGGGGGCGGTCACTTTCGGCGGACTGCGCGCTGTCGATGACGTTCTGGAACAGTTGCTGGACTTCCTCGATGAAAAGGCTGGCCAGCAGGCGGTGCGCCACATCCACTTCCAGCGGCGCCATGCAGGAGCGTCCGTCAGGCAGTTTGTCGTCGATTGAGTCCGGCAGGACCACGATGAAACCCAACGGGTCTTCGCGCAGCTGGCAGCTGATGCCGAGGCGCTCAACAAATTCAACAGAGCCGTTGCGTGGTTCCGGGTTGAAGAAAATGAAATCGCAGCTGTCTTGCATGGCGTGTGGTCGCAGATTTTCGTCTCGGTGAATGCTCTGGGTGGGCCTGGTCAGCAGCGCTTTGCCGGGCGGGCCCAGCGCACCGGCATGGCTGCCGCCGACCAGACATAAACTGCCTTGTCTTCCTCCTCGCCGCAACTGCTGCAGCCGCCGCTGCCGCAGCTGGCGCCGAGCTGGCGCAGCTTGCCCTGTTTTTGCCAGTAATCCATGGCGAAACGTGCATTGTCGAGGCTGATGTCGAAGTGAGTGGCCACATCGTGCAGCGTCACCTGCCCGCGTTCCTGCAGGTAGCTGCGGATCTGCGCCAGCATCATGGTCAGATACCTTTGTGGCTCAGCCGGGTCCGTTGCTGGCCGGCTTGGCGGAAGCCGAAGACGGCGGCAGCCAGCAGGGTCAGCATGGCGGCAATCCAGCTGGCGCTGGAAAGTGGGTGCTGACTCCAGGTGGCCGCCTGGTAGAAGGCGGTGGCAGCGCTGTAGCCCAAGCCGGTGCTCCAGGCGATACCCAGCGCAGCCCAGCGCAGGCCGACCTCACGGTACATGGCGCCCGAAGCCGCCACGCAGGGAAAATACATGAGGATGAACAGCAAATAGGCAAAGGCGCCGATGCTGCCGTCAAAACGGCTCTGCATGGCAGTGAAGGTGTTGTTGCTGACGGCCTGTTGCGAGTCGAGTTCATGCAGACCGAGCGGGTCGGTGAGCATCTGGGCCACGTCATGCAGCTTTTCCGGGATGGTGGCCGCCGCGTCTTTCAGGCTGGCAGCGAGCGAATAAGCCGGAGCCTCGGCTGGCTGGTCTGCGGCAGAAGACTTGTCGATCTGGCTGTACAGCGCATCCAGCGTGCCCACCACGACTTCCTTGGCCAGCACGCCGGAGAGGATGCCGACGGTGGCCGGCCAGTTGTCCTGGCTGATGCCCATGGGGGCGAAAACGGGCGTAATGGCGCGGGCGGTGGCGCTCAGCAGCGATTTGTCGGTGTTCTGGTTGCCCAAGCTGCCGTCGCTGCCGATGGTGTTGAGCAGGTTGATCAGCGCCACCATGATGACGATGATCTTGCCGGCGCCCAGGGCAAAGCCCTTGAGTTTGCTCCAGGTGTTCAGCAGCACGTTGCGTACCTGCGGCACCTGGTAGGTCGGCATCTCCATCATGAACGGTTCGGCGCGGCCCTGCAGCAGGGTTTTGCGCATGATCAGCGCGGTCAGAATGGCAAAGGCAATACCGATGAGATACAGCAGGAAGACAATGTTGTGGCCGGCGGTTTTGAAAAAGGCCGCGGCAAACAGCGCATACACCGCCAGGCGCGCGCCGCAGGACATGAACGGCGCCATCAGCACGGTAAGTATGCGCTCACGCTCGCTGTCCAGCGTGCGGGTGGCCATGATGGCCGGCACGTTGCAGCCGAAACCAACAATGAGTGGCACGAAGGCCTTGCCGGACAAGCCCAGCCGGCGCATGAACTGGTCCATGACAAAGGCGGCGCGCGACATATAGCCGGATTCCTCCAGCAGGGTGAGGAACAGGTACAGCGAGCCGATCACCGGAATAAAGGTGGACACCACCTGCAGGCCGCCGCCCAGGCCGTCGGCCAGCAGGGCGGTGATGAAGGCCGGCACCGGCGTCGGGTCGAGCAGATGATGCACACCGTCGACCAGAATGGCCTGCGAGGCCTGGTCGAAGAAATCGACAAAGGCGCCGCCGATGTTGATGCTGAACATGAACAGCAGGTACATCATCAAGAGGAAGATGGGGATGCCGGAAAAGTCGCCCAGCACCCAGCGATCGAGTTTGTCCGACAGCGTGCGGCTCACCTTGCCGCGCTCGCGCACGACAGCCTGCGCCATGAAGGTGGCGGCGGTAAAGCGGGCGTCGGCCAGCAAAAACTCCAGCGTTTCGCCGGTTTCTGTTTCCACCGCCTGGCGCAGGACATAGCAGGGCGATTCCGCCACCGCCATCTGCAGGCGCGTCAAGGCCTCGCCGCGTTGCGGGTAGCGCTGTTGCAGCTGGCTCAGGGCGTTTTCAATGCTGGCGTGATAGGGGATGGCATATTCCGGCGGGTGGCTCCAGTCATGGCGGAGCAGCTGTTCCTTGAGCGGGTCGAGGCCCTTGGCCTGGCGCAGGGAAACGGGCAGCACCGGGCAGCCGAGCCGTTCAGACAGGGCGGCAATGTCGATATTCATGCCGCGCCGGTCGGCCACGTCCATCATGTTGAGCAGCACCAGCATCGGCACGCCCAGTTCGCGCAGCTGCAGCGTCAGATACAGCCCGCGTTCCAGCGTGCTGGCGTCGACGATATTGATGTAGAGCGTGTTCGGGTGGGCCTGGACGAAGTTACGCGCAATGCGTTCGTCGCTGGAAACATCGCCGCTGTCCAGTGAATAGGTGCCGGGCAGGTCGACCACGGGGATTTCCTGCTCGCCCAGCAGAAATTGGCCTTCCTTTTTCTCCACGGTCACGCCCGGCCAGTTGCCGGTGCGCTGGCGCGAGCCGGTCAGCAGGTTGAACAGGGTGGTTTTGCCGGCGTTGGGGTTGCCCAGCAGGGCGATCTGGTGCAGTGCCGCGGAACTGGCGGTAGAAGAGTCGGTGTCGCAACAGGCTTTCATGCGGCTTGCTCCTGGTGCACCACGATATGTTCGGTGATGCTGCGGCCCAGACTGATGCGGTTGTTGCCGGCAGCAATCACGATATCGCCGCCGCGGTTGCGCAGTACCTCGACGTGCGTGCCCACGCCGATGCCCATGCCGAGCAGCCGCACACGTGTCGGGGTATCCATGCTGACGCGGTGGATGTGCGCCCAGCTGGCTTCAGGCAGACGGGCGAGCAATTGCTCTTTCGGTGCGCTACTCATGTTCGTGTCCGGTCGGAAATTCACGGGGGCGCTGGTTCGCAGCGCGACTGATTTGATTGTACTCGGGTTCGAGCGCAAGGGGGTTTTCATCGAAGTCGGGGCCGAATGTGCAATCCAATCACTCTAAGTAAATTATAACTATTCTCATTTCAGTGTCAATTAATATTCCCGCAAATCGGGTAGCGAAAAATACCCTATAACACAGATGGAAAAAATAGTTTCACTATGAACTATTCTTGGTGTAATAATAAACCATGCAATAAATTTTGGGGTGTGCGGTGGAAGACAGTTTTTCCTACTTTGAGCAGGGCATCGAGCGCATGGCGCGTCGGGTCGAAGGCATGCCGGTCGATCATGTCGTGCTCAAACGCCTGTTCGTATTCACCTACCAGCAAATGCAGGAAAGCTATAACGCATTTCTGTCGCAGTTCGGCCTGAACGACAACACCTTTCTGGCGCTGGTGCTGATCTACAACAACCCGGAAGGCCAGCTGAATCCCTGCGAGTTGAGCAACCGGCTGATTTCTTCGCGCGCCAACGTGACGCGCTTTACCGATGAACTGGTCACCGCGGGCTGGGTCGAACGCAAAGTCAGCACCGAGGATCGCCGTCGGGTTGAATTGTTTTTGACGCTGGCAGGTCTGGCGCTGGTCGAATCTGTGCTGCCCAAGGTGTGGGAAAGGCTGGTGCGGCAATGGGGTGTGCTGGACGAGGGCGAAATGAAGGAACTGAACCGGCTGCTGCGCAAGCTGCTGGCCGGTCAGGCGCAAATGGAGCAAGCATGAAACGCGTGTCGTGGATAGTGTCGTTGAGTGTCGCGCTGGCTGCCTGCGCGCCCTTGCCGCCGGAGCAGCAGACTGCGGCGCCGCGCAGCGATGTGACAGTCGATAAAACGATTGCGGGTTTGACGCCGGGCAACAGACTTGCCGGTCAAGTGCTGACCGGTGACCGCTGGTGGGAGTCGTTGCACGATGCGCAGCTGAACACGCTGATCGGGACGGCGCTGCAAAACAGCCCGAACCTGCAGGTGTTGCAGACGCGCGTATCCGCCGCCGGGCAGGCCGAGCGGCTGGCCCGCCTGAATGGCCAGGTCCACTACGATACCAATGCGAGTGTCATTCGCCAGCGCTACAGCGAAAACGGCATTTTTCCGCCGCCCATCGGCGGCAGTGTGGTGACGCAGGACGACATCAGCCTGGGCATGAGCTACACGCTGGATTTCTGGGGCAAGAACCGCGCCCTGGTGCAAGCGGCGGCCGGTGAGGCGCGGGCGAGCGAGGCCGAGCAAACAGCCGCCCGCCTCAATCTGGCGGCGCTGGTGGCCGATGCCTGGTTTGCCTGGGGCGATGATCAGAGCCGGCTGCGGCTGGCCGAGCAGCAGGTGGCGTTGCGGCAAAAGCAGCTGAGCGTGGCCCAGACCCGCTTCAAACATGGCCTGGACACCGCCTTGCCGGTGCTGGCGGCGCGCCAATCCTTGCAGCGGCAGCAAGACAGTTTGCAGCAGCTCACCTATCAGGTGCGGTCGGACCGCTACCGCATGGCGGCTTTGCTGGGTTTGAGTCCGGACCAGTCCGACCGCCTGCCGCAGTCGCAGGAAACACCGGCCTTGCTGGCTTTGCCGGCGCAGGTGCCGGCCGACTGGCTGGCACGGCGGCCGGACGTGCAAGCCCAGTTGTGGCGGGTACAGGCGGCGCAGGGGCAGGTTGAGTCGAGCAAGGCGGACTTTTACCCCAATATCGACCTGAAGCTGCTGGTGGGGCTGGAAAGCATCGATGCGTCCAAATGGCTGACGTCGTCGAGCCGCATGGGTTCGGTCGGCCCGGCCATCCATTTGCCGCTGCTGAATGTGCAGACGCTGCGCGCACGGCTGGGCCAAAGCCAAGCCGATTACCGCGCTGCCGTGGCGTCCTACGATGCCACCTTGTTGCAGGCAGCACGGCAGGCGGTCGACAGTTATGCCCTGGCGAGCAGTCTGGAGCAGCGCAGCCAAATGCAGCAGGCGGCGGCTGACGCAGCCGAAAAAATGCGCGCCGTGCAGGCGTTGCGCCTGCAAAAAGGCCTGATCGGCGAAGCGCAGCTGCTGGATGCCGAACAGGCGGCGCTGGCCCAGCAGGAGCAACTCATCACAACCCGAACCGCCCGCATGCGCGCCCAGGTGGCGCTGATGCAAGCACTGGGCGGCCGTGCTTTCAGGGGCGAATAATGACCCAGCCACAAAGCGTGCCGGAAAACGGCCGCCGCAAACGCATACTGACCGTATTGACGCTGGCCTTCGTCGCCGCCGGACTGGCTTATGGCGCCTATTGGGGGCTGCATGGCCGCTATCATGAGTCGACCGACGACGCCTATGTGGCCGGCAACCTGCTGCGCGTGACACCGCGGGTGACCGGTACGGTGACGGCCGTGCTGGTGGATGACACCGATTTCGTCAAACGCGGCCAGGTGCTGGTCAAATTGGAAGACACCGATGCCCGCGTGGCCCTGCAGCAGGCGGAGGCCAATCTGGCCAACACCGTGCGCCAGGTGCGCCAGCTATTTGATCTGGCGGCACAGGAAAAAGCCAATGTGGACGTAAAGACCCTCGCCCTGCAGCAGGCGCAGTCAGACGTGCAGCGGCGCGCCGGCAGCGATATGGGCGAGGCCGTGTCGCGTGAGGAAGTGGAGCACGCCAAGGTGGCCGAGGCCCGTGCGCGTGCCGAGCTGGAGCTTGCCCGGGCGGCTCTCGCCGGCACCGAAGCGCAGGTGGCCGACACCACCGTGGCCAAGCACCCGGCCGTGCAGCAGGCGGCCGAGAAAGTGCGGGCCGCCTGGCTGACGCTGGAGCGCTGCAATATCCGCGCGGCGGAGGACGGCTACATTGCCCAGCGTTCGGTACAAGTGGGCCAGCAGCTGGCCGTCGGCGCGCCGCTGATGGTGGTGGTGCCGCTGCATCAGTTGTGGGTGGAAGCGAATTTCAAGGAAGACCAGCTCAAGCGTTTGCGCATTGGCCAGCCGGTGGAGCTGGATTCCGACCTGTATGGCGGCAAGATGACCTTCCACGGCAAGGTGGTGGGGCTGGCGCCCGGCACCGGCAGCGTGTTCTCGCTGCTGCCGCCGCAAAATGCCACCGGCAACTGGATCAAGATCGTCCAGCGCGTGCCGGTGCGGGTGGCGCTGGACGAAGCTGAACTGAGCCAGCATCCGCTGCGGGTGGGTCTGTCGATGAACGCCATCGTCGATACCCGCGATACCGACGGACCGGCTCTGGCGAGCGGCAGCGGCGCGGGCCGCTATGAGACCACGGTATACAGCGACGAAGCCGCGCCGGCCGACAAGCTGGTGCAGCAGATCATCGCCGCCAATCAGGGCAAGCGGGGCTGAGCATGCAAGCGCAGGCAGCCGCCGCTGCTCCACCGCCCATGCACGGCTCGGCCCTCGTCTGGCTGACCCTGGCGCTGGCGCTGGGCACCTTCATGCAGGTGCTCGACACCTCCATCGCCAATGTGTCGCTGCCGGCCATTTCCGGCGATCTGGCAGTGAGCCCCGATCAGGGTACCTGGGTGATCACTTCGTTCGCGGTCAGCAACGCCATTGCCCTGCCGCTCACCGGCTGGCTGTCGCGCCGCATCGGCGAGGTGCGGCTGTTCGTCATGTCGACGCTGCTGTTCACGCTGGCTTCCTGGCTGTGCGGGCTGGCGCCCAACCTGCCCATGCTGATCGCTTTCCGCGTACTGCAGGGCGCCGTGGCCGGGCCGATGATTCCGCTGTCGCAAAGCCTGTTGCTGAGGAATTATCCGCCGGAGAAAAAGAATCTCGCGCTGGCGCTGTGGTCCATGACGGTGGTGGTGGCACCGATACTCGGGCCGATTCTGGGCGGCTGGATCACCGACAACATCAGCTGGCCGTGGATTTTTTATATCAACCTGCCGGTCGGCGTGTTTTCCGCCTCGCTCACCTGGGCGCTGCTCAAATCGCGCGAATCGGAAACCGTGCAGTTGCCGATTGATAAAGTCGGCCTGGCCCTGCTGGTGGTCGGTATCGGCACGCTACAGATTCTGCTCGACAAGGGCAATGATCTGGACTGGTTCGAGTCGCCTCAAATTGTCATTCTGGGGCTGGTCTCGCTGGTGTCGCTGGTCTACTTCGTCGCCTGGGAGCTGACCGAGAAGCACCCGGTGGTCGACTTGCGGCTCTATACACGGCGCAATTTCCTGGTCGGCTCGATGATATTGAGCATCGGTTACCTAGTGTTTTTCGGCAACGTGGTGATCCTGCCGCTGTGGCTGCAGACGCAGATGGGTTATACCGCCACCTGGGCGGGGCTGGCTGCCGCGCCCATCGGCGTGCTGCCGGTGTTCCTGTCGGCCTTTGTGGGCAAGAACATGCACAAAATGGATCTGCGCCTGTGGGCCACCATCAGCTTTGCCATTTTTGCCGGCGTATCGTTCTGGAACAGCGCCTTCAATACCGGCGTCACCTTTGACGACATCGTGATTCCCCGGCTGATCATGGGCATCGGCGTGGCGACATTTTTTATTCCGCTCATGGCGCTCACGCTGTCCGATCTGCCACATTCGCAACTGGCCAGCGCCACCGGCTTGTCCAACTTCACCCGTATTCTCGCGGGCAGCTTCGGCACCTCGCTCAGCATTACCCTGTGGGAGCGACGCAGTGATTATCATCACAGCGTGCTGAGCGAACATGTCAGCGATCTGGCGCCGGCCACCGTCGATGCCATCAACCGGCTGCACGCGCTGGGCGTCGCCGCGCCGGTAGACAAGGCGCTGCTCAACCGCGTGCTGGAGCAGCAGGCCGTGATGCAGGCAACCAATGAAATGTTCTGGCTGTCCGGCTGGTTCTTTGCGGTGTTGATGCTGCTGGTGTGGTTTGCCCGGCCGCCGGCGGCGGGTGGGGGGAAGGCGGCGCCGGTGACGGCGGATTAGGATGGGTAGGGTGCAATAACTGTAAGGCATTGCACCACATTTTTAAGGCAGACATTCGGCGCAATAACGATTGCGCCCTACGCTAGCTGTTGTGTGGCCGCATTTCTTCTTATTGGTGCGCATTTTACAAAGGCTTCAATTGTCGGGTTTCAGATAATAGTCGTCTTCCGAAAATTATCGGAATTTTGTTTGACATGAAATGACCTCGGGGCTAAGCTTGTGTCAGATCGGCAAATGAAAGTTAAGTGTCTGAATAGGAGGGGAATATGAGTCAGCAGGATTACATGATGGGGCAACAACAGGGTGCATTCCTGGCCAGTTTCGCTACAGATCGCGCAGTGCGCAGTGCGAATGACGCCCACGCAGAGCTTGCCGATTGGAAGCGTTATGCTAATCAGCTCAAATCGAAAGTGGAAGAAACCGAAAAAAAGGCGGTATTCAAAGAAGCCGACTATGTCGGCGAAGCCGCTGCCTTGAAAATGGCTTTGGATGAGTTGCGTCGTGTAAGTCCTAATTCCCCGCTGCTTGACCCGAATTACCGTCGCAATGTTAAAGCCAATGCAATGGTTCCGGCTTTTGCGAAGTATGGCTATACATATGATCCTGTAAATTACAAGGTGACCAAGTGATATTTCGCTACTAATTGGTGGCGAGTAAAACCAATTAAAAAGGGCCTTTCGGCCCTTTTTAATTGGGAATGTGGTCTTCATTCGTCGTATTGGCTTTGCTTTTTGGCGTCTCCTCCGTACCCTCCTCGCCCGGAGAAGCCTTTTTCTTTTTCTCATCAGGGGTCATGCCTGCTTTAACTGCATCGCGGGCTTGATAGACCCCCCCAACCATCGAGTGATGTCCTTTATCCGCCACTTGTCCGGCTTCTGCCAATCCGCTTGCGTGTCCGCCGATCCAGCGCAACACATTGTCTGGTACCCAGTGGATGAGGGAGAAGACCAAGTGAACGACCGTTGTCATCATGATGACGTAGATCACCACATAAGCCATAAATGACACAATGCCGGTAAGCGAGTCAGCTTGTACCCCGCTTACCACTGTCATGAAGGCTGTGTTGATAATGCCGGTCAAAGGTTGAGTCAGGAGCATTCCAGTGATCAGTCCGAAGAGCATCAGGGTGGGGCGCATGACGAGGGAAAGAATCATCATGTAACCTTGCCCGGCTTTACCGACCGCGTCATCGCCATCCGGATGTACGTGGGCGACGCCAAAAATCGGTGCCGCAATAATCGATTCGATAACGAGCACGAACCAGTTTGCCACAGAGGCCATCCAGGTAATGAATGGAATCATGGGGACATAGGTCGAGAGTGTAACGCCGAATGCCAATAGTCCATAAACCAATATCGTGACAAACGTCCCAAGAAAACCAAAAATGGCGCCAAAGTTGGTTGCGCCCAATGTGAGGAACGCGCCGCCGACTTGTCCGGCCACTGAATTAGCTGTGCCTGTTGCAATGGCGAATGTAATAAGAATAGATTCGCCAATTCCGAATTTGTCGACATCCCCTCGCGGCTGGATTTATGGCGGGTGGCGAGTAAACTCGCCCTGGCGGGGCACACACTTCGTGCCCACTGCGGAACTCGAACAGTACTCGCCGTAAGCCCCCGCCATAAATCCAGCCACTCGGCGACAAATAAAAGGGAACCCGGAAAAGCCAAACCGTTTGATTATTTGCTGAGGCTAACAGAATTTACATCGCTGGCTTGTTGATGGTTTATATGTTGGGGTTGCGGTTTCTTTTCAAATCTTCCTTATTCGCTGCCGGGCGCCCCCGGCCACTAAACGGTGGTTGATAACCGGCACTAACTATTCACGACTACCGCCCAAACGAAAAATAGCGTCAAGTCTTGCAAGCCAGTGTTTGTCCTATGTCGATATATGCGTTGGTCTAACCTGATCCGGATTAAGCGTAGTTCGTTTGCATCTTCCTTATCCCGCACTATACTTTTCTCAGTCTGTTGCTTTTTTTACCTTTTTGCTCGCGCGCTTCGACGAGTTTTTTTGCTCTGTCTGTTTGGTCTGTGCACGATGCGGAGGCTGGCGTATGAACCAAGTAAAACCATTACACATTCTCCATCTGGAGGATGACAGCCGTGACGCGGAGCTGGTGCGTGGCGTACTGCGTCGAGGCGATTTGGCCGATGCGGTGGTGCAGTTGGCCGCAACCCGTGCCGAGTTTTTGGCGGCGATGGAGGCGGGCGGGTTCGATGTGATCCTGTCGGATACTGAGGTGCCGGGTATTGATGGGGTGGAGGCGTTGCAGATCGCGCGCCAGAAGTATCCTGGTATTCCGTTTCTGTTTGTTTCGGGTCATTCCCAGGAGGCGGGACGGGTTGCGACACTCAGGGCGGCCGGGGCTTCGGATTGCCTATTGAAGTCGCAGACCGGCCAGCTGGCCGAGGCGATTCAGCGGGCAGTGCATGCGTCTGCCGTACGGCAGAACGCGGGGCCGGGTGAGCACTATCTGCATGCGATGGAGCGGCTGGTGACTGTGGTGCAGGAGCTGTCCCTGGCGCGCGATCTGGATACCATAATGAAAATCGTGCGCCAGGCCGCACGTGAGCTGACCGAAGCCGACGGCGCCACGTTTGTGCTGCGCGACAACGGCATGTGCTTCTATGCCGACGAGGACGCCATCAGCCCGCTCTGGAAGGGGCAGCGCTTTCCCATGAGCGCCTGCATCAGCGGTTGGGCGATGCTCAATCGCCAGCCTGCCGTGATCGAGGATATTTATGCGGACTCGCGCATACCGCAGGACGCCTACCGCCCCACTTTTGTCAAAAGTCTGACGATGGTGCCGATCAGGACGCTGGATCCGATTGGCGCGATTGGCAATTATTGGGCGACGCCGCATCGTGCGACGCCTGAGGAGGTGAGGCTGCTGCAGGCGCTGGCCGACACGACGGCGGTTGCGCTGGAGAACGTGCAGGTGTACACCGAGCTGGAGCAGCGTGTGAAGGACCGCACGGCGGAATTGGAAACCGCCAATAAGGAGCTGGAAGCCTTTTCTTCGGCGGTTTCGCATGATTTGCGCGCTCCGGTGCGGCAGATTGACGGTTTTGCCCAGATGTTGGCGCAGGATTGCGCCAACAAGCTGGGTGAGGATGGCCTGCATTATCTCAACCGTATGAGTGAGGCCGCCCGGCGCATGGGGCAGTTGATTGAGGATTTGCTGGCGCTATCCCGTACAACGCAGATGCCGGTGGCCAGGCAGCAGGTAGATATCACGCTGCTGGCGCGAGAGGTCGCGGCCGAACAGGCGGCTGCTGCGCGGACGCGGCAAGTTGATTTGATTGTTGCCGATGGGCTCGCGGCACAAGGCGATGCCCGGCTTTTGCGTGTGGTGCTGGAGAATCTGTTGTCCAATGCCTGGAAGTACACCGGTAAATGCGCGCGCAGCCGGATCGAGGTGGGCTCAATGACTGCGGCCGACGGACAAACCGCCTTTTATGTCCGCGATAACGGCGCCGGTTTTGACATGGCTCACGCGAGCAAGCTGTTCGGCGTGTTTCAGCGCCTGCATTCCGAGAAAGAGTTTCCCGGCACGGGGGTAGGGCTGGCGACCATTCAGCGCATCATCCACAAACACGGCGGAAGGATTTGGGCGGAAGCGGAAGTGGGGCGGGGAGCAACGTTCTACTTTACGTTGGGGTAGGGTGCAATAACGACAAGGTATTGCACCGCATTGGCCACTTTCCTCTACCGTCCGTACATCGCCGCCTTCTTCTGCACCAGCTTGTCGTCACGGTAATCCGCCAAGGCCTGTTCGATCTCTTCCCGGCTGTTCATGACAAACGGCCCGTATTGCACAATCGGCTCGCCCAGCGGGTTGCCGGCGACGTAGATGAAGCGGGCGCCGTCGCTGCCAGAGGTGATTTGCAGGGTGTCTCCGTTGCCCAGCACGGCCAAAGCGTGTGCGGGTAGGGGATTGCCGGCCAGTGTGGCGCTGCCGTCATAGACATAGACAAAGGCGCTTTTCGGGCGGCTGCTGTGTTCGAAGGACTGGCCCGGCTGCAAGGCCACGTCGAAATATTCCACCTGTGTCAGCGGGTCTTCAATCGGGCCGCGCACGCCGGCGTGTTCGCCCAGCAGGACTTTGATGGTGCCGCCGGAGATGGTCGCCTGAGGAATGGCCGCGGGGGAGTATTCCTGGTAGGCCGGGTCGCTCATTTTTTCGCTGGCCGGCAGGTTGATCCACAGCTGGAAGCCGCGCATGAGGCCTTCGGTCTGCTGCGGCATTTCCGAGTGGATGACGCCGCTGGCGGCTTTCATCCACTGCGCGCCGCCGCTCTTCAAATCGCCGCGGTTGCCCATGCTGTCTTCGTGCAGCATGTGGCCGTCCAGCATGTAGGTGAAGGTGATGAAGCCGCGATGCGGGTGCGGCGGGAAGCCGGCGATGTATTCGTCCGGATTGTCGCTGCCGAAATGGTCCAGCATCAGGAACGGGTCGAAGTTGCGCAGGGCCGCTGTGCCAATGGTGCGGCGCACAGTGACGCCGGCGCCTTCGGCCACGGCCGTGGTGTGGATGAGTTGCTGGATGGGGCGCAGGATCATGGCGGCGGCTTTCGTCAATCTCGACAGGGCCCGTTAATGTAAAGGAATGTCGGCCGGGAGGCAAAAGCGGCGGTGTTTGCAACAGTTGCGTAACACACGCTTACAGCTATTTCACATGCCGTCGTCTATGATGAAAACTGGCTTTTATGCTTGTTGACACACAGAGAGGACAATAACCATGCGAGCACGCTTTCATCCCTTTGGCCGCACCCTGGTGACGGCGGCCCTGCCCCTGTTGCTGGCCTGCGCAGCCGTGCCGGCGAGTGCCGAAACCCGCATGTCGGTCGGCGGCACGGTCGTCAACGGCCAGCTGAGCGGCTTTTATCTGTCGTTGAGCGATTATTACCGCGTGCCGCGCGACGACATCTATTACCTGCATGATCGCCATATTCCCGATTATGACATGCCGGTGGTGTTCTTTATCGCCCAGCATGCGCATGTAAGCCCCGGCGTGATTGTCGATATGCGTTTGTCCGGCCGCAGCTGGATGGATATCAGCCTGCATTTCGGTCTGGGGCCCGATGTATATTATGTGCCGGTGCAGCGTGTGTCCGGTCCGCCCTACGGCAAGGCCTACGGCTACTACAAGAACAAGGATCGCAAACACTGGGATACGATCCGTCTGAGCGACGACGATGTGGTGAACATGGTCAATCTGCGTTTCATGTCCGATCACTACAATTACCCGCCTGAGGACGTGATGCGCATGCGCTCCGGCGGCAAGAGCTTCCGCACCATTGATGACGATCTGCGCCGCAATTATCAAAGCAGGGAGCGTTATCAGGATCGCAACCAGATGCAGCGCGATGACGGGCGTGGTCAGCCAGGTCAGGGTAAAGGCGGGCAGCCTCAGGGACAGAAGGGCTACGGCCAGTCGGATGATGATCGCGGCAAGGGCGACGGCAAAGGTGACGGTGCACCGGGCAAATCCGGCCAGTCGCATGGCAAGGGGCACGACAACGGTCAGGGCAACGGTAACCCGTACAAGCAGGATAAATGACGCCCGTCAGGTATTCAATCGTACACAGGCCGGCTTGCCGGCCTGTTTTTTTGTCCGGTTCAACCCGGCGCAGCTGAGGCGGACAAGCGGCCGAGAATACGTACCTTAATGAAGTCAACCGCCAGCAGATACAGTGCCGTAATGCCCAGCAGAACGGCAATCAGCCAGGGCGGCACGGGTGTCATCAGAATACCGAAACCCGCCAGCAAGCTCACTGCCAGCACATCGCCCAGCGCGCTCAGCAACAGCCAGCGACTGGGCCGCGACTGCCAGAAATGGTGCCGCTCGCGTACCAGGAACACGTTGCCCAGACCGGTGAAAACCAGCATGACGAAAATGAGGGTCTGCAGCTGCTGCAGCGGCAGATGCAGCGCGTATTTGCCGACAAAAAACAGGCTGAACGACAGGATCAGCATCAAGCCGGCCAGCGGCGCGGCCGTGAGCAGCAGCTGACGCACCTGCCAGCGTTCGGGACGGTTCGAATAGCGGACCTGATCGGTGGCGATGGCCATGGTGACGAAGTCGTTGGTGAACAGCAGCAGCACGATCAGCTTGGGCGTGATCACGAACACGCCGGTCAGCATCACGCCGAGGCTGAGGAACAGGGCGATTTCCAGCGTTTTGATGATCTTGTTGAGGGTGTAGGTCAGCATGCGCTGGTAAATGCGCCGGCTGGCGCGCACGGCATGCAGGATGTTGCCCAGTCCGGCGTCGGTCAGCACCAGGCTGGCGGCCGCCTTGGCCACGTCGGTGGCATTCGATACGGCCGTGCCGACTTCGGCCTGCTTGAGTGCCGGAGCGTCGTTCACGCCGTCCCCTGTCATGCCGACGATATGACCGTCGGCCTGCAGCGCGCGGACCAGCTGCAGTTTGTCTTCCGGGTAGACGCGGGCGAATACGTCGCAGGCGTCCAGCGCGGGAGCATTGCCGTTGCGCAGGCCATCCGGCAGGCAGGCGCGGCTGCCGATGCCGACACGCTGGGCGATGGCCTGCGCGGTCGCGGCATTGTCGCCGGTGGCCATGATCACGCGGATGCCCAGTTGCTGCAGGCTGTCGATCAGTTCCGCGGCATCCGGCCGGGGCGGGTCTTCCAGCGCGATCAGGCCGGCCAGCCGCAGAGTGGAATCGGTGCCCGCCGCGACGGCCAGCACGCGGTAGCCGCTGGCGGCGAGCTGCTGCGCCAGGGATGATATGGATGATGTGGGTGATATGTCCGCTGCGCTCTGACACAGTTCGGCCACGGCCTGCGGCGCGCCCTTGACCACGCGTTGGAGGGTGCCGTTTTCCCGCACGCGCGCTTCCGACCGGCGCGTGGCCGGGTCGAATGGCAGAAAGCTTTCGCGCACCGGCAATACTGGCCATTCTGGCTGCTGCCGTTTCGCAGCAGCCAGAATGGCCATGTCGATCGGGTCCTGATCGGCTTCGTCGCAGGCCAGTGCGGCCAGCCGCAGCAGGCTGGCTTCGTCTTGGCCGGGCAAGGGATGGACGGCGGCGACGTGGATGACGTTTTCCGTGATGGTGCCGGTTTTGTCGCTTACCAGCACATCCAGGGCGGCGGCTTCTTCAATGGCGGTCAGGTGGGTGACCAGCACGCCGTGGCGGGCCAGCTCCATCGCGCCGATGGCGGTGGCCAGGGTAAAGGTGGCGGGCAATGCCACCGGTACGGATGCCACCAGCAGAATCAGGGCAAAGGGCAGCGCCTCGCTCATCGGCATGCCTGTCAGCGCGGCGTAGATGAGCAGGGTGGCTACCAGCAGCACGTCGAGCGCGATGAGGTATTTGACGATGGCGAAGATGACAGTTTGCAGGTGGCTGCCGCCGCCGGCCGTGCGCACCAGATCGGCGGTTTGGCCGAAGCGGGTGCGGCCGCCGGTGGCCAGCACTTCGCCGGTTGCCTCGCCGCGCCGCACGATGGAGCCGGAGTAGGCGGTTGCGCCGGCCATCGCTTCCACAGGCAATGATTCCCCGGTCAGGCTGGACTGGTCGAGCTGCAGGTTGCCATCGTGCAGGATAATGTCGGCCGGCACCAGGTCGCCCAGGCGCAGATGCACGGCGTCGCCCGGTACCAGTTCGCGCGCCGGCCGCAGCTGCCAGCGGCCATCGCGCCGCACCCGCGCCTGCACGTTAAGACGCTGGCGCAATAGGGCCAGGGCGTTGTCGGCGTGATTTTCCTGCAGGAAGCTCAGCAGCGCGTTGACCACCAGCAGCAAGGCGATGACGAATGCTTCCTCGCCCTTGCCCAGCAACAGTTGCAGGACAATGGTCGCCTCCAGCATCCACGGCACCGGCGCCCAAAGCTTGCGCAGCAGCAGGCGCCAGGGTTGCCGGCGTTCCTGCGCGACTTCGTTGGGCCCATACCGGTGCAGCAGGCGTGCTGCCTCGGTCTGACTGAGTCCGTTGCTGTCGGTATGGGGGCGGGCGGCGATGGAAACCGCTCCTCAGTTGCCGCGTACCAGCAGCACCGGCTGGTTGGCAACACGGACAATGCCTTCCGCCACGCTGCCGAGAAACACATGACTCAGGCCCCGGCGACCGTGGGTGCCGACCACGATCAGGTCGGCTTGCCAGTCGTTGGCGGCTTGCGCCACTGCCTCCGGAATGCGTTGGCCCAGCTTGAGAATTTCCACCAGCCGGGTGTCGGCGTGGATACCACACTTTTGCGCGACAGCGACTGCATGATCGAGCAGTTTCTGGCCAGCCTGGCGCTGCGCCTGCCAGATTTCCGCCGGGTCGGCGAATTCGGCATCCCAGTTGATGGTGATTTCTTCCACCACATAAACAAAACACAACGAGGCCCGCTGATCTCCGGCAAGGCGAATGGCTTCATGCACGGCTTCGGTCGAGGTGTGGCTGCCGTCCACGGCAACAAGAATACGTTTGTACATGGCATCTCCGTTTGGTTGGCACAACACATATTCTTTTTAGTGCCTGGGGCGGGTTGCCGCCAGGACTTCTGTCTGTCGAGTCAGACCGGCTTGCCCCTGTCTGGTTCCTGGAGGGGCAGCGTTTGCCGGTAACGGAACAGCAGTCCGTGGCCGGATTTCGCGGTGTGCAGGCTGATTTCGCCGCCCAGTTGATGCGCCGCTTCCTGCGCAATGGAAAGACCCAGGCCGCTGCCGCCGGTGCCGCTGCCCGGCAGGCGATAAAACGGCGCGAAAACCCGTTCGCGATCTTCCGTTGCAATACCCGGACCGGCATCGCTGACTTCGATGACGGCGGCACCGGCCTCTTCACGCACGTGCAGGGTGACCGCCGTGCCTGCGGGTGCGTATTTGATGGCATTTTCCAGGGCGTTTTTCATGATCAGACGCAGTGCTTCGGGCCTTGCCTGGAGCTGCAGTCGAGCGGTTTCATGCAATCCCAGGTCGATTTGTCTGGCTTCCGCGGCCGGCAGGTTCTCGGCAATCAGTTCGCGTGCAAGGGTCGGGATGTCGATGGTGACCGGCTGTTCCGCTGCGGCTTGTATGCGTGCCAGGTTGAGCAGTTGTTCCGTCAGCACTTGAGCCCGCTCGATGCCGGCGAACAGGGGCGGGATGCGTTCGCGCATTTCCTCGGGGGTATGCGCTTTGTGCAGATTCTGTGCCTGCAGTGACAGGGCGGTCAGCGGTGAGCGTAGCTCATGCGCTGCGTCCGCAATGAAGCGCCGCTGCTGGTTGGTCAGCAAATTGACTCGCTGCAGCAGCCGGTTGATGGCATGCACGAAGGGGCTGATTTCCGTCGGCGTATCTTGCGCCGGCAGGGGTTCAAGCTGCTCCGGCCGCTGTGCGTCAAGGCGGGTGGCCAGACGGGTAACCGGCGCCAATGCGCGGCGTACGCTGCGGATAATCAGCCATGCTGCCACTGGCAGCAACAGAATCAGCGGCACAACACTGCGCAGGGCGCTGTTGCCCGCCAGTTCGTCACGCGTGTCGGTGGGTTGGGCAACAATAATCCGCTCGCCTCGCGCGGTGTCGTGAATGTAAATGCGCAGCTCATCCATGCCGTTGTGAACCGTGTGCAGGCCGGGCGGCAGGGGGTGCCTCAACCACTTGGGCTGCGGGTCGTCCGGCAGCCGAATGACGGTTATGCGCGATTCCGGGTCGCTTAACCTTCTGGTGGCAAGTGCGGCGGAATTGCCGGGAGGGCCTGCCAGGGTGGCAATCTGACGCAGCATGTCGTCCTGAAATTCCTTGGCTTCCGAGTAGGCGAGCAGAAACGAGACGGCACCGACAATCAGTGCGGCGAGCAGGATCGCGCTGCCGATGGCGAGAGACAGTCGGCGTTGCAGGGAGGCCGGGGTCATGTTTTTTCCACCATCCAGCCCGCTCCGCGGATGTTTTTGATGCTGTCTGCCCCCAGTTTTTTACGGATGCCGTGAATGAGAAAGTCGACGGCGTTGCTTTCCACTTCCTCGTTCCAGCCGTAAATCTGCTCTTCCAGCTCTCGTCGGGTGAAGATGGTGCCTGGGCGCAGCAACAGCGTCTGCAGCAGCGAGAACTCGCGTGCACTGAGCAGCACGGTAGTGTCGTTTGCACTCGCTTCATGGGTGGCCGGGTCAAGCGTGATGCGACCATTGCCGAGCAATGGGGTGGCGTGGCCGCTTTGCCGGCGGGTTATGGCTCGCAGGCGAGCCAGCAGTTCCGGTATCTGGAACGGTTTGACGAGGTAATCGTCCGCCCCCAGATCGAGACCGATGACGCGGTCTTCCAGCCGGTCGCGGGCAGTGAGAATGATGACCGGCACGCTGCTGCCCGACTGACGCAGGCGGCGCAGCACCTCCAGTCCGTCGCGCCCGGGCAGGCCGAGGTCGAGCAGCACCAGCTGGTATTCGCCGAGTGCCAGCGTCCGGCTGGCGCTCATGCCATCCTCTACCCAGTCTATTGCATAGGCCGCATCGCGCAGTGCCACGATGACTGCGTCGGCAATCATGTGATCGTCTTCAACCAGCAAAATCCGCATGGTGTTCCATCCTAATGCGCGCGTGCCGCTGCGCGCTGGCGAAATAGCGCCAGGCTGAGCGCGATAAACGCCAGCAGGGTGGCCGATGCCGCATAGCGGCTGAGAGCCATTCCGCCTGCGCTCACCGGCTTGTCGAGAAAATCGCCGACCACCGCGCCCAGCGGTCTGGTCAGAATAAAAGCCGCCCAAAACAGCAGGGTATGCGACAGTCTGGTCCAGTAGTATGCCGCAACCAGAGCCAGCAACAAAGCGCCGAACAGCAGCGCGCCGCCGCTGTAGCCCAGACCGGCAGTGTCGGCCGTCCAGTCGCCCAGCGCCGTGCCGAGTGTCTGCGAGAACATGATGGTTAGCCAGTAAAACATTTCCGACTTCGGCGAGCTGACACTGGCGACATCCACCGTGCCCAGCGTGCGGTGCCAGACGAACAGCGACAGCAGCAGCAAACTCAGCAGCAGTGCAGTGCCGCCGGCATAGCCGATACCCAGCGAACGGTCGGCAAAATCGGCCAGCGTGGTGCCTACCGTAGTCGTGGCGATGATGGTCGTCCAGTACAGCACCGGATGAAATTGGCGCGCCCTGATCTGGGTCAGCACGGCGACGGCGAAAATCACTGCAAAGATGCCCGTGCTGAGCAGATACCCCAGTTGCAGCGACATGGAAACGGCATCGCCGCCGGTTTCGCCCAGCGTGGTGGCGGCAATTTTGATCAGCCAGAAGCCCAGTGTCACCTGCGGTACTTTACTGAGACTTTCTTCCAGCGTCTTGTTCATGCATGTGTCTCCGGTTGTTGCGAATTTTGTCGGGTGAAAGATAAGTAAGTCACCAGCAGGACAATCAGGCTCAGAAAAACGATGCTGGTTCCCGTCGTGCCCCAGCCGAGGCCGCCGTTTTGTACCGGCTGCGACAGCAGGTCGCCGCACGAGGCGCCAAATGGTCGGGTCAGCACGTAGGCGATCCAGAAACTGGCTACAGCGTTTGCTTTAAAGCCGTAGTGTGCCAGCGCCGTGGCGGCGATCAACCCGCCGAACAACAAAACAGAATGGGCGTAACCCAGATTCAGACCCTCGGCTACCCAGTCCCCCGCGGCGGTGCCGAGGGCAAAAGTGAACAGAATGGCTGTCCAGTAAAAGAGTTCCCGTTTGACACTGTCTACGGCGTGAATGGACAGCGTCTTTTCCCGGGCATACCAGATGGCGAAGGTGGCAATCAGCGCAATACCGAAACCTGCTGTCGATGTCGCCAGCGGTACGCTCAGGTTGTCACTCAGATTATCCGTGATCAGTGTGCCGAAGACGCTGATAAACACGACCGCAATCCAGTACAGCGAGGGTGTGTAGCGCTTGGCCCGAATCTGGAAAAACAGTGTGACGGCAAGCAAAAGACCCATCACCAGCGATGTGCCGACCAGGCCGAAATGCAGGTCAAAATTGAGGTAATCGGCCGCCGTTTCGCCCACCGTAGTGGACATCATCTTGACCAGCCAGAAAACCAGCGTGACTTCCGGCACCTTGTTGAGTGCTTGCCGTAACCGGGGTGGTTGAGAGAGTGTGTGCATGAATTTGCTCCCGCGCTTTGCAAACCAGCCGGGGGATCAGCAAGCCCCGGCTGATGGGTGGATCAGTCTGCCTTGTCGTTGCCGTCATCCTGATCGGCTTCATCCTGGCTGGCGGCGAGAACCTTGGCGCTGGCCGGGTCCACTTTTACATCCATGACATCTTTGCCTTTGACCACTTCCACGTCGAAAACCCATTTGCCGTTGTGCTGCTCATATTCTGCCCGTGACGCTTTGCCGCCGACATGCCGCTCGGCTGCGCTGACGGCCTGGCTCAGGCTGATTTTTGCCGTAGCGATGGCCAGTGCATCGTTCTCCTGCGGGCCGGCTGCGTAAGCACTGCCAAGAGCCAGGGCGGACAAGGCTGCCAGAGTGGCGAGATAGGTGCTGCGTTGCATGATGTGTGCTCCTGTATATTCCGCGGATATTCGCGTGGTTATAAAGTTAGCAAGCGAAAATTAGCCGACAATTAGCGTTTTTTCGATTGCAAACAACAGGGCGATATAATGGCTTGATTGTTTTCTCTTAGGCATCCAATGGATCCCGAACTGCTTACCCTGCTGGTCACCCGTGAAATGCCTTTCGGCAAATACAAGGGGCGCCTGATCGCCGACCTGCCGGGGAATTACCTCAACTGGTTTGCCCGCGAGGGTTTTCCGCCGGGCGAGATCGGTCGCCTGCTGGCGCTGATGCATGAGCTGGATCACAATGGCTTGAAGCCCTTGCTTGATCCGTTGCGGGGAAAGAAATAGAAAAGGCCACCGTAAGGTGGCCTTTGAAGCATCTGGTGGTGGAATCCGGAACTGAACCCGCGTCCGTCCTCTGAAGAGGAGTCCGTCCGCAAGAGCGCAGTCCCGATTTTGGATTATTTGGCCGTTTTCGTGGACATTTGCCAGATTGGATGGACAGCCCGGTTCGCGATGTTCGATGCGGGCAAGTGGTAACCAGTCGCCTTCCGAATTTCCCGATAAGGATGGCAATGCGCATGACAATGCATCTGCATTGACAGGGTAAGGCGATTGCATTACCATGCAAGAACTATCCTCTTTGACCGGAGAGCGCCATGCCTGCCACCCTCGAAGTCGAATCCACGCTGACCGACCGTTACCAGACCACGGTGCCGGAAACCGTGCGCCGCGCCCTTCGGCTCGGCAAGCGCGACAAGATTCACTACACGATCCGCCCCGGCGGCGAAGTCATACTGACGCGCGTCGAGGCTTCCGAGGGCGATGATCCGGTACTCGGTCAGTTCCTGGGCTTCCTTGCTCGCGACATCGCCAGCCACCCGGAACGGCTACAAGTCATCGACGCCGGTCTCGTTCAGCGCATTCAGTCGCTGGTTGATGGCGTTGAAGTTAATCTCGATGCTGCCCTGTCGGCAGACGATGAATGAGTGCGGGCAAGCCCACGCCTCTGGTCATTCACGGCTGGACGATCTTCGCGCACCCGTTGTTCCTGGCCCAGCTTGAAGTTCTGGCCCAGCAGGTAGAGTCCCTCGAGAAAAAGGACCCAGTCGGATACGTGAAGAAGAACGCCAGCAAGCGCCTGGCGGCGATCACCAAGCTCGCGTTCGATGTCATTCCGCAGGACCCGGCCCGTCCGGAGTACAGACAAGGCGGCACCCTCGGCGACGATCACAAGCACTGGTTTCGAGCCAAATTCTTCCAGCAGTACCGGTTGTTCTTCCGCTACCACGCGCCCAGCAAGGTGATCGTGTTTGCTTGGGTCAATGATGATGACACCAAGCGCGCCTATGAGAGTAGTGACGACGCCTACCGGGTATTCCGCAAAATGCTGGAAAGCGGTCATCCGCCTGACGACTGGAATCAGTTGCTGGCCCAAGCGCGTGCCGAGGGGCAGCGTCTGCAACGGTTCGCCGCCGGCATTGCACCATAAGGCTTGGCTTCAGTGGCGAACAGCGTTGTCATGGGGTCATCTGTCTTGGAGAGCAAAAGATGCATTACCCCGTGATGACCGAAAGGTACCTCGCCGACCGCTGGCAGGTCAGCCTCAAGACCCTGCGGCGCGGCGGCTCGATAACGAAGGGCCCGTCTGGTACAAGCTGTTCCGCCACGTTCGTTACCACGAAGCCGACATCCTCGAATTCGAGCGCCGCAGCGCGCAGCACCTGATGACCCTGCGCGGCATCAATCGGGAGTACAAGCCCGCCGATGTGGAGGTCGGGGAGGAGCTTGATGTCGATGCAGGCCACTATCTCGCGGCCAAGGAAATTGCCGACGCCGCATCGCTACCGATCCATCTGTTTCGTGATCAGGCCGAACGTAATCGAAAACGCGTGCCACACCTGATGCTGGTCGGCAACCAGCTTCCAGCTCGCTGACGCACATCTCACCGTGCGAGAGCCGGCATAGCAGCAGCCTGTCCTCGTTCGCAAGAACCTTGAGGGCAGCAACTGCCTCGCCTGCAGCTCCGCACAGTGCCTCAAGATCGACGATGAACGAATTGGATGCCATCGGCTTGCTCTGCAGCTCGCAATATATTATTAATATAATCAATATCCTGATTTGGAGGGCTCCATGGCCCGCATCGCCATCCAACCTTTCTTCGACCCAAAGACCTGGACCACCTCATATGTGGTGGCCGATGGGGCAACCAAGCAAGCTGCTGTCAGTCCCGTTGCATGCTCAGGTCTTGAGACCTGTACCAGACCAGGTAAAGCGCTGGTTCAACTCAACTTGAGGTAGGCCACGTGGCAACCGACATACCGTCTGCCGGAACGGTGATTCTCGCACGCTCCGGCTTGCCGCCGAGGGTCACTGGGCTGGCGATCGCAGCGGTATTCGTGCTCGACTGGATGACGCCACTCGGCTTCGCCATCGACTTTTTGTATCTCCCTATCCTGTGGGCCGCGATGCCGTGGGCAAGCTCGCGCCAGACGTTCGGCATCGCCGCAGTGATTTCCGCGCTGACCCTTGCCGGGTTGTTTCTGTCTCCCGGGAGCGACCTGCGGTTCGGTCTGGTGAACCGCGCGATGACGCTGCTTGCCGTCTGGTTTCTGGTCTATTCCGGACGGGCCTACCGAAAAGCTGTCGACGCTCTTCACGAGCGGGAACGCGAATTGACGGACCTGATCGAGAATGCCCCGGTGGGTATTCACTGGATTGCGCAGGACGGAAAGATCCTGTGGGCCAACCGGCAGGAACTCGACTTGCTGGGCTACGACAGGCAAGAATACATCGGCCGCAACGTCGTCGATTTCCACGTTGACCGGAAGACCGCCGAAGACATGCTCCACAGGCTCGGTACGACACGGCTTCCCGGGAATTTCGCGGCGCGCCTGCGGCACAAGGATGGGTCGCTGCGGCATGTGCTGATTTCGAGCAATGTCCACCAGAAGGACGGGCGCTTTATCTACAGCCGATCCTTCACGCAGGACATCACGGACCGCATGCGTGCCGAGTTCGAGAATCGCGAGCGCGAGCAGCTTGCCAAAGTGAAGCGCGGTTGAATTTCTCTCTGCGAATGAGCCACACCGGAGGATGGGATCTCGATCTGGTGGACCACACCGCGCATCGCACGCTGGAACACGACCGTATCTTCGGTTACGGCTCACTCCTGCCTCAGTGGACTTACGAGATGTTTCTGGCGCACGTGCTGCCTGAGGATCGCACCGAGGTGGACCGGCGTTTCCGCGAAGCCACCGAGGCCCAGACTGACTGGAGTTTCGAATGCCGTATCCGTCGTGTCGATGGCGAAGTGCGCTGGATCTGGGCGGCCGGCGAACATCAACGCGATGAGACAGGACAGATGCGGCGCATGGCCGGAATCGTTCAGGACATCACCGGGCTCAAGCGCGCGGAGCAGGCGCTCCGCGAGAACAAGCGCAGGCTGCGCCTGGCCTTCGAGGATCGGGAGCGCCTGTCGCGGGATCTGCACGACAACATCATTCAGGCCATTTACGCCATCGGCATGCAACTGGAAGCCTGCCAGCGGCTGCCGCGCGACGACCCGAAGTACTTGACCAGGCAGTTGGCGCACGCCATCCGTGGCCTGAACGGCGTCATCCGCGACGTGCGCGGCTATATTTCGGGTTCCGGACCGCCGATTCCGGGCAGGCAGGATTTGCGCGCCAGGCTTGCCAGCCTGGTCGAGACGATGGGT
The DNA here is from genome assembly GCA_021851875.1 of Pseudomonadota bacterium. Classification (GTDB taxonomy): domain Bacteria; phylum Pseudomonadota; class Gammaproteobacteria; order Burkholderiales; family JAJZQI01; genus JAJZQI01. The sequence continues at coordinate 54,955 of JAJZQI010000004.1, read as the reverse complement.
GCAACGGGAACACTGCGCTTCCGCCTCGAGATGGATTCCCGGGCCGTTGCGCGGCTTGCCCCGTCACAGGCGGAACACGTCCTGCATATCGCGCGCGAGGCCTTGAGCAACAGCTTGCGGCATTCGCGCGCCAGACAGGCCTGGTTGTTGCTCCAGGGCACGGATACCGGCGTCCTGCTCGAAATAAGCGACGACGGCGTGGGGTTCGATCCCGTGGCGGCAAGACAACATGCCGGCGGACTGCGCAATATGGAATTCCGCACCCGACAGATGGGCGGACGGTTCGAGGTTCTGTCCTCGCCCGGCCATGGCGCAATCCTCGCCCTGCACATCCCGAACGAGGCACAGACCGATGACATCCGCTGAAAACCGCCCGCTGCGGGTGCTGCTGGTCGACGACCACGAGATCGTGCGCACCGGCTTGCGGGCGCTGCTCGCCGACGCCGGCATGGAAATCGCCGGGGAGGCCTCGACAGTTGCAGAAGCGATCGATGCGGCGGCGCGCCTGACGCCGGACATAGTGCTGATGGACGTTCGCCTGCCCGACGGCAGCGGCGTCGAAGCCTGCCGCGAAATACACGCCGCGCAGCCGGAAACGAATATCTTGTTCCTCACCGCATTCGAGGACGAAGATGCCCTGCTGGCGACGGTTTTCGCCAATGCCGACGGCTATTTGCTGAAAGAAATCGGCGGTGAAAATCTGGTTCAGGCCATCCGGGCGGCGGCGCACGGCTTATCGGTGCTGGACCCGGCCAGCAAGCGGCGGGTTCTGGAGCGCGCGCAGACGACCGCGCTCCCCAATGCCGGAAACGGCGAGCTTTCCGCGCAGGAACACCGCGTGCTCGAACTGGTGGCGGAGGGCAAGACCAACAAGGAAATCGCTCTGGCGATGCATCTTTCGCCCAAGACCGTCAAGAATTATCTCAGCCACATTTTCCAGAAGCTGCAAGTCACGCGCCGTTCCGAGGCGGCCGTCCGCTTCGTGCGCACCACCTCCGGCCGATAGGGCCATCCGGCCCGATGACTCCGGAGCCGTTCGGCACCGGGCCATAAGACATCTGGTATTTCCTCCTCCGGCCACCGAAACTGATCGTGCAGGTGAAAAGACGCTGCAAAAAGAGGTCGCAGTTTCTGGTCGCAAATCCTGTTCTCCATGGAAACACTGCTGAGTTTTTCCATGACAGCCTGGCATGAGACGACACTAAGGAGAGACACATGAAAACCATATCCCGATCCACTCTATTCGGCATTCTGCTGCTTGCCACCGCCAGCGCTTACGCGGCGACGTCCGCCACCACCTTCCAGGTCACCGCAACGGTATCCTCCGGCTGCGTGATCACGGCCACCAACCACGACTTCGGCGTCTATACGCCGTCATCGCTCGCGGACAACATCAACGGCAGCAACACCCTTACCGCCACCTGCACGCTGGCTGTGCCTTATTCCATCGGGCTCGATATCGGCACAGGAACAGGCGCAAGCGCCGCAAGCCGCAAAATGACGCGCGTCGGCGGCACCGAAATGCTGAATTATTCGCTGTACCAAGCGGCCGACCGCCTCGTGGTATTGGGCAATACGCTGGGCGTGGACGTGATCACGGGGTTGGGCACGGGGCTGGCGATCGATCACACCGTGTTCGGCAAAATCCCGGCCGGACAGAATGTACCGGCCGGCAATTACGCCGATACGGTCACCGCCACGATCACGTTCTGATGCCGCGCCCATCGAGCCGGGCGGTCCGTACCGCCGGCTGGATGGGGTGCGTTTGCGCGCTGTGGAGCGTTTGCGCGGCCGGGGCCTCGCTTGAGGTCAATCCGGTCCGCCTCACGCTTTCCGCCGCGCAACCCGTTGCCGCCCTCACCGTGCGCAACGCGGGAACGCAGCCCGCCGGCCTTCATCTGCAAATCATGGCGTGGACGCAGGCCGACGCCGCCGATCAGTATGCGGCGACCCGCGAACTGCTCGCGACGCCGCCCATTTTCACGCTCGCGCCGGGCGCGGTGCAAACGGTGCGCGTGGGGCTGCGGCGCGCGGCCGATCCCGAGCGCGAACTCGCCTACCGGCTGTACCTCCAGGAAATCCCCGATGCGGTGGCGGCAAACGGCACGGGCGTGCGCATCGCGCTGCGCATCGGCGTGCCGGTATTCGTGCCGCCCGACGCGCCGGCCGCGCCGCGCCTGCACTGGCGGGCGCAGCGCGACGGCAATGCGATCGTGCTGCATGCGCAAAACACGGGCCGGTCGCACGCAAGAATCCTGGAGCTGACGTTTCTTTCCGGTTCGCGGACGGTTGCCAAGGCGACCGCGGCCTACGTGCTTGCCGGCCAGTCGTGGCGGTGGCGGTTCGCTGTTTCGCCCGTGCCGGCCGCGGGCGCGCCATTGCGCGTGCGCGCGAAGACCACCGCAGGCGAGGTGAATGCCGATGTGGTGCTGGAATAAGCGTGTTGTCTTCCTGGCCGGCCTCGCCTTATTCGGTGGCGTTGCGCAAGCCCGTGCCGCGGAGCCGGATGCGGCGGCACAAACGGCGCCCCCCGAAGCGTTGTGGCTCGCGGTCAGCGTCAACCGCCAGGACCCGGAAGTGACGCTGCTGCTGCGTGCGGACGGCCGCCTGTTCGCGCGGCGCGGTGATTTCGAGCACTGGCGCCTCGGGTTGCCGCAGGCCGATCCGCTGTGGCATGACGGGGAGGCGTATTACGCGCTTGACGCCCTGCCCGGCATCGCCAGCGAGCTGGATGCTGGCGCGCAAACGCTCGCGATCCAGGCTCCCGCCGCGCTGTTTGCGCCGACGAGCCGTTTTGCCCGCCCCGCCCTGCCCGCGCCCGCCTTGTCGCCGCCAGGCGCATTTCTCAATTACGACTTTGTCGCCCAACGGGTCCTGGGACAAACGCGTCTCGACGGGCTCATCGAATTGGGCGCGTTCAACGGCGCCGGGGTGGGCACGGCCACCGCGCTGGCGCGCGACCTCGGGGAGCGGGCGCACCTGATTCGCCTGGAAACCACCTGGACGCGCGATGCGCCCGACGCACTCGCCAGTTTCCGCGCGGGTGATGCCGTATCGCGCACCGGCGCATGGAGCCTGCCGGTGCGTTTCGGCGGCGTGCAGTGGGCCACCAATTTTGCCGTGCGGCCGGGCTTCGTCGCCTTTCCCCTGCCCGCCCTGTCGGGGGAGTCGGCGCTGCCGTCCACCGTCGATCTCTTCATCAACGATGCCCTGCGCGGGCGCGAAACACTGCCGCCCGGGCCGTTCACGCTGCCCAATCTCCCGGTCATCACCGGCGAAGGCGAACTGCGGGTGGTGGTGCGCGATCTCCTGGGACGCGAGCAGGTGCTCAGCGAGCGCTACTATGCGAGCCCCCGGCTGCTACGGCCCGGGCTTGTGGATTTTGCATACCAGGCCGGTTTCCTGCGCGACAACTTCGGCCTCGAGAGCAACGATTACGGGCATGCGTTCGCGGCCGCGGCCTACCGCACCGGCTTGAGCGAACGCTTCACGGGCGAGGTCAGCGCCGAACTGCTCCGCGAGCAGCAGACGGCAGGCGCGAGCGTCACCTTCCTGTGGGACAGGCTCGGCGTGTTCACGCTATCGGCCGCGGGCAGCCATAGCGACCGCGGCAATGGCGCGCTGTCGTCGGTTGAGTTCGAGCACCAGTCGCGCAGCTTCAGCATGAACCTGCGCACACAGGTGTCAAGCGCGGACTTCGTCCAGCTCGGCCTGCCGCCCGGGCAGCGGGCGCCGGCCAGAATCAGCGAGGCGCGCGCCGGCTTTCCCATCGCCGGCGCCGGCACCCTGGGCCTGGGCTATGTCGAACAGGAACACCGCGACCGACCGGACGTACGTCTTGCCAGTCTGAGTTATCAGACGAAGGCGGGGGCCGGTTCGCTGCTGTTTTCCGCGTTCCGCATCGAAACCCTGGACAGCGGCGAACGCCGTGCCGAACACACGCTGTCGGTGACTTTCACCCTGCCCCTCGATGGACGCACCAGCGCGAGCGCCGGCGCCGTGCGCCAGGCGGGCCGCAATTCCGGCACCGTGCAGGTGCAGCGCAACCTGCCGGCCGGCGAAGGCATGGGCTACCGGCTGCTCGCGCGATCGGGGACCGGGGAACTGGTACAAGCTGGTGCCAGCGCGCAAGGCGCGATTGGGACCTACACCGCCGAGGCGGCGAGCAGCCGGGGCGACATGGCGTATCGCCTGGGCGCGGCGGGCGGTCTCGCATGGCTCGACGATAGCGTGTTTCTCACGCGGCGCATCAGCGACAGCTTTGCGCTGGTGCGCGTGGGCGAATACGCCGGCGTACAGGTGTATGCGGACAATCAGCCCGTGGCACGCACGGATGCGCAGGGACACGCCCTGGTGCCGCGGCTGCGCGCCTACGACCGCAACCTGCTGCGCATCGAGCAGGCCGACTTGCCGCTCGATGCCGAGATCGGGGCGATGGAGCACGAAGCCGTGCCGTATTACCGCAGCGGCCTGCTGGTGTCCTTTCCGGTGCGCCCGGCGCGCGGCGCGCTGCTGCATCTCGTCCTGGAAGACGGCAAGAACCCGCCACCCGGTGCGCAGGTGCAGCTCGACGACCTAGCGGAACGCTTCCCGCTGGGCCTGGACGGGGAAGTCTATCTCACCGGACTCGGCGCAAGCCAGCATGGGCGAGCCGAGTGGAATGGCCGGCACTGCGTCTTTGCGCTGCAGGTTCCGGAAACACGCGACCCGTTGCCCCATCTGGGGGCGGTGCCCTGCAGGGAGGCACGGCCATGAGAATCCACGAGATGTTGATGGGGACGTTGCTCCTCGCCCCAGGGCTTACCCACGCTGCGTGCAGTGTGAATTCGACCCCCGTTGCCTTTGGCACCTACTCCCCGCTCTACGTCGCACCGACAGACACGGCCGGAACGCTCCGCGTGAGCTGCGACGCGGCCACCTTGGGCTACACGCTGCTGTTAACCTCCGGCGGGGCCGGGTCGTACTCGCCCCGCCGACTTGACGGGGGAGCCTATACGCTTGCCTACAACCTCTACGCCGACGCGCTGCGCAGCGTTGTCTGGGGCGACGGCAGCGGCGGCACCGCGACAGTCAGCGGCGCGTTCGCCCTGCCGGGCGCCATCGACCACACCGTCTACGGGCGTGTGCCAGCTCAGCAGAACGTGGGCGCAGGCGCCTACACGGACACCATTACCGTCACCCTCGACTTTTAACACGTCGCCTTGGCAAGCACGCTGGCAAGGTTTGCGTGCGCATCATCGACTTTTCCGCTGGCACGATCTTCGGCACACCTGGGCGACCTGGCAATGACAGGCAGGCACCCCGACCCATGAGCTGCAACGATTGGGCGGGTGGCGCACCGGGGCGATGGTGGAGCGATATGCCCACCTGGCGCCGGAGTGTTGATTCATTCTGAAACCTGAGCCGTTTTAGCGGAGATTCACGTCGAAATTTGAGCCACGTTATTCACATATCCTGCTTATTTTTTAAGCAGGGGTACAGGAGTGATCGACGTGGGAACATTAAGCAAATTACGACGGCTGGTTCGGCGGGATGGGATGAGCCAGCGAGAGGCGGCACGGCGCCTTGGTTTATCCAGAAACACCGTATCCAAATGGCTGGCGCAGGAGGAGATGGTTGAGCCGGGCTATCACAAGCGGGCCGCGATGGCCAGCATTCTGGATCCGTACAAGGACCAGCTGACAAACTGGATGAAGGCGGATAGCCATCGTCCCAAGCAGGAACGACGCGACATCAAGGCGATGTTTCAGGCGATTCGGGCCATGGGGTATGGTGGCAGTCGTGGGCCGGTCTACGAATTCTGCAAGCGCTGGCGCGATGAGCAGGCCAATGCGCCACGGCATACTGGCTTTGTCCCGATGCGCTTTGAACTGGGCGAAGCGTTCCAGTTTGACTGGAGTTGCGAATACGCCTTTGTTGCAGGCCTGCGCCGGCGGCTCGAAGTCGCCCATCTCAAGCTGGCAGCCAGCCGTGCCTTCGTGCTGGTCGCGTATTACAGCCAATCCCACGAAATGCTGTTTGACGCCCATGCCCGGGCATTTGCCATTCTAGGCGGCATTCCCAAGCGTGGTATTTACGACAACATGAAGACCGCCGTGGACAAGGTGGGCACCGGCAAGCAACGCAGCATCAACGCGCGCTTTGAGGCCATGACAGGCCATTACCTGTTTGAGGCGGGATTCTGCAACCGGGCTGCTGGCTGGGAGAAAGGCATCGTCGAGAAGAACGTGCAGGACCGTCGCCACAGCATCTGGCGCGAAGCGGGCGAACGACGCTGGAGCAACCTGGAAGAACTGAACGTGTGGCTGGTTGGCGCCTGCCGTGCGAGCTGGGCCGAACTCCCACATCCCGAATGGCGTGAGCTGACCGTCGCCGACCTGCTGCAGGATGAACAAGCCCATCTCATGCCTTGCCCGAGCGCGTTTGATGGCTATTTGGAACAACCGCTCCGGGTATCCGCCACGGCACTGATCCACTACCAGCGCAACCGCTACAGCGTGCCGTGCGAGTGGGTCAACAGCGTGGTCAGCTTGCGCGCATACCCCGACCATCTGCTGGCCGTGGGGCCGGATGGCAGCAGTGTCAGGCTGGCGCGCCGCTTCGAACGCGACCAGACCTGTTATGACTGGACCCACTACATCAGCCTGATCGAGCGCAAACCTGGTGCCCTCAGAAACGGCGCACCCTTCAAGAGCATGCCCGAGCCATTGCAGGAACTGCAACGGCAACTGCTGAAACATCCTGGCGGTGACCGCGCCATGGCGCAAGTGCTCAGTGCAGTCACCCTGCACGGGCTGGAGGCGGTGCAAGTTGCGGTGGAGCTGGCATTGCAGGCGGGCCGAGTGAGTGCAGAACATGTTCTCAATGTGCTGTTGCGCCTGAAGGAACAACGGCCCGGTATTGAATCCGCGCATACGGCACTGACCCTGACCGAGCCACCACAGGCCAATGTACAGCGATATGACTGGCTCCGGGCCAGCCAGGAAGCGTCACAGGAGGTCGATCATGCCCAATGACATCGTGCGCTCTGCGGCAATTGAGTCTGCACGGCATGGCCAGTGCCTGGCCGGAAGTGTTGGGTACGGCACGCATGAAATCTCTGGACCATGAAACCATGCTGCATCAGCTTCTCAAGGCAGAGAGCGCACAACGGGAGGTCCGTTCCATGGCGTACCAGATGCGTGCCGCTCGTTTCCCCTGCTATCGCGATCTGACCGGATTCGACTTTACCCAAGGAAAGCTCGATGAGCCGCTCATACGGCAGCTGCATCAGATGGCATTCCTGGACACAGCCAACAACGTTGTGTTCGTGGGAGGGCCGGGAACGGGCAAGACCCATCTGGCTACCAGCCTCGGAATCGAGGCGATCCGTGTGCATGGCAAACGGGTACGCTTCTTCTTCACGGTGGAGCTGGTTAATGCACTGGAACAGGAGAAGGCCCAGGGAAAGGCCGGTCAGATGACACACCGCCTGATGTATGTGGACCTGGTGATTCTCGATGAGCTGGGCTATCTGCCGTTCACCCAGAGCGGTGGCGCCTTGCTGTTCCACTTGCTGTCCAAACTCTATGAACGCACGAGCGTGGTCATTACGACCAACCTGACGTTCTCGGAATGGACCAGTGTGTTCGGTGATGCAAAGATGAACACGGCCTTACTGGATCGGCTGACCTATCATTGCCACATCGTGGAAACAGGCAATCAGAGCTGGCGCTTCAAGAACTCGACTGCAAAACCAACTACATCGAGCAAAACAACAAAATCTCAATCAACGAAAGGAGGGCGCGAGGTAGAAAATGGATTAGACTTATCCACAGAAACGTAGGCTAACGCATCAAAATTGGGTGGCTCAATTTTAAACGTGAAACCTGGCTCAGTTTGGCGCATGAATCAACAATAGGCGAAAAAAAACCAACCGATAGCGGTTGGTTTTTGGAATATTGGTGGCCAGTCGCGGAATCGAACCACGGACACGCGGATTTTCAATCCGCTGCTCTACCAACTGAGCTAACTGGCCAAATGTGTGAGCGTTCGCTCGGTTTTTCCGCTGAAACGCGGATTTTTGTTACAGCGCTTGCTTACGCAAGCTTAGCGTTCGCTGTGCTCACGTTAGCCTTCACCGTTTCTGCCATAGGCAGATTTTGGTTTCGGCCGGGCTGCGCCCTTAACTTGCTGCGCAAGTTAGCCTGCACCGTAACAAACCGCTGCGCGGTGTGTCTTTACCAACTGAGCTAAAGTCCAACACTCGTAATTGCAACAGCAATCAACGAAGTCGGCAATTATAGCGGTGTTATGCGATTCTGGTCAAATGTTCCGATGCAAAAACAAAACCCCGCCGCAGCGGGGTTTTGTTCATGGCGTTACAGCGTGCCGGGCGATTACATCATGCCCATGCCGCCCATGCCACCCATGTCGCCGCCCATGCCGCCGGCAGCCGGTTTGTCTTCCGGCAGTTCGGCAACCATGCAGTCGGTGGTCAGCATCAGACCGGACACGGAGGCGGCGTTTTGCAGTGCGGTACGGGTCACCTTGGTCGGATCCAGTACGCCCATTTCAACCATATCGCCGTAGATGCTGCTGAAGGCGTTGTAACCGAAGTTGCCTTTGCCTTCTTCAACCTTGTTGACGATCACGGACGCTTCGTCGCCGGCGTTGGAGACGATCTGGCGCAGCGGTTCTTCCATGGCGCGCAGTACGATCTTGATACCGGCGTCCTGGTCGTGGTTGTCGCCTTTAACGGTGGCAACGGCAGCGCGGGCACGCAGCAGGGCTACGCCGCCGCCAGGTACGATACCTTCTTCAACGGCAGCGCGGGTGGCGTGCAGCGCGTCTTCCACGCGGGCTTTCTTCTCTTTCATTTCCACTTCGGTCGCAGCGCCAACCTTGATCACTGCAACACCGCCGGCCAGCTTGGCCACGCGTTCCTGCAGTTTTTCGCGGTCGTAGTCGCTGGTGGCTTCTTCGATCTGCTTGCGGATCTGCTTTACGCGCGCTTCGATGGTGGCGGCATCGCCGGCGCCGTCGATGATGGTGGTGTTTTCCTTGCCCACTTCGATGCGCTTGGCTTGGCCCAGTTCGTTCAGGGTCACTTTTTCCAGGGTTAGGCCCACTTCTTCAGCCACGACCACGCCGCCGGTCAGTACGGCGATGTCTTCCAGCATGGCCTTGCGACGGTCGCCGAAGCCCGGAGCCTTAACAGCAACAGTCTTCAGAATGCCGCGGATGTTGTTCACCACCAGGGTGGCCAGCGCTTCGCCTTCGATGTCTTCGGCGATGATCAGCAGCGGGCGGCCGGCTTTGGCAACCTGTTCCAGGGCCGGCAGCAGGTCGCGGATGTTGGAGATTTTCTTGTCGTGCAGCAGAACGAACGGGTTGTCCAGCGCAGCGATTTGCTTGTCGGTGTTGTTGACGAAGTAGGGGGACAGGTAGCCGCGGTCGAACTGCATGCCTTCTACTACGTCCAGTTCGTTTTCCAGGCCGGAACCGTCTTCAACGGTAATCACGCCTTCCTTGCCCACTTTTTCCATCGCGGTAGCGATGATTTCACCGATGGAGGTGTCGGAGTTGGCGGAAATGGAGCCAACCTGAGCGATTTCCTTGGTGGTGGTGCAAGGCTTGGAGATTTTCTTCAGTTCTTCGATGGCAGCAACAACGGCTTTGTCGATACCGCGCTTCAGGTCCATCGGGTTCATGCCGGCGGCAACGAACTTCATGCCTTCGTTCAGGATGGATTGCGCCAGAACGGTCGCGGTGGTGGTGCCGTCACCGGCCACGTCGGAGGTCTTGGAAGCCACTTCCTTGACCATTTGCGCGCCCATGTTTTCGAACTTGTCTTTCAGTTCGATTTCCTTGGCAACGGATACGCCGTCCTTGGTGATGGTGGGGGCGCCGAAGGAGCGGTCCAGCACCACGTTGCGGCCTTTCGGGCCCAGGGTGACTTTAACGGCGTTGGCCAGGGTGTTAACACCGGCAACCATTTTGGAACGGGCGGAATCACCGAATTTTACGTCTTTTGCAGGCATTTCTAACTCCTAATAGTAATCAGTTCAGGTGGGAGGCGACTTAGGCTTCCACAACACCCATGATGTCTTCTTCGCGCATGACCAGCACTTCTTCGCCGTCTACTTTAACGGCCTGGCCGGCATATTTGCCGAACAGCACGCGGTCGCCGACTTTAACGTCCATGGCGATGGTCTTGCCGCTGTCGTCTTTCTTGCCCGGGCCCACAGCGATGACTTCACCCTGGTCCGGCTTTTCGGTGGCGGTAGCGGCCAGCACGATGCCGGAAGCGGTTTTTTCTTCGGCTTCCATGCGTTTAACGATTACGCGGTCATGCAAGGGACGAATTTTCATCGTAAGTTCTCCTGATTTAACTAATTTACCGTATTGAAGCGTTTTATCTGCCCGTCTGGGCAGGCAAAACAAATTTCGGTGCCGGCAGTTATTAGCACTCATTGCCGACGAGTGCTAATAATAGTGGCGAGGGGGGTAAATTTCAAGGGTTCCGATTATAACTTGTAACGCTTTTCCTGCCGCGATGCTGGAACCCGCCCTTTGGCCCGAGCGTCTTATGCAGTAGTACGCCGGCAGGCATTAAGCTGCCGGCAACGACAAAACTAGCACGCCAATGTGACAGGTATTGGACTATGCAAGAAGAACAAAGTGTAGCGAACGCCACGGTGCGCAATCTGCCGAGCCACATCATGCCGACTTCGGCCACCATGGTCGGCGTGTGCATGACGGTCATCAGCATTATCAAGGTGCTGCATACGGGCTCGGTCGGACACGTGATCGACAAGATCCTGGCCGCGGACAGCGTGTTGTTCCTGGGCAGCACCTTTCTGTCCTATTTGTCGATCCGTTCCGTGCGCCGGGCCGCCCCGCTGGAGAACTGGGCCGATAACGCCTTCATGCTGGGGCTGTTGCTGATGGTGTTCGGCGCAATCGCATTTTCATTTGAGTTTTTCTATTAGCGGGCTGTGCGGGCGGAGACCTGCAAGCGGATCGCCCTTGATCTTCGGGCATTATCTGCCCACAATCCTGTTATGCCATTGCCCTTCATTCATTCTTCCGTTGCCGGTTCCAGTCATTGCGCTGTTGCGCTGAACGGCGCCTGGGTGTTATCCAATGCCGCAGAACTGCAGCGCGCGGTGGCCGGTTTCGCCTGGCCGCCGGGCGCTGTGCGCATCGAGGCGGGCGAGCTGACAGGGCTGGACACGGCCGGCGCCTGGGTGCTGGCGCGCGCGCTGCGCGACCTGGAAGCGGCCGGCCGCCCAGTCGAGCTGTCCGGACTCAGGCCCGAGTTCGCGGCGCTGTTCGCCATGGTCAGGTCGAAGGATGCGGCGGTGGCGAAAGCCCGGCCGATACCGTGGCTGGAACACATGGGCCGCAATTTTGTCGGGCATCTGGAGCAGGTGGTCGCCATGCTGGCGTTCACCGGCGAAACGGCGCAGGCGTTTCTTCGCCTGCTGCGTCAGCCGTCGCGCGCGCGCTTCCTGCCGTTGCTGCACAACATTCAGCTGACCGGTTTCGAGGCATTGCCCATTGTCGGCTTGCTGTCGTTTTTGATGGGCGTGGTGGTGTCGTATCAGGGGGCCGACCAGTTGGTGCGGTACGGCGCCAATATCTTTGTCGCCGACCTGGTCGGTTTGTCCATGCTGCGTGAAATGGGGCCGCTGCTGACAGCCATTATTGTCGCCGGGCGCTCCGGTTCGGCCTTTACGGCGCAGATCGGCACCATGAAGGTGACCGAGGAGATCGACGCCATGCGTACCATCGGCATCGCGCCGATGGATTTGCTGGTGTTGCCCAAGCTGTTTGCCCTGGCGATTGCCCTGCCCTTGCTGACGGTGTATGCCGATATTCTGGGGGTGTTGGGCGGCATGATGCTGGCAAAGGTGCAGCTGGGGATCAACTTCCATGATTTTCTCGATCGCTTCGACCGGGCAGTCTCGTTGTCGTCTTTTCTGGTGGGTATCGGCAAGGCTTTGGTATTCTCCATGATTGTGGCGCTGGTGGGCTGCTTCCAGGGATTCCGGGTGGAAGGCAGCGCCGACAGCGTGGGGCGGCAAACCACCGTATCCGTCGTGCAGGCTATTTTCCTGGTGATTCTGGTCGATGCCCTCTTCTCAATTGTGTTCAGCCGGTTGAAAATATGAGCGCCGGTCCGACCGTGGTCGAGGTGAAGGATATCTGCACCCGCTTTGGCGACAAGGTGGTGCACGATCATGTGAGCCTGAGCGTGCGGCAAGGGGAAATATTCGCTCTGGCGGGCAGCAGCGGCTGCGGCAAGTCCACCCTGCTGCGCGAAATGATTGCCCTGCAGGCGCCCCAGTCGGGGTCGATCAGGGTGTTCGGCGAAGAAGTGGTGGGCCTGGATGACGAGGCGGCGCTCGCCTTGCGGCGCCGCTGGGGCGTGATGTTCGAGCGGGGGGCATTGTTCAGCTCGCTGACGGTGCTGGAAAATGTCGGCTTGCCTCTGCGCGAGCATGCCAGGCTGGATGAGCGTCTGATCGACGAACTGGCGATGCTCAAGGTCCAGCTGGCGGGACTGTCGCCCGATGCCGCGAGCAAATATCCCAACGAACTGTCCGGCGGCATGCGCAAGCGCGCCGCCTTGGCGCGGGCGCTGGTGCTGGATCCGGAACTGGTTTTTCTGGACGAACCCACCGCCGGTCTCGATCCTTTGAGCGCCAGCGGTTTCGATGAGCTGGTGATCGGCCTGCGGGAGTCGCTCGGGCTGACCATCCTGATGGTGACGCACGACCTGGACCTGCTCTGGCGCGCGGCCGACCGCGTGGCGGTGCTGGGGGAAAACCGCGTGCTGGGGCTCGGCACGATGGATGAACTGTCGCAGTCCGAGCACCCGCTGGTGCGCGAATATTTTTATGGCCCCCGTGGGCGGGCGGCGTGGGAACAGCAATGGAATCAAAAGTAAGTTACACCTGGGTCGGGCTCTTCGTGCTGCTGCTCGGCACGTCGTTGGTGGCCGCCGTATTGTGGCTGAGCGCGGGCGGTTTCAATCGCAAGGTGTACGACACCTATCTGGTTTACATGAGCGAATCCGTGTCCGGTCTCAATTACGAAGCGCCGGTCAAGTATCGCGGCGTGGAGGTGGGGCGGGTGAAGGGTCTGTCGCTGGATCATGGCGAACGGGTGCGGCTGGAGCTGCAAATCGAACGCGGCACGCCGATTAAAGTGGATACGGTGGCCGTGCTGCGGGTGCAGGGGTTGACCGGCGTGGCGTATATCGAACTGGAGGGCGGCACGCGCAATGCGCCTGCCCTGCAGGCGGAAAACGGCGATGCCTATCCGGTTATCAAAACCAAACCGTCTTTGCTGGTGCGGCTGGATACGGCCGTTACGGACCTCTTGACCACGCTTAACCGGGTGTCCAACAGCCTGGAGGATGTCATGGATGCGGATAATCGCAAAGCGCTGAAGAAAACGCTGGCTGACATGGCCATCCTGTCGGATACCCTGGTGGCGCACAAGGCGGATATCGAAACCAGTTTGCGCGCCATGGCGCGCACGACGGAAAACACGGCGCAGGCGAGCGCACAGCTGCACGAACTGATCGGGCAGATGCAGGCAAGCGCGCAGGCGCTGGGGCAGATGGGCAAGGATGTTTCGCGCTCGTCGGCGGCAGTCAACCGCACGATGGACAAGGCGGATGACAGCGTGAATCGGTTGAACGAGGAAGTGTTGCCGCAGCTGACGCAAACACTGGGGGAAGTGCAGGGCTTGAGCGAGGAGCTGTCGCGTAATCCGAACGCCTTGCTGTTTGGCAGGCAGCCGGCACCGAGTGGTCCGGGGGAGTGATGGAATGAGAACAAGGGTACGAATTGCGGCGGCACTGCTGTTGCTGCTGGGGCTGGGCGGTTGCGGTTCCCTGCCGCAACGCGGCGAAGCGGTGAACAGTTACATGCTGGAGGCGGTTTTTGCGCCACCGGCTACAGCCGCATCGCATGCCGCCACAGTGCTGGTGGCCAGCCCGCGGGAGGCGGCCGGATTTGCCACGGCGAGGATGGGGTATGTGAAAACACCGCACAAACTGGAGTATTTCGCCCGCAACAAGTGGGTGGATACGCCGGGCAAGATGCTTACACCGTTATTGGTCAAGGCATTGGAGAGCGAGGGCGGGTTCGCCACGGTTATCCAGGGGCCCAGCCGCATGCGGGGCGATTTGCGGCTGGAGACGGAGGTTGTTCGGCTGCAGCAGGAATTTCTGACGCAGCCGAGCCGGGTGCGCTTTACCTTGCGCGCCCAGCTGGTTGATGTGAAGGCGGGCAAAGTGCTGGCAACGCGCGAATTCGATGCTGCCGAAGCGGCTGCCAGCGAGGATCCCTATGGGGGCGTGGTCGCGGCAAACCATGTGGTGCAACAGGTGCTGACGCAAGTGGCGCGTTTTTGCGCCGAGCACGTGCCGCCTGCGCATAACTGAGCGCGAGCGGCAAATACACAAATACAGTAGCGACCCGACCCGCGGCATTCGGCCGGGCGCCGCGTTTTATTTATTGCGGCAGCAGCAGGTCGCTGGTTTCCGGATGGATCCAGCGGGGCTGTTCGCGGGTAGTGTCGATGCAGCCGCCCTGGCGGTAGGTGCCGGACGGGTCGCGGTAACGCATCATGCGTTGCAGAATCAATTCGGTTGCCAGCGGGTCGTTCAGATCGCGCCGGGTGAGTTCGGCCACGGTGTCTTCGTTCATGCGCAAGGTGCCGCCGCCGTCGCGGTAAACGCCGTGCCGCCAGTGGTACAGCTCGATACATTTTTCCGCCAGTGAGTAGGGTTTGCCTTGCCGCCAGAAGCGGGTGAATTCGCCGTTGCCCAGATACACCACCCACGATCCCTCATAGCCGGTCACGTCTGACGACAGTGCGTCGGGGTTGCGGAACCACAGCCGGTCGCCGGGCACGTAATAACAGGGCGGCAAGGGCTGTTCCATCGAGCCGTATTCGCGCAGGAAGCTGTCGTGAAACTTGGCCGACATGATGGCGCGGGTTTCCCACTGCCGCTGCAGCCGCTCCAGCAGGGCCGGGTTGCAGTGCGCCAGCTCCTGCGCGATGCCCAGCAGGATGACGTATTCGGTGGCGCGGTAGCAGGAGAAGGCGTACAGCCGGCCGGAGTGCGCCGGCTGAGTGGCCATTTGCAGCGCGGTAATAAGGGATGTGCCCGGTTTCAGGGTGAAGCCGGTGTCCTCGTCATAACGCCAGTATTCTTCAGGCCGGTCGGCTTCTTCCGTCTTGAAGTTCATGGCCGTTTTGTAACCGGCTTCGACAATACGCTGGCGCATGCGCACGGCCGACATCAGTTCGGCATGACTGGGAAACTCGAACGGCAGCGGACCCAGCAGCAGGCTGAGCATGATTTCCCTTTGCCGGTCTTGCGGGTCGTTGTGCGGGTTAAGATCGAGCTGACGGCGTAATTGCAGCGTGTCATAGCCGGGGGCGCACCAGCCGGCGTAGCGTGTCGTCAGGCAATAGCGGGTGCCGTTGCGGCTTGCAGAGGCGAGGGATTCCGCTTGGACAAGATCGGCCAGCCCGAGGCTGTCCAGGTAGGCAAGCATGGCTTCGTGGGCCTGCTCGGCCTGCACGCGGGTGGCGCCATAAAGAGCGATGCCGCCACTGGTGGCGGCAAGGCGGTGCGTGAAATTGTGATTGCCGTGCATCGCAAATTTTTGACCCTGTTCTGGTGCAAAAACAAGTGTTGCACGGCGAGAATTAACCCAGACTTAACCGGCGGGTATCATCGCTCAATTGTCCGCGGCGGGGTGACACAGGCGCTTCAATTCCAGCACGTCGGTCACCCACACCAGCCCATCGCCGGCCTGGCCGGTGTGGGTGGCGGCATGGATAACGCGGACGATTTCATCGACCTGGTGGTCTTCCGCCAGAATTTCCAGCCTGATCTTGTCGGAAAAATCCGTCAGCTCTTCCTTGATCGAGTCATGTCGTTCCACGCCGCTGTGCTGGCGGCAGCCTTGCACTTTGATGATGGTCATGCCGGGGAAGTTCTGCACTTCCCGGAAGGCATCGCGTAGCCGGGTGAGCCGGTTCGGCTGAATCACTGCTTTGATTTCTTTCATGAGACCTCCTTAAGCTTCGTAGTGCTTTTCTTCGAACCATTTATACAGGGTCGGCAACACGATCAGCGTGAGCAACGTGGATGTGACCAGGCCGCCAATCACCACAATGGCGAGCGGGCGTTGCACTTCCGAGCCCGGGCCGGTGGCGAACAGCATCGGGATCAGACCCAGCAGCGCGACGGTGGCGGTCATCAGCACCGGCCGGAAACGCTCGTGGCAGCCCTGCCGGACGGCTTCGTCCTGGCTCATGCCGTCATCCCGCAGGCTGCGGATATAGGATACCAGCACCACGCCGTTGAGCACCGCAATCCCCCACAGGGCGATAAAGCCGACCGAGGCGGGCACCGACAGGTATTCGCCGGTGAGAAAAAGGCCAATGACCCCGCCGATGGAGGCGAAGGGCAGTACCAGAATGATCAGGCTGGCATAGCGCAGCGAGTTGAACAGCAGAAACAGCAGGAAGAAAATCGCCGCGATGGTGATCGGTACGATAATCATCAGGTGCCCCATGGCCCGTTCCATGTTCTGGAACTGGCCGCCCCACTCGAGATAGTAACCTTCCTTGAGTTTGATCTTCTGTTCGACCGCCTTTTGCAGCTCGGCCACAAAGCCGCCCAGATCGCGATCCTTGACGTTGATGCCGACCACGATGCGGCGTTTGCCCAGTTCGCGGCTGATCTGCGCCGGACCATCGGTCAGCTCGATGCGGGCCAGATCCTGCAGCGCCACCTGGGCGCCGTTGGGCGAGGTGACCAGGAGTTTCCGGATGGTGCCGATGTCGTTACGGAAGGCTTCCGGCAGGCGCACCGTGGCGCTGAAGCGGCGCTCGCCCTCGTAGATGTCGGTGGCCTCCTTGCCGCCAATGGCCGCCTCGATCACGTCGTGAATGTCGGAGGCGTTCAGGCCGTAGCGGGCAATGGCCTGGCGGTCGATCTCAATGGTCAGGTACTGCTGGCCGGTGACGCGCTCTACCCGCAGATCCTGCGCACCCCGGATGGTGCTGGCCACTTTGGCGATTTCGTCGGCCTTGCGCTTGAGTTCTTCAAGGTCATCGCCGAATACCTTGATGGCGACGTCGGACCGCACGCCGGTGACCATCTCGTCCACCCGGTCGGAAATCGGCTGGGCCATGACGACCTGCACGCCGGGCAATTGCTGCAGTTTGGCGCGAATGGCTTCGGCGATGTCGTCCTGCGTCCAGCCCTTGGGCCACGCGTCGCGCGGTTTCAGGCTGACAATCGGCGTGGACTCGTTCTGCCCCTGCGGGTCGGCCGGGCTTTCGCCGCGGCCCACGCCGGACACGGCGGATTTCACGCCGGGCACCTGCATCACCAGCCGCATGCCTTCCTGCTCCATCTTGATGGATTCATCCAGCGAGATGTTGGGGACACGGTTGATACCCGGTACGATCGAGCCTTCCTTCATTTCCGGAATGAACGCCGTGCCCAGGAAGGGCAGCAGCAGTACCGCACCGACAAACGTTCCGACGCCGGCGATCACCGTCTTGCGCGGGTTGCGCAGCGCGGCATCCAGCAGTTTCACGTACGGCCGCTTGAGGGCGGCCACCAGACGGGTGTCATGCTCTTCCTTGCCTTGCAGCAGATAAGAGGTGAGCACCGGCGTCAGCGTGAGCGACAGGAGCAGCGAAATCGCCAGGGCAATGGCAATGGTGAAGGCCAATGGCGCAAACATTTTGCCTTCCATGCCCTCCAGCGTCATCAATGGCAGGAATACCAGAATGATGATGGAAACGCCGAACACCACCGGCGTACCCACTTCCGCCGCCGCTTCCATCACCACGCGCACACGGCTCAGGCTGCGGCCCTTGTTGTGCGCCAGCTGCTTGAAGGCGTTTTCCACCACCACCACCGAGCCGTCCACCATCAGGCCGATGGCGATGGCCAGCCCGCCCAGCGACATGAGGTTGGCCGACAGGCCGATCTGGTTCATGGCGAAGAAGGTGAGCAGCGGCGTGAGCACCAGCGTGCTGACCACGATGATGGACGAGCGCACATCGCCGAGGAACAGGAACAGCACCACGATCACCAGGATCACGCCTTCGATCAGCACCTTGGTGACGGTGTGCAGGGCGGCGTCAACCAGTTCGCTGCGGTCGTAGTAGGGCACAATCTGCAGACCGTCCGGCAGCATGCCCTTGCTGTTGATTTCGGCCACGCGCTGCTTGATGCGCGAGACCACTTCCTTGGCGTTGCCGCCGCGCATCATCATGACCACGCCGCCGACCGATTCGGTCACGCCGTTTTTCACCACCGCGCCCTGCCGCACTTCATGGCCGATGGTCACTTCGGCCACGTCGCGGATCAGCACCGGCACGCCGTCCTGTTCCTTCAGCACGATACTGCGGATGTCGTCCAGGTTCTTGATCAGGCCGACCCCGCGGATCAGGTACTGTTCCGAATAGTGCGGCAGAATACCGCCGCCGGAGTTGGCGTTATTGAGCGCCAATGCCTTGTACACGTCCTGCAGCGTCACATGGTAGTGCGCCATGCGGTCGGGGTTGGCCAGCACCTGGTACTGTTTGGCGAAGCCGCCCTGCGAGTTGATCTCGGCTACGCCGGGAATGCCGCGCAGCAGCGGGCGCACCACCCAGTCCTGGGCGATGCGGCGGCGGGTCAGCTCGTCTTCGCTCAGTGCCTTGTCGCCGTCATCCGGCTTTTCCAGCGTGTACTGGTACACCTCGCCCAGACCGGTGGATACCGGTCCCAGCACCGGCGTCACGCCTTGCGGCATGCGGCCGCCGACCTCGATCAGGCGTTCCATGACCAGCTGGCGGGAGAAATACACGTCGGTGGCATCGGTGAAGACCAGCGTGATCAGCGACAGCCCCGGCTTGTTGAGCGAGCGCATCTCTTCCAGTCCCGGCAGGCCGGTCATGGCCATTTCCAGCGGTACGGTGACAAAGCGCTCGACTTCCTCGGGCGAGCGGCCCTTGGCTTCGGTGGCGATCTGCACCTGCACGTTGGTGACGTCGGGGAAGGCGTCAACCGACAGGTTCTGCGCGGCATGCAGGCCGAAGAACAGCGCGCAGGCTGCCAGAACCACGATAATGAGGCGCTGTTTGAGCGCCCCGCGAATGATGGCTTCTAACATTAGCCCTCCAGTTCTTTGCGGCGGCGCTCGTTGTTGAGGTGGAAGGCGCCGTCGATCACGATGTTTTCGCCTTTCTTGATACCTTCAACTACCGGGACGGTGCCGTTGTTCTCTTCACCCAGGGTGACTTTGCGCAGCACGAAACGCTGCGCATCCTTCTGGACGAAAACGTAGTCCCGGTTCTCGTCACGCACGATGGCGGCAGAAGGAATGACCAGCTGGCGGCGCGGCTTGCTCTTGATCAGCACGGTGGCCAGCATTCCCGGCTTGATGCTGTGGTCCGGGTTGGGCACGTCCATGCGTACCGTCACCGTCCGGGTGGACGGGTTGACCGTGTCGGCCACGAAAATCAGCTGACCGGCGATGCGACGGTCGCCCAGCGCGGCGATTTCCGCTTCGGTCTCCTCGCCCACGGTAACCAGATCGGCTTGTTGTTCAGGCACTTCCGCCACGACCCAGACATGCGACAGGTCGGCTACGGTGAACAGGGCGTCAGCCGGCTGCACCACCTGGCCCTGGGTGATCTTGCGTTCGATGACCTGGCCGTCGATTGTGGCGCTCACGTCGGACAGCGAGCGCACATTGCCGTTGGCCGACAATGTGCGGATGGTGCTCTCGGTCATGCCCAGAATGCTGAGCTGGTCGTGCGAGGCCTGCAGTTCGGCCTGGGCTTGCGCCAGTTCGCTTTCGCGCCGCTGCAGTTCGGCGGCGCTGATGACATCCGAAGCGAACAGCAGTTTGGCCCGTTCGACCGCGCGGCGTTGCAGGTTTTCCTGCGACAGCGCTTTCAGGTATGCCAGCTGCGCGGCTGACAGTTCGGTGCTGTGCAGGGTTGCCAGCACCTCGCCGGCCTTGACCTTCTGCCCCAGCCCGGCGTGGATCTGCGCGACGCGTCCGGTCACGGCGGCGCCGATACGGGCAATATGGCGTTCGTCGGCGCTCACGCGCGCCGGCACGCGCAGTGTGTCGACGGCGCTGCCTTCACCGGCCGGAGCAATTTTCAGGCGTTTGAGAAAATCGGGCTGCACCGCGACCAGATTGGGGTCGGTTTGCGCTCCCGCAGCAGGCGGCGTCTCCTTGTGGCCGCAGGCAGTCAGGGCGGCGGCAAGAACGAGGCTGAGCAATAAAGGCGATGCATACTTCATGATGGGTCTCCGGCAGGGATGGCGCGCAGGCGTTCGAGTTCTACCAGTGCGGCTTGCAGTTCATAACGGGCATTGAGAAATTCCAGCTGGGTCGAGCGCAGCACGCGCTGGGCGTCGATGTAGTCCAGGATGCTGCGCTCGCCGTAGCGGTAGGCGGCCTCGGCCACCTTCATGGCGGCCTCGGCTTCCTGCAGCAGACCGGTTTCGAAGGTTTTTACCTGGCTGGAAGCGATTTCATAACGGCTGTAGGCCTGTTCCAGTTCGGCCGTTAGTGTCAGGCGGGTCTGCTGCGCCTGGGCCTCGGTCTGGTGCAAGCCGGCCACTGCCTCGCCGATGGGGCCGGAACGCTGATTCCACAAGGGCAAGGGCAGAGCGATGCCGACCATCCACTGGTTGCTGTCGCGGGTGCGTTCCTGGTTCAGCTTGAGGGTGGGTTGCGGCAGGCGCTGGCTGCGTTCGTAATCCACGCGGGCCAGGGCCTGTTCGGTTTGTGCCTGGGCCAGATGCAGCTGTGGATGGTTTTGCAGCAGCTCCTGCTGCAGCTCCGCCAGCGACGGCGGCTGCGTGGGCGTGGTTTCGCGATGCTCCAGTTGCAGCGTGTCCGGCAAGGGGGCGCCGATCAGGCTGCGCAGCAGGGTTTTGGCCTGGCGGGTGCGCAGTTCGGCATTTTTCAGGGCGTTATTGGCGGCCAGGGTTTCGGCTTCCGCCTTGATCAATTCATAGCGCGGCGCTTCGCCCACGTTGACCTTGAGTTTTACCCGGTCACGCATCTGCTGCAGCAGTTCGCGGTTCTCGCCGATGACCCGGCTGGCTTCTTCCCAGCGGACGGCGTCAAAGAAAGCCAGCCTGATCTGGCTGATCAGGTTGAGCCGGGTCTGATCGTATTGCGACTGGCCGATGCCTATGCCGGCGGCTGCTACTTGTTTGCGCGCGGCACGCACATTGGGCAGTTCCAGCGGCTGCGACAGCGTGGCGGTGTCGATGCGGGTGGTTTCCGCGCCGTTTTGACTTTGGCGCGGGCGAATTTGTCCGCCCATGATTTCCAGCTCCGGATTGGGGTAGGCGCTGGCTGTTCGCGCCGCCGCCTGGCTGGCCTCCAGGCCGGCTTTGGCAGCTTGCAGCAGGGGACTGTTCTGTTTCGCCAGCGAGAGCGCCTGATCCAGGGTGAGCGAGGCGGCGTGCAAGGGTGAGGCCAACAGCGCCAGCACCATGCCCGCCGGCAAGAGGTGCAAAAGGCGCTTGAGCCTGTGTGGTGCAGTATTCATGTTTGATCCAGAAACAAAATGCGATGAACAGGCGCAACATCGCAAAAGCCATGCCTGATGCGCGATGCGGCCGGTATATTAATGGAACTTAAGACTTGGCGCGGCTTGCGCACTTCCTGTCCCGGTTCAGGACAGGTTGGGAGGTCTGCTGCCGGGAATGAATTCGGCAGACATACGGGGCACTAAGAAGGGAGGGTGTGCACTGCTATGGTGCGGCCTTGTGGGGGAATTCAACGACATTAATGGCAACACTGCATCGTCCCCGGTGTGGTCGGTCGCTTCCATGCTGGCAGCGGAATGCATCTGCTCCAGGGTGGCGTCATCCAGATCGGGAACGTGCGCCGGCGCGGTGATGACCAGCACGGAAAACAGCAGACAAAAGGCCAGCAGCAGGCCTGACAACCATTTGTCATTGCCGGGTGCGGGCGGTTTCATATCTGGAATGCGCATCATGTCTGCGATAATAAAATGTATTAGCGAACAATAATATATTAGTTGCGGCTACTCTACAATCATGCGCTGAGGCGTTCGGTATCTGTATCCCGTCTGGCATAATGTGCATGTATTGAGTTACCTTCCTGTCGCCCGAAACATGCAAAACAATTCTGACTGGCTGCAGCGCAGCAAACAAGCCGTCTGGCACCCCTGCACGCAAATGAAGCAGCATGAAACCCTGCCGTTGGTGCCGATTGCGCGCGGCCAGGGGGTGTGGCTGGAGGATTTTGACGGCCAGCGCTATCTCGACGCGATCAGTTCCTGGTGGGTCAATCTGTTCGGTCATGCCAATCCGGTGATCGGCGCAGCCATCCGGCAACAGCTCGACACGCTGGAGCATGTCATGCTGGCGGGGTTTACCCACCGGCCGGTGGTGGAACTGTCCGAGCGGCTTGCCAGTCTGGCGCCGGGTGAGCTGGGGCACTGTTTTTACGGTTCGGATGGCGCTTCGGCGGTGGAAATCGCCCTGAAAATGAGTTTTCACAGCTGGCGTAATCGCGGCCAGGCGGAAAAAAACCGTTTCATCAGCCTGCAAAACAGCTACCACGGTGAAACGCTGGGCGCGCTGTCGGTGACCGATGTGGCCATTTTCAGCGATACCTACGCGCCCTTGCTGCGGCAGAGCGTGCAAGTGCCCAGTCCCGACTGGCGCACGGCACAGCCGGGCGAATCGGCGGAAGACGTGGCGCGCCGCGCGGCACACGTATTGGAAGCGCATCTGGCGCAGCATCACGGCACGACCGCCGCCGTGATTGTCGAGCCGCTGGTGCAGGGCGCGGCCGGCATGGCGATGCATCACCCGCTGTATCTGCAGCAGCTAAGGCAGATCTGCGACCGCTACGGCGTGCACCTGATCGCCGACGAAATCGCCGTCGGTTTCGGCCGGACCGGCACGTTGTTCGCTTGCGAACAGGCCGGCATCGCGCCGGATTTTCTCTGCCTGTCCAAAGGCATCACCGGCGGTTTCCTGCCGCTGTCGG
The DNA here is from genome assembly GCA_021851875.1 of Pseudomonadota bacterium. Taxonomy (GTDB): domain Bacteria; phylum Pseudomonadota; class Gammaproteobacteria; order Burkholderiales; family JAJZQI01; genus JAJZQI01. The sequence goes on along the minus strand of JAJZQI010000004.1, from coordinate 31,874 downwards.
TGGTCATGACAACCCCGGCTATTTACGCCGATTTTTACGCCGACCGGGTGGCGCAGGGTTTTTTGCATTCGCATTCCTATACCGGCAATCCGCTCGCCTGCAGTGCCGCGCTGGCGGTGCTGGACATTTTTGCGGCGGACGATGTGCTGGCAAACAATCGCCGTAAGGCGGAACTCCTGACCCGTTTGGCCGAACCGCTGAAAAACCATCCGCGTGTGCGGCATTTCCGCCATACCGGCATGATCTGGGCGTTCGATATTGCCGCTGCGCCGCCGCTTTTCGCCCGCAATCTGTTTGCCGCCGCTCTGCGCCGCGGCGTGCTGCTGCGGCCGATCGGCAACACGGTGTACTGGATGCCGCCCTATGTCATTGAAGAGGCCGACATGCGCCTGTTGGTTGCGGCGACGCAGGGCGCGCTGGAAGAAGTGTTATCCAATCCGCAGGGAGAAGGCGATGAAGCCGTTGTACCGTAAGATTCTCGCGCCAGCTTTGCTGGCCCTTGCCATGCCGGCCGGGGCGGACGATCTGCCGTCCGGCATGGATCAGCGTACGCCGATCGTGCTGCAGCGTGAGGGGCAGGCCGTGGTGTTGGAAGAAATGCGGCAAACGCTGGCCAGCGTTCAACTGATTGCGGCGGCTCTGGCAAAAGACGATTTTGCCGCCGCCGGTGGTGCGCGAGGCCATGCCGCTGGAGTTCCGCAAACTGGGCTTCTCCATGCACCAGGATTTCGATCAGTTGGCGCTGGATGCCGAATCCATGGGCGATATCCGCCATAGCATGACCCAGTTGGGGAACGTGATGCAAAAATGCGTTGCCTGCCATGCGGCCTACCGCATCGTGGTGGAGCGCTAGCCGCCGGCGGTTTCCTGTCCGGCGGCCAGCCAGTGGGCGGCAATCAGCCCGTTGATCAGCCCCGATAAGAGCGCCATGCCGAAGAACAGCGGCAGCAGATTGGCCAGGCTGGCATTGGGAATCAGCCAGAGGTAGACCAGCAGCAGCTGACCGCTGATGTGAGCGAGCGCCGCCAGAATGCTCAGGCTGACCGGCCCGAACCAGCGGCGCGGCAGCACCTGGGCCAGCCCCAGAACCGACAGGCTGGCGAGGGCGCCTGCCAGGGCGAGAAAAAACCCCGGCGCGAGCAATTGCCCCAGCAGCAGGCTGCCTGTTGCGACCCGCATCAGATTGACCCAGGCGGCCGTCGTCCAGCCAAAGCGATACAGCACAACCAGCACGATGATATTGGCCAAGCCGGGTTTGACGCCCGGCAGCGGCGAGGGGATGGCGGCTTCGGCCAGCGACAGGGCGATGGCCAGCGCCGTCAGTTTGGCGATCTGATGGTCGGCCGGGGTGGCGTGCAGTTCAATGCGCATTAAGTGTTAACACGCGCTAGTAATTCAATGAATCGTACAGGCGATGCTTGCCTATCAATTCGACACTGGTCTGGTTCGGCAGGCACAGGGCGCTGTCGCCGGCATGCGTGAGCCAGCCCTGCCTGACGCAAATTTGCCGGGGACTGGGGTCGCTGGCTATGCGGGCGCGGGCCGGCGCGATTTCCACCCGGGTGATGCCCAGCGGGCCCTGGATGGAGAAGGTCTGGGCATGATCCAGTGCGGCATCCGCCACGATTTTGCCGGACAGGCGGATGACCGCGCGCTCCGGGGTGCCGGCCGTCCAGGCCGTCATTGCCAGCCATACGGTGAGTGCGGCGGCGGCGGTGACGACCAGCCAGTCGCCCGGTCGCAGCAGCGACAGGCGAAAAAACGAATCAGTGGCTTGCGACATTGCCCGCCAGCTCGCGGTGCCGTACCAGCACCTGCTGCTGGCTGGAGAAGGTGGCCGCCAATTCGGCGCAGAAAAATACCGAGCGGTGCTGCCCGCCGGTACAGCCGATGGCCACGGTGAGATAGTTGCGGTTGTCGCGCACAAAGCAGGGCAGCCATTTGTCCAGATAGGCGCGAATATCCTCCAGCATGGACATCGCCTGGGGGGTCTGGCGCAGGAACTCGGCCACCGGCGCATCCAGTCCGGTCAGCGGGCGCAGGACCGGATCGTAATGCGGGTTGGGCAGGCAGCGCACGTCGAACACCATGTCCGCATCGAGCGGGATGCCGTGTTTGAAGCCGAAGGACTGGAACACCAGGGTCAACTGCGAGCGATCGAATTCGATCAGGTCGCGTACCCAGTTGCGCAGGACATTGGGGCGCACATCGCTGGTGTCGATGCGGTGGGCCAGCGTGCGCAGTTCAGCCAGCAATTCGGCCTCCAGCGCAATGCTTTCCGTCAGCGAGCGCTCGCCATCGGACAGCGGGTGGCGCCGGCGCGTTTCGGAGAAACGCTTGACCAGCGTGTCGGTTTTGGCCTCAAGAAACAGCGGCCGCACGTCCAGCCCCTTGGCTTCCAGGTCGGTCAGCAGGGCGGGCAGCTGCGGCAGACTGTTGCCGCTGCGCACGTCGATGCTGATGGCGACCCGTTTGAAACCGTTGGTCTGCAGGAAGCCGATGGTCTCGGTCAGCAGCGTTGCCGGCAGGTTGTCGACACAGTAAAAGCCGGCGTCTTCCAGCACCGCCAGGGCAATGCTCTTGCCCGAACCGGACAGACCGGTGATGATGACCAGTTGCATGCCTGAGTACTTAGACACAATGACACACCTTGTTCACGGCGCTTATTCGTCCATTTCCGACTGACTGTGCAGGAAGTGCTGTTGCCGCTCGATGAATTGCGCCGCACTGTCGATGCCGCGCAGATGAAGAATATGGTTGCGTACCGCCACTTCCACCAGCACGGCGATGTTGCGGCCGGCCGCCACCGGGATGCAAACCTTGGGCACCGGCACGTCGAGAATGATTTCGGTCGAGGCGTTGATCTGCAGCCGATCCAGCGTCAGGTCGCTCATGTCGGCCGGGTCGCGCAGCTGCACAATCAAGCGCAGGTTCTTTTTCAGCTTGATGGCGGTTTCGCCGAACAGGGCGCGGACGTTCAGCAGCCCCAGCCCGCGCACCTCAAGAAAGTCCTGCAGCAGGGTGGGGCAGCGCCCTTCCAGCGTGTCGGGGGAAACCTGAAACAGCTCGACGATGTCGTCCGCGATCAGGCGATGGCCGCGGGTGATCAGTTCCAGCGCCAGTTCGCTTTTACCGATGGCGGCATCGCCGATGATCAGCACGCCCATGCCCAGCACTTCGAGGAACACGCCGTGGCGGGTGGTGTTTTCGGCCAGGATGCGGGTGAGGTAATGCTGCAGCACATCCATCAGCGACGGGCTGGGCTGGCGCGAGGTGAACAGGGGGGTCTGGGTGCGTTCGGCCGCTTCCAGCAATTGGCGCGGGACCGGTTCGTTGTTGGCGACGATGATGGCCGCCAGTTCGGCCGAGAACAGATTGGTGATGGCCTGCGACAGGCTGGTTTCATCCAGTTGCCGCAGATAATCCATTTCGGCGCAGCCCATCACCTGCACGCGATTGGGGTGGACGAAGTTGAGGTGGCCGATGAGCGCCAGCGAAGGCTTCTGTACCGTTTCGCTGGTCAGCTTCTTGCTGCCTCCCGCCAGGCCGGCAACCCAGGTCAGTTCCAGGGTTTTGCCGGTTTCTTCATACATTTGCGAGACGCTGATTTCGCTCATGCCGGTGTTGAGTCCTAGCTGGCGTGCCAGTTTCCCAGTGCCTGCAGAACAGCGTCTGCGTCCGGCAGTGCAGAAAGGGTGGTACGCATGGCGGGGTCGCTGAACAATTGCGCCAGCTCGCCCAGAATATGCAGATGCAGATCAGTCGCCTGCTCGGGAACCAGCAGCACGAATACCATGTTGACGGGTTGATTGTCCGGCGCGTCAAATGCAATGGGGGTGCGCAGGCGCACGAATGCGCCCGCGGCTTCCTTGAGGCCCTTGATGCGGCCGTGGGGAATGGCGATGCCCTGGCCGAGGCCGGTGGAACCCAGTTTTTCCCGCGCCAGCAGGCTGTCGAATACCAGGCTGGCGGACAGGCCCTGGCTGGCAAACAGGTCGCCGATCGTTTCAAACAGGCGTTTTTTACTGCTGACGTCCATGTCCACCGCGATGGTGGCCGGGCGCAGCAGTCCGACGACGTGGTTCATGGTTATTCGACAGCCTGGTGTTTGATGCTGGAGCCATGACGGGCGGAATCGGTGTATTTTTCCTTGTGCTTGAGCACCTGGCGATCCAGCTTGTCGGTCAGCGCATCGATGGCGGCGTACATGTCGGCGTCTTCCGTCTGCACGAAGATATCCTTGCCGCTGATGTGAACATTGGCTTCGATTTTCTGCACCAGCTTGTCGACCGACAGGATGACGGAGATGTCGATGACCTGGTCGAAATGGCGTGCAATGCGCTCCATTTTTGCGGTTACGTAATCGCGGATTGCCGGGGTAACTTCGAGATGATGGCCGGAAATTTTGATGTTCATGAAGGCTCTCCTTGATTGAAAGGTACTGCGGGTTAAATGCTCTTGCGCTGGCTGGCCGGCGGAATATGCAGGCCTTCGCGGTATTTGGCGATGGTGCGGCGGGCCACCATGATGCCCTGTTTGGCCAGCAATTCGGCAATCTGGTTGTCCGACAGCGGGTGCTTGGGATCTTCCGCGCCCACCAGCTGCTTGATCAGGGCGCGGATGGCGGTGGCCGAGCAGGCGCCGCCGGTGTCGGTGGCCACATGGCTGCCGAAGAAATATTTCAATTCGAAAATGCCGCGCGGCGTGTGCATGAATTTTTGCGTCGTCACGCGTGAAATGGTCGATTCGTGCAGGCCGACCGCATCGGCGATTTCGCGCAGCACCAGCGGACGCATGGCCACCTCGCCGTGTTCGAAAAAATGCTTTTGCCGTTCGACGATGGCTTGCGACACGCGCAGGATGGTATCAAAGCGCTGCTGGATGTTTTTGATGAACCACTTGGCTTCCTGCAGCTGCGTCGTCAGCTGCTGATGGCTGCTGCGGTGGTGTTGCAGGATATCGGCGTACATGCGGTTGATGCGCAGCTTGGGGATGGCGTCCGGATTCAGGCTGGCCGACCAGCCGCCGCGCATTTTGCGCACCAGCACGTCGGGCACGATGTAGCGTGTTTCCACCGGAGCGAAGGCGGCGCCGGGGCGCGGGTTCAGATGGGTGATCAGCTGCTGGGCGCCGCGCAGTTCCATATCGTTGCAGTTGAGCAGCCGCTTGAGTTTGGTGAAATCGCGGCCGGCCAGCAGATCAAGGTGCTTGCTCGCCAGGGTCAGCGCCAAAGCGCGTCCCGGCACGTCTTCCGGCAGGGCGGTCAGCTGCAGCGCGAGGCATTCGGCCAGATCACGCGCGCCGACGCCGATCGGGTCGAAGTGCTGCAGGTATTTCAGCGCGATTTCCAGGTCTTCGCTGGACAGCTCCAGCTCTTCCGGCAGCAGTTCGGCAATTTCTTCCAGCGGCTGGCTGAGGTAGCCGTCCTCGTCCAGCGCGTCGATCAGCAAAGCGATCAGTTGGGCATCCTGCTGCGGCATCTGGGACATTTGCAACTGCCACAGCAGGTGTTCGCGCAGGGTGCTGGAGCGCGCCTGCTGCGGATAATCGCTGTCGTCTTCGTCGCTCGGCTGGCCGCCGATGACCGGCACGCTGTCGTTGGTCCAGGGGTTTTCCAGCGCTTCGTCGTCGGGCGACTCCGACGGCAAGGGGGCTTCGGCGTCCGGCGTGGCTTCATAGCGCATTTCGCTGGACGACTGGAATTCGCTCGGGCCGTCTTCCGTTTCCTGCTGGCTGACCTCGTCGCTGTCACTGTCCACCCGCTCGAGCAGCGGGTTTTCCTGGATCAGCATTTCGACTTCCTGATCCAGCTCCATCGTCGACAGCTGCAGCAGTCTGATCGACTGCTGCAGCTGCGGCGTCAGCGTAAGCTGCTGGGAGAGTTTAAGTTGCAGTGACTGCTTCATCTGAAGGGCTAACCGTCCGGCTGTCGATTCTGTTTGCTAAAGTTTGAAGTGTTCGCCCAAATATACTTGTCGGACGCTTTCATTATAGACGATTTCGTCTGCCGTGCCCTGCGCCAGCACGCTCCCCTCGTTGATAATGTAGGCCTTGTCGCAAATTCCCAGCGTTTCCCGCACATTGTGGTCGGTGATGACCACTCCGATGCCCCGTTGCGCCAGAAAGCGGATGATTTTCTGGATGTCGATCACGGCAATCGGGTCGACGCCGGCGAAAGGCTCGTCCAGCAGGATGAAACTGGGGTTGGTGGCCAGCGCGCGGGCGATTTCCACCCGCCGGCGTTCGCCGCCGGAGAGGGAAATGGCGGCGTTGTCGCGGATGTGGCTGATGTGCAGCTCTTCCAGCAGGGCTTCCAGCTGTTCCTGCCGCTGCTTCTTGCCGGATACGTTGATTTCCAGCACCGACAGAATGTTTTCCGCCACGGTCATTTTGCGGAAAATGGAGGCTTCCTGCGGCAGGTAGCTCAGTCCCATCTGCGCCCGGCGATGCATGGGCAGGCGTGACAGTTCCTTGTCGTCGAGCATGATGCGGCCCTGGTCGGCCGGCACCAGGCCGACGATCATGTAAAAGCTGGTGGTTTTGCCGGCGCCGTTGGGGCCGAGCAGGCCGATGATTTCGCCGCTGGCAACGCGCAGCGACACGTCTTTGACCACCTGACGCGCCTTGTAGCGTTTTTGCAAATGTTCAACAAGCAGTTCGCTCATGGTGCCGGCTTCGCGTCCTTGTTTTTCGGCTGGATGACGGCGCGTACCCGGCCGCTGCCCGGCGTGGCGCTGTCTTTCTGGCCGCCTTCGACCTGGTAGTACTCGGTGTTGGCATCGTAGTGGATGACGTTGCCATGCACTTCGTCTGCACCGTTTTTCACCTTGGCCTGGGTATACAGGTCGGCCTTGTTTTCCTTGGCGCTGTATTCGATGCGCTGGGCCCAGCCCTGCACGTATTCGTCCGAGTTGTCGCGCTTCTGGCGGAAATAAGCCGGCTGGCCCAGTACCGTGCCGTGGTCGAAGGCGCCGTTGTCCTGCCATACCGTTACCTTGTCGCCGCGGATCATCAGGGTGCCCTGGGTGATGACGACCTTGCCGGTGTAGACGCTGACCTGTTTGGCGTCGTCCACCATCACGTTGTCGGCCTCCAGATAGACCGGTTGATCGCGATCGGCTTTCTCCGCCCCGGCCAGCGGACTGGCAAGCAGCGGTGCCAGCAAGGCAAAGCGCAGCAGCTTATTGTTTGACATAGCGGGCCCTTACATTGGCATGCAGTTTCAGAATATGGTTCGTCTGGTCGAAGTCCATGCCGACGCCTGTCAGGTGCAGGTGGTCGGTGTCGATGACCACCGCTGCGCGGGTGGTGGCGGTCTGCTCATCGGGGTAAATGGTCAACGCTTCGGTACGCACATATAGTGTACCCTGACGGGTATTGCTGGGGCGAGTCACTTCGACGTGGCCGGCCAGGTCGATGCGTTTGCCTTGTGAAGTCGTGTGGGCCGCGTCTCCGGTCAGCGTGACCGGACCGGCGTTCTTGCTGTAACTGACCAGGCGCGTGTGGCTGAGATCGGCGCTGTCGGTGTCGGGGTAGTGCGTCAGATGGCTGGCGGTCAGCCGGTAGCGCAGGCTGCCGTCCAGGTTGTAGCGCAGGGCCTCGAAGTTGTCGATGAAATAGTCGGGGTCGTGACGGTTGCGGCCGTCGGTGGGCGGCGGGGGCGGCTGGACCCAGCGGTCGAGAAAGTACGTCAGCGCTGCCAGCAGCAGCATCATCAGCACGGGAATCAATGCGCTCAGCCGGGTCGACATGGTTCAGTCTGGCATCGGCATCAGGTCAGGTAGGGCGCCATTTGCTCGTCCCATTTGCCCTGCGCGATCAGCAGCAGTTCACACAGGTCGCGCACCGCGCCTTGACCGGCCATGCGCGGGGTGACGAAATGGCAGTGTTCCTTTACCAGCAGCGGCGAGGCCGGTACGGTGACGGCCAGGCCGGCGCGGCGCAATACCGGCAGATCGACCACGTCGTCGCCCATGTAGCTGGTTTCCTCCGGACTGACATTCAGTTCACGCAACAAATCCTGATAGACCGCCAGTTTGTCTTCGGCGCCCTGGTGGATGTGGGGAATGCCCAAATTTCTGGCGCGCTGCAGCACGACATTGGAGGTGCGGCCGGTGATGATGGCCAGCTCCACGCCGCTCTTGCGCAACATTTTCAAGCCGTGTCCGTCGAGCGAGTTGAAGGCCTTGTACTCCTGACCGTCGTCGCCCAAAAACAGGCTGCCGTCGGTCATGACGCCGTCGACATCGAAAATGGCCAGACGGACCTTGGCTGCGCGGGCCAGGCAGTCGGGAGAGATGTTGCTCAGATGCATGTCGGTCTTTCGTTCAAACAATGCCGGCGCGCAGCAGGTCGTGCATGTTGAGCGCGCCGACCAGGCGGTTGTTTTCGTCCACCACCAGCAGGCCGTTGATCTTTTTCTGTTCCAGCAGCTGCAGGGCTTCCGCGGCCAGGCGGTCGGCGCCGATGGTGGCCGGCTGGGCGGTCATGACGTCGCGCACCTGCGTCGCGTGAATGTCGACGATGTTTTCAAACGCCCGGCGCAGGTCGCCGTCGGTGAAAATGCCCAGCAGCCGTTCATGCTCGTCCACCACGGCGGTCATGCCCAGGCCCTTGCGCGACATTTCCAGCAGCGCTTCGGACAACAGTTGTTGCGGCGCGCTGCGCGGCAATCTGTCGCCGCTGTGCATGATATCGCTGACGCGCACCAGCAGGCGTCTGCCCAGCGAGCCGCCGGGATGGGAAAAAGCGAAGTCCTCGGCGCTGAAGCCGCGCGTGTCCAGCAGGGCGATGGCCAGCGCGTCGCCCAGCGCCAGCGCGGCGGTGGTGCTGGAGGTCGGCGCCAGGCCCAGCGGGCAGGCTTCCTCCGCCACCGAGGCATCCAGGTGCACGTCGGCCTGCCGCGCCAGCGTCGAGTCGGGTTTGCCGGTCATGGCGATCAGCCGTGTGCCGTTGCGTTTGATGAGCGGCAGGATGCTGGTCAGTTCGGGGCTTTCGCCGGAATTGGACAGCGCCAGCAGAACATCGTCGGCGGTGATCATGCCCAGGTCGCCGTGGCTGGCCTCGGCCGGATGCACGAAAAAGGCCGGCGTGCCGGTGCTGGCCAGGGTGGCGGCGATCTTGCGGGCGATGTGGCCGGACTTGCCCATGCCGCTCACCACAACCCGCCCGCGGCAGTGTAGAATCAGTTCGACAGCACGAATAAAGTCCTGATTCAGCCTGTCTGCCAATGCGGCGACGGCCTGCGCTTCGGTTGTAATGACCCGGCGGGCCAGTTCCAGCGCGTGAGGTGGAATGGAAACAGTCTGGTTCATGGCGCACAAGTATACACCAACGTGTCCCGCCCTGCTGTGGCGGGCACGCTGTCATTGGAGACAAAAACAATATATGACTCATGACACCCTGCAATTGGTCATCATGCTGCTTTCCGCCGCCGTTCTGGTGGTCGTGGTGTTCCGTTCGTTCAAGCTGCCGCCCATGCTGGGCTATCTGCTGGTCGGGGTGTTGATCGGTCCGCATGCGCTGGGACTGATCACCGACAGCCGGGAAACCGGCAACCTGGCCGAGTTCGGCGTGGTGTTCCTGATGTTTACCATCGGCCTGGAGTTCAGCCTGCCCAAACTGGTGTCCATGCGCCGCCTGGTGTTCGGTCTGGGCGGAGCGCAGGTGATACTGACGTTGCTGCTGGTGACCGCTCTGGTCACCCTGCTGGGAGAGACCTGGATGACCGGCGTGGCATTGGGCGGTGTGCTGGCCATGTCGTCCACCGCCATTGTCAGCAAGATGCTGGCGGAGCGGCTGGAGTTGCAGTCCAAACACGGTCGCCAGATTATCGGCGTGCTGCTGTTCCAGGATCTGGCGGTGGTGCCGCTGCTGATCCTGCTGCCGGCGCTGACCAGAAGCGCCGACCAGTTGTACGGCGCGCTCGGCTGGGCTTTTCTCAAGGCGGCGGTGGTACTGACCGTGCTGCTGTGGCTGGGGCAGAAGCTCATGCGGCCGTGGTTTCATCTGGTGGCGCGCAAGAAGTCGGCCGAACTGTTCATGCTCAACGTCCTGCTGATCACCCTCAGCCTGGCCTACCTTACCGAGTTGGCCGGCCTGTCGCTGGCGCTGGGCGCTTTCATTGCCGGCATGCTGATTTCGGAAACGGAATACCGCTACCAGGTGGAAGAGGACATCAAACCGTTCCGTGATGTATTGCTGGGGCTGTTTTTCATTACCATCGGCATGATGCTCAATGCCCAGGTGGTGCTGCAGGAATTTCACTGGATCTTGCTGCTGGTGGTGTTGCTGGTGGTGGGTAAAACCGCCTTGCTGGTGGGACTGGGCCGGCTCATGGGCAATGATACGCCGCTGGCATTGCGCACCGGCCTGGGCCTGGCGCAGGCCGGCGAGTTCGGTTTTGTGCTGCTGTCGCTGGCCGGCGGGCAGGGGCTGATTCCGGCCGCGGCGTTGCAGGTGGTGCTGGCGGCCATGGTGCTGTCCATGCTGACGGCGCCGTTCGTGTTGCACTATTCCTCCGCCATCGTCAGCCGTCTGTGCAAAAGCGAGTGGGCGGGCAAGGCCAAGGAGTTGCACGACATCGTGGTCAAATCCTTTGCCACCAGCGGGCATGTGCTGATCTGCGGTTACGGTCGCAGCGGGCAGAACTTTGCCCGTATTCTGGATTACGAAAATGTACCGTTCATGGCGCTGGATCTGGACCCGGAGCGGGTGCGCGCAGCGGCGGCGGCGGGCGAAAGCGTGGTATACGGCGATGCGGCCAAGCGCGAAGTGCTGGTGGCGGCCGGTTTGCTGCGCGCCAAGGCGGTGGTGGTGACGTATGCCGACGTGGCGTCGGCCATGCGCGTGCTGCATCAGGTGCAGGAGGTGCGGCCCGATTTGCCTGTTATCGTGCGCACGCAGGACGACAGCGATATCGAAAAATTGCTGGCCGCCGGCGCCACCGAGGTGGTGCCGGAGATTCTCGAAGGTTCCCTCATGCTGGCGTCACACGCGCTGATGATGATGGGCGTGCCGCTGACGCGCGTGCTCAAGCGCATCCGCGATGTGCGCGAGCAGCGCTATGGTTTGTTCAAAGGCTTTTTCCGCGGGGCATCCGATAGCGACGCCGATCTGGCCGAGGACGTTCAGCCGCGCTTGCAGACCATCGGCATCGCGGCCGGCGCCTATGCGGTGGGCAAGACCCTGAGCGAATTGGAGCTGAGCGCGCTGCTGGTCGAAGTGGTGGCCGTCCGCCGGCACAATATTCGCGGGCTGGACCCCTCCGGCGAGACGCGCATCGAGGTGGGCGACGTGCTGGTCCTGCGCGGCGTGCCGGAAGGCCTGGCGGCTGCGGAAATCAGGCTGCTGCAGGGTTAGCCGTTGACCGGGCGTGCCCGGCAGAAATAAAAACGCCCCGCATGCGGGGCGTTTATCGTTTGCGCTGGTTTGCGGCGTGCGTTCAGATGTTTTTGCACACGATATACATGGTGGAGCCGTCGTCGACATAGGCCGGTTGAGCTGCGCCAAGCGTATGCGGCGTCGTGGCGCCGCCGGCAGGAACCACGCCGGCCCGCACGCTGCCGGTGTTCGGCACGCCGTCATCGAACTGGCTGTCGATCGCATTGGCAATCTTGCCTGGCAGATTGTCCGAGCAGACCACCAGGCCGTTCAGGCCGAACATGCCGAGCGAGGTGACGCCGGTCATGCCGCCTGCGGCGTTCTGCGGCTGGTTTTTCGCGCCGGCGCCGCTGGTCGGACCTGCGGTCAGGCCGGCCAGACGCAAATCAAGCCAGAACAGGCGGGATTCATCCGTGTCGGTAGCGGAGTTGTATTCGCCGCTGACTTTGGCATCGCCGTTGCCGACCGTGCCCGACGCGGCAGTCCAGCGGGTCGCGGCATTCGGGTCGTCGCCCGGCATCGCGCGATAGCGGTCCTGATAAGCATAGTAGGCGGCCGAAGTGCCGTTGAAATCGTTGGCCACATTGCGGATTTTTGCCTGGGTGATCATTTCCTGGCCTTTTAGCACACCGCCCAACAGCAAGCCGATAATGACCAGCACGATGGCGATTTCGATCAGGGTGAAACCGTTCTGGCGCTTCATGATTATGTCTCCCGTGTCTGTGAGATGGTTCTTTTTTGTGCTGCTGTATTGATTGTTTTGACTGTGTTGACTATATCAATTGCATAAAGTGTGCCACTTTTTTTGGCATGTTGCCATAACTGTTTTGTCTGCGGCTATAGTTTTAAATGAGCTTTGGCAGCGCACGTTCTGCGCGGTGCGGCGAACGTTGCCGGCTTGTTCGTGCGGGAGCGGGCGGCGGGCATGGCGTGGGCATCCTGTCGAAATTTCAACAAGGGTGACGATAAACAGTCAATGAGACAGGGGGCTGCAATGAATCGGACGGGGTGGCTGTGGCGTTTGCCGTCAGCCATAGTCGAATTTGTGCCGCAACATTCCCGCTGGTGGCTCGGGGGTATGCTTCTCACCTTGCACGGCGCGCTGGTGCTGGGGGCTGACGTGCCGATTGCACGTGCCCTGTTCCTCGCGCATTTGGGCATGTTCCTGCTGTGGCAGCCGATATGGAGCTCCGGGCGCCCCATGCCGCCCGCCTATACCTTTTTTGTATTGCTGATGGCGGTCGCACTCGCCGCGATACGCAATACCTGGTTTGATTTGCTCTGGCTGGCCATTCTGATCAGTCTGCTGGGGGGCAATTTCTCCGCTGCCGCCGGGCGGCGTCAGCGTTTGGGGCACCTGTTCGCCCTGGCTTATTTGCTCGGCGAGTTGTTCATTACCGCTATTCCGCACGTGCTGCCGGCGCGTTACCCCGGCACGGAGGTGCTGCAGATGTGGCAATACCTCCTGTTGGCCTTGCCTGTCATGGCCTTGTCGCTGGGGGAGGATCGTTCGGATAGGTCGGTGGGCTACAGCGTGGACTTTTTCTCCGGTCTGCTGCTGTTTTTATTGGTGGCCTTGCTGGTCATGGGCAGTTTTATGGTGATGCTGCTGTTCCGCCTGCCTTATCCGCTGGCGGTCAGCTACAGCCTGCTGGGGATGGCCGGCATCCTGCTGTTGCTGGGGGCCTTGTGGAGTCCCTTTGGCGGTTTCGGGGGGCTGGCGCTGGTGACGTCCCGCTACGGCCTGAGCATCGGCTTGCCGTTCGAAAGGTGGCTGCACCAGCTGGCGGATTGGGCCGAACAGGAAATCCAGCCGGAGGCGTTTTTGCAGCAGGCCAGCGCAGGCGTGCGGCAGGTGCCCGGCTTGGTCGGGGGGCGCTGGCAGACAGCCCGGCGGCAGGGCGGCTGGGGCCGTGAAAGCAGTCATGTGCTGGTGTACGCCAACGACGGCGTGACCTTGCGGCTGTTTTCCCGTCACGCCATATCCTGGGTATACGGCGTGCATTTGCGCTTGCTGGCGCAGCTGATTGCCCACTTTTATCAAGCCAAGCACAGAGAGCGCTTGATCCGCGAAGCGGCGTACAACGAAGCGATATTCCAGACCGGCGCCCGCTTGACGCACGATGTGAAGAATCTGCTGCAGTCCATGACGGCGTTGTGCGCTGCCGCCGAATCCAGCCGGGAAAGCGAGGCGGTGGAGTTGCAGAACATGCTGAAACGCCAGCTGCCGCAAATAACCGAGCGTTTGCAGCTTACCCTGGCGAAATTGCAAATGCCCCACCCGCAAATGGCCGAGCAGCAGCCTCTGCGGCTGTGGTGGCAGGCGGTCAAGCAGCGCTATGGCGGTGAGGCGGTCGTCCTGTGCGAGATCGGTCCGGCGGGGGAGCAAAGCGTGCCGGGCGAGTTGTATACGGCCGCGCTGGAAAATTTTTTGCAAAATGCCTGGCTCAAGCAGCGCAGCGATCCGTCACTGGTGATTGAAGTGGATCTGCTGCCGGAAGGGCTGCGCGTGTGCGACAGCGGCCAGCCGGTCGCGCCAAGCGTGCTCGACCGGCTTTTTGCAGGGCCCGTGCCATCCGAATGGGGGCTGGGGGTGGGGCTTTATCAGGTATCCCGTCTCGCCTTGCAGCAGGGCTATGAGATTGGCCTGGAAGAAAACCGGCCGGGACGGGTCTGCTTCAGCCTTATGGCGAAGTCAGCTGTCCCGCGGCAACCATCTGGTTAAAGAGCAGGGAGCTTGGCAGCCACATGACCAGGTCGTCGAATTCGCTTTGCGTGTTGCTCTGCGAAATATCATAGGCCGTGGTGATTCCCCGGCTGACGAAGGTCGTGCCGCCGTTGCTGTTATCGAGTTCATCGGCGCTGGCCGGGCTTGTGCCGGTGCCCGGCGCGCCCAGGCCGTTGATGCCATGCGAAACGACGACGGCGACCGCATTGCTCAAGTAGGTGACGCCGCCGCTACCGCTGCTGCTTTTCACCGTGAGATTGCCGCTGTCGTTGAGGCTGAAGGCCGGGCTTGAACTGGCGAAAGCCGGTGTCGCGGCGTAGCTGAAGTGACGTCCCCAGGCGTCTTCCGCGCCTATGCCCAGGTCCTGCCAGGGCAGGGTGCCGCTGTAGCCGATGCAGTTGGCGCCGTTGCGGTTTTCCAGTCCGTCAGGGGGTAAATCGCTGTCGGGGCAGGGCAGGTGCTTGTGGCTGACGGCATAACCCAGCAGGGCGGCCCGAATGTCGTCCAGTTGCGCTTGCGTGTCATCCATATGCTTGCGTTCGGACTGGCGCGCCATGGGCGTCAGCAGCCCTCCCAGCGCCAGCGTGATGATGAGCAGGACGATGGCCATTTCGACCAGAGTGAAGCCGGATTGCTCAGGGATTGCAGTTTTCATCCACACTGAAGGTGCCGCCTGTCGATTTGATGCACATCACGATATCGTTAAAGGTAGTCGATGCCGCGGCAGAAGTAAAATTGCCCCGTCCGCTGGCAAGGTCCACCGCGGCAAGATTGTTGTCCTCCAGGTAATTTCGCGTCATGCCCTTGTCGCCGGTCGTGTCGCGGTTTTGTGTCAGAGCGGCCAGTCGCCGCCCGGAAAAAATCAGCACGGCGGCAAATTGCCCCTGGCCGTTTACGCTGAGGCAATGGCCGCTGGCGCAATTGGTTCCAGTGGGCGGAGCGTAGGCGTCGGCAACTGCATAGAAGATCTGGTCCTTCCAGTTCTGCCGCCACTGCTCGGCCAGCGGGTTGCCTGGGCAGACAGTGATGAGGCTGCTCGTTGTACCGCCTCCGCTCTGACCCTGACCCTGACCCTGACCCTGACCCTGACCCTGACCCTGACCTTGACCTTGACCTTGACCTTGACCTTGACCTTGACCTTGACCTTGAGACGAGCCTGTTTGGTTGCTGGCCGTCAGGTTAAAAGCAATACGTCCGCCGAGCAGGTTGGTCTGGTCGGCATAACTGGTATCGCTGGCGTAATCGCTCAGTGAAACCGGGGCGGCCCACGGCAGATGATGGCTGCCGTTGCCGTAGGCCGCCACGCAGTCGGCGGTGTAATGCAGCATGCTGCTGATGTGACTATAGAAATCCTTGCGGTGCTCGATCCGGTCGAACAATTCTTTGGCCGTGATGTAAGCGATCCTGTCGTTGAAGCGATCGCTGTCCGTCGGCGTCAGGTTCGAGTCGGTGGCAAACAGGAAGGACGAAACGCTGTTGGCAACAGGGCTGATCACGGCATTGTTGAGGTTGCCCTCGCTGTCGAGATAATTGCTCGCCGTGTAATTGCCGCCGCAGGCGGGCACGCTGCCGGTTGCGGCATGGCTTTGCGCGGCCAGCGGCCAGCCGGGGGAGAAAATGACCGCCGCCGCCCGGTCCAGCGGGGAGGGGCCGGCTATCTGCTGTGACGCGCTGGGGGAGTAGACATCGAACAGGCCGGGTGTATCCCAGTTGAGCAGGCCGTTCTTCGGGTTATTTTTGAAGGTACCGGCTACGGCCAGCCAAAGGCATTCGCCCTGACCATCCCTGATCGGTGTCATGTCCAGCGTTTTCCACGGCAATTTGCCCAGTTGACTGACATTTTTGTTGCCGCAACTGCCCAGATACGTACCTTCAGTGGTGTTGCCCTCGTCCGGGCAGGGCAGAAAGCCGGGGGCGGTGCTGTGGGTGTCGCCATATGTCACGGCGTAGGCCAGCAAGGATTGTTTGGCCAGATCCAGTGCTTTTTGCGAGCGGATGGTACGCCCGCTATTGTGATCTTCCAGATTGGTGGCAGTGAGCAGGAACAGCACGCCGCTCAGCATGAGAAAAACCACCAGCACCAGCAGGGCAAGCCCCTGTTGCGGGTGCAGCTGGCGTGACGGACGGGGTGGGATCATGGGCGGCCGAGTGCAACGGTACTTTCCCAATCATAGTCAATCCTTTTGCCGTTGTCAGGCAGCCGATGATGTATCAGGCCGAGTCGCTGCGGATATCCAGCAGTTCGCCATGGTCGTCCAGGCGGCAGAACAGCGGAGCGGCCGCAGGGATTTCCAGGCGTTCGACTTCGTTGGCGGTGAGTTTTTGCAGGTGCATGAGCAGGCCGCGCAAGGTGTTGCCATGGCTGACGACTAAAAGACGCCGGTTCGCCCGCAACCGCGGCAGCAGGGTGTCATGCCAGTAGGGCAGCAGGCGTCGCTGGCAGTCGGCCAGACTTTCCGTTGCCGGCAAATGCTTGGCGGGAAGCTGCCGATACAGCGCGTCGAAACGCGGATGGCGCGGGTCGTCATAGGCCAGGGCGGGCGGACGCTCGGCGTAGCCGCGCCACCATTTGAACGACTGTTCCTCGCCCCAGGCAGTGAAAATCGCCTGCTTGTCGAGACCCTGCAGCGCGCCGTAGTGGCGCTCGTTCAGGCGCCAGCTGGCGAACAGCGGAACCGGCGGATGCTGCATCGCCTGCAACAGCGTTTCGGCGGTCTGGCGCGTGCGTTGCAGCAGGGAAAGATGGACTTCGTCGAAACGCCAGTCGGCTTCGCCCAGCTGACGCCCCGCCTGGGTTGCCTCGGCGAGGCCCTGTTCGGTAAGGACAATGTCGGTCCAGCCGGTGAAACGGTTGCTGATGTTCCATTCGCTGTGGCCGTGACGCAGAAGAACCAGTTGGGCATCCATGGCAGTGCCTATTCGGGTGTTTCGGTCAGTACCTGGGTGAGATGGTGGCGGTCGGCCCATTTTTCCAGGTGCAGTCCCTGTCCATCGACATGAAACCAGTTAAGGGCGCAGTTGGGGATGAGGAAATCCCGGGCTGTTTCCAGCGGCCGTCCGGTTGCCTGGCGGTAAAGGATGTCCAGCACGCCGGCATGCGTGACGATGGCAATCGTTTGGCCGGTGTGGTGGCGCACAATCCAGTCCAGACTTTGCCGGATACGCGCGGCAAAGTCCTGCAGGCTCTCACCGGTTGCAAAATCGTAGTGCAGGTCGCGCTGGATGTAATGCGCGTGGGCATCCGGATAGCGCCGGGCGCCTTCATCGGCCGTGATGCCCTGGAAAATGCCGTAATGGCGTTCGCGCAGGCCGGCTGTCGTTTCGAGTTTTAAATCCAGATGATCGGCCAGTGCCTGCGCGGTGTCGCGGGCTCGACTCAAATCGCTGCTGAATAGCGCCTGGAAATGGTGGTGGCCGGCATTGTAGGCCATGGCTAGCGCCTGGGCACGGCCGGTGGCGTTGAGTGGAATGTCGGTTTGCCCCTGGATGCGCCGGGCGACATTCCAGTCCGTCTCGCCATGGCGCACGACGCACAGCTGGGTTTTCATCTGTCGGTTTTACCTGACGTGGGCGGCAGAGGGTGCAATGGCGGAATGACGGCGCCCATGAGTTGCAGGCGGCCGGTGATGATGCCGCGCAGGGCGATGATTTCATCGGCGATCTGCTGCAGCTGACGAGCCGGCCCCTGTACCAGCAACACATCCATGACCTTGTCTTCCGTCAGGTGCACATGCAGGGAGCTGACCACTTCGTCGATATGCTTGTATTGCAGGTCGGACAGGCGCTTTTGCACGCCTGACACGGTGCGGTCGTAGAACAGGGTGAGCGTGCCGGCCATGACCTCGTCCCCCAGCTGGCGTTTATGTTCCGCCAGCTGCTGGTTGATCATGTCGCTCAGGGCCTGCGAGCGGCTCTCGAAACCGCGTTGCTCGACCATGCGATCCAGTTCCTGTAGCAGATCCTGCGGCATGGATACGCTGATGCGGCTGACCGGCTGGTTGGTCTTGCTCGCAGGCTTGCTCATGATTTTCTCTCTTTAGAACATGCGGCTGTACCGCTCGATTTCCCACTGGCTGATGGACAGGTGGTAGCCCTCCCATTCCTGGGTCTTGTATTTGATGAACTCATCGCGCAAGCCCTTGCCCAGCGTTTGCTCCACCAACGGGTCGGCGGCGAAGGCGGCTACGGCTTCCTGCAGGGTTTGCGGCAGGAACTCGATGCCGCGTGCGTGGCGCTCGGCATCGGAGATGGCATACAGATTGTCCTCATTTGGCTCGCCCGGATCAAGCCCTTCGCGAATGCCTTCCAGCCCGGCCGCCAGAACCAGCGTGGCAGCCAGATAGGGATTGACCGCGCCGTCGGCATTGCGCGACTCGCAACGTCCGCCGCCGGCCGGCACGCGGACGGAGTTGGTGCGGTTGTTGGAGCCGTAGGAATTGAACACCGGCGCCCAGGAGAAATAACTCATGGCACCGCGGCGAACCAGACGCTTGTAGCTGTTGACGGTGGGGGCGAACACGGCGCACAGGGCGCGGCCGTGTTTCAGCACGCCGGCGATGAACTGGTAGCCCAGTTGGGTCAGGCCCAGTCCGCGCGGGTCGTCTTGCGGATCGCAGGCGAACAGGTTTGAGCCGTTGGCCAGGTCATACAGCGATATGTTGAAATGCGCGCCGGTACCGGTCTTGTCGGCAAACGGCTTTGGCATCATGGTGGCGATCAGGCCTTCCTCGCTGGCATAGTGCTTGGCCATCATGCGGAAGAAGGTCAGTCGGTCGCAGGTAGTGAGCGCATCGCTGTACTGGAAGTCGAATTCGAACTGGCCGTTGCCGTCTTCGTGGTCGAAAGAGTACAGGTCCCAGCCGAGGTCGTTGATGCAGCTGGCCACCTTGTCGAGCCAGCCGAAATTGTCGAGAAAGCCGCGTACATCGTAGCACGGCTTGGTCAGCTTGTCGTCCGGGTGCGGCACGCTCAGGCTGCCGTCGGCTTCCTTGCGCAGCAGATAGACTTCGCATTCAATACCCAGATTCATGCCGAAGCCCATTTCGGCGGCCTTGGCCAGCTGGTTTTGCAGTGCCACGCGGGTGCTGAGCGGGTAGGGTGTGCCCTGGAAATGGTTGTCGGCCGGCATCCAGGCCACGCTCGGTTCCCACGGCAGCTGCACGATGTGGTTCAGATCCGGCACCGAAGTCAGCTCGTCTTCATTGGGTTCCTGACCCAGGCCATCCAGTGCATAGCCGGTGTAACGCTCGGAGCCGGCAGCCATTTGCGGCAGGTGGTCGATGGGTACAACCTTGGCCTTTTGCTCGCCGTGAATATCGACGTAGGCGCCGATACAATATTTAATACCTTTGGCTTTGAGTTGCTGCTGCAAAGCGGCGATATCTTCTTTAGATTTCATCATTCTGGCCTTTGTGTATGTAAGTGTAAAAATATTCAGTATTTGACTAGACAGTAACTGATTCGAAGTAAGAAAAATCCAGCGGCGGCTGTTCCTGGATGCCTTGCAAGACGACCTGGTTCAGGTCGCTTGCCATCCATTCAAACCACTGCGCGCCTTTCGCAGCAGTGGCCAGGCCCGGCTTGCCGGTTACGCCGTTGAGGCTGGTGCGGTTGACCGGGTGGGCAAACACGCAGTCGGCTGTGCGGTCGGGGTCGTCGGCCTCGGCCAGCTTGTCCGGGCGCACCATGTCGGGCGCCACGGCCAGCATGAGCGAGGTTTCCGCGTCGTTGGCATGCCAGTCCTGCGCATCGGCAAAATGGAACTGGCGCACGCGTGCGCTGATGGTGGAGGTGTTCACCAGCGCCACCATCAGGTCGTCGTGGCCGGCGCGCAGCATCTCCAGTGCGCAGCGCAGCGGGGCTTCGTTGGTGACATGACCGTTCACCAGAAACAGCCGGCGCACGCCGCTCAGATAGGCCCAGTCGCCGATCTGCTTGACCAGCTCAATCAATGCCGTCGGCTGCAGCGCAATGGTGCCGGGCCAACGATGACTGTGGCCGAGCGAGCAGCCGTAGGGCAGTGGCGGCAGCATGGGCACCTGGGTGCGACGGGCGACTTCCTGGCAGAGTTTGTCGGCGATCACGGTGTCCATGCCGCAACCCATGTGCGGGCCGTGCTGTTCCGTGGCGCCAATGGGCAGCAGGGCGGCACCCTGCACTGCGGCGAGTTTGGCGGGCAATTCATCCCAGGTGAGCTGTGACCAGAGCATGTGTGTTTCCTTATTCGACGTTATCGTTGACGCGTGTCAGGCGGATCAGGTGCGGTTTGATTTCTTCTTCCTCGCTGGCGGGCGGTTCCGGCGGGTGGATCAGTTCTTCCAGGCGGGCTTTGGTGGCGCGGTAAGCCTCGGTCAGGTTCTGCCCCGGATGGCGTGGACGCGGCACCGGCACTTCGATAAATTCCTGCACTTCGCCTGGGTGGGCTTTTAACACCAGAATGCGGTCGGCCAGATAAGTCGCTTCATCCAGATCGTGGGTGATGAACAGGATGGTGAGATCGATGTTTTTCCAGATATCCAGCAGGTGAGCCTGCATTTTTGCCCGCGTCTGCGCGTCCAGCGCGCCGAACGGTTCGTCCATCAGCAGAATGCGCGGCTGATTGACCAGCGCGCGGGCGATGGCCACGCGCTGTTTCATGCCGCCCGACAACTGGTGCGGGTAGGCGTCGGCAAATTTTTCCAGACCAACCAGTTCCAGCCACTGCAGCGCTTCGCGCTCGGCCTGCGTCTTGCCCTGGCCTTGCATGCGCGGGCCGAACATGACGTTCTGTTTTACCGTCAGCCAGGGGAACAGGGTATAGCCCTGGAACACCATGCCGCGATCACTGCCGGGGCCGTCCACCGATTTGCCGTCGAGCAGAATTTCACCCGCGCTATGATTGTCCAGCCCTGCGAGCATGCGAATGAGGGTGGACTTGCCGCAGCCGGACGGGCCAATCACGCATATGAGTTCGCGCCGGTGGATGCGGAAGTTGATGTCCTTGAGCGCATGCACCGGTCCCTGCGCCGAGTCGTAGGTTTTGCCCAGGTGTTTGACCTCCAGGATGACCTCGCGCTCACGAATGCGGGCGAAGCGCTCGCGCACCGCGGGTTCCTGTTGCAGATAAAGGGGCTGTTCCGTGTTCATGGTTGTTCCTTGTGCCTATTCTTTCAGGCTTTGCCGGTGGCCTGGTCCCACGGGAACAGACGTTTGCCCAGGCGGGCCAGCAGCAGGTCGAAGCCGAGACCGAGAATGCCGATCATCATGATGGCGGCGTAGACATTGTCGAAATGCTGGTAACGCGCCTGCTGGGTAATGAACCAGGTGATGCCGCTGCTGGTGCCGACCAGTTCGGCCACGATCAGGTAGGTCCAGGCCCAGCCGAGCAGGATGCGCTGGTCGCGGTACAGGTCGGGCAAAATGCCGGGAACGACCACATGCGTGATCAGTTTGAAGCGTGTGGTGCCCAGCGTCATGGCCGCTTCCAGCAACGTGAAATCAAGCTTGCGCGCCGTATTGGCGATCACCAGAACTTGCTGGAACAGCGTGCCGATAACGATGATGGCGACCTTGGGGCCGTCGTAAATGCCCAGAATGGCCACCATCAGCGCGCCAAATGCCGGAGCCGGCAAATAGCGGAAGAATTCGATAAACGGTTCGACCAGTCGTGCCAGTCGACCATAGGTGCCGCAAATAATCCCCAGCGGTACGCCAATCACAGACGACAGCAAGAAGCCCCAGAAGATGATTTTGATGCTGTGCCACAGGCTCTGGTGCAGCCAGGGGTCGTCGCTTTGCGCCGGCGGCGTGGTGAATGCGGTGTAGAATGCCTTGGCCACCTCATGCGGGGCCGGCAGATAAACCGGATTGGCCGGGCTGCCCTTGGGCGGCGCCAGCTTTTCCTGTCGCATGTTGCGCACTTCGTCGTTGAAGACGTCTTTGTCCACCAGCATGCCCGGTTCCATGTAATCCACGGCACCGGGATCGCTGATGAGCACTTTCGGGTGCCATACAAACGGCACGTAGCTGACGATGCACCAAAGCAGCAGGGGCAGCAGGAAAGAGGCGATGCCCAGCGCCAGTCGCGCACGCGGCGTCATGTCCCGGCGAATGGAAAACCAGCGTTGCTTTGCCATATCCTGTTGTTCCCTGCGGCCGTGGGTGAATGTCAGTGCAGATTGACGAGCGAACCGTCGATGTAGCTGTTGATGTCCTGGTGGGTCTTATACACACCGTTGGCTACGTTAAAGTCGTCGGCGATTTTCGAAGAGCCGTAGAGCGACTGGAAACCTTCTCCCTTGGCGAAAATCTTCTTGCCCTCGCTCAGGCTCAGCAGGTGGGTGCCTTTGAGCAGCGGCAAATACACCTGCGGGCTGATGCCGACGCGGGCCGCCATGATCTTGACGGCGTCGGGCTGGGTTTTCGGGTCGTTGATGTAGCTCACCACGCGGTCCCACACCTTCACCACTTTGGCCCAGTCGGCCTTGTGGCCTGCCAGGCTGGCGGGGCTGACGGTCAACACGTCGTAAATCAGACCGGGCTCATTGGCCGAGGTGTACAGCGGTTTGGAACCCGGCAGCGCTTTCATGGCCTGACCGGCGATCGGTTGCCAGGCACCCACAGCGGCAACATCGCCGGAAGACAGCACTTGCGGCATTTCGTTGGTTTTTGCGTTCACCAGCTTGATGTCGGTTTCTTTCATGCCGGCTTTCTTCAGGCCGTTGAGCAGCAGCAAATGCTCAACCAGACCTTCTTCCACGGCCACCTTCTTGCCCTTCAGGTCCTGCAGGCTTTTGATGCCCGGTTTGCCGATAATCATGTCGTTGCCGTTGGAGTAGTCGGTCAGCAGGATCATGACGCTTTTGGCGCCGCCCGCGCCGGTGACCAGCGCGTCGCCGTTGGTGACGGTCACTGCGTCGATCTTGCCGGCGGCAAACGCATCCATGGAGGCGGAGTAGTCGAACCATTCAAAATCCACCGCCACGCCGGCTTCCTTGAACCAGCCTTTATCGATCGCCACTTGCCAGGCCACCCAGCCCGGCCAGTCGCTGTAGCCGATTTTCAGCGGCTGGCCGGCAGCCTGGGCCTGGCTGGCCAGCAGGGCGATTGGCAGTGCGGCTGCTATGATGAATTGTTTGAAACGGTTGCCCTGCAATTTCTTTCGCATTGTCATATCTCCGTATCGGGTTGGTAATACTAAATACAAATAGAGTAATACTATCGGAGATAAAGCAGTAACTGTGCCAATGGCGAGATGTTTGGTAATTATATGATTTGTATATGAATGTATGTTTTTGTTGGGGTTGGGGTGTGTGCTGGTTTGGTGCGCGTGCACGGTTTGAAGGGGGGGAAATAAAAAAAGCCGGGCATGCCCGGCTTTTTGAGAGGGGCTGATGGTTAACAATTAAGTCTGTCGTGGAGCCTTCTTCCTAGCCCAATAAATGCAGGGGGGACGAAATTAACAAATCTCTTGGGAAGTCAGTCGAGCAGTATAGTTTTGCTTAGGTAACTTGTGTTGGTTTCCGTCAAAGTCTGTAGAAGCCAATCACTCAAACCTTAGTGTCTCTCCTTGCGCAATGGGCTCATCCCATGAGCTATCTTGCGACTACACTAAAGACAGTTAGCATCATGGCTGAGGTGTTTGTATGCTTGATATCGTGAAACAAAATTTTCGTTTTGCCTTTGGCCTCACATTCCTGGGGGCCATGTTTATTTATCCAGTCATTGCCCTTCTCATTTTGGCGACCTGGATATGGAAAGGGCTTGGCGGAACCTCATTACTATTCATTTGTATCGCTATTGGACTGATAACCCACCATCGTTTATCAAAGCATTTTGCTGAAGAGTTACAAAATGCGCTTGATACCGATGTGCGCACAAAAGATATTGTCCTCAATGGACGACGTTATCTCGGAGCCAATGCAACAATCATCAGCAGGCACATCACTAAAACAGGACATGGCAAGGGTGAAGCCAAATACACTTGCAAGACCCCAAAAGGAACTGTGTTCTACTATCAGGCCCAAATTGAGGGCAATCAAATTTACTCGTCAACCCTTGTGGCAATTGAGCCACATATGACAGCCCGCCTATTAGATGGACCAGAGCTGGCCTAGCTTGTTGCCATCGCTGAATCACATAAAAATCCAGTATGGATTTTTTAAATAGTATTGTGAGAAAACAAATATCAACCAGTGGTAATATGGCCTGAATAACAATGCTACATTTGCAACTATGTCTGCGATTCAAGGTCGACTAAATACATCTAACTAAATGTACTCAGCAAACTACTCGCTCTAAAACGAAGCGAGTTTTTGGGGCTTTCAAACGCAATCTGTCCGGAAATAAGAGCCCTGTTTGCTTGGCGCAGATAGCTTCAGAATATAGAGAGGCAAAATGTCTGACGAAGCACTGGATACTGATACAACAACTCCAAACGAAGCCGCTCAGGGTCTGGAGCTAGAAGTCATTGCTGACCCAACTACTGGGTACGCCTCGATTCAAAACAACATTCCAGTTATTCGTTCCCTTATTGTCAGGAACAATGCTGACACCAGCCTAAATTCTGTTGAAGTAGTCATTTCGTGCTCACCAGCCTTTGCTCAAGGTGCCCGCTTCCACTTCGAAAAACTGGCCCCTGGAGAGCACAGAGTAATCTCGCCAGTAGACCTGCAGCCTGACCACGCTTACTTAATCAAGCTCGACGAGGCCGAAAAAGCTTCGCTTCAAATCAAGGCAACTGTTGATGGCAAAGTTCTAGCTGAAATCGGTCACTCGATTGAGGTGCTCGCCTATGACCAGTGGGCAGGGACGCGTAGTCTGCCCGAATTACTGGCCGCCTTTAGCATGCCCAACTCACTAATCGTGGACCGGTTGCTGGGTAAGGCTTCTACGCTGTTACGTGGCAGTGACGCGACGCTATCCCTCGACGGTTACCAATCCAAACATCGCGAAAAGGTTTGGAAGCAAGTTTCAGCAATTTACAGCTCACTTCTCTCTGAAGGGCTTCATTACTCCAACCCACCAGCATCCTTTGGCTCAGACGGTCAAAAAATCAGAACGCCTGAACGCATTCTGGATGGTCGTGTAGCCACCTGCCTCGACTTGGCTATGCTCTTTGCCTCCTGCTTTGAGCAAGCAGGTTTAAATTCGGTTGTTTTATTCAAAGAGGGGCACGCTTGGATTGGCGTCTGGCTGATTGACACAAGTTTCCCGACCTCGGTTGTTGATGATGTAATGGCTGTACGCAAGCGGGTGAAGTCCGGGGAATTTA
This sequence comes from Pseudomonadota bacterium, assembly GCA_021851875.1. Classification (GTDB taxonomy): domain Bacteria; phylum Pseudomonadota; class Gammaproteobacteria; order Burkholderiales; family JAJZQI01; genus JAJZQI01. The sequence goes on along the minus strand of JAJZQI010000004.1, from coordinate 6,513 downwards.
TAACCCTTGAGACAACTGGCATCACATCCGACCAGAAACCTTCACTTCGCTGGGCCTGCTCGACCGGGGATGCCTATCTGGACGAAGAAGAAAAGTTTCACTACGCCGTCGACATTCGTCGTGCCAGAGAACTCCAAATTCGGGCACTTCCCTCTCGTTCAAGTATGCAATCGTCTGTTGATACCGTTGCCGAGCAAGCGCCGCCCGCCATTGAGGATATGCCATCCTTACCTCCCCTTGACCCTGAACTGCTGCCCGCGACTGAAATTTCGACCCCGGATACGCCTGAAGGACGCTTATCGAAATGGAAGAGCAAACTTCTTGACCTAACATTACGAAACCGTCTTCTTAATTTCAAGCCAACCAAAAGCAATTTGAGGGTCATTTCCCATGACCCTGGCGCATTAGAGGACAAACTGTCGGATGGTTGTGAGTTCCGAATTAAATCAGTCCCCCAAGTTATGGATGGAAGTGACCCGCGTGTGGCTGCCGTGTACACGAACCGCACCGGTCAAACACCACTCCTCGCATTTGCTGAAGACGCGCTCACAAAAAACGAGCTCGTCGTTGATATCCCTGAAGACAAGCTCGATGACCGTTTGACTGAGATTTTCCGCACCGCGGAAACTGGCAAGGAAGAAGGGGGGGTAAATACACTTTTCCTTGTTCTTGGCCTCTTGCAGTGGTGGGAAGACAAAAACTCTGAGGTGAGTCATCTTGCCCCTATCCTGCTTATCCCCGTCACAATTACTCGACAGTCAGTTAAAACTGGTTTCCGGCTGATTCGACACGATGATGATGCGCTGGTCAATCCTACCCTGCTTCAAAAATTGGCGAATGACTTTCAACTCAAAATGCCTTCTTTTGAGGTGCTGCCAACAGATGATAAGGGCCTGGATGTCGAAAAAATCTTTCAGACCTTCCGGCTAGCCATCACTGACATGCCTGGCTGGGAGGTGAAAGAACAAGTGCACCTCGGCATCTTCTCTTTCACGAAGTACCTTATGTGGAAGGACCTGCAGGACCGTCAAAATCAGCTTCAAGAGAACACGGTAGTTGCCCACCTTATCAACAACCCTGGTAAGGCTTTTAGTCACTCCGACCCTGAATTTCCCATTAATACGCTTGATGAGCGTTTTGCACCGCAGCAACTCCATATTCCGATGCTTTCCGACTCCTCCCAAGTGCGTGCGATTTGCGTGGCGGACTCGGGCAGTAACCTAGTATTAGAAGGGCCACCAGGAACAGGCAAGAGCCAAACCATTACCAACTTGATTTGCCATCTTCTTGCGACCGGAAAAACGGTACTTTTTGTGTCAGAAAAGATGGCGGCTCTAGAGGTAGTTCATCGCCGTTTGAATTCAATTGGTCTCGGCCCATTCTGTCTTGAGTTGCACTCGGCCAAGGCGAAGAAATCGGAAGTTCTCGCTCAACTGGGCAAATCCTTGGACGCTGCGAGCGCACGTACTGTAAAAGATTGGGAGCTCGAAGCTGAACGTCTTGCCGCATTACGGGGAGAGCTAAATTCGCTCGTAAGTGCGCTGCACAAAACGCACCCTAATGATTTGACCATTTACGACGCCATTGGGACATGCATCAAATATGCTCACTGGAAGCCAGCCTCTTTCGATTGGACCGACCCCAATCTGCATAGCCGTAAGGAACTAGAGGATTTACGTGCCCTTTGCCGACAGATGGCTGCGCTTGCTGGTCAGTTAAATGACCTAAACGTCCATCCACTGCACGCGATTAGGCGAACATCTTGGACCCCATCCTGGCAACAGGAATTGCTTGATGCCGCCGATAGCTTGTCAGCCTCTGCCTCAGCGACTCAGGAGCTGGTATCCCCATTTTTACACCTATTGGGTAGACCTGAACATGGCTCTTCCTGGGCGGAGCTTGCCTCACTAGACCATCTTGCAGACGTCTTGCTAAAAGCATCGAGCGTTCCAACAGGTGTTGCTCGCGCAGCCAATGACGAGGTGGCTCGTAACCGTCTCAAAATGCTGCGTCAGCATGGCCTACGTCGCGAGGTCGCATGGAAAACTTTTGAGACCACCTATCGAGAAGAAGTGGCCAACTTGAATGGCCAAGAACTCGAAATGCTGTGGGGTGAAGCGAACAGCACTTGGTGGCCCAAAAGTTGGTTTGCCAAACGGGCATGCACAAAGCGCTTTGGTCTTTACCGAACAGACCGCAAAGCACCCAGCGAAAATGACGTTAATGCACTCATCGCAGCACTGCGCAAACTGAACGAGGAAGATAAGGCTCTGGCGGCCATGGAAGCCGAGGCAATAGCACTTCTGCAAGACGAGTTCAACGCGCACAAAACTGATTGGAATAACGTAGATGCACATGAGAAGTGGGCGACAGAATATTCAGACTCCTTGGTGCAATTAGCTGCCGGCGATGCTGTTCTTCAAGGCACACTGCAAAGTAAGCTTCTGCCATACATCACTGAGAATCGAGCGATGCTTAGAGCAGATGGCGCTTTAGGAGGGGCCTTGGTTCGTTTCCGTGACGCATACCGGCAACTTGTGAGCGAGGCACATCGAGTTGCAGAACTGAGTGGAGCAAAGGACTCTTTTATTGAGGAACCGCACGCTGCTGGTGCAATCACACGTCTTCTCTCTTCGTTGCAGGCCTGGCAGCATGCAGCACATCAAATTCAGCCATGGTGCCTCTGGCAAAACAACAGAGAAAAAGCTATCAGTAACGGCTTGACTGGCGTTGTTCGTTCGCTTGAAGCCGGTGAGGTGGCGCTCGCAAATATTGCGGAATTTTTTGAATACGCCTATCGGAGCTGGTGGGTTCGCAAGGCCATGGACCGAGAACCGGTACTTTGTTCATTTTCCAGTGCCGACCACGAAAGAAAAATTGCCGAGTTTAATGAATCTGATGAGCGATTCCAGAAATTAACCCAGCAGTACGTCGCTGCCAAGCTGTCCGGTCAAATTCCCTCAAGCACTGCGCTTACGCCTGGAGCTGACTCGGAAATGGGAAAGCTCCGTCGGGAGCTAGCAAAACAAAGAAAACAAGCCCCTATCCGCCAACTTGTTCAAGGCCTACCAACACTTCTGCCAAAACTGAAGCCATGCCTGCTCATGTCCCCGTTATCTGTCGCACAGTACCTCGAAGCTGGTCATCGGCCATTCGATGTAGTCATCTTTGACGAAGCATCTCAAATTCCTGTTTGGGATGCTGTTGGGGCCATTGCGCGAGGGAAACAGCTTGTTTGTGTTGGCGACCCGAAACAACTCCCACCGACCAACTTTTTCAACCGAGTTGATGAGGATGACGCCTCTGGAGAGGACGAAGTACAAGACCTCGAAAGCATTCTTGATGAGTGTCTCAGCATTGGCCTGCCCACACTAGGATTGGATTGGCACTACCGTAGCTTGCACGAAAGCCTGATTACCTTTAGTAACGTAACCTACTACGACAATCGACTTATTACATTCCCCTCCCCCGTTACAGAAGATACTGCTGTCCGTTTCGAGCGTGTTCATGGTGTATATGACCGGGGCGGCTCACGTACAAACCGAGCAGAAGCAGAAGCGATTGTTGCTTCCATCGAAAAACACTATCTCTCACCAGAGGGTAAGAAACAGTCTCTTGGTGTAGTCACGTTTAACCAAGCGCAGCAAAAACTGATTGAAAATCTTCTGGATGCTCGTCGCCGCGAATCTACCAAGCTAGACCAGGCGCTTGCAGAAGCATCTATCGAACCGCTGTTTATCAAAAACCTCGAAAACGTTCAGGGCGATGAACGAGATATTATCTATTTCTCAATTACGTATGGGCCTGATGCAGCAGGTAAGGTTGCCCTGAATTTTGGTCCATTGAATCTTGAGGGAGGCCATCGCCGGCTTAACGTAGCGGTCTCCCGCGCACGACAAGGCGTAGTTATCTTCAGCACACTGATGCCGGAACAGATTGACCTATCGCGCGTGCGTGCAGCAGGCGTTCGAGACCTCAAAAACTACCTCGATTTTGCCATTCGCGGACATCGTGCACTTGTAGAACAAATCAATCCAACTGGATTGGAGCCTGATAGCCCATTTGAAAAACAAGTTATCAACCAACTGCGCGAGAAAGGCTGGACTGTTCATCCTCAGGTGGGTGTATCAGGCTACCGCATTGACATCGGCGTAGTCGACCCACGCGCCCCTGGTCGCTATTTGCTCGGCATTGAGTGCGATGGGGCTACTTATCATTCTGCAGCCACCGCTCGTGACCGTGACCGCTTGCGTCATTTGGTTCTGGAAAGCCTTGGTTGGAAATTACATAGGATTTGGTCAACTGATTGGTGGCGTAACCCCAGCGAGCCAATGCGAAGGATTCAGGAAAAGCTTGAGCAACTTCTGACTGTAGAACCCTCGCACGCTAATGAAGCAGATGAAACCAGCACCGAAGTCGAGGATAACAACGAACCAGAAGTTGCTGAGGCTGTTTATGCAAAGATGGTTCAACCTGAAATGGTGCCAGAGCAGAAATTGCCTACCTACAGTATTGCCGAAATTGTGGGCAAGAATCCAGAACAATTCTACGACCATGAGTCACGGCAAATTCTCGCAGGACAACTGTCAGACGTAATCAATAAAGAGGGGCCGATTAGAGATACAGTTCTTTTCCGCAGAGTAGCACGAGCGTGGGGGCTGACTCGAACCGGAAGCCGTATTGAAGAACTGCTTAGCTCCCTTATCCCTAGAGCATTCGTCAAAACCCTTGAAGGAGATGTAACTTACTACTGGCCAGAATCGACTCATCCTGAGCAATGGCAAGACTTCAGAGTTGCAAACGACTGTGATGCTAGTAAGCGCCCGCTCAATGAGATTTGCCAGGAAGAGCTTGCAAATTTGGCAATTTTTATCCTGTCAGAGCATGGGACAACCAGCATCAGTGAACTAGCTAGAACCATTTGCCGCCTTCAGAGAATTGCCCGCACTACATCTGATGCCGAGGCAAAAATTACTCTGGCACTTCAAGCTGGAAAAGCAAAAGGACTAGTGAAATTCATGGATGGTTTCGTTAGCCTCCCAAGATAAATAGAAGGCAAGCCATGGGTCCCATATATTCTGAAACGATGTCTTTTCTATTTGGCGCATTTGGCGGGACAGCTGCAGCGGTCGCCTCAGTGAAATTGCTGTCAAAGTGGTTCATTGAGCACCAACTTACCAAAGCGCTCAAAGAACATGAAGCGCATCTCACTGAGCGAGCTGATGTTCTAAAAACACAGCTTGGCATCTTTGCACATGAACAAAACGTCGCGGTTTCACGTGTGGATGCACAACGCGCTCAAGCCATTCACGCTATATATGCAGCAATCCGGTCTTGGGTTACTCCCGTCACAAAAATTATCAATGAGTCCCCTCTACGCAATGTTGACAATGTGGAGCACGTGAACTTCTACGCGAACCTATGCGAGATGGCCCACAAAGCAAGCATAACTTTTCATAAAGCGCTTGCCGACAATGCCATTTACATAGATGCAGAGTTATATGAAGAGCTGGGAGCCCTGGCAAGGACATGCGGGATGTCTGTCGCTGAAGTTCTCGTCCCAATCCGGCAAGGCCGAGCCGAAGATTGGCCCATTGATGTAATTCTTGAGAAGACTGAGGAGGAACGGAAAAACCTAATAGCCACATATGAGGCCTCAATTGAGCCTGCGCTTCGACGCATCACAATGCGTTTTCGAAAAGAATTGGGCATTGCGCCCAACCCCTAAAGTCACGATGCAAGTGAAACACTGTATTGACGCCGCCGAAGCACAACTGGTCGTTGTCTTCCGCACTTGTGTTCAAGCGCCAGTTAACTAAACCGTTAGCCTACATAGGGAGAGTTTGATTGACTGAAATACCCAAACTTTTGGCCCTTATATTGTTGCCAGTATTAATTCCCACTTTATTCTGCGCGTGCATTTTTGGAAGTGGACCTTGGATTCTTGAGCGCTTCAAGTCAACTCTAAAACTGAATGAGGATGGAGGACTTTCCGAACAGGGCTTGTTATGGATTTCGATTCTGTCACCATTTTTATACTTTCTCGTTCTTGGTGGCATTTCTTGGGATGGATACTCCGTATCCGTGACAAGCGAAGGATTAAAGAAATTTCTTTCAATCAGCGGACTCCCTTTAGGTGTTTTATCTCTCGCGCTACCAATGTCCGTTCTTGTATCACGCCTTCACGCGACGAAGCAGACTGCAAAGCAGATTAAAATCACGCAGCAGAAAAATAATATCGACCTCTTTCACTCCCATAGGAAGGAGTTATTTAGCTATTTCAGTCAAATAGGGGAAGTTAATTATCTTGACTGCTTAATTGGAAAATTCAAAGTTCACCCGCGAGTTCATAAAATCTTTTTCAACGGCATGCCTGAGAACGGAATACTGAATCGCCCCCGATTTTCTAGACACTGTTGAGCCTCTCCAGATACTGCTTTTCATAGTCTACCGGCGATAGCCGATTTGTGTAACCATGCCGGCGCTTGGGGTTATAAAACATCTCGATGTAAT
>JAJZQI010000014.1 GCA_021851875.1 Pseudomonadota bacterium | reverse complement strand
CTTGTTGCGTCGTAGGCTAACATTTGCGAAGCAAATGTTAAGCGTAGCGGCCGGAGACAAAATCCCAGGAGGCTATTTTTTCTTGGCACGGGGATGTGCCGCGTCGTAAATTTTAGCCAAATGCTGACAACACGCCGCAGGCTTGTTGCGTCGTAGGCTAACATTTGCGAAGCAAATGTTAAGCGTAGCGGCCGGAGACAAAATCCCAGGAGGCTATTTTTTCTTGGCACGGGGATGTGCCGCGTCGTAAATTTTAGCCAAATGCTGAAAATCCAGATGCGTATAGACCTGCGTCGTGCTGATGCTGGCGTGGCCGAGCATTTCCTGTACGGCGCGCAGGTCGCCCGATGATTGCAGTACGTGAGAGGCAAAGGAATGCCGCAGCATATGGGGGTGCAGGCTGGCGGGAATGTTTTGCTGAATGCCGAGGGTTTTCAGACGGTTTTGCACTTGGCGCGGGCTGAGGCGGCGGCCGTTCTGGTTGACGAACAGGGCGGTTTCGTCCGGTGCCAGCTTTTCCTGTCGTAACGGCAGCCAGCGCTGCAAGGCTTGCAGGGCATACTGCCCTACGGGCACCCGACGTTGCTTGTTGCCTTTGCCGGTCACCAGCACGGTCGCATCGTCCATGTCGATGTCAGTGGGGTTGAGTCCGGTCAGTTCCGAGAGGCGCAGGCCGGAGGAGTAGAGCAATTCGAACATGGCCTGGTCGCGCGTTTCCAGCCAGCTTTCCGGCGGGCGACTGAACAGGCGCTGGGTCTGGTCGGGCGAGAGGGCATCCGGCAGGCGCCGGGCTGCCTTGGGCGGGCGAATGCCGAGGCAGGGATTGTGCGGGCACAGGCGCTGGCGGGTGAGGTAACGGTAAAAGCTGCGCCAGGCTGACAGGTGGCGTGCCAGGGTGGCGCTGCTGAGGCCCTTGCCGTGCAGTCGGGCAACGAAGCCGCGCAAGTCGAAGTTGGCTAACTGGGTGAGCGGTGTGTTGCCGGCGAGTTCCCGCAGCACACGCAGGTCGCGCGCGTAGTTGTCGTGGGTATGCTGACTGTAGCGCTGTTCCGACTGGATGAAGGCGAGAAATTGCGCGACCAGCCGGTCGGCGTCGGACTGCCCGGTTTCGGGCTGCCCGCTGGTTTCAGACTGTCGGGTGTCGTCAACCATGGCCGTGTCCTTGTTGTTGGCGGGAGGCTCAGGCGACGCGGGTGATCGCCACGCTCAGCATCTCGCCCAGCCGCTGCAGATACAGCGTACCCATTTCAGCGTAGAAGCGCTCGGCATCTTCGCTGGCAAGTACCAGGAGGCCGCCCATCTGTTCGGCCCGCAAGGGGATCAGGGCAAAGGAGTGCAGTTGGGCGGCGGTTTCGCCGAACAGGGCGCGGACGGCCTCCGGGGCGTCCGCGCCGCAGATCGGATGGGTCAGGCCGGCAACGTATTCCCGCACGGCCGCATCGACGGGACCGCATTCCACCAGCGAATCATGCCCTTTGAGGCCCCAGACGCGCATGGCCGTGTGCGGTACGGCGAAGTCTTCGCGCAGATTGAAATGCACGGCGTTGAACAGGCCGGGCAGGCTGCGGGCCATCATCATGGCCAGGGTCAGGCGGTGCAATTTGTCGGTGATGGCGTCGTTTTCCTCGCCGAAGTGCACCAGTTGCGACAGTTTGACTTCCAGCAGTCTGACCTTGTCGCGCAGGGCGATCACCTGGCGTTCGCCGATGGAAATGGCGCGTCCGTCATGCGGATCGGGCAGCTGGACTGAGGTCAGAATGTGCTCGGCAACTTCCGGATGGTCGCTGAGGTAAGCAATCACTTCTTCTGTGTTCATTGTTTCCTCTCTGAATCTTATTGGTTCTGCTGGGATAATTCGTAATAGGGACAGGCGGCCGCCATGGCATCCAGTTCAAGCGTGCCGCTGAATACGGTGGCAGCCGGGCCGGTCATCCATACCGGCTGGCCTTCGCCTTCCCAGCGGATGCGCAGCTTGCCGCCGCGGGTTTGCACTTCAACGCTGTGGTCGAGGTAGCCGCGGGTGATGCCGGAGACCACGGCGGCGCAGGCGCCGGTGCCGCATGCCAGGGTTTCGCCCGAGCCGCGCTCGTACACGCGCAGCTTGATGTGGCGGCGATCGACGATCTGCATGAAGCCGGCGTTGACGCGCTGGGGAAACTGGATGTGATTTTCGATTTCCGGGCCTTGCCGTTCCACCGGCGCCGCAGTGACGTTTTCCACGATCTGCACGGCGTGCGGATTGCCCATCGACAGGGCGGAAATTTCCACCGTTTCGCCGGTGAGCTGCAGTTCGTAAGTGAGCGTCCGCTGCTCGGCGGTGAACGGAACATCGTCTGGCTCGAAACGCGGCGGACCCATATTGACGGTGATCATGCCGTCGGCTTCCAGGCGCGGCACGATGACGCCGGAAGCGGTTTCCACGCGGATTTCGATTCTGTCCGTGAGGCCCCGGTCGTGCACAAAGCGAACGAAGCAGCGGGCGCCGTTGCCGCACTGGCTGACTTCGCCGCCGTCGGCGTTGAAAATGCGGTAGCGGAAGTCGGTGTCGGGCCGGGTGGGGCGTTCCACCAGCAGAATCTGGTCGCAACCCACGCCGAAGTGGCGGTCGGCAATCAGAGCCAGTTGCGCCGGACTGAGGTCAATTTTCTGGTTGATGCCGTCGAACACGACAAAATCATTGCCGAGCCCGTGCATTTTGGTGAAATTCAGCTTCATTACAGACAATATCCTGCGTAATCGCGGTAGATGCAGCGATCCATGACTACCCACATGCCGGCCGCGCGTGCGCGCAATGCGGCTTCCGGTGCGTGGATGCCTTCCTGGATCCATATTGCGGGTAATTGTAGTTGAAGGCACTCATCGACGATAGCCGGGATGTGCTCGGCGGCGCGGAACACGTTGACCAGATCGATCTTGTCAGGCACGTCGCTCAGACGGGCATAAGCTTGCTCGCCCAGTACCTCGCTCACCAGCGGGCGCACCGGGATGATGCGGTAGCCGAAGCGCTGCATGGCTTGCGATACGCCGTAGCTGGGGCGGCCCGCTTTGGGTGAGAGGCCCACCACGGCGATGGTGCGGACGGTTTTGAGGCGTTGGCAGATTTCTTCCGTGCCGGGGTTGGCGAAGCTAGTCATAAAAACGCGGTTCTCCTTCCGGCCGGGTTTTGAAGCGTTTGTGCAGCCAGTAATACTGTTCCGGCATGGTGCGCGTCTGTTGTTCGATAAAATCGTTCTGACGCCGGGTGTCGGCTTCGATGTCGCCGGTCGGGAAATCCTCCCAGGCGGGCAGCAGCGTCACGCTGTAGCGGCCGCCCGGCAACTGGCGGGTGACGCAAGGCACGACTGCGGCGCCGGCCAGCCTGGCCAGGCGGGACAGGCCGGTGATGGTGGCGGCGGGCACGCCGAAGAACGGCACGAAGATGGCGTCGCGCGGGCCGTAGTCGAGATCCGGCAGGTAATAAAACGGTACGCCCGACTTGAGCGCCTTGACGATGCCGCGCAGGCCGTCGAGGCGGGAGATCAGCAGCGGATCGTTGAAACGGCTGCGCCCTTTGAGCAGCACGGCATCGAAAGTCTCGTTTTTCTGCTCCGCGTAGACCGAGGCGAAATGGCGCTCCAGCGTCAGCCGGCTCCAGGCGACATCCAGGCCGAGAAAATGGGGTGCCAGGATGATGACCGGCCGGTTGGCGGGGATGTTGTCCAGTCCGCTGACCTGCACATATTTGCGCAAGCGTGCCGGGTTGCCCCACCAGAGGATGCCGCGCTCCAGTACCGACCGGCCGAAAGCGCGAAAGTGGGCGCGCACCAGCCGTTCCCGCGCAACATCGTCCAGTTCGGGAAAGCAGCGGCGAAAATTGGTGCGAGCCACCCGGCGGCGTTCCCGTCCCAGGCGGTAGAACGCCATGCCCAGGCCGTAACCCAGCCAGGCAACCATACGCCAGGGCAGCAGCTGCACCAGCCGCATGCAAACCAGCCCGATGCGGATCAGCATGCCGGCGCCTCCGGTGCGCCGCGGGGACGCTTGTAACGGTTATAGCTCCACAGATACTGGTTGGGCAGTTGGGCGATCAGCTGTTCTACCGCCTGATTGATGATGCGGGTGCCGGCCGTCGCATCATCTGGAATAGTCTGCTGCAGCGGCTGGATGACAATGCGGAAACCGCGTCCCCAGGACAACCGTTCGGCATAGACCAGCAGCACCGTTGCGCCGCTTTTGACGGCCAGCCTGGCGGCCAGTGTCATGCTGTAGGCCGGCCGGCCGAAAAAGGCCGTCCACACGCCTTCGCCGGCGCCGGGCACCTGGTCCGGCAGAATGCCGATGGCTTCCTTGCGTTTGAGCGCCTGCAGCAGTTGTCTGACGCCCTGGGCATTGGCCGGAGCCAGGCTGATGTTGGGGCGTTTGCGTCCTTCGGTCAGCAAGGGGATCAGCCAGGCCAGTTTGGGCGGGCGGTAAAGCACGGTTATCGGCCGCCGTTGCGAATAGTAGTGGCTGGTGATTTCGAAGCAGCCGAGGTGGGGCGTGAGGAAAATGATGCCTTTGCCCGCTTGCTGCGCCTGTTCGATCAGCTCCCAGCCCTGCACGTGTTTGACCAGCGCGGCTGCACGGGTGAGCGGACGCAGCCAGAGTGCGGGCAATTCGGCAACGGCTTTGCCCATTTCCGCCGCATTTTTCCACAGCTTGACCGGCAGCCTGCTTTGCCGGCTGAAATCGCGCATGCGGCGGCGGACGGTGGCATCGCTCAGATAAGTCAGCCAGCCGAGCAGGATGCCTGCCGCATGCAACAGCGGCAGAGGGAGGCGGGCAATAAGGCGCAGCAGTGTCAGCAAGATGAGCAGCGGGCGAGATGAATGAGCAGATGGTATCAAAAAACGCCGCCCAGCGCAGTTGGCCAAGTGCTGTGGCGACTGTTCTTGAACGGCAGGAGGCGGGCTGCTATTGTCAACAGGCTATTCGATGTATAATCGCAGCAGCCGAGGAGCGTTGCGACGGTACCCCATCCGCCAGGCTCGGTTAAGCATAACGACGCTCACCTGTTAACCCCGTGCCGGACACGGGATGGACGGGTGAGCCGCAAGAGCTGCACCACACATCCCCCGCCCCGGCCACTGCTTTATGGAGTGGTTTATGGCTGAATACCTGTTTAGTTCCGAATCTGTTTCCGAAGGGCACCCCGACAAGGTTGCCGACCAGATTTCCGATGCCGTGCTGGATGCGATCCTGGAACAGGATCCGAAAGGCCGTGTGGCCTGTGAAACCATGGTGACCACCGGTCTGGTGGTGATCTCCGGCGAAATTACCACCAATGCCCAGGTCAACTACATGGATCTGGCGCGCCAGACCATCAAGCGCATCGGTTACGACGATTCCGATATCGGCTTCGATTACAAATCCTGCGGCATCCTGACCGCGCTCAACCGCCAGTCGGTCGACATTGCCCAGGGTGTGAACGAGGGCGAAGGTCTGGATCTGGACCAGGGCGCCGGCGACCAGGGGCTGATGTTCGGCTACGCCTGCAACGAAACCCCGTCGCTGATGCCGCTGCCGATTTATTACGCCCACCGCATCATGGAACGCCAGGCGCAGCTGCGCAAGGACGGCCGTCTGCCGTGGTTGCGTCCGGACGCCAAGTCCCAGCTGACCGTGAAATACGTCGACGGCAAGCCGGTAGCGATCGACACCGTGGTGGTGTCCACCCAGCACAGCCCGGCCATCGAACATGCCCAGCTGGCCGAAGCCGTGATCGAAGAAGTCGTCAAACCGGTGCTGCCGCCGGAACTGATGCAGGGCAATGTGCGCTTCCTCATCAACCCGACCGGCCGTTTTGTCATTGGCGGGCCCAATGGCGACTGCGGTCTGACCGGTCGCAAGATCATTGTCGACAGCTACGGCGGTGCCGCGCACCACGGCGGTGGCGCGTTCTCCGGCAAAGATCCGTCCAAGGTGGACCGTTCCGCCGCCTATGCCGGCCGCTATGTGGCCAAGAACATCGTGGCCGCCGGCCTGGCCGACCGTTGCGAAGTGCAGGTGGCGTACGCCATCGGCGTGGCCCGTCCGGTTTCCCTGATGGTGAATACTTTCGGCACCGGCAAGATCAGCGACGACAAGATCGTGGCCCTGATCGAAAAACACTTCGATCTGCGTCCGAAAGGCATTATCCAGTCGCTCAACCTGCTGCGTCCGATTTACTTCAAGACCGCCGCTTACGGCCATTTCGGTCGTGAAGAGCCGGAGTTTACCTGGGAAGCCACCGACAAAGCCGCTGCTCTGAAGGCAGACGCGGGCCTGTAAGTCGCCGAATTACACACATACCGACAGGTTGTAAGCAAACAGCCTGTATTTTGGAGAAAAGAACATGAGTTTTACCGATTACAAAGTGGCCGATATGGCCCTGGCCGACTGGGGCCGCAAGGAAATCCGCATCGCCGAAACCGAAATGCCGGGCCTGATGGCGATCCGCGAGGAGTATTCCAAGAGCCAGCCGCTCAGGGGAGCGCGCATTACCGGTTCGCTGCACATGACCATCCAGACTGCCGTGTTGATTGAAACCCTGACGGCGCTGGGCGCCGAAGTGCGCTGGGCGTCCTGCAATATCTTCTCCACCCAGGACCACGCCGCTGCCGCCATCGCCGCGGATGGTATTCCCGTGTACGCGGTGAAGGGCGAAACCCTGACCGAATACTGGGATTACACCCACAAGATTTTCGAATGGCCGGATGGTGGCTACTCCAACATGATTCTGGACGATGGCGGCGATGCGACTCTCCTTTTGCACCTGGGAGCCCGTGCCGAGAAAGACGCTTCCGTCATTTCCAAGCCGACCAGCGAAGAGGAAACTGTGCTGTTTGCCGCCATCAAGGCCAAGCTGGCGGCCGATGCGAGCTGGTACTCCACCCGTCTGGCGCAAATCAAGGGCGTGACCGAAGAAACCACCACCGGCGTACATCGTCTGTACCAGATGCACGAGCGCGGCGAACTGAAGTTCCCGGGCATCAACGTGAACGACTCGGTGACCAAGTCCAAGTTCGACAACCTGTACGGCTGCCGCGAATCGCTGGTGGACGGCATCAAGCGCGCTACCGACGTGATGGTGGCGGGCAAGATCGCCGTGGTATGCGGCTATGGCGACGTGGGCAAGGGTTCGGCCCAGGCGCTGCGCGCCCTGTCGGCCCAGGTATGGGTGACCGAAGTGGACCCGATCTGCGCGCTGCAGGCCGCCATGGAAGGCTACCGCGTGGTGACCATGGAGTATGCCGCCGACAAGGCCGACATTTTCGTCACCGCTACCGGCAACTACCACGTGATCACTCACGACCACATGGCCAAGATGAAGGATCAGGCCATCGTCTGCAACATCGGTCACTTCGACAATGAAATCGACGTGGCTTCGGTGGAAAAATACCAGTGGGAAGAAATCAAGCCGCAGGTTGATCACATCATTTTCCCCCCCATGAATGGTCAACCATCCAAGCGCATCATTCTGCTGGCCAAGGGCCGTCTGGTGAATCTGGGCTGTGCGACCGGCCATCCGTCCTACGTGATGTCCAGTTCCTTCGCCAACCAGACCATCGCGCAGATCGAGCTGTTCCTGCACACCGACAAGTACCCGGTGGGTGTATACACCCTGCCCAAGCACCTGGACGAAAAGGTGGCACGTCTGCAGCTGAAGAAGCTGAATGCCCAGCTGACGGTATTGTCCAAGGCACAGGCTGACTATATCGGTGTACCGGTAGATGGTCCGTACAAGGCCGATCACTACCGCTACTAAGCGCCGCGTGAACAGGGGTCGCCTGCTTTGATAGCGGGCTTCGCCCCTGTTCCAGATTGGAGGTAATACCATGAATTCACGCACATTCAGCATCGAATTCTTTCCGCCCAAGACTCCGGAAGGGGTGGAAAAGCTGCGCGAAACCCGCCGGCAGCTGGCTGCGCTGAACCCCCGTTTCTTCTCGGTGACCTACGGTGCCGGCGGCTCTACGCAAGCCAACACGCTGGAAACCGTGCTCGAAATCCAGTCCGAGGGGTTTGCTGCGGCGCCGCACTTGTCCTGCGTCGGTTCCACTCGCGCCGGCATCCGTGACATCATCAACCTGTTCAAGAGCAAAGGCATCCGCCACATGGTGGCGCTGCGCGGCGACCTGCCGTCCGGCATGGCCGATCCCGGCGAATTCCGCTATGCCAATGAGCTGGTGGAATTCGTGCGGGCGGAAACCGGCGACTGGTTCCACATTGAAGTGGCGGCTTACCCGGAGGTGCATCCGCAGGCCAGAAGCGCTGCCGACGATTTGCAGAATTTTGTGCGCAAGGTCAGGGCCGGTGCCGACTCGGCCATTACGCAATACTTCTTCAATGCCGACGCCTACTTTGCCTTTGTCGAGGCGATCAGCCAACAGGGGGTCGATATTCCCGTTGTGCCGGGCATCATGCCGATCGGTAATTTCAGTCAACTGGCCCGTTTTTCCGACGCCTGCGGCGCGGAAATTCCGCGCTGGCTGCGTTTGAAACTACAGGGCTACGGCGATGATGTCGAGTCCATTCGGGCGCTGGGGCTGGATGTGGTGACGCAGATGTGCGAGCGCCTGCTGGTCGGCGGCGCCCCGGGCTTACACTTCTACAGCCTCAACCAGGCAGGTCTGACCAGTGAAATCTGGCAGCGGCTTAAGTTGGGGAAGACCTGACCAAGTTGTCGCCACCACTGCGAGGGCTGAAGGGGTTAGCTGCAAGGCGCGCTTCGCAGGCAATGGCCGTAGCCCTTGGCAAGAATCGCAACGCGGCAGATGACTCCTTCAGCCCTCGCCCTTCGGGGCACACAGGGCAGCTTGCACTCGGTGTTGCGCTTTCTCGACAGGCCCCGGCATGCCATCAAAAGCGCGCCTTGATTGCAAGCTGCCCTGTGCGCCAGTGGCGGCGACAACTTGGTCAGGTCTTCCCATGCTTAATTTGCTGTCTGCCGGCTGCCGAGCTACGATAAGCGTATGACACGGCGGCCTTCTCCTCTTACCTATCTGTTTATCGCCTTCATCCTGTTCGCCGGTTTCGAATGGGGCGGCGGGCATTGGCTGGCGCCCTTCGACAACGCCATGCTGGATGCGTTTGCCCGTCACCGGGCAGAGCAATTGAAACCTGATCCGGCTATCGTCATTGTCGATATTGACGAAAAGAGCTTGGTGCAGATGGGCGAGCTGGCCGGCAACTGGCCCTGGCCGCGCTCGGTGCACGGCGAAATGGCGGCCGGTTTGCTGGCGCAGAATCCCGCGGCCATTGTTTTCGACTTGCAGTTTTCCGATCCGGACCATTTCCGCCCCGACAGCGATGCATTTCTCAATGCCAGTGTGCGAAACCAGCCATCCATCCTGTTTCCGCTGACACGCATGAATCCGGCGGAGGACGCGCACGGCTACCCGCTGCAGGATTATCCCGGTCGGCCGCCATTTATCCGCTCGCCGCAGGCCGACCCGCATGCCAAAGCGACGTTGCTGCTGCCGACTGTTCTGTCGCCCGACAATTGGCGCGGCGGGCTGATCAATTTCCTCAGCGATGCAGACGGCGTGGGCCGCCGTTACTGGCTTTACATGCCGGCTCACGGTTGGCTGTTGCCTTCCTTGCCGGTCGCGCTGGCCATGCAGCAGGGCTGGCCGTTGCCAGCGGGCGACAGTATGCAGTTGCATTGGCGCGGTGAGCGGCAGGCATTCAAGCATGTTTCATATGTTGACTTGTATCGCGATTTCAATCGCAGCAAGCCAGCACGGCCGGTGCATGAATTTACCGGCAAGATTGTCATCATCGGGACCAGCGCCACGGGGCTGGTCGATTTTCGTCCCACCCCGATCAGCAGCCAGTATCCCGGCGTGGAAATATTGGCGACGGCGATAGATAATCTTAAGAACGGACGTTACCTGCATAACGGACCGCCGTGGCTTTCTCCTTTGCTGGCCGTTGCGCTGCTGCTGGCCGTGTGGCAGGCTTTCAGCCGGGGAATGAAGCCGTTGCTGAGCGGCGGCCTGCTGCTGCTGGCCAGCCTGCTGTTGTCGGCCGGCAGTTACCTGCTCTATGCGCGTTTATTGGTTGTGCCGGTGGCGGCCGCGCTGCTGCTGGCCTGGACGTTCTACTTCGGCTCCGCTTTGTACGGCTTTGTGCGCGAACGGCTGCAGCGGGAGAAAACCGTCCAGATATTCAACCGCTTCCTTGATCCGCGGGTGGTGAAAGAGCTGGTGAACCAGGGGCGGACGGCCGATGCGCTGACCGGTGAAAGCCGCGAGATTACCGTCCTGTTTTCCGATATCCGCGGCTTCACCACCTTGTCGGAAAAGTCCACGCCGCAGGAAATCGTCAGTTTGCTGAACCGCTACTTCACGCGCCAGGTGGAAGTGATATTCAAGCACGGCGGCACGCTGGACAAATTCATCGGCGATGCCATCATGGCGTTCTGGGGCGCGCCGGCGGGCGACCCGCAGCATGCCTGCCATGCCATAGCCGCGGCGCTGGAAATGGCGCAAGTGCTGGAGGATTTTCGCCGCGAACTGGGCGAAGCGGGCGCTCACTTCGATGTCGGCATCGGCGTGCACAGCGGTCCGGCCGTGGTCGGCTTCATCGGTTCGGTCAAACGGCTGGACTACACGGCAATTGGCGACACGGTGAACCTGGCCAGCCGGATCGAGGGCGAAACCAAGGGCAGGGCGCGCATTCTGGTATCGGCTGCAACCAAGGCGCAATGCGACAATGCATTTGACTTCAGGGATTTCGGTTTTTATAAAGTAAAAGGACGGGCTCAGGAGGTCCAGCTGTTTGAACCGAGTCCACACAACAAGGAAGGAGCTCGATCGTGAGATTTCGTTACGGAGTGCTGGCCGCTCTGGTTTTGTGGTTGTCATTGCCCGCCTGGGCGCAGGAACCGGGGGTGACCGCGGTGCAGAGCGAGCTCAAGAAAGCCCCTTTTCTCGATGCGGAAACGACCGCGCGCCTGCCGGCCAAAACGTCCCTGGATATTCTCAAGCGGCAGGGGGCCTGGATGGAAGTGAAAACAGCCGATGGAAAACGGGGCTGGGTGCGCATGCTGAATGTCCGGCTCGGGACCGGTGCAGGTACGAAAGGCGACAGTCTGGGCGGTACTCTGGCAGGCCTGGGGCGCGCCATGAATAGTCAAGGGACCGCCACCACCGGCATCCGCGGTCTGTCGGAAGAAGATCTGAAAAATGCCCGGCCAAATCCGGAAGAGGTCAAACGGATGGATAAGTATGACGTGAACGCGTCGGAAGCGCAGCGTTTTGCGGCGGCAGGCGGCCTCAAATCCCAAACCGTTGATTACCTGCCTGCACCCAAAGGGGAGAGCGGCGGTTCGAGCAACAGCAGCAGCGGCTTTGGCAACTCGCGCTCGTCCTGGGGAGAATAAACATGAGACTGAAATTGCTGGCGGTTCTATTGACTGCCGGGTTGGCAACCAGCCTGCCGGCCAATGCGTTCGACTTGGGTAATCTCGACCTGAACAAGGTTGGGAATTTGCTCAAAAATGCCACGGAAGCCACCCGCGAAATGAGCGAGTCCGAGGAAATCAAGATCGGTCAGGAGCTGGCGTCCACCCTGCTGGGGGCCTCGCCGCTGCGCAAGGACGCGGAGGAGCAGCGCTATGTCAATCTGGTTGGACGCTACCTGGCCGCGCAAACCGAACGGCCGAATCTGCCCTGGCACTTCGGCGTGATCGACAACATGAACATCAATGCGTTTGCCGCGCCCGGCGGTTATGTGTTTGTGACCGAGGGCCTTATGCGGCAATTACGCAACGAAGCCGAACTGGCCGGAGTGCTGTCGCATGAAATTGCCCACGTGCTGAAAAAGCACCACCTGCACGCCATTCAGAAGGCCGCCGGCACCAATATGCTGGCGGATGTGGCGGCGCTGGCGGCAAAGGACGACCAGAAAGAAAATGTGAGCAAGATATTCAACCTGGGGCGTGATTTGTACCTGCGCGGTTTGGACAAGGACGATGAATTCGAGGCCGACCGGATCGGCGTGGTGATTGCGGCAAGGGCGGGCTACGATCCGTTCGGCCTGCCGGCGGTCATGCAGACGCTGGAAACGCTGAATCCCAAGAACAGCTCGCTGGCTTTGCTGTTTAAAACCCATCCGTTGCCGGGGGCGCGCATTGACGCACTGGACAAGGCGATGGGAACGCAGTTCGATCAGTATGCCGACAAGCCGACGCTGGCGAACCGTTTCAAGAAAATGGGTTAGTGCCGGGGTTTTCGGCTGTATCTGTCTGCCAAACGGCGCCGTAAGGCGCCGTTTTTATTTATCTTCGCCTGGAAAAATAAAATGGACGTCTGCCGGGAATAATCGGTAAGGATTTCTCGTATACCGTGAGAAGAAGCTTTTTCCCGCCGGCTTGCGCAGATGGCGGGAAAAGCTGCGGAGGAAACCGGGGGTAAGGTGGCGACTGAAGAAGAATCTGCACAGATAGCGAATTGCATACCGCGTTTGCGACGCTATGCCAGGACATTGCTGGCCGAGGGCGCGCTGGCGGACGACCTGGTGCAGGATACGCTGGAGCGCGCATTGAACAGGCTGCATCGGTTCGAACGCGGGCGCGATATGCGCGCCTGGTTGTTCAGTGTCATGCATAACCTGTATATCGACCAGTTGCGCCAACCCGGACTGGCGGCGCGTTCGCTGGATGAGGCCGATTATGAGATTCCTTGCGCCGGCGTGCAGGAACCGCTGCAGCTGCGGGATGTGCAGACGGCCTTGTGCATGCTGCCGGTGGAGCAGCGGGAGGTTCTTTTGCTGGTTGGAGTAGAGGAAATGAATTACGGCGAGGTGGCTGCGACTCTGGCCATTCCACTCGGTACAGTCATGTCGCGCCTGTCGCGCGGCAGGGAACGCCTGCGCTGGCTGATGGAGGGTGGGCGCATGACGACTTCTCTTAAGGCGGTCAAATGAGTTCGGCGGCAATCACAGAAGAGGATTTGCAGGCCTATGTAGACGGCCGGCTGTCACCCGAGCGGAATGCCGAAGTGCAGCGCCATCTGTCAGCCTGCCCCGAAGATGCGGCGCGCGTGCAGGCGTACATTGCACATCGGCACCTTCTGCGCAGCCACTTTGACGCCATGCTGGCAGAGCCGCTGCCGGGCTGGGCGCGCGATTTCCAGGCCGGTACCGATACGGCGCCGATAAGACGCGCAAACCGGCTGGTCCGTGGTGACAGCCGGCGGATGCTGCAGGCTTTGGCGGCGGTCTTGCTGCTCGCGGTCGCGGTTGGCTCCGGCTGGATTGCGCGCGGCTATTTCGATGCCACGGGCGAAGACCGCCGTACGCCCATGCTCGCCATGTCCGGCTCCCTGGCCAGTCTGCCGCGGCAGGCCGCTATCGCGCATGTGGTCTACAGTCCGGATGTGGTGCGGCCAGTGGAAATCAATGCCGATCAGGAAGGACTGCTGGTCAATTGGCTGTCCAGGCGGATGGGAACCAGCGTGCGTCCGCCGCGGCTGGCGGCATTCGGTTTCGAGCTGATCGGCGGGCGGTTGCTGCCCGGCGGCGGCGGGCCGGTTGCCCAGTTCATGTATCACGACATTACCGGGCAGCGTATTACCGTTTACATCACTACCGAACGTTCGGCCCAATGGCCCGAACATGCAGACGGCCTGCGCTATGCGCAGGAGGGGCCCGTCAATGTGTTTTACTGGGGTACAGGGCATTTCGGCTATGCGCTGTCGGCCGGCATCGGCAAGAACGAGCTGCGGCGTGTCGCGCTGGCGGTTTATGAGCAAAGCCGGGCGCGCTCGTCCTGAGGAAGCAACAGAATGACCAACGACAAAGGAGCAATGCAGTGAACACAACAGCACGATTGACAACGGCGGGATTGCTGATCACCCTGACCATGCCGGCGTATGCCTGGGCGGAAGAGGTGACGGCGGATCAGGTGGTGGGGGCGCTGGAGCATACGTTCGGGGTGACGCCGGGCGAACGGCGCAATCACACCAAGGGCATGTGCGCGACCGGCGAATTTGTCGGCGATAGCGCCGCACGGGCTTATTCCAGCTCTCCCTTGTTTACCGGTAAAGCGGTGCCCGTTGTGGCGCGCTTCTCGCTTTCGGGCGGCAACCCGCGGGTGCCCGATACCGCCAAAAGCGCTCGCGGCATGGCACTCGAGTTTGCCTTGCCGGATGGCGGCAAGCAGCACATGACCATGCTGAACACGCCCATGTTCGGCGCAGCGGTACCGCAGACGTTCTACGACATGATCGTTGCCATGCAGCCGGACCCGCAAACAGGTAAGCCCAATCCGGACAAGATCAAGGCTTTCAAGCAAAGTCATCCGGACAATCTCGGCCAGGCCGAGTTCCTGTCCGCCAACAACCCGCCGCCCAGTTATGCCAACAGCGCCTTCTACGGTATCCACACCTTCAAGTTCATCAGCCAACAGGGCAAGGTGACGCTGGTACGCTGGCGCTTCGTGCCGCAGGACGGGGAAAAGACGCTGAGCGACGAGGAAATGAAAACCCGGCCCGCCAATTTCCTGGAGCCGGCGCTGATTGAGCGCACCGGTCAGGGACCGGTCAAGTGGGACATGCTTGTTACGTTAGGTGAGACGGGCGACCCGCAGACGGACCCGACCAAAGCCTGGCCGGCTGACCGAAAAGAGTTCAAGGCCGGCACCCTGAGCATTACGGCCGCCATGCCGCAGAAGGGGGCGGCGTGCGAAAAAATCAATTTCGATCCGCTGGTGATGGGCAAGGGTATTGCCGCCACAGATGACCCGATTCTGTATTTCCGTTCGCCGGCGTATGCCTTCTCCTTTGCCAAACGGATGGGAGGAATTTAGGCTCAAGTACTATTTGAGCAACGGCAGCATGGCTGTTTTCAGCGAGGCGAACAGTTTCGGGTGTTCCGCCTCCTGCGCTGCCAGCATTTCCTTCATGGCCTGGCGTTGCGTGGGCATGCCAAAGCAGGCCGGACAGTTTTCCATGATCACCGGCAGCTTGGCGGTCTTGGCGAAATCGCGCGTTTGCCGCTCGCGGGCGTAGATGAACGGCCGAATCACGCGGATGTCGCCTTCGTCATTCAGGTAGTGGGCCTTCATGGTGCGCAGCTTGCCGCCGAAAAAGGCGCTCATCATGAAGGTTTCCGCCGCATCATCCAGGTGCTGGGCCAGGGCCAGCACGTTATAGCCGTGCTCTCGCGCCACGCGGTACAGGATGCCGCGGCGCATGCGTGAACAATACGCGCAGAACGAGTCGCCCTGCATTTTGCTTTTGGCATCCTCGACGATCGGCTGGCTCTCGTAGAAATACGGGATGCCCAGATCGGCCATGTAAGGCTGCAATGGGGTCGGGTCGAAATCGTCCGACTGCGGGTCGACCGTGCAGGCGGCCAGCTCGAATTTGACCGGAGCGCGTTGTTGCAGGGCATGCAGCACATGCAGCAACGACAGGCTGTCCTTGCCGCCGGACAGGCCGAGTAATACCCGGTCGCCCTCGCGGATCATGTCGAAGTCGCCGATGGCGCGCCCTGTGGCGCTGACCAGGGAACGTGGAGGCTTGATCCATTCACTCACAAACGTACACTCCTGCCGCCATCAACTGCAAGAACCTGGCCGGTGATGAAAGGGCCGTCCTGGACCAGGAAACTCACTGCCCGGGCAATGTCGTCAGGCTCGCCACCCCTTTGCAGTGGAGTATGAGCAATGATTTCCTGTCGCGTGGCCTCGCTGAAATCAGGGTTGTTTTCCGGCCAGGCGATCGGACCGGGGGCGACGGCATTGACGCGGATGGCGGGCGCCAACTCACGCGCCAGTGATTTTGTGAGTGCTACTAGGCCGGCCTTGCCGATACTGTAGATAATGTAGCTTTTCATGGGGCGTTCGGCGTGAATGTCGGTGATGTTGATGATGCAGCCGCGTGTTTTTTGCAGCTCCGGCACCGCTGCCTGCGACAGAAACAGGGGGGCCTTCAGGTTGGTGCCAATGAGGTCTTGCCAGCTGGCTTCATTCATTTCACCTATGGCTGTCGCGTAAAAGCTGGAGGCATTGTTAACCAGTATGTCCAGTTGGCCAAAGGCGTTGCAAGACGCATCAACCAGAAGGGACAGCGATTCGGTCTGTAGCAAGTCCGCCTGGGCCAGCACGACCGAATCGGGGCGAAGCCTGTTCAGCTCGTCCGCCAGTGTCTGCGCTTCACTGAGCGAGCTGCGATAATGCAGCACGATGTTGCAGCCCTGGCTGTGCAGGCGGCGTGAAATCGCGGCGCCGACGCGTTTGGCGCCGCCGGTGATGAGGGCGACTTTTCCGTTAAGAGGCATGGCTGGCGTGGTATATTTGCGCAATGAAATGTGTAAACCAAAGTGCGAATGTAGCACAAACAGGCGGTCTGCCTGAACCCTCTGCCGCAGCCCTTGAGCAGAGTGCCCGACTGGTCGAGCAGGTGCGCCGTGAAATCGAAGCTGCCGGCGGTTTTCTGTCCTTCTCCCGATTTATGGAAACGCTGTTGTATACACCCGGACTGGGCTATTACAGCGGCGGCAGCGCCAAGTTCGGCGAAGCGGGAGACTTTGTTACCGCGCCGGAGCTCAGTCCTTTATTCGGCCAGACCGTCGCGCAACAGATCGCCCAGGTGTTGCGCCACACCGGCGGCAGCGTGCTGGAATTCGGCGCCGGTACCGGCAAGCTGGCGCGCGACGTGTTGCTGGCGCTGGATGCCGCCGGCGTGCTGCCCGAGCGGTATTGCATTCTCGACTTGAGCGGCGACCTGCGCGCCCGTCAGGCTGAAACACTGGCCGCGCTGCAGCCGGCCTTGAGTGAGCGCGTTGTCTGGCTGGACAGCCTGCCGGATAAATTCACCGGCGTCATGCTGGGTAACGAAGTGCTCGATGCCATGCCGGTTGAGCTGGTGGTCAAACAGCAGGGCAACTGGCTGCTGCGGGGCGTCACATGGGAAAGCGACCAATTCGTCTGGCAGGATCATGCATTGCCAGACGAATTGCGCCAGCAGGCCGAACAGCTGGCGGTGCCGGACGATTACGTCACCGAACTTTGCCCTGCTGCCCAGGCTTACATCCGCAGCCTGGCGGAGCGACTGCAGGCCGGACTCATTCTGCTCATCGATTACGGCTTCGGCGCCGGCGAGTACTACCATCCGCAGCGCAACCGCGGTACGCTCATGTGCCACTACCGCCACCATGCCCACGACAACGCATTTCTTTACCCGGGCCTGCAGGACATCACCGCGCACGTCGACTTCTCCGCCGTGGCGCGGGCCGGCATCGCCGCCGGGCTGCAACATCTGGGCTACACCACCCAGGCCAATTTTCTGGTCAATGCCGGCATCACCCAGCTGCTCATGTCGGTCGACCCGCGCGATACCGCGCGTTACCTGCCGCTCGCCAGCGCGGCGCAAAAGCTCATGAGCCCGGCGGAAATGGGCGAGTTGTTCAAGGTGATCGCGCTGGGCAAGGGACTCGCCGAGCCGCTGGCGGGTTTCAGTCGAGGCGACTTGTCACGCCTCTTGTGAGGCATGTGTCAGCCACTGTTCCAGCGCCTGCAAGCGACCGGCGCGAATAGCGCCGGGAATACCCGCCGGATTCTCGCAGGCGGCCGCAATGGCCCCTGCATCCACCGCCATGACTGTTTTTAATGCCTCTTGCAGCCGTGGTGCAGCAGCGAACACCTTGTCCGCGTAACCGGGGCGGCCGTAGTGGTCGGCTATACAGGCCTGCAGGAACAGTTCAAACCTGTCTGGCTGACGTACTGCATCCGTGCCTTGCAGTATATCCAGCAGTTTTTCCGCTTTCATGTTGTCGGCCTGGTGCGCCTGGCCATGCCATTGGGCGGTGAGCACGGCCAGGTTGCGGCAGGCGTTGGGCGTGCGCAGGCGTTTGGCGACGGCTTTCACCAACGGTACGCCGCCGGCTTCGTGGCCGCCGTGGTTGGGCCAGTGTTCCTTGGGTGTGAGGCCCTTGCCCAGATCGTGCAGCAGGGCGGCAAAGCGCACCGGCAGTTCAAAGCCGCGCCGAGCCGCCTCATCGACGACCAGCATGACATGCACGCCGGTGTCGACTTCCGGGTGCGATTTGGGATTTTGCGGCACGCCGAATAGACGGTCGACTTCCGGTAGCAATCTTTCCAGTGCGCCGCATTCGCGCAGGGTGAGGAAAAAGCGCGAGGGTGTGGCTTCCATCAGGCCGCGGGCCAATTCCTGCCACACCCGTTCCGGCACCAGCGCATCCACTTCGCCATTGGCGACCATGGTGCGCATCAATTCGAGCGTTTCCGGCGCGACGGTGAAGTCGGCGAAGCGCGCCATGAAGCGGGCGGCACGCAGTATGCGCACGGGGTCTTCGGCAAAGGCATCGCTCACATGGCGCAGGGTGCGGGCGGCCAGGTCGCGCTGACCGCCGTAAGGGTCGACCAGATTGCCGTCGTCGTCCTGCGCCATGGCGTTGATGGTGAAATCGCGCCTTGCCAGGTCCTGTTCCAGTGTGACGTCCGGCGCGGCATAAAAGCTGAATCCATGGTAGCCCAGCGCAGTCTTGCGTTCGGTGCGGGCGAGGGCGTATTCCTCCTGCGTTTGCGGGTGCAGGAAGACGGGGAAGTCGGTGCCCACCGGCTTGAAGCCGAGTTCCTGCATGGCTTCGGGCGTGCCGCCCACCACCACGTAGTCCCTGTCTTGTACCGGCAGTCCCAGCAGGCCGTCGCGTACGGCGCCGCCAACGATATAGGTTTTCATGCGGCTAACTATATAGCAATTCCGGGCTGTTCCGTCAGGGGTTTTCTTTATGATAGCAAAAAACTATCAAATCAATTTAAACGATTCATTGGATCAATAGTTCTCCTCTCGGTAAAGTGGCAACCGTAGCAGCGTTGCTGCAAAAGTTTTTAAACCCGAATGGAGAGAAACATCATGCAAACCCTGATCAACACCGAAATCAAACCTTTCAAAGCCACCATGTTCCACGCCGGCAAATTTGTCGAAGTGAGCGACGCCGATCTGAAAGGCAAATGGTCCGTCGTGTTCTTCTACCCGGCCGACTTCACCTTCGTGTGCCCGACCGAACTGGGCGACCTGGCCGACAACTACGCCGAGTTCCAGAAAATGGGCGTGGAAATCTACGCCGTGTCCACCGACACCCACTTCACTCACAAGGCCTGGCACGACACCTCCGATACCATCGGCAAGATCCAGTTCCCGATGATCGGCGACCCGACCGGCGCCATCACCCGCAACTTCGGCGTGATGATCGAAGAAGCCGGTCTGGCTGAACGCGGTACCTTCGTAATGGATCCGGCAGGCAAGATTCAGATCATCGAGATCAACGCCGGCGGTATCGGCCGCGATGCCAGCGAACTGCTGCGCAAGGTTAAGGCGGCTCAGTACGTGGCGGCTCACCCGGGTGAAGTGTGCCCGGCCAAGTGGAAGGAAGGCGACGCCACTCTGGCTCCTTCTCTGGATCTGGTAGGCAAGATCTAAGCCTAAAAACGGCTGCGCGGGTGTGATGCGGTGTCGAAAACAGGCTCAAAATGCTCATTTACTCTATGTAAATTGCGCTTTCTCGCCTGTCCGCTCCTAGCCTGACACCCTCTCGCTCGTTTTTGTTTCTTCATTCCCGCCCGCAAGGGTGGGGATGGCAACAGCAAGCAGTTTACGACGGTTTGCTATTGCCATCCCTCTCACAAGGAGCTGCGCCATGTTAGACGCAAATGTAAAAGCCCAACTCAAAGGCTACCTCGAACGCCTGGTGGACCCGATCGAACTCGTGGCCTCGCTGGACGACAGCGATAAATCGCGCGAAATGCGCGGCCTGCTGGAAGACATCGCCAGCGTATCCGACCGGGTGCGCCTGCTGGAATCCGGCAACGACAAGCGCCGGCCGTCTTTCAGCATTGCCCGCGTGGGCGATAGTGCGCGTATCCACTTCGCCGGTCTGCCCATGGGGCACGAATTCACCTCGCTGATTCTGGCCCTGCTGCAGGCCAGCGGCTACGCGCCCAAAATCGAGGCGGAGCAGATCGAGCAGATCAAGGCGCTGCCGGGTGAATTCCGTTTCGAGACCTATATTTCGCTGTCCTGTCACAACTGCCCGGACGTGGTGCAGGCGCTCAACACCATGGCGGCGCTCAACCCGAATATCCACCATGTGATGATCGATGGCGCGCTCAACCAGGCTGAGGTGGCCGAGCGCCAGATCATGGCCGTGCCCACGGTGTTCCTCAATGGTGAGGTGTTCTCGCAGGGGCGCATGGTGATTGAAGACATTTTGGCCAAGCTCGACAGCGGCGCCGCTGCACGCGATGCGGCCAAGCTGGCGGAAAAAGCAGCTTTCGACGTGCTCATCGTCGGCGGTGGGCCGGCTGCTTCCGCCGCAGCCGTGTACTCCGCCCGTAAAGGCATCCGCACCGGTGTGGTGGCCGAGCGTTTCGGCGGCCAGGTGCTGGATACCATGGCCATTGAAAATCTTATCTCGGTGCCGCAGACAGATGGTCCTAAATTGGCCAAGGCGCTGGAACAGCATGTCAAGGAATACGACGTGGACATCATGAACCTGCAGCGGGCCGAGGCGCTGATTCCGGCCGAGGCTGGCAACCTGCACGAAGTGCGTTTGGTGAATGGCGCCGTGCTCAAGGCCAGGAGCGTGATTCTGGCCACCGGCGCGCGCTGGCGCGAACTCAATGTGCCCGGCGAGCAGGCCTACCGCGGCCGCGGCGTGGCTTACTGCCCGCACTGCGACGGCCCGTTGTTCAAGGGCAAGCGCGTAGCGGTGGTGGGCGGCGGCAACTCCGGGGTAGAGGCGGCGATCGACCTGGCCGGTATCGTGTCGCACGTGACTGTGCTTGAGTTCGGCGAACAATTGCGGGCCGATGCGGTGTTGCAAAACAAGCTCGCGAGTTTGCCCAATGTGACTGTGATCAAGCAGGCTCAAACTACGGAAGTAGTAGGCGATGGCAATAAAGTCAGCGGTCTGGTGTACACCGACCGGGCCAGCGGCGAAAGTAAGAAACTCGAACTGGAAGGGGTCTTTGTGCAAATCGGCTTGTTGCCGAACACCGACTGGCTGAAAGAAACGATTGCCCTGTCGAAATACGGTGAAATCGAGATCGATGCCAAAGGCCAGACCAGCGTGCCGGGTGTGTTCGCTGCCGGTGATTGCACGACGGTGCCGTACAAGCAGATTGTCATCGCCATGGGCGAGGGGTCAAAAGCCAGCCTGGGTGCGTTTGATTACCTGATCAGGAGTTCGGTGGCGGCGTAAGCAAGTTGTATGTGTAGTAAAAACGGGGGCTTAGGTCCCTGTTTTGTTTTTGGGCGTGGCGACTTGCGGCAGAGATCGGGTGCAATAGCCAAAGGGCATTGCACCGAATGTTTGTGTAGTTAACTCTGTAGGCCGGGCGCTCCCGGCCTACAGCCTTGAAATTTCACTTAGGTAAGTTCAGTCGACACCTTTACCTGTTTAAAGGCAATCCCTTAACGTCACATAAGATTCACAAACACCCCTGCCCTCATCTTGTAAACTTTTTCACTTCCACTCACCCAAATTGCGTACGCAACATGTGCATTCATACTGTTGGTATCGCCCCAACACGAGGAAGCGGGGCGTGAAGGACTGTTATTTTTGCAAGATTGTCGCGGGTACGATTGCTTGCCACCCCATCTGGGAAGATGAAAGACATCTGGCTTTTCTGTCGCCCAGCCCCAACACGCCGGGCGCGACGCTGGTGATCCCCAAGGCGCATCACCCCAATTATGCCTTCGAGCTGGAAGACGACACCTTGTCCGGACTGGTGATTGCCAGCAAGAAAGTGGCGCGCCTGCTGGATTGTGCGCTGGAGGATGTGGCCAAGACGGGGCTGATTCTGGAAGGCCACGGCACGGATCATTTGCATGCCAAGCTGATCCCCATGCACGGCACGCGCAGTGCCAGCAGCTTCAGGCCCATACCGCCGGCGCTGGCCAAGTTTTTCACCCGTTATGAAGGGTATTTGTCGTCGCACGATGCGCGACGCTGCCGGGATGAAGATCTGATGGTGCTGGCACGGCGTATCCGCGGCTTTCATGGCTGCCCGGACAAGGAAAAGCCCTGCCCGAAGTCGCGCATTGCCTTCGCCAAACAGCTGGGGCAGACAACCCAGGACTGCCAGGTGCTGAACTAGCCCTGATAAAGCCCAAGCGGTTACAGGATATAGCGCGCCAGATCTTCGCTTTGCGACAGGACACCCAAGCGTTCATCTGCGTAGGCCGCGTCAATTACGAGTGTTTCGCCCACCTTCCGGCCCGCCTCGAAGGAAATCTCCTCCAGCAGCCGCTCCATGACGGTGTATAACCGTCGCGCACCGATGTTTTCGGTCTTTTCGTTTACCTGCCAGGCGATTTCTGCCAACCGGCGGATGCCATCTTCGCGGAATTCCAGCGTCACGCCTTCGGTGGCAAGCAGGGCTTCGTACTGGCGGGTAAGGCAGGCATCTGTCTGGGTGAGGATCTGCTCGAAGTTTTCCACGCTGAGGGACTGCAGTTCCACGCGGATGGGGAAACGGCCCTGCAATTCGGGGATCAGGTCGGACGGCTTGGCCAGGTGGAACGCGCCGCTGGCAACGAACAGGATGTGGTCGGTTTTGATCATGCCGTGCTTGGTGGACACGGTGGTGCCTTCCACCAGCGGCAGCAGATCGCGCTGCACGCCCTGGCGCGACACCTCTCCACCGCTCTGTCCCTCGCCGCGACTGGAAATCTTGTCGATTTCGTCGATGAAGACGATGCCGTTCTGCTCCACGTTGTTAAGTGCGGCGTGTTTGATTTCTTCTTCGTTCACCAGCTTGGCGGCTTCTTCCTCCACCAACAGCTTCATGGCGTCGGCGATTTTCATTTTGCGCGACTCGCGGCGCTGGTTGCCCATTTGCTGGAACATGCCCTGAATCTGGCTGGTCAGGTCCTCCATGCCGGGCGGGGCGAAGATTTCCATCTGCGCCTGCGGGGCGGCCACGTCGAGCTCGATTTCCTTGCCGTCCAGCTCGCCTTCGCGCAGTTTCTTGCGGAATTTCTGCCGCGTGGCGGATTCTTCGGCATTCGGAGTGCTTTCCGCGCCCAGGCGGGCGGCAATCTCGCGCGCTCCGGGCAGCAGAATATCGAGTATACGGTCTTCCGCCGCGTCTTCGGCACGATGGCGCTGTTTTTTCATTTCCAGCTCGCGCGTCTGCTTGATGGCGATATCCAGCAGATCGCGGATGATGGTTTCCACGTCGCGGCCGACATAGCCCACTTCGGTGAACTTTGTGGCTTCGACCTTGATGAACGGCGCATTGGCCAAACGCGCCAGACGGCGGGCGATTTCGGTCTTGCCCACGCCGGTGGGACCGATCATGAGAATGTTTTTCGGCGTGATTTCCTGCCGCAGCGGCTCGGCCACCTGACGGCGGCGCCAGCGGTTGCGCAGCGCCACGGCCACGGCCTTCTTGGCGGCGTGTTGGCCGATGATGTGTTTGTCCAGTTCGTGAACGATTTCCTGCGGAGACATTTCAGACATGGTCGGACTCGGAAGTAGGTAATTAGGGAGTGGGGCAACCCCTGTCCCTTATTCAAGTATTTCGATAACGTGGTTCTGGTTGGTGTAGATGCACAGATCGCCGGCGATGGTGAGCGACTTCTTCACGATGGCGGCGGGGTCCAGCTCGGTCTCGTCCAGCAGGGCACGGGCGGCCGATTGGGCATAGGCGCCGCCGCTGCCGATGGCCACCAGCCCGTCGGGCGGGTCGAGCACGTCGCCGTTGCCGGTGATGATGAGCGAGGTTTCGCGATCGGCCACCGCCAGCATGGCTTCCAGCTTGCGCAGCATGCGGTCGGTGCGCCAGTCCTTGGCCAGCTCGACGGCGGAGCGCAGCAGGTGCCCCTGGTGCTTTTCCAGCTTGGATTCGAAACGCTCCAGCAGGGTAAAGGCATCGGCTGTGGCGCCGGCGAAGCCGGCCAGAATCTGCCCGCGATACAAACGCTGTACCTTGCGTGCGGTCGGTTTGATGACGATGTTGCCCAGCGTCACCTGGCCGTCGCCGCCCATGGCGACACGATTGCCGCGGCGCACCGAAAGGATGGTGGTACCGTGATATTGATCCATTGGAATTCTCGAACTTGGCTACGTGATAAAGCGCCTGGCGCTTGCGGGAGAAAAAGCTATTTTTTCGCCCGGGCGGTGCGGTCCTTGGCCCGGTGCATGGTGACAAAATCGTCCAGCCCCATGGTCTGGAACAGCGCGATGATCAGTTCATTGACGTTAAGCAGGTCGGCCTGTTTGCCATTGGCCATCAGATTCATCAATTCGTTCATCAGGTCGCCGACGGAAACGAAATCCACCCGGGTGACGTCCTGCATGTCGACCACCACCTGCGGATGCGCCTCGACGTAGGCGCGGAAGGCCTGCAGGATGGGCTGGATATTGCCGGTAATTTCGCCCTGCGGATGAAATACGTCGGCCGGCTTTTCCTCCACCGTCTCGGCTGCGGGTTCACTGTCCACTGCCGTCATGCGGGTGGCTGCCGCCTCCCACGACGGCGGGGAGACTTCCAGCGTGACGGCGTATTCGATGGCCAGTTCTTCGAAATCGGCCTCGCGCCCGAGCAGCTGGTAAATTTCCATCAGCAGCAGCCAATGTTCTGCCGCACCGGCATCCTGCACATGTTTTTTCAGCAGGCCGATCAGGTTGCCGGTACCGCCCAATTGCACCTTGGAGCCGCTACGGCGGAATTTCTGGAATGTCTGCAACAGCAGCGCGCTGCCGGACGATTCGAGCGCCTGAATCTTGGACACGTCCAGCTGCAGTTCACCCTGGGTTTCCAGAATCTGCCGCATCTGCTCGATCTGCGGTTTGGAATCAACCGACATCACGCCGGTGAGCGCGAGGTAATTGCTCGCCTTGTTGGCCACCGGTGCCGCCGCAGGAGCGGCCTTTGCAAGCTTTTTGCCGCGCCACAGCGGCGGGGAACAGAGAAACACCTCGACGAAGTGAATGCACAACTCGTCGAAGGCCTGCTGCATAGCGGACAACTGATACAGATCGAACAGCATGTACCAGGGCTGCACATCGTCCCTGGCTTGCGGCTGTTTGACCCATTCGCTCAGCACGCGGATGGCGTCGAGCGGCTTGTTGTTGGCGAAATAGATGGCGGCTTCTTCAGCCACGGGAGACAGGGCGCGGGCGACGCCGCTGTCGTCGAAACCGGACTCCTCGACCAGCATGCCGCCCAGGCTGGGCAAATCGCCGATCATGGTGGTGAGCTGGTCGATCGGCTCTCCCTTCATGATGGTCGTGGGTGCAACCGCCCTTGCCGCCGCCGGGGGCGCGGCCGGTTTGGGCGCCGGCATCACTTCGCCAGCCCTAGTCGGCTCGTCGGCCTTACCCTTTTTAAAAAACGAGAAAACCACGTTATCCGGTCACCATAATAGCAGTGTCATTATTCTACGCCCCGCGCCCAGCGCGGGCAACAGCGGAAGCCGGCTATGTCTGTCGCAGCCAATCGCGCCAATGGGCAAACAGCTGCGGGTCCAGACCGGCGATCACCGACCGCTTCCACACCGGCGCCCGCCAGAAATCGTCCTCTTCCAGCGTGCACAGGCGCCCGCCGGCCTCCTGCAGGATCAGCGAGCCGGCGGCGTAGTCCCACAATTTTTGCCCGCCGTGCAGGTAAACGTCAAAGCGCCCGGCGGCCGCATAACACCAGTCTAGCGTACTGGCGCCGTAATTGCGCTGCGAACTGTACGGCTGCTCGTCCACCAGGCGGCGCACCAGCGGCCCGGACAAGCGTTTGAAGTCGATGCCCGCCATGGCCTGATGCAGCTCCTTGGGGGCCGCCTGCTTGATCGGCAAACGCTCGCCGTTGAGAAAAGCGCCCTTGCCGACCTCGGCCGAGAACATCTCGTAATCGATCGGCGAGTAAACACAGGCCAGCACGCTGCGTCCCTGCCGCATCAGCGCGACGGAAACGGCGAAGTACGGTAGACCGTTAACGAAATTGGAGGTTCCATCGATGGGATCGACCACCCACAAGCCATCCGGGTGATCGTGCCACAGGCGCTCCTGCTCCTCGAGCGTCATTTCTTCTCCCAGCACCGGACAATCATGCAGCGACATCAGCTCGTTGGTAAGCGCTTCCTGCGCCGCCAGGTCGGCCGTGGTAAAGATGCTGCCGTCCGCCTTGTGATGCCGTGCGACATTGAGGTAGTAAGGCAGAACCTGTTCTTCCGCCACCTTGCGCACTACGTTCATTACCTGCTTGAGCATGACCTTGTCCAAAACGCAAAACGTGAGACGGGCACACCGACCGGGCGCCCCGATTCAAGCCAAGCAAAGGTTAGCACGAAATTCCGCTTTAACACTACTGTAAAAAGGCCATTATGCCGACCGGCAAGGCCTGCCGGCACGCGCTCCCGCTCTTACTCACCGCGCCACTTGATGGAACAGCCCATGCCGGGAATCTGTTCCTTCGGTCCCTGCCGGGTTTGCGCCACTTCCATCATCGCCTCGAACAGGTCGCGCCGCACGCCGTCCGGCGCGGTTTCCTTGCGCGAGGCGTCGAAGCGGCCGCGGTACTGCAATTGCAGCTCGCGGTTGAAGCCGGAGAAATCGGGGGTGCAGACTGCGCCGTAGGCCTTGGCGACTGCCTGCGTCTCATCCAGCACATACGGAAAAGGAAAAGCGTAATCGGTCGCGACCCGGCGCATGTTTTCGAAACTGTCTTCCTCATATTCGGTCGGGTCGTTGGACATGATGGCGATGGTGTTGATGCCATACGTGCGCAGTTCCAGCGCATCGCGCACCAGACGCTGCCGGATGGCCTTCACATAGGGACAATGGTTGCAGATGAACATGACCAGCAGGCCGTTTTTCCCCATGGCATTACGCAGGTTATACCGTTTGCCGTCAACACCCGGCAGATCAAAATCAACGGCTTCCCAGCCAAAATCGCATACGGGGGTTTCCACAGGAACCTCTGAACCGCTTGTTGCCCTGCACTGCGCGGCATGAGCCGGCCAGATGCAAGGCGCGCTTCGCAGACAATGGCCGTAGCCCTTGGCAAGAAGCGCAACACCGCAGGTGGCCGGCTCATGCCGCGCCCTTCGGGGCCCACGGGCCGGCTTGCACTCGGCGTTGCGCTTTCTTGACAGGCCCCGGCATGCCTACGAAAGCGCGCCTTGATTGCAAGCCGGCCTGTGGGCCAGTGCAGGGCAACAAGCGGTTCAGAGGTTCCCATACCATTCGCCAATCTCCGGTTTAAAATATGGTAATCTTTCGGAAAACTCTAACATATATTTCGTATTTGGAATCCCATGCGCGTTTCGCGGTTTTATATCCCTTCTCATCTCCAGCCCGGCATTACGGTTGAGCTGCCGCAGTGGGCCGCCCACCATGCGGTAAAAGTGCTGCGCATGAGCCAGGGCGACAACCTGCTGCTGTTCAACGGTGACGGCTACGACTACCGCGCTTTGCTGGTTGTTAGCGGCAAATATGTGGCAGCGGAAATTCTGCTGCGGCAGGAAGCGCTGGCCGAATCCATCCTGAAAATCACCCTGGCGCAGGGCATCTCCAGTGGCGAGCGCATGGAATTCACCCTGCAAAAAGCCGTTGAGCTCGGCGTTCACTGCATTCAGCCGCTGCAAACGCAGCGCAGCGTGGTCAAATTGTCGGCGGAAAAAGCCGCCAAACGCCAGCAGCACTGGCAACATGTGGTGGTATCGGCCTGCGAGCAAAGCGGCCGGGCCGTGGTGCCGCAGGTGCTGCCGCCCAAGCCGCTGCCGCAGTGGCTGGCCGAGCGCGCCGCCGACAGCCTGATCATGCTCGATCCGGGCGGCGAACGCTCGCTGTCCAGCCTGCCGCGCTGCGATTCGGCCACCCTGCTGATCGGCCCGGAAGGCGGCTTCGAACCGGCCGAGCGGCAGGCCGCCCAGCACGCCGGAGCCTTGGGGGTGCATCTGGGGCCGCGCATTTTGCGCACCGAAACGGCGGCGCTGGCCGCCTTGTCAGCCATGCAAACCCTGTGGGGAGATTTCGCCACATGAACAAGTCAGGCAATAACTGCCAGCCCGCCCAGTTCGTCAAATGGTTCCGCACCGCCGCCCCCTACATCCACGGCTTTCGCAAAAAGACGTTTGTCATCGCCTTCGGCGGCGAAGTGGTGGATGACGGCTTGTTCGTCGAACTGACGCACGACTTCAATCTGCTCAACAGCCTGGGCGTGCGCCTGGTGCTGGTGCATGGCGTGCGGCCGCAGGTGGAAACGCGGCTGAAGGAAATCAACGCCACCATCAAGTATGTCGACGGCCTGCGCGTGACCGACACGGCCGCCTTGACCTGCGTGAAGGAAGCGGTCGGCATCGTGCGGGTGGAAATCGAGGCGCTGCTGTCGCAAGGCCTGGCCAATTCGCCCATGGCGGGGGCCGACATCCGCGTGGCCAGCGGCAACTTCGTTACCGCCAAACCGGGCGGCGTGTGGCAGGGCGTCGACCTGGAACATACCGGCGAGGTACGCAAGATCGACGCGGCCGCCATCAACGAGAGTCTGGCTTCCGGCGCCATCGTGCTGCTGTCGCCGCTGGGTTATTCGCCCACCGGCGAGGTGTTCAATCTGACGCTGGAGGATGTGGCCACCAGCGCCGCGATCGCGCTGAAAGCGGAAAAGCTGATGTTTCTGACGGACGCGCCCAACGATGCCCTGCCGAAAACGCTGACCGCGGCCGAGGCCGCCAAATGGCTCAAGGCGCAAAAAGAGCCGACCGACAGCGATCTGGACTATTACCTGCCCTGCGCCATCGATGCCTGCCGCGGCGGGGTGCACCGCGTGCACCTCATCAACCGCCACACCGAAGGCGGTCTGCTGCAGGAATTGTTTACCCACGAAGGCGTCGGCAGCATGATCGCCAACGAGCCGGTGGAAACCTTGCGCAAGGCCGACATCGACGACGTGGGCGCCATTCTGCAACTGATTGAGCCGCTGGAACAGGCCGGCATTCTGGTGCGGCGCGGACGCGAGCGGCTGGAAATGGAAGTCGAGCTGTTCTATCTCCTCGAACACGACGGCAGAGTCATTGGTTGCGCGGCGCTGTACCCCTACCCCGACGCCGCCATGGGCGAACTCGCCTGCCTGGCCGTGCACCCCGACTACCGCAACAGCGGCCGGGGCGAGCGGCTATTCGATCACATGCAGGCGCTGGCGCGCAATCAGGGCCTGACACGGCTGTTCGCCCTGACCACCCGCACCGAGCACTGGTTCGTCGAGCGTGGCTTCAAGCAGGCCAAGATCGACGACCTGCCGACGGAAAAACAGGCGCTGTACAATTACCAGCGCCGCTCCAAGGTGTTTATCAAAACCCTGGCGTAAATCCGCACTGTATGCATGCCACAACGCACGCCGGCCCGACATGCGTTGCGCGGCTCGTGCCGCTTTGCCCCCGGCCGCTTTCGCGCTAAACTAGGGTCCATCGACTTGCCCTAGCGGGCATATCCGCACATGCTTCAACAAGGAGAATTCACATGACCCGCATGGTCAACTGCATCAAACTGGGCCGCGAGGCCGAAGGTCTGGCATTCCCGCCGGTACCGGGAGAAATGGGCAAACGCATTTACGAAAACGTGTCCAAGGAAGCCTGGCAAACCTGGCTGAAACACCAGACCATGCTGATCAACGAAAACCGCCTGAACCTGACCGACAGCAAGGCACGCCAGTATCTGTCGCATCAGATGGAAGCCTACTTCTTTGGCGAAGGCGCCGAAATGCCGACCGGTTTTGTCCCGCCGGCACACTGAGCGTAAATGCCGGCAATAAAAAAGGGCGCCTGAGGCGCCCTTTTTTTGTCCAAATGGCGGTTCATTCGCCGCGCATCTGGCGCTCCAGGTCTTCCACGCTGATGTGGCGCACATCCTTGCCTTTAACCATGTACACGACGTATTCGGAAATATTGGTGGCATGGTCGCCGATCCGCTCGATCGCCTTGGTCACGAACATCACGTCGAGGAAGGCGGTAATGTTGCGCGGATCTTCCATCATGTAGGTGATCAGCTGGCGCAACACGCCGTCGCACACTTCGTCGACTTCCTTGTCGCGACGGGCGATCACCGCTGCCTTGGTGGCGTCCATGCGGGCAAAACTGTCGAGCGCCTCGCGCAGCATTTCCACCACGATTTGCGCCATGCGTTCGATTTCGTTGGTGCGCAAACGGGAAATCATGCCTTGCTGGTTGATCTGCTTGGTCAGGCGGGCGATTTTTTCCGCCTTGTCGCCGATACGTTCCAGATCGGTAATGGTCTTCACCACTGCCATGATCATGCGCAGATCGCCGGCGGCCGGCTGACGCTTGGCAATCAGCATGGTGCAAAGCTCGTCGATATTGACTTCCAGACCGTTGACGCGCAGGTCGTTGGCAATCACCTGGTCGGCCAGCTCTTCACTGCCGGTTTTGAGTGTTTCGATGGCCAGATGAATCTGCTCTTCCACCAGACCACCCATTTCCATTACACGCGAACGAATGGCTTCCAGATCAGCATCGTACTGCTTGTAGCTGTGCTCAGACATTTTTTCCAATTCCATTGGCGCAGGCTCCCGCTATTTTCGCAACAGTCAATTAAAGCATAGTTGCCGCCGCCCGATTATGAAGTTTTTCTTACTCCGCCTTCATGGTTTGCACGCCGGCCGACGTTCCCAGCAACAGCACGTCCGCCGCGCGTGCGGCAAACAGACCATTGGTCACCACCCCGACGATGGAGTTGATTTTGTTTTCCAGTTCGACCGGGTTCATGATGGTCAGACCGTGCACATCCAGAATCACATTACCGTTATCGGTGGTAAAACCCTGCCGCAGTGCCGGGTTGCCACCCAGAGCAACCAGCTCGCGCGCCACGTAGCTGCGGGCCATGGGAATCACCTCCACCGGCAGCGGAAACTTGCCCAGCATGCCCACCAGTTTGGATTCGTCGGCGATGCAGATGAATTTTTTGGCCACGGCGGCAACGATCTTTTCGCGCGTCAGCGCGCCGCCGCCACCCTTGATCATGTGCATGTGCTTGGTGATTTCGTCGGCGCCGTCGACATAGATTTCCATGCTGGCGACGCTGTTCAGGTCAACCACGTCGATGCCGTGCCCGCGCAGACGCTGGGCGGTCGCCTCCGAACTGGCCACCGCGCCGTCGATGCGGCCTTTAACCTTGGCCAATTCGTCAATAAAATAGTTGGCGGTCGAGCCCGTGCCCACCCCGATAATGCCGCCTTTGACATATTCTACCGCGGCACGCGCCACGGCCTGTTTCAATTCATCTTGCGTCATACTGCAATCCTGCGCTTTTCGTCACAAAATTTGTTAGCATAGTCGCATATCTCATTTTTCGCCAGTAGTGCGCCGCATGAAAGACCGAGTGAAAGACAACAAAGACGATTACCTGGAACGCATCCTCACCGCCCGTGTGTACGATGTGGCCATTGAAACCCCGCTGGACGTGGCCGGCAATCTGAGCCGCCGCCTGGGCAACACGGTTTTGCTCAAACGCGAGGACCTGCAGCCGGTGTTCTCCTTCAAGCTGCGCGGCGCCTACAACAAGATGGCCAAACTGTCCGCCGAGGCGCTCGCCAAAGGCGTGATCGCCGCCTCTGCCGGTAACCATGCCCAGGGCGTCGCCCTGTCGGCCCAGCGCATGGGCTGCAAGGCCGTCATCGTGATGCCGGCCACCACGCCGCAGATCAAGATCAACGCGGTCAAAGCGCGCGGCGGGGAAGTGGTGCTGCATGGCGAGTCCTACGACGCGGCCTACCACCACGCCATGGAGCTGACGAAAAAACACGGTTTCACCTTTGTACACCCCTATGACGACCCGGACGTGATCGCCGGGCAGGGCACCGTCGGCATGGAAATCCTGCGCCAGGCGCGCCAGCCGATCGACGCCATATTCGTCCCCATCGGCGGCGGCGGTCTGATCGCCGGCGTGGCGGCCTATGTCAAACGCCTGTATCCCAATATCAAGATCATCGGCGTGGAACCGGTGGATGCCGACGCCATGCGCCGTTCGCTGAAAAAGCGCGAACGTATCACCCTGCAGCATGTCGGCCTGTTTGCCGACGGCGTGGCGGTGAAATACGTGGGCGAGGAAACCTTCCGCCTGTGCCGCAAGTTCGTCGACGATATCGTCCTGGTGGACACGGACGAAATCTGCGCCGCCATCAAGGATGTGTTTGAGGACACCCGTTCCATTCTGGAGCCGGCCGGCGCCCTGAGCGTGGCCGGCGCCAAAGCCTGGGCGAAAAAAACCGGCGCCCGGGACAAGACGCTGGTGGCGATTGCCAGCGGCGCCAACATGAACTTCGACCGCCTGCAGTTCGTGGCCGAGCGGGCCGAGATGGGCGAACAGCGCGAGGGCATGATCGCCGTCACCATTCCTGAGCAGCCGGGCAGCTTCAAAGCCTTCTGCACCTTGCTGGGGCCGCGCAACATCACCGAATTCAACTACCGCTATGCCGACTCCAAGGCGGCGCATGTGCTGGTGGGCGTGCAGATCCAGCAGCGCAGCGAGATCGAAGGGTTGATCGAAGAACTGAAACAGCAAGGCCTGTCGGCCATCGACCTGACCGACGACGAGGTGACCAAACTGCACCTGCGCCACCTGGTCGGCGGCCGCGCCCCGCAGGCCAAACACGAACGGCTGATCCGTTTCGAGTTCCCGGAGCGGCCGGGCGCGCTGATGCGCTTCCTCAACGGCATGACGCACAACTGGAACATCAGCCTGTTCCACTACCGTAACCACGGCACGGACTACGGCCGCGTTTTGGTCGGCATGCAGGTGCCCGCGGCGGAGAAGGACGACTTTACCGCTTTCCTCGACACGCTGGGTTACCCGTACAAGGACGAAAGCAAGCACGCCGCGGCGAAACTGTTTTTGGGGTAGCAGGAACAGTGAACGGTGAGCAGTGAGCAGTTCACCGTTCACCGCCTTACGCGCCTAGCCTACTTCACCCAAACCGTCTTGGCGTTCACGAACTCGCGGATGCCGTGGTAGGACAGTTCGCGGCCAAAACCCGAATCCTTGATGCCGCCGAATGGCAGGCGCGGATCGGATTTCACCATGCCGTTGATGAATACACTGCCGGACTCGATGCGGCGGGCCAGCTTTTCCGCCCAGGGACTGTTGCGGCTCCAAATGCTGGCCCCCAGGCCAAAGCGGCTGTCGTTGGCCAAGCGGATGGCGTCCTCTTCATCCGCCGCGCGCAGCACAATAGCCACTGGGCCGAACAATTCCTCATGATAGGCCGGCATGCCCGGTTTAACCTGATCCAGAATCGAGGCGGCATAATAGGCGCCGTCGCCCGGCAAAGGCCGGCAGCCCAGCCGGGCGACGGCGCCCAGCTCGATGGAAGCGAGCACTTGCTGATGCAACTGATCGCGTAGATCGACCCGCGCCAGCGGTGCGAGCGTCGTCGCGTCCTGTGCCGGATCGCCCGGCTGCAGCGCCGCCACCTTGGCGGCAAAACGTGCGAGAAACGCCTCGGCCACCTGCGGCAGCACAATGAACCGCTTGGCTGCAATGCAGGATTGCCCGGCATTCAGGTAACGCGCCTGCACGGCCACGGTACTGGCCAACTCGATGTCCGCATCGTCCAGCACGATAAAGGGATCGGACCCGCCCAGTTCCAGCACGCTCTTTTTCAGCACTTGCCCGGCCGCCGCTGCTACCGCACGGCCGGCGGCCTCCGAGCCGGTCAGCGTAACCGCCGCGATATGGGGGCTGGCAATCACATCCGCCACCTCGCGGGCATCCACCAGCATAGTGCGGAACAGGCCGGCGGGAAAACCGGCCTCGCCAAACAAGCGCTCGATGGCCTGGGCGCATTGCGGCACACTGGAAGCGGGCTTCAGCACGCCGGCGTTGCCGGCCATGAGGGCCGGCACGGCGAAGCGGAACACCTGCCAGAAAGGAAAGTTCCACGGCATGACGGCCAGCACAACGCCGAGCGGTTCGTACAGCACGTAACTGCTGGTCGCATCTGTCGGGATCATCTCGGCGCGCAGAAAAGGTTCGCCATGCACGGCGTAGTAGTCGCAGGCCAGCGCGCATTTATCGATCTCGGCCAGCGCTTCGCGCCGCAGCTTGCCCATTTCCTGCGTGATCAGCGCCGCCAGGCTGTCGCGCTGTTCTCTCAGCAGCATACCCAGCCGCTCCATCAACGCGGCCCGCTGACTGAAACCGGTTTCTCGCCAAACCCGCCAAACGGCATACGTGTCTGCCAGCGCGGCCTGCCACTGCAGCCCGGCTAGCGAAGGCAGCTGCGCGACCACTTGACCGGTCGCGGGATTAAGGCTGGTATAAGGCATCTATGCTATCCTTGTGTGACGATGTTTTACTATAGCACCCGCGCCTTTTCTCGCTGCCTGATCCTCCTCTTCGCTCTGCTTGGTCTGCTGCCGGGCTCCAGCGCGGCGGACGACGACCTGCAGCCTGCGCGCGACGCCTACCGCCTGCGCCAGTCCGACCGGCTGGATCAGATTGTCCAGCGAATGGCCGGCAGCCCCCTGCAATCCTACGCCGCTTACTACGCCCTGCTGCTCAACCTCAGCGGCGCCAGCGAAAGCGACGTGCAGCGTTTTTACCAACGCTACCCGGACAGCCCGCTGGTCGAACGCGTGCGTATCGAATGGCTGAAAGTGCTGGGAAAACGCAAAAGTTGGCCGGATTATCTGGCCGAATATTCCCAGCTCGCCGTCCCCGACAAACAGTTGCAGTGCTTTAATCTGCAGGCGCGACTGAATAAGGGGGAAAACGTGGCGGCTGACGCCAGGGCCATCTGGCAAAACGGCGACAATCTGCCCGATGCCTGCGAGGAACTGTTTGCCACGCTGATTCAACTCGGCCAACTGAACAACGAAGACCTGTGGGACCGGCTGCGCGCCACGCTGACCGCCGGCAATGCCGGTACGGCGCAGAATATCGCCAATCTGCTGCCGCACGGCCCGGTGCAACTGACCCGCGTGGCAGAAAACCCGCAGCGCTATCTGGACGGCCTGAAAAAGGCGCCGGAAACACGCTCCGTCCGCGAAACCGTGCGTTTTGCCGTGCTGCAGCTGGCGCGCAGCAACGCTCCGGCCGCCGCCGAGCAGTGGCAGCAACTGCAAACCGCCTTTCCTTTGACGGAACGGGCGGAAGTATGGGGGCAAATCGCCACCGCGGCATCGCGCCGGCAGGACCCGCAAACGCTCGACTGGTTTGCCCGGGCCGGCAACACAACGCTGTCCGACTTCCAGCTGGGCTGGAAAGTGCGCGCCGCCCTGCGGCAGAAAAACTGGGGCGTGGTGCTTGACAGCATCAACCGCATGACGCCGGACGGCCAGCAGGACTCGGCCTGGCGCTACTGGAAAGGCCGGGCACTGAAGGAGCAGGGCCAGATCATGCAGGCCAATGCCCTGTTCCTGCCGCTGTCGCGCGAATACAGCTTTTACGGCCAGCTGGCGGCGGAAGAAATGGGCACGGTCCTGTCCGCTCCCAACGTCAGCTATCATCCGGGTGGCGACGAAGTTCGCCAGGTTGCGCAAACCCCCGGCATCCAGCGCGCCCTGCTGCTGTTTCAGCAGGATATGCGCTACGAGGCCAACCGCGAATGGCTTTATGCCAGCAGGAATTTCAACGACAAGCAACTGCTCGCCGCCGCCGAACTGGCCCGACAAAACAACTGGCTCGACCGCGCCATCAACACGGCGGACAAAACCCGCCAGCTGCACGATTTTGCCCAGCGCTACCCGACCCCCGAACGCAGCGCCATCGAACAATATGCCCAGCAGAATCTGCTGGACGAGGCCTGGGTTTA
Organism: Pseudomonadota bacterium; assembly: GCA_021851875.1. Lineage (GTDB taxonomy): Bacteria > Pseudomonadota > Gammaproteobacteria > Burkholderiales > JAJZQI01 > JAJZQI01. Next base: position 35,847 of record JAJZQI010000014.1, on the reverse strand, counting down.
CGGCCTGATCCGGCAGGAGAGCCGTTTTGTCACCCAGGCCAAATCGAGCGTCGGCGCCATGGGCTGGATGCAACTGATGCCCGGCACGGCGCAATGGGTCGCCAAGAAACTGGGCTGGTCGCAATTCCGGCCGCAAGACGCGCACGACCTGGAAACCAACATCGCCCTGGGCACCTACTATCTGCGCCATGTCTACGACCTGCTCGACCGGCAGCCGGTGCTGGCCACGGCGGCCTATAACGCGGGACCGGGGCGAGCACGCCGCTGGCAGCCGGGCGACAGACTGGAAGGCGCCATTTACGCCGAATCGATCCCCTTCACCGAAACCCGCGACTACGTGAAGAAGGTCATGAGCAATGCCGTCTATTACAGCCACCGGCTGGGCGACAAAATCATCTCGTTGAAACAGCGCCTGGGCCTCATCGGTCCGCCAGGCCAGCCCATCAGCTCGCAGGAACCCTGAGCAAGCGGGGAATTTCCCCCTGAAGGAAGCCCTTAACACTGGATTTGCCTGCCGACCCCCGTTAGAATGGCGGCTTTGTCTTGTCAGATTTAACGGATTTCGCATGATCATCAAGAACGTATGTGTACTGGGCGGCAGCGGTTTCGTCGGCACCTATGTCGTCAGCCAGCTGGTCGAAAAAGGCTATAAAGTGCGCGTGCTGACGCGCAAGCGCGAACGCTCGAAAGACCTGATCGTTCTGCCCACCGTTGAAGTGGTGGAAGCCGACATTCACGACGAACGCGTGCTGAACAAGCAGTTCGAAGGCATGGACGCCGTCATCAACCTGGTCGGCATCCTGCACGAACGCGGCTGCCACAACAGCCGCGTCGACAAGCCGCAGGCGCGCCGCGGCGATTTCCATGCAACCCACGTCGAGCTGCCGCGCAAGATCGTGCATGCCTGCGCCATCAACCAGGTACCGCGCCTGCTGCACATGAGCGCGCTGGGCGCCGAACCGACCGCCGACAGCGGTTACCTGCGCTCCAAGGGCATCGGCGAGCATCTGGTACGCGAAGCCGGTCTGCCGGACAGCAAGCATGAAAACTGGTACCTCAACGGTCCCAAATTCATCCGCGGCCAGGGCATGGCTGTGACCATCTTCCGTCCGTCCGTCATTTTCGGCCGCGGCGACAGCTTCGTCAGCAAATTCGCCGGCCTGATCAAATCCTTCCCGATCCTGCCGCTGGCTGGCGCCGGCGCCAAGTTCCAGCCGGTATTCGTGGAAGACGTGGCCAACGCCTTTACTTCCAGCCTCACCAATCTGGAAACCTTCGGTAAAACCTATGAGCTGTGCGGCCCGAAAGTCTACACCCTGCAGGAAATCATGGAACTGGTGATGACCATCACCGGCAAGAAGCGCAGCATCATGCCGCTGTGCCCGCGTCTGTCCTACGTTCAGGCTGCTATCCTGGAACATCTGCCGGGCAAACTGCTGACCCGCGACAACCTGCTGTCCATGAAGGTCGACAACGTGTGCGGTTGCGACTACCCCGCCGTATTCGGCGGCAAGCCGGCAGCCATGGAGGCTGTGGTACCGAGCTATCTGGGTGGCGAGAACCCGCGTGAACGCTACATGGATTTGCGCGAGAATGCAGGGCGATAAGCTTTATCTGCTGCATCAATAAGAAACGGGGACTTCGGTCCCCGTTTCTTATTTGGCAAAGCCAACCAAACAGTACAGTGTGAATTCATTTGCTTAACCCCGGGATAGTTGGAGTTCTGAGGAGGTAGGCCAGGGGCGCCCGGCCAACAAAGTCTAAAGTTTCAGTCACTCGTAGCTAAAACTACAATCTCAAAAACTCGACCCCGGTCCTTTCAAAAACTCAATCTCTTCCTCAGTCGAAACCCGTCCCAAAATCGCATTCCTATGTGGATACCGCCCAAACCGGTCGATAATCGCCTTGTGTTTCAACTCGTATTCGTAATTCCCAGCCGGGGCAAACTCGCGGAACAACTGCTCCGCCACTACATGAATTTTGCGTGATTCGCTGTGCATATACGGCATCAGCAGAAACGTGCGCTCCATCGGCTCCGTCAGTTGCTGGAGTGTGCCCGCAGCCACCGCCTCTTGCGACAACGCCAGCGCCATCGGGTCCTGCGAAAAGGCTCTTGGGGTGCTGCGGTAAATGTTCCGCGAAAACTGGTCCAAAACAATGATCTCGCTTAGCCGTCCTTTGGGCTCGCTGCGCCAACTAAAAAGCTCGCCTTGAGCGGCTTGTTGCAGTGTCGTCTCGAAGCGGTCGCGGATCAGTTGGTCAAAGGCCGGATCGGCTATCCACCATTGTTTGGGTTCGATTTCCTCGAACCAGAACTTAAGGAGTAGGGAGAGCATGACTGACTAGCCTAAAAGCATTGCGCCCGCTGTTTTTCGCCTGATACATGGCTGTGTCGGCCATTTTGATCAGATTTTCGGCATTGTTGGCATCGTCGGGGAACAGGGCGACGCCGATGCTGGCGCTAGTATGTATTTCATGCTTACCAAGCGGAAATGGCTGGGCAAGTGCTTGGGTAATTTTTTCAGCGACAAGAATTGCATCTGTGGTTGCGTGTACTAATGGCAAGATGACAGTGAATTCATCGCCGCCTAATCGGGCAATACTATCGCTTTCGCGGATACTGTGGCACAACCGCTTGGCTACGCAGATGAGCAGTTGATCGCCAATGTCGTGACCAAGTGTGTCATTGATGGACTTGAAGTGGTCAAGGTCTAGAAACAGCAAGGCGACTTTGTGGTTGTTACGAGTCGACTGATAGATGGCTTGCTGCAGGCGGTCTTGGAAGAGAGCACGGTTGGGCAGGTCGGTCAGCATGTCGTGATGGGCCATGTGGTGGATGCGAGCCTCGGCCTGCTTCTGAGCTGTAATATCTTCCTGAATGGAAATGTAATGAGTGATATGCCCAGTACCATCGCTAATGGGAGTGATGGTTTGTTGCACAGTATAAAGTTGTCCTGTTTTGCTGCGCTCGGTGGTTTCGCTGTTCCAGACTTCGCCCGCACTGATGGTGGACCACAAGTGTTCATAGTAGTCGGGGGGGTGCATACCGGAGTTAAGGATGCGGGGGGGGTGCCCCAGGACTTCTGCGTGACTGTAACCACTCAGTTCTGTAAATGCCTGGTTGAGCCATACGATGCGGCCATTGTTGTCAGTGATGAAAATGGCATTGCCGGCAGTGGCGAGTGCGGCGCTGAGAAGGTGTAGTTGCTCCTGGTCTTGTGCCATTTCCAGGGTAATGCAGATGCGTGAGGAAATATCACTTAGTCGTTGTAGCATTTGCTCATCATCAAATGCATGGGTACGAGCAGAGTACAGGCTCAGGGCGCCGTAGATCTGTCCGCGGATAATGAGAGGCAGCGCGATCATACTGGCTAGGCCATGTTTGATGGCGCAGTCGCGCCAGGGGGGGTAAGGGAAGTCGCTGATTGCAAGCTTGTTTACTTGGCCTGTACGGATGGCCATGCCGGATGGGCCTTTGCCAAGCGGTGTGTTATCCCAGCGGATGCCGATTTGTTCTATTGCGGCCTTGTAGTCACTGACTCGCCCGGCATAACAGTTGATGCGAATGCTGCCATCAGCTTCCTTGTGGCCAATCCAGGCCATTTCCAAATCGAACAGTTCAGTCAGCTTGTTGCAGATGTGTTGCTGAATATGTTCGAAATCAGTGTATTGCAGGACGAGTTGGTCAATTTCATGCAGCAGCGTGTCCACTGCCTGACGCTGGCGTGCCTGGGTCACTTCACGAGCAAAGACGGCGAGTTTGCTAATGCGGCCATGCAAGTCTTCTATAGGGTAAAGTGCAGACTCAAAATACAGGCCGTCACGTCTATCCTCAAAATGCATTGGCTTGCCGCTTTGCAGGGTCTCGGCTACCCGTTGCTTGCGACTTGCGGCAACATCTGCGGGCATAAACGCATAGATATTTTTTCCAGTTAGTTCTTCGATGCTTTTGCCAAAGCGCTGAGCACCTGTCTGGTTAATGGCAAGGACTTCCCCGTCGCAGGACAGCAGCATGGCCGACTCGGTGTTGATGTCGAGCAGGACACGGGCGCTGGATTGGCTTTCATGGAGGGCTGCCTCGATCTGTTTACGCTTTGAGATATCTCTAGCAATGGTGAGAAAGGCTGGTTTGCCCTCGTATTCGATGATTCGGCTGCTGATTTCAGTGGGAATGATGCGCCCGTCTTTGCTGACATGAGCTGTTTCAGCCAACAGCCAACCTTGTTGCTGCAATTGGGTGACACGCTCATTGATTCGGCCGGCATATTCTGGTGTGTCAATGTCTTGCAGTGTCATATGCCGCAACTCGGCACGACTGTAGCCAAGGCGTTCACAGGCAATGTCGTTGACTTCAAGAAAGTGTCCTGTCTGATCGAGGATCAGAATGGCATCGTTGGCGCTATTGAAAATGGTGCGAAACTTCTGTTCTGTCTGCTGTTGCAGACGCAGGTCGGTGACGATGCCGGTAAATATTTTTTGTTCACTGTTTATGGTTTCACTGATGGCCAACCGCAGGGGAATGACCGAGCCGTCTTTGTGCTGGCCTTTGAGTTCAGTACTCCGGCCAACAATCATACCTTGACCACTTGCAAGATAGCGTGCGATATAGTTGTCGTGCTCCTCCCGTTGAGGCGAGGTCATCAATTGGTTGACATTTTGACCAAGCATTTCCGTTGCTGAATAACCGAAAATGCGTTCAGCCGCTTTATTGAAACTGAGTACGTGGCCACTCTGGTCGATAGTGATGATGCCTTCGGCTGCGGTATCGAGAACAGCTTGGGCGCGGCTGGCTGTGAATTGGTTATCTTTCTTTAAGGGAACGACGATCAGGCGCCAGATGAATGGAGTGCACATCAGGGTGAGCAGGCTGGCGTCAACGAGGATTTCCAGCCATAGCGCTGATTTATGTGCAAACAGCCACTTAATGATAAGCATGGTCACTGTTTCTGCTGTGAAAATGAGCAGTAACAGAACAAGGAAAATGGCCCGGGGATAATATCGGTTGGATGAAGTTGGATCGCGCATGGGTTTTCACCGCCGAAGACTATTTGCAATATAGCATTTCTTTGCGAAAATGCTGGGAGCATAGGCGGCTTACCCGCGTACAGGTTTTTTCCCTAGTTTCCTCTGCAACGTCCGTCTATGCATCTTCAACGCCCGTGCGGTCGCCGAAACATTCCCATCGTGTTCGGCCAGTACTTTTTGAATATGTTCCCACTCCAGTCGATCGACTGACAGCGGATCGGTGCTGACCGGCACGCTGCTGTCGCCCTCGGTTTTATGCAGGGCGGCCAGAATCTCGTTGGCATCAGCAGGTTTGGCTAAATAATGCGTTGCCCCGAGTTTGATGGCTTCGACGGCGGTGGTGATGCTGGCGTAGCCGGTGAGGACAACGATTCGAGTCGCGTCGTCGAGCTCTTTCAGGGCGACCACCAGTTCCAGGCCGGATTCGTCGCCCAGCTTCAGGTCGACCACGGCGTATTCGGGAGCGTCCTGCCTCGCCAGTTCAATGGCGGCGGGGATGGAGCCGGCGGTGCTGACGGCATAGCCTTTGCGGCTGAATGCCCGTTGCAGCACCCCGCGCAAGGTGTCGTCGTCCTCCACCAGCAGCAGGGTGGGGCGGATGTCGCTGTCACTCATGTGTTTCTCCGCGGCAGGGTGATGTGGATGCAGGTGCCGCCGCCTTCGCGCGGGCGCCATTCGACCGTGCCGCCGAAGCGCTCGATGGTGGCGTGGCTGAGCAGCCAGCCGATGCCCTGGCCGTGCTTGCTGCTGACGGCCTGTTTGCCCAACTGTTCGGCAATCTCGGCGGGGATGCCGGCGCCGCGGTCGTTGATGTCCAGATAAATGTGCTTTTCATCCCAGGCGGCATTCAGCTCAACATGCTCGGGCGAGGCGTCGGCGGCGTTGTTGAGCAGATTGAGCAGAGCTTGCTGCAGTGTGGCGTCGCCGATGATGGCGGGGGCCGCTTGTGTGTCGGGCAGGCTGATTTGCGGCATGGTTTGCGGCCGGATCAGTCGCCACTGGCCCAGCAGGTGGCTCAGATAGCGATCCAGCGGCTGGCTGCCGAGGGTTTCCGGCCGGTCGCCGCCGGCGTCGGCAGCGAGCTGCGAGATGCTGCGCTTGCACTGTTGAATTTGCGTTTTGATGATGGCGAGCGATTGTTGCAGATCTTCGTCTGCCGTATGTGTTTCTTCCAGTTCGCCCGCCACCACGGCCATGGTGGCCAGCGGCGTGCCGAGTTCGTGGGCGGCGCCGGCGGCGAGCGTACCGAGGGCGACAATGCGCTCGTTGCGCAGGGTGCTTTCGCGCGCCTGGGCGAGCGCTTCGTCACGCTGGCGGATGCTTTGCGCCATGCGTACGACGAAGAAGGCGATGATGCCGGTGCTGAACATGAAGTTGAGCCACATGCCGACCACGTGCCAGTTGATGCGGCCGGGTTCGGCGTCATGATCGTGCAGCGAGGTGGAGCAGACGAAGGCGCTGCTGCCGGGGGTGATGAAGTCGAAGCTGTCGCTCACGGGGCCGGGCAGGAACATGAGGCCGGTGTAGGCGGCCACGGCGGCCAGGGTGATGAGGCCGAGGCGCCAGCCGCTCAGCACCGTGGCGGCGATCATCACCGGTACCAGGTAGAGCGAGACGAAGGGGTTGGCCGAGCCGCCGGTGTAATACAGCAGCAGGGTCAGGGCGATCAGATCGGTCAGCATTTGCCCGGCCAGCGTGCGTTCGCTGATGTTCCGGCCGGAGCGCAGCAGCGTATAGGCCCACACGCTGGTGCCGATGAGGATGGCGCTGACGATGGACAGCGGCGTCCAGGGCAGGTGGATGTCCAGCTGGTTGTGCGCGAAGCTGGTGCTCAGCAGCAGGGTGAGCAGGGCCAGATGGCGCAGGTAGAGCAGACGCTGAACGTGGCTGACAATGGAGGTGTTGGCGATCATGACAGCATTTTAATACCGAACGCCGGAAATGGCTCTGCGACAATTTGTCACATTCCCGCAGGGGAACTATCTGGCTAGACTGCGGGTTTTTCAGATGCAGGAGTCCAGATATGTCTCGCCGGTTCCGCCACAAGCCTCTTGCCTTGGCCGTGTTGCTGGTCTTTTCCCCCATTGCGCCGGTTTTCGCTCAGGATGCCGAAGTGGTTGCCGAGTTGCCCGGCATCACCGTGCTCGGTCAGGGTGATGCGGGCGCCACGTTGTCGTCGTATTCGGTGAGCAAGGCGCCGGCCGGCACTCTGGTGGACAGCGCCCAGCTGCTGACCGCGGCACCCGGCGTGGCAGTGGTGCGCAACGGCGAGCAGACGGGTATCGTGCAGTTGCGCGGTTTGTTCGGCGAGCGGGTGAAGGTCAGTCTGGACGGCATGAACATCACTCCGGCGTGTCCCAACCACATGGACCCGCCGCTGCACTATGCGCTGCCGGGCCAGGTGGAAACCATGCAGGTGGTGGCCGGGGTGACGCCGGTGAGTCAGGGCGGCGACAGCATTGCCGGCACCGTGGTGGTGAGCACGGTGCCGCAGGATCTGTTTGCCGCGCCGGGTTTCCATGGCCAGCTGGGGGCGGAGTACAGCGGCGCCAATGACGGTCAGGCATATACGGCAGTGGCCAATGTGGCGACGGAACAGTCCGCCTTGCGTTACCGCGGCAGCTACATAAAGGGGCGGGACATGCGCTTCCCCGGCGGCACGGTCAAGGATACCGGCTATGAAACCAGCCAGAACGGCGTCACGCTGGCGACCAAACTGGGCGACGCGCATGCGCTGACGCTGGATGCCAGCCGCCACGATACCCGCAACGCCGGTACGCCCGCTCTGCCGATGGACATGATCAGCGACGGTGCCGACAGTGTACGGGCCGAGCTGAAGGGCAAACATGTCTGGGGCCAGTTGTCGCTGGAGGCGTACCAGCACGACATTGCCCATCTGATGGACAATTACACGTTGCGGTCCACGTCCGGCATGCGCATGCGCGCGCCGGCGACCAGCGACGACAGCGGCCTGGCCGCGCGTGTTGTGCTGCCGCGTGACGGTAAGACTTACCGCGCAGGAGTGGAGTGGTTCGGCAACGAATTCAATGCCTGGCAGCAGAACATGAGCATGATGAGCCAGCCGATCCAGACCATGTTCAACAATGCCACCCGCAAGCGCCTCGGTGTGTACGGCGAAGTGGAACAGCAGCACGGCGCCAACTGGAGCAGCCTGTTGGGTTTGCGGAGCGACACGGTGGCGATGAATGCCGGTGCGATTAGCCAGTATTTCGGCGCCAATGCGGCGGCTGCGGCGGCGTTCAATGCCGCCGGCCGCAGCAAAACCGACAGCAACTGGGATGCCATTGCACTGGCACGCTATCGGGTGGATGCATCGACCGCATACGAATTCGGTTTTGCCCGCAAAACGCGCTCGCCCAGTGTTCTGGAGCGCTACCTGTGGTCTGCCAGCAACGCCAGCGCCGGTCAGGCCGACGGCCGCACCTATCTGGGCAATCTCAATCTGAAGCCGGAGGTGTCGAACCAGCTGAGCGCCAGCGCCGAGTGGAAGCAGGCCGATTGGCGCGTCAAGCCGACACTGTTTTACCAGCGCGTGGAGGGCTTCATCCAGGGCACACCGACCAGCATGCTGGATAGCAGCGGTTCGCCGGTGCTGCAGTACCAGAACGTCAATGCCGAGTTGTACGGTATCGACGGCGAATGGGCGCGCAAGCTGTCATCCACCTGGGCGCTGGACGGTACCGTCAGCTATGTGCGTGGCAAAAACCGCGACAACGGTGATAATCTTTACCGCCTGGCTCCGCTGCACGCAAGTTTGAATGCAGTATATGATGGCGGGAGCTGGCAGCAGCGAATCGAGTGGCAGTTGGCCTCACGGCAAAACCGCGTGTCCGCCTACAACGGTGAAACCCCGACCGGCGGCTACGGCATCGTCAACTGGCAGATGCGTTATCCGCTTGGCAAGGCGGTACGCCTGACCGTCGGCGTGAACAATCTGTTTGACCGCTACTATGTCGATCATCTGGGTGGCGTAAACCGGGTGAGCGGCAGCGACGTGCCGGTGGGCGGCAAGATTCCCTCGCCCGGCCGTTACGGTTATGTGAATGTAAACTGGACCTGGTAATCGGGTCGGCAAAAGGAGAAACAAGCATGCAAGCAAAATGGCTGGTGGCAGCGGTGGCTGCAATGGTGGCAGGCAGTGTTTATGCGGCCGATGTGCAGGTGAGCAATGCCTGGGCACGCCCGACCATGCCGGCACAGCCGGTTGGCGCGGCGTATGTGACGCTGACCAGTGCGGCCAATGCCGAGCTGGTGAAAGTGGGCAGTCCGGTGGCCAGGAAAGTCGAACTGCATACCATGACCATGAAAGACGGCATGATGGAAATGCGCGAGATTGCTTCGCTGCCCCTGCCCGCCGGCAAAGCGGTGACGCTGCAGCCGGGCGGCAACCATATCATGCTGATCGATCTGAGCAAGCCGCTGCGCGTGGGCGACCATGTGCCGCTGCATCTGACCGTCAAACAGGCCGGCGGCAAGCTGGTCGAGCTGGATGCCGATGCCGTGGTGGCGGAGAAAGCGCCTGGCGGGCAGATGCGGATGGATCACGGCCACGATATGAATGGCGCCATGGACCCGCACATGAAGATGCAGTAATGCGACCTTGAAATCCTGAATCGGGCTCCTATATTGGTAAACAGAGGGGTGGGATTCCCCCGCTGTGATCAACCAATCTAGAGGTGAAGACAATGGCTAACATTACTCGACGTGACCCTTACAATCTGGATAGCGTGTTCGACGACTTGTTCCGCGGTTTTTTTGTTCGCCCGGTACAGTTTGAAGGCCAGCCCCAGGTGCAGATCAAGATGGACGTGAAGGAAGACGACAAGGCCTATACCGTGCATGCCGAAATGCCTGGTGTGGCCAAGGATGATATTCACGTCAATATCGAAGGGCCGCAGGTGACCATCAGCGCCGAGGTGAAGAAACAGAAGGAAGACAAGGACGGCGAAAAAGTGCTGCGCAGCGAGCGCTACTACGGCAAGGTGCAGCGCATGTTCACCCTGGCGCAGGATATCGATGACGGCGCGGCCGAGGCCAAATACGCCGATGGTGTGCTGGAGCTGGTCTTGCCGAAGAAAGCAGCGGTCGCCGGCCGCAAGCTGGAAGTGAAATAAAGCACGGCGCAATAAATTTTGGCGTAAAAAATCCAAAGGCGGCCGCGTGCCGCCTTTTTTGTTGCGCGCAACACCGGTAAAATTCGCTTATTCATTGTTTAAGGAATCTTTGCATGTCGCCGTCTGTTTCCACCCCGCAGGAAAAAGCCCAGGTTCTGTCCGAAGCATTGCCGTACATCCAGCGCTTTTTCGACAAGACCATCGTAATCAAATACGGCGGTAACGCCATGACCGACCAGAAACTGAAGGAAGGTTTCGCGCGCGACGTGGTGCTGCTCAAGACGGTGGGCATGAATCCGGTGGTGGTGCACGGCGGCGGTCCGCAGATCGGCGATCTGCTCAAGCGTATCGGCAAGCAGAGCGATTTCATCCAGGGCATGCGGGTGACCGACGAGGAAACGCTCGATGTGGTGGAAATGGTGCTGGGCGGTCTGGTGAACCAGGAAATCGTGACCCTCATCAATCAAATGGGCGGTCGTGCCGTGGGATTGACCGGCAAGGACGGTAACTTCATCCATGCCCGCAAGCTGAAAGTGCCCTCCAAGGAGAATGCCGAGGAAATGCTCGATATCGGTCAGGTGGGCGAGGTGGTCGGCATCGACCCGGAGCTGGTGCAGCTGCTCGACACGCGCGACTTCATTCCGGTGATTGCGCCGCTGGGCGTGGGCAAGGAAGGCGAAGCCTACAACATCAACGCCGACCTGGTGGCCGGCAAACTGGCGGAAACGCTCAAGGCGGAAAAACTGCTGCTGCTGACCAACACCCCGGGCGTGCTGGACAAGGAAGGCAAGCTGCTGACCGGCCTTACCGCCGAGCGGGTGAACGAGCTGATCGCCGACGGCACCATTTACGGCGGCATGCTGCCGAAAATCGACTGCGCCCTGTCGGCCGTCAACAATGGCGTGAAGTCCGCGGTCATCGTCGATGGCCGGGTCGAGCATGCCGTATTGCTGGAAGTGCTGACCGATGCCGGCTGCGGCACGCTGATCCGCGGCAAAGTCTGACTCCGGAGCGTTCATGCGCGCGGCCCCGACTCCGCTGTGGGTGTTCGATCTGGACAACACCCTGCATAATGCCAGTCCGCATATTTTCCCGCACATCAATCGGGCCATGACGGCTTACCTGATGGAGCATCTGGCGCTCGATGAGCCGGCCGCGAACGCCATGCGGATGGATTACTGGCAGCGCTACGGCGCCACATTGCTGGGGCTGATGCGGCATCATGGCACCGATCCGCTGCATTTTCTCTGGCATACCCACCAGTTTCCCGCACTGTCGTCGATGGTGGTGGCGGAAAAGGGGCTGCGCCGGGTGCTGCAGCGTCTGCCCGGTCGCAAGGTGGTGTTTTCCAATGCGCCGGCGCACTATACGCGCGATGTGCTGGACGTGCTGGGCATTCGCGATCTGTTTGCCGAGGTGTTCACCGTCGAGCGCGTGCAATACCGCCCCAAACCCGATCTGCACGGCTTCCGCCGGGTGCTGCAGCGCCTGCGGGCGAGGCCGCACCAAGCCATTATGGTGGAGGATTCGCTGCCCAATCTGGCGGCCGCCAAACGGCTGGGCATGCGCACGCTGTGGGTGGGCAACGGCCCGGCCAGTCCCGCTTACGTCGACGCCCGCATCGGCAGCATGCGCGAATTGCCCGACGTGCTGCTGCGGCTCAAATAACTCAAAAACCGGTCATAACGATAACTCAGGGGAAAACCATGGCAGTACAGGCAGGAGAACGCAAACAGCAGATTTTGCAGACGCTGGCACACATGCTGGAAAATCCGCGCGGGGAAAAAATCACCACCGCCGCGCTGGCCGCCCGGCTGGACGTGTCGGAGGCGGCGCTATACCGCCACTTTGCCAGCAAGGCGCAAATGTACGAGGGCCTGATCGAATTCGTCGAGCACACTCTATTCGGCCTGATCAACCGCATTACCAGCGAGGAGGCCAACAGCCTGCGGCAGATCGATGCCATCCTGTCGCTGCTGCTCGGTTTTGCACAGAAAAACCCCGGCATGACCCGCGTGCTGATCGGCGAAGTGCTGGTCAACGAGGATGAGCGTTTGCAGCAGCGCGTCAACCAGCTGCACGACCGGCTGGAAGCATCGCTCAAACAGGCCGTCAAGCTGGGGGTGGGGCAGCAGCAGCTGCGTGCCGACCTGGACGCGGGCAATCTGGCCAATCTGCTGGTGTGCGTGGTCGATGGCCGCTGGCACCAATTCGTCAAAAGCGGCTTCAAGCGCCAGCCGATGGACGGCTGGGAAGCGCAGCGCGATTTGCTGTTGGGCGGAGTTTAAATCAGGGTTGAGATAAAAGGCAGGACTGAGGACTGAGTGAAAAGCGGAATCCCCCTCGTTCCCGCTTTTGCAAAGGGGGAAGAAAGTCAGTGGCAGGGGCAGCGCGAGTCGCCATTTCCCCCTTTGTAAAAGGGGGATTTGCGTCAGCAAGTTCTTGCCTGAGCTGTCGCGAGGACTATACTTTGCAGCCCTCAGCCCTCAGCCCTCAGCCCTCAGCCCTCAGCCCTCAGCCCTCAGCCCTCAGCCCTCAGCCCTCAGCCCTCAGCCCTCAGCCCTCAGCCCTCAGCCCTCAGCCCTGTTTCTCCACATACGGGGCAAGCCGGATCGCGCGGCAGGCGGATGATGCGCGGCTGCATATCGAGGGCGTTGAGCAGCAGCAGTTTGCCTGTCAGCGGCGTGCCGAAACCGCCCAGCAGTTTGAGTGTTTCGGCCGCTTGCAGAGTGCCGACAATGCCGGTCAGCGGTGAAAATACGCCGGCTTCGCTGCAGCGCAGGGTTTCTTCCTGGGCGCTTTCCGGAAACAGGCAGTGATAGCAGGGGCTGGCCGGGGCGCGCGCATCGAATACGCTGACCTGCCCGTCAAAACGGATGGCGGCGCCTGACACCAGTGGCACTTTGTGGGCCACGCAGGCGCGGTTGATGGCGTGCCGGGTGGCAAAGTTGTCGCTGCAATCCAGCACAATGTCGGCGTGGGCGACAGCGTGCAGCAGCTTATCGCCCTCCAGCCGCTCGGTGATGACTTCGACCCGGGTGTCGGGGTTGATGCCATAAAGCGCGTTGCGGGCCGAGACGGCTTTGTTGATGTGCAGCCAGTCCATGCTGTGGGCGATCTGGCGCTGCAGATTCGACAGTTCCACCGTGTCCGGGTCGGCCAGGGTGATCTGGCCCACGCCCGCGGCGGCCAGGTACAGCGCCGCCGGTGATCCCAGTCCGCCGGCGCCGACAATCAGGGCGCGGGCGCGAAGAAAAGCGCTCTGGCCTTCGATGCCGACTTCTTCAAGCAAAATGTGGCGGCTGTAGCGCAGCAGCTGATTGTCATCCATGCGCCTATTTTACCCGCTTATCGCCCGGTTTGCCCGCATAGGGTGAGGCCCAAGGCGGAGAACTTAGCGGTATTCCCGCCACTCCTTGGGGGTGGCGTCGGAGTCGCCGTGCGGGTGATGCTCCCAGGCCTTGATGTAGATGGAGTTGGTCTGCTTGGTCTGGCGCGGCAGTATAGCGGTATTGCAGCGTTGCACGCTTTCGCAATAGTAGATCATGGCGCGCTTGAGTTTGATCAGCAGGGTGGAGCTGAGGTGGAAGCCCTGCGCGATAAGCGCATTTTCCAGGCCTTCCAGGGTGTATTCGGTGACCTCGTAACGGATGATCAGGCAGTCGGGGCGGGCGCTGCGGGCAACTTCCAGGCCGACAATACCCTCCAGCAGGCGGTAGGCGTCATCAACCTGGCCCGGCGGCGTTCTGTGAAAATACAGTTCCCGAACTTTGAAGGTTTCGCTGCAACCCATGCGACGTTCCCCGTTTTGCGTGCGAGTGAAAGCAGTATAGTCCGACTTGGAGACAAAAACAAAGCCTGACTGAAGCCGCGGCCAAAAATAAAAACGGCCCGCACAGCAGTGCGGGCCGTTTTTCGGGTTAATCCAGCAAGGGATTATTTTTGCTGCATAATTTGCAGGCCTTTGAGCAGATTGACGGCCTGGATCACCTGGAAGTCATTCTTGGAGACGACATCGGTACTGCTGTCCTTGGAGGATTTGTCATCCTTGCTGTCCTTGCCTTTGGCCGGCGGGGCAATGATCTTGACGGCATCCTTGGCTTTGCTGTCGCCGCCGGCAGTGTTGTTCTGCAGGTGGTTTTCCAGATCGCCTTCGCGCAGGCTGAGCGGGTTGTTCGGATCGCTGCCGACTACGCTGGCGTCTTCCACCACGATATCGGGCGTGATGCCCTTGACCTGGATCGAGCGGCCGCTTGGCGTGTAGTAGCGCGCGGTGGTCAGCTTGATGGCGGTGCCGTTGCCCAGCGGCAGAACGGTCTGCACCGAGCCCTTGCCGAAGGTCTGGGTGCCCATGATCACGGCGCGCTTGTGGTCCTGCAGAGCGCCTGAGACGATTTCGGAAGCCGATGCCGTGCCGCTGTTAACCAGCACGACCATGGGAAGGCTCTTCACGGCCGTCGGCAAGGAGGCCATGTAATCCTTTTCGCCGTTATGCAGGTAATACATCGGGTTGGCCGACAGGCGCATCTTGGCGTCATCGGTGCGGCCGTCGGTGTATACCACCAGCGCATCGGCCGGCAGGAAGGCGCTCGATACCGCTACGGCGGCATTCAGCAGGCCGCCCGGGTCGTTGCGCAGGTCGAGAACCAGGCCCTTGAGGTCGGAGCCGTTGCTCTTGTACAGCGACTTCAGCGCGTTGGCGAGGTCTTCACCGCTGCGTTCCTGGAATTGGGTGATGCGTACATAGCCGAAACCGTTTTCCAGCAGCTTGTATTTCACGCTCTTGATCTGGATGACGGCGCGCGTCAGGGTGACTACCAGCGGCTTGTTCGCGCCCTTGCGCAGAACCGTCAGGGTGATGTTGGTGTTGGGTTTGCCGCGCATGCGCTTGACGGCATCGTTCAGGGTCAGGCCTTTGACCGGCGTGTCGTCCAGCTTGATGATCAGATCGCCGCTCTTCAGGCCGGCGCGGTAGGCAGGGGTATCCTCGATGGGGGAAACCACCTTGATGAAGCCGTCTTCCATGCCGACTTCGATGCCCAGACCGCCGAATTCGCCCTGGGTGCCGACTTGCAGATCCTTGAACTCTTCCGTGTCGAGATAGGCGGAGTGCGGATCAAGACCTGACAGCATGCCGTTGATGGCGGAGGTGATCAGCTTTTTGTCGTTCACAGGTTCGACGTAGTCGCTCTTGATCTTGCCAAAAATGTCGGCGAACTCGCGCAGTTCCGCAATCGGCAGATTCAGCGGCGGGTTCTTGTCCGCCAGGGCCGACAGGTTGAGCGTGAGCATGGCGCCAAACGCCGTGCCGATGACGGCACCATAAGAGATCAGACGGATGCGTTGCAACTTGCCGGACATGATAATGTTGTTCCCTTGAGCGAATGTGTACTGATTATAACGATTTTTACCCGGCCGCAAGTGGTTTGGCAAGCCCCGGTTTTGCCTTTACAGGCTGATCCAGCGTAGCGGGTCGACCGCCTGTCCCTGTACGCGGATTTCAAAATACAGGCCGGTCTGGCGCAAGCCGCCGCCGCTGTTGCCGGTGAGGGCGATGCTGTCACCCTGCTTGACGCTTTCTCCCACATGCTTGAGCAGGGAGTCGGCATTGCCGTACAGCGACATCAGGCCGTTGCCGTGATCAATGATGATGAGGTTGCCGAAGCCGCGCAGCCAGTCGGCGAACACCACCCGCCCTGCCGCAACGGCGCGCACCGGCTGGTTGGCCGGCGCGCGCAGGAAGATGCCTTTCCATGCCGTGCCGGTGTCCGGGCGGGTGGCGCCGAAGCGGAACAGCAATTCCCCTTTCAGCGGTGCTCCCAAGCGTCCCTGAATATGCGGTGTGACAATCGGCGCCGCCGTGGGTTCCTTGCGGCGGTGGCGGGCCGCTTCTTCGGCACGGCGGCGGCTGGCTTTTTGCAGCGCTTGCAGCACGCTGGCCAGGCGGGCCTCATCCTGTTTGAGGCGGGTGATTTGTTCCTGCTTGGTCTGGATTTGCGAATTCAGCTGGTCGAGCGCCTGTTTTTTGGCCTGCTGCTGGGTTTCAAGCTGCTGCTTCTCATTTTGGCGCGAGGCGACAAGCTGTTGCAGGGTCTCTTCCTGCGCGGCGATCTTGTCGCTGTTGCTTTTGAGCTGAGTCTGGTTGTCGCGGATGGCGTGCAGCAATTCGCCGCGTGCCTGGCTCAGCTGTCCCAGCCAATAGAGTTCTCGTTGCAACTGGTTGGGGTCTTGCGGTTGGATCAGCAAGGCCAGCGGAGCGGGGGCCGGGTGCTGTTGGGCGACGACCAGCAGGCGTTCGAGCTGGCGCTGTTGCAACTGCAACGTTTTACCCAGTTGCAGCTGCTGGCGGGCCAGGCTGTCCAGTTGTTGGCGCGCGCTGTTGTGCTGTTGCTCCAGTTCCAGCAGCTTGTGCTTGAGGCTGTCGATGGCTTTTTCCGACACCTGCAGCGAGTGGGTGGCGGATTCGCGCCGGTTTTGCGCCGATGCGACCTCTTTTTGCAGGCTTTGCAGTTGGTTGCGGACGGTATTGAGTTGCTGCTTTTCGTTCGCGGCGATAGACGATTGCGCCGCACCCAGCAGCATGCCTGCCAGTATCAGCTGGCGGCAGAAAGCAAGCAGACAGGTGGGGCGGTTATTCAAACTCGATCAGGGCGTGCCCGGTCATTTCCGGCGGCTGTGGCAGGCCCATCATCTTCAGCAGGGTCGGTGCCACGTCTTCCAGCGCGCCGGTGGGGGCAAGTTTTGCCGGGCGACCGACGTAGATGAAGGGGACAACGTTCAGGGTGTGCGCGGTATGCGCTTGCTGGGTGTTCAGATCGAGCATCATTTCGGCATTGCCATGATCGGCGGTGATCAGCACTTCGCCGCCGGCTTTTTTCATGGCATCGACTACCCGGCCAACGCAAACGTCCAAGGCTTCGATTGCCTTGGTGGCGGCGGCCAGATTGCCGGTGTGGCCGACCATGTCGGCATTGGCGTAATTGCAGATGATGGCGTCGTACTTGCCGCTTTCGATGGCGGCGACCAGCTTGTCGGTCACTTCGGGGGCGCTCATTTCCGGCTTCATGTCATAGGTGGCGACATCCGGCGAGGGCACCAGAATGCGGTCTTCGCCGTTGTAGGCGACTTCTTCGCCACCGTTGAAAAAGAAGGTGACGTGCGGGTACTTTTCCGTTTCGGCAATGCGCAGCTGGTGCAGACCCTGGTTGGCAATGTATTCGCCGAAGCCGTTGCGGATTTTTTCCGGCGGAAAAGCCACCGGGATGTCAAAATCTTCGCTGTAGCTCGTCAGGGTGCAGAACATACCCAGTTTGGGCGTATGGCGGCGCTGGAATTCAGCAAAATCGGGCTCGATGAACGTGCGGCTGATCTGGCGGGCGCGGTCGGAGCGGAAGTTCATGAACACGATGGCGTCGCCGTCGTTCATCTTGACCGGGCTGGCGCCGGCCGGGATGATGGCGGTGGCTTTGACGAATTCGTCGGTTTCGCCTCGTTCATAGGCCATTTCCAGGCCGGTCAGCGCGTCGCTGGCGGTGAATTCGGCCTGCCCCTGGGTCAGCAGATCGTAGGCTGCCTGCACGCGTTGCCAGCGGCGGTCGCGATCCATGGCGAAGTAGCGGCCGATGATGCTGGCGATGCGGCCGGTCTTGAGCTGGTCGATTTTGTCCTGCAGCCGGCGCAAATAGGTTTCCGCGCTTTTCGGCGGTGTGTCGCGGCCGTCGAGGAAAACGTGCAGGTAGATGTCTGCAACGCCTTCGCGCGCCGCCATGTCCAGCATGGCGTGGATGTGCAGTTCGTGGCTGTGCACGCCGCCGTCCGACAGCAGGCCGAGGATGTGCAATGCCTTGCCCGGCTGCCTGGCGGTGGCGACCGCCTGCTGCAGCGCCGGATTGGTGAAGAAGTGGCCGCTGCTGATGGCGCGGTCAATGCGGGTGAATTCCTGGTAAACCACCCGGCCCGCACCTATATTGAGGTGGCCGACTTCAGAATTGCCCATCTGGTCGGCGGGCAGGCCGACTGCCGATTCCGAGGCGTGAATGGTGGTATGAGGGTTGTTGGCCCACAAGGTGTCCCAGTTGGGTTTGCGTGCCTGGGCGATCGCGTTGTCGGCGCGCTCCTCACGGCAGCCGAAGCCGTCCAGAATAAGCAGCAGTGAAGGGGTAACTTTCATCGTTTTGTAAAAAAATGTGTCAAGCTGTTGTTTGTAAATATGGTGTTATTTTAATATATGCGGATGATAAAAGCATTACATGCTTTAGAATCTGTTTAAATAAATTCTGCAAGCCCGTTTTAGCCGGTGCAGCCGGCAAAGACGGGTTCCAGATAAATGCGCCTGGCTGCAGGCCGAATCGGACAGGAATGGAGCAGTATGGATTTGGATGAAATTGAACTGATCGACAGAGATGAGCATATCGAGCAGGCGTCGCGCGCCATGAAGGCGATGTCGCACCCCTTGCGGTTGAAGATTCTGTGCGTGCTGGGCGATCGTGAAGTCAGCGTGCAGGATATCGTCGATCGAGTCGGAACATCCCAGAGCAATATTTCCCAGCATCTGGCAATTTTGCGCGATAAGGGCGTGTTGCGCACCCGCAAGGATGCCAATCGCGTGTTTTATCGCGTGGGCGATACCCGCACGCTCAAGCTGATCAGCATGATGCGCGATGTTTTCTGCGGCTTTGCCAAAGGCTGACGGATGGCCGGACGGCCCCTGCACGGGCCGTTGCTGCACTGTATTTGTGCAATTGTCAAAAATAAAACTAGACTTAAATTAAAGAACAGAAACAATCTGCCGGACGGACTGTCCGCAGAGATTTTCCAGACGCTTAAACTAACAATTTGCCTTAACTGGAGGCACGCTTGTGGATCATAGGGTTCTAATCGGGGTCATGCTCGGGGGGCTGGCGCTGGCCGCGCAGGCGCAGTCGTTCGTCACGGGCAAGGCGGAGTTGCGCAATGTCGACGAGACGGTTTCGGTCGAAGCGCAGGTCGAGGCCGTGCGCCAATCCGTCTTGGCCAGTCAGGTGGCCGGACGGGTCGTCGAGCTCAAGGCTGACAGCGGCGACACCGTCAAAGCGGGGCAGCTCCTGCTGACGATCGATGCCGGCGAGTCTGCCGCGGCGCTTTCCGGCGCACAGGCGCAGCTCAATACGGCCCGTCTCAACTATCAGCGCACGCAGCAGTTGTTCCAGCAGAAATTCGTCAGTCAGGCTGCGGTGGACAAGGCGCAGGCCGATTATTTGGCCGCCCGGGCCGCCGTCGGTCAGACATCCGCCGTGCACGGTTATTCCCGCATTGTCGCCCCCTACGCGGGCCGCATCGCCTCGCGCCAGGTCGAGGTGGGGGATATGGCGACCCAGGGAACGCCCCTGTTCAGCCTGTTTGACCCTACCCGCATGCGGGTGGTGGCCGAGGTGCCGCAGTACCAGCTGACCAAGGTGTTGGCCGGGGCGCGGGCCGGTAGCCGTGTGACGGTGGAGATTCCGGCGCTGAATGCGCGGTTCGACAGCAAGTCGTTTACCGTGCTGCCGGCCCTCGATCCGCGCTCGCATACCAGCACCGTGCGCATCAATTTGCCGAGCGATCCGCTGCTGGCTCCGGGAATGAGTGCGCGGGCCTGGTTCAGCGTCGGCACGGTACGCAAGCTGCTGGTGCCGGCAGCGGCCATCCTGCGCCGCAGCGAACTGACCGCCGTGTACGTGGCGGATGCGCAGAACAAGCTGCACCTGCGGCAGGTGCGTTTGGGTGAGCCGGTGGCCGGCGGCGAGGTTGAGGTGCTGGCCGGTTTGGCCGACGGGGAGCGGGTTGCGCTGGACCCTGTCAAAGCCGCGGTAGAGGCGGGTCTGGCTAAAAGCGGAACGGAGTAGGGGTGTCCATGGGCATTTCCGGGCGTATCGCCAAAGCCTTTTTGACGTCCCAGATCACCCCGCTGATCGCGCTGGTGGGTTTTTTGCTGGGACTGTTTGCCATCATGGTGACGCCGCGGGAGGAAGAACCGCAGATCAACGTCACCATGGCCAATGTCTATATTCCCTTCCCGGGCGCGTCGGCCAAGGATGTCGAGTCGCTGGTGGCAACCCCGGCCGAACAGGTGCTGTCGCAGATTTCCGGTATCGATCACATCTATTCCGTTTCCAAACCGGGAATGGCGGTTCTGACCGTGCAGTACAAGGTGGGCGAAGACCGCATACAGGCGCTGGTGCGCCTGTATGACACCATTCAGGCCAACCGTGACTGGGTGGCGCCCAATCTGGGCGTGCAGGATCCCGTCATCAAGCCGATCGGTATCGACGACGTGCCGATTGTCACGCTGACGCTGTGGACGCTGGACCCCGCGCGTTCGGCGTTTGATCTGCAGCATGTGGCGCATGCCATGGAAGTCGATCTCAAGCGCATCCCGGGCACCCGGGAGGTCTACACGGTTGGCGGCATGAAGCAGGTGGTGCAGGTGCTGCTCGATCCGGAACGTTTGCTGGCCTATCATCTGACGGCGCAGGACATCCGCGATGCCCTGCAGTTGTCCAATGCCTCGCAGCCGTCCGGCAAGTTGGTCAACGGGCGGGAAGAGGTGCTGGTCGAAACCGGCAGTTTCCTGCAGAGCGTGCGCGATGTCAGCAATCTGGTGGTGGGCGTGCAGAACGGCAGACCGGTGTTCATGCACGATATCGCCGAGGTGCGCGAAGGCGCGGATCAGCCGGATCATTATGTCTGGTTGGGGCTGGGGCCGGCCGGGGGGCATGACAAGCAGGTGGCCAGACATGGCGAGTTTCCGGCGGTGACGCTGGCGATTTCGAAAAAGCCGGGCGAGAACGCCGTCAAGGTGGCTGAGGCGGTGGCCGAGCGGCTGCAGCAGCTGCGCGGAACCGTCATTCCCGAAGGCGTGCGCGTGACCGAAACCCGCAATTATGGCGCAACCGCCAACGACAAGGCCGAGAAGCTGATTCATAAACTGATGTTCGCCACCGCCTCGGTGGTGGTGCTGGTGCTGTTTGCGCTGGGCAAGCGCGAGGCCTTGATCGTCGGTACGGCCGTATTGCTGACCCTGGCGGTGACGCTGTTCGCATCGTGGGCCTGGGGGTTTACGCTCAACCGGGTGTCGCTGTTTGCGCTGATATTTTCCATCGGCATCCTGGTGGACGATGCGATTGTGGTGGTGGAGAACATCCACCGCCGCATGCAGCTTGACCACGATGGCCTGCTGGCGATCATTCCCCGCGCGGTCGATGAGGTGGGCGGGCCGACCATCCTGGCGACCCTGACCGTTATTGCCGCGCTGCTGCCGATGGCCTTCGTCAGCGGGCTGATGGGACCCTACATGAGTCCGATTCCCATCAACGCCAGCATCGGCATGCTGCTGTCGCTGGCCATTGCCTTCATCGTCACGCCCTGGCTGGCCTACAAGCTGTTGGGCCGCTCCGGCGGGCACCAGCAGGCGGAAGGCGGCGACAAGCTGCTGCCGTTTTTCCGCCGTCTGTTGACCCCATTCCTGACAAGTTCGCAGGGGAGGGCCAATCGGCGCAAGCTTTGGCTGGGCATTCTGGTGGCGATCCTGCTGGCCATCTCGCTGGCGGTGGTCAAGCTGGTGGTGCTGAAAATGCTGCCGTTCGACAATAAATCGGAGTTTCAGGTGGTGGTCGATATGCCGGTCGGTACGCCGCTGGAACAGACCGCCAAGGTGATGCACGAAATCGGCGGGGTGCTCAATACGCTGGCTGAAGTGACCGATTACGAGGCCTATGTGGGCATTTCTTCGCCGATCAACTTCAACGGCCTGGTGCGGCAATACTACCTGCGCAGCGGCAGCGAGCTGGGCGATTTCCAGGTGAATCTGGCCGATAAGCACCTGCGCAGCCGCAAGAGCCATGAGATAGCCCAGTCCGTCCGGCCGGCCATCGAGGCGATCGGACGCAAGTACGGTGCGGTGGTGAAGGTGGTGGAGGTGCCGCCGGGGCCGCCGGTGCTGTCGCCTATCGTGGCGGAGGTGTATGGGCCGGACTATACCGGTCAGATCCAGGTGGCCAAGGAGGTGCGTCAGGCCTTTGCCGGGACGCCCGACATTGTGGCCATCGACGATACGGTTGATGCCGTCGCCCCGCGTTTTCTGCTGCGGGTGATGCAGCAGAAGGCTGCGCTGCTCGGCGTGGCGCAGAAAGATATCGTCGATGTGATGAAAGTCGGCCTGGGCGGCGAGGATGTGACGCCGATTCACAGCGGCAACAACAAATATGAAATGCCGGTCCGGCTGAAGCTGGACAATGTGCGCAAAAACGACCTGCGGGCGTTGCTGTCGCTGACCGTCAAATCCCGCGACGGGCGCGACATTCCCTTGTCGGAAGTGCTGCAGGTGCTCGATGTGAAGCGTGAGAACACGATTTATCACAAGGACCTGCTGCCGGTGGTGTTCGTCGAGGGCGACATGGCCGGCAAGCTGGACAGTCCGTTGTATGGCATGTTCGATATCCGCAAGCGGACAGAAGGCCTGAAGCTGCCGCAGGGCGGGGTGCTGGGCGAGACGTTCATTTCCCAGCCGGAGACCGTCTGGCGCAACTACAGCATCAAGTGGGACGGCGAATGGCAGGTGACCTATGAGACTTTCCGCGACATGGGGCTGGCTTATGCCGTGGGGCTGATCCTGATCTACCTGCTGGTGGTGGCGCAGTTCGGCTCCTACCTGGTGCCGCTGGTGATCATGGCGCCCATTCCACTGACCATTATCGGCGTGATGCCCGGGCATGCGCTGCTGGGAGCGCAGTTTACCGCTACGTCGATGATCGGCATGATCGCGCTGGCCGGCATTATCGTGCGCAACTCGATTCTGCTGGTCGATTTCATCAATCTGCAGGTGGCCGAGGGCATTCCGTTTGCCGAGGCGGTCATCCGCTCCGGCGCAACACGGGCGAAACCGATTGTTCTGACCGGGCTGGCGGCCATGCTGGGCGCCTTCTTCATTCTGGATGATCCGATCTTCAACGGGCTGGCAATTTCGCTGATATTCGGTATTCTGGTGTCCACCTTGCTGACGCTGGTGGTGATTCCGGTGTTGTATTACGCGGCAATGTACAAGAAAATAGACGCTTCACACTTGCATAAGGAAAAATCATGACAGTCAATCGCATCGTTCGAATCGTCGCCGGATTCTTCGTGCTGCTCTCGCTGGCGCTCGGAGTCGAAGGCAGTCCGCTGTTTGTCAGCCATTACTGGCTGTGGTTTACCGCCTTTGTCGGCTTCAATCTGCTGCAAAGCGGTTTCACCAACTTCTGTCCGCTGGATAGGATTCTGAAAAAACTCGGCGTGCCGGAATCCTGTGGTACATGCTAAAACGCACTGCCTTGACGCCGGCCACAATCAGTTTGTGGCTGGTCGGCCTGCTGGCCGTCATCCCGTTTCTTGTTTCTCGGCACCGCTATCCGATAGCCAGTTTTCACAGTGAATGGTGGGCGGCCTTGCTCGGCGTCCTGGCGCTGGTGCCGCTGCTGCAGCGTGATTTGTGGCGTGATTTTTCGCTGCCCTACCGTTTTGTCCTGCCGACCGGTTTGCTGCTGCTGGTGCTGCTGCAGCTGAATCTGTATTCGATCAATTATCCGCAGAGTTACTTTCTGTTTGCGCTGTATCTGTTGTGGGCGGCCCTGCTCATGGCGTTGGGCGCCACCTTGCGGCAACAGGTGGACGAAGAGCGGCTGGCCACCGTGCTCTCGGCCTTTTTGCTGGCGGGGGCGCTGTTGTCGGCGCTGACCGGTCTGATCCAGCATTTTCATATCCCCACGCCGTTTAACGGCATGATCATGAGCAAGGTGGCGCCCGAGGTGTATGGCAACCTGGCGCAGCACAACCACTTCGCCAATTATTCTTCGCTCGGTCTGGTGGCGGTGGCCTGGTTGTGGCTGCGCTATCCGCAGGGGCTGCTGGTCTGGGTTGCGGCGTCGCTGCTGTTGCTGTTTGTGATCGGTTTGTCCGCCTCGCGCACCGCCTGGTTTTACATCGCCGCTTTTATTGTCATGGCGGCCATTTACCGGTTGCGCGACCGCGATACCGGTAACCGTCTGCTGGCGATCACCGTGTTTTTCCTGGCCGGTTTCGTATTAATGCAATATCTCGGCAGTATCGTGTCCGACTGGGCTGGCGTTGCCTCCTATACCATTCAGGAAAAGATCGGGGACCGGGTGGGCGGAGCCAGTCCGCGGGCGCAGCTGTGGACGGTGGGGAAGGAAATCTTCCTGCATCACCCCTGGCTCGGGGCGGGGGTCGGTCAATTTGCCTGGCAGCATTTTCTGCTGGGCGACACGGTCGGTCAGCGGGTGGAAACCGGGGTGTATTTCACCAATGCGCATGACATCGTGCTGATGTTGCTGGCCGAGCTGGGTATTTTTGCCGGGCTGCTGCTGGTGATTTCCGCGCTTACTTGGGTGTGGGCCTACGTGCGTCAGCCATGGACGCCCGCGCGGCTCTGGCTGCTGATGCTGCTGGCGGTGGAGGGGATTCATGCCCTGCTGGAATACCCGATGTGGTACACCTTCTTCCTGGGTTTGACGGCGTTCTGGCTGGGCTATGGCGATCCGCAGCGGCTGCGGGTGCGGCTGAGCCGGCTGGGGCGTTTGGCGCTGTGGCTCATTTTGCTGTCGGCCGGCTATGCCTTGGCAAACCTGATGGTGTACGACCGTGTCTTGGAAGAGCTGACGGCAAAGCGTTATCATATTGCCTCGTTCAACGCGAAGCAGCGGGAAGATTACCTGAACGGTTTGCGGCGGGTCCGTGAAAACTCCCTGTTGGCACCCTATGTCGATCAGATCTATACGGGCATGGTCGAGGTTGAAAACAAGGATGTGCGGACCAAGGTTGAGTTTATGCAGTCGGCCGAGGAATTTGCGCCGACCAATACGGTCGTATACAAGCAGGCAGCCCTGCTGGCGCTCGCCGGTGCGGAGGCTCAGGCCGAGCGCCAGCTGCGGCTGGCCTCGGTATCGTACCCGCGGGATCTTCCGGCCGTTCAGCAGCGTCTGCTTGAGCAGTCCGAAGATGAACCCAGGCTGGCGGCTTTGGCAGCCTATGCAACCCAATTGTTAATGGAGAAAAAAGCAAGTGTCGTTCGTGCAAAATAATTTCTGGCTGATTCTGATTGCGCTGACTGCGGCGTTCATGCTGATTTGGCCGAGTATTTCCCGCCGCGTAAGCGGTGTCGGTGAAGTGCAGCCGGCTGAGGCGGTGCAGAAAATCAACCGCGAGGACGCTCTGGTACTCGATGTCCGGGAAGACAACGAATACCGCGCCGGACACATTCCGAATGCGCGCCATATCCCGCTGAGCCAACTGGCCGGTCGCCTGTCCGAGCTGGCGCAATTCAAGGGGCGCCCGATTGTGGTGAACTGCCGTAGCGGTGCCCGTTCCGCCAGTGCTTGTGGTACTCTGAGCAAGGCCGGGTTCAATGTGTTTAACCTGCGCGGCGGGATCATCGCCTGGGAGCAGGCCAGTCTGCCGGTGGAGAAATAAGATGCCCAAGGTTGTGATGTATGCGACGGGTGTTTGCCCCTACTGCGTCATGGCGGAAAAGCTGCTGCTGATCAAGGGGGTGGAAGATATCGAAAAAATCCGCGTCGACCTGCAGCCTGAGCGACGCATGGAAATGATGCATAAAACCGGCCGCCGGACTGTGCCGCAGATCTATATCGGCGATACGCATGTCGGCGGTTACGATGATTTGTCGGCGCTGGATCGGGCCGGCAAGCTGGATGCCTTGCTGGAGGGTTGAATGGCGACGCTGAACCTGGCATGTACGGCTTGTGGTGCTGTAAA
The DNA here is from genome assembly GCA_021851875.1 of Pseudomonadota bacterium. Taxonomy (GTDB): domain Bacteria; phylum Pseudomonadota; class Gammaproteobacteria; order Burkholderiales; family JAJZQI01; genus JAJZQI01. The sequence continues at coordinate 9,904 of JAJZQI010000014.1, read as the reverse complement.
CCGGGTGCCGCAGGAACGTCTGACCGACGGACCCAAGTGCGGCAAATGCAAAGCGCCGCTGTTGCCGGGTAAGCCGGTCAACCTGACCACCGCGCAATTCGATCGGGTGATCGCCAATAGTGAGCTGCCGGTTTTGGTGGATTTCTGGGCTTCCTGGTGCGGGCCTTGCCGCATGATGGCGCCGGTGTTCGAAAAAGCCGCCGCCGAGTGGAGTCCGCGCGTGCTTTTCGCCAAGGTGGACACCGAGGCCGAGCAGCAATTGGCCGCGCGCTACGCCATCCGCAGCATTCCCAGTCTTGTGCTGTTCCGCAACGGCCGGGAATTTGACCGCCTGGCCGGTGCGCAGGATCAGGCGGGCTTGAACCGCTGGCTGAACTCAAAACTATAACTGTCCTTAATGAAAGTCGATAATGTCTGAACAATCCCCTGTTTTCGCCCTGGAAAAAATTTACCTCAAGGACGCCTCGCTGGAAGTGCCGCATGCACCCGCCATCTACCTGGAGCGTGAAGCGCCGCAAATCGACGTGCAGCTGCATACCGAAGGCTCCGCCATGGGTGAGGACTATTACGATATCACCGTCACCGTGACCGTGACCGCCAAATTGGGCGACAAGGTCATGTTCCTGAATGAAGTGGCGCAGGCGGGGATTTTCCGCATTGCCGGCATCCCGCAGGAAGAGATCGATCCGGTGCTGGGCATCGCTTGTCCCAACATCCTTTTCCCCTATGCCCGTGAAGTGGTGTCCGACATGACCACCCGCGCAGGTTTCCCGCCGGTATTGCTCAACCCGATCAACTTTGAGGCGCTGTATCAGCAACAAATGCCGCAGGCCGAAGGTGCCAGCCATTAAGCGTTATCCGCTTATGGCGCTGACGCTGCTGCTGGCGGTTTTGCCCGCGGCAGCCCAGGCGCTGGAGTATCGCTCCGTGGCTGCTCCGGCGGTGCTGTATGACAGTCCCGCGCTGGCCGGCAAGAAACTCTATGTGGTCAGCGCGGGCTTTCCGGTCGAGGTGGTGGTTGATCTGAGCGGCTGGACCAAGGTGAGGGACAGCAAAGGCGCGCTGGCCTGGATTCAGGCCAAATCGCTCAGCACCCAGCGTACCGTGGTCGTCACGGCTCAGGTGGGCATGATTCGCCAGTCACCCGACAGCAATGCATCCGTTGTGCTGAGGGTGGCTCAGGATGTGGTGCTGGATCGGCTGGACGGCGCGCCGGCCGGTTGGGTCAAGGTCCATCATCGCGACGGTGTGAACGGTTATATTTCTGTCAGCGACGTGTGGGGCGAATGAATATCACGATACTGGGAGCCGGTGCCTGGGGTACGGCACTGGGCATAGCCCTGGCAGCCTCGCACAATGTCACTTTGTGGGCGCGCGACGCGGCGGCTGTGGCGGCCATGGCGGCGGCTCGGGCAAATGATCACTATCTTCCCGGTTTTCCCTTTCCGGCCGCATTGCAAGTCAGTGCCGACTTCGAGCAATCGGCGGCAGCGGCTGACGTCATCATCATCATGACGCCGGTTGCCGCCATGCGTGCGCTGCTGCACAAACTGCGCGGACTCAACTGCAGAAAACCGCTGGTATGGGCCTGCAAGGGTTTTGAGGTGGAGTCCGCCTGCCTGCCGCATCAATTGGTGACGCAAGAGCTGGGGGCCGATTATCCTTCGGCCACGTTGTCCGGCCCCAGTTTTGCCCAGGAAGTGGCGGCCGGTTTGCCGACCGCGCTGACGCTGGCATCCACGGACGAGCAATTGGCGCGCACGCTGGCGCCGCAGCTGCATGCGCATCATTTGCGCATCTACTCGAGCACGGATGTGGTAGGTGTCGAACTGGGCGGTGCGCTGAAAAATGTCATGGCTATTGCGGCCGGGCTGAGCGACGGGTTGCACCTGGGCTATAACGCGCGGGCCGCACTGATTACCCGCGGCCTGGCGGAAATGAGCCGGCTGGGGGTGGCCATGGGCGGCCGCTCGGAGACTTTTCTCGGTTTGGCGGGGGCCGGCGATCTGATTCTGACCTGCACGGCGGATATGTCGCGCAACCGAACGGTCGGGCTGCGACTTGCTGCCGGCGAGACCATCGATTCAATTTTGGCGTCGCTGGGGCACGTGGCCGAGGGGGTGTATGCCGTGCAGGGAGCGCGCAAGCTGGCGCACAAGCTGGGCGTGGCCATGCCGGTGGTGGAGGTGGTGCACGATATTCTGTATGGCGGCCTATCGCCCAAGGATGCGGTGGAGCGATTGCTGAACCGCGAGCCGAAAGCGGAAGCGGCCTAGCCGCCGGCTAGATCGATCCGGCAAAATCGTTTTGCCGCCAGGCCTCATACAGGATAACAGCGGCCGCATTGGACAGGTTGAGGCTGCGGTTGTCCGGCCGCATGGGAATGCGCAGACGGGTTTCGCCGTCGAATTCGGCCAGCACCTCGGCGGGCAATCCGCGACTTTCCGGCCCCAGCAGAAAAACGTCGCCTGCCCGGTATTGCGGCAAATGGTGGGAGCGACTGCCCTTGGTTGTCAGGGCAAACCAGCGCCCGCCCGGCAGCGCCGCGCGGCACTGTGTCAGCGTGTCGTAGACCCGCAGCGTGGCATACTCGTGGTAATCCAGGCCGGCGCGCTGCAGCTGTTTGTCGTTCAGCTCGAAGCCAAGCGGTCGTATCAGATGCAACTGCGTTCCGGTATTGGCGCACAGGCGGATAATGTTGCCGGTGTTGGGCGGGATCTCGGGTTCGAACAGGACCAAATCAAACATGATGGTGAATGCAGCCGGGTTTGTTGCAAATCTTCGCTTTATTGCGGTCGTGGGATTGTAACACCGGACTTGGCGAAGGCGAACGGATCATCCGGCGGAAAGATCGTGGTCCATGCTGTTAGTGTGTGCGGGCGATGCTCCAGACTTCCACCGCAGCCGCGCCGGCATCCAGCAAAGTGCGGCTGAGGCTGTCGGCCGTGCTGCCGGTGGTGATGACGTCGTCGACAATCGCAAGACGCAGGCCGCTCATGTTTTCGCGGCAGGTGAACACGTTGCGCATATTGCGCTGACGTTCTGTCCGACTCAGTCCGGCCTGCTGTGAGGTGTCGAAGCTGCGCTCGACCAACTGGGGCAGGTGTGCCGTACCCAGGCGCTTGGCCAGCTGCCGGCTGATGAGTTGACTCTGATTGAAGCCGCGCTCTTTCAGTCTGTTGGGATGCAGTGGAACGGGAATGAGCGCGTCGATTTTCTCCCCCGCTGGCGGCATGCGTAGCAGGAACTGTTCGGCAAACCAGTTGGCCAGCGGCAGGTGTTGGCGGTATTTGAGGCGGCTGACCAGCTGGCTGACCGGAAAGCGGTATTCCAGCAGCGATAAGGTGCGGTAAAAGGCTGGCGGCGTTTTAAGGCAATCGCCGCAGACCAGTCCCGCTGGCGACAAACTGGCGCAAACGGGACACAGGCGATCCTGCTCAAGCCAGGGCAGATCGGCGCAACAGGCGTCGCACACGTTGTTTCCGGCGGTGGCGGAACACAAGGCGCAGCTTTGCGGCGGCAATAGCTGCACAATAAATCGACGCCAGTTCATTTTTTCCATTAAAATATTTGACAGAATGTGGCGGGTTCGTAAAATGGGACGTCACGGTCCTTTTACTGGAGAAATGGTCATGTCGCTTACCCTGACGTCTTCGTCGCAGCGGAAAAATGCAATTCTGTTCAATCTGGCCAGCATTATTGCGCTGCTTGTTGCACCGGCTGTGTGGGGCTTGTCTACAGTAGTCAATTTGCCGCCCATGATCAAGTATGTCGTGGTGGTGGTGCCGGTGATGCTGTGGCTGGCCGGTTCGATTTTTGTCTATGCGGCGATTGCCCATCATCCCAATCTGCGGGTACGGCATTTTAATAAATGGGCGGGATACCGTTTTTATGGCGCGGCCGGGGCCATGGTGGTGTTCGGTCAGCCCATTTACGAACTTTTCGGTAACGGCACGGGGATTGTGGCGGTGTGGGCAGTCATGGCGCTGGTGGTGATTCCCTGGAGTCTGTGGGATATTTTTGCGGCCGTGCGTGAGCCGTGGATGGAAATGACAGTGGAGGAAGCGGTACATGGTTAAGGCAGCGGTAGCACAACCCATTGAAATGAGTCAGCGCGAATGGCGTGTGGCCGAGCTCGAGGCCCTGTTCGAGCTGCCTTTCAACGAGTTGCTGTTCCGTGCGCAAAGCGTGCATCGCCAGCACTTTGATCCGACCGAGGTGCAGCTGTCCACCCTGATTTCGATCAAGACCGGCGGTTGTTCCGAAGATTGCGGCTATTGCCCGCAGTCGGCGCACTACGACACTGGCGTGGAAAAGCAGGGCTTGTTGCCGGTGGAGCAGGTTGTGGCAGCGGCCAAGGCCGCCAAGGCCAACGGTGCGACCCGTTTCTGCATGGGCGCTGCCTGGCGCGGACCGAAGCAGAAGGATATTGAGCCGGTGGCGCAGATGATCCGGGAAGTGCGCGCGCTGGGTCTGGAAACCTGCGCCACTCTGGGCATGCTGCAAGAAGGTCAGGCCGAAGAATTGCGTCAGGCCGGCCTGGATTACTACAACCACAACATCGATACCGCGCCGGAATTCTACGGCAACATCATCAGCACCCGCGAATTCGAGGATCGCCTGGAGACGCTGCGCAAAGTGCGCAATGCCGGCATCCACGTCTGCAGCGGCGGCATTATCGGTATGGGCGAGAGCCGCACCCAGCGTGCCGGCATGCTGGCCGCGCTGGCGAGCATGACTCCGCCGCCGGAGAGCGTACCCATCAATCAGCTGGTACAGGTCGAGGGAACACCGTTGCACGGTACCGAGCAGCTTGATCCGCTGGAGTTCGTCCGCACCATCGCGGTTGCCCGCATCACCATGCCGACCAGCTACGTGCGCTTGTCCGCCGGCCGGCAGCAAATGGCCGAACATCTGCAGGCGATGTGTTTTTTCGCCGGCGCCAACTCGATTTTCTACGGCGACAAGCTGCTGACCACCGGCAACCCGGAAGTCGAGCGCGACCAGGCGCTGCTGCAAAAGCTGGGAATGCACCCGAGCATGCAGGCTTCCCACTGACCAATGGCCTGGGAGCTGGAATCCCGTCTGGCACAGATCAGCCGGGCCGGGCTGCAACGGCGGCGGCGCACCCTCTCCAGCGCCCAGGGGCCACGCATCCGGGTCGACGGGCGCGAGTATCTGTCATTTTGCAGTAACGATTACCTCGGCCTGGCGGCCCACCCGGCCCTGACTGAAGCCGCCTGCCAGGCTGCGCGCGTAGCCGGCGTGGGCGCCGGCGCCTCCCACCTGGTGCTGGGGCACCATGAATTGCATGAGCAACTGGAGCAGCGTTTTGCCGCGCTGACCAATTTTCCCCGCGCATTGCTGTTCTCGACCGGCTATATGGCCAATCTGGGCGTCATTACCGCCTTGCTGAGTCGCCATGACGCCATTTTTGCCGACCGGCTCAATCACGCCTCCCTCAATGATGCCGCACTGCTGTCGCGCGCCGATTTGCAGCGCTTTCGTCATGCCGATGCGGCTCATCTGGATGAATTGCTGGGCCGCTCAAGCGCTCAACGCAAGCTGGTGGTGACGGACGGCGTGTTCAGCATGGATGGCGATATGGCCCCGCTGACGGACATGCTGGCGGTGTGCGAACGGCATGACGCCCTGCTGTTCGTCGACGATGCCCACGGTTTCGGCGTCCTGGGTGAAGGGGGCAGGGGCATTCTGCAGCACTTCGGCCTCAAGTCGGACCGGCTGATTTATCTGGCCACTCTGGGCAAGGCGATGGGCAGCTTTGGTGCGCTGGTGGCCGGCAGCGAGAGCCTCATCGAATACTTGCTGCAAAAGGCGCACACCTATATCTACACCACGGCCCTGCCGCCCATGCTGGCGCAAGCCAGTCTGACGGCCTTCGAGCTGATGGCCGACGACCGGTTGCGACAGCATTTGCAGCAACTGATCCGCCAGTTGCGTAACGACCTGGAAGGTCTGCCTTGGCAGTTAATGTCCTCGGTCACACCGATTCAGCCCCTGCTGGTGGGGGATGCGGTAGCGGCCGTCGAACTGGCGGACGCTCTACGCGAGAGCGGCATCATGGTGCCGGCAATTCGACCGCCGACGGTGCCGACCGGCTCTGCCCGCCTGCGCATTTCCCTTTCCGCGGCGCACACGGCTGACGATGTGGCCGCGCTGGCGCAGGCGCTGGCTCATTTGGCACGAGGCCGTTGATGCACCTGTACCGTAAAGCCGGCGCGGGGCCGGATCTGGTGTTGCTGCATGGCTGGGGCATGCATGCGGGCGTATGGAATAGTGTCGCCGAACAGCTGGCCGAGACATTTACCGTCTGGCAGCTTGATCTGCCCGGCTACGGCGGCAGCGACACAGTCGCGCCCTATACGCTGGAACAGCTGGCCGATGCGCTGGCGCCGCAAGTACCGGCGCAGGTGCATTTGTGCGGCTGGTCGCTCGGCGCCTTGCTAGCACAGCGCTGGGCTCGGTGCCATCCCGAGCAGATTCGTTCGCTCAGCCTGGTGGGGGCCACGCCCTGTTTCGTCACGCGTGACGGGTGGGAGCACGGCGTGGACGGCTCCGTGTTCGATGATTTTGCCCGCCAGTTGCAGCAGGATTATGCCGCCACCCTTAAGCGCTTTCTCTCCCTGCAAGCCCGCAGCGGCGATGCGGCCCGGCAGGTGATCGCCCGTTTGCGGCAGGAGCTGTTCGCCCGCGGCGAGCCGACCATGGCTGTGCTCAATGCCGGTCTGCGGCTGCTGGCTGAGTCGGACCTGCGGCACGACGCCGTGCGCTTGCCTGCCCGCACCCTGTTGCTGGCGGGTGAGTATGACACGCTGACACCCGCGGCTGCGGCTGGCTGGCTGGCTCGGCACATGCCGGCGGCGCAGCTGAAGGTGTTTCGTGGCGCAGCTCACGCGCCTTTCCTGTCCCATCCGCAGGAATTCATCGCCGAAATGAAGGATTTTCTCCATGACTGAACCGGATACACTCGATAAGCGCGCCATCCGGCGCTCTTTCGAGCGGGCCGCCCAAACCTACGATGCCGCAGCCGTATTGCAGCGGGAGATCTGCGACCGCATGCTGGAACGGCTCGATATCATGCGTCTGCAACCCAAAACGCTGCTGGACCTGGGCTCCGGTACGGGCGAAGGGACGCGCGTGCTGCGCCAGCGCTATCCGGAAAGCGATGTGATCGCGCTCGATCTGGCATTGACCATGCTGCAACAGGGGCGTGCCAAGATGAGCAGCTGGAAAGACCGTCTGCCCTGGAGTAAGCCGTCGGTTCGGCACGTCTGCGCCGATGCCGATGCCCTGCCGCTGAAAAGCAGCAGCCTCGACATGATCTGGTCCAACGTCACCCTGCAGTGGTGCAACAATCTGGAAAATACCTTCGGCGAGTTCTATCGCGCCTTGCATCCCGGCGGTCTGCTGTTCTTCAGCACCTTCGGTCCCGACACGCTGAAGGAGTTGCGCACTGTCTTTGCCGACCTGGACGGTTACCCGCACGTCAGCCGTTTCGTCGACATGCATGATATTGGCGATGCCTTGAGTCACAGCGGCTTTGCCGCCCCGGTCATGGAAATGGAGTGTTTGACGCTGACATATGCCGATTTGCGTTCGATGCTGAAGGAGTTGAAAGATATCGGCGCGCACAATGCGACCGTTGGCCGTCGCCACGGCTTGATGGGGCGCGGCGAGTGGCTGGCCTTGCAGCAGGCTTACGAACGGTTCCGCCGCGATGGCCGCCTGCCGGCGACTTTCGAGGTGATTTACGGCCATGCCTGGGTGCCGGAACAGAAGCGTAGCAAGCTGGATGACGGGCGCCAGATCATCCGGTTCAATATTGAGCAGCGGCGGGCCAGGCATGGCGTCTGATTTGACCGGATTGTTCGTGGCCGGGACCGATACGGGCGTGGGCAAAACCCGCATCGCCGCTGCCTGCATTGCGCATATCGCCGCGCAGGGCCGCACAGTGGTGGGTATGAAGCCGGTGGCCAGTGGCTGCCCGGCCAGTGGTACAGCGCTGTGCGACGATGTGCGGCAGCTGGCGGCAGCCGCCAACGTTGGCGCTCCGCAGGAATGGATCAATCCATACCGCTTCGTGCCGCCGGTGGCACCGCATCTGGCCGCTGCAATGGCGGGCCAGACCATCAGCCTGAAGCATATTCGGGACTGTTACGGGCAATTGCAGAAGCTGGCCGACACGGTGGTGGTGGAGGGGGTGGGCGGTTTGCTGGTGCCGCTCAATGACCGGGAAGATACCGCCGATCTGGCGCTGCAGCTCAAATTGCCGGTGCTGCTGGTGGTGGGGCTGCGATTGGGCTGCATCAATCATGCGTTGCTCACTGTGGCAGCGTTACAACAAAGAGGGTTGCGCCTTTACGGCTGGGTCGCCAACGCGCTGGAGCCGGCCATGCCGCTGCAGGATGACGTGGTTGCAGCGTTGCGCCAGCGCATCGCAGCACCGCTACTGGCCGTGCTGCCCTATGCGCCGCAGGCGTCGGCAACGGAGTTGGCGGAGCGGATTCGGCTTGCGTGACAGAAAAATGCTGCCGGTTAAGGAAATATTAAGGATAATAATGTCCGTAAGTGCTGGAATTTGCGCTATTATCAAAACAAGATATCGGAATCCCAATTAATCATGATCCTGTCACGAACGAGCCAATACGCCATCCAGGCACTGATATATATTGCCACCAAGCCAAGCGGTGAGCCTGTCCTCAATCGCGAAATCGCTGAGCACCTGAACGTGCCGCCGGCCTATCTGGCGAAAATCATGCAATCATTGTGCAAGGGGAGTCTGCTGTATTCCTTCCGCGGTCGTCTGGGCGGCTTCTGTCTGCGGGAGGGAGCGGAAAAAACCGACCTGATGCAGATACTGGTTTTAACCGAAGGCGTCGGCTTCACTCACGAATGCGTGCTGGGGCTGAAAATCTGTTCCGACGAGACGGCCTGCCCCATGCACTTTAAATGGAAGCCGATCAAGGAAAAAGTAGTGGCGCTGTTGCGCGAACAAACACTGGAGAAATTGGCCAAAGCAGTGATGACCGGAAAATACCGCCTGGCCGATGTCCCGGCTGTGCTTATGGCTGGGGCGGGGCAACCTGCAGGGGAGCCGGTTTAACTGTGCGGCTGCTGTGGCTGGCATTCATCCTGCTGCTGGCGTCGTGCGGCAAGGGGCCGGCTGAGCCTTCGCCGTTTCTTGCGCCCGAGGCCGATGCGTCGGCCTATGCGAAGGATTTCAGGCTGCATGACGCGGCAGGCGCGACACGCAGCCTGAAGGATTACCGCGGCAAAGTGGTCGTGCTGTTTTTCGGCTACACCCATTGTCCTGACGTGTGCCCGACAACATTGGGCGACATGGCGGTGGCCATGAAACAGCTGGGGACATCGGCGGCAAAAGTGCAGGTGCTGTTCGTGACGCTTGATCCGGCGCGCGACACGCCGCAGTTGCTGAATGGCTATGTGCCGGCCTTCAACGCTTCATTTATCGGCCTGCGCGGCACGGATGCGGAAACCGCGCAGGCGGCTGCCGGTTTCAAGGCGGTATACAGGCGCCATCCGCAGTCGGATGGCAGTTACTCCATCGACCATAGCGCGAACAGTTATGTCTTTGATCGGGATGGGCGTTTGCGACTGATATTGCCCTATGGTCAACCTCCGGCGGATATCGTGCACGATCTGCGCATATTGCTCCAGGGCGCTTGAATTAAGACTCTGGCTTAAGTGGGGGTGCGGCAATTTGTCGCAATTTAGCTTGAGGAATTTCGGATGGGCGTGTATTATTTGCGGCGCAAAAACCAAATTGGGTTCCCTGAGCGGTTGGGCTTAGAGTAAGGAGAAGATTATGGCAGCGGTAGACCTAGCCAGTACTGAGCAGTACAACTACGATGTCGTGAAGAAA
>JAJZQI010000047.1 GCA_021851875.1 Pseudomonadota bacterium | reverse complement strand
AGGTGGAACAAAACTGCATGGCCCCGTTCAGCAACTCGTCCACCAAATCCTTGCGCGCCAGAAACTGCGGCGAAAGGTTGATGAAATGGGCAAAACCAGGATCGTGCCCTGCCGTCAGCTTGACCGCGCAGCGTGCCATCGCATGGCGCGTAATGGCGTGATCCACCTCGTGGATCAGGTTGATGCCCTCGGCCGCCTCGATAAAATCATTCGCCACCGTGACCGAACCATCGTGCTGAACCAGGCGCGCCAGCGCCTCGTCTGCCACCGGCTTGCCGCTGGCCAGATCGACCATGACCTGGTAGGCGGCAACGACACGGTTCTCCTTCAGGGCGCGCTGCAGCATCCCGGCGCGCCACAGCGTGCGCGTGCCTGACGAAGCGCCGCCCGATTCGGCGACAACCACGCAGTCGCGCCCCCTGCGCTTGGCCTCGTAGAGGCAGTTATCCGATTCCGATATCACCCGGTCGATATCTTCATCGCCCGCCTGGCATACGCCTATGCCGAAGCTGGCGGTAATCTCCAGCTTGCCCTGGCTGGTCTTCAGCGACTGCGCCTTGATCGCCTCGCGGATCCGCTCCGCCGCGGCAAACGCATCGGCATGGCTGGAATGGTGCAGGAACAGGATGAATTCCTCCCCGCCCCAGCGCGCCAGCCAGTCGCCCTCGCGCAAGGCGTGGCGCATGATACGGGCAACCTGTTGCAGCACCTCGTCGCCGACGCCGTGCCCGTAATTGTCATTGATCAGCTTGAAGCGGTCGAGGTCGCAGGTGGCGACGGAAAACCCGGAGCCATCGCGCTTGGCGCGAGCGATTTCTTCCTCGAAGCGCAATTCCGCAGCGCGCCGGTTCGGCAAGCCGGTCAGTTCGTCGGTGAGCGCCTGGGTTTCCAGCTTCTGGCGCTGCGTATTTTGCAGCAGCATTTGGCTGAACCAGGCCGCGATCAGTTCCATGAAGGCTTGGTCGTCCTGGGTGAAACTCCCGCCCTCCAACGGCTTGCGGCGCAGGAACACCAGCATCCCATAGAATTTTTCATCCAGCCAGATCGGGATGCCGACATAGGCGCAGATATCGAACGTTTGCGCCACCTGCTCGAACTCGGGCCTATTGCTGCTGACACGCAGATCCGGCACAAACAGGCTTTTCTCCCCCTCGCTGGCATGATGGCACAGCATCTCGAATGGGCACACCTCTTCCAGCTTGGATAAACCCAGCGTGTCCAGCAAATAAACCGGAACGAAGTGCTCCCCAACCTTCTCGCTGAGCGCGGCCACATCCATGTCCAGGGTGTCCATTGCCAGCTTGAGCATCAACCTGACTTTCTCGCCCTCGGAGCGGGTGCGGCTGGTGGCGATCCGCCACAGCACCTGCAGGCGGGTCGATTGCTCCCCGACCATCATCAACAGATGTTCCCGCTCACTCACATCGATCGCGAGACCATGGCGTATAACTTCGCCCTTTTCGTCCGCTTGTTCGAATTCGGCGATCGACAACCACAAGGCCTGGCCATTGCGGCTTCTGAACTGCAGGACCGACTGCGCCAGGTCGGTGATCTGCAGCGGCTGGGTCGCGCTGGGAAGACTGACCTCTGCCCGCAAATCGAGCCAGGAATGCCCCACTACTTCGCCCTCCTCCATGCCCAGCATATCGAGGAAAGATTGATTGGCTGCCAACACCACCCGGTCCCGCGCCCGGACCGCATAGGTGCCGGCATGCGCCGCCTTCAACAGCAATTTCTCGCGGTTTTGCGCGGCCACCTTCAGTCTCTGCTGGGTATCGGACAGGGATACGAACAGATCGTCGATCTCGCTCACGCCGCTGCTCGGCAACGGTCCCAAAGCGAGGTCAGCGCTTCCCAGCCGCTGCCGGATGGCCTGCATGCGGCCGGTAAAACGCCTGGTGCTGAAGCCGAACACGACTATCCCGACCACCAGCAAGCCGACAATCAAATAGAAGGGAACGTGCACCAGTTGCCACCATAACTGCCAGCTTGTGCCCTGCGGCAGGGAGATGAACGCATACACGGGGGAGCGCTGCAGGCGTTGATAAGCGCCGATGCGATATACGCCATCGACGGCCCCCCCCTCATAAAAACCGCTGCCCTCGGCATTCCGGTTTTGAGCTATGGCCTGAAACAATGCGCCCCGCACTTTCACGCCATAGATTTTTCCGGGCTCTCCGGCCGGCATCCGGCTGAGCAAATAACCGTCTTCGCGCAACAGGCCGATTGCCGCTCCAGGCTGCAGGTTCAGATCGTTCCACAAGCTTTGCTGCTTATCGAGCGGAATCGAGGTTTGAATCAGGAAAAGCACCTTATCGTGCCCGTCGCGCACGGTATAACGCAAATGAAGTAGCCATTTTTGCAGCAGGTAGCCGAATTGAGGGCGGTTAAGGCTCACGCCGCGCGTTTGCAGATTGCTGTAAAAATCTTCGCGCCATTTGGGGTCGGCAAGAACGTTGGGCAACAGCAAACCGGGGAGGTGCGCAGTGGAAATCAGCATTTGGCCATCCGGCAAAATCACGCTGGCTCCGCCAAGTTCTGGATGTTTGACCCTGAATCGCTGCAACGCCGCCAACCCGCGCTCTGGATGCGCCACGACATTGACGTTGTTCAATTGCCAGGCCAGCATCTCAAGATGGCTGCCGAGTGAATCGAAGTGGCTCTGGGCCTGCCCGGCCACCAGCTTCGCCACGACGCCCATCCGCTCCAGTTGCTGATTTTTTACCGTATTCCACGACAGCCATAGCCAAAGCGCCACCAGGAACAGGCCTATCAACCCCAGCGTCAGAAATACCCTGCGCCCCAACTGGACCATCGATGGCGGTTTAACAAGACGCTTGCCCATGCCATTCCCTTGCCAGAATCATGCTCTCGGCGATTATTTCTTGAGTCCGGAAACCACCAATGATTTCATTCGCACTGGCCGCAACCCCGTGGAGCTGCCCCCCTGCAAGGGCAATATACTGAGCAGAATTTATTGAGGGGAAATTGATATATTCAGCTTTTCTTGCCGCCGAAAATCAGGATACGCCAGTTTACAAATGCAGCCAATAGGCTTGGCAAAGCAGGATTCAAATGCAGCATTTCCGAGCCTGTCCGCCGCCCTGCCGGTTTTTCAGGCTCGAAACCGGCAGGAGGAGCGGCTGCCTTCATGGAACCAGCGCAAACCGCTACCCTTCAGGCCAGTAGTCGGTGGCAATGCCGTCACCCAGGTCGGCTTCGATCAAGCGGCGCCGCACTTCGAGCAATCGCTCGATTAACCGTGGCTCCTGCTTTTCGTAGGCATCGGCATCGGCAACACGGTTGACCACGACGCCGAGCAGCTCGGTAATCGCATTGCCGATGGAGTTTTGACTGATAGTGACGATCAGCTTGCCTTCGTCATTGCGATAAATGAGTTGCTTGAACGCAGGCTGCCAGCGAATGGCGTTGGCATACTTCGCGTCTGTAATGCAGCGGTCGCGCACCTTCTTCGCCGTTTTCAGAAAATCATTGTTGAACAGCAGTACGCTTTCGACCTGCTCCGGAAAATAGACAT
>JAJZQI010000013.1 GCA_021851875.1 Pseudomonadota bacterium | reverse complement strand
CGATCTGATCTTCCCGCATTTTGGAAATTGGTTGCGGATATGGTAAAAACATTGTCGCGTTACAAAAACTTGGATATACGGATGTAAAGGGTGTAGACCTAAGTCGAGAACAGGTTGGATTCGCGCGGAACACGTTAGGTCTTGATAACATTGAGCAGGCTGATGCATTAAATTGGCTGCGTGAAGAAGAGGGCAGAGTAGACTGTATTTTGTTGATCGATGTGCTGGAGCATCTGGATCTTGACACCCTGATGTCGCTTGGAGAGCTGATGCAAGAAAAGCTGGCACCGGGTGGTAGAGTGATTGTGCAGGTGCCTAATGATCTGGCGCCATTCAATCCAATTCGTCAAGGTGATTTAACCCATATCAGAGCGTATACGCCACAAAGTTTGCAACAATTCTTTGCTGCCATAAATTTGCAGATGGTTGATGTTTATTCTGCCCTGCCAATACGCAAGGGGATAGCATTAATCCGACGATGGTTGTGGCGAATATTTTTCAATCCAGTGTTTTCCATTATTTTTTTCCTTCTGCACGGACGTTCGACTTTCACTACGGTATTTACGGCGAATGTGATTGCCGTTGCGCAAAAACCGGCAAAAGGCGGACAAGGTCAGTGAAACCGATTTCCCAAGCCAAAATCGCTATCGTACACGACTGGCTCACCGTTTACGGTGGAGCAGAGCGCGTGCTGGAGCAGATGCTGGCTTGTTTTCCGCAGGCGGAATTGTTCTCCACGGTGGAATTTGTGCCCGAAGCCGAGCGGCATTTTCTGGGCGGGCGCCGGGTCAACACCTCGTTCATCCAGAAACTGCCGTTCGCGCGCAAGAGGTATCGCAACTATCTGCCGCTGATGCCGCTTGCCGTCGAGCAGTTTGACTTGTCTTCCTACGATCTGGTGATTTCCAGTTCCTACGCCGTGGCCAAGGGCGTGTTGACCGGCCCGGACCAGCTGCATGTCTGCCTGTGTTATTCACCCATGCGCTATGCCTGGGATCTGCAGCATGAGTATTTGCGCGAAACCCGGCTGGACCGGGGCTTGAAGGGCTGGCTGGCAAAATGGCTGCTGCATCGTTTGCGCATTTGGGACTACCGGACTGCCAATGGCGTGGATGACTTTATTGCCATTTCCGGCTTCATCGCCCGGCGGGTGCAGAAGGCCTATCGCCGCGAGTCGCAAGTAATCTACCCGCCGGTGGACATTCATGCTTTCGAGCCGGGCAAGGAAAAGAGCGATTTCTATCTGACTGCCTCGCGCATGGTGCCGTACAAGCGCATCGATCTGATCGTCGAGGCTTTTGCCGGCATGCCGGACAAACGCCTGGTGGTGATCGGCGACGGGCCGGAAATGGCCAAGATTCGCGCCAAAGCGGGCGCCAATGTGCAAATTCTCGGGCATCAGCCGTTTGCGGTGCTGAAACAGCATTTGCAGGAGGCGCGCGCCTTTATTTTTGCCGCCCAGGAAGATTTCGGCATCGCCCCGCTGGAGGCGCAGGCGTGCGGTACGCCGGTGATCGCCTTTGGCAAGGGCGGGGCGGTTGAGACGATCCGCGGCGAGCAGATGACCGAGCCGACCGGGGTGCATTTTGCTGAACAAGGCGTTGCGTCGCTGAAAGAGGCGATACAGCGATTCGAAACCATACAGCCGCAAATCAGCCCGGCCGCCTGCCGGAGGAATGCGGAAAGATTTGCGCCGGAGCGTTTTCGTTCCGAGCTGACGGGTTTTGTTGCGTCAGCCTGGCAGCGTTTCCAGCGGCAGGCCGGCCAATGACGATTAACTGGCATCCGCGCCGGGCCTATCTGGCCAAGCTGCTTCTCATTGTTGGCGATGTGCTGGCTGTCGGTCTGTCCGCCCTGCTGGGCCGGCTGGCGAACTGGGCGTACGACCAGAACACATGGACCGAGGCTTTCATCAGCTGGTGGTCGGACCCGCAGGCGCTCATCCGTTTGCCTTTGCTGGCGGGTCTGACCGTGCTCATGGTGGTGTGGTTCTGGCTGCAAGGACACTATTCGAAGCGGATTCCATTCTGGGACGAAACCAAGCAATCCATCCGCGTAGTGCTGCTGCTGGCGGTGTTCGATGCCATGCTGATGTTTCTGGGCAAGTGGAGTTTCTCGCGTTTGTGGCTGGTGGGAACCTGGACCATGCTGTTGGTCCTGCTGCCGCTGATGCGAGCGCGGATGAAGAAATGGCTGTTGCGCATGGGTGTCTGGCAATTGCCGACGGTGATTCTGGGAACCGGCGACAACGCACGCGAGGCGTACGCCGCATTGCGCAGTGAACCGCTGATGGGTATTGACGTGGTGGCTTTCATGTCGCCCGTTTCGCCCGGCCTGGAAGAGCGTGATTTGCCGGCGCCGCTGGTGGAGCTGGGAGCTGATCCGATGGCAGTCATCCGCCGCATGAAACCGCCCCATATCGTGGTCGCCCTGAACGCCGGCGAGCTGTATGCCCAGCAAAAACTGCTGCAGGACCTGAGCCTGCATGACGCGGATCTGAATGTGATACCGAGCATTCGCGGTTTGCCGTTGTTGGGTATGGAAATGACGCATTTCTTCAGCCATGAGACGCTGATGCTGAGCGTGCGCAACAACCTGGCGCGGCCGATTCATCGCCTGGTGAAGCGGGTTTTCGACGTGGTTGTGGCCGGGCTGGCGTTGCTGGCTTTGTCGCCCGTGTTTGCCTGGCTGTCCTGGCGCATCTGGCGTGAAGACGGCGCGCCGGTATTTTTCCGTCAGGAACGGGTGGGGCGCGACGGGGTGCGTTTTGTCTGCTACAAATTCCGCACCATGGTGAAGGATGCCGAAGCCAGGCTGGCGGCGTGGGAAAAGGAAAATCCGCAATTGATGGCGGAATACCGCGCCAACAACTTCAAGCTGAAGGACGATCCGCGCGTGTTGCCGGTGGGCAAATGGATACGCCGTTACAGCCTGGACGAACTGCCGCAGCTGTTCAATGTGATGAGGGGCGAAATGAGCCTGGTGGGGCCGCGGCCCTTGCTGGCCAGGGAGCTGGGGGATTACGGCGACGCCCTGCCGTTCTACCAGGAAGCCCGGCCGGGCATCACCGGGCTGTGGCAGATCAGCGGCCGCAGCGATACGACCTTTCTCGCCCGCGCGAATCTGGATACCTGGTATGTGCGCAATTGGTCTTTGTGGTACGACGTGGTGATCCTGATCCGCACGGTCAAGGTGGTGTTTGCGCGGGAAGGGGCCTACTGAGGTATGTCGGGTAATAAAGCGGCTCCCGGTTTCATTGCGCTGGCATTGCTCCTTTTTGTACTGCCGCTAAATCATGTGGCCGGCTTGAGAAATACGCTGCTGGTAGCAGGCTTTGCCATTTCGCTCTGGCAGTGGCGCCGGTTGAGTGTGCCTTCGCTCCCGATCCGCTGGCCTTTGCTGGCATGGTCTGCCTGTGTGCTGGCTTCCGCGGCGTGGTCGTTCGATCCGGCGTTTTCACTGCGCGAAGTCAAGCTGGAGCTCCTGCTCGGGCTGATGATCTTTGCTTTGGCTTATAGCCAAAGTGCGACGGAACAACGTACACGGCTGCTGCTGCGGGCCGTTGCGCTGGCGGTGATTGTGACGGCTGTATTGGCTTTTTACCGCATCGTGATCGTCGGGGTACCCAGCTACCATTGGGACGAGGTGAATGACCCCTGGGGTTGGCAACAGGGTTTTGTGACCTACAGCACTTATCTGGTGCTGGCGTTTCCCTTGCTGCTGGGCTTGCTGTGGCAGGCGAGCAAAATGGACCGGTTGCTGGCGGCCGCGGCTGTGTTGTGTGCCCTGTGGGCCGGCTGGGCGACACAGAATCGCATGGTGTGGGTGTCGCTCGCGGCGGTGGCAATGGTTGGCGGCGGTCTGTGGTATATCCAGGCATTTTGGCGTTTGCGCTGGCGTTTTGCTCCGCTGATGCTGCTCGGGGGCGTCATGGCCGGCCTGGTGGCGGTGTTTTCCCAGGTAACGGAAAACCGTCCGGCCAATGCGCTGGCTCCAACCGCTGTCAGCGGTTTACAGGCGGCGGTGCAAACACTGGAGCACAGCGAGCGGTTTGTCATCTGGCACTACTGGTTAAGCCGCGTGCCTGAGCATCTGTGGCTGGGCGTTGGCTGGGGACGGGATCTGCCGCATAGGGTTTACCCCAAGCCGCCCGAGTGGCCGGTTTTGTTTTTTGCCCATGCGCACAATGTCTTTATCGATGTGCTGCTGCAGCTGGGCGTGATTGGTTTGACGTTATTTATCATATTGCTGGCCAGTGCGGCTCGGCGCTTTTGGCAATATTACCGTAGCAAAGACGCGCACTTGGCCTGGTTGGGCATAACCGGCTTGATGGTATTGACGGCCTTTGCCAGCAAGAATTTTACCGATGACATGTTTTGGCGTACCGATGCGTTGTTTTTCTGGGCGGCGCTGGGCATGTTGCTCGGTCTGGGCGAGCGTTTGCTGCTGCGCACAACAGGCGCGCATGAGTAAAACCGCCGGCGCGCCTCGCATATTGGTCATTCGCCGCGACAATATCGGCGATCTGGTGTGCACCACCCCACTTATTTCCGCCTTGCGCCGGCATTTTCCCGCCGCGCAGATTTGTGCGCTGGTCAACAGCTATAACCGCGAAGTGTTGTCCAACAACCCGGATATCGACGCCGTGTACTGGTACACCAAGGGCAAGCACGCCGGTTCTTTCCGCGGCGAATTGCAGGCTTTATGGCTGCGCTTTCAGCTTATTCGCCGCTTGCGCAGAATGCATTTTGATTATGTGATTCTGGCCTTTCCGGGCTATATGCAGCGGCTGGCGCAATTGGCCGGCTGGCTGGGGGCAAAGCAGGTTATCGGTTATCGGGACGGGCACAATGATAAGCGGGTGAATTGCCCGGTGGAACGCAATGAGCAGGATGTGCATGAAGCGGAAGTGGTCTTCCGGCTGCTGCAGCCACTCGGTATTTCGGGCATTCCGCCGGCGCCCCGCGTGGTTGCCGATGCGGCCGCGGCCGATGCATTGCGCGCGCGCCTGGGTTTGCCCGCAACCAGCCGGGTGTACGGTGTGCATATCAGCGCTCGCAAACCGTCGCAGCGCTGGGGGGGCGGCCGTTTTGCCGAAATGATCAAACGGCTGCATGAGCGGGAGCCTGCGGCCATATTCCTGTTGTTCTGGGCGCCTGGTTCGCAATTCAATCCCCAGCATCCGGGCGACGACGAGAAGGCCGCTGAATTGCAGGAGCAGGTTAAAGGAATGCCGGTTTACCCCTGCACGACAGAAACCTTGCCGGAGCTGATTGCCGCGTTGTCATTGTGCGACCGTGTCGTGTGCAGCGACGGCGGCGCCATGCACTTGGCTGCGGGCCTGGGTAAGCCGATTGTCGCCCTGTTTGGCAAATCGGACGCGCGGCATTGGCATCCCTGGGGTGTGCCGCATGCGGTGCTGCAGCCGCCCAGCCTGGATGTGACCGATGTCAGTGTCGACCAGGTGCTGGCGGCGCTGGAAAAATTATGAAGCGTGGAGCACTTCGGTGCTGGCTTTTGCCTTGCTTTCGTTGTGGTTACTCGAAAAGCGTGGCGACCTTCGCCAACACTTCGTCCATGATTGGTTCTGGTAGGGCATCCACCCTGCGGGCATTGCGAGCAGCAAGGTCAATCACTCGAGGCTGATCGCAGCGAACGATGCCAGTGGTTTTGATACCGGTAATGGGCACGGCGAACCCAAGGCGTCGTGCAAAGTCGCCGCCATTGCTGATCGGCAGAATTACCGGTAGCTTGGTTGCTTCGTTGAACTCGGCTGGTGACACAACCAGGACGGGGCGGCTGCTGCTTTGCTCATGCCCTGCTGTGGGATCAAGCGACACGAGATAAATGTCGCCGCGCCTCATAGAAACTCGCCGCCCACGGCTGGTGCATCGACCCATTCGCGTTCTTGGGCTGTTTGTGGCTGCGAATAGTCCGAGGCGGCCAGCAATTCTGCAAGTGTGTAGCGAGGTCGGGGCTTGGGTTCAACCACCAATCGGCCATGATCGATGGCCAGGCCGACAGTAGCGCCGGCTTGCAGGTGCAGTTGTTCGAGGAATGCTGGCGGGACGGCCAACATGACCGAGCCACCGACTTTGCGCAGATTGGTTGTATGCATGCTATGCCCCAGAAAAAGTTATATTCCAATATAATCTATTTTGGTCTGGTCTGCAAGACAATGAGGGATAGGATACGGGAGGCAAGTTTCAAGTTGGTGCCGGTATTTGAATTTTGCTAACAACACGTCTCGGTTTTATTCACACAAGGTTTCGGCGCTGAATTTCTTCCCGCATGGTGGTGGCACTGCTTATCAGGGTGGGCACGAAGGCGTGCGCAGTCTGCAGGGCGGATGCGAGAATTGCGGGGTCTTCCATGTATTCGTTCACCATTTGGTTGCGTAATGAGCGCATGCCAGGCCAGTCGTTGGTGGATGAATAAGGCCGAGGCGCTCGGCGCGATCCAGGTTGTCGATGTGGCTAAGGGACTTTTCTCCCAGCGCGATCAGCAGGGCGGGCAGAAGTTTGTCGCCCAGGGTGTCCTGCAGGCGGCCAAAGCGGCTGGTATAGGCCTCTACGTGTTCTGTCAGGTCGGGATTGGTGTTGAGTTGTTCCGCCTGCTCAACACCGAATGATTGTGCGAATAACCGTTGGTCGGTGGTGAGCAGGTGTTGGCATTCTTTGTCGACTACGCGCAGCAGAAATGCGAGCCGTGCTGTGCGTGAGTGTCATAGAAGCAGGCCTTCTTTCATGGCTGTTTCGTGAATGGAGAGTTGCTTGAGATTGGGGGCGGCAATGATGACGTCTACCTTGCGCCCCTGCATGAGGCGGCTGACTCTGCCAGATTTTCGACGCTGTGAGGTACCTGTAATAGCAGGTCGACGTCGCCGCCACGGGCGGTGTCGTCTAACCGCGAGCCGAACAGGCGAACTTGGCCTTGCGGACCGGCCAGTTCGAGTGCCAGGAGCCGGATGGAGTGGGCTTGTTCGCTGGTGAGGCGCATGGGGATGACTTCAGTGTTGGTAAGGTCGGGCGAATTGTTCGACAAAGCGTAGCGTTGCCAGCAGGGTATCGGCAAGCGTGAAGGCTTTGTTCAGCATGGCCGACTGAAGCGCGGGGTTGTCTGGGTAGTCATGCGAAAACTCGTTGCGCATTTCGCGTAGCATCAGCCAGTCTTCGGCGGATGGGATGGCGCCGATTTGTTCCAGCCGGTTCAGTTTGTCGATAAAGGCGGGGAGGTTTTCCGGTTCTTTGGTGAGCTCGAGGACTGCCGGAAAAAGCTTGGCCCCCATGGCATCCTGCAGTTTGGCAAACCGTGTGGAAAACTGGTCCAGAATGGCGATTTCCTGATCTGAGAGTTGAGCCATGCGCTCGGCAGACAGGGGAAAGTGTTTGGTCAGCGCGAATTTGGCCCATTGCAGTCGGTCGGCATGGCGTTTGCAGGTTTCCAGAATGACGTGGTAGCTGGCATTCATGCAAGCGCGACTCCGGTGGATTTGGCAATCTGGTATATGGGCAGTTCGTCTGTTGTCTGCTTGGGGCGGATAACGACGTCTATTTTCTGCTCGCCGAGCGCCTGATGCAGACGCATCAGGAAGTGCAGTTTGGCATCAACCAGTTTATTCAAATCCGTTTCTTCCGGTTCGATATACAGATCGATATCCCCGCCGCGTTTTGTGTCATCCACGCGAGAGCCGAACAGCCAGACATGTGAGGACTTGCCAAACTGTTCGGCAACGAGGGTGCGGATGATGTCGAGTTGTGCAGGGGTCAGTCGCATGTGTCCGGAATATCCAACTTATATGCATGTTTGCAGTAGTTGCGGATGTTATTGAAATAGCCTGTGAGTGCCGCTGTTTCTTCCAGTAGAAGCCGGAAGAATTCAGCCAGGCGATCGGTGTCGTCTTCATATTCGTGATTAACGGCATTGCGTAATTCACGAATCATTTTCCAGTGTTCTGTCGAATCGATAAGCTGCAGTTTTTCCATGAATGCCAGTACGGCGCCGAAGGGTTCGGTGTTTTCTTCTTCTTCGATGGCAATGGCCCGCATGATTTTGCCCAAGTGTTCCTGGAATTCGCTGAAACGGACGCGAAAAGCAGCGAGTGATTCATGTTGTACAGGAGTGATCGGGCGCCAATCATGAATGGGCACGATGTGCCCAACCTGCTGGGCAGACCAGCTTAAATAGGTTTGCATGCGGCACAGGTGTTCCAGTTTTTTACCGATGAGACGAATGTGTTCGGTCATAAACTGACCCCCGTGTTTTTGGCGATTTGGCTTATGGGGGTGTCATTGCCGGGCTGTTGGATCACCAGATCGACGTGCAGGTCGAGCTTTTCTTGCAGTTGCGATTTGCAGCGTAGTTCGATGGGCAGAGCAGGGTGATTGGTTTCGATATACAAATCGACATCCCCGCCGCGTTTGCTGTCGTCAGCGCGCGAGCCGAACAGCCAGACATGCGCGTTGCTGCCGAATTGTTCGGCGACCGTGCTGCGTATGATGTCGAGTTGCGCGGGAGTCAGTCGCATGCGCGCTTTCTATTTTGCGTTTTGGTGCACAAAGCCCTTGAACAGGGTCAGAAAAATAATACGCAAATCGAACCACAATGACCAGTGTTCGATGTAATACAGGTCGTATTCAATTCGCTTGTTCAGATCCGTATCACCACGCCAGCCGTTTATCTGGGCCCAGCCCGTAATGCCCGCCTTGACCAGATGCTTCTTCATGTAGTCGGGAATTTCATCCTTGAATTTGTCGACGAACATGGGGCGCTCCGGCCGGGGGCCGACAATGGACATGTCGCCTTTTAGCACGTTGAGAAACTGCGGCAGTTCGTCCAGACTGGTTTTGCGGATAAAGGCGCCGAATTGGGAGGTGGTTTTGCTTTGCGCGCCGCCCCACTGCACGCCGTTCTTTTCCACGTCCACCGGCATGGAACGGAATTTCAGCATCATGAAGGGTTTGTTGTTGAAACCGACGCGTTCCTGCCGGTAGAACACCGGGCCGGGGGAGCTGAGTTTGACGCCAAGGGCCAGCAGCAGCATGATCGGGCTGATCATCAGCAGGATCAGCGCGGCAATGATGCGGTCTTCCAGCGCCTTGATGACGCGATTCAGTCCCACCATGGGGCTGCTGGCGAGATTGAGCGCGGGCAGGCCGGCAATTTCGGTTACGGAATGGTTGATGAGGCGAAAGCCGGAGATGTCCGGCAACCAGCGAATGTCCACTGTATGGTGGCGCAGGGCGTGCATGATGTGTTTGACCTGTTCCTCTTCGCGCAGGGGCAGGGCAATCCAGACCTGGTCGGTGTGGTGGCGGCCAACATGCTCGGCCAACTGGCTGTAGTCGCCCAGATGGCAGGAAGTCGCGCCCGCAGGCCCGAAGTAACCCCGCATGCGGAAACCCGCCCAGGGCGATTGCTCTATCCTTTGGGCGATTTCATCGACCTGTTCTGCCGCCCCGGCCAGCACGATATGGCGCAAATTGACGTTGTGGCGGCGCAAAAACCGTAGCACGCCTCGCAGCAGTGTGCGTTCGAGTGTGAGACCGGCCCAACCGAAAGCCAGCCAGTAAAGAATCCAGCCGCGGGAAAAATACTCGGCCGTTTTGGTGAGGAAAATGCCGCCCACCATGATGAGGCCAACAGCCAGCCAGGCGGCGCCGATGTTGAGCAGCTCCGTGGCGAGCGAGCCGCCGCGCCAGATCTGGTACACGGAAAAGAGCGGGAAGACCGTCAGGCTCAGCAGCAGTACCAGCAGGATCAGCAGGTTATAGTGGTCCGGCAGGTTGGGCCAGTGCAGGTAGACGTGGGCGGCGAGCCAGCCGGAGAGCGTGATGACGCTCAGGTCTGTCAGACGAACGGTTGCGTGGGTAAGGTCGCCGTGTTCTTTAAGCATGGTTAGAGCGGCATGAGCAGAAAGTCGATGATGAATTGCTCGCCGTGATTTTTGATGAGTTCGGTGACAAGCCCAAAATCAACATTCATGTAATCGTGCACGATGCGATTACGCAGTCCGATAGCCTGATTCCATTGTTCCAGTTGCTCGCGTTGTATGAGCCGATTGTCTGCAAGCAGGGCAAACGTATCATAGGCAGACACAGCAATTGGGCGGCCTGCAGATTTAAGCATGTGCTTGGCTTTGCCAATGCTGTTTTCAACCAGAATCTGGATGGCGTGCAATACGCCGTTTTGTTCCAGCGGGGAGAGGATTAACCCCTGTGCCAGCCGGTCTCGGGCTTCCTGCAGAATGGCAGCCTGCCGCCGGGCGATTTGGGCGGTTTCTTCCTGGTAAACGTCAAGCCGCATGCTGGCGTTCCCATTCAAACTCTTCCAGCTCGGCCCAGGTGCGCAGCAGCAGGTGGCTCCAGGCGAGGGTGTTGTCGCCTTTTAAGAGCGCGCCTTCGTCGGTGATAACGGCGCGCATGGCAAGACGTGCGGTTGGAATGTTGATGAGGTCGATGAGTTCTGGCGATGTGTCAAGCTGGCGTGCAAGCTGCAGGCGCAGGCTTTCGCTCAGGCCGAGCGCGTCAAGCGGTGGGATGGACTTGTTCCACTGGATGGCGAAATCCCAGTCGCTGGCGGCGTGTGCATGCCCATTGGCCCGGCTGCCGATAAGGACCGCGAGCTCCAGTTCTTCAAACTGGCTGAAGAATTGGACAAGTTGTGTGGCTGATGTGGCAGGCATGACTGCAATTTTAGCAGGTTAGGCCCAGTTTTCTAATTGTAGACCTGGAACACGGGCAAATTCGCGGGTGTTGTTGCTGACGAGGGTCAGGTTGTGCGTGATGGCGTGAGCAGCGATAAGGGTATCGAGTGCACCAATTGCCTGACCAGCTTGTTCCAGTTGAGTGCAGATTCGAGCGTAGTGCCAGATGACGGTTTCATCGAGTGCCAGGATTTCCAATGGGGCCATGAATTTTTCGAGTGCATTGTGATTGCGCGAGGAGCCACTTTTTTCAACTCCGAAGGCAAGTTCGGCGGCGGTAATGGCCGAGAGCCCAATGTCACCGGGAGTGAATTGGCGAAAGCGGGCGGTTACATGGGCGGGTTTGTTGTTGATGATGTAGATGCAGATGTTGGTATCCAGCATGTATTTCATGGCAACAGCGCATCCCGCTGAAGTTGTTGTGGTTGCTGGCGCTCGAGTGTGAAGCCCGGTTCAAAGTCTGACAGGCCCTCTTCAAGAATGCTCCAGGGGTCATCCTTCGGTATAAGCAGTACGCCGCGCCCAATGTGTTTTACGTAGACCTCTTCACCGGACAGGCGGAAGGCTTTGGGGAGACGCACAGCTTGGCTGCGACCGGTAGTGAAAATTTTTGCGGTTTCCATGGCGCACTCGATATCTATCAATGATATGTACCATCATAGCGATTGTTAGAGAGGATTACAAGGAGGTTGGAGATTGCCAGTAACGCCGGTGCATGCTCAAGTGAGGCTTGAGCATGTGAGGCAGGTGTCTCTCGTGTTTACCGAGTTGATAACCCAGGTATTTTAGCGCATTGCGCAGCATGCCTTGCGGAATCAGCCAGGGTGCATGCCGGCGCAAATAGGCCAGCTCAGAGCGGACAAAGCCGCCGCCGGACTTCTCGGCTTTGCCGAAGGCCTGCAGCAACCAGGGTTCACGGGTGTGCAGCACGCCGGTGTCGAAGTAGCGGCGAAATTCCTCCAGCAGGCTGTAATCGTGGGAATGCCGCGCGGCGGCTTCGGCTGCGTAGGCGATGTGCCAGCCGTTTTGCAGCATGCGCGCGGCGGCGATCATGTCTTCCGCCAGGATGACGTTGGCCGGGAAGCCGCCGGCTTGCTGCAAGGCTTCGCGCCTGTAGGCGGCAAAGGAGTTGGACAGAAAGGGGGTTTTGATGCCCAGCTCGGCGGCATCGGCCAGCGATTTCTGGCGAGATTGCGGCGGGTAGTTGAACAGCCGGGCGTGGCTGCCGAATGGGCCGGCGTCGGCATGCGGCAGCTGGCGGCCGTAGGCGGCGCCGGTGTGCGGGTCGGCAAAGCAGTTTACCAGCCGCTGCAGCGAGTCGGGCGTGTCCAGAATGGCATCCTGCGTCAGGTAGACGAGGATGTCGCAATCGGCCACGTGGTCCGCACCCTGCTGGCGGGTGGCGCCATGGTTGAATTGCCGGCGGGCGATGCTGATGACATCAAAGCCGTGCTGGCGCGCCAGATTGGCCGTGTCGTCATCCGAGCCCGAATCGATGACCAGCTTGCGGTCCGCTTGCAGGCTCTGCATGTCGATGGCGTCCAGTGCTTCTTGCCAGCGCGGCCCGCCATTGAGGGTGGGGATGATGAGGGCGATTTTATTCAACGGCACACTTCGCGGCGGTTGCCGATTTTTACGACGAGAATACGCAGATTGCCGTCTTCAATATTGGCGATGATTCGGTAATCTCCAACGCGGTACTTCCAAAACATGCCCAGCCGGGACCCTTGCAGGGCATCACCTATGCTGCGCGGATCATCCAATTGGGCAAGGCGATTTTGCAGGAAGGAGAGAATGCGTTGTGCAACTTGTGGGTCCAGTTTGTCCAGTTCCCGAGTTGCTGCGGGATCAAATTCAACCTTCCATGCCATATTGCTTCATCACTTCTTCCAGCGGGATGGTTTCAGTCTTGCCAGAGCGAATATCGGCAAGACGTTGTTCCGCGAGATAAAGATCCTCAAGATCGTCGAGGTATTCCAGAATGGCCTCGCGGGCATAAAAAGTCTTGGTACGGCCGGTAGCTTTGGCCAATTTCTCCAGACGTTCTTCGATTTCTGCGGGCAGGCGGATGGCGAGCATGGCTGACTCCTTGTAACAATTCAAAATCTGCTATACAAGTATAGCAGATTGCGGGGCTGTCGGCCTGGTGCGGCTCATTCAAACCCATTGGGGTTGAGCGATTGCCAGCGCCAGGCGTCTTCGCACATGCGGTCGATGTCGAATTGTGCCTGCCAGCCCAGTTTGGTTTTTGCCAGGGCCGGGTCGGCATAGCAGCTGGCGATGTCGCCGGGGCGGCGTTCCATGATCCGGTAGGGGATCGGTTTGCCGGAGGCTTTTTCGAAGGCATGGACCATGTCGAGCACGCTGTAGCCGCGGCCGGTGCCCAGGTTGACGGCAAAGCAGCCGGGGTTGCGGTCGATTTCGGTCAGGGCCGCCACATGGCCCTTGGCTAGGTCCACTACATGGATGTAGTCGCGCACGCCGGTGCCGTCCGGGGTCGGGTAGTCGTTGCCCCATACGCGCAGGAAAGGGCGTTTGCCGGTGGCGACTTCGGCCACGTAAGGCATCAGATTGTTGGGTACTCCGTTGGGACTTTCGCCGATTTGGCCGGATATATGCGCGCCCACCGGGTTGAAGTAGCGCAACAGGGCGATGGCCCATTCGGGATCGGCGTGGCCGATGTCGCTGAGAATCTGCTCGAACATGGCCTTCGTCTGGCCATAGGGGTTGGTGGGTTTGATCGATTCCGCTTCGGTAATCGGCAGGGCGGAGGGGTCGCCGTAAACGGTGGCGGAGGAGCTGAACACCAGTTTCTTGACGCCGAATTCCTGCATCACTTCAATGAGAACGTGGCCGCTTTCCAGGTTGTTGCGGTAGTACAGCAGGGGATTGGCAACTGATTCGCCCACGGCCTTGAGGCCGGCGAAATGAATGACGGCGCTGATCTGCTGGCGGCGGAAAATGTCGCGCAACGCTTCTTTGTCGCGCACGTCGGCGACTACCAAGGGTACGGATTTGCCGGTGAGCCGCTCAACGCGCTGCAGGCCGGTGGCTTTGCTGTTGCACAGGTTGTCGATGACCACGGCTGCGTGACCTGCCGCAAGCAATTCGATAACCGTGTGGGTCCCGATGTAGCCGGCTCCGCCGGTGACAAGAATGGTCTGCATTAGCGCTTCCATAAATCCATTTTGCAGGCGAATCGCGTCGTCGCGTGCTCGTTCGTTCCTCGCCTATCCATTGCGATATGTGGTTCCGGCCGCTTCGCTTAACTTGCTCTCGCAAGTTGGCCTGCTCCGAAACACGGTTTTCTCGTCATTCACTGTGCGGCTTCTTGCGCTTCATCCTGCAAAACGGGTTTCTGGGAGCGCTAGCAAAACCGGTAGAATGCGCCTATGGCAAATGTATTGATTCTGATGGGCACCTACAACGGCGCCCGCTATATTCGCGAGCAGATCGCCAGCATTCAGGCCCAGACGGTGTCCGACTGGGTGCTGCTGGTGCGCGACGACGGCTCAAGCGATAACACGCTCGAAATTATAGAGGAAATGGCACGTAAAGACGGCAGAATCGTGTTGTGCCAGGATGATCTGGGCAACCTTGGCGTAACAGGCAATTTTGGCCAGTTGATGCGGCTTGCGCAGGAGCGAGTCGAGCCGTGGATCGCCTTCGCTGATCAGGATGATGTCTGGTTGCCGGAAAAATTGGCCGTGTCGTTGGCGGCATTACAGCCGTGCGGGCCGTCTGAAGCGGTGTTGCTGCATACTGATTTGCAGGTGGTCGATGCAGACCTGAACCTGTTGCATCCTTCCTTCCTGTCTTACCAGCATTTGCGGCATGTCGATGTCGAACCGCTGAAAACTCTCTTGGTGCATAACTTTGTCACCGGCTGCACGATGGTGATGAATCGCGCATTGCTTGATCTGGTTACCCCGATTCCAACGCAGGCTGTGCTGCATGACCGCTGGCTCGCCGTCTGCGCGGCAACCTGGGGTCAACTGCTGTTTTTGCCGCAGGCGACGTTGAAGTACCGCCAACACGGCGGCAATGTGCGCGGCGCCGGCGGTGTGCTGCGTTATCTGCGGCCTGCTGCCCTGTTGCGCAAACTGGCGCATACGCGGGGCGAGCTGCGCGCCTGCTTCGGTCAGGCGGACGCGTTGCTGGCGCGTGAACAAACGCATCTTTCCGGGCAACATGACGTACTCAACGGCTTTGCCGCCCTATTTGCCTTGCCCCGTTTCTCGCCGCGCAGGCTTTGGCGGCTACGGCGGCTGGGAGTGGGCACTCACAAGCCGCTAAAAGATCTCCTGCTGTGGTGGGAGGTTCTTCAGGCTCCGAGGAATCGCTAACTTAACGGCTGCGCGGGCGAATTGCGGCGTCTCGCGGTGCTCGCTTCCTCGTCTATCCAATTGATATGTGGCTTCGGCCGCTACGCTTAACTTGCTTGTGCAAGTTAGCCTCCACCGAAACAGAGTTTTCTTGGTCGCTGTGCTCCGGGTTCCTTGCACTTCACTCCGCTCGCTCCTTAAGTTTAACGTTTCCTTAAAGCTGGCGAATAACCGAGCGCAACGTCTCGCGCAGGGCCGGTTCGCCATATTGCTCCGGCACGCTGGCGGGCGGGTTTGTCTGGCTACCGGCTGCAAGAAACGCACGTATGACTGCAATATCGGGTTGCCCCGGCTCAACCACAAAGGCTTGCGGCAAATCGCGGCATAGTTGTGCAGTCGCGCTGCTTGCTTCCGTGACAGCCAGAATGGGGCGGCGCGTGGGGATGTATTCAAACAGCTTGCTGGGCAGGGCCGCCTGGGAGCTGGAAACCAGCAGCAGACCGTGCGCCTGGGTCAGTTCCTGCAGCAGTTCGGCGCGTGGAATATTGCCGGTGCGTTCGATTTTCCACTGATGTTTGGCGAACTCCCTTTCCATACCGTCGATGCGGCGATTTTCTTCCGGCGACAGGGCACCGATAAGGCGGATTTGGCCGGCTTGTGTTCGGCCCTGCAGGGCGTCCAGTAAGGGCAGCAGCACGGCTTCCGGCGTGCGGCGGCTGTCGGAGGCGGAAAAGCGGCCGGTATGCATGAGGATCAGCGGCTGGCCGGCGGCGGGCGGAATGCTGGGCGGCTGGCTGGCCGGGTAACCGTTGGTGATTTCGACGACCTTACTGTTGAAGGAGGGAAAACGCGTGCACAGATGCTGTTTCCAGGCGGCCGAGGTCACCAGGATGGCGCTGGCGTGTTCAAGAATGCGCGCTTCCAGCCGGCCTTCCTGCCAGCGGCGCAGGGCGGAGGTTTTCAGCAAGGGTTTGAGCGGTTCGTCCAGCCAGCCGTCGCGCATGTCGACAATATGCGGAATAGCAAATTTTCTGGCCAGGTAGTTGGCGCCCACGTGCGGCGATTCGGGCGGGCTGGACGACAAAATGAATGAGGCACCCTGTACTCGTTCCTGCACGCGCGGGTGGTGCATGGCGCGGCGAGCCCAGATGATGCTGGGGTCGGGGTTGAGCAACCGGTGTCCGATCGCCTTGAGCCATTTTTTCCATGATTTGCCGCCCTGAGCGGCAAAACCGCTGGCGGCGACGTTATCGCGGTAAATGCCGGCCGGGTCGCGCACGGTGTATTCGATGCCCCAGGCCATCTGCTGTTCCCCGTCCGCACTGCCGCCGCGAATGACGATCACCTGATAACCGTCTTCCGCCAGCCAGCGCACAAAACGTTCCATACGGTTGTTGCCGATATGGCCCGGCTGACGCCAGAAGGGGGCGAACAAAACAGCTTTGGACAAGGCCGGCTTTCTAAAAGGGGATAAGTGGCGAAACGGTGCATAGGATATAATGCGACGTTATTTTACGCATTAATTGCGCGCATATGCCCATCAAAGTGTTGTCCGTTTTCGGTACCCGGCCGGAAGCCATCAAAATGGCGCCGCTGGTACAGGCATTGGCGGCGGATAGCGATTTTGAGGCGCGCGTGTGCGTGACGGCGCAGCACAGGCAGATGCTCGACCAGGTGTTGGAGTTGTTTGCCATCCGGCCCGATTATGACCTGAACCTGATGCGCCCCGGCCAGAGCCTGACGGATATCACCAGTGCGGTGCTGCTCGGTTTGAAACCCATTCTGCAAGACTTTCGTCCCGATTTCGTGCTGGTGCACGGCGACACGACCACCACCTTTGCCGCGTCATTGGCGGCATTTTATGAGCAAATTCCGGTTGCCCATGTGGAAGCGGGGCTGCGTACCGGCAACCTGTATTCTCCCTGGCCGGAAGAGGCCAACCGTAAATTGACCGGCGTGCTGACCCGGCTGCATTTTGCCCCGACGAAGACCGCGCAGGCCAATTTGCTGGCGGAGGGTGTTGCGCCGGAGGTGATTTGCGTCACCGGCAATACCGTGATCGATGCGCTGTTGTCGGTCAATGCCCGCCTGGAGAAGGATGCGGTCCTGTGCGAAAAGGTGGGCGCGACGATTCCCTACCAGCCGAACGAGCGCCGCATGGTGCTGGTGACGGGCCACCGGCGCGAGAGTTTCGGCGGCGGCTTCGAGCGTATCTGCGCTGCGCTGGCGGAACTGGCAAGGCGTTACCCGGACGTGGACATGGTTTACCCGGTGCACCTCAACCCCAATGTGCGCGAACCGGTGAACCGGCTGCTGTCGAATTTGCCCAATGTGCACCTCATCGAGCCGCTGGACTACCTGCCGTTTGTTTATCTCATGCGCAATGCCACGCTGATTCTGACGGACTCCGGCGGCATACAGGAAGAAGCGCCCTCGCTGGGCAAGCCGGTGCTGGTCATGCGCGACACGACCGAACGGCCCGAGGCGGTGGCGGCGGGAACGGTCAAACTGGTCGGCACGGATACCGAAAAAATCGTGCATTTTGTCAGCCAGTTGCTGGATGATGCTGAAATTTATGCGCAAATGAGCGCGGCACACAACCCCTATGGCGACGGCAGGGCGTGCGAACGTATTGTGGCGAGATTGAAATAAGAGATGAAGTCATGAAATTCAACAGTGTATGCATGATCGGCCTGGGCTACATCGGGCTGCCGACGGCCACCGTGCTGGCCAGCCACGGTGTCAGCGTCATCGGCGTGGATGTGAACCCGTTTGCCGTGGACACCATCAATGCCGGCAATATCCATATCGTCGAGCCGGATCTGGACAAGCTGGTGAAAAGCGTGGTCGAGGCGGGACGGTTGCGCGCCACACTCAGGCCGGAAGCGGCGGATGCCTTCATGATTGCCGTGCCGACACCGTTCAAGGGCGACCATGAACCGGATCTGGCTTACGTGGAAGCGGCTACCCGTTCGATTGCGCCGGTGCTGAAAAAGGGCGATCTGGTGATTCTGGAATCCACCTCGCCGGTGGGTACTACCGAGCTGATGGCAGGCTGGCTGGCGCAGGAGCGGCCGGACCTGACCTTTCCCCCGCAGGCGGGCGAAGCGGCCGATATCAACCTGGCCTACTGCCCCGAGCGAGTGCTGCCGGGCAAGATTCTGCATGAGCTGGTGGAAAACGACCGCGTGGTCGGCGGCCTGACGCCCAAATGCGCCGCGCGCGCCGCCGGGCTGTACAAAACCTTTGTCA
This sequence comes from Pseudomonadota bacterium, assembly GCA_021851875.1. Taxonomy (GTDB): domain Bacteria; phylum Pseudomonadota; class Gammaproteobacteria; order Burkholderiales; family JAJZQI01; genus JAJZQI01. The sequence goes on along the minus strand of JAJZQI010000013.1, from coordinate 59,939 downwards.
AAGGCCAGTGCATCATCACCCATGCCCGCACGGCGGAGATGTGCAAACTGACGGAAAACTCCTTCCGCGACGTGAATATCGCCTTTGCCAACGAGTTGTCGCTGATCTGCGACGAGCAGGGTATCAATGTGTGGGAGCTGATCCGTCTGGCCAACCACCACCCGCGCGTCAATATCCTGCAGCCGGGCCCCGGCGTGGGCGGGCATTGCATTGCGGTGGACCCGTGGTTCATCGTCCATTCCAACCCCAAAACAGCGCGCCTGATCCGCACTGCGCGCGAAGTGAACGATCACAAACCGCATGCGGTGATCGATAAGGTGAAAGCTGCCGCCGCGCGTATCGATAAGCCGGTTATTGCCTGTCTGGGCTTGGCATTCAAGGCGGACATCGACGACCTGCGCGAGAGTCCGTCGCTGGAGATCGTCGAGCAGCTGAAGTCCATGGATTTGGGCACACTGTATGTGGCCGAGCCACACATTTCCCAGTTGCCTGCCGGCCTGGCGGGCGAGAACGTGCATTTTGCCGAGGCCGAGGAAGCCGTTGCCAAAGCCGATATCGTCTTGCTGCTGGTGAATCACCAGCTGTTCAACGGCATCAGCATCGGTGCGCTGGCGGGTAAGGCGGTGATTGATACGCGCGGTCTGTGGGACAAAAACTGAATTTCAGTTTGTGCCGGATCGCTTCAGCACCAGTTCCAATACCGTATTGAACCAGTCCCGGTTGAACTGCCGGCTGAGGCCGATGTAGCTTACCAGTCCAACTATAAGCCCAATAGCCAGACGTGGAATGTCGCCGTTCAATGGCATTGCGGCGAGCCAGGCGGCCGCGCTGGCGAGGCCGGCAAGCGCCAGCGGCACCAGTAGCTGGACGTGGTAAGTGGCAAAGCCCGCGCCGCACAGGGGGCGGATGAGAATGGCCCAGGCCGGCACGATCAGCAACGTCTGGCTGGCCAGCAGGGCGATCGCCAGGCCGGTATTGCCGTAGTGCGAGCCGAACCACAGGGTCGGCGTCATGGCAAAAGCCAGTCCCAGATTCCACTTGAAGGCCAGGTCGGCCCGGCCCACGGCAAAAATCAGGCTGCCGGACGGGTTGGCGGTCGCTCTTACCATGCCCCACAGTGCCAGGATGCGCAGCAGGTCGGCCGACTGTGTCCAGCTCGGGCCCAGTAACAACTGTACGATTTCCGGCGCGAACAGGCTCAGTGCCAGATACAACGGAAAGTTCACCGAGGCGGTCATGCGCAGGGTTTTCAGGTAGACGCGCTGCAACTGCTCCCTGTCGTGTTGAGCTTTAGACATGACCGGAAAGCCCACGCGCGTGACGATGGGGTTGAGCAGGTTGCCCAATCTGAGACTGAGCTCGCGCGGCACGCTGTATTGCCCCAGGCTGGCGGAGCCGAGCAGACGCCCGCCGAGCAGGATGTCGGCTTGAGTGGTGAAGGTGTTGAGCAGATTGTTGCCGACCATATAGGCGCCGAAACCGACAAAGCCGCGGATTTCCGTCCATTTGCAGTGCTGCAGCGGCAACCATTCGGGTTTCAGCAGCAGCCAGGCCAGCCCGGTCATGGTCAGTGAATTCACCAGTACGCCAGCGACCAGGGAGTATACTCCCGCACCGTTTACTGCCAGCAGGCAGGCCGTGGCAAAGCCCAGCCCGGCGGAGCCCAGCTCGATGCGGGCCAGTTTATCGAACTGCAGTTCCTTTTCCGCCAGGATGCGCCATTGCTGGCTGAGGGCGTTAATTAACAACGTGCCACTGACCCAGATCAGCAGGCCCTGCAGGCGCGGCTCATGGTAAAGCGCTGCCAGCAGCGGACTCAACAGCATGAGGCCGAGCATCAGTGTGCCGCTCATGCCCACATTGAGCCAGTACAACCCGGCCAGTTGTGAGCGGCTGATATCCTGCCGGTGGATGATGGCGTTGCTGACGCCGGCATCGGCAAAAATCTGCGTGAACAGGATGACTGCGCCCACCAGCGCCATCAGGCCGAAATCGCCGGGTGCGAGAAAGCGCGCCAGTACGGCCAGCTGTACAAACTGCAGCCCGGCCTTGCCGAGCATGGCCAGAGTGGTCCAGCGGGCGGCGGAAAGCGCTTGTTTTTTCAGGCTCACGGTTTGCGCGCCGTGACGAAATAGCCCATGGTTTCTTCTTCGCCGCGCCACAGCGGGTCAAGCAGCAGGGCCGTTGTTTGATTCGGCAGCCACAGCGGCAGCAACAGCAGCTTGATGAGCCATTGCACTGGCTTGGGGCCACGCACCAGGCGCAGGGTCTGGTAGTTGAGCTTGAGCACCCAGGGCGGCAGAAAACCGCTGACGGCTTCGACCCGGATGTCGCTGAACCCGGCCTGGCTGAGCTGGTGGGTTAAGCCGTACTGGGTATAGCGGTAAAAATCCCACGGCGCTTCGTGTACCGCCCACTGGAACAGCACGGCGAGCAGCAGCGTGCCGCCCGGTTTGAGGATGCGCCGGGTTTCCGCCAGCATGGTTTGCGGTTGTGACAGGTGTTCCAGTACCTGGAAGGACACGACTGTATCGGCTGCCGCGTCTGCAATCGGCAGCGGTTCGTTCAGGTTGGCGGTCACGTCCGTCTGCTGGCCGTGCAGGCTGTTGGACCAGTCGACGCCGACGTAGCGGCTGGCGTGGCGCAGGATGTCCGCCTCGTAGGGACGCTTGCCGCAGCCCAGGTCGTAGACGGCACCTGTCATGGCTGGCAGATGACGGGCTACCTGGCGGTTGTTGATCAGCAGGGCCAGCCAGTTGTGGCTGAACAGGGAAATCTTATGCATTGAGCTGCCGTAATGTGTCCATGAATCGCAGGGTATTGGCCGCCACTGTATCGTGGCCCCAGAACGCATGCAAAACCAGTTTATTATGCTCGCGCTGAGCCGTGGTCAACGGAGCAAAGGCGCTGTCATTTTCCAGTTCCGCTGTGCGATACACATGTGCACCGCGCTGGCGCAGGAAGCCGTACACCACATTGCGTTCGTCGAAAAACAGTTTGGCGCCCTGATACAGCAGCGCGCCGATGTTGCCCAGCGCCTGCTGCCGCTGGTGGTTCATCACCACCACGGCGCACCGCGCAATGTGGGCATTGTAGTCGGCCAGCGGCATGAAATCGACGATCGGGTCGAAGTGCTCGCCCAGCATCGCGGCCCCCTGGCGCAGGATTTCCTTGCGGTAATCCGCATCGCCGTAGCTGAGCGGCACCACCACCCTGCGGCCGGTCAGGTCGTGCTGCGCCAACTGTTCAAAGGCTTCCACATGATTGTTGCTGGCCGAGGCCGAGTTGCCCACCAGAATGTCGTTGCCGGCCAGTTCCACTGCGCCGACCGCGAAGGTTTCTTCCACGCTGGCGTAGTTGATCTGGCTGTAGCGAGCGGTGAATGCCGGCCCCAGCGCTTTTTGCAGCAGGGCGTAATCTTCCGGCAGCGGGGCGGAAAAGAGGTGTACCCGGCGTATTGCCGGCAGGATCAGGCGTGTTTGCAGGCGGTGGCGGCGCACACGGCCCAGCAGAAATTTGGCCATGGCCAGCGGGTGGCGCAGGGCCTTTTGCCGGTTCAGGCGGCGCTCGATGCGGGCAGTTTGTCGCCCCAGCAGCGCCATCTCGCCGCCCGGCAGCAGGTGGTAGTAATCGGCCCCCCAGCCGCTCCAGGCGATGGTGAGGTGGTGCGGCGCCTGCAGCACCATGCGGGCGGCAGATGGCGTCATGAAATGCACCACCAGACCATCGCAGGCGGCCAGATCCTGCTGCAGCGTGGTAGAGGAGAAATAGCCGTCATCGACGATGCGCCAGGGCTTAACTTCCTTGATATGCCGCAGGGTGCCGCCGGGCTGGTGGACGATGTAGCGGTGCTCGTCGCCCGTGAGGGCAAACTGGCGGGCAATGAAGTCGATGAATTTCTCGTCCGTGACGAGGTGGAGGACTCTCATTCCGTGCGGTTGAGACTGGCGAGAAAAGCGCGCTCGCGCTCCAGCAGGTCGCGTTTGCGTTCGCCGATCTGGCGCGCGGGCGTGCCGGCGTGAATGGTGAATTCGCGGCAGCTGTGCTTGACCAGGCTCAGCGCGCCGATGGCGACGCCTTGCTCCAGTGTGACGCCGGGCAGGATAACCGAGCCCGAGCCGACCACGGCGTGCCGGCCGAGGGTCACGTCGGCATGGCTGACGCCGGTGAATTCCGCCGGCACCATGGGGTTGGTCATCCACTCGCCGGAAAAGTCGTCGGTGCTGGAATAGACGGACACGCGCGAGGAAATGTTGCTGAAGTCCTGCAGCTGAATGCGGCCTGCGCCGATCAGCGAACTGTAGACGGCAATGTGGATCCAGCTGCCGATGTCGATGCCGCCCGCACCGGCGGACAGCACGCAAAAGTCGTCGATGCGCACATGGTCGCCGATGCGGATATGGCCGGCACCGTAGATCGAGGCCCTGTCGGAGATGCGCACATCCTCGCCCAGCGCGGCAAACCCCATATTTTCGAGCTGTTCGCGGCTGTAGAGGGCCATGTTTTTATCCGGCAATCAGCTGGATGACCCGGTCGACGTCGCTGTCCTCCAGCGCCGGGTAAATCGGCAGGCAGATGACCTGCTCGGCAATGCGGCTGGCCACAGGCAAATTGGCCGGCGTGGCCGACGGCAGACCCCGGTACATGGGAAAATCGCTGATGAGCGGGTAAAAATAGCGGCGGGCGTAAATGTCCTGCTCGCGCAGTTTCTGGTACAGCGCGTCGCGGCCAAGGGGGTAACCGGCTTCCACCAGGATGGGGAAATAGGAATAGTTCTGCCGGCTGTTGTCCGGCAGGGGCAGGATGCGGATGCCTTTGATCCCCGCCAAGCCCGCGCGGTAACGGCTGTCGATCTGTTGCCGCCGTTGCAGGATTTCCGGCATGTGCTTGAGCTGCAGCAGGCCGAAGGCCGCTTGAATTTCGTTCATCTTGCCGTTGATACCGGGGGCGACGACAGTGACTTCGTCGGCAAAGCCGAAGTTCTTCAGGTAGTCGATGCGCTGTTTGGTGACCGCGTCCGGGCAGACGATCGCTCCGCCCTCGAAGGTGTTGAACACCTTGGTGGCATGAAAAGACAACACCGACAGGTCGCCGGCCTTGAGCACGCTTTCTTCGCTCTGGGTGACGGCAAAGGCATGCGCCGCATCGTAAATAACCTTCAGCCCATAGGTGTCGGCGATTTTCTGGATTGCCTCGGTGTCACACGGACGGCCGTACACATGCACCGGCATGATGGCGGTGGTCTGCGGCGTGATGGCTTGCTCGATCTTTTGCGGGTCGAGATTGAAGGTGTCAGGGTCGATGTCGGCAAACACCGGCTTCAGATTGTTCCACAGCAGCGAATGGGCGGTGGCGACAAACGAATAAGGCGTGGTGATGACCTCGCCGGTAATGCGCAGGGCTTGCAGCGCCGTCACCAGCGCGATGGTGCCGTTGGAAAACAGCGCCAGGTGCTCGACGCCCAGATAGCGCGCCAGTGCCTCTTCCAGTTGCTGGTGAAAGGGGCCGGCATTGGTCAGCCACTTGTTCTGCCAGATTTCTTCCAGATAGGGCTGAAATTCCTCCAGCGGCGGCAGAAAAGGCTGGGTGACGGTAATCGGTCGCGGCATGGCTTACTCGAACAGTTCGGCGTCAGCCAGCAGTTTGCCCTGCTGGTCCTTGCCCGACAAGAGGGGGGCGTCCGTCAGGGGCCACTCGATACCGATTTGCGGGTCGTTCCAGATGATGCAGCGCTCGTGTTCCGGGGCGTAAAAGTCGGTGGTCTTGTAGAGAAATTCGGCAAACTCGGACAGCACCACGAAGCCGTGGGCGAAGCCCGGCGGAATCCACAGCTGTTTCTTGTTGTCGCCCGACAGGTACACGCCGACCCACTGGCCGAAGGTGGGCGAGTTTTTGCGGATATCGACCACGACATCAAACACTTCGCCTGAAGTTACCCGCACCAGTTTGCCCTGCGGCTGCTGAATTTGATAGTGCAGGCCGCGCAGCACGCCCCTGGCGGAGCGGGAGTGGTTATCCTGCACGAATTGCGGCGCGTAGCCGATTGCTTCGGCGAATTTCTTTTCGTTGTAGCTTTCGAAAAAAAAACCGCGCTCATCGCCGAACACTTTCGGCTCCAGAACGATCACGTCGGGAATGGCGGTGCGGGTGGCCTGCATCAGAAAATCTTCTCTTCCAGCATGGCCAGCAGGTATTGGCCGTAGGCATTCTTTTTCAGCGGCTCAGCCAGTTTGACCACATGTTCGGCGCTGATATAGCCCTGGCGGAAAGCGATTTCTTCCGGGCAGGCGACTTTCAGGCCCTGGCGCTTTTCGATGGTCTCGATGTAGGCGGATGCTTCCAGTAGCGATTCGTGTGTGCCGGTATCCAGCCAGGCCATGCCGCGGCCGAGGTTTTCCACCGTCAATTCGCCTTTGGCGAGATAGTGGGCGTTCACATCGGTGATTTCCAGCTCGCCGCGTTTGGACGGCTTGATGTTCTTGGCGATATCCACCACCTGCTTGTCGTAGAAATACAGCCCGGTGACGGCATAGCGCGACTTCGGCTGGGCCGGCTTCTCTTCCAGGCTGATCGCCTGACCCTGGTCGTTGAATTCCACCACGCCGTAGCGTTCCGGATCGTGCACCGGGTAGGCGAAGACGGTGGCGCCGCTGTCCTTGCCGGCGGCACGCGTGAGCATGGTAGCGAGATCATGGCCGAAGAAAATGTTGTCGCCGAGTACTAAAGCGGACGTGTCGTTGCCGACAAACTCTTCGCCGATGATGAAAGCCTGCGCCAGCCCGTCGGGCGAGGGCTGCACGGCATACTGCAGGTTCAGCCCCCACTGGCTGCCGTCGCCCAGCAGCTGGGTGAAACGCGGCGTGTCCTGCGGTGTGCTGATGATCAGAATATCGCGAATGCCGGCCAGCATCAGGGTCGACAGCGGGTAATAGATCATCGGTTTGTCGTAGATCGGCAGCAGCTGCTTGGACACGGCCTGGGTAATAGGGTACAGGCGAGTGCCGGAGCCGCCTGCAAGGATAATGCCTTTCCGGGTTGGCTGGGTAGTCGGCAATGGGGAGTGGGTAGTCGGGTGGGGTGTCATTGAGTGTTCCACTTTTTGTATAGGCCGGTGAGCAGTTTGCCAACCTGATCGCTTAAAGCAAAAGCATCATTCGACAAGGTGGCAAATTCTAGCATGACGGCAATCTGTAATTGGGTGTCCAGCTCAGCTAGAGAGCCGCGGGCGACATTAAGGAAATAAGCATATTCCTTGGCTGAACTACGGGCAGCGCCTTCGGCAATATTGCTGGGAATCGAAACGGCGGCCCGACGCATTTGTTGGGCAAGGCCAAATTTTTCTTCCATGGGAAAGTTTTGAGTCAGCTCGTAAACGACCTTTACCAAGGTCATTGACTGCTTCCAGGCGTCGAGTTGCTCATGGGGTTTCCCCACTTCCTACTTCCCATTTCCAACTGTCCCGTACTGCTTCTCCACCCAATGCAGGTAGCTGCCATTGACGATGTGTTCGACCCATTCGCCATGCTGCAAATACCACTGTACGGTTTTGCGAATGCCGGTCTCAAACGTTTCAGCCGGACGCCAGCCCAGTTCGCGCTCGATCTTGCGCGCGTCGATGGCATAGCGGCGGTCGTGACCGGGGCGGTCGGTGACGTAGGTGATCTGCGTGCGGTAGCTTTGTTTGTCGGCGCGCGGTTGCAACTCGTTCAGCAGGTCGCACAGGGTATGGACGATTTCCAGATTGGGTTTTTCGTTCCAGCCGCCGATGTTGTAGGTCTCGCCAAGTTTGCCTTTGTCCAGCACTTGGCGGATACCGGAGCAGTGGTCGCTCACATACAACCAGTCGCGCACGTTCATGCCGTCGCCGTAAATCGGCAGGGCTTTGCCGGTCAGCGCGTTGTGGATCATCAGCGGAATGAGTTTTTCCGGGAACTGGTACGGCCCGTAGTTGTTCGAGCAGTTGGTGGTCAGGGTCGGAAAACCATAAGTATGGTGATAAGCCCGCACCAGATGGTCGGATGCCGCCTTGGAGGCCGAATAGGGGCTGTTGGGCGCGTATGGCGTGGTTTCGGTAAAGGCCGGATCATTCGGGCCGAGCGAGCCGTACACTTCGTCGGTAGAGACGTGCAGGAAGCGGAAAGCGGTTTTTTCCGCTTCCGGCAGGGCAGACCAGTAAGCACGGGCCGCTTCTAATAAATGGAAAGTGCCGTTGACGTTGGTAATGACAAAGTCTTCCGGCCCGTGGATCGAGCGATCGACATGGCTTTCTGCGGCAAAGTGCACAATCGCGCGGGGCTTGTGCTGCGCCAGCAGGGATTCGACCAGGGCGCGGTCGTTGATGTCGCCCTGCACGAAAATATGCCGTGGATCATTTTGTACGCTGGCCAGGTTTTCCAGGTTGCCGGCGTAGGTGAGTTTGTCGAGGTTGATGACCGGCTCGTCGTTCTCTTCCAGCCAGTCGAGGACAAAATTCGAGCCGATAAAGCCGGCTCCCCCGGTCACGAGGATCATGAGATATCCTTAAAACAAAGACAGCGTTGCGGAATTTCAGAGCAGGCTAATGTCTGCGCAGCAGACGTTACGCCTGAACTAAAGTTTGAGCCGATAAAGCTGGCGCCACCCGTCGCTAAAATCATGTTTATGTAAATACTGAAAAATAATGCGCAATCATACCATGTGCGCTTAGCGCTAAGAAAACCGCAGCACAAGCAGGTAAAATAGCGGTTTTATCTTTCCGGATTTGGCAATGGCTGCTCCATCTGCACAGCACATCCTGCACGACGTGTTCGGCTACAGCGCCTTTCGCGGCCAGCAGCAGGCCATTGTCGAGCACCTCGCCGGCGGCAGCGATGCTCTGGTGCTGATGCCCACCGGCGGCGGCAAATCCTTGTGCTACCAGATTCCCGCCTTGCTGCGCTCTGGCTTGGCGGTGGTGGTTTCGCCGCTGATCGCGCTGATGCAGGATCAGGTGGAGGCTTTGCAGCAGCTGGACGTCGCCGCGGCCTACCTCAATTCCAGTCTGGACGCCGAAGCGGCCCGCGACATTTATCGCAAGCTGATGCGGAACGAGCTGAAAATCCTCTATGTGGCGCCGGAACGCCTGCTCACCGGCGCTTTTCTCAACACGCTGGAACAGATTCAGGCAGAGGGCGGGCTGGCATTGTTCGCCATCGACGAAGCGCACTGCGTATCCCAGTGGGGGCACGATTTCCGCCCGGAATACCGCCAACTGACGGTGCTGCACGAGCGCTTTCCTGCTGTGCCGCGAGTGGCGTTGACCGCCACGGCCGATGCGCCCACCCGGCAGGAAATCGTCGAGCGTCTCGGTCTGCAGGATGCGCGTGCTTTTGTATCGAGCTTTGACCGGCCCAACATCCGCTACACCGTGGCGCTGAAAGACAAGGCGCGCGAGCAGTTGCAGCAATTTCTGGAAACCCATCACCCCAACGATGCCGGCATCGTCTATTGCCTGTCGCGCCGCAAGGTGGAAGAAACCGCCGCCTGGTTGAAGGAGCGCGGTTGGGATGCCTTGCCCTACCATGCCGGACTGGACGCGGAAACCCGCCAAGCCAATCAGCGCCGATTCCTGCGTGACGAAGGCGTCATCATGGTGGCGACGGTGGCGTTCGGCATGGGTATCGACAAGCCCAATGTGCGTTTTGTCGCCCATCTTGATCTGCCTAAAAGCATGGAAGGCTATTACCAGGAAACCGGCCGCGCCGGGCGCGACGGCCTGGCTGCCAACGCCTGGATGGTGTACGGCCTGGGCGACGTGGTATCCATGCGGCAGATGCTCGACAGCAGCGAAGCGCCGGAAGAGCGCAAGCGTGTCGAGCGGCAGAAACTCGACGCTCTATTGGGTTTCTGCGAATCCACCCAGTGCCGCCACCAGACCATTCTGCGCTATTTCGGTGAGGAACACCCGGGCGGTTGCGGTCAGTGCGACAACTGCCTGTCGCCGGTGGATACCTGGGATGCCACCGTGCCGGCGCAAATGGCCCTGTCCTGCGTGTACCGTACCGGCCAGCGTTTCGGTGTCGGCCATCTGGTCGACGTGTTGCTGGGCAAAACCACCTCACAGGTGGAGCGCTTCGCCCACCATAACCTCAGCACCTTCGGTATCGGCAAATCGCTCACCCCGGCACAGTGGAGCAGCGTCTATCGCCAGCTGGTGGCCGCCGGTCTGCTGGAAGTCGACATGGAGGGCTTTGGCGGCCTGCGTTTGGCCGAAGCCGCCCGGCCGGTGTTAAAAGGCGAGCAGCCTGTGTGGTTAAGACAGGACGCCATTCCCGCCCGGCGTAAAAGCAGCGGCGCCGAACGCGCCAGTCGCGCCCGTGAAGCCTTTGCCGGCGCCAACGACGACCCCCTGTGGCAGGCCCTCAAGGCCAAACGGCTGGAGCTGGCCAAGGAACAGGGCGTGCCGCCTTATGTCATCTTCCACGACAGCACCCTGCTGGAAATCCTCAACCGCCGGCCGCAGACGCTGGATCAGCTGGGGGAGATTACCGGCGTGGGACAGGCGAAGCTGGTGCGGTATGGGGATGAGTTTTTAAGGGTGGTGGAAGAGGTGTTGAACCGATAAGCCCTCGTGTTGATTGGGGTAGCATGTGTAGGGCGGATTAGCGTAGCGTAACCCGCCGGGTGGCTGTTGTGTTCAGGCAGTAGGCCGGGCGCCTCCCGGCCTACTCACATCAAACTATCCACCAGCCGCAACTACCTCCGCTCCCACACCGTCACCTCCGACAAGGTATGCTGAAACTTGTGCTGCGTCTCCCGAATCACAAACGGCACCTTCACCGGCTCGCCCACCAGGCGGAAATGCGACCCCAGCACCTCCTTCAGACCGTCCAGCGTCGTGACATTCTCGCCATCGCGCTTGAAACCGCCCAGCCATTCCTCTTTCGGTGTGTGCTCCTCCAGCCAGGTATAGGGCGAGGTAATCATCAGCAAGCCGCCCGGGTTGATGCGTTCGTATATGTTGCCGAGAAATTTGCGCGGGCTGTAGAGCCGGTCGATCAGGTTGGCGGCCAGAATCAGGTCGTAGCCGCTGAAATGGAGCTTCAGGTTGCAGGCATCGCCTTGCCAGAATTCCACCTTGTCTTGCACGTCATCCAGCCCCAGTTCGGTCAGGCGGGCTTCATGGTAGGACACCAGTTCGCCTTCGTCGGTGAGGGTGTAGCGCAGTACGCCCCGCTCTTTCATCTGCGTGCCCAGGCCGACAAAACGGGCGGAAAAATCGATACCGGTCACGTGCTCGAAATAACGGGCCAATTCGAACGTGGCGCGGCCGGCGGCGCAGCCGAGGTCGAGCGCACGGCGGGCGGGTTTGCTGCCCATGGCGACAATAGCCATCTGCGCCAGCGTCCGCGGAAAATTGGCCACGCCGTAATATTGTTGACCATAGTGGAATTCGGCGTATTCCGAAGACATCCTGTCGGTTTCATAGCGTGAGGTCGGCTGGCTGGCCGGTGCATCCGACACCACGTAGCGAAAACCGGCATGCTGAAAAAAGTGGCGGCGGAAGGCGTAGCGCGAGGCTTTGACGGCTTCGTTGCCGCAGGCGATCCACGAGCCGCCCTTAATCAGATTATGCCGGTCGTCGAAGGTGGGCGTGGTGAAATCGTCATACAGCGGATGCACCTTGAAGCCTTCGAATGGGTAAATGGGGGTTTCGGTCCACTGCCAGACATTGCCGACCACATCGTAAAATTCGCCCTGTTTAAACCGGTTTACTGGGCAGGATGAGGCCCAGTAGTCCAGCTGCAGGTTGGCGGCCGCCTTGTCATTGGCCGGCACTTCCGCAATGTGGGCCGCATCATACAGCCGGTACCATTCATCTTCAGTAGGCAGGCGCACCGGCTGACCGGTCTGCGCGGCCTTCCAGTTACAAAAAGCCTTGGCTTCGTGGTAATTGACCTCCACCGGCCAATCCCACGGCATGGGCACTTCTTCCGCCAACAGGCGCAGATGCCAGTCGCCGCTTTTATTTACCCAGAAGGTCGGGTGTTGCGCCCGGGCAAACTGCCGCCAGCCCCAGCCCTCTTCCAGCCAATAGTGCTGTTGAACATACCCACCGGCTTCGACAAAGGCGAGAAATTCCCCGTTGCTCACCAGATAACGCGAAGCGGAAAAATCGCTGACAGCGGCTTCGTGGTGACCGTATTCATTGTCCCAACCGTAGGTGGCGTCGGTTTTGCCAAGCGTCACATGGCCGCCAGTCACCGGCAGCAGGCTGTTTTCCGGCGCGACGCCGGCTTCCCGGCAAGGCGCCCAGTCCGGCTGCGGTTGCACATACTGCAATTGATGCTGGCGCATCAGCACGGACGAGGTTTCCAGATGGATGCGCTCGTGTTCGATGCCCATGAGGATGGGCCACCAGGCGCTGTCCCAGTCGATCGGCAGAGTCAGCGGCAGGGTTTGGATCAGCTCATCCACCTGCTGCCGCATGATCCGGCGGTATTGCCGCACTTCGTCCACCGTCGGCCAGGCGTAATTCTTCTCGTCCAGATCGTCCCAGCTCATCTCGTCCACGCCGATGGCAAACATCGATTCCAGCCGCTGGTTGATGCGCGACTTGAGCAAGCCGGCCAGCACCAGCTTGTTGACGAAGAACGTAGCGGTATGGCCGAAATAGAAAATCAGCGGATGGCGTAAGGTAATGGGCTTCTTGTAATACGCCTCGTCGCAACTGAGCACTGCAAACAGCGACTCGTAGCGATCCAGCGTAGCGTGGAAATAGCGGCGAATCTCGGCGCGTTTGGCTTGCGGGTCGGCACCGGTCAGCCAAGGTGTGCGGGGAAATAGGGGGGTGCGGGGAAACAGATTGGGCATAACAGACTCTTTTTGACTGACTCTTCTTGGCGGCAGCGTCTCATTTTGGTAAGCATCCATGTCATCGTCAAGAAAAGAGCGGCCAATGTCAGCAAAGTTTCATAATTCTTCGTTACCGTGGCAAAGTCCCCACAACCTGTTTTTGCGCCATGTCCGCCAAACCGAAACGGCTCATGCAGCAATTGCTGCAGCTGCGCCAGCAAGCGCAGCTGATGGAACAACAGCACCTGTCATTGTGGCAAGCCCTGCCCGCCTCGCAGCAGGCCAGTGCACGCAACCTGCTGCACTACCTGAGTCTGCGGCAGCACGACATCCGTTCCGTTCAGCAGGAACTGTCGGCCCTCGGCCTGTCATCCCTGGGCGTGCTGGAGCCGCATGTGCTGGACAAGCTCAACACGGTCATTTTCGCCGTGGCGCACCTGACCGGCCAGGCAGTGCCGGATGTAGCCGAGCCGCCGGTCACGCGCGGCGAGGGCCATCAGCTGCTGAAAAGCAACGCCGACCGCTTGCTTGGCGTGCAACCCGAACAACGACAGGTGCGCATCATGGTCACCATGCCGCCGGAAGGGGCCAATAACCCGCACCTGCTGCGCGACCTGCTCAAAAGCGGCATGGACATCATGCGCATCAATTGCGCCCACGACACCCCGGCCGACTGGCTGGCCATGATCAGCAATCTGCAAACGGCCATACAGGAAACCGGTCGTCCCTGCCTGGTGCAGGCCGACCTGGCCGGACCGAAACTGCGCACCGGTTCGCTGGCATCGAGCGGCCGGGTACTGAAAATCAAACCGCGGAGAAACGTCTTCGGCCAGGTCATCGCTCCCGCCCAGGTATGGCTGACCCCGCTGGATGCAGCCGAACCGGCGCCGGACAAACATCAATTCACCCTGCCGATAAGCGCGCAATTGCTGGCCCATGCGCAGGAAGGCGACCGCCTGCTGCTGAGCGACACACGGGCCGATGAAATCGAGCTGGTCATGCTCAGCCGGCATGGCCAGTCCTGGCTGGCCGAGACCAGCCGGACAACCTATATCGAACCGCACACACCCGTTTCTCTCTGGCGCCGTCATACGCTGATCTTGCGCGGCAATGTCGGCGAAGTGCCTGACATTATCCTGCCCATCGTGCTCAACACGGGCGACACACTGGTGCTCACGCGCGCGGACATTGCCGGCGAAAATGCCGCGCTGGCGCCGGACGGCACGGTTGTGGAACCAGCCCACATCCACTGCAGCCTTGCCAGCGCATTTGAACAGGTCACCGCCGGTCAGCGTGTCTGGCTGGACGACGGCAAGATCGGCGGCGTGATTCAGAACTGTACGAACGATACCATGCAGGTGCGCATCACCCATGCCGCAGCGGATGGCTCCAAGCTGAAAGCGGAAAAAGGCATCAATTTTCCCGATACGGTGTTCCATCTGCCCGCCCTGACCGACAAGGACAAGAGTGACCTGTCCCTGCTGCTGCCACACATCGATCTGGTCGCCCTGTCATTTCTGCGCAACTCAAAAGACATCGAAGAACTGCACGAATTCCTGCGACAACAGGGCCAGGCGGAAACCGGCATGATACTGAAAATCGAAAACCGCCAGGCTTTCCAGCAACTGCCCCACATCCTCTTCAGCAGCATGCAGTACCCGCCCTTCGGCGTCATGGTGGCGCGCGGGGATCTGGCGGTGGAGATGGGATTTGACCGGCTGTCGGAGGTGCAGGAAGAAATTCTCTGGCTGTGCGAAGCCGCCCACGTGCCGGTCATCTGGGCCACCCAGATTCTCGAAGGCATGGCGAAAAAAGGCGCCCCCTCGCGCGCCGAAGTCAGCGACGCCGCCATGAGCATCCGCGCCGAATGCGCCATGCTCAACAAGGGCCCGCACATCGTCGAAACCGTGCGCTTCCTCGCCGGCATCATCGGCCGCATGGAATCGCATTACTTCAAGCGGCGCGCCACCCTGCGCAAACTGTCGGTGGCCAGCACCGCCCTCAGCGAAGCGGAATAAGCTCTCTCCCACTACGAAAGCAAGCTACCAACTTCACCCGGCCCAACGAGGCCGGGGACGGAAGGGGTGTACATTGAGGATCACAATTTACACCGAAAAAAGAAAAAATAATTATAAAAAATCAATGCATTAAATATGCGAATGTAAAATGTGAGGCCTGGCCCCGAGGGGGGTCAGTTAGGCTGCCTACAA
Organism: Pseudomonadota bacterium; assembly: GCA_021851875.1. Taxonomy (GTDB): domain Bacteria; phylum Pseudomonadota; class Gammaproteobacteria; order Burkholderiales; family JAJZQI01; genus JAJZQI01. Next base: position 44,916 of record JAJZQI010000013.1, on the reverse strand, counting down.
CCTCCCCTTGTAATGATGTAAAGTCAAATGTAAACTTGTAACTCATGGGTGTATCTTTACCTCATGGGTGTACTATAAAAACATGCCAGGACTACGGAGGGTAACGTGACCACCAAGTGGGATCGGCCACCTTTGCTGCACGTGATTGCACAAGTGCAATTTGGCAGCATTGAAGCAATGGAAAAGTATGCTCCTGAAATTCAGGACGTGTTACGCAAAAAGTTTCCATTGAGCGAGAAAACCGCGCTGCAGCATATCAGCGTCATTCAGGATCAAATCACTCAGCAGCAGAAGTCGGAAATCCAGAACATCCCTTTGTGGATCTATTCGGATCCACAAAAAGGGTCTGGCTACGTTCTGGCACAATCTGCGCTTTCATTTCACGCTTCCATATATGAAGGCCATGAATGGCTTTTTGATAACTTGTTTGATGGCATGGAAGTTGTAAATAGAATTGTTGACCCGAGAATCATAACGCGCATAGGTTTGCGTTATGTAAATGTTCTTCTTCCCGAGGAAGGCGAGACATTGTCGTCCTACCTGGCTGAAGGTTTACGCGGCATCAATAGCGGATTCGCCGTTAGACAAGCGGTGACAGAACATATATTCGATTACAACAGCGGCAGTCCGTATTTTGCGATTAAAACAATGCGGGCAAAGACGTCAAAAGTGACGGGGGCAATTTCATTCCCTGCGGATATTTCCCCTTGGGGGCTTGATATCAATCCGGCCTATTCAGGCACGACCTTGCCAGAATACATGCTGCTTGATATTGATCATTTTTCGTTCGGAGCTTCACCACTGGATCTTCCTGAAATCCGGCGGCAAATGGAAGCTATGCATGCACAAACCAAGACCATGCTACTTGATATGGTGTCAGAGAAAACGCATCAGCTGTGGGGTGTAAAATGATCGAGAGACATGCACAAACTTCAACCGGACAATTTTCATCCAAGCATACGCAGGCATTGCTGGCGGCCACCATGGCCGCCGGAGTGGCTGCCGGATTGGGAACGGGTTATCCCGGTGCGGGGCAGGCGCACCCGATCTACGTAGTGCCTGCTCCTGGCTCGGCTTATGTCGCAGCAAACGACACAAGCTATCTGAATGTTCCGGTAAAACCCAGTCGAACCGCACAACAGGATCTTGACTTGGTGCGGTCTGTGTTTCGTCCATCCACGATTGATATGGGAACGCTTTTCGGCGTAAGCCGTCAGGCCATCTACAACTGGATGGGTGGTTCTGAACCTGAAGGAGATAACCGGATGAGACTGGCTGATTTTGCGAACATTGCAGAACAAATCCAGTCAGCCGGACTAGACAATCCGGGGGCACTACTCAAAATGCGTGCTTTTTCAGAAGGGCCAGCGAGTCTCCTCGAACGATTTGCCAGCCATATGCTGTCTGAAACCGATATCACGCGACTTATTGATGAGGCCCGTAAGGCTGATGCAGCGCACCATCAAATGCTTGCATCGGCATCTGAAGGACGGAGATTGCATACTGGAGGCAATGCGCTGTCAACGCTGACTATTCCTGCTACACTATCCGAGTGACATCATGAGGGTGGCAAATGGAGCAGCGAGCGTGCGCATTAATGCAGGGGGACATTCTGTCCCCTGCGGCCGCCCAAGCACTCGGAATTAGCCTTCGTTCAAAAGAGTACCTAGTCGTCATTACACACGACTGCGATCTACCAAATTTGGATCCTGGTACAGAACCCCATATTGATGTGATCGTCGCGAAGAAGGCCACCTACAACCCGACATTCGGACGGGCCAACCATGTGCGTAAGCTGCACTGCACCTACCCTAACGGGCTTGTACTGGAGCTCAAGTTTTCCAAGCGAATTGTATTGGATAAATCCAATCTGGATGTGACCGATCCGGCAAATGTTTTCGATCGCCTATCCAATCCACAAGAAAAACGATTCCTGAAGCAATGGCTCTCGGCGCGGTACGGCCGGCCTGCATTTGCCAATGAAATTGAAGCTTACCTGAGCCAAACGTATTTTGCAGATACTGAGAAAACACCCGAAAAAGTCATATCCGAGCTGTTTGAGCCAGTTCAGCAAAAATACACTGGGTTGTTCCTTAAGATTGAGGGCAATGAAACACCCGATGTACCATTCGAAGTGTCCGTTGTTCTGGTGTACGACACACAATCTTGCATGCAAGACGAAGCGGGGGCGATTGCCCAGCAATTGAGGGACATACTCGTAACCGCCTTTGGGCAGGAAATCGGTCAGCCACCGGTTTATTTGATCTCCTGCGCGGCCGTTTCCGGAGCCCATTTTTCAATCGAAGACATGCTTACTTACGATTTGTGGCGATTGAATCATCTGAGCTCAGCGGATAACGATGAGGGCGAGGACCAGTTTGAATTGGCCTGCGGACAGAACATGATTCTGTCCGGGAAGTAAATGGTCCGAACAAAACCCTCAGGGTCAGATACCGTCCTGCAATCACGCAAATTTCTAAAGATTCGCACTTTAGAAGTGCTTGATTGCACGAATTGAACCCGGGTGTATAGGCCCACTACTTCAAGCGCCTCGGCACCGGGCGGGAACGGAAGGAGTGGGGACTTCGAGAAACAAGAGGACAGCCAATCTTCTAATGCGCCTCGCCCCAGTTGTTGCCGCTACCGATTTCCGCCAGCAACGGCACCTGCAACTGCGCCACACCCGCCATAAGACGGGGCACTTCCTTCATCACCGTTGCCAATTCGCTCTGTGGCGCTTCCAGCACCAGTTCATCATGCACCTGCAGCACCAGGCGGGTCTGCATGCCCGACTTTTCCAGCCAGTTCTGCACGGCAATCATCGACAGTTTGATCAGGTCGGCGGCCGTGCCCTGCATGGGGGCGTTGATGGCGGCGCGCTCGGCGGCCTGACGCTTGGCGCCGTTTTTGCCGACAATGTCCGGCAGCCACAGGCGGCGGCCGAATACCGTTTCCACGTAGCCGCGCGTTTTCGCTTCCTCGCGGGTGCGCTGCATGTAGGCGGCCACGCCGGGATAGCGCTCGAAATAGCGGTCGATGTACTGCTGCGCGGCAGCGCGGGTAATGCCCAGTTCACGCACCAGGCCGAAGGCGCTCATGCCGTAGATGAGGCCGAAATTGATCACTTTGGCGACGCGGCGCTGCTCGGCATCCACTTCCAGCGGGGTGACGCTGAAAATTTCCGCCGCCGTGGCACGGTGCACGTCCTCGCCCGCGGCAAAGGCGCGGATCAGATTGGCGTCGCCGGAAATGTGCGCCATGATGCGCAGCTCGATCTGCGAATAATCCGCCGACACCAGCTGCCAGCCCGGCGGCGCAATGAAGGCCTCGCGAATACGGCGGCCTTCCACCGTGCGCACGGGAATGTTCTGCAAATTCGGATCGGAACTGGACAGCCGGCCGGTGACCGCTACCGCCTGGGAAAAACGCGTGTGCACCCGGCCCGTGGCGGGATTGACCATGCGCGGCAGTTTGTCGGTATAGGTGGACTTGAGCTTGGACAGGCTGCGCGACTCCAGCAGCACTTTCGGCAGCGGATAATCCAGCGCCAGCTGCTGCAGTACCTCCTCGTCGGTGGACGGCGCGCCGCCGGGGGTCTTCTTGATCACCGGCAGGCCCTGCCGTTCAAATAAAATTTCCTGGATCTGCTTGGGCGAATTGAGGTTGAACGGCTGGCCGGCCAGTTCATAAGCCTCCTGCTCCAGTTGCAACAGGCGCTCGCCCAATGCCTGGCTCTGTTTCGCCAAAACGGCGGTATCCAGCAGCACGCCCTGCCGTTCGATGGCCAGCAGCACCGGCACCAGCGGCAGTTCGATGGTGCTGTAGACGCGCTTCAACGCCTCGTCCTGCTCGATTTGCGGCCACAGGGCTTGATGTAATTGAAGGGTGATGTCGGAGTCTTCCGCCGAATAGGTGGTGGCCGTGTCCACATCCACCTGATCGAAACCGATCTGCTGCGCGCCCTTGCCGGCGATTTCCTCGTAGGTGATGGTCTTCACGCCCAGATGGCGAGCCGCCAGACTGTCCATGTCGTGCGTCTTGTGCGATTCCAGCACGTAGGATTCCAGCAGGGTATCGTGTCCCAGACCGTTGACCGTGATGCCGTGGTTGGCCAGCACATGCAGGTCGTACTTGAGGTTCTGGCCGATTTTCTTGATGGTTGGGTCGGCGAACAGTGGCGCCAGCTTCGCCAGCACCGCGTCTTGGTCGAGCTGCTCCGGCGCGCCCGGGTAACGGTGGTTAAGCGGAATATAAATGGCTTCGTGCGGTTCGATGGCAAAGGACAGGCCGACCAGCCGCGCCTGCATCTCGTCCAGGCTGGTGGTTTCGGTGTCAAACACGAATGCGCCGGCTGATTTGAGTTTTTCCACCCAAGTGTCCAGTTCGGCCATGCGGGTGATCTGGTGGTAATGCCGTTCTGGCGTGGGTGCGGCCGGCGCGGCCGCGCCGGCAACCTCGCCCAATTCCTCGCGCCAGGTCTTGAAGTCGTAGTGATTGAAAAACTCGGCCAGATGGGGTCTGTCTATCTGGGTAAATTTCAGATCGTCGAGCGGCGGCAGATCGGCCACATCGGTCTTCACCGTGATCAAGCGGCGCCCCTGCGGCAGCCAGTCGAGCGCGGCGCGCAGGTTTTCGCCGACCTTGCCGCTGATTTCATCTGCGTGGGCGATCAGGTTGTCCAGCGTGCCATAGGCTTCCAGCCACTTCAGCGCTGTTTTCGGACCGCATTTTTCCACCCCCGGCACATTGTCGACCGCGTCGCCGATCAGCGTCAGGTAATCGACAATGCCTTCCGGCGGCACGCCGAACTTGTTTTTCACGCCGGGAATATCGAGCGTCTCGTTGGTCATGGTGTTGACCAGCTTGACCCTGTCGTTCACCAGCTGCGCCAGGTCCTTGTCGCCGGTGGAAATGATGGTGTGCCAGCCCTGTTCGGCCGCCCGGCGCGCCAGCGTGCCGATCACGTCGTCGGCTTCCACGCCCTCCACCATCAGCAGCGGCCAGCCCATGGCGCGAATGGCCTCGTGCAGGGGGGCGATTTGGCAGGAAAGGTCGTCCGGCATGGGCGGACGGTGGGCCTTGTATTCCGGATACCAGTCGTCGCGGAAGGTTTTACCTTTTGCGTCGAACACGCACGCGCTATAATCTGCAGTGTGGTCTTTGGCAAGTCGGCGCAGCATGTTGAGCACGCCATAGATGGCCCCGGTCGGCTCGTTGGCGTGGTTACGCAGATCCGGCAAGGCGTGATAAGCGCGGTACAGGTAAGAAGAACCATCCACCAACAACAAGGTTTGCATTGTTTTTCCTATGAGCTCGGCTGATAAAATACCCCAGATCAGCGATCCGGAACGCGTCTCGCAGTCGGCCTATTCGGCCCGCGAGTCTTGGCGTGTTTTCGAGATTATGGCAGAATTCGTCGAATCGACGGAGCGTCTGCAGGCGATCCAGCCGGCCGTCAGCATTTTCGGTAGCGCCCGCACGCCGATCGGCCACCCCTATTACGAACTCACCGAAAAAATCGCCCGCAAGCTGTCCGATGCAGGCTTCGCAGTCATTTCCGGCGGCGGCCCCGGCATCATGGAAGCGGCCAACCGCGGCGCCTATTTCGGCAATTCGCCCAGCGTGGGCCTGAATATTCAGCTGTCGCACGAACAGCATTCCAATCCCTACCAGGACATCAGCCAGACCTTCCGCCACTTTTTCGCGCGCAAGGTCATGTTCGTCAAATTCGCCTCGGCCTACGTGGTGATGCCCGGCGGCTTCGGCACCATGGACGAACTGATGGAAGCCCTGACGCTGGTGCAGACCGGCAAGACGCGCAAAATCCCCATCATCCTGGTGGCCTCGGAATTCTGGAACGGCTTGATCGACTGGTTCCGCAACGTGCTGGTGATCGAGGGCATGATCGACCCGAAGGACCTGAACCTGATTCAGGTGATCGACAACCCGGATGAAGTGGTCAACGCCATCTTCAAACATTACGAAACCCGCGGTTTCGAGCCCTCCGCTCGCGAACGCGAAATTCAGCTTGGCCTGTAAAGCAAGGAAAACCCCTATGCGCCGCCTCTCCCTGATTGCCCTGTTGCTTCTGTCCTGCTCGGCCCTGGCCGACACCCCGGCAGCCAAACCCGCTCCCGCCGATGTACCGGCACCGCCCGCCCTGCCGGCCGGCGTAAGCGATGATCCCAACTTCGAGCCCGAGATCACCATTACCGAGCAAAAGGGCGAGAAACACGAGGAATACAAAATTCACGGCCGCGTCTACATGATCAAGGTCACGCCCTCACACGGCAAGCCCTACTACCTGGTCGACGAAAAGGGCGACGGCAAATTCAGCCGCCAGGAAAGCACCGATTCCGGCGTGCGTGTTCCACTTTGGGTTATTCACAGCTTCTAGACTCTGATTCATGTCTGTTTTTACTACCGTCAGCCGTGACGAACTGACTGTCTGGCTCAAGCAGTTTGCCGTAGGTGAACTGCTTGATTTCCAGGGCATCAGCGCCGGCATCGAGAACACCAACTACTTCGTCGACACCCAGCACGGCCGTTATGTGCTGACCCTGTTTGAAAAGCTGACCGCCGACGAGTTGCCCTACTACATCAATTTGATGGCGCACCTGGCCGAGCACGGCATTCCCTGCCCCGGCCCGGTTGCCTCGCTGGAAGGCTGGCGCCTGCTGCAACTGAACGGCAAACCCGCCTGCCTCGTGTCGCGCCTGAGCGGCAAATCGGTCGAGCAGACGAGTGTGGCCCACTGCGCCGCGGTCGGCGAGATGCTCGCCAGCATCCATCTGGCCGGCAAAAGCTACCCCGCCAGCATGGACAACCCGCGCGGCCCGAAATGGTGGAAAGAGACCGCGCCGGACGTGCTGTCGCATATGGACGACGCCGACGCCGCCATGCTCAGGGAAGAACTGCGCTACCAGGCGTTGTTCCGCTTCCAGGACCTGCCGCGCGGCGTCATTCATGCCGACCTGTTCCGCGACAACGCCCTGTTCGACGGCGACCGTCTGGCAGGCGTGATCGATTTTTACTTTGCCTGCAACGATGCCTGGCTGTACGACGTGGCCATCACCGTCAACGACTGGTGCATGGACGCCAGCGGCGTGCTCGACCGCGAGCGCATGCTGGCCCTGCTCAAGGCCTACCACGCCGTGCGGCCGCTCAGTCCGATCGAACGCGGCGCCTGGCCGGTGATGCTGCGCGCCGGCGCGCTGCGTTTCTGGATGAGCCGGCTGTACGACCTGCACTTCCCGCGCCCGGGCGAACAGACGCATGCCAAGGACCCCGGGCATTTCCAGCGCATTCTCGCCGGCCACATTGCCGCCGAGAACGAACTCAAGCGAATTTGGGTCTAACAACAATCTAATGAATACATTCCCCTGGCAACGACGCAACCCACTGTACGGCTGGAAATGGTTCCACGATGGCTGGCGCCTGTTTCGCGGCAACCCGGCCTTGTGGCTGTCGCTGATGGCCGCGCTTTTCTTCATCAACATCTTTACCCTGGCCGTGCCCTTGCTGGGCGCGCTGGTTTTTTTCGTCACCTGGCCGATTTGGCAAGCCGGCCTGCTGCTCGGCGCCAAGAAGCAGATTGAAGACGGCGAACTGGAAATTCAGCATCTTTTCGCCGGTTTCAAAAGCCGTCCGGCGCCCTTGGCGCGACTGGGCCTCTTGACGCTCACCTTGACCCTGTTCGTATTCATGCTGCTGCTGACGATCTGGCATGACGATTTTACCGCCCTGCAGGAAATCATGGCCTCTAACGCCAGCGACACGCAGGTGTTGATGGAAGCCGTGACGGAAAAACTCATGCTGCCGGCACTGGTGGGAACCGTCCTGCTGCTGCCGGTGCTGATGGGGTCCTGGTTTGCTCCCGCGCTGGTGCTGTTTGACGGCGTCCCGCCCGGCCTGGCCATGCTGTACTCGCTGCGGGCATGTGTCAGCAATACCTGGCCGTTTCTGCTCTACGGCCTAGTGCTGCTGCTGGCGGACTTCCTGCTGTCGCTGGCGCTGGGCTTGTTCGTCCAATTGATCGCCGGGACGCTGGGAACAACGGCGGCGGAATTCCTTGCTCCGCTGCTGACCTTCCCCATCGTATTTTTCTTCATGGCACTACTGGTCGGCAGCATTTACGGCAGCTTCCTCGATGTATTCCACAAAGACGATGCTGCTGAATCTGCGCAAATGGAATAGGCTGCACCGGTCAAGCCGTGCGTCCGGCCGTCTGCCGGTCCCGTCGAGCGCGCCGAATCCTGCCCCGGCCGGTCCGGCGCACGCTCTCGATCCATGAAGATGCGCGCCCTCATCAGCTGGATTGCGCTTTTTCTGCTGGCCTGGGTCACCCCAGCCGGCGCCGCGCCGCTTTCTCTGACCCTGACACTGGAGCGCCCGCTCGGTTTGTATACTGCTTACTGGCAGGAGCAGGGGCCTCCTCTTTCGCTCGCCCAGGCCGAAACGCTCTATCAAAACGGCCAATTCTCGCCGACCCAGGCCACCGTGCCGGATTTCGGCATCGGAGCCAAGCCCGTCTGGCTGCATCTTGCGGTGCAAAACCCGACGGCCTTGCCGCTGACGCGCCGCCTGGTGCTGGAAAACTCCTGGCTCGACGCAATCGACGTTTACTTTTCCCGCAACGGCAAAGCGCAGGCCGTCTATCATCTTGGCGACGGCCAGCCTTTCTCCCGCCGTCCCATTCCGAGCCGCTTCTTCACGCTGGAATACACTTTCGCACCGGGCCAAAGCGATATTTACTTCCGCATCGCCACTCCCGACCCCATGGTGGTACCGCTTTACCTGCTGACACAGGACGAGGCGCGCCAGCGCGAATCCAAGCAGGAATACGCCTACGGCCTGATCTACGGCTTTCTGATCGCGCTGATGGCTTACAACGCCATGCTGTTTTTCAGCCTCGGCAGCCTGCGTTTCCTCTTTTACGCGCTTTATCTGGCGATGTTCATCAGCATGAACGTCACCTATACCGGCCACGGCTTTGCCTGGATCTGGCCGGACTCGGTCAAATGGCAGCTGTGGTCGCACCCCCTGCTCATCTACACCTACGCGCTCAGCGGCCTGGTGTTCGCCAGCCGCTTTCTCGACACGCAGGAAAACTTTCCGCGCATCCATCGCGGCCTGGTTCGTTACGGCGCCGCATCCGGCCTGCTGATGGCCGCAACGGTGCTGTTCCACAGCCAGCTCTATGCTCTGCTGGTCTCCTTCGTGTTCGTATTTCTCTTTTCCTTCATCATGCTGGCGCTCGGTATCGTTGCCGTGCGTGCCGGGCACAAGCCGGCGCGCTATTTCCTGATTGCAGCACTGGCGGCGATGGTCGGCGCGATGCTGACCACCCTGTCCGTCTGGGGCTTCATTCCGTTTAGCGGCTGGACCTATCATGCCGTCGAAATCGGTATGCTGCTGGACGCCACCCTGCTGGCGTTGGCACTGGCCTACCAGTTCCGCGTCGGCCAGGAGGAACGGGCAAAAGCGGAACAGCTGGCGCAGAAAGATCCGCTGACGGGCCTCAACAACCGGCGGGCGTTTTACGACAAGACCGCCGCGCCCTGGAGCACGGCGCAACGCACGAAGCGGTGCATGTCGGTCATGTTGATCGACATCGACTGGTTCAAACACATCAACGACACGCTGGGGCATGCCCACGGCGACAAGGTGCTGGTCGCCATTGCCCGCCTGCTCCAGGCGTCCGTACGCCAGTCCGATGTATTGGCGCGCTGGGGCGGAGAGGAATTCATCGTGTTCCTGCCGGAAACCAGCCCGGACGAAGCGCTCCAGCTGGCGCACAGACTGCGCAAGGGCATTGCCCAGCTGCGTATTCCGCATGCGAATGGAGAAACGTCTGTCACGGCCAGTTTTGGCGTGGCGCAAAAAGAGGTCGACCACGAAACGCTGGACGCCCTGATTGCCTCGGCCGATCGGCTGCTTTACCAGTCGAAACAGGAGGGGCGTGACCGTATCTCAAGCGGCCCCTTCCTGCAGTGTGAGGCGGGCCGATAAGGCTATTTCATACTGGAACAAATCAGCCGGGCGGATGCGCGGCACATGTCCGCATAACTTATTATTTCAACGACTCGCGCCATTGAGCGGCCGAGCAAGGAGCCCGTCCGGCAAGGCAATTAAGCCGGTTCGAGCTTGGCGTATTTGAGCGATAGCCACTTGGCGCCCACGGCGAATTTGATCTGCAGCCGCACGTCGTCGCCATAACCTTCGCTGCCGATCACCACGCCGGTGCCGAATTTGGCATGACTGACGCTCTGGCCGATATGAAAGCCGCCCGACACCGGCGTGTCGTTCTTGGGGCGGAAAGCCGGTTGGGCCGGTTCATCATAACTGCGACTGTTAGTGCGCCAGCCCTCATTCCAGCCGCCGTTCCACGATGAGCCCGTTGGGCGTGAACGGCCGCCGACCGCCTTGAGCACATTGGCCGGCAATTCGTCGAGGAAGCGCGAAGCCAGGCCGTAGCGCACCTGCCCATGCAGCATGCGGCTCTGCGCATGGGTGAGGTACAAACGCCGCCGCGCGCGGGTAATCGCCACATACATCAGCCGGCGCTCTTCCTGGATACCGTCGGCATCGTTGAAACTCTGGTCGTGCGGGAACAGCCCCTCTTCCAGCCCGCTGACGAACACGGCGTAAAACTCCAGTCCCTTGGCGGCATGCACGGTCATCAGCTGCAAGGCCTCCTGCCCGCTGCCGGCCTGGTGCTCGCCCGCCTCCAGCGAAGCGTGCGACAAGAATCCGGCCAGCCCCTCGATCTCTTCTTCCTGCCGGACCTCCTGCTCGAACGCAGCGGCCGCATTGACCAGTTCGTTCAGGTTTTCCACCCGTTCGGCCTCGCCTTTGCTCGCCTCGTAATGCTCGATCAGGGTGGACACCGCCAACACGTGCTCGACCAGCTCGGCCAACGGCAAGCCCTGGGTGACTTCTTTGGCCTGCGCAATCAGGCGTACGAACACCTGCAGGCTGGCGCCGCCGCGCCCGCCCACCGCCCCGCCGCCGGCCGCCTGCCACAGCGACACCCCCGCCGCCTGGGCGGCATCCTGCAGGTTCTCGATGGTGCGCGCACCGATACCGCGCGGCGGGAAATTCACCACCCGCAAGAAAGCGCCATCGTCGTTTTGGTTGGCGATCAGGCGCAGGTAAGCCAGCGCGTGCTTGATTTCCTGCCGCTCAAAAAAGCGCAAGCCGCCGTACACGCGATAGGGGATGCCGGCGTTGAACAGTTTGTGTTCCAGCACCCGCGACTGAGCGTTGGAACGGTACAGCAGGGCCACGTCGGACAGGTTGATGCCCTCCTCGCGCTGCAGGCTCTTCACCTCGTCGACGATGAAATCGGCTTCCTCGTTGTCGCTGGCTGCCTCGAACACGCGAATCGGCTCGCCTTCGCCCTCGGATGTCCACAGATTCTTGCCCAGCCGCTCGCTGTTCTGCTTGATCAGGGCATTGGCGGCATTGAGGATATGCCCATGGGAGCGGTAATTTTGCTCCAGCCGGATGATCTGGCGGGCATTGAAGTCGCGCTCGAACTCGCGCATATTGCCCACATTGGCGCCGCGGAAGGCATAGATCGACTGGTCGTCGTCGCCCACGGCGAACACCGCCGCCTGCGGGCCGGCCAAGAGATGCAGCCAGCGGTATTGCAGGCGGTTGGTGTCCTGAAACTCGTCCACCAGAATATGAGTGAACCGGTTTCTGTAGTGCTCGCGCAAGGCCTCGTTGCGGCTCAGCAGTTCGTAACTGCGCAGCAACAGTTCGGCAAAATCCACCACGCCCTCGCGCTGGCACTGCTCGTCGTAAGCGGCGAACAGCTCGATCAGGCGGCGCGTGAACGGATCGTGTGCCGACAAATCCCCTGCGCGATGACCGGCTTCCTTGTTCGAATTGATAAAGTTCTGCACCGTCTTGGGCGGGTATTTCTCGTCGTCGATATTGAGCGACTTCATCAAGCGTTTGATGGCCGCCTGCTGATCCTGCGAGTCGAGAATCTGAAACAGCTGCGGCAGACTGGCGTCGCGGTAGTGCGTGCGCAGCAGACGGTTACACAGGCCATGGAACGTGCCGATCCACATGCCCGACACGTTGATCGGCAGCATGGCCGCCAGGCGCGTGAGCATTTCCTTGGCGGCCTTGTTGGTAAAGGTCACCGCCAGGATATTGTGCGGGCTGGCCTGATGCGTCTGGATCAGGTAGGCGATGCGGGTGGTCAGCACACGCGTCTTGCCGCTGCCGGCGCCGGCAAGAACCAGCGCCGACTCGTGCGGCAGCGTCACCGCCGCGCGCTGTTCCGGGTTCAGCCCGGCCAGAAGGGATTCGCTCATGGGAAGTGCTAAAATGGCTGCTTGTTAGATTGCTAAGGATTATACGTCATGGCCAAAACCCTGGGCGACTTCATCCGCGAAGCGCGGGCGCAAATCGAGGAATGGGACGCGGAAACCGCGCATGAACGCATCGAAGAGGGCGGCATGCTGGTGGTGGACGTGCGCGAAGCCGACGAATATGCCGCCGGCCATCTGCCAGGCGCCATCCACGTACCGCGCGGCATCCTCGAAGCGGCGGCCGAATGCGGCAACAAACACCGCGACGAACGCCTGTGCAACGCACGTGAACAAACCCTGCTGCTGTACTGCGCCAGCGGCGCGCGCAGCGCCATGGCCTGCGCCACCCTGCGCCACATGGGCTTTACCGGAGCCTACAGCCTGTCCGGCGGAATGGATGTGTGGGACGCCGAAGGTTTGCCGATTGAAAAAAGCTGATTGCCCTACGGGCAGACAGTACCTGCCCGCAAACTCACAGCTGCAGTCACGAAGCGAAGAAATGCACAAGCCGCACAGCCGCCTCACAAAAGGTACAAATTAAAAAAAGTGCAAATAGTCATTGTCTGCAAAAAGATTTGCAGTATTATTGTGGCAAACATTTAGAACAAATCTAGCAAAATAGACGCAAGCAAACAGGGGACGACACGTGTCATGGCGCGCTAACACAAAACAGATATTCATTCTGTTTTTCCTGACGCTCTGCCTGTCTGCCCTGTCCTTTGCCGACACAGCCGCCACTGCGCTCTCCACCGAACAGGCCGTCGCGCTTTTCCCGCATGCGAAGCTCTTTCATGCGGGCCCGGAAAAAGCCCCTTCGTCAACCGCCGACCTGCCCGGCTGGCTCGACCAGCTTAAACCCGCGGACAAAATCAGTCTGTTCGGCGGCGCCTACTGGCTTTATGCGCCGGTGCATAATCCGACAGACAACGACAACTGGGTGATTGATCCGGACGGCCGATTGATTGAACGGGTTTCGACCTATATTTACACCCGCAACGGCGCAGTGCAGCACTATGACTCGGGTTATGTGGCGCAGCACGACTACATGCTGCACTACGGCAAGGACATGGTCATCCCGGCGCATCAAGGCGCGTTCGTCCTGATGCGGGTGGAAAGCCCTTACTATGCCGCCACTCCGGCACTGATGGTGCGAACCCTGGCGGCCTATCGCCAGCATGTCCTGCTGGAGAACGTGCTGGCTCTGGCGGCCTTCGGCGCCCTGCTGACGCTGGCGCTGTACAATCTGTTCATTTACACCATTCACCACGACAAGGCGCATTTTTATTACGCCATCTATCTGGTCACCTATTTCGCCGGCTGGGCACTGACTTTCCAGCTGCCCGCCGATCTGTTCGGCTGGCATGATCTGCACTTCCACTATGTGCCGTTTTTCCTGCTGCCCGTTTTCAACACGTTGTTCTATATACGCTTCCTTGATCTGCCGCAGCATTTCCCCGCCCTGGCAAAACTCAGCCGGATCAACCTGATTCTGCCGCTGGCGCTGCTGCCCAGCTGCTTTATTCTGCTGCCGTACGCGCATATGCTGGCCACGGTTGCCATCAGCCTGTGGCTGTTCATTGCGCTGGCTTGCGGTATCGTCGCCCTGCGCAGCGGCTTCCGGCCGGCACGCTATTTCGTCCTGGCATTCATGGCGCTGCTCATCCCCGGTCTGATCATCCTGCCGGCCAACGTTGGACTCATGCCCAGTCTGGTGCCCAATCCGGAATTGTTCACCCTGCTGGGCGGCACGCTGGATGCGATCCTGCTGGCTTTTGCCCTGGCCGACAAGATTCGCCGGCTGGCGGGCGAGAAGGATCATGCCCTGCAGCGCTTCTATTCCATGATGAAAGTCGCCCGCACGGATCACCTGACCGGCATTCTCAATCGGCATGCATTCGATCTGGACCTGGCGGAGAAAGTCCTGGAACAGAAACCGGACACCGACTGCGAATTGATTCTGTTCCTGATCGATTTGGACGGGCTGAAAAAGATCAATGACAAATACGGCCACGCGCGCGGCGATGAACTGTTATGCCTGTTCACCCGCGAACTGGAAAAACTGGCAAACCCGGGGGTTTCATTCTACCGTCTGGGTGGCGACGAATTCACCATCCTGGCCAATAGAGATGAAGAAACATGCCTGTGCAACGGGCTGAAACGCATCGAGAAGAACCTCTGGCAAGCCGGCTTCAGCGAAACCGGCGTCAGCTTCGGCGTTGCCTATGCCGGCAGCAGCATGTCGCTGAACGACATGTATACCCAGGCGGACAAATTGATGTATGAACACAAGCTGTCGCGGCGGCCCAACCGATTGCAATCGGACACCGCCGCCCCCGCACAGACCTGACCGGGAAGCAAGACCGGCACCCGGCTCAGAAATCGCTCTCGCCCTTGATCACTGCCGGGAAACCCGTCATCGCCCTGGAAGTTTGCATCCCCGCCATGACGGCGGCTTCGACACAACCCGCATTGATGCCCGTCTTGATCCAGTCGCCGGTCATGAACAGATTTTTAAAACCGGTCCCATCCGTTGCGATCCGGTGTTTCGTGCTGTTGACCACGGACAATACATAGCGTTCGGACGGGTCCACATTGGCCCGCCAATACTGGCTGTCAAATCGCGCCTGACCCTTGCCACTGTTCGGATCGATCAACCAATCCCATTTAAAGCCGCCCATCGCGTCCGCATTCGGCCAGAGCGCATTGATGCGCTGGTTGAGCATATCAATGGCCCCCTGCTTGGCCTGTTCGGCACATGTTTGCGGAAAAGCATGATCGCTGACGGGCGGGTAACCGTCAACCGGGAAGGCGCTGCAGAAATACGACACATTCTTCGGCTCCAAGCCGGCCGGCCAATCCTCCCGGCACAACAGCTGATCCATCGGCGCCCAGGTGTCGTACGGCTCACTGAATGCGCTAAGCACCGGCTGCTGGCCTTCCGGCTGATCGGTCCAGCCCATCTGCGCCAAGTCCTGGTCAAGCCAAACCTGATAGGCTTGGGTCGGCACGGCCTGCACGTGCTGGACCACATGCTGCAATGCCGGGCTTTGCGCCACCAGTTTGGAGCAGAGCTGCGGCAGCGCCGCGACGGAAATGCCGAACACCACGCGATCGAAATCGCGGCCCTTTTTCAGGCTGATCTGCGGCAGCGGCTGACCGAATTGCTGCTGATACAGCTGGGGCCAGTTGCTCCAGCTGGACTCAAGATTGACATTATTCGCCTGCAGCAAAGCGGCCTGCCCGGCGTCGATCTGGTCGTACAAGGGTTCGCTCGGCCAGCACGGCAGCCCTTTCACGTCAACCAGAGGCCGGTATTCGCCGTCATGCTTCAGCGCGACCTGCTGCGTCAGGCGAATCTCGCCCACTTCATCACCCTCCGGCAGCAGCTCTTCCACTTTGTGGAAATACTTGAATTTCACGCCGCGCGACTTGAGCACCTCATACAGCGGCGTAAAGATCGTGTCGCCCATGCCGGCCTGCATCTTGTACATGATGCTGTGCTTGTAGCAGAAACCGATGCGCATCATGGCTCGCAGCAAAGTACCCGCTTCGGCATTGGGCTTGTCGTAATGCCCGTTCTCATAGGCGAACACCAGATCGTAGAAGCCGCGCACCGGCCCCGAATCGGCGGTTAACGGATTTGCCCCGTGCTTGAGCAGCCAGGCGCGGAAATCGGTGTCGTTGATCACGTCAAAACCGCTCTCAAACACGCCGTCTTCCGCCATACCCGACAGCACCGTCACGCCCAGGTCGACGCAGATATACAAGCGCCGCAACTCGTCGTTGCCCGCGGTTTGCAGCAGCACCGCGGCGTCCAGCCATTGCTTGACGTCTTTCACCGCCGCATGCAGCAAGCCGCGCTTGATACCGCTGTGATCAACGGCAATATCCGCCAGGTCGCCGGCAAGGATATGCAGATCATGGCTCAAATTGACGATATCGCCGCCCAGCTCGTCGACATCCCGCTTCACTTCGTCCGCCAGGCGATGCAGCCAATCGGCATGCTCACCGGGGGCCGACAACCGCAGATGGGCCGGTTCGGTCAGATGATTCGCCTTGATGTCACCCAGCCATTTTTTCACCCAGCCCCACACGGCCACCACCATTTGCCACAAAGTGAGCGCTTCCTCGCCATCACCTGGCGTACCCGGCAGGATGGGGAAATCCATCCCCCACATTTTCCATTGCTGCTCGATCAGCTCGCTGATGACAATGAAATCGTGCGGTTTGAAGGCATCCTCCCAGGTCGCCAGAGGGGCTCCTGCCGGCCGGCCCAAGGCCGCATAAGCCTCCTTGATCATGGCAAAAGCGTTTTCATAGAAACCGAACCAGATATGCAGGCCGTGCTCCTCAATCCTTTGACCATATTCGGCATTGCGTCCGCTCGCACCTTTGCCGCCGATCCGCCAGCCCATCTGGTAAACCGTAAGATCGTAGTTGTTTTGCCAGCCCGGCTGGCTGGTGAGGTAGTACGCCGCGGTCATGGAACCCACACCGCCGCCCAGGATGGCGATTTTTTCCGGCTGGATCTGCGAGTTGTCGACCAGTTCCTCGCCTTGCATCACGGTAAAGTCGAATTGCAGGTTGAACGGCAGAATGGCCGGCGAATCGCCCAGCGGCAATCCCAGCGTCTGATCCAGCGGGAAGCTGGCGAACGAGTGCAGGGTCGCCGTGTAGTCGTAACCCAGCAATGCGCCGCTATGGAATGCATTGACTTCTGCCGGAGCCGTCACAATGGCCTGGTAGACGGCCTTTTCGCCGGCGGAATCGGGGAATTGCTTGAGGAAAATCTGATCGGTGCGCGGGTTGCTCAGCAGGGAAAGAATATCGGCCCAGCCAGCCGCATCCAGATCGAGAAAATCCGGCATGGATGCCAGCAATTCCAGCGCCTCGGCGAGAAACTCCAGGAAGTTTTGCAGCGGCTTGTGCGGATTGAGCTTCTTGCCCGCATTGATTTCGAGCAAGGGGTGCAGGGCAATTTGCGTGCTCTCGCCAAACGGCTGGAAACCCTCGGCCGCGACGGAACAGCGCAAAGGCTCCGCGCCATCCTGCGGAATTTCGTATTGGCACAGATATTTGGGGTAGCCATACAGTTCGCGCCCGTTGATCAGCGCCATGGCATTGTCGACGAACACATGACAGGGATACCAATAGACATATTCAACCTTGCCCGCCTTATCCAGCCGGCCGACCATGACCCAGGTGATGATGTCGATTTCGGTAATCCAGCCCTTGTTCTCGTCCACCGGCGTGGTGGAATTGGCGTGCGCGATGCGGGTGAACGTGGTCATGACATAGGGCGACAGCACCTTGAACTCCATCCGGCTTGCCGCCACCTGGTTCAATGCCGAATCAACCGTTTGCTGCAGCTGGGGCAACTGCCCCTTGAGAAAGAAACCGTACATGCTGGCGCGTTTCAGCGCGAGCGGCGAATGCATTACGACAGAACCACCGGTGTAAATATAGGCGGGACGCTGGGTCATCTGTTTTATCCTTGGAAACGTTGTGGTTTGCCGCCGACGCCACCTCCCTGCCGGGCGAATGCAGCCCTGCAGCCCTGCAACAGAAAAGCGATGGAAAGGTCGGGAGCCGTCTATTATTCGCCGCGTCCGGCACAGCCGTTATGCCACGCGATTTGTTATTTGCAACGAAGGAAAACTACCATGCCGCCCTACCCGTGGCAAGCCGGGACAGGGGGATAACGCATACCAATCAATTTAACTTGTCGTTTGTCGGGGATACCCAACACGGCAGCACTAGAACAGCTCGATGTCCTGCAGCTTTTTCTTGCTCTCCTCCAGCGCCGCACGGTATTTGGCCAGCGCCTCCTCCACCGAACCGCCTGCCATGATGGCATCGAACATCAGCACCTCTTCCGCCATGGTGTATTTGCCGCGAATCTCATCCTGCAGCTTGACCCATTCAGTCGGGTTGTACAGTTTGGCCGGCTCGGCAATCAGGCTGGACAGGTGTTTCACGCTCAAACCCACATGGTTGAGCCGCTGGGTCAGCTTGTCGTAAAACTGGAACGCCACGATGGACTCCTGCATCATGGTGGACACGCTGTGGCCATAACGGGTCACGCGCTCCTTGATGTGCTTGCTCTCGCCCTCTTCCGGCAGTTTGGCGATTTCTTCCTGGATATCGCTCATGTAGCCCATCATCTCGGTAAACGTGTTGGTCAAAACCGAAACCGACCCGTCGCTGTCACGCAAAGCCACATCGATCTGGGCGATGGCCAGCTCCAGCATCAATATCGTCTCGCGTACCTGGCTCCAGTTCAGGTCGGGATTGCGAGCAGAGCTGCCCATCAGCGTAATCGGATCGGATGAATTTGACATGGCTTTCCCCATGATGTCTGTAAGGACCAGTGTAGCACAACCATAAAAAAACCCCGCCGCAGCGGGGTTTTCCTTATACAGCCGGCAGCGCTTACTTCTTGCTGCGACCTTCGATCAGGTCATGAATCATCGGGGTCAGGATCAGCTCCATGGCGTAACCCATCTTGCCGCCCGGCACCACGATGGTATTGCGGCGGGACATGAAGGAATCCGGCACCATGTTCAGCAGGTAGGGGAAATCCACGCCCTTCGGTTCGCTGAAACGGATCACCACGAAGCTCTCGTCCGGCGTCGGGATGTCGCGCGCGATGAACGGGTTGGAGGTATCCACGGTGGATACGCGCTGGAAGTTCACGTGGGTACGGGAGAACTGCGGCGCAATGTGGTTCACGTAATCCGGCATGCGGCGCAGGATGGTGTCCACGATCGCTTCGGCGGAGTAACCGCGTTCCTTGTTGTCGCGGTGGATCTTCTGAATCCACTCCAGGTTGACGATAGGCACCACGCCCACGCCCAGGTCAACGTGCTGCGCCACGTCGATCTTGTCGGTCTTCACCAGGCCGTGCAGACCTTCGTAGAACAGCAGGTCGGATTCGCCCGGCAGGTCTTCCCACGGGGTAAATTCGCCGGCCTTCAGGCTGGTCTTCAGGCGGGCATTGTGTTCGGCGGCCTCTTCGTCGCTATGCAGGTAGTAACGCTTCTTGCCCTTGCCGTTTTTGCCGTAGGACTTGAACAGCTCTTCCAGTTTGTCGAAGTGGTTGGCTTCCGGACCGAAGTGGGACAGGTTCTTGTTGCCGGCCGCTTCAGCTTTTTTCACCGCTTCACGGAATTCCACGCGGTTCAGGCTGTGGAAGCTATCGCCTTCGATCACAACCGGGTTGATGTTTTCGCGACGGAAAATGTGTTCAAACGCGCGCTTAACGGTGGTGGTACCCGCACCGGATGAACCGGTCACAGCTACGACTGGGTGCTTCTTCGACATCTGGCAACTCCCCAAGAGTCAGGTATATAGACAAAGGTTAAAAATCAATCGGCTATTGTAGCCAAAAAATCAGGGGTTTGTCACCTTGGGCTGGGGTCAGCTGAAAGCTGCGACCGGCAAGACCGGGCAGAGCCCGGCCCTCAACATTCCTTGAGCATCTCAGCCCAAACAAATATCCCCACCCCTTCCGTCCCCGCCCGGTGGGCGGGGAGACCCTGGCCTCGTTGGGCCAGGAGGATGGATTTTGGATTTGGTCTTTCACTGTTTGCCGCTTCCCACTTCCCACTTCCCACTTCCCACTTCCCACTTCCCACTTCCCACTTCCCACTTCCCACTTCCCACTTCCCACTATCTACTATCTACTATCTACCCACCCACCACCTCAATCCGTACACCCAGGCATTCAACCACCTGCCCGGCGCGAATCTTCGCCGTCTTGCGGCTTTCCGGCCGTCCGTCGACCTTGACCTGGTCGTCCGCCACCAGCGCCTTGCCCTGCCCGCCGCTATCGGCCACCCCGGCCAGTTTGAGCAGGTTGCACAATTCAACGTATTCGCCGGTCAATTCAAACGTCACCTTTTGCATTTGCATGGCTTTCCCAAAATTAGTTGCCGAAATTGCGATTATCGCAGAGTTTGCACCCCAACTTCCCGTTTCCCACTCCCCAATACCCGCCCTCAACAAGGTATAATGCAAGGTTTTGATTTAACCCGAATTCATAAACCATGCACGCGCAATACCAACCCGCCGATATCGAACCGCAAGCCCAGGCTGACTGGGAGTCCACCCGTGCCTTTGCCGCCGCCGAACAACCGGGCAAACCCAAGTACTACTGCCTGTCGATGTTCCCCTACCCGTCCGGCAAGCTGCACATGGGCCATGTGCGCAATTACACCATCGGCGACGTGCTGGCGCGCTTTCATCGCCTGCAGGGGTACAACGTGCTGCAACCGATGGGCTGGGACGCCTTTGGCCTGCCGGCGGAAAACGCCGCGCTGAAATCGGGCAAGGCGCCGGCCGAATGGACCTACGCCAATATCGAACACATGAAAGGCCAGCTCAAAGCGCTTGGCCTGGCGGTGGATTGGGAACGCGAAGTCGCCACCTGCAAGCCGGACTACTACCGCTGGGAGCAGTGGCTGTTCATCCAGTTGTTCAAGAAAGGCCTGATCTACAAGAAATCCGGCGTGGTGAACTGGGATCCGGTGGACCAGACCGTGCTGGCCAACGAACAGGTGATCGACGGACGCGGCTGGCGCTCCGGCGCGCTGGTGGAAAAGCGCGAAATCCCCATGTACTACTTCCGCATCACCGCCTACGCCGAGGAACTGCTGCAGGACCTCGATCAGCTGGAAGGCTGGCCGGAGCAGGTTAAAACCATGCAGCGCAACTGGATCGGCAAAAGCTACGGTGCCGATATCGTGTTCGACTACGATCTGGAAAGCATCGGTCAGACCGGCCAGCTGAAAGTCTATTCGACCCGCCCCGACACCCTGATGGGCGCCACCTACGTGGCCGTGGCGGCAGAGCACCCGCTGGCCACCCAGGCGGCTGCCGGCCAGCCGGCGCTGCAGGCCTTCATCGCCGAATGCAAGGCCGGTTCGGTGGCCGAGGCCGACATGGCCACCATGGAAAAGAAAGGCATGGCCACCGGCCTGTACGTCATTCACCCGCTCAACGGCCGCAAGCTGCCGGTATGGGTAGCCAACTACGTGCTGTGGGGTTACGGCGAGGGTGCCGTAATGGCCGTGCCGGCACATGATGTACGCGATTTCGAATTTGCCAACCAATACGGCCTGCCGATTGAGCAAGTCTATGCGCCGGCGACCGGCGACAACACTTTCAATGCCTGTGCATGGCAGGACTGGTACGCCAACAAGGACGACAGCCTTTCTACGGTCAACTGCGGCAAATACGACGGCCTGGGTTTTACCGCTGCCTTTGACGTCATTGTGGCCGACCTGGAAGCAAAGGAACACGGCAGCCGCAAAACCCAGTTCCGCCTGCGCGACTGGGGTATCTCGCGCCAGCGCTACTGGGGCTGCCCGATCCCCGTCATTCACTGTGACTGCTGCGGCGACGTGCCGGTACCGGCCGAGCAGCTGCCGGTAGTGCTGCCGGAAAACGTGATCCCGGACGGTCGCGGCAACCCACTGGCCCGCCTGCCGGAGTTTGTGAACACCACCTGCCCGCAATGCGGCAAGCCGGCCAAGCGTGAAACCGACACCATGGACACCTTCGTGGAAAGCTCCTGGTACTTCGCCCGCTACGCCAGCCCGCAGTGCGACAGCGCCATGGTGGACAAGCAGGCGTCCGACTACTGGCTGCCGGTGGATCAGTACATCGGTGGTATCGAACACGCCATTTTGCACCTCTTGTACGCCCGCTTCTTCCACAAGCTGATGCGCGACGAGGGCCTGGTGTCCGGCGACGAACCGTTCAAGAACCTGCTCACCCAAGGCATGGTGGTGGCCGAGACGTACTACCGCAACCTGCCGGACGGCGGCAAAGACTGGATCAACCCGGCCGATGTGGACATTGAAAAAGATGCCAAGGGTCAGATCGTCAAGGCCGTGCTGCGCGCCGATGGCAAAGCAGTGGAAATTGGCGGCATGGAAAAAATGTCCAAGTCGAAGAACAACGGCGTGGACCCGCAGGCCATGATCGAACAGTACGGCGCCGACACTTCGCGCCTGTTCATGATGTTCGCCGCCCCGCCCGACCTGTCGCTGGAATGGTCCGATGCTGGCGTGGAAGGCGCTTTCCGCTTCCTCAAGCGTTTGTGGAAATTCGTCCATGACCACGTCGAAGCCGGTGTGGTGGACGCCTACAAGAGCGGCGAACTGTCCGCCCTGCAGAAGCAATTACGCTTCCAGCTGCACCAGACCATCCAGCGCGTGACCGACGATTACGGCCGCCGCCAGCAGTTCAACACCGCCATCGCCGCCGTGATGGAACTGCTGAATGCCTACGGCAAAGCCGACCTGACCGATACAGCCGGCCGCGCGCTGGCGCAGGAAGTGCTGCAAACCGCTGTGCTGCTGCTGTCGCCCATCGTGCCGCACGCCACCCACGCGCTGTGGGCGGCACTGCGCCCCGGCACCACCCTGCTGCAGCAAAGCTGGCCGGCCGTCGATGCCGCCGCCTTGGTGCAGGATGAAATCGAGCTGATGGTGCAGGTCAACGGCAAGCTGCGCGGCAAGATCACCGCTGCCAAAGAGGCTGACAACGCCGCACTCGAATCGCTTGCTCGCGAAGCCGTCGCCGCCCACCTGGACGGCAAAGACGTGAAAAAAGTCATCGTCGTACCGGGCCGTCTGGTCAATATCGTGGTAGGCTAAGCTCATGAAAACCTTAAAGCATATCGTCACCGTCACGCTACTGGCCGCCCTGCTGGCCGGTTGCGGCTTCCAGCTGCGCGGCACGGCTGATTTGCCCTTTGCCAGCCTGTACATCAACGGCGATCGCAATTCCGTCTTCGTCAACGACCTGTCGCGCAACATCCGCAGCGCCAGCCATACGCGCCTGACGGATACGCCACAGGAAGCCGAGGCCACTCTGGCTCTGTTGGGTGAAGGCCGCTTCAAGGACATCCTGTCCATTGGCGCCGATGGCCGCGTGCGCGAGTTCCGCCTGCGCTACACCATCACCTATCAGCTGCGTAACGCCAAAGGCGTTGCGCTTGCGCCGCCGGCTTCGCTGCAACTGCACCGCGACATCACCTTCAACGACGCCGACGTACTGGCGAAGGAAGCCGAAGAAGGCATGATGTTTACCGACATGCAGCACGATGCCGTGCAACTGTTGTTGCGTCGCCTGTCCGCGTTCAAACCCGATGCAGCTCAGTCCTGACCAGCTGACCAACCACCTGCAGCAGGGCCTTGCACCGCTTTACGTCATCCACTCCGACGAAGCCCTGCTGCAGCTGGAGGCTGTCGACCAGCTGCGCCAGGCCGCCCGCCAGCAAGGCTACACGGAACGTGAAGTTTTCACCGTGGAAGGCCGTTTCGACTGGCAGCAGCTGCTGCACAGCGGTGCCAGCCTGTCGCTGTTTGCCGAACGGCGTATCGTCGAGCTGCGTATTCCCGGCGGCAAGCCGGGTACCGAAGGCAGCAAGGTGCTGCAGGAATACTGCGCCAATCTGCCGGCCGACACGCTGACGCTGATCACCTTGCCCAAGCTCGACAAAACCAACCAGAACAGCGTCTGGTTCAAGGCGCTCGACAAGGCCGGTATGAGCCTCGCCATACCGGTGGTCGAACGCCACCGTCTGCCGCAATGGATCGAACAGCGACTGGCGCGCCAACAGCAGTTTGCCGACCGCGATGTGCTGCAATTCCTCACCGAACGGGTGGAAGGCAACCTGCTGGCCGCCGAACAGGAAATCCGCAAACTGGGCCTGCTGTTGCCTGCCGGCAAGCTGGCCTTTGCCCAGGTCGAAACGGCCGTGCTGGATGTGGCGCGTTTTGATGTGTACAAGCTGAGCGAAGCCATCCTGGCGGGTGATGTGGCGCGCACCGGCAAAACGCTCACCGGCTTGAAAGATGAAGGCACTGCGCCCACCATTCTGGTATGGAAGCTGGCCGACGATGTGCGTGCCCTGGCGCGCCTGAAAGTTGCCCAGCAGGCTGGCCAGCCGCTCGCAGGGCTGTGGCAGCAGTTGCGCATCTGGGATTCGCGCAAACCGTTGTATGAGAAAGCACTGGCACGCCTGAGCCTGAAAGCGCTGCATTACTGTCTCACCCAGCTGACCGAAGTGGACCGCGCCATCAAGGGCGTCGGCAGCGGCGAGCCATGGGCGCGACTGGAAGCGCTGACATTGACGCTGGCGCGTGGCAAACTACTCGTTAAAGAACTGAATTGAATTGATTATGAACATCTCCGAATACATGCTGGAAGTCGGGCAAAAAGCCCGCCATGCCGCCCGCGCCATGGCACGGGCCGACACCAACGCCAAGAACAGCGCCCTGCTGGCCATGGCTGCCGCCATCCGCCGCGACAGCGCCAAGTTGCTGGCTGCCAATGCCAAGGATCTGGACGAGGCGCGCGCCAAAAGCCTGGAACCGGCCATGATCGACCGCCTGACGCTGACGGAAAAGACCGTTGCCTCCATGGCTGAAGGCTTGGAACAGATTGCCGCACTGCCCGACCCGATCGGCGCCATTACCGACCTGAATTACCGCCCTTCCGGTATCCAGGTAGGCAAAATGCGCGTGCCGCTGGGCGTCATCGGCATTATTTACGAGGCCCGCCCCAATGTCACGGCAGACGCATCCGCCCTGTGCCTGAAATCCGGCAACGCCGCCATCCTGCGCGGCGGCTCGGAAGCCTTTCACGCCAACCAGACCATCGCCGCCTGCGTGCGCGAGGGCCTGGCAGCGGCCGGCTTGCCGGAAACGGCGGTGCAGGTGATCGAAACCACCGACCGTGCTGCCGTGGGCGAACTCATCACCATGAAGGACTATGTCGACGTGATCGTGCCGCGCGGCGGCAAGGGCCTGATCGAACGCATCAGCAGCGAAGCCCGTGTGCCGGTCATCAAGCACCTGCACGGGGTCTGCCACGTGTACATCGACGACAAGGCCGACGTGGCGAAGGCCGTGCGCATTGCCGACAATGCCAAAACGCATCGTTACGGCACCTGCAACACCATGGAAACGCTGCTGGTGCATGCCGGCATCGCCCACACGGTGCTGCCGCAGCTGGCGGAAATCTACACCGCCAAGAGCGTGGAAATGCGCGGCTGCGAGGCATCGCGCGTCATCGTACCGGAGATGAAAGCCGCCACCGAGGAAGACTGGTACGAGGAATATCTGGCGCCGATTCTGTCGATCAAGCTGGTGCACGATCTGGACAGCGCGCTGGACCACATTGCCCGCTACAGCTCGCAGCATACCGAAGCGATTGTGACCGAAGACTACACCCGTGCGCGCCGCTTCCTGCGTGAAGTGGACTCCAGTTCGGTCATGGTCAACGCCTCCACCCGCTTTGCCGATGGCTTCGAATATGGCCTGGGCGCGGAGATCGGCATTTCCACCGACAAGATCCACGCCCGCGGTCCGGTGGGTCTGGAAGGCCTGACCAGCCAGAAATGGGTGGTGCTGGGCGACGGGCATATCCGTCAGTAATGAAACCGATCGGTATCCTGGGCGGCACTTTCGACCCGATCCATTTCGCCCACCTGCGCTTCGCCCAGGAAGCCGCCGTCTCGCTGCAGCTGCGTGAGGTGCGTTTCATTCCCGCCGGTCGCCCGCCACACCGCGCGGCGCCCGGCGTTTCGCCGCAGCAGCGGCTGGAAATGACCCGCCTGGCCACCGGCAATAACCCGCTGTTTCTGGTGGATGACCGCGAAGTGCGCAAGGACGCCCCCAGCTACACCATCGACACCCTCACCGAGCTGCGCGCCGAGCTGGGCGAGCAGCAGCCGCTGGTGCTGCTGGTGGGGGCCGATGCCTTTTTGGGCCTGGCCTCCTGGCACCGCTGGCGCGAGCTGTTCAGCCTCACCCACATCGCCGTGGCCCTGCGCCCCGGCTACCCGCATGTGATGTGGGCCGACAGCATGCCGGACAGCCTGCGCGGGGAGCTGCACAGCCGCCTGACCAGCAACCCGCGGCAACTGCAGGACAGTCCGGCCGGGCTCATCAACACTCTGGAAATCACCCCGCTGGACATTTCCGCCACCAAAATCCGCAGTTGCGTCAGCGAACAGCAGACCCCACGTTACCTTTTGCCGGACAGCGTTCTGGCCTATATTCAACAAAACCACCTGTATCAAGGAAAAGCATGACCCCCAACGCACTGGAACAAACCGTCATCGACGCGCTGGAAGATATCAAGGCGAAGGACATCGTGGTGATTGATGTCTCGCGCATGGGCACCCTGTTCGACACACTCATCATCGCCAGCGGCGACTCCAACCGCCAGACCCGCGCGCTTGCCAACAACGTGCGCGAGAAGGTCAAGGAAGCCGGCCACGACATCCTCGGCACCGAGGGTGAGCACGAAGGCGAATGGGTGGTCGTCGACCTGGGCGACATCGTCGCCCACATCATGGTGCCTGCCGTGCGCCAGTACTACAACCTGGAACAACTGTGGGGCGAAACGCAGAACATGAAGCGCGTCGGCACCCTGCACAGCACCCCGCCCATGCGTTACAGCGAGGGTGACGAGTAAGTCCTGCGGGCATGAAAATCTCTTTGCTGACTGTCGGCCACAAGCAGCCCGCCTGGGTCAACAGCGCCTGCGACGGATACCTCAAGCGTTTGCCGCGCGAATGGCAGGCCCGCCTGGTGGAAATCAAACCGGAAAAACGCGATGGCGGGCGCACCGCCGCCCAGGTGCAGGCCATCGAGGCCGAGCGCATCAGCCAGGCTGTCCCGGCGCAGACCGCCATCGTGGCGCTGGACGAGCGCGGCAAGGCCTTCACCAGCCACGATCTGGCCCACTGGCTGGCGAAAACCGAGCAAGAAGGCGTCGACCTGGCCTTCGTCATCGGCGGCGCCGACGGCCTCGACCCGGCCATCAAGCAGCGCGCCAAACTCATGCTGGCCCTCTCGCCCATGACCCTGCCGCACGGCATGGCGCGGGTCGTGCTGGCCGAACAGCTCTACCGCGCCTGGAGCATCAACGCCGGGCACCCCTATCATCGGGATTAGGCGTGTTAGGGAAACGCTGATTTATTCGCGTTTCCCTGCCGGGCGAAGCATTCGTCCGGCCGCTCAATGACGCAAGTCATTGAAAGCGTGAGGTTGTGCGGACATGCGCCGCGCAACCGTCTGACTGATTTATTCCGAATCAGGAATAAATCAGCATTTCCTTAGCACGCCCGAGCCCGCAGAATCTGCGCCGCCTGCACCATTGAGTGCAAAGCCGCTTCGGTTTCCGGCCAGCCGCGGGTTTTGAGGCCGCAATCCGGGTTGACCCACAGATTGCGCGACGGCACCACTTCGCACGCCTTCTGCAGCAAGCCGGTCATCTCCTCCACCGTGGGGACGCGCGGCGAATGGATGTCATACACCCCCGGCCCGATCTCGTTCGGATAATTGAAACGCCCGAATCCCTCCAGCAGCTCCATGGCGGACCGGCTGGTTTCGATGGTGATCACGTCGGCATCCATCGCGGCAATGGCCGGCAAAATGTCGTTGAACTCGGCATAGCACATATGCGTGTGGATTTGCGTTTCATCCGCTACACCCGAGGCAGACACGCGAAATGCCCTGGTCGCCCAGTCAAGATAGCTCTGCCACTGGTTTTTACGCAGCGGCAAGCCTTCACGCACCGCCGGCTCGTCGATCTGGATGATGCCGATGCCGGCCTGCTCCAGATCCGCCACCTCGTCGCGTATCGCCAGGGCGATTTGCAGCGCGGTCACCGAGCGCGGCTGATCATCACGCACGAACGACCATTGCAGGATCGTCACCGGGCCCGTCAACATGCCTTTCATCGGCTTTTGCGTCAGGCTTTGCGCATAGCGGGCCCACTCCACCGTCATGGGCGCGGGGCGCGACACATCGCCGTAAATGACGGGCGGCTTGACGCAACGCGAACCGTAAGACTGCACCCAACCGTTGCGGGTAAAGACAAAACCGGCCAGCTGCTCGCCGAAATATTCCACCATGTCGTTGCGCTCGGCTTCGCCGTGCACCAGTACATCCAGGCCGATCTGCTCCTGTTTGGCCACCACCGCGGCAATTTCGCTGCGCATCTGCTGGCGGTATGACGCCTCGTCCAGCCCGCCCGATCGCCAGGCGGCCCGCGCCGCCCGGATGGCGGGCGTCTGCGGAAATGAACCGATTGTGGTGGTGGGAAAGAGCGGCAAATTAAAGCGGGCGCGCTGCGCCGCCTGCCGCCCGGCAAAGGAAGTATGGCGTCGGTCCACATCGGGCGGCAGACTGCCCAGCCGCGCACTCACCGCGGCATCATGCACGCGCTGGCTGGCACGCCGCTGCGCCAGGGCCAGACGGCTCTGCTGCAAGGCCGGCGCGGCCGCCGTGACGTCTCCGTCAACCAGCTGCTGCAGCAGGCGCAACTCGTCCAGCTTCTCGCAGGCAAACGCCAGCCAGGAGCGGATTTCCTCATCCAGCTCCGTTTCTGCCGCCAAACTGAACGGCACATGCAACAGGGAACAGGACGGCGCCAGCCAGATGCCGCCCTGCCGCTTGTGCAGAGCCGGCTGCAGAATTTCGATTGCCTCGTCCAGATCGGTACGCCAGATATTGCGCCCGTCGACAATACCGACCGAGAGGATTTTGTGATTCGGCAGCCAGTCCAGCACCTGAGCCAGCTCATGGCCGGCGCGCAGCGCATCGACATGCAGGCCGGCTACCGGCAGCTGGCAGGCCAGGCGCAAATTTTCCTGCAAGGGCGAAAAGTAGGTGGCCAGCAGCACTTTTGCCCCCGCCGCGCCCAGCCGCCAATAGGTACGCTCGAACGATTGCCGCCAGTTTTCCGGCAAATCCAGCCCCAGAATCGGCTCGTCGAGCTGCACCCATTCCACGCCCGCTTGACGCAAACGCAGCAGCAGTTCGACATACACCTGCGTAAGATTTTCCAGCAGTTCCAGCCGCTCCAACCCGCCCGCGCGGACCTTGCCCAGCCACAGAAAGGTCAGCGGCCCGATCAGTACCGGCTTGACCTTGTAACCCAGCGCCTGCGCTTCGGCCACCTCCGCCAGCAGGCGCTCGGCCTGCAGGCTGAAGCGGGTGGTCCCGTCGAATTCCGGCACCAGGTAGTGGTAATTGGTATCGAACCACTTGGTCATTTCCAGAGCGGTCTGGTTGTCGGCATGGGCGCCGCCCGCACACCCGCAGGCGGATGAGTGCGCAGCTTTAGCCCTGACGCCGCGCGCCATGGCGAAATAACGTTCAAGTTGCGTTTCGCTGCCGTCGAAACCGAAGCGCGCCGGCTCGCATCCCAGCCATTGAATGTGATTGGCCATCTGATCGTAAAAAGCGAAATCGC
The DNA here is from genome assembly GCA_021851875.1 of Pseudomonadota bacterium. Classification (GTDB taxonomy): domain Bacteria; phylum Pseudomonadota; class Gammaproteobacteria; order Burkholderiales; family JAJZQI01; genus JAJZQI01. The sequence goes on along the minus strand of JAJZQI010000013.1, from coordinate 15,304 downwards.
CCGCCGTTACGTAGGCCAGACCCGCGCGCTGCTGAATGGCCCAGTGACGGGCGCGCAAGGTTTTGCCGGTTTGTTCCAGTTCGTCGGCGGATGCTGCGCCGCGCCAGTAGCGCTCCAGCGCAAATTTCAGTTCACGTTGCTCGCCGATGCGAGGAAATCCGAGGGTGTGAATGGTCGTCATGTTCTGTCTCCAAAATACATGGCGCCATGATGCGGATTTGCCATAAATGAATCAAACGCATAATATTCAATAAATCATGAATTTTATTCACATATGTTGGAACTGCGTCATTTACGCTTGATCGCCGTCCTGGCGGAAACCGGCAGCCTCACCCATGCCGCCGGCCGACTGCATTTGACCCAGTCGGCCCTGTCACATCAGCTGGCCGCGCTGGAGCACTATTTCGACATGCCGCTGCTGGAGCGCCAGCAACGCCCCTTCAGTCTCACCCCGGCCGGCCGCGCATTGCTCGAGCTGGCGCACAACGTTCTGCCGGCGGTGGAGCAAACCCGCCTGGCGATCAGCCGGCTGCAACACACCGCGCAGCAACGCAGCCTGCGCATCGCGCTGGAGTGCCATACCTGTTACGACTGGCTGATGCCCGCCATGGACGCCTATCGCGTGCGGCACCCGGAAGTGGAGCAGGACCTGGTCTCGGGTTTTCATAGCGAACCGCTGGCCCTGTTGCGCAACAATCAGGCCGATATCGTTATCGTATCGGAGCGCAAGCGCCAGAGCGGCATCGCCTATCTGCCGCTGTTTGCCTATGAGATCGTCGCCCTGATGGCGCACGGGCACCCATTGGCTCAACGATCATGCCTTGAGGCGGCCGACTTTGCCGACGAAACCCTGATCACCTACCCCGTACCGGACCGCATGCTCGACCTCATCCGCCGGGTATTGCGTCCGGCCGGCGTCAACCCGCCGCGCCGCACGGCCGAACTGACCGTCGCCATCCTGCAGCTGGTGGCCTCGCGCCGCGGTGTCGCCGCATTGCCGCGCTGGGCGGTGCAAGGGTATCTGGAGCGGAATTACGTCGAGTCCCGCTCTATCGGCAAGAAAGGACTCTGGAGTCAACTCTACGCTGCCGTGCGGGCAACCGAGCCGGAGCTGCACCGGGAATTCGCCGACCTGCTGACGGAAACGGCTTTTGCCTCTTTGAGCAATATCAAGCAGATTGGCGCGGAGCCGGGAAACCGGCGGACATGACCCGCCGGCAAGGCAATCGCTTCACACCCGCCTGAGCCATTGCTCCAGCTCTGCCGTCTCACGCAGCAGAAATGTTCTGTCGCCGTACACATGCGCTATCAGCGCAATGCCCTGCGCCCGGCCGAGCAGGTGCAGCGCCAGCACCTGACTATTACCTGCGGTGCCCGACAAGGCCAGTTGCCGCGCCAGCCAGTCGCGAAACAGGTCGAACAGCCGGCGCGCCTCGCGCTGCAGCAGCGGCCGGTCCTTGCCCAGCTCCGTGTTGAGGCTGCCGATCGGACAGCCATAGCGCGCCAGCTCATCCTGCCGCGACACGACCATATGAACAAAAGCGATCAGCCGTTCGCGCGGATCGCTCAGCCGCCTTTCCCAACCGGTCAGCAGGGCGGCAAACTCCTGCAAGCGTTGATCGACCACGGCGCGCAGAATGTCGTCCTTGCTTTTGAAATGGTGATAGATATTGCCGCGGTTCACTTGTGCGGCAGCCACAATGTCGCTAAACGACGTGGCCTCGAATCCCTTGTGGTAAAAGAGGTTCTTGGCGCACTCGATGATCTCGTTGCGGGTTTTCTCGCCCTTGGCTTGTAACATTCCACCCCTGCTGGCTTATATCGGCCGGTACATTTTCATCGGTCGCGTCTGGCGCGCCTGCATTTCATCCATTTGCGCCCGCACGGCGTCTTTCCAATGGTAACGCGGCTTGTAGCCCAGCATCCTGCCCGCTCGCGCATTGTCTGCCGCGGCTTCTTCCATCAGGTGAATGATACTACGGGTAACGAGCGGCTCCCACGGCACCAGCGGATCGAGTTTTTCCATCAGCCAGGCAAACGGATAGGCAATGGCAAAAGGCACACCCAAGTGCGGCTTGGGCAGCCCGTATTCGTCATGCAGAAATTCGATCACCTGGCGCACGGTCGGCACCTCCGGCCCAACGATATTAAACCCGACGTAACCCGACAAATTATCAGCCGTAGCGGCTGCAGCAAAGGCGGCCCCGATATCGCGCCCGTCTATGATGGGCAGACCGGTCTTGCCGCCCGCCACCCAGGGCACCAGATGGGTTTTCAGACGCGGTACCAGAATGGGCAGGAGGCCCAAGGCATAGCGCTGGCCGGCAAAGATGCCCAGGCGCAGATTCACCCCGCAAAAATGCGCATCACTGGCTTTGCGCAGGGCATCTTCGATGGCAATCACGTTGCACAAGTGCGGCCAGAACGGGCGCGGAATGCCCTGCGACATGGCGTCGGACGAGCGCTCCGGTGCGGCCGCACTGGTGGTGCTGACATTGATGAAACGCTGCACCCCGGCCTGTTTCGCTTCGGCCAGCAATGCCAGCGACGGTTCAAGATACAGCTCCCGTGACTTCTCGGCATGACCCCACAACGACGTCCAGGCCGCCGCATGGCACACCGTGTCGATCCCCTTGAGCATGGCTGTCCGGTAAGCCGGATCGCGCAAATCGCCCTGCCGCGCCTCGCCGCGAAACCCAGCCGGCAGCCGCGCCGCGTCCCGACAGGCCGCCACGGCCGTGATCCCTTCGTACTGCGCCAGCGCTTCCAGCGCATGCCCGCCGACAAAACCGGTTGCGCCGGTAACCAGTACAGTCTTGCTCATGACATCCTCAATTATTAGACATTCATCCAATTATTATTGGATGAATGTCTAATAATGTAAAGCTTCTTTTCACCCATCCCGTCTTGCCGCCCTATACTTTCACGGCCGATAGCCACATAATAAACACCATGCATCCAGTCACCAGCCGTATTTACCTCGCCTCCGCCAGTCCGCGCCGACGGGAACTGCTGAAACAGATCAATGTCTCCTTTGAGACGTTGCTGTTGCGCACACGACCTGAGCGCTGCGATGTGGACGAAACGCCGCGGCCCGGTGAAGATCCGGCCGCTTATGTCGTGCGGCTGGCACAAGCCAAAGCCGAAGCGGGAGAGCGGGCGCGCGACATGCGGCGCCTGCCGAAACATCCGGTGCTGGCCGCCGACACCACGGTGACGTTCGACGGACATATTCTCGGCAAGCCCGAAAATGCGCACGCAGCGGAAGCCATGCTGATGTCGCTGTCGGGCCGGACGCATACCGTCCATACCGCCATTGCCCTGTCGCTGGACGGCCGCCGGGAATACCGCCTGTGCAGCAGCACGGTCAGTTTTAAAGGCCTGACGACCGAGGAAGTCCGTCGTTATGTCCATACCGGCGAGCCGCACGACAAGGCCGGCGCCTATGCCATCCAGGGACGGGCGGCGGCATTCATTACCAATCTGAACGGCAGCTACAGTGGCGTCATGGGGCTGCCCCTGTTTGAAACGGCCGAATTACTGCAACTTTTTCAAGTGCCTTTATGAGCGAAGAAATTCTCGTCAACGTGACCCCGCAGGAAACCCGCGTGGCGATTATCCAGACCGCCGTGGTGCAGGAACTGCACATCGAGCGCAGCTCCGCCCGCGGACTGGTCGGCAACATCTATCTGGGCAAGGTGGCCCGCGTGCTGCCCGGCATGCAATCGGCCTTCATCGACATCGGCCTGGAACGGGCCGCTTTCCTGCACGTGGCGGACATCTGGGAACAGCGCAAACCGCACGAGGCGGAAAAACCGATCGAGAAGCTGCTGTTCGAGGGCCAAACGATACTGGTGCAGGTCATCAAGGACCCCATCGGCACCAAGGGCGCCCGGCTGTCGACTCAAATCAGCCTGGCCGGCCGGTTTCTGGTATACCTGCCGCAGGAAACCCACATCGGCATCTCCCAGCGCATCGAGGACGAAGCTGAACGGGAACACCTGCGGGAAAAACTGCAGAGCCTGATTCCGCCCGAGGAACACGGTGGCTTCATCATCCGCACCATGGCTGAAAGCGCCACCGACAGGGAACTGGCAGCCGACATCGCCTATTTGCGCAAAATCTGGCACGACCTGCAGACATCAGCCCGGGTATCCGGCGCCGGCACCCTGCTGTATCAGGATCTGACGCTCGCCATGCGCGTGCTGCGCGACATCGTCAACGAGGACACCGGCCGACTGCGAGTCGATTCGCGCGAAACCTTCCAGAAAATGCAGGGATTTGCCGAGAACTACATGGCCGACATGCTGCCGCGTCTTGAGCACTACGCCGGCGAACGCCCGCTGTTCGATCTGTACGCCATCGAACAGGAAATCGAGAAAGCCCTGTCGCGCAAAGTGGAACTCAAATCCGGCGGCTACCTCATCATCGACCAGACCGAAGCGCTCACCACCATCGACGTGAATACCGGCGGTTTCGTCGGCGGGCGCAACTTTGACGACACCATTTTCAAAACCAATCTCGAGGCGGCCCAGACCATCGCCCGCCAGCTGCGCCTGCGCAATCTGGGCGGCATCATCATTCTGGATTTCATCGACATGGACAACGTGGAACACCGCGATGCCGTGCTGGCGGAACTGAAAAAGGCCCTCGCGCGCGACCGCACGCGCATGACGGTGAATGGCTTTACCGCGCTGGGCCTGGTGGAAATGACGCGCAAGCGCACGCGGGAAAGCCTGGCACACATTCTGTGCGAGCCCTGCCCCACCTGCCAGGGACGCGGCGAGGTGAAGACCGCCCAGACCATCTGTTATGAAATCCTCCGCGAAATCGTGCGCGAGGCACGCCAGTTCAACGCCCGCGAGTTCCGCATTCTGGCCTCGCAAACTGTGATTGATCAGTTCCTCGACGAAGAATCGCAGAGCATGGCACTGCTGGAAGACTTCATCGGCAAACCCATTTCCCTGCAAGTGGAATCCGCCTACCCGCAGGAACAGTACGACATTGTGCTGATGTGAGCGGTGAACGGTGAGTGGTGAACAGCGAACAGTGAACAGCGAACAAGCAAAAGTGTAGTACAGCTTACTGCTTACAGCTTACTGCTTACTGCTTACTGCTTTTTCCTCCGTCCCCACCTGTTTTGCCAGCACCTGCACGATGCGTCCCAGCGCCGCTTCCCGCTGACGCAGTTCCACCGCCAGCTGCTGCAGGCGGGCCTGTTGCTTGTCGAGCCGCGCCAGATCATGCCCCATGGCCATGATCTCCTCCCGTCGGCGGTTCAGGTGGCTGTGATAGGTCTGGATTTCCAGCTGCAAGGGCTGCTCCGCCTGCAGTAGCCAACTTTCCGTTTCGCTGCGGGCCGCGGCGAAGATTTTTTCCACCTCGGCCATGATGGCAAGGAAAAACTTGCGCACGAGAAAGTGCTTCTCCGTCATGATATTGACCAGGTCGTCGCAGAAACCCTCGGTGCGTTTCACCAACAGGCGCAGCTCGTGTCGGTGGCTCTCCAACGTCAGCGGCTGCGGAATGATATGCTCGAAACTGTGCTTCTCGTGGAAAGCATGGCAGGCAGTGTCAAGCCACTTGGTAATGCGCAGGGCGATATCCAGCGTCTGCTCGAACTGGCTGAGCATCAGGCGGGCCAGGTTTTCCATCGTCAGCATCAGGCCATGCGTCGTCCAGCTGCTCTGAATGAGGTCGCGCCCGGTCTGCAGAATGGCATGCAAGCGCTCCTCGTCCAACAGGGCAAGCAATTTACGGCCTTCCTTGTCGAGCAGGACATGGGTCCGGGCATAATTGCGCACGCTCTCGTCAAACCGCTCTTCTTCCAATGCCACCCGTTCGTCCAGTTGCAGCATGACCGAATGGTTGCGCTCGGTAATGCCGCCCAGACCGGCCAGCTCGGCCTCCACACGCTTGCGTTCGCCCCGCGCCAATTGCAGTGAGGTGCGTATCATTGCGCCGATTTCCCGCACGGTCTGATTGCGTGCGAGGCGGTACCTGGAGGGAATGATTTCTTTCGCCAGCATCGCTTCCAGCCGCGGCAAGCCGCTGCGCATCAGCAACGCCTTATCCCCGCGGATGCGTGCCAACAAGCCCTTTTGCGCCGACACGGCAAACACCCGTGAGGGCGGCAGCTTGAGCAAATCGCGCGTTTCGCTTAACTGCTTGGCGATGGTCATGTCGATTTCGGCTGGCGACTTGAGCTCGTCCCACAGCACGTCGATCTTGTTCAGCACTGCCAGCCGGTGTTCCACCTGCGGTTCGACAAAATGCCGCCAGATGGTCATGTCGGAGCGCGTCACGCCGGTATCGGTGGCCAGTAAAAACAGCACCGCATGAGCGCCGGGAATGCTGCTCACGGTCAGCTCCGGTTCCGTGCCGAGGGCATTGAGGCCGGGCGTATCCAGAATGACCAGGCCGCTTTTGAGCAATGGATGAGGAAAATTCAACATGGCGTAACGCCAGGCCGGCACGCGGACCTGTGCATCGGGTGTGGGCGCAATGCCTGGGTCGTCCGTCAGAAAACCCAGTCTTTTTGCCTCTTCGGCGCTGACCAGCTTGGTCTGGGTAATCACGCTCAGGATGCGAACGATGGCTTCAGGATGGGCCGGATCGAGCAAAAAGGTACGCCAGGCCTTGGCCACCTTTTTCCATTGCGCCAGGCTCTGGTCGCTGCCGCGCGTTTCAATCGGCAGCAAACGGAGACTGGGCGGATGGCCCGCGTCGAAAAACACCTCGGTCGGACACATGGTGGTGCGGCCGACATCGCTGGGCAGCAGCCGCCGCTTGAAATCGGAGAAAAACAGGGCATTGATGAGTTCGGTTTTGCCGCGGGAAAACTCGGCCACGAAAGCCAGCACCAGCTTTTCACTGCGCAGGCTCTCTGTCAGACTGTCGAGTCGGCCCAGCTGGGCTCGATCCGCCAACATCGAGTCGGCCAGCCAGGCGCGGTATGCCGCGATGGTCTGCGCCAAGGCGGATCGCCAGGCGTAAAACTGCAGCATTTCCTGTTGAAGCTGCCCGGCCATGTGGTGTGTTCATCTCCCATTGCGGCACACATTCTTGTGCCCGGCGATTTCGCCGTTTTATTGTTCCAGCAGACTGGCCGGGGACACCCGGCTGCCGCAGATTTCAATCACCTTGTTACGGCTTGTCTCGCCGGATTTGAGCGTGACCGCGCGCAGCGGCACGTCAAATCGTTCTGCCAGGTACTCCCGCAGGTGCGCGTTGGCCTGTCCTTCCACCGGCGGAGCCTGGATTCTTATTTTTAGCGCATCGCCATGCAATCCCGCAACCACCGATTTTTTGGCGCCCGGTTGTACATAAAGGCTCAACGTCACACAGTCGCCCGCCTGCCTGAACCAATCCGCCATTACAGGGTACGCACAAACATATCCAGCCAGGCCACCGGCAGCATCAGAAGCAGCTGCGCCAGCACGATCGCCACCAGCGGCGTCAGGTCAACGCCGCCGATGAGCGGGATAATCTGGCGCAACGGTTTGAGGATAGGCCGGGTGAGCACATCCAGCATCGCACTGACCGGCGCATACGGTTGCACCCAGCTGAGCAGCGCCTGCACCAGAATGATGAAAATATACATCTGGATAAAGGTACGCAGCAGATTGACGCCGGACAGCAGGAACAGCGTCAGCCACGCGCCGCCGCCAGCCACCGCAAAGGGAAAGCCGCCCAGCCAGGCCAGCGCGACGGTGAGCAGAAACTCCGCCAGCCAGGCCAGCAGCAGGGTCGACCAGTCCACCCCTTTCCAACCGGGCAGCAGACGGCGCAGCGGCTTGACGGCAAAGTCGGTCAGGGCAAACAGAAAATGCCCCAGCGGATTGCCGAGCGGCACCCGCAAGCGCTGAAACAGAAAGCGCAGCAGGAACGCATAAATAAACAGCCCGAATACTGTTTCCAGCAAAAAATCCAGTGCATTGCCAATCATGTGACTCTCCCTAGGGCGTGTTAACACTTATTTCGCGTCTGCGACGGGGGTCAATTGGGATACCGCCCGCGAAGCAAGACGCGCTGCATTGCAGACCACTGCAAGCGGCTTGCGACAAAGGGGGGTGCCCAATTCACCCCCGTCCCGTAGGGTTGCATCAAAGAGGCGCAGCTGCCGCGTTGCCTGGCTGGTGCAGGGAATAACCCTTTCCTGCGCCCGATATATTCAGTACGCCTTGCATCTGTCGCCTCTTTGATGCAACGCAGGCGTGAAGTAAGGGTTAACACGCCCTAATCTTTACCCAGCTCGATGCCCAACTCAACGGCCCGGTCACGCGCCGCGCGCATGGCGGCAACGAAACCGGCCTTGGCTTGCTGCTCTTCCAGCGTATTGACGGCGCGCTCCGTCGTCCCCCCCTTGGAGGTGACGCGCGCGCGCAGCAGATCCAGCGCCTCCTCGCTGCTGCCCGCCAGCTTGGCTGCGCCGCTGAAGGTGGCTATTGCCAGCCGGCGCCCGTCGTCAGCGGAAAAACCGAATTCACGCGCCGCCTCGACCATGGCTTCCATGAAGTAGAACACATAGGCCGGGCCGCTGCCGGACAAGGCGGTAATGGCGTCCAGCTGCGCTTCCTTGTCCACCCACACCACTTCGCCCACGGCCTGCAAAATCGTCTCGGCCATGTCGCGCTGGGCCGGCGACACCATCGGACCGGCAAACAGGCCGGTCATGCCGGCCAGCACCAGGGCCGGCGTATTCGGCATGGAACGGGCCACGCGGGTATAGCCGCCCAGCCAGCGCGACATGTCCTGCAGACGGATGCCGGCGGCAATCGACAGCACCAGCTGCGATTTCATCTGCGGCGCCAGCGACTGGGCCACGGCCCGCAGCTGCTGCGGCTTGACCGCCAGCACGATCACGTCCATCCCGCTCAGATCGGCCTTTTCCACCGCTTCACGCGCCTGCACGCCGTAGCGGTCCACCAGTTTGGCCGACACATCGGCATTGGGGTCCACCACCGTAATATCGGACGTATTGAAGCCGCCCTGATGCAGGCCGCCGATGATGGCGCTGGCCATGTTGCCGCCGCCGATAAAGGCAATTTTCATGCTGTTTTTTCTCCCTAATGTCGTGCGCCGAAAATGGCCGTACCCACCCGCACCATGGTCGCGCCCTCGGCAATGGCCGCTTCCAGATCGTGCGACATGCCCATGGACAGGGTATCCCATTCGAGACCTTGCGAACGGCCCTGGTCGAATAAGGTTTTCAGTTGCTGGAAGGCTGCCCGCTGCTCAGCCACGTCATCCGTCGGGGCGGGAATCGCCATCAGCCCGCGTAGGCGCAGGCGCGGCAGGGCTGCGATCTGGCGTGCCAAGGTCAGCGCTTCGGCGGGGTTGACGCCGCTCTTGCTCGCCTCACCGCTCACGTTGACCTGTACCAGCACATTCAAAGGCGGCACATGCACATCACGCGCCTCGTTGAGCCGCTGGGCGATCTTTTCGCGTTCCACGCTGTGCACCCAGTCGAAATGCTGGGCGATAGGACGGGTCTTGTTGCTCTGGATCGGCCCGATGAAGTGCCACTGCAAAGGCAAATCCCGCAGCAGAGCCTGCTTGTCCAGCGCCTCCTGCAGGTAATTCTCGCCAAAGGCCTGCTGGCCGGCGGCGTGAACCTCGCGCACAGTATCGGCGCCGAAGGTTTTGCTCACCGCCAGCAGCTGTACGCTGTCCGGCTTGCGGCCGGCCGCCTCGGCAGCCTGTTTGATGCGCTGCCGCACAGCTTGCAAAGCGTTTGTGATTGTGTCCATAATGCAAGAAGCCTGTACTGTATTCGCCTGTGCGCTCGTTAGAGCCGCCGTGGAGCCGCTCCAAGAATAATAACGCAGTGCGCGAATATTAATGCAACAGGTCCCGACTATAATGAACGATAAAGAAGCGGCTGGCTGCCGGCCCGTTTCACTGCCTGCCCACCTGCTCGTGGAGATTATAAATGGAAATTGCTGACCTGCTGGCATTCTCGGTCAAGAACAAGGCTTCCGACCTGCATCTGTCCGCCGGACTGCCGCCGATGATCCGTGTTCACGGCGACGTGCGCCGCATCAACGTGCCGTCGCTGGACCACAGCACCGTGCACGACATGGTGTACGATATCATGAACGACGGTCAGCGCAAGGTCTACGAAGAAAACCTGGAAGTCGACTTTTCCTTCGAGGTGCCCAACCTGGCCCGCTTCCGTGTCAATGCCTTCGTGCAAAACCGCGGCTCAGGCGCAGTCTTCCGGACCATTCCGTCCAAGGTGCTGACGCTGGAACAGCTCAATGCACCGAAAATCTTCACCGAAATCGCCAACCAGCCGCGCGGCATCGTGCTGGTAACCGGCCCGACCGGTTCCGGTAAATCCACCACGCTGGCCGGCATGGTCGACTACATCAACGAAAACGAATACGGCCACATCCTTACGGTAGAGGACCCGATCGAATTCGTACACGAATCGAAAAAATGCCTGGTCAACCAGCGTGAAGTCGGTCCGCACACCCTGTCATTCTCCAACGCGCTGCGTTCCGCCCTGCGTGAAGACCCGGACGTGATTCTGGTGGGCGAGATGCGCGACCTGGAAACCATTCGCCTGGCGCTGACCGCGGCCGAAACCGGTCACCTGGTGTTCGGCACCCTGCACACCTCGTCCGCCGCCAAAACCATCGACCGTATCGTCGACGTGTTCCCGGCCGCGGAAAAGGAAATGGTTCGTTCCATGCTGTCCGAATCGCTGCGCGCAGTGATTTCGCAAACCCTGCTGAAAACCAAGGACGGCTCCGGCCGCGTGGCGGCGCACGAAATCATGATCGGCACACCGGCTATTCGTAACCTGATCCGCGAAAACAAGATCGCGCAGATGTACTCGGCCATCCAGACCGGCCAGAGCGTCGGCATGCAGACGCTCGACCAGTGCCTGCAGGATCTTGTCCGCCGCAATATCGTGTCGGTCGGCGAAGCCCGCACGAAAGCCGCCAACAAGGATGCCTTCCTCGGTTAAGCACGCGGCTAGACATTAAGGAAATGCTCACATGGAACGCGACCAGTCACTCAAATTCATGTCCGACCTGCTGCGCCTGATGGTCGAAAAGAAGGCCTCCGATCTGTTTCTGACCTCCGGCTTTCCGCCCGCCATCAAAATCGACGGCCGCGTCACGCCGGTATCCAGCCAGCCGCTGTCGGCCCAGCACACGCGCGAACTGGCCCGCGCCATCATGAACGACAAGCAGTCGAAGGAATTCGAAGAAACCAACGAGTGTAACTTCGCCATTTCCCAGCCCGATTCCGGCCGTTTCCGTGTCAACGCCTTCGTACAGCAGGGCCGTGCCGGTCTGGTACTGCGTACCATCAACACCAAGATTCCCACATTTGGCGACCTGGGCCTGCCCGACACCCTGAAGGATGTGGCCATGACCAAGCGCGGCCTGGTCATTTTCGTCGGCGGTACCGGTTCCGGCAAGTCCACCTCGCTGGCAGCGATGATCGGCCACCGCAACGAAAACAGCTACGGCCACATCATCACCATTGAAGACCCGGTGGAATACGTGCACGAGCACCGCAACTGCATCATCACCCAGCGCGAAGTGGGCGTCGATACGGAAAACTGGTTCTCGGCGCTGAAAAACACCCTGCGTCAGGCGCCCGACGTGATCCTGATCGGCGAGATCCGCGACCGCGAAACCATGGACTACGCCATCGCCTTTGCCGAAACCGGCCACTTGTGTATGGCCACCCTGCACGCCAACTCGGCCAACCAGGCGCTCGACCGTATCATCAACTTCTTCCCGGAAGAACGCCGCCAGCAATTGCTGATGGACCTGTCGCTCAACCTCAAGGCTTTCGTGTCGCAGCGCCTGATCCCGCACTCGTCCGGCACGGGACGTGTGGCCGCCATTGAAATCATGCTCAATTCTCCGCTGATTTCGGACCTGATCTTCAAGGGCGAAGTGCACGAAATCAAGGAAATCATGGCGCGTTCGCGCGAACAGGGCATGCAGACCTTCGACCAGGCGCTGTTCGACCTGTTCGAAGCCGACCAGATCAGCTACGAAGACGCCCTGCGCAACGCCGACTCGGTCAACGATCTGCGCCTCAAGATCAAGCTGGAAGGCAAGGAATCCAAGGGCAAGGAAATGGGTGCCGAGCTCAACCACCTGCAGATTATGTGAGGCGTGCAAAAGTGAAGTCGCTGCGGCCGCCAAACAACTGCCGCTGGAGTAAATCCCCCTCGGTCTCCCTTTAGCAAAGGGGGAGGCGCGCAAGTGGCACGGGCGGCACGAGCAACATGTCTCCCCCTTTGCTAAAGGGGGATTTCGGCTTCCCCCCCCATAGCCTGACATATAGCCAGTCCTAGCGGATTTTTTCCGTCCAGGCCTTCAGCGCCAGCATCTGTTCGACAATCTTGTGCTTCAGCTTCTCGTCCGTCACATTGCCGTCGGCGTCGAATTCCCCGCCAAATGCGCGACCGAACACTTCCGGCCGGTTGAGCGGATGCAGGTCGAGGTACACGCACACCTGGCGCAGATGATACTGCGCCCGGCCCGAGCCCATGCCGCCACCGGAGCCCATGATGGCCGCCGGCTTGCCGCCCAACGGCGCATTGTCCGGCTCGCGCGACGCCCAGTCGAGTACGTTCTTCAGCGCCGGGGCAATGGAATAATTGTATTCAGGGCAGGCCAGCACCAGCGCATCCGCTGCGGCAATCTGCGCCACCACCCGCGCTACACTGGCGGGCTTTGCCATATCGCCGTTATACAACGGCACATCGCCAATCTCGGCAATCTCGAACTGCACACCTTCCGGCAGATTTTGCGCCACGCAGCGCAACAGGCCGGTGTTGGTCGACGCCTTGCGCAGGCTGCCGGAAATTCCCAGTACTTTGATCATTTTTTTACCCTTTCAGTCTTGATTTGCGCTGCGAAGATCGAATACCAGCACCTCGGCATCCGTACCCTGCTCCAGCTGTAAACGTTCCTCATCCGTCACCCGCACACCGTCACCGGCAGACAGGGGAATTCCATTCAACACCACATTCCCGCGCGCCACATGCACATAGGCACGGCGGCCCGGGGTCAACGTCAAAGTATCTGTCTCATCACCATCAAACAGCCCGGCATACACTTTGACATCCTGATACACGCTCAGTGCCCCGTTTTCACCCGCCGGCGAAATAATCAGTCGCAGATGACCGCGTTTTTCGTCCGGCGTAAAATTCCGCTGCTGGTAACGCGGCGGCACGCCACGACGATCCGGCTGAATCCATATCTGTAGAAAATGCACCAATTCGCGGTCGGAATGGTTGAATTCGCTGTGAGTAATACCGCTGCCCGCGCTCATCATCTGCACATCGCCGGGGCGGATCACCGAGCCCGTGCCCATGGAATCCTTATGCTCCAGCGCGCCTTTCAGCACGTAGGAGAAAATCTCCATGTCGCGGTGGGGGTGGGTGCCAAAACCCGCATCCGCTGCCACCCGGTCGTCGTTGATCACCAGCAGATCGGAAAAACCCAGCTGCTGCGGATCGTAATACTGTCCAAAGGAAAACGTATGGCGTGATTTGAGCCAGCCAAAATCAGCATAACCCCGCTCATCCGCCTTGCGCACTTGCAACATTTCGCCTCCTTGTTCGAATTCATCGAACCAATTAGTTCATTGAAAAACATCTGATGTGTGTATTATGGCAAAAGAGAATCAGCTATATGCTGAACGTTTAGCTGATCAATTATCGAATTTTTCGAAAATGACACTCAAGCTCACCCTGGAAGCCATTCAAATCGTCAGCACCATTGCCCGCGAAGGTTCCTTTTCCGCCGCCGCGGAGATCCTGCACAAGGTGCCCTCCACCATTTCCTACAGCGTGGCGCGGCTGGAAGAACAACTGGGCGTCACCCTGTTCCGGCGCAACGGCCCCAAAGTCACCCTCACCCCCGCCGGGAAACCCTGCTGGCCGAGGGCCAGTGGCTGCTGCAGGCGGCGGGCGACCTGGAATACCGGCTGCAACGCGTAGCCAAAGGTTATGAAGCCGAAATCCGTATCGTGCACGACTCCATCGTGCCCACCAGCGCCTTCCTGCCCGATATCAAAGCCTTCCAGAGCATGCAATGCGGCACCCGCCTCAATTTCGGCGTCGAAGCCCTCAATGGCTGCTGGGACGCCCTCAAAAACGGCCGCGCCGACCTCGTCATCGCCTCGGGCGAAGGCCCCCTCGCCGGCGGCTACGCACTGGCCCAAGTGGGCAGCATCGACTTTATTTTCTGCGTCGCCCCCAACCACCCCCTGGCCAAATTGCCGCAACCCCTCACTGCCGCCGACCTGCTGGCGCACACCGCTATCGTCGTAGCCGACAGCGCCCGCACCCTGCCAAGCCGAACAGTGGGGCTGTTGGCTGGCCAAAATCGCATCACCGTCAGCAGCATGCGCGACAAAATCGTCCTGCAAAAAGCCGGGCTGGGACATGGCTCACTCCCGCGTGCGCAAGTTGAAAAAGAATTACAAAATGGTGAGTTGCTCACCTTGCAAACCGAACTGCCGCGTCCCGCGGGGCCAATGTGGCTGGCCTGGCGAACGGATGATGAAGGGGCGGCGTTGAAGTGGTGGGTGGATCGGCTTAACAGGCAGCTGTTTCCCGGGTTGCTTAATCAGTAGATGAGCTTAAGATTTTAATAGACATCATTAATACACCCCATGCTCTGTCGAGTTATACTGGCTCATGACATATGGGAATTGGCGGCACAGATTTTGTGTATTTCATTTTTCCATTAGGGTGCACTAAATTCCCACCACGAATATAACTTATTCATAAGTATGAAATTTTTCAGTTACACTTTTTTATACACCCAATATGGTGTGTTTGATGGCACCTTTTATGGTGTCTAATTAGAGTTAGATAGCTTCTCCACTCAAACGCCGCCATGACTGAAGAAAATTACAGTTTTCGTTGCCTGAAATACAAACCAAACACTGACGGGACAGTTAGTCACTACGTGCTGGAAATTGTCGATAGCGAGAGTAGGGAAACGGAAGAAGTTCTGATAACACCAAGAGAATTGGTCTCTCCCATATCTATGAAGAGGATTCTCATAGGCCGGAGAATTTTTTACTCTGCAACAAGAAAGAAACACGATGAAATGCTCAAAGAGCTTTTCTCCAGTCCGCCCAGCGCCATCTAACATTCCGCTCCAGTGGGACGCTCCGCCGGCAAGCCGGCTCCACGCCCCTGAGCTGGTACGTTCAAGCTGTATAAAAACCCCTTTTTAGATTTTCCGCAGGCCACGTTTTTCCCACTGCGGCGATTCCGCTTCACTCCCAAGATGGTTTTGTGATTCTC
>JAJZQI010000003.1 GCA_021851875.1 Pseudomonadota bacterium | reverse complement strand
AAGAAAGGCGACCCTGAATTTGTCGACAGCCCCTCGCGGCTGAATTTCTGGCGGGTGGCGAGTAAACTCGCCCTGGCGGGGCACACACAGCGTGCCCCACTGCGGAACTCGAACAGTACTCGCCGTCAGCCCCCGCCAGAAATCCACCCGCTCGGCGACAAATAAAAGGGAACCCCTTTTATCCAGTGGTAACCTTGGCTGAAACTCGTGACTAATCAGATTCCGCATTCATTCCGCTCGTGCAGGGCCGCGCTGCTAATTTTCACCTTCATCGCATTCAATCCAGCAGGCAAAGATCGGATGCCCGCCGACGATCATCGGCGGCCCCGCGCGGTGTGCCCGGAAACCTGCGCGACGCAGCAGACGTTCCACGCCGATGGGCGATACGGTGATGATCCGCCTGGCCCCTTGAGAGGCTGCATATTCAATGGATTTTTGCAGCAATCCTATCGCAATCGGCGAAGAAAACTGGCCCATTGCGGACGAAGTCCGATGCGCGAAATCCACCGCCGCAAAGCGCGAGAGTTCCCACACGTCGGACGTGCAGGGGGGCGGCAAACCATTCAGCAGTTGCGGGAACACCTCCCCCAGCAGGTAAGGCTGGTCGGTCGGCAACAAACGTGCGCAGCCATTGACACGCCCGTTGTCATCCTGCGCCACGACATAAAGCGCGTTGTCATGGTCGAATTGGTCGAACTCCATGCCATTTTGCGCGTTCAACTCCCAGCCGAGCATTTCAACAAACACGCGATGGCGGTATTGAGACACTTGTTGGTACAGCTCAGCAGTCAGATCTTTGGTTGCTCCGGCAATGACGTTCACACCTACCCTCGACGAAAAATATCAATGGATAGGTATTTAATTTGATGTTTATTATTTGGATAACTGTCATATTTAACAGGTGCGGTATGTTCAGCCAAATTTTGTAGCGCTGCCTGATATAGTGCTCCACGCTGCCGGTCCAGGCGATGCCGTCAAGGTATGTCTCCAGAACAGCCGCGCTCTTGACGGCCGGAACATCCCGGCCGAGAGAATCCAGCAGCAGAATATTGCTGCGCGGCTCGCCCGGGCGACTGAGCATGACTCGCCCGCAGCAACCTTCCATCAGCCAGTCCCAGCCGATTGTCACGGTCGGGAATGTATCGCTCACCCAGTCGGTGTATCCGGTAATGTAAGCGGGTATCGCACCGTCGAACTTTCCCGGTTCCTGTTCATCCAGTCCGGAAATGAGATGGACCAGGCGCAATCCTTGCAGCCGCATAAATGACATGCGTATATATCCATCAGCCGACACTTCGAGTACATTAGCATCTACGCGGCGTGGCCGACCGCTGACGTTCAAAAAAGAATAGCGCATGAGCATTAATAAACATGTTCACTAAAATTAATAAATAGATTAATTTTAGTATACCTTAACTCAAGCCTATGCCGACAGTGTCAAAATTGACAGTTGAATGCAATTACGCGCCATATCAGCACAAATTGTGCACATATTAAGCAAACCGAAACAAATGAAAATAAGCAGCCTTCACCTGCAAACGCGCCGCATCTTTGCTGCATAGCGCGGGTCAAACAGCATCGATTTCAATTTGCATGACGGCCAGGATTTGGGTTGCCTCCGCGCAGGAAGACGGGTTCTGTGCCAGCGAGTTATAGGCATTGGCGAAACGCTGCTGCCGGTCCGCCGGGGAGGCCCCGTCGGAAATGGCTTGCTCGGGAATACCGTAGAAATCGCCGCCCAGCGCCAAAATCTGCCCGTAGGTCAGGTTCAGTCCGTTCGGCAGGCTGAGCGGGACCTGATAGGCCGGCGTGCCCTTGTCGTCGGATGAAAAATACAGCAGGACCCGATCACCGATCGCAGTATGTTCGCCCCCTTCGAACTGCGGATGCGGTTCCGCCGCGCCCAGGGCATCGATGTCTGCCAGCGTCACATGGCGTGAAAGACGCGGACCGAGATGCGAACCGCTGCCCATCGCTTGCATATGGAGCGCCACCACCAGATTGGTTTTGTCGGGCAGCGGAATGCCCTCCACAGTGTAGAAATCGGCCACATCTCCTATCGCCAAGCGACCATCCTGATATGCCTGCTCGATCGCAGGGTTGACCGTCCCGATGGGTTCATACTGTTTGACTGGCGCATCCATATTCACATCCTTTGCTACCACCGGTGGACCGCTCCGAGTCCCCCTGCGACCTGCCGAAACGCAGCATAAGGGCACGCTTCACCCCCATAGCACATTTAAGGGATGCATCCCCGCGAGATTACCCGACCCTTGCCCGACGACAGACCGGGCGCTGAGCAGATGAAGTGGTGCTGCGCAGGAATGCTTGCCGCGCTGCGGCAAAAAACGTATCGCTTGGTGTTTTTGGGAAAAGTGATGACGTTTGCCGGAAAGATTACGCCCACCGGCAACAAAACGAACCTGTCAGCTATGACAGGAAAACAGGCGGAACTTTTCAGCCGCTTCAGGCGGGTAAATGGGTGCGCGGGGAAACAGCGCCCATTGACTGGCACTGCGGGATATCAGGTTTTTGTCATGCCAACCCGGTTCATGGCCACAGAAGCTGCGGCCGTGCGGGTTTCAACCCCCAGCTTGGCGAAAATATGTTCCAGATGCTTGTTGACCGTGCGGGGACTGCCGCCGAGGATATCGCCGATATCACGGTTGGTTTTGCCATGGATGACCCAATACAGCACTTCCGCTTCGCGCGGCGTCAGCTTGAGCGTGTGGATCAGCGCATCGATGAGCTGTCCGGGCGCTTCTTCGCGGGCGGAAATCATCGGTTCGCCGTCGCCCGTGAGGGAAGACAGGGTCAGCACCAGCCGGTTGGGGCCATGGGTGAATTTGAGCGGCTGCGGCTCGACGTCCTGCCCTGCGCTGAGACGCTGCTCCAGCCACTGCCGGATGACGGCAAAATCGTCCACGGCCACATAACGCTCCAGCAACTGGCGAGCCAACGGGGTTTGCCAAGTGATCTGCCCGTTTGCCGGACTCATGACAAAAGTCGCCTGCCCAAATGCATCCAGCGCGCTGCGCGCCTGGCTGACATGCTTGGCATGGTTCATGTGGGCGGCTATGCGGGCGAGCACTTCGCTGGGGCGCACCGGTTTGGTGACGTAATCCGTGCCGCCGGCGGCAAAGCCGGCCACCACATGCTCCGACTCCGTGAGGCCGGTCATGAAAATGACCGGGACGGTGCGGGCCGTGTCTTGCGCCCGCAGACGCCGGCAGACTTCGAAACCGTCCATGCCGGGCATGACGGCATCCAGCAGGATGACGTCGGGTGTAAACTTGCTGACGCTTTGCAGCGCGGCCTCGCCATGGGTGGCCACCAGTACGGCGTAGCCCGCCTCGTCCAGCGCGTCGTGCAGCACGGCCAAGTTCTCGGGCACATCATCCACAATCAGCACGGTGCACAGCGGAGCCAGCTCAGTATGCGGCATCATCATGCTCGCTGGCTCAGGACCCGACCGCGGCCAGCAGGCGGTTCATTGCGTCGAAGTCGAACTGCTGCAGGCGTTGGCGCATGGTTTTCACAAAACCCGTGTAGGCGCTGTCGAGTCCTTCGATTTCATCCAGCTTGCGGCTGATACCGCGCACATATCCCATGGTCACCAACTCCTCCAGAGCCCGCCGCCAATGTTCAGGCGGGTAGACGAGCTCTGCCGGCGTGCTGGGCTCGGTTTTCGGCAGCGCCGTCTTTTCCAGCCATTCGATCCCGGCCTGCTCGCCGATCCAGTCGAGCAATTCGCTGATTTGCACAGGTTTCAGGATGAAATCCTGCATGCGCAATCCGGCCGGATTATCCGGACTTTTGTCGAACGCATTGGCGGACACGACGGCAATCGGCGCATTGGACAAGCGGCCCGCGCGAATCCGCCGGATGGTTTCCCAACCGTCAATTCCCGGCATGGCCAGATCCATCAGAATCAGGTCTGGGTTGACGGCCTGGATGCGGCCGAGACAATCCTCGCCCGACTCGGCCTCAACCATCTCAAAGCCCAACGGCCGCAACACATCGCACAACCAGTCGCGGTCGGTCTGCTCATTGTCCACCAGCAGGATGCGCTTGCGCTGCCCCAAATAACCGATGCGCTGGGCCGCCGGCGTTTTCTCAACCACATCGGCTTGCAGAAATGACGATTCCGGCAAAAACAGCTTGATCTGGAACAGCGTCCCCACTCCCGGGGTGCTGCTCGCCAGCAACTCGCCGCCCATCAACTCGGTGAGCATCTTGCTGATGCTCAGGCCCAGGCCTGATCCGGGGGTGCGCGTGTCGCCGCGCGCAAACGGCTCAAACAGTTGCGGCATGTTTTCCGGCGCGATACCGGGACCGGTGTCCTCGATTTCGAAGACCGCCATTTCGCGTGCATAGTTCAGGCGCAGAATCACGCCGCCCTGCTCGGTAAACTTCACGGCGTTGCCGAGAATGTTGATCAGAATCTGTCCGACCCGGCGGGCATCGCCCTTGACCACCGCCGGCAGATCGCCGGTGGGCAGATAACTGAAATGGACGCCCTTGTTGCTCGCCTGCAGCTCGAACATGCGCACGATCTGCTCGATGAATTCGGGGAAATTGAACGGCCGCGACTCCAACTTGAGGCGCCCGTTTTCAATACGCGCGATGTCGAGGGTGTTCTCGATCAGCGCCAACAGGTGGTCGCCGCTGCGGCGGATGATATTGATGGCCTGACGCCGGTGCGGCGGAATCGAGTCGTCCTGATCGAGAATCTGCGCGTAACCCAGGATACTGTTGAGCGGGGTGCGCAGCTCGTGACTGATGGTGGTGATGTAGCGGGTTTTCGCGCTGTTGGCCTGATCGGCCTGCTGCTTGGCTTTTTGCAGATTGGCATCGGTAATTTTGTGCAGCTCGATCTCGCGCACCAGCAAACCGGTCTGCCGGTTTGACTCGGTCTGGGCCACCCGGCGGCTTTCGCTGGCCAGCACCAGCCACCAGGCAATGACGCCGCTGAGGAAAACCAGCGCGGCATAGAGTTTGATGAAGGCCAGTTTCACCCCCTGCACCCACGGCTCGCCGGCATGCCCTATCCAGGTGTGGTAATACACCATGCCGAGCAGACCGCCGACCAGCGAACTGATCACGAGCATCAACAGCAGGTAGTGCCCCAGCCCGGTTTCCAGGTAGCGCCAGTAACGGCGCGGCAGCAGGCGCCTGGCCAAACGGTTCACCTGCACGGAGAAACGGCTGTCGCGCGGCTTGCATACATCGCCGCAACGGGCGTCGAGCGTGCAGCAAAGCGAACAGATGTGGCCGCCGTAGGCGGGGCAGCGGGCCATGTCCTCGTGTTCGTATTCGCGCTCGCAAATGCTGCAACGGTGCGTTGCCCCCACCGGCTGCCCCGTGTCACCGGTACGTGCCAGATAATATTTTCCCTTGGTCAGCCAGGCAATCAGCGGCGAGGTAAAAAATGCCACAAGAAACGCGATAAACACGGAAAATGCCTTGATCTCGTCGCCAAATACGCCCAAGAACGCCGAAACGGACAAAACCGACGCCAGAAACATGGCTCCGACACCCACCGGATTGATGTCGTACAAGTGGGCCCGCTTGAACTCGATGCCTTTCGGGCTCCAGCCCATCGGCTTGTTGATCACCAGATCGGCCACCACGGCGGCTATCCACGACAGCGCCACATTGGCATACAGGCCCAACACCTGTTCCAGCGCCTGGAACACGTTCAGCTCCATCAGCATCACGGCGATCAGGGCATTGAACACCATCCACACCACCCGGCCCGGATGGCTGTGCGTCAGACGGGCAAAGAAATTGGACCAGGCCAGCGAGCCGGCGTAGGCATTGGTCATATTGATCTTGATCTGCGACACCACCACGAACACCAGTGTCGCCGTCAATGCCAGCGTGGAACTGTCGAACACGTAGGAAAAACCCAGCCGGTACATGAGGGTGGGATTGGCCGCTTCCACCCAGCTGAAGCCGTTTTTCAGCACCAGATAGGCCAGCAGACCGCCCGCCAGCATCTTCACCACGCCCAGAATCACCCAGCCCGGCCCGGCCAGCAGAATGGCCGCGTGCCAGCGCAGACGGTTTTCCGGCGTCTGGCGCGGCATGAACCGCAGATAGTCCACCTGTTCGCCGATCTGGGTAATCAGCGCGATACCGGCCGCGGTCGCCGCACCAAAAAGGGTCATATTGAAGCCGTGCTCGCCCGACTTGCCGGTAAAATTGACCAATTCGTGCACGATGCCTGGCTCGCGATAGAGAATCATGGCCAAGGGTGCGATCATGAGCCCCAGCCACAGCGGCTGGGTAATGGTCTGAATCCGGCTGATCAGGGTAATGCCGTGCGTGACCAGCGGGATGACGATAATGGCGCTGATGAAATAGGCGATATACAGGGGCATGCCGAAATACTGCTCCAGCGCATAGGCCATGATGGCCGCTTCCAGCGCAAACAGGATGAAGGTGAAGGAAGCGTAGACGAACGAGGTGATGGTCGAGCCGATATAGCCGAAACCCGCTCCGCGGGTCAGTAGATCCATATCCACGCCATATTTGGCGGCGTAATAACTGATCGGCAGCCCCGCCAGAAAAATCAGCAGGCCGACGAAGAGAATCGCCCAGAAAGCATTGATGAAGCCGTAGTTGAGCGTGATGGTACCGCCAATCGCCTCCAGCACCAGAAACGAAGCGGCGCCCAGCGCGGTATTGGACACCCGGCTTTCCGACCATTTGCGAAAGGCATGCGGCGTGAAACGCAGGGCATAGTCTTCCAGCGTTTCGTTGGCGACCCAGGTGTTGTAGTCGCGGCGGATTTTTACAATGCTGCGGCGATAAGGCAGCGGTTGGGCCTGCATCACACTCAAAAACCAGTCTTGTCCAATTTGCAACAAACAGCCCGCGGGCTGTTTCCATAACGGTTAAAAGCAAAATTCAGGCCATCATGACTATTTCAGCAGCCGCTAACGTGCTGGTAAAATACCTCATCTCGGCATCCCCAGGCTGTTGCATCATGAACTTCACCGACACGCTGCTCCCCCAAAGCTGGCAAGCCATCGCGCTTGTCATCTACCTGATCGTCCTGTTTCAGGCCGTGCGCCGCGCCCCCTGGAAACGTCTGCAGCAGCCGGACCTGCAACATCTGTTCATGGCCGCGACGGTGCTGGTGCTGGTGCTGTGGCATCTGAAAGCCGGCATCAAGCCGGGCTTGAATCTGCATCTGCTGGGCGCGACCGCGCTGACCCTCATGTTCGGCCCCTGGATGGCGATTGTCGCCCTTTCGGTGGTGCTGCTGATCACCACGGCTTTTGCCGCCGGCGAATTCGCCAGCCTGGCGGTCAACGGCATGCTCATGATTGCCCTGCCGGTGACCGTCACCTACGAACTGTTCCGCCTGACGGACAGCAAGCTGCCCAATCACTTCTTTATTTACATCCTGCTCAATGCCTTTGTCGGCGCCGCACTGTCCATTACCGCCACCGGCCTCGGCTCCAGCTGGCTGTTGGCTGCTGCCGGCACCTACTCGCTGGATTACCTGTATCAGGAATACACCCCCTATTACCTGCTGATGGGCTGGTCGGAAGCCTTCTCGACCGGGCTGATCATGACCCTGATCGTGGTGTACCGGCCGCACTGGGTGTGGACATTTGATGACAAGCGGTATCTGAACAAGTAACCGTGACAGACCTTTCCGCTTTGCAGGGCCTGCTGCCGCAGGTGATGGCAGCCGACTTTCACCCGTTCAGCCGCCGCCTGCGCGATCTGCAGCAAAAACCGGATGCCGGTAAATTGACCGCTCTGGCACAGCAGATCGAAGCCTCTGCCGCCCGCCGTATCCGCCGGGCAGAGCGCCTGCCCAGGCCAGACTTCCCAGAGGAACTGCCGGTATCCGGCCGGCGCGACGAAATCCTGGCCGCGATTATCAAGCACCAGGTGGTCATCGTGGCAGGTGAAACAGGCTCGGGCAAAACCACTCAGCTGCCCAAAATTGCGCTGGCCGCCGGACGCGGGGCCGCCGGGCTGATCGGCTGCACCCAGCCCAGACGTATTGCCGCGCGCAACGTGGCCAGCCGCATTGCCTTTGAGCTGCAATCGCCGCTGGGCGAAATGGTCGGCTATCAGGTGCGCTTTCAGGACAAATCCAGCGCCGATTCCCTCATCAAGGTGATGACCGACGGCATCCTGCTGGCCGAAACGCAGACCGATCGTTTTCTTAACCGCTATGACACGCTGATCATCGACGAGGCGCACGAACGCAGCCTCAACATCGATTTTCTGCTGGGCTACCTGAAACAGCTTTTGCCGCGCCGGCCGGATCTGAAAGTGATCGTCACCTCGGCCACCATCGACACCCAGCGCTTTGCCAACCATTTTTCCGGCGCGCCGATTATCGAAGTGTCGGGCCGCACCTATCCGGTGGAAGTGCGCTACCGTCCCCTCAAAGCCAAGGAAGGCGAAGCCGAGCAGGCCGACATGGAAGACGCCATTGTCGATGCGGTGCACGAACTGTCGCGCCAATCGCGCGAGGGCGACATTCTGGTGTTTTTGCCGGGCGAACGGGAAATTCGCGAAGCGGCCGAAGCCCTGCGCAAAAGCCACCCGGCGCACACCGAAATCCTGCCGCTGTTCGCCCGCCAGTCGGCGGAAGAGCAGCAGCGCGTGTTTGCCGGCCACACCGGTCGCAGAATCATCCTCTCCACCAACGTGGCGGAGACTTCGCTCACCGTGCCCGGCATCCGCTACGTGGTGGACACGGGTCTTGCGCGCATCAAACGTTACAGCCACCGCAACAAGGTGGACCAGTTGCTGGTGGAACCCATTTCGCAAGCTTCGGCCAACCAGCGCGCCGGACGTTGCGGCCGCGTGTCGGCGGGTATCTGCGTGCGCCTGTATGACGAACTGGAATTCAAGGCCCGCCCGGCCTTTACCGACCCGGAAATCCTGCGTACCTCGCTGGCCGGCACTTTACTGCGCATGCACGACCTAAAACTGGGCGACATCGAACAGTTTCCCTTTCTCGAAGCGCCCACCCCGCGCATGGTCAACGACGGCTACCAGTTGCTGGACGAACTGGGCGCCATGGACGAAGCACGCCACATTACGCCCGTCGGCCGCGAGCTGGCGCGCCTGCCGCTCGACCCCAAGGTGGCCCGCATGCTGCTGGCATCGAAACAGGAAAGCTGCCTGCAGGAAATGCTCGTCATCGCCAGCGCGCTCTCCACCCAGGACCCGCGCGTGCGACCGCAGGAATTCGCCGGTTCGGCCGATGCCAAACACAAACTGTTTCAGGACGAGCGCTCGGACTTCCTCGGCTGGGTCAAACTGTGGCAAGCCTACAATGACGCGCTGGTGCACCAGAAATCCCGCCGCCAGTTGCAGAACTGGTGTCAGGATCACTTCCTCGCCTTCCAGCGCATGCGCGAATGGCGCGACCTGCACGGCCAGCTCGCCACCCAGGTGGCCGAACTGGGTTGGCAAGAGAATGACAAACCCGCGACACTGGAACAGATCCACCGCGCCCTGATTGCGGGCTTGGCCGGCAATATCGGGGTGAAAAGCGAGGAAGGTCATTACCAGGGCGCGCGCGGCAGCAAATTCCAGATTTTCCCCGGCTCGGCACTGGCGAAAAAAACGCCCAAGTGGGTGCTGGCCGCCGAACTGACCGAAACCGGCAAACTGTTCGCCCGCACGGTGGCAAAAATCGAACCGGAATGGGTGGAAGCCGTGGCGCCTCACCTGCTCAAACGCCACTACTACGACCCGCACTGGGAAAAAAGCACCCAGCAGGTGGCCGCCTTCGAGCGCACCACCTTGTACGGCCTCACGCTCAACCCCAAGCGCCGCGTCAGCTTCGGCAGCATCGACCCGAAAACCGCGCGCGAACTGTACATCCGCCACGCGCTGGTGCAGGGCGAAATCCAGACGCAGGCGCCCTTTCTCGCGCACAACCGCAAGCTGATTGAAGACATCCGCGAACTGGAACACAAGTCGCGCCGGCAGGACGTGCTGGTGGACGAAGATAAACTGTTCACCTTTTTCGACGACCGTATACCGCAGGATATCGTCAACACCCACAGTTTTGAGAAGTGGCGGCGCGAGGCGGAAAAGCAGCAGCCGAAATTATTGTTTCTCAAGCGCGAAGACCTGATGCGGCATGAGGCGGAGCATGTCACCGCCGACCTGTTCCCGGACACGCTCGACATTGCCGGCACCGCCTGCAAACTGACTTACCGTTTCGAGCCCGGCCATGCGCTTGACGGCGTCACCCTCAATGTGCCGCTGGCCCTGCTCAACCGCGTGGAAGCCCAGCGCATCGACTGGCTGGTGCTGGGACTGGTGCGCGAGAAAATCCACTGGCTGTTGAAATCGCTGTCCAAGCAGTATCGCCGCGTGTGCGTACCGGTGCCGGAATTCACCACCCGTTTCCTGCGGCGCGCCGAGTGGGGCAAACATTCCCTGGTCGATACACTGACCGAGTTCATCCGCAAGGAAACCCAGACCAGCGTGCCGCGCGAAGAGTGGAACACCGATGTGCCCGACCATCTGCGCATGCACCTGCGCGTAGTGGATGACGCCGGCAAAACCCTCGCCAGCGCCCGCGATCTGCCGCAACTGCAGGCCGAGTTCGGCTCGCACGCGCAGGAATCGTTTGCCGAAGCGGGCGACACGCCGTTCGACAAAGCGCCCGTCATGCAGTGGGATATCGGCGATTTGCCCGCCTCGTTCACCTTCACCCGCGGCAAGACCAGACTGACCGGCTACCCGGCGCTGGCTGACGAAGACGGCGTGGCGGCCCTGCGCCTGTTTGACACAGAAGAGGCGGCGAGTGAAAGCCACCGCGAAGGCGTGCGCCGCCTGCTGGCGCTGCAACTGAAAGAGCAGATGAAGCAGCTGGACAAGCAGTTGGCCGGCATGACCCAGCTCTATTTACAGGCCCGCGCACTGGCCGACGCAGACAGTCTGCGCGAAGACCTGCTGGCCTGCATCACCGACCGCGCCTTTATCGGCGAAGATGAACTGCCGCGCGACGCCAAGGCTTTCACCAACCTGAAAGACCGCGCCCGCACGCGCCTGCCGGCAGTAAGCCAGGCCGTCATCAAGATCGCCAGCGAATGCATCACCGCCTGGGCCGCTCTGCAGCCGCGCTTGCTGAAAGCCTCGCCCGCGCTGGCCGCGGATCTGAAAGAACAGCTCGGCCAATTGGTGTTCAAGGGCTTTCTCTCGGCCACACCGTGGCAGCACCTGGCTCATCTACCACGTTATCTGGCGGCCATGCAGAAGCGACTGGACAAATACCCCGGCAATGCCGAGCGTGATGGCAAGCACACCGCCAGCCTGAAGCAGTGGCAGCAGCAGTTCAGCACCCGCCAGCAGGCGCTGCGCAAGGCCGGCCAAAGTGACCCGCGCCTGACCGAGTTTTACTGGCTGCTGCAGGAACTGCGCGTGTCATTGTTTGCGCAGGAATTGAAAACGCCTTACCCGGTTTCGTTTAAACGAATCGAGAAGGCGTGGAGTGATATGCGATAAAGGCTACCTCTGCTTAGCATC
This sequence comes from Pseudomonadota bacterium, assembly GCA_021851875.1. Classification (GTDB taxonomy): domain Bacteria; phylum Pseudomonadota; class Gammaproteobacteria; order Burkholderiales; family JAJZQI01; genus JAJZQI01. The sequence goes on along the minus strand of JAJZQI010000003.1, from coordinate 222,103 downwards.
CAATGTTTTATGCAAACACATCTCAATCGCGCCTACTCACCTCTCCCCCACACTGCAGACCTAAACTTGTCCCAGCTCACGCAAATACAACCAGGGGTAAATTCCACGGTCGTGCCCGTCGCTGAAAATAATCTGAATACCGTAATGTCCCGCACCGACGACATTACGTATAAGCAACGCATCTTCTTCGACCTGATTGCGCTCGCCTGTCGACAGGCAGTCCGCACAATGACACGCTTTACGCAATAAGGCCCCGGACAACCTGCTCTTTATATCGTCACTCCAAACAAGTTCGAGCTCATTCGATTGGCTGTGCAAACGTATTTCTCGTGGCAAAAGAGGAACAGACACCATAATTCTTCCTGATTCGAGTTTAGGCTGATGCAGATGAAGGTTGTATTTCGGAAGCCTGATTCTGATCTGCAGCGTTCCTTAGCAAAAAGGACAACCACTGATTACTCACCTTCTCCAGTACTCCATTTTGCTCCTGGCGCGACTGCAAGTTGACGAAATCAACCTGAAACAAAGGCTGATGATGATTAAAGCATGAAAATACCACGCCAGCCGGCTCGCCAGTCTCCGGATCATGATGACGACACAAACATTGCGCGCACACCTCCTTCATCATGCACTGCATAGGGCTATTAACAGCCGCCACAGCCTTGATTCCGGGTTTGAGCATGTGTTTAAGCTTGCCACGCAAAGTGCTTGCCACTTTCTCCATAGGCACGGGATGGTCTGAGAGAATCAAACAGTCGGTCTTAACAAGCCAATCCGTGTATCCACCCGCATTCTCCATGCAGGCTTGCAAGAAATCATCCATACCATGGACAAAACATTGATCCTGGGGACGTCGACAGCTCATGGCAGGACCATCATCAAGCACCCAGATAGCCTGGTCAGCAAGGATTTCAATGATAGCCTGCACAGGTTTTGCCCGGCTTTGATCGCGAAAATGTCCAATAAAAATAATCTGGTTTCCAGCCGCCCGCCAAGCAGAACTGCCATCAATGAGACTGGTTACGGCTGAATGCCCTCCCATAACAGTCACAATGCTGTTGTCCGGCATCGGCAATCCTGTACCAGTAGGCCCCATGAGGATGACAGGTTCACCCACTTTAAGACGCGATGCCAGGCGGCTTGATGTGCCGACGGAATTCACTAGAAGTTTGATTTCTCCTGCCTCTTTATCGACATCAACACCATCAATGGCCATTCCCTCCATCTGCAGCACAGTGTTGCCAATGCGCGTCGCCCGTTCATAATAGTTTTGCAAGCGGTAAATTTGCCCCGGCACCCAATGTCGTGCCGCTTGAGGCGCATGGACGGTGATACTTGTGAGATGCTCACTCAAATGTTCAACATGGGCAATGCGAGGCCGTAAAGAGGCTTCCAGATGAGCGGCCAACTTGCCCCAATCGGTTTCACCCCGATTAACGCCCGATACGCGATCCGCGTAGAGTCGCACGATCTCTTGTGCACCCTGCTTGGCGGAAGCCATGGCCTTCACCACACTGCCCTGAAACAAGGGGTGATTGTCCCCATAAACACTGATACGACGACCATTGTGTTCATAGGACGTAAAAAAACCCGCTTGTTCACCCTTAATACCGCCCAATGCATCAGCCAACTTCAGTTCAGCATCTCCCTCTACCCGATATGTAGCAAAGTATTGACCCTGCATCTTGAATGTATCCGGATGCTCACGGTTGTACACCGTGTTTGGGCTGCTGCCGGCTGCCACAAATACGGCTCGCGCAGGCAATTCCACTCTTTCCCCCATGTCCTGCCATTGGCCTTGTTCATCTTGCTCCAGCTTCTTGAACTTCATTGCCGCAATATGCCCTAACGCATCAACCACCGCCTCCTGCGGATCAAGGCCTTCAGCATAGAAAATTCCCTCCTCAAGCGCTTTATCAATCTCTTCGTGATTGCGCAAATAGGCAGGGGATTCATGCATACCTCGGCGGTATGTCACCGTTACCCCACCCCAGTTACGAACCAGTGCCGCAAAATCCGGCAGCTCATCAGCCTCGGCCGCGCGTAGGCGCTCAGCACGGATTTGTCGCCCATGCGCCAGAAATTCTTGCAACACCTCATGTTCGCTCTGATCGGTCAATTCTTGCCAGTGGCCCATGGCTAACAAGGTCTCATATCTGCTCAGCAGCTTTTCCACTTCACGGATATAGTAAGCTTGGACTTCTGTGGCCGTATCAATGGCACTCAATCCTCCGCCTATCACCAAAGCAGGCATTCGCACCTGCAAATTGGCCAGGCTATCCCATTTGGCTGCGCCGGTCAGCTGTAATGCCATGAGAAAATCACTGGCCTGTCGCATGCCCCTTACCAGATTGTTTTTAACCGGAATGACGGTCGGCTTACCCGCCCCAGTAGCTAGAGCAATGTGCTCGAAACCCATGTTCCAGGCATCTTCTGTCGTAATGGTACCGCCAAAACGCACCCCCCCATACACACTGAAGTATTTGCTCCGCGCGAGCGTAAGATAGACCAGTTTGAGAAAGTTCTTGTCCCAGCGCACCGTAATGCCATATTCGGCGACCCCGCCGAATCCCAGCGTAGTCCGCTCTTCGAGCGACTCATTCAATTCAGCGATATTCCTGATCGGATACGGTGCAGCATCCGCTCCACCAGTCCAAGCCGAAGGCAACGGTTCAATTTTCAGCCCATCCACGGCAGCTATCGCAAAACCTGCTTGTAACAAGTGGTACGCCAAATTAAATCCTGCCGGGCCGGTACCTACGCATAAAACAGCTGTACCGTGATACGACTCAGTATAAGGACGCTTGCGATTCAACGGATTCCAGCGGGTAAGCAGATAATAAATCTCAAACCCCCAGGCCCACTCCAGCACATCTGTGAGTATGCGTGTCTCTATTTGCGGGATATCAACAGGTGACTGTTTTTGATAAATGCAACTCTTCATGCAATCGTTGCAGATGCGATGCCCTGTCGCTGGCAGCAAGGGGTTGTCGATCATGATGACGGCTAATGCGGCCAGCGTATTCCCGCAACGTTTCAGAGTATGCGCCTCGGAAATGCGCTCCTCCAATGGACAGCCAGTCAGCTCTACGCCCAAGGCATTTTTTCTGAATCCCCCCTGCTCTCTATCCGGAAACCCCTTGGAGCAAAAATCACCCTCATGATCATGGCAATAAACACAGTAATTGACATGATCCATCACCTGTCGCAGGTTGAACCTTTTATCTGTCAGGGCGAACCCGTCTCTACGTCGCTGCCTTTCTTCTAGCCCCATCACGCGCCCTGCCGCATCACCTTTCAGAGGAACGATCGGCACGAGATTGAGCGGATCGACCTTGCGCGGAAGATCGAAGCTAGTCCATTTGCCGATGAGCCTCTTACCGTCGACAGAGTTATAGGCAGCCCACGCCCATTGCTCAATAAACTCAATTGAAGCCCTGTCATCCTGTTCCCTGCATTTCAACCAGAATCGTGCAATCGCAAGTTCGATATCTGTTTCATTGCCTACAGCCAGCAATGTAAGCAGCTTCGCATGTAAACTCTGGAAGCTCTCCGCCTCTGATCGTTTCCGCTTTACGGCGGGTTTTACAAGTTTTTCTTTAAACACATAAATTGGATCAATTTCTGCCTGACTTAAACGCAAAAGATTGCGCTCCTTCTCCACGCCAAAAGCCTTGACCAGAAAATCCTCCAGATGCTCCGCCACATGTATCAAGAGTTCGGATTCCTGCAAAGCAGGAAGCGGGCAACCCTTACGGTAGTTATCAAAACGCTCACCCAATGCCTCGTCCTGTGCAGACACGTATTGTTTGAACATTCGATCCAATACGGGTAAACGTTCAGCTTTGTAAATATCAGTATAGCCAAAGCCTGATAAATTGAGTTCAAGTTCTGTATTCACGATCTGCTCCTTGGTATGGACCATTTCCACATCCGGCTTGGCACCAGACAAATTCATCAGTACACGTTATAATAAGTTGTTTGGTAAGAAAGCTAGGTTAGCCTCTGGTTTTCTTATCAAACAACTGCCCTCTAGACGAGCTCTCCCACTCCTTCTGGCCCAACTTCTATTCCAAATCCGCTTAATCCCCCTTCTTTCAGCTCACCACCCATCGCTTTGAGACTTTCCTCGCGGATGAGCGCGTGCAGTTGCTCGCGAATCTTCAGAAATTCTGCCGAAGTAGACATTTCAGGCAGGCGCGGACGCGGCAAAGGGATAGCAATTTCTGCTTTTATTTTGCCAGGACGCGCTGTCATGACGTAAACCCTATCGGACAGAAATATCGATTCATCGATGTCATGGGTAATGAAAAGCACGGATATACGAAAGCGTTGCCACATATTCGTAAGAATTTCCTGCATCACAACACGCGTCTGCGCATCAAGTGCGCCAAAAGGCTCATCCATCAGCAGAACCTGCGGGCTTGTTGCCAATGCCCGAACAATCCCCACACGTTGACGCATCCCGCCCGACAGTTGATCGGGATAATGATTTTCGAATGCGAGTAGCCCAGCCAACCCCAGCAATGTTCGAGCCGCACTCTCGCGCTGACCACTGGCCATCCTCTGCATCTTCAAACCAAATTCAACATTTTTACGCACTGACATCCAAGGAAACAGTGAGTACTGCTGAAATACCATACCGCGATCTGCACCCGGTCCTTTGATGGCTTTCCCATCGAGTAACAAAGTGCCACCCGACGGCTTAACAAAACCAGCCACCGCATTAAGCAGCGTAGACTTCCCGCATCCGGACGGGCCGACGATGGACACGAATTCACCAGGCTCGATATGGATAGACACGCCACTGACTGCATCGACTTGGTTGCCATTCTGGCCGAAAGTAACCTGCAGATCGTCAATTTGAATACGCCCCTTCTCGGCCACCGCTTTTGTTACCGCTTCATTCGAGCTCATCTCTAGCTCCTTCCATCATTAGGCGAAATCCAAGGCATCACGAGCCGGCCAAGCAAGCGGATGGCTCCACTACATGCCAGACCGAGCACACCAATGACAATCATCCCAATTACGATGTCGGCGTATTGAATGAGGGAATAGGCCTCCCACGTGAAATAACCGATACCAAACTGACCCGAAATCATTTCTGCGGCAATCAAAGAAACCCATGCCACCCCCATTCCAACTGCCAAGCCCGTAAAAATATGGGGTAATGCACCAGGCAGAATCACATCCTTGAGCAGAGCAAACTCACTGGCTCCCAAGGAACGCGCTGCCCGAACCAGCACTTTATCCAGACTGAAAACACCTTCTACAGTGTTAAGCAGAATCGGGAAAAATGAGCCTATAAAGGTTATGAAAACAATACTGGACTCGTTGGTTGGCCACAGCATGATGGAAATGGGCACCCAGGCAATTGCGGGTATTGGGCGCAGCATTTCCATAACCGGAAAAAACAAGTTATGCATCAATCTATAGCGCCCGATTAGCAATCCCAACCCCACTCCGGCAAAGGTCGCAATACCAAACCCCAAGAGGATGCGTCTCATGCTAACAACCATGTTGTTATAAAAATCCGCGTTTTTCCCCAGCGTCATGGCCTCATTGAAAACATCCACTGGAGACGGAATGTTGCCGAAGCGTATATACATGCTCCAACGGTACTTGGTGGCGAAATACCAGAAACCGATGAATAACAACACAGAGAACAGACCCAAGGCCATTTTGGGCAAATTCCTTGCCAGCCAGAGAGCCACAGCCCCCCGCCGTGGGGCGGGGGGCACGGCTGCAGGAACAGAATCAAGCGCTGCAGCAGATGCGGCCGCAGGCATTACCCCCTCGTCAGACGATGAAGACACAGCGCTCTCCTTCAAACCCTTGTCTTGCGAGAAGTCCAACAATCGTGCGGTTTGCATAATGCAATCCCCCCTAGATTTTTGCAGCCTTCAACACTTCGTCATAAGTAGCCAAGCGTCCCCCCGTCTTGGCTGCATAAGCCTCTGCATCTTTCTTGAGCAGGAAAGGAACAATAGATGGCTGCTTGGGATTTTTCGTGTTGAGCGCATAAAAGGCTTGGTTGGCAAAGACCTTGACGCCCAAAGCATGGTCAATCAGGTACACCACATTGATTGACTTACCTTCAGCAGTCGCTTTCTTAACGGCTGCCAAAGTACAGTCTGGAGAGCTGTAGGCACTGATTTCACCATCCTTGACCCAGACTTCGCCTGCTACGGTTGGATCCTTGATCGGTTTTTTGCACAGGGTATCAGTCCCGGAAATCTGGTAGTTTTCGAAACTGGCTTTCTGCTTATCATAGTCCAGTGCACGAGCCTTGAATGCTTCACGCAAATAGCTTTCATTGACCCAGGCATCGGCATTGAATTCCTTGACCTTACCCATACGTTGCAGCACACCCGTGTCGTACTTGATCGCATCAATCCACTTGGGCTTGATGGTCGGGTCTAGCGTATAAATGCCACTTGGCCCAAGATACAGATAAGCCACCTCTTTCTCGATGCCAGTCCATTGCTGAATTTTTTCTGCCGCAAGTTTCGGGTTTTGGCGCAACCAGTCATCCGCATCCATAAGGGCGCGCAAATAAGCTACGACCACCTCCGGATACTTATCGGCAAAGTCCTTACGTACGACTACGCCATGGAAGGTGGGTACTTTAGTTTCTACTCCACTGAAAATTTTGCGCGCAAAGCCACGGAACGGGAGCAAGTCGGCAAAGGGAACAAAGTCTGCATGAGCATCAATCTTACCCTCCTGCAAATTGGTTGTACCGACTTCAGGACTTTGACTTGAAAGCTGCCAGAAATCTTGTTTCCAGCCATGATCTTCCATTGCCTTCAAAAGCATACCGTGTGCCGCGGAGCCGAAAGGAACGGAAATGCTTTTACCCTTTAGGTCGGACAACTGGTAGTAAGGCGAATCTGCCCGCACCACTACGCCATTACCTGCCCCGTTGGCATTGTAGGCAATCACGGCAATGAGTTCGCTTTTGGTATCCGGGTTATTTTGAAAAGTGGCGCCATTGACCAGCAGCGGGTAGTCACCCATCATGCCAATCTGTAATTTATTGGCAATCATGCCGTTCGTAACCGGCGGGCCGGAAGTGAAGTTCTGCCAATCGAATTTGAATTGAATGTCTTTGTATTTGCCGGTCTTGGGCAAATACTTTTCCATCAAGCCCAATTCTTTGATAATTACCCCACCCGTCACGGTATTGGTGGTGGTGTTCTGGGTACCAATCCCAACCGTTACTGTTTCCGCAAAAGCAGGAGCAGCAATCAACGCTGTGGCCAGCAGAGCACATGCAACCGCCTTCACACCTTTAAAAATACCATCCGTTTCTTGCTTGAACGACAATATCTGCGTCTTCACTTTTATTTCCCTTTTTTTCAAAAACAACATTGCCTCACGCTTTACACAAGCACGCTCTGCGCCGCTGAAAAAGCAGCGTTAAAACACGGTTTCTTCAGACGCCCCCCTTTCAAATCGCATTAACTCCCTGTTGCCCCATCAACACATCAGACCTTTTGCAGCTCACCAAACTTGTCTTGCACACCCACCCAGTCATCAGCGTCAGTCAACGGCTCGATCTTCACCTGGATAAGAGGCCATGACTTCGCCAACTCGATATTCAGTTCAATGTATTTTTCATATTCAGGTGGCAAATCATCAGCTGCAAAAATGGCTCCTGCAGGGCACTCATCCACGCAGAGTGAGCAGTCGATACACACGTCCGGATTGATCACCAAGAAGTTAGGCCCTTCGTGAAAACAATCGACAGGGCACACATCAACACAATCGGTGTATTTACATCGAATACAGGGTTCCGCTACGACATAGGCCATGTTCTCGGTCTCCTATGAATGGGTTACTTGAGCAATTCGACTCAAAGCCAGTCCAGCTAATTTGCGCACATCCGGATCCGGGTCCTTCATTGCCTGTTCCAGGAATGGAACAGCACGTACATCGCCAATCTCACCGAGTGCCACTGCTGCCTCTTTACGCAAATTGCTGACCTCATGAAACAAAGCCTCGAACAGTGCTGGCAGCGCTTCCGCACTCCTCAGCCTGCCAAGACTGCGTGCCGCTTTAAGTCGCACTTGCCAGTAGTCATCGCCCATCGCCGTAATCAGGTTGGGAACTCCCGCAGGAACAGCCAATTTTCCCAGCGTCGCCGCCGCCTCCTCCCTCACCAGCCAATGTTCATCGCGTAAGGCTGCGACCATAGCCGGCAGAACTTGTCCCATGTCCTGGGCAAACCCCAGAGCGCCGATCGCAATGCGCCTAACGGAAGGTTCCGGATCACCCGTCGCCAGTCCAGCAATCGAAAGCACGGCCTGTTCAGCTTTCAGATACCCCAGCACCCCCACAGCCGACTCTCGCACAGCCGCATCCTCATCTGCCAACGAGGAGAGTGCCGGTTCAAGGGCGGCCGGCACCCTGAGCTCTCGCAATGCCCGAAAGATGGCAGCACGTGTAGCACCTTGGGCTCCTTCAAGTGCCGGAATCAAGAGCGCACCCAGAGCTGGGTCTTTGAGCTCCGCCAGAGATTGCGCAGCCGCTCTGCCCACTTCCATTTCTCCGTCATCCAAGGCATGCAAGAGTGTTTCTACCGCCTCAGTCGTTTCGAACCCCTCCAAAGCCGTGGCCGCTTGAGCACGAACAGAAGCATCCGCATCTGAAAGAGCATTGATCAAATAGGGTTCGACCTGGTCATAATCATCTTCATCAAGTAAATCCATCACAGCTATTCGACGCACCCCAGGATCTGCGTCGTTAAGCCGAGCGAGTAATTCTTCGTCCTGCAGGACAGAACTCATCGTTGCATTCATATATTTCTCCGCTTTAGCGCAGCAGATAGGGAATATCGACGTTTACCGCACCCGTAGGGCAATCCTTTTCACAAGGCATGCAATACCAACACTCGTCAAATTTCATGTAGGCAGTTCCCTTGGCCAAATCGATTGCAAGCACGTCGAGAGGGCAAACATCGACACAAACAGTGCACCCCTTATCAGCAATACATTTTTCCTCATCAACGGAAACGGGAACGGTAACTCGATTTATGGCGTATGACATGGCGTCTCTCCTGGTTATGCGATAGCCGATTCTTTAACAATGCGTAACTTCTGGTAAGCCGTCTTTTCCTCTTCATCCAAAGGAATCACATACGGATCTACCGGACGTGTAAAACATGTCATCTCACCTTGATCATCTTTCTTGAGCTGAACATGCACAAACCAATCTTCGTCATTCTTTTCCGGGAAATCTGCTCTGTAGTGATACAAGCCCCAACGACTCTCCTTGCGATATAACGATGCGGTTGCGGCCATCTCTGCACAATCGCGGATAAAGTGAACCTCCATGGCACGCATCAATTCATGAGGATTAGAAGCACTTAGACGCCCCAGATCTTCCCCAACCTCGGCAAACCGCTGCAGTCCGATCTCCATTTTTCGTGTTATTTTGGGTGGCTGCAGATAATCGTTGACCATGCGGCGCAGCTTGTATTCAACCTGGCTGGGAGGCAGCCCATCTGTTACGTTCAAGGGGCCCCACACGCGGGCTCGCTCACGCTCGACCTGCCCCGCATCAACAGGGGGCAAAGTATGAGTGGCACAGTATTCTGCGGCCGACTCGCCAGCGAATTTACCGTACACAAACGCGCCAAGCATGTAGTTGTGCGGCACACACGCCAGGTCACCCGCTGCATACAACCCTGGAACCGTGGTTTCCGCCTTCTCATTCACCCACACACCGGAAGCACTGTGGCCACTGCACAAGCCAATTTCCGAAATATGCATTTCCACCATGCCATCCCGGTAATTCAGTCCTCGTCCTGCATGGAAACGACCGCGACTTGGGCGTTCGTTGCTGTGGAGAATTTCCTCAATTTGCGCAATTGTTTCTTCCGCCAGATGGTTCATCTTCAGGAATACAGGACCGTTGCCCCCTTCCAGCTCGCGATAGAATTCCATCATCATCTGGCCGCTCCAGTAATCGCATTCGATGAAGCGATCTCCCTTAGCGTTTGCCGTATAGCCGCCGAAAGGACCTGTCACATAGGCGCATGAAGGACCGTTGTAATCCTTGATCAGGGGGTTAATCTGGAAGCACTCAATGCCTGAGAGCTCTGCTCCAGCGTGATAAGCCAAGCTATATCCATCGCCTGCATTGGTAGGGTTTTCATAAGTACCGAACAGATAACCGGATGTAGGCAACCCCAACCGGCCAGCCGCGCCGGTCGCCAAGATGACTGTCTTGGTTCGGATGATGTAAAAATCTGCCGTGCGGCAATCGACCGCCATTGCCCCTGCGATGGCTCCATTACTGTCCAACAGCAGGCGCGTTGCGACCAACCGGTTGGTCACTTCTACCCGACGTTTTTTCAATTGCCGGTAGAGCACTTTCTTCATGTTATGCCCTTCCGGCATGGGCAATACGTACGTACCGATGTGGTGAACTTTTTTCACCGCATAATCACCGGTTTCATCCTTTTCAAATTTGACACCCCATTTGTCTAGCTCCTGAATCATGTCAAAGCTATTCTGGGCGTACGCCAGCACCGTTTTCTGATTGACAATGCCGTCATTGGCAACGGTAATTTCCTTTACATATTGCTCAGGCGTTGCATGACCTGGAATCACCGCGTTATTCAGACCATCCATGCCCATAGAGATTGCGCCGCTGCGTTTCACATTGGCTTTTTCCAATACCAGCACACGCAAGTCCGGATTCTTCTCCTTCGCCTTTACTGCTGCCATTGGGCCGGCCGTACCGCCACCGATCACCAGCACGTCAACTTCCATCTCAATCGTATTCATAACGTATTGCTCCTTCATCAATGCGGTTGCAATTCACAGATGTCCGCGTTCGATGCGCAACCGGTACTGGAAGGCGTCGCCGCGATAGTAGAGATATTCGTAATCCAGCGGACGGTTATCCGCGGTAAAGGTCAGTCGTTCAATGCGCAGAATGGGCGCCCCCTCTTCAACCTGTAACAGACGAGCCAATATGTCATCCGCCAAAACAGCTTCGATCTGCAGTTCAGCCTGACCTAGCGAATAGCCATAATCATTTTCGAGAATGAGGAAAATATCCCTGTGCGCCAGGTCTTCTTTAGCTAATCGCTCGCCCACACTCTTGGGTACGTAAGTCACGTCAAGAGAGATCGGCGAGCGGTTTAGATATCGCACCCGGCGAATCTCGGCCACTACCTCACCCTCTGCCACATCCAGCTTCAAGGCGATCACCTTGTCTGCCAGTAACTCTTTGTGACTAATCACTCTTGAAAGCGTCTCATAACCCATGCTGGCCATTGCTTCACCAAACCCCTGCAGCTTTGCCAGACTCTGAAAAGCTTTAGGCTTGGAAACATAAGTGCCCTTCCCATGGATCTTGAAAACCAGCCCCTCTTTCTGCAAATCCCCCAGCGCCTGACGAACAGTAATTCGACTGACGCCAAAGGCCTTGATCAGGTCGCTCTCGGAGGGCATCTGTTCGTGCGCCTGGTAGGTGCCATTCAGTATTCGCTCCCGCAAGATTTCTTTTATCTGCGTATAAAGCGGCACTGGGGACATTGAAATCACGCTATCTTTATCTGGTTTCATTGCTCTTAGCCTCTTAAAGGTGAGGGTACTACTTATTATGACAAGATATATCATAGCAATAGACGTGCCAATCACATTCAAACAAAACAATTATTTGTATGTGACTGATGTATATGGACTACTTTAAATTATTCGGGGGTTGGGGCAAAAAAAAACAGGCACCCCAAAAGTGCCTGTTCATAAAATTTGCCTCAAAGATGAAACGTGCCTGCACCACAATAGAGAATGTGCAGGCAGTACATATTCAAAAGAAATACATGTGGTTCTTAAAACTGCGATAGATTCAGCAGAGGTGTCTGGAAACTGCTTTATGAGGTATTTTATTCCTACACGCGCTACTTTACCTTGCAGCTGCCGCCGTTGAAGCGGGAAAACGGGCACCAGCCGACCAGGCCTGACAACAGGGGAATCACGCCCAGCCAGGCAATCGGGTCAAGCACGCGAGTGGCCGCCAGGGTAACCAGTGTCATGCCGAAAACAATGCGTACAATGCGTTGGGTTTTGCCGGTATTACAGGTCATTTGCAGTATCCAAAATATATTCAGTTCGCATCATACGCCATGTTCAGGTCAAGATAGGCAAATGGGGCTATTGAAATGCAAAAACCGCCGCCGTCCTATGCGGTTGTTGCTTCAATCGCACAGGTGAACGTGGCGTCAAAGGGAAGCAAGTCGACCCTGTTTGCCCCATAGCGGGCAATACTTGCCTCACCCCACTCTGACAGTCGGCTTCAATGCCTCTACGTGGGCCGCATAGTTCGCAACGGCCTGCTGCTTTTGATGATCGAGACCGGCTGCCCGTGCCAAAGGCAGATGCGAGATCAGTCCGGCAATGACGATACCGGCGAACAACTTTACTGATACGTTCATGTGTGTATCTCCTGTTAATGCGAGGACGCTTCCAATCCTCAACGCGCTGCAATATCGCTTGGCGGAATCCCATACGCCCCATCAAGCTCTGCAGGCCTGCCTGTGGCCCCTATCCCTGAAAAAGGGCCTGCCACAGCTACACACTAACAGAAGAAGAAATCAAAAAATAGACAAAAAAACCCCTTTATTACATAGTGTTACATATTAAAAACATTACGTAACAAAGTAGAAACAACCTCTTCTCGCCTGAAACCATTATTTCAGCGAACAAACGCTCCGACCGCAACAATCAGGAACAATGGGCCCGCCGGGCGGGCCCTGTCCCTATCAGTAATCAACCACAATTTTGAAGGTATTGAACACCATGTCCTCGGCTACATTCTGGGCCCCATGGTGAACGGCCTCCAGAATTTCACCGTCGGACCATCCCAGGGCATGCAGCGCATCCAGGCGGCTTTTATCCAGCTGCTTGGGCGCCTTCAGGGCATCCAGAACATACAGCAGCATCGCCTTGTCTTTCTCATTAAACGGCACGCTGGCAGGATTCTTCAGCGCCTCGGCAATCTGCTCATGCGTCCAGTCGGCATGATTGATCAGCATGGCTTCATTGAAGCCCACACAGTACTCGCATTCCTGCTTGGCGGATACCAGCATGCGAATCGCCGCCAGCAGAGGAAAACTCAGCGAGGGATGCTGCATGTAGTAGGAAATCTGGTTCCAGATGTTTTCCAGCAAGGCGGGACTGCTGCTGTAAGTCTTCATGGCATTGGGCACAAAACCGATCGCGCCGCTGATGTTACTGTAAACTTCGGCGACTTTTCCCTGTGCATTTTCCGGGGATACCGTTGCAATCATCGTCATCACACTGCTCCTCAACAATAAATACCGACCAGTTGGTATGTTGTTCCACACAAAAAAACGGCCTTGCGGCCGACCCTCACCTACTTCGTGTTGCGCAAACTGACTACATAATCGTGCAGCTGTTGCATGCAGGCTCTGAAAACATCATTTGACTGCATATTTTTGGCCACGCCGATGCAGCCCTCCCAGGCGGACACGACAAACAGGGCGGCTGAGTTGCAATCAACGTCGGCGCGGATATCGCCTTCTTTCTGACCTTCCGACAGCGCCCAGGCGATGGTCTCCTGCCACTGCAGCAGAATTCTGTGCAGGCGCAATTTGAATTCCTGATCCAGTGCGCTCATTTCCTGCACCAGATTATTCAGTGGACACCCCTGCTGCACAAAATCGGTAGGCACCATCTGATCGATCTGATCGATCAGATACAGCAGCGCATCAACCGGCCGATCGCTTTGCCGCACCGGATCAAACAGCAACTGTCCGAGACGAACGGCGATCACCTCGTCGATCACCGCCAGCCCAAGCGCCTGCTTGGTCGGAAAATGGTGATACAAGGCCCCTTTCGTCAACCCGGTATCCTGCAGAATATTGGCGATACTGGCCGCCTGGAAACCCTGGCGGTGAATTTCGCAATACGCGGACTGCAGAATCGTGCTGCGGGTTTGATCGGCTTGTTTATGATCCATGCCACCATTAGATACCGACCGGTATGCATGTGTCAAGCGTGATCGAAATCAGTCATCGTCATCTTCATGATGATGCTCATGATGGCGATAACCGCCCCCATCGCGATAACGCACCGGCGGCGGGTAACCATACCAGTCGCGGCGTTCATAACCACGCCCCCAACCCGGCGGCGAAACGACATATGCATGGTACGCCGGAACCTGCACATAACGCACAGGCGGATAGGCCGGCACCTCAATCACCCTGACGGGCGGCGGCATGCCGATATCCATGCCGAACGCAACGCCGCCGCGCCCCACGTGCACATCGAAACTGTCAGCCCTGGCGGCAGGGAAATGGCTTAAACCACCGGCCATCACAATAGCCATAAACACTTTAACGGAAGGACTCATTTTGACTCTCCTATTGCTCAATCACACATAAAACAGCGGCCTGCGCTGTTCAATCGCCAGTCTGAAGGCGCGCGTCAGCTTGCCGAGACGAACCCTCAGACCGTTGATTGGCGTGCAGATCAGGGCTGGCAGCCGCTTCTTGCCCGCTTCCCGCACGAAACTGCGTCAGATCCTTGATGACGGCATGTGGTAAACGGAAAGTGCCTTTCCCGCTATCGGCAAACGCTGCGCTCGATGCGGTGACGGTGATGATTGAGGCCGCTGCCGCAAGCATGGCCTTGTCTAATTGACGCATTGTTATCTCCCATATTGTTGCTAACCCGTGCCACGACATGTGCACATGCGGATTTAACAATGAGTGAGACAGGAAAGTTGACTGATCGGTCGCCGCTTTACGCGTTTTTACGCTAGCGCAACAAGGCGTTACAAAGCTGAAACAACATGAAGGCTAATTAAAATAGCGGGAAAACGACGCATGACCAAACGCATGCGCCGTTTCGGAGGAATCTTATTTGGCTTTGATTTTACAGGTATTGATACCCAAAATAGGGTACAGCGGACACCAGCCCGTTAACCCGACCAGCAAGGGGATGATGCCGAACCAGGCCATGTTGCCCAGTACATGAGTGGCTGCCAGGGTAATGAAGACGGCCCCAATGGTAAAGCGGATGATACGATCGAGTTTTCCGGCATTGCAGACCATCTAATGACTTTCATAATGATTTAAAGAATTTTCATTATGACGTCATAATTACTGCATGCCTACACAATATCCTAATTTAATTAAGCAATAAAATTGGCTTGTTGTTTTTCCGCCCAAGATCGGGCAAGAACAAGCCGAAATTACCCGGCCGCAGCCAAACGCCACAACGAGGTCACTTCAGCCCTGCGAGCCTGATGGAGCGGATCGGCCTGGTCGCTTGCCTTGGGGTGACGGGGACGGATATCCAGCCTATCCAGCACCCGCAAACCGGCTTTTTCAATGGCCGCGAGCAGAAATTCGCGCGAGCGCAGGCCCAGATGCTCGGCCAGGTCGGACAATATCAACCAGCCCTCGCCGCCCGGCGCGAGGTGCGCCGCGAGTCCGTCCAGATAACCCAGCAGCATGCGGCTGGCCGGATCGTAGACCGCCTGCTCGACCGCAGAACTCGGCTTGGCCGGTACCCAAGGCGGGTTGCAGACGATCAGGGGAGATTTTCCGGTCGGGAACAGGTGGGTCTGCAATAGCTCGACCTGTTGCTCCAGCCCAAGCGTCAATAAATTTTCCTGCGCGCAATGCAGCGCACGGGGGTCGATGTCCGTCGCCACCACATGCCTCACCCCGCGCCTGGCCAGCACGGCCGCAATGACGCCGGTACCGGTGCCGATATCGAAAGCCAGCTCCAGACTGGGCAGCGGAGCCTGCATCAGCAAGTCGATGTACTCGCCGCGCACCGGCGAAAACACGCCGTAACAGGGGTGAACATGCGCCCCCAACGCGGGGATCTCCACCCCCTTTTTATGCCATTCGTGAGCGCCGATCAGACCGAGCACTTCGCGCAGGGACACCAGCGCATCCCCCGCCGGCGCGCCATAGGCTTCACGACAGGCATGGCTGACATCCGGCGCGCGCCGCAATGGGATGGCGTAGTCGGCCGACAAAGGCACCAGCACCATCCCCAGCACGCGGGCGCGCTGTCCCTGCGCCTGACGGTGCACATGAAACGCTTCCGCCGGGCTGCTGCCGGTCTTTTTCGGTTTGCGGTCTATTCTGCGCGCCAACGCCTGCAGCAACTGCTTGGCATTGTGAAAATCGCCCCGCCACAGCAATGCCGTGCCTTCGCAAGCCAAACGGTAGGCCTGATCCGCCTTCATCTGGTCGTCGGCCACGACAATGCGCTTGGGTACAGGCACACCGGCCTCGGAGCGCCACTGCGCCCGGTGCTCCACACCCTCTTCCTGCCACTCGATCACCGGCAAATCGCTCATGCTTTACCGCTCCGCCTCCGCCACACGGCCAAGGATGTCAGTCCCACCAGGATGACCGCGCCGAACAGCGCGACAGAGCCGCCCACGCCCATACCGGCCTTGCTGCTGGCCATATACAGCCCCACCAGCAGGAGCATGCCCAGATTGTCCCAGAAATTCTGGATGGCCAGGGCATGACCGACCCCCACCAGTTCATGCCCGCGCTTTTGCAGCAGAGCATTCAGCGGAATCACGAAAAAGCCACCGCAGATGCCAACCATGGCCATGACCAAAGCCGCATGCGGGATCTGGGTAATGCCATTGAGCAACAGCACCAGCGGACCGAGCAGCACACCGCCCAGCAAAGCCCGGTTGACGCTGTGCAGATGTACCAGCGCACCGGCCAGCACGGCGCCGAACACGATGCCCACCGACAGGGCGCCCATCAGCATGGATGGCGTTTCGTTGTTGCTCACCCCCAGCGCCACCGGCACCCAGGCGAACAGCAGCAGCCGCAGCGTGGCGCCGGAGCCCCAGAAAACAGACGTGCCGATCAGGCTGAAACGGGTGTCCCGGTCGCGCGCCAGCTGCACCAGCGCCCGGCCGAACTCGGCCACCATGGCGAGCGGGTTGATATGTTCCAGCGGATGCTCGGGGACCAGACGGGGGATCAGCAAGTTGATCAGCGCCGCCAGCAGGTAGGTGCCCACCACGGCCATCAGCGCGCTCGCCATGGCATGATCGGCCAGCCAGCCGCCCGCCACTACGCCAAGCAGAATGGCGGCGATGGTCGAGCCTTCCAGCATGCCGTTGGCGCGCACCAGCTGCTCGGGCAGCACCATCTGGCCGAGAATGCCGTACTTGGCCGGCGAGTACATGGCCGCCCCCACACCCACGACCAGATAGCCGATCAATGTGTGGCCACCGGCCAGAACAAACAGCGTGCCCAGCAATTTGACCAGATTGGCGAGAAACATCGCCCGCCCCTTGGGCAGACTGTCGGCAAACGGCCCGACAAACGGCGCCAGCAGGATGAAAGCGATCACAAACGCCTCCTGCAGCCAGGGAGTCAGCGACTGTTGCGCATGGGCCTTGAGCAGGCCGATGGCGACCACGAACAGTACATTGTCGCCAAAAGCGGAAAAGAACTGCGCCAGCATCACCGCCCACATGGGCAGCGACATCAGCCCGTAGCACACCCGTCCATTATTGCTATTCATGCAGCCACCGCCTCCAGCGCCATTTTCTTCAGGGTTACATAATCGGTCTTGCCGGTGCCCAGCAGGGGCAATTCCGTCACCTTGACGACTCTGCGCGGCACCGCCAGTTCCGGGCAGCCGCGCTCGCGCGCCGCCTGCTGCAGACTTTCGCGCGTCACCTCACCGGTAGTGAACAGCACGATCGCCTCGCCGCGGCTGTCGTCCGGCACGCTGGTCGAGGCGTGCTGATCCGCCGGACTCGCCTGTGTGGCAATGTGTTCCACCACCTCCAGCGACACCATTTCGCCGGCAATCTTGGCAAAACGTTTGACGCGGCCTTTGATGGTGATGAAACCCTCGCCATCGATCTCGACAATATCGCCGGTGTCATGCCAGCCCGCACCGAAAGCATCCGAAGCGGGCGCCTGCAGCCTACCCGGCAGGTCAAACTTAAGGTAGCCCAGCATCAGGTTGGGCCCGCGCACGTGCAGGCGGCCGCCCCCGGCTATACCCGGCACCGGCTCCAGCCGAGCCTCCATCCCCGGCAGCAACTGACCCACTGTGCCGGCGCGGTAAGCCAACGGCGTGTTGACCGCCACCACCGGAGCCGTTTCGGTGGCGCCGTAACCTTCCAGGATGCGAATGCCGAAACGTTCCATCCAGGTCTGCCGCACCGCATCGCTCAGCCGCTCGGCCCCTGCCACGACATAACGCAGGCTGCGAAAATCGTAGTTGCCGGCAAACTTGGCGTAATTATCCAGGAAGGTGCTGGTGCCGAACAGCACCGTGCAGTTGCGGTCGTAAACCACCTCCGGAATCACCCGGTAATGCAGCGGCGAGGGATACAGAAACAGCCGCGTGCCGGTCAGCACCGGCAACAGCGCCCCGGCCGTCAGGCCGAAGGCATGAAACACCGGCAGGGCATTGAAAAACTTGTCGGCCGGCGAGAAATCGATCACCGCGCGAATCTGCGCGATGTTGGCCAATAAGGCCCCATGCGACAGCACCACCCCCTTGGGCCGGCCTTCCGAGCCGGAAGTAAACAGCACCACAGCGGGGTTGTGTTCCGCCTGTTTCTTCGCCACCCATTGGGGAAAACGCATGGCCCAGGCGACCAGCCACAGTTTATCCAGCAGCCCGAACTGCTGACGCAAATCTTCCAGATACACCACATGCAGGTCCTGCAGTCCGTCGATCAAGCCCTGTAAACCGGCCTGCGCCACAAACGCATGCGACGTCAGCACGGTCTTGATCTGTGCGGCCGTACAGGCGCTTTGCACACCCTCTGCGCCGGCGGTGTAATTGAGCATGGCGGGCACGCGCCCAAAGGCGTTGAGCCCGAGAAACAGGCAGAGCGTGGCGGCCATATTGGGCAGCAGCACGCCGACATACTCGCCGGGCCGGCTCAGACGACTGCTCAAGCGGCCCAACGCCAGACTGCGGCGCAGCAATTCGTTGTAGCTGTACTCGATCTGATCCTTGTCTTCCAGCAACGGAGTATAGCCGCCAAAGGTGTGCCGGGCCGCCAGAAAAGCAGCGAAAATCGACTGGGTCGGGCGAGCGGCAAAATGCACCTGCTGCATGATGCGCTGCATAACCGTCCCCGCCAAGCGGCGCCGTTCGCGGGCCTTGCCCGCTTGCGGCATGGGAATGTGCTGTGCAGCCATCACGGTCAGCGTCACCTGCGGAATGCCGTGATGCGGGTACAGATGCGCCACGCGGGAAAAGCGCGAGTAAATCAAACCGTCGATGCGAACCGGTACCACCGTCGCCGCGGTTTTCGCCGCCACGAACGAGGGGCCATCATATACCTTCATCAGACTGCCGGTAACGGTAATGCGCCCTTCCGGAAAAATCACCACCGGCCGCCCCGAGCGGATCAGTTTGACGATCTGCTTCATGGCCATGGGAGAGGTGGTGTCCACCGCCAGGTAGTCGGTCAGCCGCAGCATCTGACGGAACCAGAAATTGCGCGCCACGCTGGTATGCACCACAAACACCGGATCGACCGGCAAAAACAACCCCAGCATCAGACCATCCAGAAAAGACTGGTGATTGGCCACGATCAGCAGACGCTCGGCCTGCAAACCGGACAGGCTGCCCGCCACCTTCACGCGGTAGAGCGCCCCCATCAGCAGACGCAAAAAAGACCGCATCAGGTTTCTCATTTTTGCTCCCCGTAGTAGCCCTGTACATAATTTTCCACCCGCGCCAGCGCATCGAGCAGGAATGCCGCGTCCAGACTGTAGCTCACCTCCTTGCCCAGTCGCTGACGGCACAGAATACCCGCTTCGGTCAGCAGCCGCAGGTGATGCATCACGGCGGTACGCGACAAGCCGCTCGCCTGGACGATCTGCAGCAGCTGCAACTGCTCGCCCGGCTCAAACATCAGCAGAATTTTCTGCCGTTGCTCATGGCCAAGCGCCATGAACACATGCGACAGCTCCAGCCATTCGGCCGGCAATTTATCGGCAAACGCGAGATTCATCGACCTCCTCCCAGCCCCCAAAATAACCATTTAACTAGTTTTTTAGTTATCTTAAAAGACACAGCCATCGTGTCAAGAAATTTTTGTGCTTCACTGCCGCCACACAATCGCCGGGCTTGCGTTATCATTGCCAGCCTGTTTCAAGTCACAAAATGCAAGACACTCAAGATACCTATGCTGCCCTCCATCACCCAGCGCCTCGCGCAAGAACTCAACGCCCGCCCGCAACAGATTGACGCCGCCATTGCCCTGCTCGATGAAGGGGCCACCGTGCCCTTTATCGCCCGTTACCGCAAGGAAGCGACCGGCGGACTGGACGACACGCAGCTGCGTGACCTGGAAGTGCGGCTGAAGTACCTGCGCGAACTGGAAGAACGCCGCGGCGTTATCCTCGACAGCATCGGCAAGCAGGGCAAACTGACGGCGGAACTGTCCGAAGCCATTCGCAGCGCGGACAACAAAACCACGCTGGAAGACTTGTATCTGCCGTACAAACCCAAGCGCCGCAACAAAGCGCAGATCGCACGTGAAGCCGGACTGGAACCGTTGGCCCACCTGCTGCGCGACGACCCGCTGCAAAACCCGCAGGATGCCGCTGCCGCTTATGTGGATGCGGAAAAGGGCGTGGCTGATAGCGCCGCCGCACTGGAAGGCGCACGTCACATCCTGATGGAAGAACTGGGCGAAACCGCCGAACTGATCGGCAAGCTGCGCGACTATGGCTGGCGCGAAGGCGTGCTGGTTTCCACCGTCGTTGAGGGCCAGGAAGAAGCCGGCGCCAAATTTGCCGACTATTTCGATTTCAGCCAGCGCTTGGCCGATCTCCCGTCTCACCGCGCCCTGGCATTGTTCCGCGGCCGCAACGAGAATATCCTCAACACGGCAGTAAAATTCCCGCACGAACTGGAGCAAACCGGCCAGCCCCACCCGGCCGAGCAGATGATCGCGGCGCAATGGAACTTCAAACCGCAGGGCCGTCCGGCCGACGACTGGCTGCAGCAGACCATCCGCTGGGCCTGGAAGATCAAACTGGCGCCGCACCTGGAGGTGGAGTGGCTGATGCGGGTGAAGGACGGCGCCGAGGAAGAAGCCATCCGCGTCTTCGCCACCAATCTGAAAGACCTGCTGCTGGCCGCACCGGCAGGCCAGCGTGCCACCATGGGCCTGGACCCCGGCCTGCGCACCGGGGTAAAAGTGGCCGTGGTGGACAATACCGGTAAACTGCTCGATACCGCCACCATCTACCCGCACGCCCCGCGCGACGACTGGAACGGCAGCCTGCGCACACTGGGCCAATTGTGCGCCAAACATAAAGTTGACCTCATTGCCATTGGCAACGGCACCGCCAGCCGCGAAACCGACAAACTGGCCGCCGACCTGATCAAGCTGGCGCCGGAACTCAACGTCACCAAACAGGTGGTGTCGGAAGCCGGCGCTTCAGTGTACTCCGCCTCGGAACTGGCCGCCCGTGAATTCCCCGTGCTGGACGTGTCGCTGCGCGGCGCCGTTTCCATTGCCCGCCGCCTGCAGGACCCGCTGGCCGAGCTGGTGAAGATCGATCCCAAATCCATCGGCGTGGGGCAGTACCAGCATGACGTGAACCAAACGGATCTCGCCCGCAGCCTGGATGCCGTGGTGGAAGATTGCGTCAATGCTGTTGGCGTGGATGTCAACACAGCTTCCGCCCCCCTGTTGGCGCGCATTTCCGGCCTGAATGCCACCCTGGCGCGCGAAATCGTCGCGTACCGCGACAGCAACGGCGCATTCAAGAACCGCCTGCAACTGAAACAAGTGCCGCGCCTGGGCGACAAGACCTTCGAACAGGCGGCCGGCTTTTTGCGCATCGCCAACGGCGATAACCCGCTCGACGCCTCGGCCGTGCACCCGGAAGCCTACCCGGTGGTGGAAAAAATCCTCAGCAAGACGGGCAAATCGGTCGCCCATCTTATCGGCAACAGCGACGTGCTGGCCAAGCTGGCACCACAGGACTTCACCGACGAGCGTTTCGGCGTATTCACGGTGAAGGATATTTTGAAAGAACTGGATAAACCCGGCCGCGACCCGCGCCCCGAGTTCAAAACCGCCACTTTCAAGGACGGAGTGGAAAAACCAGCCGACTTGACGCCCGGCATGGAACTGGAAGGCGTGGTCACCAACGTGGCCAATTTCGGCGCTTTCGTCGACATTGGCGTGCATCAGGACGGCCTGGTGCATGTCTCCGCCCTGGCCGACCGCTTCATCAAGGACCCGCATGAAGTCGTCAAAGCCGGCGACATCGTCAAAGTGCGCGTGCTGGAAGTGGACATCAAACGCAACCGCATTGCGCTGACCATGCGCAAAAACGACCGGGGCGACAGCGCTCCGCCGGCGCGCCCGGCAACCAGCAGCAATCGCCCGGCCACATCCCGCCCGCAACAACCCGCCCCCAAGGCGGAAGGCGCAATGGCGGCCGCGTTCGCCAAATTGCGGAAGTAACAACCGCCCCGGCGCAATGCCCCGCGCTCAAGGCGCTTTAAAATCCCCCTCAATCCCCCTTTGATCAAAGGGGGAAGCGCTGCCACCTGCACCATTCACCGTTCCCGCGCTCCCTTCTCCAACCAAAATCAGCTCGCCGATATATACAAAATATTGTATATTCCAATCATGACTGATCCCAAGCCCATTGAGTTTAGAGGCAGTTCCCTGGACGATCTGCGAGCCTTTCCTCTAGCAGCCAGACGTGAGGCAGGCCACCAGCTCGATCAGGTACAAAACGGCCAGGAGCCGGACGACTGGAAACCCATGAACACAGTGGGTCAAGGGGTGAAAGAAATTCAGATTCGGGATGCGGCCGGGGCGTTTCGGATCATTTACATTGCGAAATTTGCCGATGCGGTTTACGTGCTTCACTGCTTTCAGAAGAAGACCAAAAAGACCAGCAAGGTCGATCTGGATCTGGCGGCCAAGCGTTATCGCGATCTATTGAAGGAGTTGGAACAATGAGCAAGCAACGATTTGACAGTGTCTGGGATGTTATTGAGGACACCCCCGAAGCAGCCGAGAACATGAAGCTGCGCTCTACCTTGATGACGGCGCTGAAGAACCACATTGCGCACACCAAGATGAGCCAGGCACAGGCCGCCAAGCTATTTGGCGTGACTCAGCCGCGCGTCTCCGACCTGATGCGCGGCAAGATCAATTTGTTTGCGCTTGATGCGCTGGTGAACATGGTCGCAGCTGCCGGACTTCATATCGAAATGCAGGTGCGCGAAGCGGCCTGACGTAACCCAAGCGCCGTCCATATTACGCCGCATGGCTTTGACAATACCGCCAGCGAACAAATTACGGCAACTGGCGCTTTGAATCCCCCTCAATCCCCCTTTGCAAAGGGCGAAGCGCTGCCGCCCGCACCGTTCACCGTTCACCGTTCACCGTTCACCGTTCACCGTTCACCGTTCACCGTTCACCGTTGCCCGTTGCCCGTTGCCCGTTGCCCGTTGCCCCTTGCCCCCACCCCCCATTCATGCGATAGTGCATCACACCTCTACCGCTTCTTGCCGGATCCGCCTTGCCCGACTCTTTCGACCAAACCATCAGCCCCCCCGTCTTTCCGGACGAACAGATTGTGCCAGCCACGCCGCCGCACTGGGCACGTGAAGCGGTTTATCGTCTGGGGCAGCAATGGTGGCTGAAAACGTTTGGCATCACGGCCTTCATGTTCGCTTTTTTCAGCGGCTACATTTATCTTTTGCGGCACGCCCTGTTTCCCGTCACGGTCATGCCGCTGACGGCCATCGACAGGCTGGTGCCGTTTCAGCCGGACTGGCTGCCGGTGTACGCTTCGCTGTGGGTCTACGTCTCCCTGCCGCCCGGCCTGCTGAAAACACGCCGCGAGCTGTATTACTATGGCGCGGCAGTCGGCAGCCTGTGCCTCGCGGGCCTGGGCATTTTCCTCTTGTGGCCAACGGCCATCCCCACGGCGGAAATCGACTGGGGTCAGTTTCCCGGCTTCGCCACGCTCAAAGGCATCGACGCCGCCAGCAACGCCTGCCCCTCGCTGCATGTGGCCACCGCCGTGTTTTCCGCCTACTGGCTGCAACGGCTGATCGGTGAACTGAACGCTCCGCGCAGCCTCAGCCTGCTCAACTGGCTGTGGTGCATCGCCATTGCCTATTCCACCCTGGCAACCAAACAGCACGTCGCGCTGGATGTCGTTGCCGGCGCCCTGCTCGGCGGTCTGGCCGCCTATCTGTCGCTACGCACTTGCCGCCGCTGAAACTGCCATCGCAGTCGTGGTAAAATTCACCACGATTTGACAGTTTTTTCGCCTGTTGCCGACCATGACACCGCTTGCCATTACCTCATCCACCCTGACCAATTCGCTTGGTCGCGGCCAATACGCCACCCTGAATGCCTTGCGCGACAACCGCAGCGGCCTGCGCCCGTGCGATTTCATGGACGCCGAACTGGCCACCTGGATCGGCAAGGTGGATGGGCTGGATGACTTCGCCGTCACCGGGACGCTGGCACAGTACGACTGCCGCAATAACCGTCTGGCGCAACTGGGACTGCAACAGGATAGGTTTATAGATGCCGTGGAAAACGCCAAAGCGCGTTACGGCAGCAACCGCATTGCCGTGATCATGGGCACCAGCACCTCCGGCATTCTGCTGACGGAGCAGGCTTTCCGTCAGCGTGATAGTGAAACGGGCAAGCTGCCGGACTCGTTTCATTACACCGAAACGCATGAGCTGTCTGCCGTAGCCGAATTCAGCCGCCGTTACCTGGGCCTGACCGGGCCGTCCATGGCGATCTCCACCGCCTGTTCTTCCAGCGCCAAGGTATTCGCCAGCGCCCAGCGACTCATCGCCGCCGGCCTGTGCGACGCCGCCGTGGTGGGCGGTGTGGACAGCCTGTGTTTCACCACCCTGTATGGCTTCGCTTCACTGGAGCTGGTATCACCACGCCCCTGCCGGCCGGCCGATGCAAACCGCGACGGCATTTCCATCGGCGAAGCCGCCGGCTTTGCCCTGCTGGAGCGCGTTGCTGCGGCCCCGGCCGGCGGCATCGCGCTGCTGGGCTACGGCGAAAGCACCGATGCGCACCACATGTCCACCCCTCACCCGGAAGGACTGGGCGCCCGGCTGGCGATGGAGCGCGCCCTGCAGCGGGCCGGTTTGCAAACGGATGAAATCGACTACATCAACCTGCACGGCACCGCCAGCAAAAGCAACGACGGCGCCGAAGACAAGGCCGTTGCCGGACTGTTTGGCAGCCGCACCCCGTGCAGCTCCACCAAGGGCTGGACCGGCCATACCCTGGGCGCGGCCGGCATTACCGAGGCGATCATCGGCAGCCTGTGCATCGAACACGGCTTCATGCCCGGCAGCCTGAACACCGAAACGGTGGACCCCGCTTTCAGCAGCCGGATTCTGCTGCACAGCCGTAACCAGGCAGTGCGCCATGTGGTGAGCAATTCATTCGGCTTCGGCGGCAACAACTGCAGCGTGGTGCTCGGGAGGATCGGCGCATGAAAGTCTATCTCGACGCCGTGTCCATTTACGGCCCCGGCCTGCCTGGCTGGGAGGCCAGCCTGCCGCCGCTGCGCGGTGAGATGCCTTACACCGGCGGCGATCTGCCGGCCTTTGCCTGCACGCTGTTGCCGGCCACCGAACGACGCCGCGCCGGCAAATCGGTCAAGCTGGCCATGGAAGTCGCCCAGCAGGCGGCCCGGCAATGCGGCATCGACCCCGCCGCGCCGGCCATGGTATTTGCCTCAAGCAGCGGCGACACAGAGGTTTTGAGCGCCATCTGCGAATCGCTCGCCGGCGACGACCGCATGATCTCGCCCACCCGATTTCACAATTCCGTACACAACGCCCCGGCGGGCTACTGGAGCATCGCCGTCGGCTCGCGCCAGCCGTCCAACAGCATCGCCTGCCGCGAGGTCACCGCTGCCGCCGGCATGCTGGAAGCGGCGACCCAGTGCGTGGTGGAACAGACCCCGGTACTGCTGGCCCTGTACGACATCCCCTTCCCTTTCCCGCTGAGCGCGGCCGAGCCCATTGCCACGGCGTTTGGTGCCGCTTTGCTATTGCAGCCGCAACAAACACCGCACAGCCGTTTCTGCCTGGATGTCGAACTGACTGCTGTCACGACGACTGAACCCCTGCACGACAGCGAATTCGAAACGCTGCGCCTGGGCGTGCCGGCGGCCCATTTGTTGCCGCTGCTGCAGCAACTGGCTATGAACGCCGCCGGCACTGTCGTACTTGAATACATTGAACCGCAGTCGCTGCAACTGACCGTGACCCCGCTCAGTCAGAAAGGCTTCTCATGAAACGCGCACTCGTCACCGGCGGCAGCGGCGCCATCGGCTCAGCCATCTGCCGGCAACTGGCGCAGGACGGCATGCATGTCGTCGTGCATGCCAACAGCCAGCCGGACAAGGCGGTGGAAACAGTCGCCCAGATCATCGCCGCCGGCGGTTCTGCCCAAGCCGTCTGTTTCGACGTGAGCGACAGCGAAGCCTGCCGACAAGAGATAGAAAAGCTGCTGGAACACGAACCTATCCAGGTGCTGGTCAACAACGCCGGCATCCACGACGACGCGCCGCTGGCCGGCATGTCGGCAGAACAATGGCGGCACGTCATCAACGTGTCGCTCAACAGCTTCTACAACGTCACCCAACCGCTCTTGCTGCCCATGATCCGCACCCGCTGGGGCCGCATCATCAGCATTTCCTCGGTGGCCGGCATCATGGGCAACCGCGGCCAGGCCAATTATTCGGCCGCCAAGGCAGGGTTAATCGGCGCAAGCAAGGCGCTGGCGCAGGAAATCGCCTCG
This sequence comes from Pseudomonadota bacterium, assembly GCA_021851875.1. Lineage (GTDB taxonomy): Bacteria > Pseudomonadota > Gammaproteobacteria > Burkholderiales > JAJZQI01 > JAJZQI01. Next base: position 195,253 of record JAJZQI010000003.1, on the reverse strand, counting down.
CGCGGCATTCTGGTCAACACGGTGGCGCCGGGCATCATCGAATCGGCCATGACCGAATCGGTGTTCCAGCCGGAAGTCATCCGCCAGATCGTGCCGCAGCAGCGCGCCGGCAAGCCGGAAGAAGTGGCCAATCTGGTCAGCTTCCTGGCCTCCGACAAATCATCTTACATCACCGGTCAGGTGTTCTCGGTCAATGGAGGCATGGCGTGATCCGTGTACTTATCATCGCTCTGGGTTTGCTGCTGACGCTGCCGGCGCTGGCGGAAACCGCAGCCGCCAGCGCCCCGGCCACAGTCGCCGATCAACCGGCCGGGCGTGATTTCATGCTCACCTTCGACGACGGCCCCCTGCCCGGCAGGACCGATCGCGTGCTCGCCGCACTGGCCAAGCTGCACGCGCCGGACGGCAGCCCGCTCAAGGCGGCCTTTTTCATGGTGGGCGATGCCCCGGACAGCTTCTTTACCGGCCGCAGGTACTACGCTCCCTATGAAATCTGGATCCACAAGGGCAGTGCCCACGCCTACCCCGAGCTGGTGGCCAAGGTCCGCGCCGCCGGCCACTTCGTCGGCAACCACACCGCCCATCACGCCTGGTTCCGCTGGCCGTGGCTAAGCAGCGAGGATGACGTCATCGGGGAATTGCAAGGCTGGGAACGCGAGGCCAATCCGCCGGCTAATCAGCCAAAATTGTTCCGCCCGCCCTACCTGATCGAGACACAAGCGGTCAAAGCGGCCGCCCGCAAACTGGCTTACCAGATTGTCGACGGCTATACCGTGGGCGACGCCTCCCCCATCGGCACGCTCTACAGCGTCAAACAGAATGCCTTGCATTACCTGCAAACGGCCCCGGATACGGGCCGGCCGGCGGTGCTGATTTTTCACGACATCATGCCGATCACCCATGAACACCTGGGTGAAATTGTCGACTTCCTGCAACAGCACGGCATGCGACCGGTCAGCTTCGACCCGAGCCTGCTCGCCGACCCGGCGCTGGACGACCAGCCCGCGGCTGAACCGCGGCAGCACTACCTCAGCACCCCGGGTTAAGCACGTATCACAGTTCGTTTACGCGCACACGCTTGCCCGACTGGGCAAAAATCCACGACACGGCGAACACGGCGCCCAAGCCGTATAAAAAATGCAGCCAACATAATGCACTTGCACGCCGCAATGACGCATGCACACTTACCGAATCCGCCACACAGCATCATTACGCTCATCACGTTACAAACTTGCCGAATCGACGCACCGGGCACTGTGTGATGTGCCTTTGGTTTGAATTCAATATTTATTTTCGTTTCCAACCTCATACCTTATAATGAAGGGCAAGCCTGGTTGCAACGAAACCTGTTCGATCAGTCCTTATACGCAAGGAACTTATGTGCCCCGTGTCTTTTCATTCACGCTCCTGATTCTAACGCTTGCTGTTAATCTACCGGCCCAGGCGGAAATCGTTGTCATCATCAACCCCGGCAACCCGCTCATGAGTCTGACCCGGGAGCAACTGATCGACATCTACATGGGACGCAGCACACATTTCCCTGGCGGGCGCGCCACCTGGCCCATTGATTTGCCGGACGACTCGCCGGTCCGCAGCCGTTACTACGAAAAACTGGTCAACAAAAGCGTCACCCAAATCAATGCATTCTGGGCGCGGCTGATGTTTTCAGGCAGAGCCACTCCTCCCCACGTTCTTACCGACCCGCTTAGCGTCATACAGCAGGTCGCCCATCATCCGGATGCGATTGCTTATATAGACAGCAAGGATGTGACGGACAAAGTCAAAGTGGTGTATCGCCTGCCATGAAGAGCCGTCTGTCGCTGAAAATTGCCGTCCCGATCGCGCTGGTTGCCTTGACGGCGGCATTCGCAGTCTCGCTGGCGCAATATTTCTGGTTCTACAACAATGAAGTCCGCCAGGCTGAGCGCTCCTTGCAGCAAATCGGCCAGACCGTTCAAAAAACGGCAGCGATCGCCGCCTATCTCAACAATCAGGAACTGGCCAGGGAAGTGATCGAAGGCCTGGAAAAGAATGAGCTGGTGGCCTCGGCCAGCATTGAATTCAACGCCCATCCAAGATTGTCGCCCGACAATCACAATGAAGTGCAGATTCCGCTCGCATCGCCCTTTATCACCGGGCAGCAAGTGGGTCTGCTGCACCTCGGTCTGCGCAAGGATTTGGTCAAGCAGCGGGCAAAGGACTCCGCCCTGTCCGACACGCTGTTATTGGGGGGCTACACCTTGTTCGGCTCATTGCTGGTGTACCTGCTGGTCGAGTTCGGGCTTATCCGCAGCATCAGGCAAATCGCTCACCAGCTCAGCACCATCTCGCCGGGTGAAAGTCATCGTCTGGTATTGCCGGAACTGCACAGAGAAGATGAGCTGGGCCAGCTGGTCAAGCACACCAACACGCTACTTGACCTGGCGCAGTTCAATCTGGTCAGCGAGCACGAACTGCTGGAACAGGTCGCCAACCTGGAAAAGCGCTTTCGCATGATTTACGCCCGCGCGGGCGTGGGAATTTTTCTGATGGATCAGCGCGCCAGGCTGGTCATGGCCAATCCGGCGTTTATTGAGCTGATCGGCGAGCCGACCTATCAGCATCTGCTGAATGATAACGTAAATTGCGTGATCGATCTGTTCAATGAAACGGAAAAGGTCTTCCATATCCTGGAAAACACTTTTTTCCTGGGGGAAACATCCACCAGCGACTTGTTGCTCAAGGAACATGGCCGCCCTCCTCGCTGGGTATATTGCCTGCTTACCCCGGTAAAAGAAGATGCCAAGCAAAAGAACGACGACACCCTGCTGATTCAGGGCATCATCACCGACATCACCGAACGGAAAAATGAGGAACAGCTGATACGTTTCCAGGCCGAACGCGACCCGCTGACTCATCTGCTCAATCGCCGCTCCGCCGAACGCAGCGCCCACATGATGCTGGCGCAAGTGCGCTTCGAACAGCAGAACCTGGCGATCTGTCTGATCGACCTCGACAACTTCAAACCGATTAACGACACCCATGGTCATGATGCCGGCGACAAGGCGCTCGCCGAAATCGCCCTGCGCATGAAACAAACCCTGCGCTCCACCGACCTGCTCGCGCGCCTGGGCGGCGACGAATTCCTGGTCGCCATACCGTGGGCAAACGATCACGAAAATCTGACCGGCCTGCTGGACAAGCTGCTCATCGCCATCACCCGACCGATCGAAATTGAGGACGGTACTTCCGTTTGCGTCGGCGCAAGCATCGGCGTCGCCATTTCCTCAGACGAGATTCATGAAATTGATCAGCTGATCACGCTGGCTGACCAGTCCATGTACAAAGTGAAAAAGCAAGGCAAGAATGGATACCATATTTATGCTGCCTAAGCAGACCAGCACCCATTCCTGGAAAACGCTTCTTACCGCGTGCACGCTCTTGGCCGGCTTGTCTGTATTTGCCGTTCAGGCGCATGCAGCCGATGTGACCCTGAGCGGCTTCATGAGCATTGCTGGCGGCAAAGTTCTCAACGGCAACGGCAGCGAACCGATCATCGACACCCAGTGTCCCTGCTTCGTCAACGACTGGTACAACATGGGCATGTATAACAGCAGCTGGAGCTGGCGCCCGGAAAGCCGCATCGGAATTCGTCTGAACGGCAAGATGACCGACAGCCTCAGCGGCGTGATGCAAATCGACGCCAGCGACACGCGTTACCGCAGCGGCCCCACCCTGGAGTGGGCCTATCTCGGCTGGCGGCCGCTCGGCAGCGACTGGGAAGTCAATCTGGGCCGCAAGCGGCTGCCCATCTACTATTATTCCGATTTTTCCGATGTAGGCTTTGCCTATCCCTGGGTTCGTCCGCCGCAGGAACTGTACGGCTGGGAAATCAACAACTTCAATGGTGCAACGATCGTCCACCACGGCCAACTGGGCAGCATCTCCACCCGCGGCAGCGTGTTCTTCGGCCGCGAAGACTCGCATGACAATGCGTTCATGGCCTACTGGTACGGCGTCAACGACAAGCCCGATGTCAGCTGGAGCAACATCACCGGAGCCGACATCGAATTCAGCCGGGACTGGTTCAATGTGCGCCTGGTATACATTCAGTCCAACGTGTATGTTGCCAGTCTCTCAGACGGCGTCCTGGCGGACGGAGGACAGCAAATCTACGGCATTTCCGCCAACATCGACTACAACAACTGGCTGGTGCGGTCGGAGTACAGTTATTTCGACCGCTGGAAGGAATTGGGATACCGCAGCAATGCCTACATGGCCGGCGTCGGTTATCACTTTGGCAGCCTGACGCCCATGCTCACCTATTCCTATTTCAGCGACGTCAGCGCCGATGGAACGCCGACCTGGAAAAACAGCAACACCTCGCTGACACTGCGCTACGACCTCAACAGTCAAAGCGACATCAAAGTCCAGTACGACCAGTACCGGGAATTGTCCGCCCCCGGCAGCACAAGTGGAAACGCCAATGTGATTTCAGTATCTTACGACAGGGTATTCTGACGCCTTATCCCGCTTTAACCGGATTGCCCCTGCAGACGTGACCCGGTTTTGTGTAAAATAAAACCATGCTGAACGAACGCGCCAAAATTCTGCTGAAAACCCTGGTTGAGCGATACATCGAAGAAGGCCAACCGGTGGGTTCGCGCACGCTTTCGCGTTACTCCGGGCTGGATCTCAGCCCGGCCAGCATCCGCAACGTCATGGCGGATCTGGAGGAAATGGGCCTGATCACCAGCCCGCACACCTCGGCCGGACGTATCCCCACTCCCCTGGGTTACCGCCTGTTCGTCGACACGCTGATCCAGGTCAAACCGCTGGAACAGCTGGAACTGAACCAACTGCAGAACACCCTCAGTCCCGACGATCCCACCCGCCTGGTCAACACCGCTTCGCAGCTGCTGTCCGAACTGACCAGCTTTGCCGGCATCGTCGCCATCCCCAAAACCCGCGGCGCCATGTTCCGCCAGCTCGAATTCATGCGCCTGGCCAGCAACCGCCTGCTGCTCATACTGGTTACCGACGACGGCGAAGTGCAGAACCGCGTGATCGTGACCGACAAGGACTACACCCCTGCACAACTGGTGGAGGCGGCCAACTACTTCAACCGCAATTTCGGCGGCCAGAGCCTGACCAGCGTGAACGACAAAATCCGCGAAGAACTGTCGCAGCTGCATCAGGATATTGCCGCGCTGGTCAATGTTTCGCTCACCGTCGGCGGGCAGACCCTGGGAGCGAAACGCGAAGAATACGTGATTTCCGGCGAGCGCAAACTGCTGCACAGCAGCGATCTGTCGGCCAACATCTCCAGCCTGCGCAAGCTGTTCGACATCTTCGAACAGAAAACCCAATTGCTGGAAATTCTCGACCAGGCCGAACATGCCGAGGGAGTCAAAATATTCATCGGCGGCGAATCGGGCACCGTGCCGCTGGACGAATGCAGTTTCGTCACCGCCCCCTACGAGGTCAACGGTTTGGTAGTCGGCACGCTGGGCGTGGTCGGCCCCACCCGCATGGCTTACGAACGCGTGATTCCCATTGTCGACATCACCGCCCGCCTGCTGTCAAACGCACTGTCTTATCACTAGGATATTCACTTGATGAAATACTGGGCGCCTCTTCCCTATCGCCACGGCACGCCCGCACGCACCGGCGTACTGCTGGTTAACCTGGGCACGCCCGACGCACCCACCAGGGACGCGTTGCGGCGCTACCTCAAACAGTTTCTCAACGACCCGCGTGTGGTGGAAATTCCCCGTGTCATCTGGTGGCTGATTCTCAACGGCATCATCCTCAATACCCGGCCGGCCAAGTCCGCCGAAAAATACGCCCAGATCTGGCGTCAAGACGGCTCGCCGCTGAAAGTGATTACCGAGCAGCAAAGCAAACTGCTGCAGGGCTACCTGGGCGAAAAAACCGGCGCCGACATCCTCGTGCGCTACGCCATGAGCTACGGCAGTCCCGCTATTGATGACGTGCTGAAGGAAATGGTCAGCGCCGGTTGCGACAAAATTCTCGTCGTGCCGCTCTACCCGCAGTACTCCGGCACCACCACCGCCAGCGTCATGGACGCGGTGTACGCCAGCGTCGGCCGCTTCCGTGACCAGCCCGCCCTGCGCAACATCAAGCATTACCACGATCATGCCGGCTACATTGCCGCGCTGACACAAAGCATCCGCGACTACTGGCAAGCCCACGGCAAGCCCGACAAACTGATCATGAGCTTCCACGGCATACCGCGCCGCACGCTGGATCTGGGCGACCCCTACCACTGCGAGTGCATGAAAACCGGCCGCCTGCTGGGCGAGGCGTTGCAACTGAAAGCAGACCAGTACCAGATCACCTTCCAGTCCCGTTTCGGCAAGGCCGAATGGCTCAAGCCCTACACGGCCGTCACTGCCGCCGAGTTGGGCAAAGCCGGCACCGGCCGCATCGACGTCGTGTGCCCCGGCTTTGCCTCAGACTGTCTGGAAACCCTGGAAGAAATTCAAATGGAAGTGAAAGCGGAATTCCTCCAGGCCGGCGGCAAGGAGTTCCACTACATCCCCTGCCTCAACGACCGGGAAGACTGGATTCATGCGCTGGCCGATCTGGTGATCGACAACCTGGGCAGTTGGGCCACACCACCGCATCCCAACAGCCTGCCTGAAACAGAGCAGAGCCGCTTGCGGGCGATGGCGGCTGGGGCGAAACAGTAAGCGTATCTTCGCGCAATGCGCTTTGCTTATTGCGCCCTACGTGACTATCAGTCCATAGCGTCCGCACTCGTGAGTGACTTCACGAATATCGCCATTTGACTGTGATCAGCGGCTGTTTCAACCAGGTGTACTTCATCCCCCGTCACGAGCGCATAGATATATGCCTCCTTGCCTTCGATTCTGAAAAGTACACCTATGGCTGGCCGCCCTGGTCGCTTGATGCTAATTCCAGGGTAACTTCCTGCGGAAATACTTTGTATAGACTCAATTTTCTTATTGTCAAAAAGCAATCCAACCCATTGGAGTACTGGCATGTAGTCAACCCACTGTCCAAGATAGTTTACATAAATAACAGAATTTGAAAATTTCTCGGACAGTTTAAGTTGTTTAACTTTCTCAAGGTTGTTCGCGACCAACTTTTTGGGGGACTCAATCGAAGCTGTTGCCGCTTTTCCTACTTGCGATACACTTTCATTTTGGTTTAGACCGCCAAGATCTACCACCACTTCTTCAGCGGAATGACAGTCCGGATACACCCCAGAAATCACCGGATAATCACAAATTTCATCAATTCGTTTCTTATAGGAATCCGCTAGGCACTGATTACTCTGGCACCTATTTCGTTCCTGCAGCCACTTCTTTTGAGTAGCCTTAAGATCCTTTTTTGCGCCACTTCCAATATTCGCTGCAAGCATAGTTTGAAAATTGGCTGACAAAGCATCATCAAGCTTACCAAGCAATGAATCAGAACAAATTTTCTTTTCCACTGTTGAGGCAGCCTTTGTGCAATCAAATGAAACCGCATAAACAGGCGGAATAACCCAACACAACCCCAACACTACAAGTATTACTCTCACGATTCACCTCTTATGGACTTATTGTGTGTCTTATGAATGATCTGAAAACTCACAAGTTACCAGGAACTGCCCCCCAGCACGCCCCTCAAATTTGCATGTAGCATCTACCGTACTGGCATTGTTCATCGTAATTTGACCAACACATGAGCGGCTCTTGCCTTTTGAATCAAATGACGTTTCCTTGAAGTTCAACACCTCAACAGCGCTCAAGTTGAGCGTTCGCGCGAACTGCGATTGATCAAATGTGTTCTTGATGGTGTCGGATACATCTCTACCGTCGCATTTCGGCACACTATCCTGTATTTCCTGTTCTTGCTTAAACGCAGCCTCTTTTGCTTCATCTACAGCACGTCGCTCTTGTTCTTTCGTTTGGGCAGCTGCTTCAGCAGCTTTCTGCTCCGGTGATTTCATTGCATCAATCACCATGCCCAGAACAATCAACCCAAGAAACACAATCCCCACCCATTTCAAAACTTTTTTCATAACAACTCTCACATAAATATTCATCAGTTAAAGAATCAATATTGAAATATCATGGCAATTCTACGAATAACGTAGAGACGATGCAAGGCGGATTTACGAATATCGAAGAATGGTAAAACATCAGTCGATCTTCGGTTCACGCTTGCGGACTGCCCGAGAAAAGGCAGGCCTGGCTCAAGATCGACTCGGGGTGTTAATTGGACTTGATGAAGGATGCAGTAGTGCTCGAATCAGCCGTTATGAAACCGGGGTGCATGAACCACCATTCGAGACCGCACAAAAGCTAGCAAATGTGCTTCAGGTACCTGTGGCATATTTCTATTGCCCACAAAATGAGTTAGCTGAACTTCTAATGGCATGTTATCCGCTAACAACTAACGAATTAATCACTCTCAAACAAACGATCGCTTCAATGCGCAATCATGATGATTAGCGAGGTAAAGCGTAATCGACATTGTGCTAAATGTCAGACTTTCACCGCGGCAAAGTCGTCATCTTGTAATCCACCGGCACGATAAACAATTCCGGCCGGTCGGCAATCTCGTCCACCTGCTGCAAGATGCGCGTCAACCCATTGGAGTAGCGCATTTCCAACGGCATGCCGTCCGCGTATTCCTGCCCCGGCTTTAACACCTGCAACTGCAGATCACACGGTTGCCGCACATCGTCCGGCGTGGCTTGCCAGGTGCGCCACTGGGCCGCCGCCAGCACCTGACGGAATTCGCGCAGCACCTCGGCCACTTCGGGATGCTGCGGAATGCTGATCACCCGTGCGCAAACCAGCTGCTTCAACATCACCTGCCGTTCAATCGCACCTTTGCCGCGTGCAGGCGCAGGGGAATCGGCCAGCGTCGCCTGCAGCTTGGATGCCTTGCTCAGATTCACTTTTTCAGTAGGGATAGTCAGCACTTCGTGCCGATCGTGCTGCACTTCGAACAATTCATGTTTTTTCCGGTCAAGAATAAGAAAATTGTCCTGGTCCCTGCCCTGGTCGATGCGCACATAGTCAGGCGTGATGATGTAACGGCTCAGGTAGGGCAAACTAGCCGGCTCCTGATCCTGATACACCACCTGCAGCATGGCGGCAGACGCTACAGCCGGCAACAACATCAGCGCCGCCAGCAGCGGCCGCCTCAATCGAGCCCCCGCGCCAAGTCTTGTTTGATATCGTCGATATTTTCCAGCCCCACAGCCACACGCAGCAGACCGCCGCTCACGCCGGCGGCATCGCGCTGTTCCTGCGTCAGGCGGCCGTGGGTGGTAGTGGCCGGGTGAGTAATGGTGGTTTTCACGTCGCCCAGGTTGGCGGTGATGGACAGCAACTGCGTATTGTTCACCACCTTCCAGGCCGCATCCTTGCCGCCCTTCACTTCAAACGCCACAATGCCGCCGCCGGTTTTCTGCTGCTGCATGGCGAGCGTGTGTTGCGGATGCGAAGCCAGGCCGGGGTACAGCACGCGCTGCACATTGGGATGAGACGCCAGCCATTTGGCCAGTTCCAGCGCGTTGGCGGAGTGCGCGTCCATGCGGATCTTGAGCGTTTCCAGCCCCTTGAGCAGGACCCAGGCATTGAAGGCGGACAGAGTCGGCCCGGCGGTGCGCAAAAAGCCGTACACGCCTTCCAGCTGTTTCTCGCCGCCCAGCACCGCGCCGCCCAGCACCCGGCCCTGGCCGTCGATGTATTTGGTAGCCGAGTGCACCACGATGTCGGCGCCCAACTCCAGCGGGCGCTGCAGAATCGGCGTGCAGAAGCAGTTGTCCACCACCAGCAGCGCATGGCTGGCGTGCGCCAGATCGGCAATGGCGCGAATGTCGCAAATCTCGGTCAGCGGGTTGGACGGCGATTCCAGAAAGAACAGCTTGGTGTTGGACTTCACCGCGGCTTCCCATTCGGCCATATCGGTAGCGGACACGTAAGTGGTTTCAATACCGAAGCGACCGAGAATATTGGACAGCAGTTGCACAGTGGAACCGAACAGCGCGCGCGAGGCGACAATGTGGTCGCCCGCCGACAGCAGCCCCATGACGGTCGCCAGAATGGCGGACATGCCGGACGCAGTCGCCACACACCGATCTGCGCCTTCCAGCGCGGCCAGGCGCTCCTGGAATGCGGTGACGGTGGGGTTGGTAAAACGGGCGTAAATATTACCCGGCTCAGCTCCGGTAAAACGGGCCGCCGCCTGCTCCGCGCTGGTGTAGACAAAGCTGGAGGTGAGGAACATCGCTTCGGAATGTTCCTCGAACTGGGTGCGATGTATACCGCTGCGGATCGCCAGCGTTTCCGGCGCTAATTTGTCATCCATGTGTAATCCTCGAATTCTTGCAACGCCTACAGCGTCGGGGTGTTCTCGTGCGCATACTGTGCGTCGTGCTTTGCCTGACAGGCGACACAACGCTGGGCTGTTGGGTAGGCTTGCAGGCGGGCGAAACCGATCGGCTCACGGCAGTCGATGCATTCGCCGTAGCTGCCGTCTGCCATGCGCTTTTGTGCGGCTTCGATGGCGCGAATTTCACGAATCTGCCGATCGATGGTGGCCGCCTCAATATCCACCAGCGCATCCGCCAGCGCTGCGTCGCCCTGATCCATCGCGCCGGCCAGTTCGCGCGGGCGATCCTTGTCCATGCCGAGCAATTCCTCGCGGATTTCCTGCCGCAACACCTTGTTGCGCGCCTGCATGAATGCAGCCAGTTCGGCCAATTGGGCTTCGTTCAATCCGTTCATATTTTTATACCTTCAGTGTGTGTGGCCTGTCGCTTATTCTACACCGTCTGCAACCGCTTCAGCTCATCCACCACTTCGCCCGCGTGCTTGTCGGCCTGCACCTTGAAATAGCACTGCCGTATCCCCCCCTGCGGATCGATCAGAAAGCTGAAACGCCGAGCCAGCCGGAGCGGGCCCAGCCTGAGCAGGGCGCCGTAGCGGAAGGCCACGTCGCCCGAGATATCGGACAGAAGCGGAAAAGGCAGGTTCAACATGTCGGCAAAGCGCTGATGACTGGCTTCGCTGTCCAGACTGATGCCGAGCACGGCCGCATTCAGCCGTGAGAATTCGCCCCAATTGTCGCGCACGCCGCAGGCCTCGCGCGTGCACAGCGGCGTATTGTCGCGCGGGTAAAAATACAGCAGCAACCATTTGCCTTGATAATCGGATAGCCGATGCATCTGGCCGCGCCCATCCGGCAGATCGAAATCCGGCGCCGCCTCACCGGCTCTGCAGGCTTGCCGCCCCAGCGCAAACCATGGCTGTTTCATGCTTTAACCCGTGCAATAAATTAAACAACCAGCATACCATGACCTCATGAGCGACGGGATAAGCCGAGACAGGCCGGGCGCGCACCGGCATTTATGTTGTAAAATAGTGTCTGGCGTGTCCCTGTAGTTAAATGGATATAACTTTCCCCTCCTAAGGGAAGATTACAGGTTCGATTCCTGTCGGGGACGCCAGTTTCTCCTAGCCCTTTTGTCTCATCCGCTGTTCAGCGACTGCGCTGGTAGACGCCTATCAGTTCAGTATGTGCCAGCACATGTCCATGCATTACCTGCTCCAGCACCGCCTTGGTCGGGTCGCGCAAATCCGGCAGCACCGTATCCAGCGCATACAGTTTGAAGAAATACCGGTGCCTGCCGATTGGCGGACAAGGTCCGCCGTAGCCGGTACGTTTCCAGTCGTTTGTCCCCTGCATCACGCCGGCGGGCAAGTCAGCCTGATGTATGCCTTCCGTCAGTCCGCCCGGGCGAGCCGGCAGGTTGTACAGCAGCCAGTGCACCCAGGTCGTTTTCGGCGCCGCCGGATCGGGCGCATCCGGATCGTCCGCAATCAGCACCAGACTGCGCGCCTGATCGGGCACGCCGGCCCAGGACAACGGTGGCGAAATATTCTGACCGTCGCAGGTGTATTGCCGCGGAATTACCTCGCCCGCGGCAAAGGCGGTGGAAACCAGCACCAGAGACATGACCTCTCCTTGGGTTGACGCAAACGGTATCGCTGCCATCGCCAGCAAAGCCAGAAACACAACGGCCGGCACGGCTCGCATGCAACGCCGCTTACTTGACCGGCACCGATTTGGCATCGCCGCCGCCCACCTTGGGCAAACGCACGGTCAGCACGCCGTCGGCATAGCCGGCTTTGGCCTTGTCGGCATCCACATTGCCCGGCAGGGGAATGACACGCTGGAATGAACCGTAGGCGCGCTCCATGATGTGGTAGGTGCTGTCGCGACTTTCCCGCTGAAAGCGTTTCTCGCCCGACAGACTCAGCCGGTTGCCCTCGATGACCACCTGCACGTCGTCCTTGCTCAAGCCCGGCACTTCCACCCGCACCAGGATTTCACCCTCGGTTTCCTCCACCTCGCTGACGATCAGGCCCCAGCGCGGCAAGGGTGCCACGCCCGTTTGCTGCTCCGGGTTTTCGTCCTTGTGATGGGCAAAGTGAGTGAGCGCATCATTGCTGCGGCTGAGGACTTCCCGCCAGCCTTCGGCCAGATTTTCCCACGCGCGATTGAATTCCTTGCGGATGCTTTTACCCGCTTCTTTCAGTGTATCCAACATGCCTAAATCTCCTTTACCGAGTTTACTTTTTCTGACTAGCCCCGAGTTTCAGCTCACATAACCGCTGGACAGAGGGGTTCCCTTTAGTTTGTCGCCGAGCGGCTGAATTTGTGGCGGGGGAAGTCGGCGAGTGCTTGTTTGAGCGGCGTAGCCGCGAGTTCACTCGCCGCCCGCCAGAAATACAGACGCGCGGGGCTGTCGACAAACTCAGGGTCGCCTTTCTTTGCTTCCTTTCTTTGGCGAAGCAAAGGAAGGAAGGCGCTTGCCGGGCGCCCCCGGCCAGCATGCGCTGAAGAATCAGACAAAGCAACCCTTACTTGAAAGTCAGGACTAATCAAATTACCTTTTAATTATAGAAACAGATCGGCTGGACGCCAAACAATCAAAACGCTAGCATAAGCGCCTGTTTTGACGACTTTATTACCCCCATGCCCGACCTGCGCCAGTTGGCTCTGGAAGCCCTGACCGAATGTGACCCGCTTAACAAGTGCCGTCTCGTGCAGCATATGGACTTGAATGGCGCGCTCGATCCTCAACCGCAGTTGCAGCCGATTGGCAGCATACCCGGTCGCCCGGCCCGGCCTGAACTCGTTCCTCCCAGCCAGTTACAGCAGCGCAAGCTGAACACGGCGGAAGGACGTGCAGTGATGATTCATGCCTTGGCGCACATCGAATTCAACGCCATCAATCTGGCGCTCGACATCGTCTGGCGCTTTGCCGGCCGGCCGGAGGCGTTTTATCGCGACTGGCTGAAAGTGGCGCAGGAAGAGGCGCTGCATTTTCAGCTGCTGCGCGACCATTTGCTGACACTGGGTCACGATTACGGTGACTTTCCTGCGCATAACGGGCTATGGCTCGCCGCCGAACGCACCCGGCACGACCTGCTGGCCCGCCTGGCGCTGGTGCCGCGCACACTGGAGGCGCGCGGCCTCGATGTCACCCCCGGCATCCATAAAAAACTGGTGCAGGCGGGCGACACGGCTGCCGCCGGCATTCTCGACATCATCCTGCGCGACGAGATCGGCCATGTCGCCAGCGGCAACCACTGGTACAACTGGCTTTGCCGGCAAAGCAACGTCCTGCCGCAGCAGCGCTACCGCGAACTCGCCGCCGAATACGCCATGCCGCTGCCCAAAGGCCCCTTCAACCAGTCCGCCCGTGAGCAGGCCGGCTTTGATGCTGCAGAACTGGCGAGCTGGCAGCCCAGAGCGAGTTGACACACCCCGGCTGATTCGCCTGCCGCGGCTGCTTGCGCTATAGTGTCGAGCATCCACAACAAGACACGCTCCGCCCATGACAGTCACCCTGCAACCGGTTCTGGCACAACTGAACAGCGTCATTCTCGGCAAGGAGCCGTCCGTGCGGCTGGCCGTCACCTGTCTGCTGGCACAGGGGCACCTGCTGATCGAAGATCTGCCCGGCGTAGGCAAAACCACCCTGTCGCACGCCATTGCCCAGACCCTCGGGCTCAGTTACCAGCGCATTCAGTTCACCAGCGACCTGTTGCCGGCCGACATCCTCGGTGTGGCGGTATTCGACCGGCAGCAGGGCGGTTTTCAGTTCCAGCCCGGCCCCATCTTCGCCCAGCTGATCCTAGCCGACGAAATCAACCGGGCCACTCCCAAGGCGCAAAGCGCATTGCTCGAAGCCATGGAAGAACGCCAGGTGACGACAGAAGGCAAGACCCGTCCCCTGCCGGAGCCTTTCTTTGTCATCGCCACGCAAAATCCGTCGCATCAGATCGGCACCTATCCCCTGCCGGAATCGCAGCTCGATCGTTTTCTCATGCGCATTTCGCTCGGTTTTCCGTCCCCCGAAGCGGAGCGCGAACTGCTGCGCGGCATGGATCGGCGCGTCATGCTGCAGCAATTGCCCGCGCAATTGAGCGCGGACGAGCTGAAAACCGCTCAGCAGGCCGCTCGCGCCGTGCATGTATCGAATGCGCTGCTCGATTACCTGCAGGCCTTGCTGCGCCAGTCGCGCCAAAGCGAATTTTTCAGTCTCGGACTGTCCCCCCGCGCCGGCCTGGGCCTGCTGCACGCCGCCCAGGCATGGGCCTGGCTGGACGGGCGCGACCATGTGCTGCCGGAAGATGTGCAAAGCGTCTTCCCGGCCATTGCCGGCCACCGGCTGATGGTGGCGGATGCCGGCAAAATGTCGGCCCAACCGGCCGGCTGGATACTCGAGCAGACGCCGATTCCCTGAGGTTTCATAACCATGGCCCGGCAAAAAACCGACCTCAATTTCTGGCGCCCGCCCCGGCCCCAGTCGGGCACGGTTACGCTCAATCGCCACAGCATCTTCATCCTGCCGAGCCGTTACGGCCTGCTGGCCTTTATTGCCCTGTTCGTCATGTTTCTCGGCGCCATCAATTACAGCAGCAACCTTGCCTTCGGCCTGATTTTCTGGTTCGGCAGCATCATGCTGCTGTCGATTCTCTATACCTTCCGCAACCTCAATGGCCTGCGCGTGCGCTGCGAGCCCGGCCCCCCGGTGTTTGCCGGCGACACCGCCCGCTTTCGCATCATGCTCGACAACCCCGGCAAAGAATTGCGGCTGGCCATCGCACTGCAACAAAACAGTACCGTGCACGACCACGGCGACGTTGGCGCGCACGCCAAGGCCGCAGTCCAGCTGTCCGTGCCCACCCGCCAGCGCGGCAGCCTGACAGCCCCCTGGTTCCAACTTTACACCCGCCATCCCTTTGGCCTGTTTCATGCCTGGTCGCGGCTCAACCTGCCCAGCCACACGCTGGTCTATCCCCGCCCGGCATCGCAGCGCCTCCCCTTGCCGCCGACCAGCAGTCAGAGCGGGCAAGAACGACGCATCAGCGCCGAACAGGAAGATGATTTTCACGGCCTGCGCAATTATGCAGCCGGCGATACCCCTGCCCGTATCGCCTGGAAAGCCCTGGCCGGCGAACGCGGCCTGTTCAGCAAAACCTATGACAGCCTGCAGGGCACCGAATTGTGGCTCGACTGGCAGCACTTTGCCCCGCTCGACACGGAGGCCCGCCTGGAGCAGCTCACCGCCTGGGTGCTGCAGCTGGAGCAAAACCGCCAGCCCTACGGCCTGCGCTTGCCCCAGCAAACCATTCCGCCGGCGCTGGGCGAGCTTCACCAGCAGCGCTGTCTGGAAGCGCTGGCGCTGTTCCCGGCATGACCAGACTGCCCGCGCTCACCCATCAGCGTTACTGGCTTAGCGCCGCCCTGCTGGCTTGCGCCGCACCGCACTTTGCCCGCATGCCCCTGTGGATCAGCCTGTTCGTGCTGTTGCTGCTGGGCTGGAACGTTCTGCAAACCGCCGCGCGCCTGCCTGCCATGCCGCGCTGGCTGCTATGGGGAATTGCGCTGGCCGCAGCGGCAGGCGTGCTGGCGCAATTCCATACCATCACCGGCCGTCTGGCGGGTACCGCTCTGCTGCTGACGCTCGCGCCGCTCAAGCTGTTCGAGTTGAAAACGGTGCGCGACGAGGTCGTTCTGCTGCTCAGCAGCACGTTTCTGCTGCTGAGTCAGTTCCTGTTTTCCGAAAGCATGGGCAGCGCGGCCTGGGCGATATTCGCTTTCTGGCTGCTGCTGCTTGCCTGGACCGGCTGCCAGGAATTCGCCTCCCTCGCCCGTCATCCGCGCCAACGCGTGCGCTGGGCCGGTCGGCTCATGCTGCAGGCACTGCCGCTCATGCTTTTGCTGTTTGTATTGTTTCCCCGCATTCCCGGCCCCATCTGGGGCCTGCCGCCGGACAAAAATTCCTCGATCAGCGGCCTGTCCGACCACATGACCATCGGCAACATCGCCGATCTGATCCTGTCCGACGCAGCGGTGTTCCGCGTGCAATTTCATGGCTCAATACCGCCTTTGCAACAGATGTACTGGCGCGGACCGGTATTGTGGGATTTCGACGGCCGCAGCTGGACCGCGCCGCCCCTGCCGTCGATGCGCCCGGCTCTGCCGCAGAACGCGCAGCCGCTGCGCTACACGACCACGCTGGAACCGCAGGAAAGCCGCTGGCTGTTTGCCATGGGCGCCCCCCTGGCGCTGCCGCCCGACAGCCGGCTGACCGGCGATTACCAGCTGCTATACAGCAAACCTCTAAAACAGCGCACGCGGCTGGAAATCAGCAGCGCAGTTGGCGACACCCTGCCTTTTGCCCCGCTGAGCGACTGGGAAGAGCAGCACGCGCTTGCTCTGCCGCAGGACGGCAACCTGCTGGCGCGGCAACTGGCGGCCAGCTGGAAGGGCAGCTCGCCGCGCCGGATTGTCGCCCGCGCGCTGAATTTTTTCGCCACCCAGGGATTTAGCTACACGCTGACCCCGCCCAGACTGGGGCCCGACACGGTGGACGATTTTCTTTTCCGCAGCAAACAGGGTTTCTGCGAGCACTATGCCAGCGCCTTCGTCTTTCTCATGCGCGCCGCCGGCGTGCCTGCACGCATTGTCACCGGTTATCAGGGCGGCGAATACAATCCGCTCGGGCAGTACTGGCTCATCCGCCAGTCGGACGCGCATGCCTGGGCGGAAGTCTATTTCCCCGACCAGGGCTGGACCCGTGTCGATCCGACCAGTGCCGTGGCGCTCGAGCGGCTGACCGCGGGCATCGGCCATGCCGTGCCGGCGTCCCAACTGCCCGCCGTACTCACCGAACTGGACAGCAGCTGGCTCAAACGCTCGCGCCTGACATGGGACATGCTCAACACCCGCTGGAACCAATGGATTCTTGGTTACGACCAGAACCGCCAGCTCGATTTGCTCAAACGCCTGCACCCGATGCTGGCAAGCTGGCAAGGCATGATTGCCGCCCTGACTGTGGCGCTCATGCTGACCACACTGGTGCTGGCACGTCAGATTCTGCACCGGCCGCGCCCGCCGGAAGATCCGGCGCAGCGCCTTTATCGCACCTTCTGCCGCAAGCTGTCGGCCATCAAGCTGGAGCGCCGGGCCGGCGAAGGCCCGGCCGACTTCGCCGCGCGCGCCGGCCGGCTGCGCCCTGACCTGGCCGCCGATATCCAGGCCATCACCTCGCTCTACATCGGTCTGCGTTACCGGACCGGCGCAGGCGATCTGCCGACCCTGCGGCAACGCATACGCACATTCCGGCCCCGCGCAATATAATTAAATACACTTAATGTTGAAACTTCGGACGGCTTTCGGTAGTCTTAACTTCTGTATTCATTTACTGGAGTCACTCAATGCAAAACGACATGTCCTACGCTACCGTAGGGAGTCTTTCCACTTCGCAGCAATCCGTCCTGCGCAATACTTACCTGCTGCTCGCATTGTCCATGTTGCCGACCATCGCCGGCGCATTTATCGGTCTGAGCCTCAATTTCGCTTTTGTCGCCCAGCACCCCATCATGGCCTCCCTGGGCATGCTGGCCGTGATACTCGGTCTAACCTTCGGCATTAGCGCATTCCGTAACAGCGGCCTGGGCGTGGTCCTGCTGCTGGCGTTGACCTTCTTCATGGGTCTCATGCTCGGTCCGATCCTGCAGGTTGCCCTGCACCTGAGCAACGGCGCCCAGCTCATCGGCATGGCCGCCGGCGGTACAGCCATCATCTTCTTCACTCTGGCCACCATCGCCACTGTCAGCAAACGCGACTTCAGCTTCATGGGCAAATTCCTGTTCATCGGTCTGATCCTGATGATCGTTGCCTCGCTGGCCAATATGTTCTTCCACATCCCGGCTCTGTACCTGACTATTTCGGCCGTAGGTGTGATGATCTTTTCCGGCTTCATCCTGTTTGACGTCAGCCGCATCGTCAACGGTGGCGAAACCAATTACATCATGGCCACACTGTCGATCTACCTCAACATCTACAACCTGTTCGTCAACCTGCTGCAGCTGCTGATGGCCTTGCTGGGCAATCGAGACTAAACGGCCTCGCTCCATCATAAGGCAGCCCACGGGCTGCCTTTTTTGTTGCATACTTCCGACATGACGACACACACTGAACCCATCGCCTTTCTCGGCGGCCTCACGGCTGAAACCTTCCTGCGCGACCATTGGCAGAAAAAACCGCTGTTCGTGCCCAATGCCTTTCCTCATCTGGCGCAGGCTCTCTCACCCAAAGAACTGCAGACGCTGGCGCGCAACGAAGACATGCAATCGCGCCTGGTGCTCAAACAGAATAACGGCTGGGATCTGCAGCACGGTCCCTTTTCGGCCCACAAACTGTCGCGCCTGCCGGCACGCGACTGGTCCCTCCTGGTGCAGGGCATCAACCACGTCTTGCCGGCGGCCGCCGAACTGCTGCAATCCTTCCCCTTCATTCCCAGCGCCCGGCTGGACGACGTGATGGTCAGCCTCGCCCCTACCGGCGGCGGTGTCGGTCCGCACTTTGATTCCTACGACGTCTTTCTGATCCAGGGCTGCGGCAGCAAACGCTGGCAGATCAGCGCCCAGCAGGATCAAGACCTGATCGAAGGCATTCCCCTGCGCATCCTGCAGCGTTTTGCAGCCGAGCAGGAATGGCTCGTCAATCCGGGCGACCTGCTCTACCTGCCGCCGCGCTACGCCCACCACGGCGTCTCGCTCACCGACGACAGCATGACCTGGTCGGTCGGTTTTCGCGCCCCCCAAGCGCAGGAACTGGGGCAGCAGTTCCTCATGTATCTGGAGGAACGCCTGCAGCTGAACGGCATGTATGCCGATCCCGACCTGCAGGCGCCGGCCCATCCGGCGGAAATCGGTCCGGCCATGATCCGCCAGGTCGGCGAAATGCTGCGACGGATCAGCTGGACCGATGCGGACGTGGCCGATTTTCTCGGCCATTACCTGACCGAACCCAAGCCGCACATCTTTTTCGAAGCGGAAGACTATACTGAGGATGAGGCCGAGTTTGCCGCCTTGCTGACGCAGCAAGGCATCCGCTTGGCGCCGGCAAGTCAGATGCTGTTTAGCGGAAATCACTTTTATCTCAATGGGGAAGCCATCGAAGTGCCGCAAGAATTGCGCCCCTGGCTCGTGCGCCTGGCAGATACACGCCGATTGCCGGCGGCAGCTTATCCGCCCGAACTGGCCGAACTGCTCTTCCCCTGGTTTGAAGCGGCGTATCTGGAACGAAACAGTCCATGACAGACAAACAATACCAGTTAATCGAGCGGCGTGAAGACTATCACCACGCCCTGCTGCAGCTGCTGGAGTTGGCCAGGCAGCGGGTCGAAATTTTCGATCCCGATCTGAATTATGGCGGATGGGACAGCGCTGCCGTAGCCGACTTGCTGCAGACCTTTCTGGCCCGCTCGGCGCGCAACGAATTATGGCTCATCGTGCATGACAGCCATGCGCTGAAAACGCGCTTCCCGCGCTTAACATCGTTAGTTCGGACGCGCAACCACCAGATCCGCCTGGCCGTCACAACCCCCGAGGCAAAACACTTAAGAGACAGTTTTGTGCTGGTTGATAACTTGCACAGCCTGCGCCGCTTCCACAGCGACCATGATCGCGCCGCGCTCGAACTGAATGCTCCTGAAACCGCTTCAATTCTGCAACAGCGCTTTGCCGAACTGCGCATCGCCTCGGCGGAAGACAGCGTAAACAAACCCCTTGGGTTGTAAAAATACAACACACTTGCACATTCAACAAAAAGTTAAGAATCCCCTAGCAAGTTTGGGAAAATATGATAGAATTTTCGCAATCGGTCTTTTTATGGCGACATGCTGACCGATTTGCGATGCGCATCGTCATAGCAATTTAACTAGTTAAACAAAGGGAAGAAAATGCAAAAATCTCTGCTCCTGGCCGCACTGCTGGCTGCTGCACTGACCGCTTGTGGTAACAAAGAAGAAGCTGCTGCTCCGGCAGAAGCTTCTGCTCCGGCTGCTGAAGCTTCTGCTCCGGCTGCTTCCGCTCCGGCTGCTGTTGCTTCTGCTCCGGCCGCTTCCGCTGAAGCTGCTTCCGCTCCGGCTGCTTCCGCTCCGGCTGCCAAGTAATCTTAAGGATTACCTAGCAGAAAAGGCCGGCAGAAATGCCGGCCTTTTTGTTTTTCGGCGCAATATCGCAACACCCCTCAAGTTTGCCGCAAGTCTCGCCAGCCGAGCCCATCCTCCTGCTCGGCCACGGCGATCCAGTCCTCCGCGCAGCTCAGCGCTCCCGCCAAGGCAGCCACGGCCAGTTCGCGCCGGTTGTTTTCCTGACTCAGATGAGCCGCCACAATGTGCTGCAAACGGCTGGTGTCGATATACTGCAGCAGTTCGGCCGCGGCCCTGTTGTCGAGGTGCCCGTGCGAGCCGCTCACCCGCCGTTTCAACGAGACGGGGTAACGTCCCGCCCAGAGCATGTCATGGTCGTGATTGCACTCCAGCAGCAAGGCATCGCAGCCGGTCAAATGCTGGCAAATATGCGTGGTGATGCTGCCGCTATCGGTCAGCACGCCCAGTCTGAAACAGCCATCGGAAAAAACGAACTGCACCGGTTCGCGCGCGTCATGCGGCACCGCATAGGGCAGCAGCTCAAGATCGTCCACCGTTACCGGTGAGTCGGACATGATCCAGTTGACCTGACAGCCTTCAAACTGGCTGACAGCGGCACTGTAGCTGCCATAAGTCAGATAGACCGGAATAGCGTAACGTTTTGCCAGGCGGGCCACACCGTGCATATGGTCGCTGTGTTCGTGCGTGACCACGATGCCGGCAAGCGATTCGGGGGATTTGCCCAGGCGGGCAAGACGGCTGCGGCATTCGGCCAGGCCGAAACCGCAGTCGAGCAGAACGGTGGTTGCGCCCGCCTCGACCAGCAGCCCGTTACCCTTGCTGCCGCTGCCGAGGCTGGAAAACCGCATATTACTTCAGTTGTTCGAGCAGCAGCTTGAGAATGCGGTCTGCTGTTTCCGGTGCCGTGGGCTGGCCCTTGTCGGTCAGCACGCTCACCCGAGTACTGTTGTCGTCTCCCTTGACGCTCACCTGGTATTTCAGGGCGCCGTGCTTGTCGGAGGACGAGCGCCAGAAAGCCAGCTTAGCCAGGAAACCATCCGATTTCTTGGCCGCGTCGGCATCCGGATCATCGTAGCGCACATAATAAATACCGCCGGCGCGATCACGATCTTCCACGGCAAAACCGACGCGATCCAAAGCCAGGCCCACGCGCCGCCATGCGCGATCGAAGCCGTCGTCCATCGCCAGCACCGCTACGCCGTTCTGTTGCTGCAGTTTGGCGCGCGGTTCGAGACTCTGTTGCGTCACCGCGGTCTTGGCTTGCTGTTCACTGACGCCGAAACGGACCATCAGCCGCTGCAGCATTTCGCCCTCGAGCCCCGGGTCTGCCGGACGCGGCTCCCAAACGGTGCCGTTGCCGCCATCGCCACCCTGGATCACTTCATACATGCCGCGATGGCTGATATAGATTTCCACCGTCCCCGGCTCACGGCCACGCTCGATACGGGTGCGGAATTTATCGCGCTCAGCCGTCGAGTAAAGCGAATCGAACAGCTTGCCCAGGACGTTGCGGATCGGGTCCTGCGGGAGCTTGGCGCGGTTTTCCGCCCAGTCGGTTTCCATGATGCCGGACGCCGGACGCTCGACGTTCACGATGAAACCCAGTTCCTGCCAGAATTCCTTGAGCACCGGCCAAACCTGCTCCGGAGTAGCCTTGACCACCAGCCAGCGCTCCGAACCGGCACGCTCCAGTTGCACCTTGTCGCTCTGCGGCAGCACGCCGGCCTGCTCTTCATATTTGGGCTGGTTCTCGCGCTGCTGGGCATAGGCGGAGTACGTCGCTGCATTCTGATTGTTCGCCGGGACGGCAAAGGCTCCGTCCGTCGCCGGAGCGGTCAAATCAGGAGGCACCTCCAGAGCAGGCAGTTTCCCGGCCGATTTGTAATCCATCGTCTTGCCGTCGAACAGGGTAGTGGAACAACCGGCCACGGACAGAGATGCAATGGCAGCCACCGCAACATGATGCAACTTCGAACTCACTCTCATTCTCCCTTTGTATTGATACCGGCGTGAGACATGGCAGCACGCACGGCCGGCTCACTGGCCTCGGTCATCCAGGTCAGCGGCAAACGGATGCCCGGGGGAATCAGCCCCATGGCATGCAATGCCCATTTAACCGGAATCGGGTTTGCTTCGATGAACAGCTTCTGATGCAACGGCAGCAGTTTGTTATTGATCTCGCGGGCGCGGGCCAGGTTCCCCGCAAAAGCGGCTTGGCACAGCTCATGCACCAGACGCGGCGCCACGTTGGCCGTGACGGAAATCGTGCCGTGCCCGCCCAGCAGCAGCAAGGCCAGCGAACTGGCGTCATCGCCGCTGTACACGGCGAAGTCGGCCGGCGCGCGGCGCAGCAAGTCGGTACCGCGCTCCATATTGCCCGTGGCATCCTTGATGCCGACAATATTGGGAATCTCCGCCAGCCGCAGTGCCGTGTCGTTGCTCATGTCGCACACGGTGCGCCCCGGCACGTTATAGAGGATGAGCGGCAGTTCGGTCTTTTCTGCAATGGCGCGGAAATGCCGATACAAGCCTTCCTGCGTCGGCTTGTTGTAGTAAGGCACCACCGACAACGTGCAATTGGCGCCCGCCTGTTTGGCGCAGGCATTCAGCTCGATCGCCTCACGCGTGGAATTGCCGCCGGTACCGGCAATCACCGGGATACGCCCGGCCACGCGGCGGACAACGGCCTGAATCAACTCGCAATGCTCGGTATAATCGACGGTGGGCGATTCGCCGGTGGTGCCCACCACCACGATGCCGTCGGTGCCTTCGGCCAGGTGAAAATCCACCAGCCGGTCAAGGCTGTCCCAGTCGATTTCGCTCGCTTCATTCATTGGGGTGGCCAGCGCCACCAAACTGCCAGTCAACATAGTCTCAAACTGAGGTGCAAAATAAAATTTTGATTGTACCCGAAACCGACTGCGTGCGCTGCCCTCTCTACCACCCGGCCTGCATGATTTTTTCCAGCCAGAACAACCCGCCAACAGTCTTGGTATCGGTGATGCGGCCCTCGCGCACCCATTCCACCGCCTGCTGCCAGGGCAGCCGCAATACTTCCATGAATTCGTCCGCGTCCAACTGCTGCCCCTCATGGCCCAGTTCGCGGGCAAGAAAATATTCCAGCCGCTCATTGGAATAGCCGATACAAGGATGAATGGTGGTCAAATGCCGCCAGCTGTTTGCCGTGTAACCGGTCTCCTCCAACAGCTCGCGCTGCGCACAACCCAGCTCAAGTTCGCCCGCATCGATCTTGCCGGCCGGCAGCTCGAAGAAATCCCGGTGCAAAGGGTAACGATGCTGGCGCTCCAGCAGGATATCGCCGTTGTCGAACAGCGCCAGGACGACCACGGCTCCGGGGTGCGCAATGTATTCCCGGGTCGCTTCATGGCCATTGGGCAGTTTCACCCGGTCGAGCTTCACGTGCAGCAATTTGCCGCGGAAAACGTCGCGCGATTCCAACATTTCTTCGTGCAAGTCTGATCTTGTCATTTTGTTTCCACTACAATATTGGGGGAAAGTGCGGTATGATTTAGACACCCTCTAAATATGCTATCAGCCTTTGCTATTCGATGGCACAGAAACAGCCGATCAACAATACAATCAGAAAGGTTATCCCATGTCTGTACTGGTTACCAAGCGCGCCCCCGATTTTACCGCTGCCACCGTGATGCCGGACAACAGCATCAACGAAAGCTTCAACCTGCACACCTACATCAAGGACAAGTACGCGGTCGTATTCTTCTACCCGCTGGACTTCACCTTCGTGTGCCCGAGCGAAATCCTGGCCTTCGACCACCGCCTGAGCGAATTCAAATCCCGCAACTGCGAAGTGATCGCCGTCAGCGTTGACTCCCAGTTCACCCACCTGGCCTGGAAAAACACCCCGGTTGAAAAAGGCGGCCTGGGCAACGTGCAGTTCCCGATGGTGGCCGACCTGACCCGTCAGATCGCCCGCGACTTCGACGTGCTGTTCAACGAAGCCGTGGCCCTGCGCGGCACCTTCCTGATCGACCGCGCCGGCATCGTGCGCCACCAGATCGTCAACGACCTGCCGCTGGGCCGTAACGTAGACGAAGCCATCCGTATGCTGGATGCCCTGCAGTTCCACGAAGAGCACGGCGAAGTGTGCCCGGCCGGCTGGAACAAAGGCAAGGCCGGCATGAAAGCCGACCCGGCCGGCGTAGCCGACTACCTGTCCAAGCACGCCGGCGAACTGTAAGCCGCCTGGCCCGACAACAAAAAACGCGGCTTAAAGCCGCGTTTTTTGTTTGTAGCCGCCTTACAAGTGAATGCGTGAACCCAGCTCGATCACCGCATTGCCGGGAATGTTAAAGTAACCCGCCACGCTGCCGGCGTTGCGCGAAAGCGAAGCGAACAATTCCTCTCGCCAGCGCGCCATTTTCCCTTTCGTGCTCGGGACCACAGTTGCCCGGTTGAGAAAATACGAAGTGGTAAACGGATTGATTTCAACCCCCATCTCGTTGCATTGTTCCAGCGCCCGGGGAATATCGGGCACATCCATGAAGCCGTAACGGATGGTAACGCGCCAGAAACCCGGCGCCAAAAGCTGAATCTGCAGCCGATCCTGATCGCTGACCCAGGGGATGTCGGCAAAATCGACATTCATGATCAAATTCTTCTCATGCAGCACCATGTTGTGCTTCAGATTATGCATGAGCGCCTGAGGCGCGCTGTGCGGATCGGACACCAGAAACACGGCTGTGCGCTCAACCCGCGGGAATGCACTGGCCTGAACGCTCTGAATGAATGGCATCAGATCGGGCGAATCGGCACGGGTGCGCTGCATCACCAGCTCACGGCCTTCCCGCCAGGTCCACATCAGGATGGTCAGCAACACGCCAAGGCTGACCGGGAACCAGCCGCCATGCAGGAATTTGGCGGCACAGGACACCACCAGCAAAATGTCCAGCACGATGAACGAGCCTGTTGCCAGCATACTTAACCACAGCGGATACCGCCAGCTGTAGCGGATGACGAAGAAGGTCAGGATGGTGGTGATCAGCATGGTCGCCGTCACTGCGATACCGTATGCCGACGCCAAGGAGGCGGAGGACTCAAAGCCGAGTATTGCCAGCAGCACGGCAAACAGCAGCATTTTGTTGACCACGGGCATGTAAATCTGACCGGACTCGCTGGCCGAGGTATGCAGCACCCGCATACGCGGCAGGAGGCCCAACTGGATCGCCTGCCGCGTCATGGAATAGGTTCCGGTGATCACCGCCTGGGACGCAATGATGGTCGCCAAGGTGGCCAGCCCGATCATGGGCCAGAGCATGACATCCGGGAAGGCATGAAAGAAGGGATTGGCGACCACTTTCGGGTCCTGCAGCAACAGGGCGCCCTGACCAAGATAATTCAAGGCCAAACCCGGCAGCACCATCCCGCCCCAGGCCAGCCTGATGGCTTTGCTGCCGAAATGCCCCATATCGGCATACAATGCCTCCGCCCCGGTCAGCGCCAGCACCAACGCTCCGATGGCGAGGAACACGCCTGGGCCGCGCGCCACCAGAAACTCAACTGCATAGGCGGGATTCAGCGCTGCCAGAATCGCCGGGGTTTTGACGATATGGTATCCGCCGATAATACCCAGCATGGAAAACCAGAGAATCATGATCGGCCCGAAAAACCGACCCACCATGGAAGTGCCATGGCGCTGCACCATGAACAGCAACAGAATGATCACCACCGAAAGCGGCACGATCAGATGCGCTACCGCCGGACTGACGACTTCCAGCCCTTCGACCGCGCTCAATACCGAAATAGCCGGAGTAATCACGCTATCGCCATAAAACAGGGCCGCGCCCAGCACTCCCAGCAACAGCAGGGCCGTCTTGCGGCGCGGCGCCGCCGAGGCGGTGGAAATAGCCAAAGCCAGCAAGGCCAGAATACCGCCTTCGCCGCGATTGTTGGCGCGCAAAACCAAGGTCACGTATTTCAGCGTCACCACCAGCATCAGGCCCCAGAACAGCGCCGAAGCCGCACCGATGATGTTCTCCGGCAGCAGGGCGATACCGTTTTCCGGGTCAAACACCGTTTGCACCGTGTAAAGAGGACTGGTTCCGATATCGCCGTAGACCACGCCCAGCGCGCCAAGGGACAAGGCGGCCAGATTGTTTTTGCGGGTTGCAGAACTCAAGGAAGACTCCGGATAGTCATGGACAGTCTGAATTAAATATCAAGCCATGTATCAAAAACATAAACAAATGCATTAATTTTCACTCAGCCGGTAACCCACACCCGGTTCGGTGCGCACATAGCGGGGATTGGCCGGCTCTGTTTCAATCTTGCCGCGCAGACGGCCCATATGGATGCGCAGGTAATGGGTGTGATCGATGTATTCGGGCCCCCATACTTCCTGCAGCAATTGCCGGTGCGTCACCACCCGCCCCGGCACTTGCGCCAGCAACAGCAGCAGGCGGCTTTCAATGCGGGTCAGGTGGACCTCTGCGCCCGCAAGGCTCACCTTTTCCTGCTGCAGATCGACCAGCAGCTCACCCACCCGCACCTGGCGTTCGCGCAGCTGCATGACCGACGCATGCCGCAGCGCCACGCGCACGCGCGCCATCAGCTCGTCCATGCCGAACGGCTTGGCCAGATAATCATCCGCCCCCAGATCAAGACACTGAACCTTCTCCTGCTCCTGCTGGCGCGCCGAAATGACAATAATCGGCGTGTCGGAGGTACGCCGGATGGAGCGTATCAGGTCCTTGCCATCGCCGTCCGGCAGCCCCAGGTCCAGCAACACCAAATGAAAGTCGTGCTGCTCGAGCTGTCTGCCGGCGGACTCGATGGAGCGCGCCGACATGACCGACAGCCCCCCCTGTCCCAAATGCGCCGCCAGCAGGGTAGCGATATAGCTGTCATCTTCCACCAGCAGCAGCCGCGCCTTAAGCTTCATTCTCCACATCCCCATACGGCAGCAGCAATGTCGCGCACACGCCGCCTTCCGCCCGATTGCTTAACACGAACTTGCCGCCATGCACACGCGCAACGGCCTCGACAATGGCCAAGCCCAGCCCATACCCCTGGGCTGCGGCAGGATCGCCCTTAATGAATTTTTTGCCCAAGTTGGCCAGCACATGCGGCGGAACGCCCGGACCGGCATTAACGACGCTAAACGACAATTGCCCATCCTGCGCACGGGCCGCCAGCGTTACCGCCTGATCCGGGGCGCCATGCTTGAACGCATTGTCGACCAGATTCAAAATGGCTTGCGTCAACAATACGGCATCGCCGCGAAACAGCGGCAAATCAGACTCGACCTGCAGATGCAGGCGTGCTTCGCCAACATGACGCTCGGCAACCGCCCCCATAATTTCCTCCGCCGATTGCCAGTCCAGCTGCACCCCGCTCTCGCCCAGGCTTTCAATTCTGGCCAAACACAATACCGTCTCGCTGGCATTGGCCATGTGACGCGCCTCATCCACCAGCTGGCGCAGCAGTCTGCCGCGCTCGGCTTCGCTCATGGCCGAGTTGCCCTGCAAGACAGTGGCCGTGCCGAGAATGCGCGTCAGCGGTGTGCGCATATCGTGGGCGATGGAGGACAGCAGCGCGTTGCGCACCGACTCCTCGTCCGCCGAACGCATGACTACCCGTTCCCGTTCAAGCGACAAAAGCCGCTGGTATGCCATGCTCACCTGGTTCGCCAGGCCGCGCATAAACTGAAACAGCTGCTCAGCCTCTTCCTTCTCCATCACCTTGCCCGGCACGATCACCAGCACCGCCCCCATCCCCTTGACTGCACGCGTGAGCGGAATCAGCAAAGTCGGCAGATCCGGCCAGTTGTCGGTGCCCGGTCCCATTGACACACCCGACTGGCAACACCAGCGCACTGCACGGCAATCAATCGCCTGCACGTCACCCAGGTGATAGCCGGCAACCGGTTTGCATGGGGATCGTGCGGCATCCGTCATATCGACCGTATAGATGGAAGTCGCCATCTTGGTTGCCTGCCAGATACAACGGCATGTTTCACTGAACAGCCCTTCCGGCGTATCCAGCTGCGTCAACTGGACCGCCAGCAGACGCGCAGTCTCGGCGCGCGCATGGGCCTCGGTCGCCTGCTGCGACCGCTCTCGCAAGCGGCGCACCAGCGTGGTGATGACAACGGACATAGCGATAAAGCCCAGCAACGCGGCCAGCGAGTCGGCCTTACTGACCGCGAAGGTGTGGCGCGGCTCCATCACCAGATAATTGATTACAAAGAATGAAATAATCGCGACGCTGATCGCCGCGTAGTACGGCAGGTAGTAGGAGGCGAGCACCACTGCCAGCAGAAACAGCATGATGGCGCCGGCTTCACCGATATGAGGATAGAGATACTGGGCAATGACGGTGGGCACTGCAATCGCCAGCAGCGATAAAATCAACCGCCCAAGCTGTGCTTGCATCCGCCCTCCAATTACATGCCGGTGAGGGGCAGATTATAGATGATTGGCAAGCGGACGTATCGCCGGTTTAAGGACGTCCCGGCAGCAATAAGCGCTCAGCGGCGCCACAAGAAACGCCAGATATAGCCCGGATAAGCCAGCACCAGGAACAGCGCGGCGGTAACGGCATAGAACTCCCACTTCTGCATCTGCGCCGTGCCGAGCTTCTTTTCCAGCAGGTACGCCAGGGCACCCACGGCAAAATACAGCACGATCAGCTCAAACAGATGCCAGAACCAGGCTTTTCTGTCCGACTTAGGCTTGAACAGAAAGAAAATGCGCCGGCTGGCGAACGGCAGGTTCGCCGCCACCAGCGCCACGATCAACAGCAGAGTCTGTTCGGCACTCATAGGGAGCGCTGAATTGCCTGTGCGCACAGCAGCATCAGCGGCTGCGGCATCAGGCCCAGGGCCAGCACGGACAAGCCGTTGACGGACATCAACAGGCGCGCATCCATCTGGGCAGTAATCGGATGGTTGTGTACCGGCGCGTCGAAATACATCAGTTTGACGACACGCAGGTAATAGAAAGCGCCGATCACGGACAGCAGCACGGCCGCGATGGCCAGCCACAGATAACCCGCCGCCAGCGCGGACTGCAGCACAACCAGCTTGGCGTAGAAACCCACGGTCGGCGGAACGCCTGCCATGGAGAACATCAGCAGCAGCATCAGAAAGGCATACCATGGATGACGCTGGTTCAGGCCCTTCAGATCTTCCAGCTTGTCGCACTCGAAACCGGCGCGCGACATCATCATGATCATGCCGAAGGTACCCAGACTCATCAGCATGTAGACGATGACGTAGAACATGGAAGCGGTGTAACCGCCGGTCATGCCCGGCAGAAAACCCAGCAGCAGGAAGCCCATGTGGGAAATGGTGGAATACGCCAGCATGCGTTTCAGATTGGTCTGCGCAATGGCGGTGATATTGCCGATGGCCATCGACAGCACGGCCATGACGGCCAGCATTTGCGACCAGTCGGCGTGCAGGTATTCCAGGCCGCCCACCAGGATGCGCATCACGAAGGCAAACGCCGCCACTTTCGGCGCGGCGCCGATAAACAGGGTCACGGCAGTCGGCGCGCCCTGATACACGTCGGGAATCCACATATGGAACGGCGCTACGCCCAGTTTAAAGCCCAAGCCGGCCACGATGAACACCAGGCCGAACACCAGCACCGGATCCTTCATGCCAACGTGGGCCACCGCCATGGAAATTTGGTTCAGCTGCAGGCTGCCGGTGGCGCCGTAGATCATCGACATGCCGTACAGCAGCATGCCGGACGCCAGCGCGCCCAGCACGAAATATTTCATCGCCGCTTCGGTCGCCACCGCATTGTCGCGGTGCATCGCCACCATTGCATAGAGGGACAGGGACAGCAGTTCCAGACCGATGTACAGCACGATAAAGTGGTTGGCGGAAATCATCACCATCATGCCGAGCAGGGCAAACAGCGCCAGCACGAAGAACTCGCCGCGGAACAGTCCGCGCGCCTGCAGGTAATCGCGCGAATACACCAGCATCACGGAGATGCCGATGTAGCTCATCAGCTTGAGCACGTTGGCCATCGCATCGCTGACAAACATGAAGCTGAAGTCGTAAACGATACCGCCATGCGCGGTGTTGACCGTGATGACAGCCGCGCCCAGCAGCGTCAGCTGAGTCAGCATGTAGGTAATGAAGCGGTTCTGATCTTTGATGAACAGATCGATCAGCAGAATGGCGGACACAGCAACCAGCACGAAAATTTCCGGCATGGCGGGCATCAGATCGGACCAGGTGAAGCTCATGAATATTCCTTATCTTTCCTTTGGTTGGCCGTTACAGCTTGCTCTGCGCGATATGCGCCTGCAGCTGCATTACCGAGCTGTGCATCACGTCGGTAAACGGTTTCGGATAAAGACCCATGGCCAGAACAGCCACTGCCAGAACAGCGAGAATCAGGAATTCGCGCTTGTTGATATCGCTCAACTCGGCCACATGCGGATTGGTGATGTTGCCGAATACCACACGCTTGTACATCCACAGGGTGTAGGCCGCGCCGAAGATCAGGGTGGTGGCGGCCAGGAAGGCGTACCAGAAGTTCACCTGGATGGAAGCCATGATCACCATGAATTCGCCGACGAAACCGCTGGTTGCCGGCAGGCCGGAGTTGGCCATGGCAAACAGCATGAAGAAGGCGGCAAACATCGGCATGGTTTTGACCACGCCGCCGTAATCCTTGATCTGGCGGGAATGCAGGCGGTCATACATCACACCCACGCAGAGGAACATGGCGCCGGAGATGAAACCGTGGGAAATCATCTGCACCAGCGCGCCTTCCATACCCAGGCTGTTGAACAGGAAGAAGCCCAGGGTAACGAAGCCCATGTGGGAAATGGAGGAGTAGGCGATCAGCTTTTTCATATCGCCCTGCACCAGCGCCACCAGACCGATGTACACCACGGCGATCAGCGACAGGGTGATCATGAAACCGGACAGGTAATGCGATGCATCCGGCGCGATCGGCAGGGAGAAACGCAGGAAACCGTAAGCACCCACTTTCAGCATGATTGCGGCCAGCACCACGGAACCGCCGGTCGGGGCTTCCACGTGCGCATCCGGCAACCAGGTGTGCACCGGCCACATCGGCACCTTCACGGCAAAGGCCATGAAGAAGGACAGGAAAATCAGGATCTGCGGCAGCATGCCCAGCGGCAGTTTGTGCCAGTCGAGAATCTCGAAGCTGCCGCCGGAGGAGAAGTACAGGTAGATGATGGAAACCAGCATCAGCAGCGAGCCGAGCAGGGTGTACAGAAAGAACTTCACCGCCGCGTAGACGCGGTTCGGGCCGCCCCATACGCCGATGACGATGAACATGGGAATCAGCATGGCTTCCCAGAACACGTAGAACAGGATGGCATCCAGCGCGGCGAAGACGCCGTTCATCAAGCCGGACATGATCAGGAAAGCACCCAGATACTGCGCGACTTTCTTTTCAATCACTTCCCAACCGGCCAGCACCACCAGAATGGTGGTGAAACTGGTCAGCAGGATGAACAGCATGGAAATGCCGTCGACGCCCACGTGATAATTGATGTTGAGGTACTCGATCCAGGGATGATATTCCTCGAACTGCATGGCAGCGGAGGACGAATCAAAGCCGGTATACAAGGGCAGCGCAACCCAAAGACCCAGTAACGCGCCCAGCAGAGCAATCCAGCGAGCCAGGGACGCATTGCGGTCGTTACCCGTCGCCAGAACGGCCACACCGGCAACGATCGGCACCCAGATCGTCAAACTAATCGGAGGAATTCCTGCAAACATAAATACCCTTTTTCTGGATTCAGCTTGTTATGCGCTAACCATTACACCAAAAAGAAATATGCCATTACCGACACACCGGCAATCATGGCAAAGGCGTAGTGGTAAATGTAACCGGATTGGGCGTGACGGATGAGGCGCGAGCTCCAGCCGATCACACGAGCCGTACCGTTGACGAAGAAACCGTCGATGATCTTCACGTCACCGATGCGCCAGAAGAAACCGCCCAGGGCGCGCGCACCGCCGGCAAAGAACCACTCGTTGAAGTCATCGAAACCGTATTTGCGCTCCAGAATGGCGTAGACCAGGCTGAAACGCGCCTTGATCGCGGCCGGAATAGCCGGGCGCTTCATGTAGAAGTACCAGGAGGACGCCACGCCGGCCAGCGCCAGCCAGAACGGCAGCGTAGTCAGGGCATGGAGCGCCATGGCGACCGGACCATGGAATTCATGCGCCATTTCTTCCAAAGCGACATGATGCTCCGCGGTCGCCAGAATGCCTTTGAAGTAATCGCCGAAGATCATCGGTTCGATGGCGAAGTAGCCAATCGCCAGGGACGGGATCGCCAGCAGCACCAGCGGCAGGGTCACCACCCAGGGGGATTCGTGCGGCACATTGGCGTGACTGTGGCCATGAGCGTGGTCATCATGGCCATCGTGGCCATGGTCGTCGTGATCATGGCCGTGACCATGCAGGTAGTCATGGAAACGCTCTTTGCCGTGGAATACCAGGAAGTACATGCGGAAGGAGTAGAAGGCGGTGACGAACACGCCCGCCACGACCGCAAAATAAGCGAATCCGGCGCCGGCCATGCCATGTTCCATGGCGATTCCGGTCGCCTCGATGATGGAGTCCTTGGAATAGAAGCCGGACAGGAACGGCGTACCGATCAGTGCCAGGGAGCCGATCAGCGAGGTGATCCAGGTAATCGGCATGTACTTGCGCAGGCCGCCCATATGACGGATGTCCTGATCGTGGTGCATGCCCATGATGACGGAACCGGCGCCGAGGAACAGCAGCGCCTTGAAGAACGCGTGGGTCATCAGATGGAACAGCGCTACGGAGTAGGCGGAAGCGCCCAGCGCGACGGTCATGTAACCCAGCTGCGACAGCGTGGAGTAAGCCACCACGCGCTTGATGTCGTTCTGGATGATACCCAGGAAGCCCATGAACAGCGCCGTAATCGCACCGATCACCATCACTACGGACAATGCGGTGTCGGACATTTCATAAATCGGCGACATGCGCGAAACCATGAAGATACCTGCGGTCACCATGGTCGCCGCGTGAATCAGCGCGGAGATTGGAGTCGGACCTTCCATCGAGTCGGGCAGCCAGACGTGCAGCGGGAACTGGGCGGATTTACCCATGGCGCCGACGAACAGCAGCAGGGCAATCACGGTCAGCAACGACCAGCTTGCCCCCGGAACAATCTCGATGGTCTTGCCGGCCATGGCGGGCAGCTTGGCGAACACCTCGGCATAATCCAGCGTGCCGAATTGCCACAGCACCAGCGCAATACCCAGGATGAAGCCGAAGTCGCCCACGCGGTTGACCAGGAAGGCCTTCAGATTGGCATAAACGGCCGTGCTCTTGGTAAACCAGAAACCGATCAGCAGGTAGGACACCAGGCCCACCGCTTCCCAGCCGAAGAACAGCTGCAGGAAGTTGTTGGACATCACCAGCATCAGCATGGAGAAGGTAAACAGCGAAATGTAGCTGAAGAACCGCTGATAACCGGGGTCTTCCTGCATGTAGCCGATGGTGTAGATATGCACCATGAGCGATACGAAGGTCACCACCATCATCATCATGACGGTCAGCTTGTCGATCAGGAAGCCGACGGACAGCGACAGATCACCCAGGCGCATCCATTCATACACCATGCCATTGAAGGTATGGCCGGCCATCACATCCTGGAAGATCATGTAGGAAGCGATGAAGGATACGGCGACACCGCCAATGGTCACAATGTGCGACAGGGTACGGCCGATCAGCCAGCCGAACAGACCGGCTATGATGGCCCCCGCCAGCGGAGCCAGCGGAACGAGAAGATAAAGATTCTGCATGTTTGTCATGTTTCGCTTAGCCCTTCAAGCTGTCCAGATCGTCCACGTTGATGGTGTGCAGATTGCGGAACAGCACCACCAGAATGGCCAGACCAATGGCGGACTCGGCGGCCGCTACAGTCAGAATAAAGAATACGAACACCTGCCCGGCGGTATCGCCCAGGTAGTGCGAGAACGCGATGAAGTTCATGTTCACCGCCAGCAGCATCAACTCGATGGCCATCAGCAGAATGATCACGTTCTTGCGATTCAGGAAAATGCCCACCACGCTGATTGCGAACAGCAAGGCACCCAGAATCAAAAAATGAGAAAGCGTCAGCACGTCGTTCCCCTTTATTCTTGAGCCGGAGCATCGGCGGCAGCCGCTGCTTCAGTTGCGGGCTTCTCAGCCGCCATTTTCACCAGGCGCACGCGATCGTTGCGCTTAACTTGCACCTGCTTGCCAGGATCCTGCGCCTTGGTGCTCTTGCGACCCCGATGGGTCAGGGCGATGGCGGCGACGATCGCCACCAGCAGCAGCACCGCCGCCAATTCAAACGGATAGACGTAGACGGTGTAGAGCAATTGACCCAGTTCTTTGGTGTTGCTGTAGTTGGCGGCATGTTCGAGCGGCACGCCGGTCACATCCAGACCGAAACGTTGGCCACCCAAGGTGCCGAAGGCAACAACCAGCAGCAGGATGGCAAAGAACAGCGCCGGCATCCAATACTTCCAGCTCCAGAAATCCTTGCGCAGGCGGTCCAGGTTGATATCCAGCATCATCACCACGAACAGGAACAGCACCATCACCGCGCCGACGTAAACCAGCACCAGGGTAATGGCCAGGAATTCGGCCTGCAGCAGCACCCAGATGGCGGACGCGGTAAAGAACGCCAGCACCAGAAACAGCGCCGCGTGCACCGGATTGCGCGCGGTAATCACACGCAGCCCGGCAAACAGCATGATGGCCGCGAAGGTATAGAAAATAATGGTTTCAAAAGTCATCTCGGCCCGCCTTAACGATATTTCGCATCGGCTGCACGGTCGGCAGCAATCTGTTGTTCATACTTGTCGCCCACTGCCAGCAGCATGTCCTTGGTGTAGTACAGATCGCCGCGCTTTTCGCCGTGGTATTCGAAAATACGGGTTTCGACGATCGAGTCCACCGGGCAGGATTCTTCACAGAAACCGCAGAAAATGCACTTGGTCAGATCGATGTCGTAGCGCGTGGTACGGCGGGAGCCGTCTTCCCGCTGATCCGATTCGATGGTGATGGCCAACGCCGGGCAAACCGCTTCACACAGTTTGCAGGCGATACAACGCTCTTCGCCGTTGGCGTAGCGTCGCTGCGCATGCAGACCGCGGAAACGCGGACTTTGCGGCGTCTTTTCTTCCGGAAACTGCACCGTGATCTTGCGCGTAAACAGATGCCGGCCAGTCAGCGCCATACCCTTCAGCAGCTCGACGAGCAGGAAGGTAGAGAAAAACTGTTTGATACGGTTCATGGTTTTTACCTGTCTATATCTTTATCCTGGACGCTCGCCTGACTCAGTGGAAGTACACACCGAGCGGGGTTTGCATCGCTGCGCCCATAATCAGAATCCATACCAGGGTGACCGGGATGAACACTTTCCAGCCCAGACGCATGATCTGGTCATAGCGGTAACGCGGGAAGGTCGCGCGGAACCACAGGAACAGGAACAGAACAAACGCAATCTTCAACAGCAGCCACAGAATGCCGTCCGGCAGGAACGGCAGCGGCGACAGCCAGCCGCCCATGAACATGAGGGCGGTCAGCGCCGACACCAGGATCATGTTGGCGTATTCCGCCAGGAAGAACACGGCGAAAGCCATGCCGGAGTATTCCACGTGGAAACCGGCGACGATCTCGGATTCACCCTCGGCCACGTCGAACGGCGCGCGGTTGGTCTCGGCCACGCCGGCGATCAGGTAAACCAAGAACAGCGGGAACAGCGGCAGCCAGTACCAGTTGAACAAGCCGCCTTTCTGGCCGTTGACGATGTCGACCAGATTCAGGCTCTGCGCCGCCATCAGCACGCCCACCAGGGCGAAGCCCATGGCGATCTCGTAGGACACGATCTGCGCAGCGGAACGCAAGCTGCCCAGGAAGGCATATTTGGAGTTGGATGCCCAACCGGCCACGATCACGCCGTATACGCCCATGGAGGTGATCGCCATGATGTACAGCAGGGATGCGTCGATGTTGGCCAGCACCAGATTCGCGTCGAACGGCACCACCGCCCAGGCGGCGAATGCCGGCGCAATGGTCAGGATCGGCGCGAGAATGAAAAGAAACTTGTTCGAGCCGGTCGGCACGATAATTTCTTTCATCATCAGCTTGATACCGTCGGCAATCGGCTGCAGCCAACCTTTCGGACCCACGCGGTTCGGGCCGATACGCACCTGCATGTAGCCGATCACCTTGCGTTCGGCGTAGGTGGTGTAAGCCACGGCAATCATCAGCGGCGCCACAATGGCCACGATCTTGACCAGCGCCCAGATAACCGGCCAGGCTGGCCCAAACAGACTTGCAAGTTCAGCGATCATCGTCTATTCGTCTCTCTCGTTAATCCCGCGGCACTCAGTGCGCGGCAGCCACAGAAATTTCACCAAACAGCGCACCCAGGTTTGCCGTGAGGCCGTGCCCCGCTGCTACGCGTACGCAGCCATCCGGCACCGCGGCGTTCACTCGCAGCGGCAGCACAGCCTGCGCCGCGCCCTCCTGCTGCAATTTGACCACCGCGCCATCCGGCAGGCCCAAGCGGGCCAGCGTGGCGGCACTCACCTGCGCCTGCGGCGCCTGACCGTCGTGGGTCATTTGCAGCGCGGGCGCGCGGCGAGCCAGCGCGTCGGCATGGTAAATGGACACTTCACCGATACGTTGCAGCGTGTCAGCGGACCCGCCCAGCTCGCCCACCGCAATTTCCGGCAGACACTTGACGGCAAATTCGGCTGCATCCTTACCGGCCAGCACCTCCTGCTTCACCTGCTCGGACGACTCATAGTCGAATCCCTTCAGGTTGAACAGATTGCCCAGCACGCGCAGCACTTTCCAAGCCGGACGCGCTTCGCCCTGCGGTTTCACGCAGCCGTTGAAGCTCTGCGCCTGCGCGGCGGTGTTGACAAATGTGCCGGAGGTTTCGGCGAAAGCGGCGATCGGCAGCACCACATCGGCGTATTCCATCACTTCGGACTGGAAGGCCGACAGGGCCACGACGAATTCGGCTTCCTGCATGGCTTTGCGGGCCTGCGCGCCGTCGGCGGCATCCACGCTCGGCTCCACGCCGAGCAGTACATAGGCTTTGCGCGGACTGGCCAGCATGGCGGCGGCAGATACGCCGGCCTTGGCCTTTTCGCCGCGCGCGCCGAACATCGGCACCGCGCCGGCAACGGCTGCGCCCACGCTGTTGGCGGCCTCAGCCATCACGCCGACCTTGGCGCCGGATACCTCGGCAATCGCCTGAGCCAGCGACATGATTTCGGCAAAACGCGGGTGATGCTGCGCCACGCTGCCCAGCAGAATGCCGGCCTGTTTGCCGGACAGCAGGCTGGCCGCCATCTTGCTGGCGCCTTCCTCGCTGCAGCAGGCGGCAGCGACGGCAGCCTGCGCACCGGCGGGAACCGCGGCACCCTTCTGTTCGCTCATGGCCTTCAGCAATTGCGCCAGTTCGGCCACGATCTGATCCGGCCGCACGATTGCCTTGTTGTTCACGCGCGTCAGCAGATCATCGTCGCTGACATGAATGACGTTCAGCTGCGCGCCGTGCTTCACGGCATCGCGCACGCGGTGCGCCAGCAGCGGCTGTTCCTTGCGGATGGTGCTGCCGACCAGCAGGATGCGATCCAGCCTGGATACATCTTCGATCGCCATGCCCAGGGTCAGCGCGCCGCTTTGCATGCCGTCTGCGCGGTTGTCGCTTTGCCGCAGACGCGCATCGACGTTGCCCGTACCCAGACCGCGCATCACTTTTTGCAGCAGGTACAGCTCTTCCAGCGTACTGTGCGGCGATGCCAGCGCGCCGATCTGGTCGGCACCATAGCGGGACTTGGCCATGTTCAGGCGCTCAGCGGCGTATTTCAGCGCATCTTCCCATTCCACCTCCACCAGATCGCCGTTGCGGCGGATCATCGGGCGGGTCAGGCGGTCGTCCGAGTTGAGCGCTTCGTAGGAGAAGCGGTCGCGGTCGGACAGCCAGCATTCATTGATCGCCTCGTTATCGGCCGGCAGCACGCGCATCACGCGGCCGTTCTTCACCTGCACCACCAGGTTGGAACCCAGACCATCGTGCGGACTCACCGACTTGCGGCGGGACAATTCCCAGCTGCGGGCGGTGTAGCGGAACGGCTTGGAGGTCAGCGCGCCCACCGGGCACAGGTCGATCATGTTACCGGACAGCTCGGAATCGATGCTCTGTTCCAGGAACGGCATGATTTCGGAGAATTCGCCGCGGCCGACCTGGCCCATTTCCATGATGCCGCCGATTTCCTGGCCGAAGCGCACGCAACGGGTACAGTGAATGCAGCGGGTCATGTCGGTGGAGATCAGCGGGCCGATATTCTTGTTGGCCACCACGCGCTTTTCTTCTTCATAGCGCGATTTCACGTCGCCGTAGCCGACCGCCAGATCCTGCAGCTGACATTCGCCGCCCTGATCGCAGATCGGGCAATCCAGCGGGTGGTTGATCAGCAGGAATTCCATCACGCCCTTCTGCGCCTTCACGGCCACATCGGAGCGGGTCATCACTTTCATGCCATCGGTACACGGGGTCGCACAGGCCGGCAGCGGCTTGGCCGCCTTTTCCACCTGCACCAGACACATACGGCAGTTAGCCGCGATGGACAATTTCTTGTGGTAGCAGAAGTGCGGCACGTAAATGCCCAGCTTGGCAGCGGCATCCATCACCGTGCTGCCGTCCGGCACTTCAATCTGCTTACCGTCGATTTCAATTTGCAACATGTCTGACCTCGGGTTATACCATGCAGCGACCATTGGCGATGTGGTATTCAAACTCATCGCGATAGTGCTTGATAAAGCTCTTGACGGGGCCGGCGGCCGCGTCACCCAGGCCACAGATCGTGCGGCCGGCAATGTTGTCGCTCACGTTGTTGAGCAGATCAAGGTCTTCCGGGCGGCCCTTGCCGTGCTCAATGCGATGCACGATGCGGTAGAGCCAGCCGGTACCCTCGCGGCAGGGGGTACACTGGCCGCAAGATTCTTCAAAATAAAAATAGGACAGACGCTCCAGGGCCCGCACCATGCACACGGTGTCGTCCATCACGATGACGGAACCGGCCCCCAGCGATGAACCGGCCTTGGCGATGGAGTCGTAATCCAGGGTGCAGTCCATCATGATGTGGCCCGGCAGCACCGGCACGGACGATCCGCCCGGGATCACCGCCTTGAGCTTGTGGCCGGTACGCACGCCGCCGGCCATTTCCAGCAGTTCGCTGAACGGCGTGCCCATCGGCACTTCAAAGTTGCCCGGTTTGTTGACGTGGCCGGACACGGAGAAGATCTTGGTGCCGCCATTGTTGGGTTTGCCCAGCTCGAGAAACTTCTGTCCGCCGTGACGGATGATGTACGGAATACAGGCGAAGGTTTCGGTGTTGTTGATGGTGGTCGGCTTGCCGTACAAACCAAAGCTGGCCGGGAAAGGCGGCTTGAAGCGCGGCTGGCCCTTCTTGCCTTCGATGGATTCGAGCAGCGCGGTTTCCTCGCCGCAAATGTAGGCGCCGTAACCATGGTGCGCATGCAGTTCGAATTCAAAGTCGGTGCCGCAGATGCTCTTGCCCAGGTAACCGGCGGCACGGGCTTCTTCCAGCGCGCGTTCGAAGATTTCGTAATCTTCGAAGATTTCGCCGTGGATATAGTTGTAGCCAATCTTCATGCCCAGGGTATAGGCGGCAATGGCCATGCCCTCGATCAGGATGTGCGGGTTGTAGCGGATGATATCGCGGTCTTTGAAGGTGCCCGGCTCGCCCTCGTCGGTGTTGCACACCAGGTATTTGTCGCCGTCGAAATGGCGCGGCATGAAGCTCCATTTCAGACCGGTGGGAAAGCCCGCGCCACCGCGACCACGCAAGGCGGATTTCTTCACTTCTTCGATGATGGCTGCCGGATCAATCTTTTCCTTCAGCACTTTTTCCAGCATCTCGTAACCGCCGGCGCTGCGATAGGTCGCCAGCGTCCAGGACTTGTCCAGGTGCAGGGTATTAAAAATGACTTCGTTTGCCATGGCGCTTACTCCAGACTGTCCAGGAGTTCGTCGATTTTCTGCGCGGTCAGGAAGCTGTGCATCTTGTGATTGTTCACAGTGCACAGGGGCGCGTCACCGCAGGCGCCCATGCATTCCGATTCACGCAGGGTGAATTTGCCGTCCGGCGTGGTTTCGCCGATGCCGATACCGAGTTTCTTGTGCAGATGCCCCATGATGTCCAGCGCACCCATCAGGGTGCAGGACAGGTTGGTGCAGACGGTGATCTTGTGGCGACCGACCGGCTCCAGTTCATACATGTTGTAGAACGAAGCCACTTCGTACACGGCAATGGTGGGCATTTCCAGGTACTGGGCCACGAACTCGATGGTTTCGTTGGACAGCCAGCCCTTTTCCACCTGGGCAATGCGCAGCGCCGACATCACCGCGGAAGACTTGTGGCCCTCCGGATACTTGGTGATTTCCTTGTCGATCTGAGCGAGGGATTCAGCGGACAGCATTATCGGTCAATCTCCCCAAACACGATATCCTGCGTACCGATGATTGCCACAACATCGGCAATCATGTGGCCACGCGACATTTCGTCCAGCGCCGCCAGATGGGCAAAGCCCGGCGCGCGGATCTTCATACGGTATGGCTTGTTGGCGCCATCGGATACCAGATAAATACCGAACTCACCTTTCGGGTGTTCCACTGCGGCATAGGCTTCGCCGGCCGGCACGTGCATCCCTTCGGTGAACAGCTTGAAGTGGTGGATCAGCTCTTCCATGTTTTCTTTCATGGATTCGCGTGACGGCGGCGCTACCTTGTGGTCGGCGGTAATGACCGGACCGGGGTTCTTGCGCAGCCAGTCGATACACTGCTTGACGATGCGGTTGGATTGACGCATTTCTTCCATACGCACCAGATAACGGTCGTAGCAATCGCCGTTGACGCCTACCGGGATATCGAAATCCAGATCGGCATACACTTCGTACGGCTGTTTCTTGCGCAGATCCCACTCAATGCCGGAACCGCGCAGCATGGCGCCGGTAAAGCCCAGCTGCATGGCGCGTTCCGGGGTCACCACGCCGATGCCGACGGTACGCTGTTTCCAGATGCGGTTGTCGGTCAGCAGGGTTTCATATTCATCGCAATATTTCGGGAAGCGGCTGGTAAAGTCTTCCAGGAAGTCCAGCAGGGAACCCTGACGGTTTTCGTTCAGCTCTTTCACCACCTGCTCGCCGTGGATCGGCGAAATGGAGTACTGCGGCATGCTGTCCGGCAGGTCGCGATAAACTCCGCCCGGACGGTAATAGGCCGCGTGCATACGGGCACCGGATACGGCCTCGTAGGCATCCATCAGGTCCTCGCGCTCGCGGAACGCATACAGGAACATGGTCATGGCGCCGATATCCAGCGCGTGCGCACCGATCCACAGCAGGTGATTGAGGATACGGGTGATTTCGTCGAACAGCACGCGAATGTACTGGGCACGCAGCGGCACGTCGATCTGCAGCAGCTTCTCGATGGCCATCACGTAAGCGTGCTCGTTACACATCATGGAGACGTAATCGAGACGGTCCATGTAAGGCACGGACTGCAGGAAGGTCTTGTGTTCGGCCAGCTTTTCGGTGGCGCGGTGCAGCAGACCAATGTGCGGATCGGCCCGCTCGATCACCTCGCCGTCCAGCTCCAGCACCAGGCGCAATACACCGTGCGCAGCCGGGTGCTGCGGACCAAAGTTGAGCGTGTAATTCTTGATTTCAGCCATCGTCAGACCACCTTTCCAAGCGTGCAGGTCTGAACACACTGCTCGCGCAGCGCAACTTCGGTGCAGGCTAACTTTTGTACAGCAAAAGTTAAGCGCGCTGGGCGGCCGGAGCCAAAGTTGAGCGTGTAATTCTTGATCTCAGCCACCGTAGTTCTCCTCACGTACGATACGCGGCGTGATTTCGCGCGGCTCGATGGAAACAGGCTGATAAATGACGCGTTGCTGTTCCGGGTCGTAACGCATTTCCACGTGACCGGACAAGGGGAAGTCCTTGCGGAACGGGTGGCCGACAAAACCGTAGTCGGTCAGCAGGCGACGCATGTCCGGATGGCCTTCGAAGACGATCCCATACAGATCAAACGCTTCACGTTCAAACCAGTTGGCGCAGCTCCAGACATCCACAACGGAAGCCACGCGCGGCAGACTGTCATCAGCGGCGAACACGCGGATACGCACGCGCTGGTTGAGCGAAACGGACAGCAAGTGGTAAACAACGGCAAAGCGGGCGCCTTCCCAGGCACCATCGCCGTAATCCTGATAATCCATGCCGCACAGGTCGATCAGTTCCTCGAATTTGAGGCCCGGATGATCGCGCAGGGTGCGCATGGTCAGCAACAGGTCATCGGCTTTCACCACAACAGTGATTTCGCCCAGGCGTTCGGTCACATTCACGACACGGCCGGACAAGGCATCCTGCAGGCAAAGCGACAGCTTTTCAAGCGAAGCGCTCATCTGTCTTCCTCAACTTAGCGGGCAATGGTATTGGTACGCTTGATCTTGTTCTGCAGCTGGATAATGCCGTACAGCAGCGCCTCCGCAGTCGGAGGGCAGCCCGGAACATAGATATCCACCGGAACAATGCGGTCACAGCCGCGTACCACGGAATAAGAATAGTGGTAGTAACCGCCGCCGTTGGCACAGGACCCCATGGAGATCACCCAGCGCGGTTCGGCCATCTGGTCGTACACTTTGCGCAGGGCAGGCGCCATCTTGTTGCACAGGGTACCGGCCACGATCATCACGTCGGACTGGCGCGGACTCGGACGGAACACGATGCCGAAGCGGTCCAGATCATAACGCGAGGCGCCCGCCTGCATCATTTCCACCGCGCAGCAGGCCAGACCGAAGGTCATGGGCCAGAGGGAACCGGTACGAGTCCAGTTGATCAGCTTGTCAGCCGTGGTGGTGACAAAGCCTTTTTCCAGAACGCCTTCTACTCCCATTCCAAGGCCCCTTTCATCCACTCATACACAAAACCGAC
Organism: Pseudomonadota bacterium; assembly: GCA_021851875.1. Classification (GTDB taxonomy): domain Bacteria; phylum Pseudomonadota; class Gammaproteobacteria; order Burkholderiales; family JAJZQI01; genus JAJZQI01. Next base: position 151,688 of record JAJZQI010000003.1, on the reverse strand, counting down.
CACCAGAATGCCCAGGAATATCACCATGGCGACAAAACCGAACATGCCGATCTGATCGAGCACAACCGCCCAGGGGAACAGGAAGGCAATTTCCAGATCGAACAGGATAAACAGAATCGCCACCAGATAATAGCGAACGTCGAACTTCATGCGTGCGTCTTCGAATGCCTCGAAACCACACTCATAAGGAGACAGCTTCTCGGAATCGGGACGATTCGGCGCAACAAGCCATCCTATGATGATGGGTCCCAGACCGACCAAAAGACCGACGATCATGAACATCAGAATAGGAAAATAATTTTCCAGCATTTCCAGTATGCCCCCGCAGGACGAGGCCGATTTCAGGCCCGTTCAGTTTCTCAAACAAGCGAACTTAATTAAGATCGCTCTTCAAGCAGTATGGTGCCGATGGCCAGACTCGAACTGGCACGGCTTACGCCACTACCCCCTCAAGATAGCGTGTCTACCAATTTCACCACATCGGCTTATGACGGAAGGAGGGGTAATCCTTCCTGCAACTACTCCACCCAGGCAGTCGCCTAGTTGGGTATTTCGCGGGCTTTTGACCCGGCATCTCCGGTGCCGCCCGCCGCCGGCTTGGCCGGAGCGGTTGCGGGAACCGATTGAGAAACCTGATTTTGCTTGTCCATCAAACCAGCCTGCTGACCCTTGGCGTTCGAAAAGAACGTCAGCGTCAGGCTGGTCGCAAAAAAGACCGCCGCAAGGATCGCGGTTGAACGCGACAGCACGTTGGCCGAACCGGACGCACCGAACAAGGTGCCCGATGCGCCGCTACCAAACGCGGCGCCCATGTCGGCACCTTTGCCATGCTGCAACAGCACCAGCACGATCACGCCAATCGCCGCCAGCACATGCACGATCCACACAAAGATTTCCATTTTAACCTTAACCTTCTTCTCTGCAAAGCACCTGATTAAGACGCTTGCGCGGCACGGCAGATTGCCACAAAGTCATCTGCATGCAGCGACGCGCCGCCAATGAGTCCGCCATCGATATCGGGCATGCCGAACAATTCGGCGGCATTGGCCGCCTTAACGCTGCCGCCATACTGGATGACCGTTTCCTCGGCCAATGCCGTATCCACGACGCGCAAGCGGCTGCGGATAAATGCATGCACAGCCTGCGCCTGCTCCGGGGTAGCCGTCTTGCCCGTGCCGATCGCCCAAACCGGTTCATAGGCAATGACGGCCCCCTTCAAACCTGCCATCCCCACGGCATGGACGACCGCATCCAGCTGGCGCGCCACCACTTGCTCGGTCACACCGCTCTCGCGTTCGGCCAGCGATTCGCCCACACACAAAATAGGCACGAGACCGGCCGCATGCGCCCACTTGTATTTATGCGCCACCACCTCATCCGTTTCGCCATACAAGGCACGGCGCTCCGAATGACCCACGATCACATAGCGACAGCCGAAATCCTTCAGCATGCCGGCCGACACCTCACCGGTATACGCGCCTTTGACATGCTCCGACAGGTTCTGCGCGCCCCAGCCAATGGAAGTGCCCTGCAAACTGTGTTGAGCCTGGAACAAATACGGATAGGGCACGCAAACGGCGGCCTTTACCCCGCGCACAGCGGCCAAACCAGCTACAACACCATCAAGCAGCAGCTTGTTTTCAGCCAGGCTGCCGTGCATCTTCCAGTTGCCAGCGACAAACTTCTCGCGCATGCAGAACCTCTAATTTTCACAAAGCCATGAATAGTACCGAGTCAGACCCCATCGGTCAACGGCTAATTTTAGCTTGCGCCGACAATTTGCCTCCCCACCCTCAGCCTCCCGCCATTTCATCGCACGCGCACATTAGCCGATTGATTATTCAACACTTTCAATAACATCGCGCCAATCACCCGCATGCCGCGGCGATGCCAAGCAAGCCCCTACCCACCTGTTTATCAAGATAATTTTGTCCTCATATCGCACACTTCAAAATAATATCCTTTACATACTACATGAGAAGCGTTATCATTAGCATTATTGATTATTTTTACAACGCCGCACTATTACTGCACTATTACTGCACTATTAAAGAAAGGAAATTACCATGACCCATCTGCTGAAAAAACTGTTAGCCTCTTCGTTATTCCTGCTGGCCGGCACCGCCTTTGCCGACGATATTGCCGCAGTCAACCTGGTTATTTCACAGCATCGCTTTCAGCCTGCCGAGATCACCGTTCCGGCGAATACCAAGGTGAAGCTTGTCATCGACAACCAGGACAATACGGCTGAAGAATTCGAGAGTCATGCCCTCAATCGCGAAAAAGTCATCCCCGCAAATAAAACCGGCGTCATCTTCATCGGCCCGCTCAAGCCTGGCAAATATGAATTCTTTGGCGAGTTCCACCCCAGCACCGCCAAGGGTACCGTTATCGTCAAATAGCTTTGACTGAAGGCCTCAAATCATGTTGAGCTCCGCCATCATCATCTTTCGTGAAGTGCTTGAAGCTGCGCTTCTGGTAGGCATTCTGGCAGCAGCCACCCGCTCCGTCGCCGGACGCTCCTTGTGGATCGCGGCAGGTGTCGCCACCGGCCTGGCTGGCGCCGCGCTATTGGCCGGCTTCACAGACGTTATCGCCAACCTGGCCAGCGGCGTCGGCCAGGAACTGCTCAATGCCGGCATCCTTTTGCTTGCCGTCTTCATGCTGGCCTGGCACAACATCTGGATGTCAAGTCACGGCAAAGCCATGGCTGACTCTGCCAGAAATATCGGCAACTCGATTCGCGAAGGACGCAGCGAACTGTCCGCCCTGTTTCTGGTTGTGAGCGCGGCGGTACTGCGTGAAGGCGCGGAAACCGTTCTGTTCATGTATGGCGTTTCCATCTCGGACGGGAGCAATAGCCAGGACATGCTGTTGGGCAGTCTGCTGGGACTGCTGGCAGGATTGCTGACCGGCTACGTGCTCTATCGCGGACTGATGCGCATCCCCTTGCACACGCTGTTCAAGACCACCGGCCTGCTTATTCTGCTGATGGCGGGCGGCATGGCATCGCAGGCAGCGGGCATGCTGACACAGGCCAACCTGATCACATTCATGTCCACCCCCCTGTGGGACAGCTCAAACCTGCTCTCCCCATCCTCGGCGGCGGGTGTCGTCCTGCACGCGCTCACTGGCTATGAAGCGCAACCCACGGGCATGCAGGTGATCATCTATGTGCTGACAATTTTGTTCATTGCCGCGGGGATGTATCTGGTAAGCCGTCCCGATAAACAAACCGTCCCTGCATCAAAATTTGATTAAAGCGAGCACGCCATGAAACGGTCATCACGCACAACGCTGTCTGCCGCGGCTCTGCTTGCCGCCCTTGCAAGCCAGTTGGCCCACGCCGGTCCGGCAGACTATGTGGCCACGCCCAATGTGGAGTACGGTGAAAAGGAAATCGACTTCAAATACGGCATCGCCACCCAGAAGGACGGCCAAAAGAACCGGGAAGCCAGCATCGGCTACGGCTACGGCGTCGGCGAAAACTGGTTCACCGAAGTGTACCTGCACTACACCCGCGACCCCGGTATGGCAACACGCCTGGAAACAGTCGAGTGGGAAAACAAGTTTCAGCTGGCTGAGCCTGGCGAGTATCCGGTGGACGCCGGCCTGCTGGTCGAGTTCGAATACCCCAACTCGCCCAGCGCGCCGCGCGAACTGAAAATCAGCGCCCTGCTGCAGAAAGACATCGCTAAAGTGCAGCTCAACGGCAACCTGTACCTGGAACGCAACATCGGCGGCACGCAGAATGCGGATGAGCCGCATCAGACCGAATTCGGCTATCAATGGCAGGCGAAATACCGCTGGCTGCCGCAATTCGAGTATGGCCTGCAGGGTTTTGGCGAAACCGGCAAATGGAATGAATGGGACCCGGCCAGCCTACAGCAGCACTCGGCAGGCCCCGCGGTATTCGGCAAGTTCGCAGTGGGTTCACACCACCTCAAATACAATGCCGCCTGGCTGACAGGCCGCACCAGCGCGACAGCAAGCCACACCCTGCGCACGCAAGTGGAATACGAGTTCTAATAACATCCCGCAGGCGGCAACCGAGGTTTCCAGCAGCGCTAGGCGGCCGCCTGCCGTATTACCTCCGCCAGCCGTTCGGCCCATTGCTGCACGCGCTGCGGATCCTGCCCCTCCACCATCACGCGCACCACCGGTTCGGTACCCGACGCCCGCAACAGGATGCGCCCGGCACCCGCCAAATCCTGCTCCGCCTGCTGCAGCGCGCGCCGCACGGCCTCCGCCTGCAGCGCATGCCCTGCGACCCGCACATTGATGAGCACCTGCGGGTAAAGCGTCAGGTCGGCCGAATATTCCGCCAGACTGCTGCCTGACGACTTGAGTGCGGACAGCACCTGCAGCGCCGACACGATGCCGTCACCCGTCGTGTGACGATCGAGCGACAACAGATGGCCGGAATTCTCTCCGCCCAACAGCCAACCCTGCTGGTTAAGCAGCTCCAGGACATACCTGTCACCGACCCTGGCGCGCAAGAACGGAATGTCCATGCGCTCGAGGGCATGCTCCAGCGCGAGATTGGTCATCAGCGTTCCCACCACCCCGCCGCGCATTTGCCCGGTCGCCTGGCGGTATTTGGCGATCACGTAGAGTAACTGGTCTCCGTCATACAGTCTGCCATGCTCATCGACCATCACCAGCCGGTCGCCATCGCCATCAAAGGCAATGCCGACGTCCGCCCGATGTTGCAGAACCGCCGCCTGAAGCCCGTCCGGGTGGGTGGAGCCGCACTCCAGGTTGATGTTCAGCCCATTCGGAGCGGTGCCGATACTGACAACATCGGCCCCTAGCTCATGCAGGACGTGCGGAGCAATGTGATACGTTGCGCCGTGGGCACAGTCCACCACGATTTTCATGCCGCGCAAATTCTGCTCGAAGGGAAAGGTGCTTTTGCAGAACTCGATATAGCGTCCGGCCGCATCGCTCATGCGCCGCGCCTTGCCCAGCTGGACGGAAGGCTTGCACTGCCAGGGCTGATCCAGCTGCGTTTCAATGGCCAGCTCAACTTCATCCGGCAGCTTGAGACCGTCGCCGGAAAAGAATTTGATGCCGTTATCCTCGAACGGGTTGTGCGAGGCGGAGATCACCACCCCCGCCTGCAGGCGCAAAGCCCGCGTCAAATGCGCGACCGCCGGGGTGGGCATGGGACCGACCAGCAGCACATCGACACCGGCCGCAGCGAAACCGGCCTCCATGGCAGACTCCAGCATGTAGCCGGATATGCGCGTATCTTTACCGATCAGCACCGCCGGCCGCTCGCCGGTTCCCTGCCCCTGGGCCTGTGCCGCAAGCACCGCGCCGGCAGCATAACCCAGTCGCATGACAAAATCAGGCGTGATCGGCGCTTGGCCAACCTGTCCACGGATGCCGTCCGTACCGAAGTATTTACGCCCCATTTTTATTGGTCTCCTGTTAATGCCTTATATGTAAGCAGCGCATCGCGCGTTTCAGCCACGTCATGCACTCTTATGATGCTCGCCCCCCGCATGACGCAGAACAGGGCCGCCGCCAGACTCGCCGGCAGGCGCTCATGCACGTCGCGGCCGGTTATTTTGCCCAGCATGCTCTTGCGCGAAACCCCCAGCAGCAGGGGGAACCCGAGCCCGGCCAGCTGCGGCAAGCCGCGCAGCAGGGCGAGATTGTGCTCCAGGGTTTTGCCGAAACCGATCCCCGGGTCCAGCAAAATACGCTCTTTCGCAATGCCCCCCGCCAGCAGCACGGCCGCACGCCGGGCCAGAAACACGCCCACGTCCGCCAGCACATCAGTGTAAGACGGCGCATGCTGCATGCTGCGCGGCTCGCCCTGCATGTGCATCAGACAAATGCCGGCCTCAGACCGGGCCAGCAACTCCAGCGCGCCCGGCGCACGCAACGCATTGACGTCATTGATGAGCGAAGCGCCGGCCGCCAGCGACGCCCGCATCACTTCGGTTTTCATGGTGTCAACGGAAATCGCTACGGGCGCATCGCGCAGCGCCTCCACCACCGGAACCACGCGGGACAGCTCTTCGTCCAGACTGGCCGGCTGCGCACCGGGACGGGTCGACTCGCCGCCGATATCAATCAGCTCGGCGCCTGCCTCGATCAGCTGCCAGGCCCGGCCGACAGCCGCCGTCGTCGTGGCATACGCACCACCGTCGGAAAAAGAGTCGGTCGTGACATTCAGTATGCCCATGATCCGGGGCGTAGCCAGATCCAGCTCAAATCGACCGCAATGAAACAGCATATTGGAAATAGGACAACACGCAAAAGAACGGGGAAGCGAATGCTTCCCCGGTTGGATCAGGTTTCCTGGGCGGGCGAACCGGCCGTGGGCGTGGCGGCTGTGGGCGCGGCCGGCGGATTGCTCTGCGGCGGAGTGCCGGAAGAGCTGCTGGGCTTGGGCGGACGCGGCTCATTGCCGGCCATGATATCGGCAATCTGGTCGGCATCGATCGTTTCCCAATCCAGCAACGCCTTGGTCATCATCTCGACCTTGTCGCTGTTCTCCTTGAGCAGCTTGCGCGCCAGCTCATACTGCTCGTCGATGATGCGGCGAATCTCGACATCCACCTTCTGCATGGTGGCTTCGGAGACGTTCTTGTGGGTCGTTACCGAACGGCCGAGGAACACTTCACCCTCGTTTTCCGCATACACCATGGGCCCCAGCGCTTCCGACATACCGTAGCGCGTCACCATATCGCGCGCCATGGAGGTGGCCCGCTCGAAATCATTGGAGGCGCCGGTCGACACCTTGCCGACGAACAGTTCTTCCGCCACGCGGCCGCCGAACAGCATACAGATCTGCGCCAGCATCTGATCCTGATACAGACTGATGCGATCCTTCTCCGGCAGCGACCAGGTGACGCCCAACGCGCGGCCGCGCGGAATAACGGTCACCTTGTGCACCGGATCGCAACCCGGCAGCAATGAGCCGATAATGGCATGGCCGGATTCGTGGTAGGCGGTGGCCTTTTTCTCTTCCGGGCTGATCACCATGGACTTGCGCTCGGCACCCATGAAGATCTTGTCCTTGGCGCGCTCGAAATCGTCCATGTCGACCACGCGCTTGTTGGCGCGGGCGGCAAACAGGGCGGCTTCGTTCACCAGATTGGCCAGGTCGGCGCCGGACATGCCGGGCGTACCGCGCGCCAGAATGTCGGCCTTCACGTCCGCCGCAATGGGCACCTTGCGCATGTGCACGTTGAGGATCTGCTCGCGGCCGCGAATATCCGGCAGCGGCACCACCACCTGGCGGTCGAAACGGCCCGGGCGCATCAGCGCCGGGTCCAGCACGTCGGGACGGTTGGTGGCGGCGATCACGATCACGCCCAGATTGCCCTCGAAGCCGTCCATTTCCACCAGCAGCTGGTTGAGCGTCTGTTCCCGTTCATCGTTGCCGCCACCCAGACCTGCGCCACGCTGACGGCCGACGGCATCGATCTCGTCGATGAAAATAATGCAGGGCGCCTGTTTTTTGGCCTGCTCGAACATATCGCGCACACGGGCCGCACCCACACCGACGAACATTTCCACGAAGTCGGAACCGGAAATGCTGAAGAACGGCACCTTGGCTTCGCCGGCAATGGCTTTGGCCAGCAGGGTTTTACCCGTACCCGGGCTGCCCACCATGAGCACGCCGCGCGGCACACGGCCGCCGAGCTTCTGGAACTTGCCCGGCTCTTTCAGGAAGTCGACCAGCTCGCCCACCTCTTCCTTGGCTTCGTCGCAACCGGCCACATCGGCAAAGGTGATCTGGTTGTTGTTTTCGTCCAGCATACGCGCACGGCTCTTGCCGAAGGAGAACGCGCCGCCCTTGCCGCCGCCCTGCATCTGCCGCATGAAGAAAATCCACACGCCGATCAGCAACAGCATCGGGAACCAGGAGATAAAGATGTTCATCAGGAAGGAGGGTTCTTCTTCCGGCTTGGCGTCGATGACCACGTTATGCTTGAGCAGGTCGTTCACCATCCAGATATCCGACGGGGCATAGGTGGTAAAGCGGGTGCCGTCGGTTTGCTGGCCGCGGATCACGTGCCCTTCAATAATGACTTTCTTCACCTGCCCCTGGCGCACTTCGTCGATGAACTGCGAGTAGCTCATCTGGGAGGTGGTGGACTGGCGGGTATTGAACTGGTTGAACACAGCCATCAGCACCAGCGCGATGACCAACCAGATAGCGATATTCTTCACCAGATTATTCAAGAGAACTCCTTAAGCGCCCGACGGGCATGATGAACGACGCCCCGGCAAAATTCCATAGCCAACTTGCATTGTGATTCAATATGGTGGCAATTTCAACGATTACAAGCAGGTAGGCCGAATAAATCTTCCCTGCGCCTTCTTGTCGCTTGCGTTCGAGCAAATGATGGACAGCTTGTCGGCCGGGTGGTTCCCCCGGCCGACAAGGCGCTGAAAACATCAGGCGGCGCGCTTGTCTTTTTCGATCAGCGCGTAGGCGGAGTGATTGTGGATGGATTCGAAATTTTCGCTTTCCACCACATAAGCGTCGATACGCGGTTCCGCATTCAGGACTGCCGCCACATCGCGCACCAGATCTTCCACGAATTTCGGGTGATTGTAGGCATATTCGGTGACGTACTTCTCATCCGGCCGCTTGAGCAGACCGAACAGTTCGCAGGACGCCTGCTCTTCCGCCATGCGCACCAGCTCTTCGACCCAGACGAAACTGTTGATCTTGGCGGTAATGGTGACATGCGAGCGCTGGTTATGCGCACCGTAGTCGGAAATCTTCTTGGAGCAGGGGCACAGACTGGTGACCGGCACCACAACGCGCACCCACTGTTCAAATTTGCCCTGACGGATTTCACCGATAAAGGTCACCTCGTAGTCGAGCAGGCTTTGCACGCCGGACACGGGAGCCTTCTTGTTGATGAAATAAGGGAAGCTCATTTCCACGTGACCGGACTCCGCTTCCAGGCGTGCCACCATCTGGCGCAGCATGGCCTCGAAATTTTCCACCGAGATCTCGCGCTCATAGCCATTGAGAATCTCGACAAAGCGCGACATGTGCGTGCCCTTGAAATTATGCGGCAGGTGCACGTACATGTTGAAAGTGGCTACCGTGTGCTGCACACCGCCGTCCTTGTCGGCCACCTTCACCGGGTGGCGGATGGACTTGATACCGACCTTGTCGATCGCGATCTGGCGCGTGTCAGGCGTGCTTTGCACATCGGGGATCGCCTGGGTGTCGCAACACTGAGTCATGGAACTTCCTTGAAAATCAGATTCTACCAAGTGAATAGTATAGGGGATTTCAATACCCGAGTAAACTAGTCGGGTAATTGCCGGCGCACACTTTGCAGTACGCCTGTTGCATCCAGGCCGCAACGACGCAGCAGCTCCGTCGCGTCGCCGTGCTCCACAAAGCGGTCCGGCAGCCCCAGATGCAGCATGGATTTCACCACCCCCATTTCCGCCAGCGCCTCGGCCACGGCACTGCCGGCGCCGCCCATCAAGGCGTTTTCTTCCAGCGTCACCAGCAATTCGTGCTGCCCGGCCATCTCGCGCACGGTCTCGCGGTCAAGCGGTTTGATGAAACGCATATTGACCACGGTGGCATCCAGCTCGTCCGCCACCTGCTCGGCCACCGCCACCATGCTGCCGAAAGCCAGCAATGCCACCCGCTTGCCCCGACGGCGCACTTCGGCGCGACCGAGCGGCAGGGACTGCAGCTCTTTTGACACCGGCACACCGGGCCCGGTGCCGCGGGGATAACGCACGGCCGAAGGGCCCGCATGCCGGAAGGCGGTGGTCAGCATTTTGCGGCACTCGTCTTCGTCCGCCGGCGCCATCACCAGCATATTGGGCACGCAGCGCAAAAAGGAGATATCCAGACTGCCGGCATGGGTCGGACCGTCGGCCCCCACCAGACCGGCCCGGTCGATGGCCAGCACGACCGGCAGATTCTGCAGCGCCACGTCATGCACCAACTGGTCATACGCCCGTTGCAGGAAAGTCGAGTAAATGGCCACCACCGGCTTCAGCCCCTCGCAGGCCAAACCGGCTGCAAACGTCAGCGCGTGCTGCTCGGCAATACCCACATCAAAATAGCGCTCGGGGTATTCACGGGAAAACCGCACCAGGCCGGAACCCTCGCGCATGGCCGGGGTAATGCCGACCAGCTTGCTGTCGGCCGCCGCCATGTCACACAGCCAGTCGCCGAACACCTGGGTGTAGGTGGGTTTGCCGGCTGCCGTCTTGCTTTGCGCCTGGCCGGTGAGCGGATCGAATTTGGCCACGCCGTGGAACAGACAGGGATCCTGTTCCGCCGGAGCGAAGCCCTTGCCTTTTTTGGTCACCACATGCAGAAACTGCGGACCGTCGAGCTGCTGTATGTTTGACAACGTCGTGATCAGCACATCCAGATCGTGACCGTCGATCGGGCCGATATAATTAAAGCCGAACTCTTCGAACAAGGTACCGGGCACCACCATGCCTTTGACGTGTTCTTCCGCCCGCTTGGCCAGTTCGAGAATCGGCGGCACCACGCCCAGCACCTTCTCGCCGCCCTTGCGCATGGTGCGATAGATGCTGCCGGACATGAGCTTTGCCAGGTAGTTGCTCAAAGCCCCGACATTGGGCGAAATGGACATTTCGTTGTCGTTCAGGATCACCAGCACGTTGGCGTCCATGGCGCCGGCATTGTTCAGCGCTTCAAACGCCATGCCGGCCGTCATCGCCCCATCGCCGATGACGGCAATGGCACGGCGCTGTTCGCCTTTTTGCTTTGCCGCCACCGCCATGCCAAGCGCGGCCGAAATCGAAGTGCTGGAGTGCCCCACTCCGAAGGTGTCGTACGGACTCTCTTCCCGCTTCGGAAAGCCCGCCAGGCCGTCGGTCTGGCGCATGCTGGACATGGCCTCGCGCCGGCCGGTGAGAATTTTGTGCGGATAGGACTGATGCCCAACGTCCCAGACAATGCGATCTTCCGGTGTATTGAACACATAGTGCAGCGCCAGCGTCAGTTCCACGGCGCCGAGGTTGGAGGAAAGATGCCCACCGGTCCGGGAAACGCTGTCGATCAGGAAAGCGCGCAAGTCTTCCGCCAGCTGCGGCAACTGACGCCGTTCCAGCTGACGCAAATCCGCCGGAAACTGAATGGATTCGAGCAGGGAATAGTTCATCAGAATTTGCGCAGCACAATGAAGTCGGCCAACTGGCGCAGGCGCAAGGCGGTTTCTCCAAAAAGCTCAAGTGCCGCCAGCGCTTCGGTATGCAGATCGGCGGCAAAACGGCGCGCCGCTTCCAGCCCCATGAGGGAAACATAAGTCGGCTTATCGTTGGCCGCGTCCTTGCCGGCGGTTTTGCCCAGCGTGGCGGTATCCGCCTCGGTGTCGAGAATATCGTCCACCACCTGGAAAGCCAGACCAACGCGGTTGGCGTAGCGCTGCAGCGCCTGCTCCTCCGTTTTCGTCATGCCGCGCCCGCACAAAGCCCCCAGCAGGATGGCCGCGCGGATCAGCGCACCGGTTTTGTGGATATGCATGAATTCGAGCTCCGGCAGCGTCAGTTCCTGACCGACGCTCGCCAGATCGATCGCCTGCCCGCCCGCCATGCCGCAGGAGCCGGAAGCCACGGCCAGCAATTCCAGCATTTTCAGCTGCTGCTGCGGCGCATCGCTCAGCACGTGTTGCGCCAGCACCTGAAAGGCCAGGCTTTGCAGGCTGTCGCCCACCAGCAAGGCGGTCGCATCATCGTACGCCACATGGCAGGTCGGCTTGCCCCGCCGCAGCACGTCGTCGTCCATGCAGGGCATGTCATCATGTACCAGCGAATACACATGAATCAGCTCGACACCGGCGGCCGCCAGCTCCACCCGCGCCGCATCGGCGCCGGTCAATGCGCCGGCGGCAAAAGCCAGCAGCGGACGCACCCGTTTGCCGCCATCGAGCGCCACATAGCGCATGGCCTCATGCAAACGCGCGGGCGCCTGGCTGACCGGCGGCAGCACCCTGTCCAGCACCGACTCCATACGTGCCGCATGGGCCTGCATCCATTCCTGAAAATCAGCCGCCAGCATCAGTTTTCTTCCGTCAGATTGCGCAACACACCATTTTCCAGCACTTGCACCTGCTGTTCCGCCGCCTGCAAGGTTTGCTGACAAAATTGCAGCAATTCGATGCCTTGCTTGTAAGCCGCCAGGGAGTCATCCAGGGACAGCTGCCCGGCCTCCAATTGGCTGACGATCTGCTCCAGCTCAGCCAGAGCCGCTTCAAAGTTCTTTTGGGGAGATTGGCCAGATTTTGCCATGAAATTCAATTTTCACGCCGAACCTCACACAGTGAGGCTGCAACGCTGCCGCGAGTATGCCGGATTAAAACGGGGAACATACTCCAGCACGCTCTTCCGGTCAAGAAAAGCGCGCCCTAACATGCCTTATCGAAAGAACCGCTATTCAACCTTTTTCTTTTTCAACTTGCCCCAACCGTGCCCCTGGCCATGATGCGTGGACTTTTCAAACTCCGCTTGCTGCAGCATGGCCTCAAACTCTGCCAGCGAAATCTCCTCAACCTCCGGCATTCGCCTATCCGGATGGCGTCGCCGGTCCTTCCAGCCAATGGATGGCCCTTTATCTCTTCCCCTTCTGTCCGGGCCGCGTTTTATCGGATTGTGCTTCAGGACCACCCTTCTTGCCCCACCCCCAGAACCTCTGACCATCGAACTCCATGCTTGTTATTAATCATGCGTTGTCTAACAAAAATTACCAGTCGGATATGCCCGCCAGCGAAACCGCACGGGACACACAAAGACTTGCCACTCATTGCCATGCAAGGTACAATCCTCGGTTTCCCCTTCGCGGGACAGTCTAGGGGTGCGCCCGGCCACGTGGCGCTTTTGGGTTCTTAAGGACTTAAAGGTAATCAAGGGGTTGTGCGATGACCGCACTTGTCAACACTTCTTCCCTGCAGCAATCCTCGCCGCAGCTTCCTGTCAACTGGTATATCGACCAGGACATTTACGACACAGAGATGGAGCGCCTGTTCCAGCACGGCCCGGGCTATATTGGTCACGAACTCATGGTGCCGAATGTCGGCGACTACCATACGCTTGAATGGATGAACCATGCGCGCATGCTGGCGCGCAACGCGAACAGCGTCGAACTCCTGTCGAACGTGTGCCGCCACCGCCAGGCCCTGATGAACAAAGGCCGCGGCAATGCCAAGAACATTGTCTGCCCGCTGCATCGCTGGACCTACAATTTGCAGGGCGAACTGCTCGGCGCGCCGCACTTTCCGAGCACGCCCTGCCTGAACCTCGGCAAGACTCCGCTGCAAAACTGGAACGGCCTGCTTTTCAACGGGCCGCGCGACGTCGCGCGCGATCTCGCCAAATTGGGAGTACGCGAAGACCTGGATTTTTCCGGCTTCATGCTCGATCACGTCGAGATAGAGGAATACAACTTCAACTGGAAAACCTTCATCGAGGTTTATCTGGAAGACTACCATGTCGCCCCCTTCCACCCCGGCCTGGGTCAGTTCGTCAACTGTGCCGAGCTGCGCTGGGAATTCGGCGACTGGCACAGCGTGCAGACGGTCGGCCTGCATCATGAACTGGCGCGCCCCGGCAGCCCGGTCTATACCCAGTGGCACAACCAGGTGCTCAAGTATGGCAACGGCAAGCTGCCGCGCCATGGCGCGATTTGGCTCACCTATTTCCCCAATATCATGATCGAGTGGTATCCCCACACGCTGGTCGTTTCCCACATCATTCCGCGCGGTCCGCTCAACTGCACCAATGTGGTCGAGTTCTATTACCCCGAGGAAATCGTGCTGTTCGAACGCGAATTCCTCGAAGCCGAGCAGGCCGCTTATCGCGAGACCGCGCTTGAGGATGAGGAAATCTGCCAGCGCATGGAGGATGGCCGACGCGCCCTGCATGCCCAGGGGATCAGCGAAACAGGCCCCTATCAGTCGCCAATGGAAGACGGTATGCTGCACTTCCACGAATTTCTGCGGCGCGAAGTCGAACCCTTCATTCCCGCCCGGCAAGTTCCCTGACAAGCCCACCCGGTACCGGCCGGGCCGCCGGCGGGCTTTACCCCATCAACCGCTCGCCATTCTTACCCCCCACCCGCCACTCCCTCCGCATCGCTCGCCCGCCCATCCTTGCGCCGCCGCCTGCGCAGGCACTAATTCACTATTTGACCTTCCCCTGTCCGTCATCAATAATGAATTGTTTCAATCACACGGAATAGCGTGAGAATGACGACGGAAGAATACGAAACAATTTCAGTCGATCAACTGTGCGTCGGCCTTTTTATCCGGCTCGATTTGTCATGGCTCGACCATCCCTTCCCGACCAATACGTTCAAGATTCGCGACAACAAGCAACTGGCTACTCTGCGCCGTCTCGGCCTGAAGGAAATTCGCTATATTCCGGCCAAGAGCGACTGCCCGCCCCAAGCCGTCGGCGCCCCCGCGACTGCCGCCCCGCCGACCGACCCGCAGGAAGATGCGCGCCTGCTGGCGCTGCAGGAGGCCAAAAAAGTGCGCATTGCACGCCTGGAACGGCAGCGTGCAGCCGTCATCGAATGCGAAAAGCGCCTGCTGGAAGCGGCCCAAACGGTTCGGCACATCAATCAGAATATCTACTCCAACCCGAAAGACTCGGTTGCCGCGGCAGAAGTCCTCATTGGCCAAATGCTGGATACCATGCTGCAGAACAAGGATATCGCCATTCACGCATTGAACGACAAGGTGGCCGGTGAAGAGGTTTATTTCCATTCGCTCAATGTTTCGGTTTTGTCCATGATTCTGGCCAAGGAAAGCGGCAAACCGCGTGAATTTATCGAACAGGTCGGCATGCTGGGCCTGCTGCACGATATTGGCAAACTGGAAATTCCTGATCGTATTACCAAGAAAATTGAACCGCTCAACCAGGCGGAAACGCATTTCCTGCAGGAACATTCCGCTTATGGCGAGAAAATCGCCCGCAAAGCCGGCCTACCGGAAAAAATTTGCCTTGCCATCCGCCAGCATCACGAACACATGGATGGCAGCGGTTACCCCGATCACCTGAAGGGCGAAAACATCTGCGAATTGGCCCGCACCCTGGCCATACCCAATATTTACGACAACCACTGCAACCACATCAACCCGCTGACATCGCTGACACCGTTTGAAGCGCTGTCGCAAATGTTTTCCAAGCAGCGACCCCATTTCGACCCGGCGCCGCTCAACCAGTTCATCCGCTGCATGGGCGTCTATCCGCCGGGCACCATCGTCCGCTTATCCAACGAGACCGTCGGGCTGGTCATTTCCGTCAACACCAATAAGGCGCTCAAACCCAGCATCATGATGTATGATGCGGAGATCCCCAAGAACGAGGCCATTATCCTTGACCTGGCCGATGAACCCGACATCAATATCAGCAAGAGCATCCCGCCGGCACAGCTACCGCGTGAAATTTATGATTATCTGAGTCCCCGTAAACGCGTCACCTATTATTTCGACGACGCCGCCAATACAGCCAAGCCAACAACATGACCCGCTCTCATACCGTCAGCCGGCTTTGCCCTTTCCCCTCCGCCAGGCACGCGCAATCCTGCCGCCCCCGCACACGCAGCCATGACTGACTTTTCGCGCCTGATGCTGGACGCCTGCAACGATGGCACCCTCACCGTTCACCCGACAGAATTGACTATTGTGGCCGCCAACCGCACGATTGGCCAATTGCTGCTCTGCGACGAGCAGTGTCTGGTCGGCAAACGCATCACAGAGATCGAGACCTCCCTGACCGACGTGTTTTATTGGGAGGCCGTCGCCGCCGGCCAATTCACCCCGATTCATCACGCCGAGACCCAATACCCGCGGGCCGACGGCGTACTCATTGATCTTGAGCGCTCGATTCAGCAGGAGCACGATGCCGCCGGCCGCCCCTGGCTGGTCATTGCCTGTCACAACATCGCCCAGCGCAAGGCGGCGGAAATCGAACTCGCCACCGCCATCGCGGAAATTCGCGCCACACTCGAGGCGACCGCCGACGGCATATTGCTGACCTCTCCCAATGGTCATATTCGCAATTTCAACCACAAGTTTGCCCGCCTGTGGAATTTGCCCGCCACACTGACACAAAGCCCCAACGAACACCTCATCAGCGAATTCATCGTCAACCGCATGACCGATCCCGAAGCTTTCCGGACAAGGCTGGAAGAAATTTTCTCCACTCCCTCGCGTCCCAGTTACGACACGCTCTATTTAAGCGATGGCCAGGTGTTCGACTGCACATCGCAACCGCAACAGGTCGGACCCGCGATTACCGGACGGGTATTCAGTTTCAGCGACATTACCCAACGCGTTCGGGCCGAACAGGCGCTTGTCGTTGCACTTGACCAGGCCGAACAGGCCAGCCGGGCAAAATCGTCCTTCCTGTCGCAAATGAGTCACGAGCTGAAGACCCCGCTCAATGCGATTCTCGGCTTCACCCAGCTCATGCTGCCGGATGCGACGGAGAACAACAAAGCCTATTTGCGGCACATGGAAAAAGCCGGCTGGCACTTGCTGGATTTGATCAACGATGTGCTTGACATGGCCAAAATCGAGGCAGATGCCATCACGCTCAATCTCGTCCCGGTCGAACTGGTCAGCCTTATGCGTGACTGCATCTGGCTGATGGAACCGATTGCGCAAAATCAGGACATCACGCTGCAAGTCAATCTCAATGTCAAATCGGGCTGGGCAAGATCGGATGCCAAAAGACTGAAACAGGCCTTGCTCAACCTCATTTCCAATGCGATCAAGTACAACCACCCCAAGGGGAAAGTGACGCTTACCCTCGCGATGGATGAGCCGGGCATCTGGAACATTGGCGTACACGACACCGGCGTGGGCATTTTGCCGGAGGACCAGGACAAACTCTTTCTCCCCTTCTCCCGCCTGAGCGCAACACGTGACAGCGTGGAAGGCACGGGCATTGGACTTGCCCTTACGCGCCAATTGGTCGAACACATGTACGGCAAGCTGAGCATGGAAAGCGTGCCGGGCACCGGATCGTCCTTCTGGATCGCCATACCGGAGGCCACTCCGAGCGAACTCGCCGAGTCCACCGCCAGCCACGCCCCGGTCACCCAATGACCTCCCGCTTCGGCACCTGTTGCAGTTTTATCCGCCACATCCAATAATTGAAACCAGGGCGGCACGCCCCCTCGAAGAATGCCCCGAGGAACAAAAAGGAAAATAGACCATGATTAGCATCACGCATGAAGACGGTTTTATCAGCGTCAGCGTCGCCGGCCAATTCAGCCTGGCCGATTACCGGGAATTTGAGGAAAACGCCATCTACGGCATGAAGTTCGGCGGCAAGATTCGGCTATTGATGGATCTGCGCGACATGATCGACTTTACCATCGACGTCGCCTGGGAAGAGCTTAAATTCACCCGCGAACATCCGAACGACTTTGAGCGTATTGCCGTCGTCACCACGGACCACTGGCTGAGCTGGAGTGCCTGGCTTGCCCGCCTTTATATGAACGCCAATATTGCCAGCTTCAGCGAGCTTGACACCGCGCAGAAGTGGTTGCTGGAGGGTTAAAGGCAGAAATGGACAAAAAAAAGCGCGGATTCACAAATCCGCGCTATAAATTCCACCAAAGGAGGAGGATGGAGGAGACAACACTTGCCACCCCGGGGAAGGGGAAGAAACAAGCGTATTTGAATTATCTAATAAACTAATAAGACAGTCAATGCTTATTTTCTTTTTGCTTTCCGGCCATGACGTTTTGACCTGTGACAGCCGCGCGCAAAGCTGTTTCAATCCGTTTTCCGCTTATCATTTGTCGAAGACGATATTTTTTGCCACAATGACAAGATATATATACACATTCAGACGCACATCGCCAGGGTTACGTATCTGATTGAATAATAAGGACTGGAAGAGAGGCCTGCGTGGATAAGCCGGAAAACTCGATTGACTCACTGGAACACGATCTGGATGCCATCTTGCGTGACAGCGTGTCCAGCACACCCACCGAACAAATCGACATTCCCGTCCCCCCGGCCCATGCCGAATCGAAACTGCAGGCCAACCCGGAAGTTGTCAAGCCGGACGCACAAGTCGCCGCCAAACAGCCCGGCGGTTCCGCCGCTCCGGCCGCCCGCCACTCGCCCGCGCAGCAACACACGCCCAAAACCGCACCGCCGGCAGGGAACAGCCCCTATTTCGATCAGTTTGCCCGCGACAACCGCAAGACCGATTTCATATCCGACAATTCACGCCAGGAAAAACGCTCAAGTGGCCCGCACTGGCTGAGCCGTTTTATTCCCTACATCATGCTCGGCGGCCTCGGCTCCCTGGTGCTGCTGCTGGCCGGGGCCTTGGCCGCTCCATGGGACTTCATGGCCCCCTCCCTGCAAAAGCAGCTGGCCGAGCTATTCGGCCAGCCCGTCAGCATTACCGGCGTGCGTCTGCGCTTTCTGCCAAGCCCCCATCTGGCATTGGACAAAGTGGCGGTGGGTCTTAACCATGAAATGCAGGTCGGCACGTTCGATCTTTACCCCAGCATGGGCTCCATCATGAACAACGGCAAGGTGATCAACACGGTTCATCTCGCCCAGGTCACCGTATCGACCCAGCAACTGCAACAGCTGCTGAATTACCTGGCCCGGCAAGATGCCGGCAAACGGGCAGTCAAAAACATCAGTTTTGACAATACCAGCATCCAATACGGTCAAGCCACCTGGCCATCAATCTCCGGCCAACTGGATTTTGCCGCCGACGGCCACGCCACACGCGGGCAGCTGCACAGCACCGATCACACGCTTAACGCCAACCTCGCCAACACGGGGCACAGCTGGAGCATCACACTCGACGGCAACAACTGGACCCCGCCCTTTGCCGGAATAGTCAAACTCGACACTTTCTCGGCCAAGGGCGAAATCACCGCTGACCAGCTGCGCCTGACCGAAGTAAGCGGCTCCATGTACGGCGGCTACTTTAGCGGCAGCAGCGAGCTTTCCTGGCAAGCGCCCTGGAGACTGCGTGGCGATCTCGACCTGAAGGGCATCGACCCCGCCACCGCAACACCCAGCCTGCTGCCGCAAACCGCTTTCCGCGGCAGCCTGTCGGCGCACCTGAATTACGACGCCAGCGCCCCATCTCCCGATCAGCTGTGGCAGCACATCGCCTGGCAGGGCAACTTCCATTTAGAAAACGGCACGCTCTCCAACATCGATCTGGCACGCGCCATCCAGGAAGACCACAAGCTTTTCAGCGGCGGAGAAACGCGCTTCTCGGATTTCACCGGCTCGATCCAGAGCTCGCCCTCCCTCACGCGCCTGAGCGGCATGAAAATGATCAGCGGCTTGATCGAGGCGAACGGCGACTTGAGCGTACTGCAAGGCAACCAGCTGAACGGCAAGATCGTCGCCCATATTGCCCGGCCGGATAACCGCTTCAATACCGTCTTGACTGTTGACGGCACAATTGAAGCCCCCAATATAAGGAAATGAGGGCTGGCTTGGCCAGGCGCATCCCTGGACCTGGCCAGGATCAACTTAACGACTCATACTCCAGGTCGATTTCCATTACGCTGCGGGTATCTTTCCAGATCAACTCGATGCACACGGCTTGCATGATCTTTTCAAAACCGGCCTCCGACTGTGACACGGTGAAGTAGGGGTAGCTGCGCCATACGACCGGATGACTGACGCGAATAAACACGCGCCCGCCCAGCACGTCGTCGAGCAATTCAAGCTGCGTCATGCCGTCCAGCGTCAGCGGCTGGCCGAAACCGCCCAGCACGGCGCCATCCATGACAAAGCGGCCAGCCGGCCCATCGCAGCTGGGCATGGCAAGATTCAGGGTGGCGCGGAAACTGCCGGGCACCGCCCCCTTGATGCGATAATCGACGGTTAATCGCTGGGCCGCGACGCGGTAGCGTTTGGCGACCTTGACGCCCTTGGCTCCGCCATTGAGCAGCAGTGATGCCTTGCTCGACTCGGTCGCCTCATGCACATAGTTGCAAATGACCACCTCCTGCTCGTCCGCCAGCAGCAGTGAATCGATCCAGCTAGCTCGCGGATAGACATCCACCTGCATGTCCTGCGGCAAAATTTCGTGTTTAAAGCTGACGCGGTCATGCGCCGACGCGATACCGCTGCTGCTATGCTGTAGCGTTTCCTGCAGGTGGATTTTGCGGTAGTAGTGCTCATCCCGGCGCCGCAGCGTACCGCCAAAATTGTGCCCCAGCAGATAGGCATCCAGCTCACACACGCTGCCCAGGCCATCCAGCCTGATAACCGCCTGCAGCTTCGAATTACGCAAAAACACTTCCGACTTGCCATCCATGTCGAGGTCTTGAATCGTACTGGCCGGACGTTCGTCGATTTTGTCCAGCGCGGCCTCCAGCCTGACGATGCCGCTGTATACGGCCCGCCGCAAATGCGGCAGGTAGAGACCGCCAAACAGGCCATGCCAATAAGCGTCATTGGCCTGTGCCTCGTAGAGCAGCTCATAATGCTCGGCCGTCCGTTTCCTGGCCGGTAACTGCGCCAGGCGGGTCGACAACTGCAGCATGCGCTTGTGCATCCAGTTCGATTCGGCATAGCGCATGAAGAAATTTTTCCAGATGCCGCCGCGAATGAACGGTTTGTCCTCGCTAAAACGATTGTTTGCCTTGCTTTGCGCCACCATGTCGGCGAAATGGTGGGCATGCGGCGCCGGCAAGGTCCACTCGTTCATTTCAATGTAGGAGGTCGTCGGCAAGTAGACGACTCCCCGGCTGCGCGTGCTGGCATGGTAATCACTGTAGCGCGAAGTGCGAATCTTGGGCGACGCGAGCACCCCCTCGATGAACTGGGTCAACCAGCCTTTCTCATAGACCCATTCGTAGGTTTCCGGCCAGATACCGAACTTTTCGATGTCGTCAAAATAAATGGCTGCTGCATCGCACGCCCCCTGGTCTGCCAGATGCTCGAGGTAGGTCACCACCTCACCGGCCGGCGAGAATGGCAAACGGTAGCGCAGCTCTTCGGAAATCGGAAACAGATCCAGCCGTTTGCCATTCTCCTCGGTGGAGAAATAGCCGTTCAGATCGTCCACGTCCTTACCGGCACACAGAAAGTGATAATCATCGACGGTCACGTACTGGATCGAAGCATCGTGCAGCGACGGCACCACCGTCGCCTCCCACACCCGTTCGGTCAGCCAGGCGCCGCTGGGGCGTTCCCCCAGCACGCGTTCCAGGCGATGTGACAGCGCTTGCAGCTGCCCCAGCCTGTCGCGCTCGGGAATGACCGCCAGCACCGGCTCGGTATCACCGCCGCCGAACAACTCGGCCTGTCCCCGCGCGACCATTTCGCGCAGCAGCTTCATATCTTCCGGATAGACCCGCTGCAGATGATCCAGCAGCCAGCCGCTGAAATGAATGGCAAAACGGAAATCGGGGTATCGGTGAACAGTGTGGAGAAAAGGACGGTAGCAACGCTGGTGGGCGTCTTCCAGCACTTCGGTAAAGTTGCCGACGGGCTGATGCGCGTGCACCCCCAGTAACAGACAAATCGTGTTGCTTTTCATTATGCCCTTGTCTCCTTGTTTGCTTACCACACAGCAGGCGTTCTGCCGTCATCCGCTGTCACGCCGTCATGAGCCACGCCTCATGACGCCCCCCGCCTCGGCAAATCCGCCGCCATGGCTGATCGACTCCTGCAACTGCTCGGGCACCGGCAGCTTGAGCAGACGATACAGATTGGACAGATTCTGCCTGAATAACTGGTCAAAGCTCTTTACCGACAGACTGGGATTGTATTCGCCGAACCACCAGAACCAATCGGAGCTTTCGCACACCGACAACTGGGCTTCGGCAGCGGCAATTTCGGTTTCATTCAGCCGTCGGCTGGCAATCACCAGATCGAAACTCTGTTTCGCGGCGCAGAGCATGTCCCAGGCCCGATTCTTGTCGCGCTCGCCGATCCAGGTGGAAAATGTGCCATAGACCCAGCTGCCCGCCACCAAACTGGGCAATTCGCCGGCATAGGCGCATTTCTGGCCTTTCTTTGTGCCGCACTGGCTGAGATATTCGCTGAAAGTCAGCAGATGTATCTCCGGATCGGCCGCCATGGCCTCGTACAGGCCGGAAAGGAAATAAAAACCGTTGTACGGATAATATTCCCAGGCGTTTTCGCCATCCATGATGATGCTGACAATGGGCATTTCATCTTTCGGCGTGTGGTGCAGAATATTTTTCAGTTCGCCGATGAAATGATTGACCGCATCCCGTCCGTGCCATTTGGCATACTCGAAGCCGATGAAATCGGACAGCCGGTCATCGCGAAAAAAGACGGACATGCTGCCGTTTTTGCTCCCGACCCGGTATGGCCGGTACAGATAACGCATCCGGTCGGGCAGGGCCCCGTCAGACGACGCCTTGCGAATGCTGTTGGCCAGCACTGTTTCACCGGTTGCCGCCCAGCTGAGGTTCTGGCTGGCCATGAGATCGATCACCGCATCGGACACCCCCCCCTCGGCCGGCCACATGCCGTTGGGCAAGTCGCCGAAACGCTGGGCGTGGGCCTGCAAGGCGGTGATGATATGTCGCGTGACCCGATTACGCCCGCCGGGATAAACGTGCGCATCGGGCAAAGGCATATCGGGCACGGCTTCCCTGGCCGAGTTGAAATCCACCAGCAAAGGCGACAGGGGATGATGATACGGCGTCGAGGACAATTCGATACGGCCTTGTTGCGCCAGCTTCTTGTAACGCGGAATGATGCTGGACAGCACTTGTCCGATCAGATCGAACAGGGCGGACCGATCCTGTACGGAAAAATTCTCGCCCTTGCTCATCAGCTCGATGACCAGCGGGTTTTCCCGCCGGATGGTTTCCCCCGTCCAGACCAGGTGGTACCACACCAGCAGATCGGCATAATACTGATCGGACAGGTACATCAGCCGGCCATGCCCCTGCTGCTCCAGTGTCATATACAGATCGTGCAGCCGGCTGTAGGGCAGGAAGGGATGAATCATGGTGCTGTGGTTGCAACGGAAGCAGCTGTCGAGAATGAGCTGCCGTTCGGCCAGGGTCGATTGATCAAAGTCGTGTTTGATCAGCAGGCGCAAGAGCGGATCGGGCACTTTGCCTTCGGCAAAGCCCTCGGCATAGGCCTCGATCTGATCCAGCAGCACCGGCACAAAATTGAATACCGCCCGCGCCTCCTTGTGCTGCTCCAGATGCCACACCATGTCGGTGTAGTCCTTGATGGCGTGCAGATAGGTCCAAGGCAGCACGAAATCGCCGGTAAGATGGTTGCGGTAATCCGGCTGGTGCATATGCCAGCACATGACGAGATTGACCTGGCGCGGATGATCCATGCCCTTCACTTCCCCGGAAAACGCCCCAAAAGGGCGCAGCGTTAGCGAACCTGGTGCACGGGCTGGCCGAGCATGTCAGGCGTGATCAGTGTGATACCCTTGGACGTCACATGGAACCGTTTTGCATCTGCAGCGGGATCAACCCCCACCACCAGGCCCTCGGGAATGTTGCAACCCTTGTCGACAACCACACGACTCAGGTATACGTTCCTGCCGATGTTCACGTTCGGCAGAATCACCGAATCGGTCACTTCGGTGTAACTGTTCACGCGCACATTGGAAAACAACAGCGACCGGGTGACCTTGGCCCCGCTGATGATGCACCCCCCCGAAACCATGGAGTCGACCGCCATGCCGCGACGGTCGTCGTCGTCAAATACGAACTTGGCCGGCGGCAGCTGCTCCTGGTAAGTCCAGATCGGCCAATCCGTGTCGTACAGATTGAGATCGGGCTGAACCTTGATCATTTCCATATTGGCTTCCCAATAAGCATCAACCGTACCAACATCGCGCCAGTACGGGTGGCCTTTGGGGGAGCCAATACAGCTGTCGGCGAAATTGTGGGAAAACACCCGATAGCGCGAAACAATATAGGGAATCAGGTCCTTACCGAAATCGTGCTCGGAATGACGTTCATCGGCATCACGGATAAGCTGCTCATAGAGGAAGGACGCATTGAAAACATAAATGCCCATGCTGGCCAGCGCCACCTCCGGATTCCCCGGCATGGACGTGGGATTGTCCGGTTTCTCGACAAAATCGCGCACCCGGCCGACATCGTCCACGCTCATCACGCCAAAGGCTTTGGCATCCTCCAGCGGCACCTCCATGCAGGCGATGGTCAAATCCGCACCGCTCGCGGCGTGACGCGCCAGCATTTCGCCGTAATCCATTTTATAAATATGGTCACCGGCCAGAATCAGCACGTATTCCGGACCGTAATCACGCAGAATGTCCATGTTCTGGAAAACGGCATCCGCCGTGCCTTTATACCAATCCACCTCAATACGCTGCTGGGCCGGCAGCAGATCGACAAACTCGTTGAACTCGCCGCGCAAAAAACCCCAGCCCCGCTGAATGTGCTTGATCAGGCTGTGCGCCTTGTATTGGGTCAGCACGCCAATACGACGAATACCGGAATTCAGGCAATTGGAAAGAGGAAAATCGATGATGCGGAACTTGCCGCCGAACGGCACGCTCGGCTTGGCCCGCCAGTCGGTCAATTGTTTCAGCCGGCTGCCGCGGCCACCGGCAAGAATGAGTGCAACAGTATTTTTGGTCAACACACTGACAAAACGTGGATAGTCCTTGTTGGAGGCAACCATAAAATTCCTCTGACTTCGTTGTATTTATTGTGGCAGCACAGATTTAGAGCCTGTTTCAGTCGGTTTCATACCTTGCGTTGGCTCAGGCAAGCCCACCAACAAACCATCTTGGTGATGCAAGACGTGCGGCTAGTGAATGGTGGTTCCATTCACTAGCCGGACAACGCCGCAGACGCGCTTGCCTGAGCCAACCCCCAAAATGGTATGACTCGGGGCCTGCATTCTATAGGACGGATTACCGCGTTACGGTACGCTTGTTTGGAATGGCCAAGCGCTTACCCAATCACTGGGCGCCCCGCGCCTTGTACTCCACCCTATAGAATGCAGGCGCAAGGCATGAAACCGACTGAAACAGGCTCTTACACTTGCTCTGTCCCCAGAGCCTGTTAATATGAATATAGCACCCGAATAATAAAATGTGATGACGGAAATGGCCACATCATCTAATTGTCAGAAATTTCCGTTATCCTGGGAACAAAGTTAAACACATCATCTATGAAACTGCTGCCAACCAACCTGCAAGCCTCGTTCAATGCTCTGCTGCACGGACGCCTGCATGATCCGCATAGCCTGCTTGGCCTCCATCATACCGGGACGCACTGGCAGATTCGCGTTTTCGCCCCGCACAGCCAGGCCGTTTTTGTACGGCTGGGCGAAACCCGGCAGGAACTGACCCGCGTGCATGCTGCGGGGCTCTTCATCTGGCAGGGTTCCGAGGAGCCTGACAACAGGTATGTGCTGCAGTTCCATGAAGCACACCGCCGTTATGAACAGGAAGACCCCTATTGCCAGCCGCTGCGGATCGCCGAATTCGATCTGTATCTGTTCAATGAAGGCAAATCGCAGCAGGCCTACACGCTGCTCGGCGCGCGCCCCGGCGTCATCAACGGCATAACCGGCGTGTGCTTTGCCGTGTGGGCGCCCAATGCGGAGCGCGTCAGCGTAGTGGGCGATTTCAATCACTGGGACGGCCGCACCCACCCCATGCGCTCGCTCGCTGCCAGCGGCGTGTGGGAACTGTTCATTCCCCGCCTGGCAACCGGTTCACTGTACAAATTCGAGATCCGCAATCGGCATTCCGGGCAGATACTGCTCAAGGGCGACCCCTATGCGCGCGGCTGGGAAATGCGGCCCGGCACGGCCTCCCGTGTTGTTGCCGAAGCGGCGCATGGCTGGCAGGACCACAGCTGGATGGAGCAGCGGCGCAATCACGACTGGCTGCATCGCCCCATGAACATCTACGAAGTGCACGCGGGCAGCTGGCGCAAACACGCCGATGGCCGCTTTTACAACTGGCCGGAGCTGACTGCGGAACTCATTCCCTATGTCGCCTCGCTGGGCTACACGCACATCGAACTGCTGCCCGTAACGGAACATCCGCTGGACGAATCGTGGGGCTACCAGTCGACCGGCTATTTTGCGCCGACCAGCCGTTACGGCAGCCCGGACGGGTTTCGCGCCTTTGTCGATGCCTGCCATCAGGCCGGCATCGGCGTGATTCTCGACTGGGTGCCGGCGCATTTCCCGCGCGACGGTTTCGCCCTGGCCTATTTCGACGGCACCGCGCTGTATGAACACGAAGACCCGCGCTTGGGCATGCACCAGGACTGGGGCACCCACATTTTCAATTTCGGCCGCAACGAGATCAAAAGTTTTCTGATATCGAGCGCCCATTACTGGCTCGACTCCTTCCACATCGACGGCTTGCGGGTCGATGCGGTCGCCTCCATGCTTTATCTCGATTATTCGCGCAAGGAAGGCGAATGGCTGCCGAACAAATACGGCGGACGGGAGAACCTGGAAGCGATCGATTTTCTGCGCGAGCTCAACGTCATGGTCCATGAATGCTTTCCCGGCGCATTGACCCTGGCGGAAGAATCCACCGCCTGGCCCATGGTATCGCGCCCGACCTATCTTGGCGGACTGGGTTTTTCCATGAAGTGGAACATGGGCTGGATGAACGACACGCTGCACTATATGGCGCTTGATCCGGTCTACCGCCGCTATAACCACAACAACCTGACTTTCGGCCAGCTGTATTCCTACACGGAAAACTTCGTCCTGCCTTTCTCGCATGACGAGGTGGTGCACGGCAAACGCTCCCTGCTGGACAAAATGCCCGGCGATGCCTGGCAGAAATTTGCCAACCTGCGCTTGCTGCTCACCTACCAGATGACCTACCCCGGCAAGAAACTCAACTTCATGGGCAACGAATTTGGCCAGGGACGCGAGTGGAATGTGAACGCGGCGCTCGAATGGCATTTGACCGATATCGACTGGCACCGCGGCATACAGTCTGCGGCAAAAGACCTGAACCGCCTGTACCGCGACCTGCCGGCGCTGCATGACCTGGATTTCGACAGCCAGGGTTTCAGCTGGATCGATTGCCATGATGCCGATCAATCCATCCTGTCCTATATGCGCCAGGCGCGGGATGGCTCCTTTGCAGTAATCTGCCTCAACTTCACGCCGGTACCCCGCTCGGGCTACCGTATCGGGGTACCTTGCAGCGGCGTGTATAATGAGGCCTTTAACAGTAATGCCGCCTACTATGGCGGCAGCAACACGGGCAATCTCCCGCTGACCACGGCAAACACCAGCTGGATGGGATTCCCGCATAGGCTGGAACTGACACTGCCCCCCCTGAGCGGCATTATTTTGCAGTTGCAAAAATAATTAGAACAGCTTGCCGGGCACGCAAGACTGACTCGCCCGGCAGCCACAACACGATGAGGACGCATATGAGCAGCCCTACTCAGCTCTACTCCTGGAAAGCCCTGCAAAAACACCAGCAAACCATCGCCAGCAAACACATGCGCGACTGGTTCACCCAGGACCCCCAGCGCTTCAGCCGCTACTCCTTCGAGATCAACGACATCCTGTTCGACTTCTCGAAAAACCGCATCTGTGACGAAACCATCGGCCTGTTGATGAACCTGGCCCGCGATCAGAAGCTGGAAGAGTGGCGCGCTCGCATGTTCAACGGCGAGCATATCAACACCACCGAAGACCGCGCAGTGCTGCACGTGGCGCTACGCAACCGCGGCAATCGCCCTATTCTGGTGGACGGCCAGGATGTGATGCCCGGGGTCAACGCAGTGCTGGCGCAGATGCGCAGCTTCACCGAGCGGGTACGCAACGGCGACTGGAAAGGCTATACCGGCAAAGCCATTACCGATGTCGTCAACATCGGCATCGGCGGCTCCGATCTCGGACCGGCCATGGCGACCGAGGCCCTGCTGCAATTCGGCAAACCGTCGATGCGCTTTCATTTTGTCTCCAATATCGACAGCAACCACCTGTATGAGACGGAACGCGGCCTCAATCCGGAAACCACGCTGTTCATCGTTGCCTCGAAAACCTTCACCACCCTGGAAACCATGACCAACGCCCAGTCGGCCCGGCGCTGGTTTCTGGAACATGCCAAGCACGAGGCGGCCATTGCCAGGCATTTTGTGGCCATCTCCACCAATGCCCAGGAAGTCAGCAAATTCGGCATCGACACGGCCAACATGTTCGAGTTCTGGGACTGGGTGGGCGGGCGCTACTCGCTCTGGTCCGCCATTGGCCTGCCGATCGCCATCGCCGTGGGCATGGACAATTTCGAGCAGTTCCTGCAGGGCGGCCATGACATGGACGAGCATTTCCGCACCGCGCCGCTGGAACAGAACATTCCCGTCCTTGCAGGCATGCTGGGCGTCTGGTACAACAACTTTTTCGGCTGCGATACGCACGCCATTCTGCCCTACAACCAGTACATGCGCCGCCTGCCCGCCTATTTGCAGCAGCTCGACATGGAAAGCAACGGCAAGCGCGTCAACCGCGACGGCGAGTTTGTCGACTACCCGACCGGCCCGATCATCTGGGGCGAGCCCGGCACCAACGGCCAGCATGCCTTCTACCAGCTGATTCACCAGGGCATGCGCCTGATCCCCTGCGACTTCATCGTGCCGATCGAGGCAGCCCACCCGATGGGCGAACACCAGAACCTGCTGCTGGCCAATTTTTTTGCCCAGGGCGAAGCCCTGATGCGCGGCAAGAACGAGGCGGAAGTCCGCGCCGAATTGACCGCGCAAGGCCTGAATGAAAACCAGATACTCAAGCTGCTGCCGCACAAGCTGTTCCCCGGCAACGAACCGTCCAATTCCATCATGTTGCCGCGCCTTGATCCGCGTACTCTCGGCACGCTCGTCGCCTTCTATGAGCACAAGGTGTTCGTGCAGGGCATCATCTGGAACATCAACTCATTCGACCAATGGGGCGTCGAACTGGGCAAACAGTTGGCCGTTGTCATCCAACCCGAATTGGCCGTGGCAGGCAAGATTTCCAGTCACGATTCCTCAACAAACAATCTGATAAACTACTACAAACAGAACCGCAACCGCTTCAACCCGAAATGAACATTCACATTGAACACGATCCGAGCGAAGAACGCCTGAGCGCGCTCGAAGTATTGCGCTGGCCGATCTGGCAAAAAGATATTTCCACCTTCCCCTGGACCTATGATGACAGCGAGACCTGTTATCTGCTGGAAGGGGATGTCATCGTCGCCCCGACGGACGGGGCGGCCGTGCGCATCAAGAAAGGCGATCTTGTCACCTTTCCCGCCGGTCTGTCGTGCACCTGGGAAATTCTCCACCCCGTGCGCAAACACTATGCTTTTGGCGATATTTCCGCCTGACTCATTGATCTGACATCACACATGAACAAACCAGCCACCCAGGCCGAAGCGGCCAAAAACCCAAACACTGCCGGAAAAATAAGCCAAAAAGAAATCGATCGCGTGCTGGAAGGCGGCGTAGTCATCCCGCCGCGGCCGGAAATCCTCACTCAGATCGAAGAGATGGCCCGCAATGAAGACATTGATCTGCGCTCGGTTGCCCAGCTGATCAGCAAGGATGTCGGGCTCTCCGCAGCGGTGTTCCGGCTCGCCGGCTCGCCGGTTTTCGGTTTGCGCAAGAAACCCGCCACCATTGAACAGGCGATTCCGGTGCTGGGCCTGAGACAGACCACCAGCATCATTCGCAGCGAATCGCTGCGCAAAGCGGTCAGCGGGGCCAGTTACCCCAAGGCCTATGCCGCCCTGTGGGACCGGTTCAATGAAATCGGCCTGCTCACCGCCATCATCACCGACTCGCTGAAAATCCGCAGCATCTCGCCTGAACAGGCATTCACGGCCGGCATGTTCTGCGACTGCGGCATCCCCATCCTGATGAACAAACTGCCCGGCTATTGCGCCGCGCTCAAGCAAAACGATGCGCTGAACTGGCCCGCCATTCCGGAAGAGGACGACAAGCACAACACCAGCCACACCGTAGTCGGTCATCTGGTCGCGCGCAACTGGAAGCTGCCCGATCTGATTACAGAAGCCATTCGCGACCACCACGACGTAGAGAACGCCAGCCCTGGCACGCGACAATTAATCGCCGCACTGCAGTTTGCGCTGCGTATTCATGATCTGATCAACCGGCGCGACGGCAGCGAGTGGTACGCGCACAGGGAATTTGTCCTGACCCAACTGGACATTGCCGAGAGCGAAGAGAAAGAAATCGCGGAAGAAGCGATGGAGCAATTCCACTACGCCAGCTGAAACATGCCGGCGAGGAAATGCAGCTACTGCGGCAAAGACGCGCTTTCAAGCAGTACGTCAACGCCGACGCCGCAATGAATGTGGGCGGCAGGAATATCTTCCCCGGCACGCCAGCGACGGACAGCATCGCGCTTGGCCGTCCCGCTTACCAGAAAAATCACTTCCCGGCTGCGGGACAGACACGCGGCCGACAACGATACCCGCTCCGGCGGCGGCTTGGCCGCATTGCTCACCGCCAGCACATCTGCCGAGCCGGCCGCGTCACCCAGAGGATTGCCGGGAAACAGGCTGGCCGTATGGCCGTCCTCTCCCAGCCCCAGCAAGGTCAGATCAAACCGCACCCCGGACACCACTTTCGCATAGCGTTCAGCCGCCCGCACGGGTCCCAGTTCCGCCGGCATGATGTGGTGCTGGCCGGCGGGCACGGCCACGCGCGACAGCCACGCCTGCCACGCCATCCGGCTGTTGCGGTCGGCATGCTCGGGCGGCAGGCAGCGTTCGTCGCCGTAATAAACGTGCCAGCGCGACCAGTCCGTCGGCAAGGCCGGCAAGGCTTCGTAGACCGCCTTGGGCGTGCCGCCGCCGGCCAGCACGATGTGGAATGCGCCCCGCTCGGCCAACGCCTGGCAGGCAGCCTGCGCGATACGCTGTATGGCCGTGTCGCACACGGCTTGCGTGTCGAGCAGCACACGCCAGTGGGCGGCGGGCTGCGCGCTCACAGCTCGTTACGCCATTCCTGGTCTTCGCTATCGAACAGACGGCTGGACTCGTGCAGCCCCCATGACCCGGCCGGATACGTGTGAATGAAGTCGCGCTCCTGCTCCCAGTATTTCAGAATGGGATCCACGACCCGCCACGACCATTCCACTTCGTCGAAACGGATGAACAGGGTCCGATCGCCCTCCAGCACGTCCAGAATCAAGGTGGCGTAGGCATCGAGCGGCGTTTCGTGCATTTTGCGGTAGGACGCATTCAGCTGGATCACGCGCGTATCCATGCCCAGGCCCGGCTGCTTGACGTGGATCTCCATATGCATGCTCTCGGTCGGCTGCAGCGACAGCACCACCCAGTTGGGGTCGATGCTTTCCAGCGGCGTCTCGCGGAACAGCTGCTGCGGCGGATGGCGGAAACGGATGGCGATCATGGAATTGGACACCGCCAGCCGCTTGCCCGTCCGCAGATAAAACGGTACGCCGCGCCAACGCCAGTTGTCGATATAGAACTTGGCCGCCACATAGGTTTCGGTGATCGAGTGTTTTTCCACGCCGGCCTCGTCCTGATAGCCGGGAACCGGATGACCATGAATGGCACCGGCAGCATACTGGGCGCGAAACGCATGGGCATGCACGGAACGGCGCGGAATGGGGCGAATGGAGCGCAGCACCTTGACCTTTTCGTCGCGCAAGGCGTCGGCTTCGAGCGCCGGCGGCGGCTCCATGGCCACCAGGGTCAGCAATTGCATCAGATGGTTCTGCAGCATGTCGCGCAGGGCGCCGGCCCTGTCATAGTAATCCGCCCGGCTGCCGATACCGATATCTTCCGCCACGGTAATCTGCACATGATCAATGAAATTGCGATTCCACAATGGCTCGATCAGGGTATTAGCAAAGCGGAACACCAGCAGGTTTTGCACCGTTTCCTTGCCCAGATAGTGGTCGATGCGGTAAATCTGCTCCTCGTCGAAATGCTTGTGCATCAGCTCGTTGAGCATTTTGGCGCTTTCGATGTCGTGACCGAACGGCTTTTCCACCACGATGCGGTGCAGGCCCCGCGGCTTGTTCAGCCCCGATTCGTCAAGATTCTTCACCACTGTGGCGAATTCCGACGGTTTGATGGCAAAGTAGAACACCACATTGGTGCAGTTACCCATGCGCGGTGCCGCCAGCACGTTCTTCAACCCCTCGTACGAGGCCTGTTCGTGCAGCTCGCCACGATAGTAAGTGAAGCGGGCGGCAAACTGTTCGAACAACTGGTCGTCAAACCGGTCTTTCAGTTTGCTCTCCAGCGACTCCCGCAAGTAGTTGCGCCACGTATCATCATCCCACTCGCGCCGGGCAAAGGCGACAAAGTGCATGTCCTCCGGCAGCTTGCCGGCTTCTTCCAGCGAATACAGCGACGGATACAGCTTGATGGTGGCCAGATTGCCGGTGGCGCCAAAGATCACAAAGCTGCAGGGGGTTTCTATCGCCTGTTCGCCGGTTATCATTTGCCCCCCCCGTGTACGGCATGACCGCCAAAGCCCTTGCGCATCATGGCCAGAAGCTTGGCCGAGTAGTCGTTGGAGCCCTGCGAGGCAAAACGCATCATGAGCGCCAGACTCATGACCGGTGTCGGCACACCCAGATCAACGGCTTCGAGCGCAGTCCAGCGCCCCTCGCCCGAATCGGCCACGAAGGGACGGATGTCGTCCAGCTTCTGATCGCTCTGCAGGAACTCGGCGGTCAGATCGAGCAGCCAGGATCGCACCACACTGCCGTGACGCCACATTTCGGCGATGGCGGCGAGATCCAAGTGGAATTCCTGCTTGGCGCCCATCAGCGCGAAACCTTCGGCAAAGGCCTGCATCATGCCGTACTCGATGCCATTGTGCACCATTTTGACGAAATGCCCCGAGCCGGTGGGGCCGCAATGCAGCCAACCCTTGTCCGCTGCCGGGGCGAGCACCTTGATGAAAGGTTCGAGCTGCTTGACCGCTTCGTCATCGCCGCCCACCATCATGGCATAGCCGTTGGCAAGCCCCCATACGCCGCCGGAAACCCCGGCATCGACAAAATGGATGCCCAACGCCCGCAGCTCTTCGCCGCGCCGCTGGGAGTCCTTGTAAAACGCATTGGCCCCGTCCACCAGAATATCGCCGGGGGCCAGCATGGGAACAATCTCCTCAATGGCCGCCTGGGTCGCATCGCCCGCCGGCAGCATCAGCCAGACGATGCTCGGCGTGTCCAGTTCGCCAACCAGATCGGTGAGGCTGGAGGCTGGCGTCAGTCCACACTCCTGCGCCAGCTCGACGGTCACGTCATAACTCCGGTTCCATGCCACCACATCCATACCGCCCTTGCTCAGGCGTCGTGCCATGTTGCCACCCATACGACCCAGTCCGACCATGCCGATTTTCATACTGCTCCCCTTAGAAAAACTGAACCCAGAACTGTTTTTACTTGGCGCCACTCTTTAAAGAGATAGCTGGAAATCCGGCAATATCAAGGACAGGAGCCAGATACAAGCCATTCTGACAGAGCAATGTGAAGATTACAGGATATGACGCCCGATTAATGCAAAAGTTGCGCCGCGGGTGGCATTTGCGCTACATGGGCTCGGGCTGGTGGATGAAATAACCCTGGGCGTAATTCACGCCGATACGCCGCAGGCAATCCAGGGTTTCCTGATTTTCCACGAACTCGGCAATGGTCTTGATTCCCATGGCGCAGCCAATGCGGTGAATCGACTCCACCATGGTGAAATCGACCGTGTCGTGCGCCGTATCGCGCACCAGCGCGCCGTCGATCTTGAGGTAATCCACCTTGAGGTTTTTCAGGTAAGCGTAGGAAGACATGCCGCTACCGAAATCATCCAGGGCAAACGTGCAGCCACGCAATTGCAATGCCGCAATAAGCCGTTGCGCCACGCCCATCTGGGCAATCGCCGAGGTTTCGGTAATTTCAAAACACAACCGGTTTGGCTTAACCCCTTCCGTGCCCAGTTGCTGGAGCAGGAATTCATGGAACTCCGGATCGCCAATCGACTGGGCGGACAGGTTGATGGCGTAATATTTGTCCGTCGGCTGCGCAGCCAGGCGGCTGAACAAGGTGCGAACGACCCAGCGGTCGACCGTAGGCATAAAGTTGTAGCGCTCGGCCGGAGGAATAAATACGCCTGGCGGGACCACTTTGCCTTCTTCGTCCAGCATACGGACAAGCACCTCGCAATGTTCTTCTTCCTGGCAGCCGGCAGCCAGCGGCACAATGCGCTGGAAGTACAGCTGCAGCCGACCTTCGTCGATTGCCTTGCCGATGCGGGCAACCCATTGCATTTCGGTATGCTTCTGGGCAATTTCCTCATCGCCGCGCAGGACGTGCACGCGATTTCTGCCATGCTGTTTGGCCACGTAGCACGCGGCATCCGCCGCACTGATCGCCTGCGAGGGCGAACCCGTATGCATGGTCAGGGGAACGACACCGATGCTGACGCCGACGGTAAAAAACTTGTCTTCCCAGGAGAAGCGGTATTCCGCCAGTTCCTTGCGGATTTTTTCTGCCACGCGCTCGCCGATCTCCAGTTGGCAGTTTTCCAGCAACACGCCGAACTCATCACCGCCCAAGCGGGCAACAACATCGCCACGCCGGACATGCGCTTCAATCATCAAGCCCACCTGCACCAGCAACTGGTCGCCCGCCAGATGGCCGCAGGTGTCGTTGACCACTTTGAACTGGTCGAGATCGAGCACCATCATCACATGCTGTTGCCTGTCCGTCTTGCCGGTTTCCAGCACACGCGCCAGATCGGCCTCGAAGCCATAGCGATTTTTCAGGCTGGTCAGCTGGTCATGCGACGCCTGCCAGGCCAGCCGCGTCTGCAGCCGGTGCGCTTCGGTCATATCCTGGAAGGCCAGCACGGCACCCATCATTTCCCCGTTCATATCCTGCAGCAGGGAAGCGGTCATCCGCACGGAAAAGGCGTCGCCGAAACGGCCAAGCACGGTCATGCGTTCCGCATTGAGCTGCAGATAATCCTCCGGCTGCATCGGATCCGGCAGCACAAGATCGATACCCGTTGCCGGATCGATCGCATGCAGCACCTCGGACAATTTCATGCCCCGCACCTCATCCGCCCGCCAGCCCAGCAATCTGACCGCACTGGGGTTGGCAAAATTCACCCGGCAATATTGATCGGTGGTCAAAATGCCATCGGCAATCGAGTGCAATGTCACTTGCGCCAGCTCTTTCTCGCGCTGCAGGTTTTCTTCGATCTCACTCGTGCGGCGAATCACAATGGATACGACGAGCATGCCGGTGAACAGCGTCATGCCGACCAGCAAACCAACCTGCTCCTGGTTTTCCAGACTCTTGCGATTCATCGTGGCAATGGCCGACTCGGTCTCCTTTTGCTGCAAATCGATCAACTCGCTGTACAAACGCATGACCTTCGCCTGCGCCGGCACGACCTGCTTAAAAAGCATTGAATAGGCCATCAGGGTATTGCCGGCGTCGATCAGCTGAATCACCTCCTGCTGCGAAGCGGCCGCGACCCGCACGCCCTCCAGCGTACGGGCAAACTGGGCACGTTCGGCATCGCTGTGCGGCAGGCTGTCATACTGACGACGCGCAACGAGAAACTCGCTGGCCAGAGAGGAAAACTGCTGTTTGAGGCCGTCAATCTCGAATGCGCCCGGCGTATCCACCATGACAAACAGACGCTCTTCGCGCTCGCGGGCAATATGCCGTAGCGTGTCAAGCAAACGGGATTTGGTTGTCGCAGCGGAAATCAGCTCGACCGTGAGCATGCGGTTTTCACGCAGCTGCTGAATGGTAAACAACCCCGCCAGCACCAGCCAGATCATCAGAATGGCAAAGCCGATTCCCACTACGAAATGCGACCGGATTGGCGGTTGTTTGTTTGCTTTTTTGGATATTACGGCCATGCTGTCTCTTTACCATCCGGGTCATTATTGTTATTGACCGACCCGTCTTGGACGAATTGTATTTTCCGGCATCACCAAACCCTGTCCAGACAGTGCCCGCCAACAGGAGCATCGCCCGGCAACCGCCGGGAAGAGAGTTTTATGGCGTATTTATTTGCAGTGCCGGACTGCCGGAATTATTGTATTTTTTGCAGTGTAGCATCCCCATCGGCGAACGGCCACAAGAAAAAGTTACTGCAAATCAACCACTAATGACGCATGCATAGCCGTAAACGGGTATCAATTGAATTGTGACAAGGCTTGCCTGAGTACCGCCAGCGTGACGGGTTTTCGCTGCTGCAGCGAATAACGGTCGAGCGCATCTACCGCCTGAATCAAAGCCGGCAAATCCCGGCGCCAGTGACGCATGAGATACTGGGCGATTTCCAATGAAAGATTAAAACCGCGCGACTCGGCGTGGGCCACCATGGCCGCCACCTTGTCGGCCTCGCTCAAGGGTTGCAGGCGGTAGACCAGCCCCCAGCCCAGCCGGGTGGACAAATCCTCCCGCACCCCCAGCAGGGCCGGCGGCACCGGCCCTGCCGCCAGCAGGTTGCCGCCCTGCTGCTTGAGGCGGTTGTACAAATCGAACAGCGCGATCTGCTGCGGCTCGGTCAGCTGCCCGACATCATCCACCAGCACCCACTGGGGCAATACGTCCATCCGCTGCTGCGCCAGCAAGTCTTCGCCGCGCAACCAGGCGCAGACCAGCCCGTTCCGCCGGGCGGCCTCCTGCGTGGCCGCCAGCAGATGCGACTTGCCGCTGCCCGGCTCGCCCCACAGATACAAGCTCGTTTCGCGCGCCCCCTGCTGCAGCCATTTTTGCAATGTGGCCAGCACTTCCCAGTTCTTGCCGCAAACGAAATTATCGAACGACGGCGGCGGGGGATCTGTCAGAGTAAGCAGTAACTGCTGCATGGTTATAAGGCCGATTTGGGGTAAAATACTGAAATTATCGAGAGCAACCAGAGCGAGATTATAGCGTGAGCAGCCACCCCACAGACAAAACCGCCTTGAGTTACCGTGACGCCGGTGTCGACATCGACGCGGGCGATGCCCTGGTGGAGGCGATCAAGCCCTTTGCCAAACGCACCATGCGCCCCGAAGTGCTGGGCGGCATCGGCGGCTTTGGCGGGCTGGTGGAAATCTCCAAGAAATACCGCGACCCGGTGCTGGTATCCGGCACCGACGGCGTCGGCACCAAACTGAAACTGGCGTTCGATCTGAACAAACACGATACGGTCGGCCAGGATCTGGTGGCCATGAGCGTCAACGACATTCTGGTACAGGGCGCCGAACCGCTGTTCTTTCTTGACTATTTCGCCTGCGGCAAACTCGACGTTGCCACCGCCACAGACGTCATCAAAGGCATCGCCCAAGGCTGCGAACTGGCCGGTTGCGCCCTGATCGGCGGCGAAACGGCGGAAATGCCGGACATGTACCCGCCGGGCGAATACGACCTGGCCGGCTTTGCCGTCGGCGTGGTGGAAAAAACCGCCATCATCACCGGCCAGACCATCCAGGCCGGCGACGTGGTGCTCGGCCTCGCCTCCAGCGGCGCGCACTCCAACGGTTACTCGCTCATCCGCAAGATCATCGAGCGTACCGGAGTGGATATGAACAGCGATTTCCATGGCCGCAAACTGGCCGATGTCGTGCTTGAACCCACCCGCATCTACGTCAAACCGCTGCTGTCGCTGATGCATACCCTGCCGGTCAAGGGCATGGCCCACATCACCGGCGGCGGGCTGACGGAAAACATTCCGCGCGTGCTGCCGGAACATCTGATGGCGGTTGTTGATGCCGCCTCCTGGGCTCTGCCGCCGCTGTTTCAGTGGCTGCAGGCCGAGGGCAACGTAGACATGCAGGAAATGTACCGCACCTTCAACTGCGGCATCGGCATGGCCGTCATCGTGTCCGCTGCCGACGCCGACGCCGCCTTCACCCACCTGACGGCCGCCGGCGAGCAGGTGATGCGCATCGGGCGGATCGAAGCGCGCGGCGAAGGTATGCCGCAGACAGTGGTCCGTTGATGGCCGGCAACATCGTCGTCCTCATCTCCGGCCGCGGCAGCAACCTTGAAGCCCTGCTGCAGCAGGAACTGGACGGCGACATCGTTGCCGTCATCAGCAACCGGCCGGACGCTGGCGGACTCGAACACGCCCGCCAGCACGGCATCGACGCCATCGGACTGGATCACAGGCAATACGCCGATCGCAGCCATTTCGATACAGAACTGATCAAGCGGATCGACAGCTACTCGCCCAAGCTGGTGGTGCTGGCCGGCTACATGCGTCTGCTCAGCGGCAGCTTCGTCAGCCGTTATGCCGGCCGGCTGATCAACATCCACCCATCCCTGCTGCCGTCCTTTACCGGTTTGCACACCCACCAGCGCGCGCTGGATGAGGGCGTGCGCATGCACGGCTGTACCGTCCATTTCGTCACCGCCGAACTGGACCACGGCCCCATTATCATCCAGGCCGCCGTGCCGGTCATGCCGCACGATACGGCAGCCGCGCTCGCCGCTCGGGTGCTGACCCAGGAACACCGCATCTTTCCCCAGGCGGTGCGCTGGTTCATGCAAGGCCGGCTGACCATCGACGGCAACCGTGTCGTGTTGAAAAATGACTGCGCCGCCGCAAGTGCGACGCTCATCCACCCACCCCTAGACTGCGAGACCGCCCCATGAAGACGTTCTACGCCGCTCTGAGTCTGCTTCTGGCCACCAGCGCCAGCCTGCCGGCCCAAGCCGCCGAAATGCCCAACCGTATCACGGCCAGCTACGCCATTTTCAAGATGGGCCAGCAAGTCGGCGAAGCCAAGGAAGACTGGCAGCGCAAAGGGAAAACCTATACGTTGGTTAGCGAAACCCGGGCGACCGGGGTCTTTGCCTGGTTCACCAAAGGCTCGGTCAAACTCGTCAGCCGCGGCCGCGTCACCGCCGACGGGCTGCAACCGCTGCACTTTGAACACTGGCGCGGCAATGACCCTAAGCGCGTAGTCAGCGCCGATTTCGACTGGAATAAACATCTGCTGACCCTCAAACACGACGGGCAGACCACCACCGAACCCTTGCCGGCCAATTTGCAGGACCGCATCAGCATGATGTATCAGTTCATGTTCATGCCGCATAACAAAGACGTGGTCACGCTGCAGCACACCAACGGCAAAAGCATCATCACGCAAAAATTCAACCATGCCGGACTGGAAAAGACCATGACGGGTGCGGGAGAGATGACTGTGCTGCATTACAGCCGGAGACCGGAGAAAGACTCCAAGCGCTCGGACTTCTGGCTGGCGCCGGGGAAACTGTTTTTCCCGGTTCGTGTTGAAATCGAGGAAAAGGACGGCATGCTGGAACAGGTACTCACCCGCCTGACAATCAAGTAAGCTACTGACGGCAACACGGACCATGCGCAAACCCCTGTTTTGGGCACTGCTGATTTCCGTGTTGTTGCATGTCGCTGTGCTGGCTCTGCCGCATGTCAAATCGCCCCTCCCTGAAACCATGCCGGCTCATTTTGATGCGGTCCTGCTACCTCCTCCGTCCCCGCCCGCACCGGCCCCGGCCAAGCCAATACCGCTGCCTGCCGCCGTACATCGCCCGCAACCACACGCCACAGCGACCGACGCGCTGACGCAAGCGGCCACGCCGGACATGTCCGCCCCCGCAGCCTCTGCCGCAGCCCAACCCGCCTCCGCCCCGGCCGTTCCTGCGCCCTCTCCACCGCCCACGCCGCCGAGCAAAACGGCAAGCAGCCGCAGCCTGCCGGCACGACTTGAGCTGACCTACGACCTGATTAAAGGCACGCAGGGATTGATCGTCGGCCGCGTTATCCACCACCTCAGCATCGACGGCGACCATTACCATTTCAGCAGCGCTGCCGAAGCAACCGGCCTGTTCTCGCTCTTCCAGGCGGGGCAGTTTACCCAGACCAGCCGGGGACGAATTACGGCAGCCGGCTTGCAGCCCGACTACTTCAGCACCAAGCGCGGCAGCCACGCACTGGAGGAAGCCCACTTTGACTGGGATCATGCCCAACTTCAGTACGGCAGCACTGCCGAGCCGCAGCAAACAGCGCCGTTACAGCCAGGCAGCCTCGACTTCCTCAGTTTCCTGTATCAGTTTGCGCTGACGGCGCAGCCGGACAAAATATTCAGCTTCTACATGACTAATGGTCGCAGCTTCTTGCGTCAGGAATACGAAGCCACGACAATAGAGGATGTCGACACTCCGCTGGGGCCGCAAAAGGCATTGCTGTTGCGTCGCACAGGCGGCGACGGCAAGGAGAAAGTCGATATCTGGCTGGGCGTAGCCCAGCACTACCTGCCGCTACGTATCCGCTTCAGCGACAAAAACGGTGAAGTTGCCGAACAGCGCTTGCGCATTCTGCGTCAACCGGATCAAGCGTCACAGACAGACACCAACCCCGCCGCCTCTCAGACGGCCGCACAAAAATAGGCTCCATGATGGATATCAGCCCCATACGATTTCGCGAAACGGCACGCCTGCTGGCCGAGGTGCTCCGTTTCGAGCACCCGGCCGATGCCGTGATCAGCCACTTCTTCCGTGAACACCCGAAACTGGGTGCCAGCGACCGCGCCTTTATGGCCGAGGCCGTGTACGGCGTGATACGCCGCAAGGCCAGCCTGGAATTCGGCCTGCCCGAAGCCACGCCGCGCCTGCTGCTGGCGCGCTGGCTGACCCAATCGCAGGGACTGTCGGTACGCGCCCTGGCGGACCTGCTCAAGGGGGACGAAGCCGCAGCCATCAAACAGGCCAAGCAGGCAGCTGCACAGCTTTCTCCTGCCGCGCGACTCGATCTGCCTGACTGGCTGTATGAGAAACTCCACCCGCTCCTGTCAGACGAGCAGCTGGCGCAGCTGGGGCAAGCCATGCAACAGCCGGCGCCGCTTGATCTGCGCATCAACCCGCTGCTCACCACGCGCGCCGAAGTGCTGCAGGAATTTGCCAATCAGGGCATCGAAGCCGATCCGACGCCCTACTCGCCGCTGGGCGTCCGCCTGGGCAACAAAATCGCGTTACAGAAGAATCCGTTGTTCCTGTCTGGCAAAGTCGAAGTGCAGGACGAAGGCAGTCAGCTTCTCGGCCTGCTCATGGAGCCGCGCCGACAAGACATGGTGGTGGATTTTTGCGCCGGCGCAGGCGGCAAAACCCTGCTGCTGGGCGCCCTGATGAATTCACAGGGCCGCCTGTACGCTTTTGACGTATCGGAGAAGCGCCTCAACAACCTCAAGCCGCGCCTGAAACGCTCCGGCCTGTCGAACATTACGCCGCAGCTGATCAACAGCGAAAACGACAGCAAACTCAAGCGCCTGGCCGGCAAGATCGACCGCGTACTGGTGGACGCCCCCTGCAGCGGTCTCGGCACGCTACGGCGCAATCCTGATCTAAAATGGCGCCAGTCCCCGGTCGGCATCACCGAACTGACGGCAAAGCAGGCGAGTATTCTCAATGCGGCAGCCAAACTGCCGAAAGCCGGCGGCCGGCTGATTTATGCCACATGCAGCCTGCTGCCGGAAGAAAATGAGGCTATTGTCAGTCACTTTCTCGCCACGCATCCCGACTACCAGCTGGTCCCGGTTGACAGTGTGCTCAGGCAGCAGCATATTCCGCTTCAAACAGGCGAATACCTGAAATTGAATCCGGCCAACCACAACACGGACGGCTTCTTTGCCGCCGTGCTTGAACGACGGACCGACCATCCGGTCGTACCCTGAAACACTGATAGGCTTGCACATGCTGCTCCAATTCATGCCCGATGCCATGCGCGATTTTTTCGAGCACTTCGAGAAAATCTCTGTTCTGCGCCAAACCGCCATCATTGCTGCCAGCCTGCTGGTAGCCTGGATGACCGACGGCATCATCCGCCGCATTACTGCGCGTATTTCACCGCACTGGCAATTCGGGGCCGGCGGCATCAACCGCATTGCCTTCCCCCTGGTCGCCGTATTGATTATCACCATCGGCAAGGCCATTCTGCACAAGTGGCAGAGCGTTTACATCCTCAACATCGCGACAGACTTGCTGCTGGCGCTGGCGCTGATCCGCTTTGTCGTCTACCTGCTGCGGCATGCATTCTCCCCCAGCCCCGCCATGCTGTACTGGGAGCGCGTGATCGCCACGCTGGTCTGGTTCGGCCTGGCTTTTCAGATTACCGGCATCATGCCGGACCTGCTCAAGAACCTGGACGACATCAGCGTCAACATCGGCCACAAACACATTTCCCTGCTCACCGTGCTGCAGGGGCTGATCTCCGTCGCCATCACCATGCTGCTCGCCCTGTGGCTGGGCAAGCTGCTGGAAGCGCGCGTGATGCGCACGGAAACGCTCGACATGAACGTGCGCGTCGTCATCACCAAGGCCGGCCGCGCCCTGCTGATCGTGGTGGGCGTCATTCTCGCCATGGCGGGCGCCGGTATCGACCTGACGGTGCTGTCGGTATTCGGCGGCGCGCTGGGTGTGGGTCTGGGTTTCGGCTTGCAGAAAATCGCCAGCAACTACATCAGCGGCTTCATCATCCTGCTGGACAAGTCCGTGCACCTGGGCGACATGATCCAGGTAGGCGACCGCTACGGCGAAGTCAGCAA
Source organism: Pseudomonadota bacterium (assembly GCA_021851875.1). GTDB lineage: Bacteria > Pseudomonadota > Gammaproteobacteria > Burkholderiales > JAJZQI01 > JAJZQI01. The sequence goes on along the minus strand of JAJZQI010000003.1, from coordinate 109,153 downwards.
TCTGACGGCACGTTACACGGTGCTGAAAGGCCTCGACGGCACCGAGTCCATCATTCCCAATGAAACCTTCATCAGCTCGGTGGTCGTCAACCAGTCTTACACCAACCGGCTGATCATGATCCGCATCCCGATCCAGATCAGTTATGAAAGCGATCTTGAACGAGCCATGCAGCTCATGCTCGATATCGCCCGCCATTCCCCGCGCGTACTGCATGATCCCGAACCGAAAGCCTATCTGACAGAATTTGCCGACAGCGGCATCAACCTGGCCCTGTCGATCTGGATCCAGGACCCGGAGGAAGGCCAGATGTCGCTGCGCTCGGAAATCAACCTGGCCATCTGGCACGCCTTCCGGGAAAACGCCATCAGCATTCCCTACCCGCAGCGGGAAATCCGTATTCTGTCATGAAGTTATAAAATATAACTTGCAGTTATTTGCGCATACTTTACAATAGGTCCTCGTATCCTTAATTTGGACATTGGAGTCTGAAATATATGTTCGCTGGCCTGATTGATCTTCCCTGGTGGGGTTATGTCGTTGTCGCACTGGTGTTCACTCACATCACCATTGCCGCCGTCACCATCTACCTGCACCGCCATTCCGCTCACCGGGCGCTGGAACTGTCTCCTGTTGTCAGCCATTTCTTCCGCTTCTGGCTGTGGTTGACCACCGGCATGGTCACCAAGCAGTGGACCGCCATCCACCGCAAACATCACGCCACCTGCGAAACCGCTGAAGACCCGCACAGCCCGCAATTTTTCGGCATCAAAAAAGTCCTGTTTGAAGGCGCCGAGCTGTATCGGGCGGAGTCCAAGGTAGACGCCACCATGGACAAATACGGTCACGGCACGCCGGACGACTGGGTTGAGCGCAACATCTACAGCAAGCGCAGCGGCCTGGGCATCAAGCTGATGTTCATTGCCGACGTCATTCTGTTCGGCCCGATCGGCATTACCATCTGGGCCGTGCAGATGATCTGGATCCCGCTGTTTGCCGCCGGCGTCATCAACGGTATCGGCCACTACTGGGGTTATCGCAACTTCCACTGCGAAGACACCAGCACCAACGTTCTTCCCTGGGGCATCCTGATCGGCGGCGAAGAACTGCACAACAACCACCACGCCTATGGCAGTTCCGCCAAGCTGTCGAGCAAGTGGTACGAGTTCGACATCGGCTGGATGTATATCCGCATCATGGAAATGCTCGGTTTGGCCAAGGTCAAAAAAATGGCCCCCAGGATCGTTTGGGACACCAGCAAGGCCAAGATCGACATGGATACCCTGCAGGCGGTCATCACTCACCGTTATGACGTCATGACCAAATTTGGCCGCTCGGTAAAAACGGTATGGCATGCCGAACTGTCCAAGCTGGGCAGCTCCGATCAGGCCAACGCACTGCGCCGCTGGCTGCATCTGGATGAGCGCAACCTGAAAGAGCAGGAAATGACCGAACTGAAGAAAGCGTTGGGCGAAAACAGCCAGCTGGCCAAAATCTACCAGTTGCGCCAGGACCTCTCCGCCCTGTGGGAGCGTTCCTCCCTGTCGAAGGAACAGCTGCTGAGCAACCTGCAGGACTGGGTCAAAAAAGCCGAGGCCAGCAACATTGCCGCCCTCGCCGATTTTGCGCGCAACCTCAAATGCTACGCTTGATCAGAGTTGTAACATAAAAAAGGGAGCCGCAAGCTCCCTTTTTTATTTTCAGATCAGCACAAACACATCATTGTAACCAGTCCATTTGCCATTTCTTCTTAACCTGCCACAATTAAGCTCACAGTCGTCACGATCACGGACAAAGGAACCCGCTCCAGCATGGCAGTCCATTCCCACAAGCATAGCGACCTTCTACCGCCGATTCTGTTTGTCCTGACACTGATCATCACCCTCTCGCTGACCGGCCTGGTCTGGAAAACCCTGGAAAACAACATTGAAAACCGGGCGCGCCTCAATTTCGAAAAGGCGGTCCAATCCACCACCGCTCTACTGCGGCAACGCATGTATGCTTATGAAGCGATTCTGCTTGGTGGCGTTGGCCTGTTCAAAGCCAGCGACTCGGTAACCCGTGGCGAATGGCGCAGCTACACGGAATCACTCGAACTGCGGCATATTCTTCCCGGCGTACAGGGCGTCGGTTACGCCGAGGTGATCCCCGCAGATCAATTGCAAGCACATATCAACCGTGTACGCGCAGAAGGGTTTCCGGACTACAGCGTCAAACCGGCCGGCACGCGCAATCCCTACACAGCCATTATTTATCTTGAACCGTTCGACTTTCGCAACAAGCGCGCGTTCGGCTATGACATGTTTGCCGAACCGGTTCGTCACGCTGCCATGGCACTTGCCCGCGATAGCGGCGAGCCCGTCCTGTCCGGCAAAATCAAACTTGTGCAGGAAACCGACCAGGACATTCAGGCCGGCTTTCTTATGTACGCTCCGCTGTACCGCAAAGGCGCCCCTATTCGCACCGTCGAGGAACGCCGCACGGCCTTACGCGGCTACGTCTACAGCCCATTCCGCATCAACGACCTGGTTGATGGCCTGCTGGACCAGCATGACGAACTGAAGGAAATCGACACGGAGATTTACGATGGCGCCGGCCCGCTCGACAGCAGCACCATGATGTACGACAATGACGCAAGAACGGGGAAAAACCACGCCGTGCTTTTCAGAAAAACGGTTCCCATTACCGTCGACCAGCACCAGTGGACGCTGGTATTTCACACCACGCATGCCTTCCAGGCAGGCATTGATCACAGCCCCTCACGCATCGCTGTCGTCTCAGGCAGCCTGCTTAGCGTATTGCTGGCCCTGATCATCTGGCAACTGTCCACCCACAGACAGCGCGCCCATCGTCTCGCACTGGAAATGTCCGAGGCTGCGCGGGAAAGGGAATCACGCCTGAATGCTGTCCTTGGTGCCGCAGCAGACGGTATCGTGACCACCAATCAGTATGGCGCCATCATGTCAGCCAACCAGGCTGCGGAAGCAATGTTTGCATACACGCACGATGAAATCCTGGGGCTGCATGCCTCAGCGCTGCTCAGCAGCCCCGATGAGTTTATTTCCAGCGACTCGAGCGACCTGTCTTATGGCGACCGTCACGAAGTCATCGGCATGCGTAAAAACGGCCAGACCTTTCCCATGGAATTGGCGGTTCGCAAGATTGACTCGCATGACGGGCGCGTGTACGTAGGCATTATCCGCGACATCACCGAACGCCATGAAGCGGAAGAAGCGTTACGGCTCAGCGAAGAACGCTTCGATCTCGCTGTGCAGGGTGCCTACGACGGCCTGTGGGACTGGGATATTCTGCGGCACCATTGCTACCGTTCGCCGCGCTGGAAAGAAATGCTGGGCTATGCCGACAATGAAATCGGCATTGGCGAAGACGAATGGATATCCCGTCTGCACCCGCACGAGCGGGAGCAGATCCTCGCCCAGACCCAGGACGCCATAGAAAGCGGAGCGAACCATATTCATTTAGAGTACCGCATGCGGCATAAGAATGGTCATTACCTTTGGTTTCTCAGCCGCGCCATGATCCAGCGCGACGCCGACAACCGTGCGATTCGCATGGTAGGCATTCACACCGACATATCCGAGCGCAAACAGGTCGACCGTCTGAAAAGCGAGTTCATTTCCACCGTGAGCCACGAACTGCGCACGCCGCTCACCTCGATTATAGGCACACTCGGGCTGGTTACCGCCGGTGCCGTCGGGCCCTTGCCCAAAGAGGCCCACAGCCTGCTCGATATCGCCAGTGATAACAGCCAGCGCCTGCTCACGCTCATTAATGACATCCTTGACATGGACCGGATCCAGTCCGGCAGACTGAATCTGGTACTGGCGCCGCACAGACTGAACGCCCTGTTGCAGCAGGCACTCGCCAGCAACCGTGATTACGCCAGCCAGTACTCCGTGACTTACGTTCTGACCGATCAGATCAATGACAGCGTTGTCATCGATGTCGACCCGACGCGCTTCGCCCAGATCATGTCCAACTTGATGTCCAATGCTGCCAAGTTCTCGCATGAAGGCGGACAAGTCGAGCTTGGCATCACGTTATGCGACACAAATGTGGAAATCTGCGTAACCGATCACGGCATCGGCATTCCGAGCGAATTCGCCGACAAACTGTTCGAGAAATTCACCCAGGCCGACTCATCCGATGCACGTCACCGCGGCGGCACGGGACTGGGGCTGAGCATCACCAAAGCACTGGTCGAACTGATGCATGGCAACATCCGGTACACCAGCCGGATTGAGGCGGGCACCACATTCTGCATCAGCTTTCCACTGGCTTCACATATCGACTGAACGTCCCCCAAACTTTCTCAGCCGTCAAAAGTAAAAGGGCCTGTCATAGACAGGCCCTTTTACGCCAAGAGGGAAGCTGCGCTCGATTATTTGAGCTTGGTTTCCTTGTACGGCACATGCTTGCGGACAACGGGATCAAATTTCTTGATCTCCATTTTTTCCGGCATGGTGCGCTTGTTCTTGGTCGTGGTGTAGAAATGGCCGGTACCGGCGCTGGACTCAAGCTTGATCTTTTCACGCATGATATTTTCCTGCTCTTAAATCAAACAGCTTCGCCGCGTGCGCGCAGGTCGGCGAGCACAGCATCGATACCGTTCTTGTCAATCAAACGCAAACCGGCATTAGACAGGCGCAGACGCACCCAGCGGTTTTCGCTTTCAACCCAGAAACGACGGTTCTGCAGGTTCGGCAGGAAACGACGCTTGGTCTTGTTGTTGGCGTGGGAGACATTGTTCCCCACCATCGGCTTTTTACCGGTCACTTGGCAAACACGGGCCATGGCTTGGACTCCAGAATTCGGAAAAAGCGGATTTATACCATAAAAATGGCAAAGTGTTCAAGTCCATTCAAGTCAAGTCGCCGATGACTCACATATAGCCCGATTCGGCAAACGAACACACCCGGCCGGCCGTCACCACAAAATGATCCAGCACCCGCACATCCACCAACGCCAAAGCGTCCTGCAACTGCTTTGTCAGCATTCTGTCCGCCTGACTCGGCTCGGCCACGCCCGAGGGATGATTATGCGCCAGGATGATGCCGGCCGCGTTATGGCGCAGCGCCAGCTTGACCACTTCACGTGGATACACGCTGGTCTGGGTCAAGGTGCCGCGAAACAGTTCCTCCACCCCCAGCAAGCGGTTCTGCGCATCGAGCAGCACGACCGTAAATACCTCGTAAGGCAGCGCGCCCAGCGTCATGCGCAAATAATCACGCACCGCCTGCGGCGAACCCAGCACCTCGCGCTCGTGCATCCGCTCCGCCAAAGCGCGCCGCGCCAACTCCCACACAGCCTGCAACTGCGCGTACTTGGCCGGCCCGATGCCGGACACGGCGCAAAAATCATCCAGTTCCGCAGCGAAAAGCCGTGACAGACTGTCATACCTGGCGCGCAACTCCCGCGCCAGATCGACCGCACTTTTGCCCGTCACTCCCGTGCGCAAAAAGATGGCCAGCAACTCTGCATCCGTCAGACTCGCCGGCCCCTTATCCAGCAATTTCTCGCGCGGCCTTTCGCCCTCTGGCCAATCACTGATTGCCATACCCTTTTCCCTGTGTGTTGTATGAGTTACACTGCAAAAAAAATAGACAAGAACCAGGCCCAAACTCCATGAGCGACTTCACATCGAGTAAACGCATTCTCCTCGGAATTACCGGCGGCGTCGCCGCTTACAAATCCGCCGAGCTCGTTCGCCTCATGGTCAAGGCCGGCATGGACGTGCAGGTGGTCATGACTGAAGCGGCCTGCGAATTCATTACCCCGGCCACCCTGCAAGCCCTTTCCGGCAAACCGGTATTCACCAGCCTGTGGGACAACCGTATTGATAACGGCATGGCGCACATCGAGTTCACCCGCGACCGCGATGCCGTCGTCATAGCCCCGGCAAGTGCCGATTTTATCGCCAAACTGGCGCAGGGGGTAGCGGACAATCTGCTCTCCACCCTGTGCCTGGCGCGCGACTGCCCTTTGCTGGTTGCGCCGGCCATGAATCGGCAAATGTGGGAAAACCCCGCCACCCAGCGCAACGCCGCGCTGCTGCGGCAGGACGGCATCGGCCTGCTGGGGCCCGCCAGCGGGGAACAGGCATGCGGCGAAGAGGGCATGGGGCGCATGCTGGAACCGGCCGATCTGCTCGAAGCCATTGAAGCGTTCTTCATGCCCAAGCTGCTGCCGGGCGCAAACATCCTGATCACCGCCGGCCCCACGTTCGAAGCCATCGACGCCGTGCGCGGCATCACCAACCTCAGCTCGGGCAAAATGGGCTATGCCGTTGCACGTGCGGCGCTTGAAGCCGGCGCCCGGGTCACGCTGATCAGCGGCCAAACCTGCCTGCATCCGCCCGCTCAGGCGCGCTTCGTTTCCGCCATCAGCGCCCAGGACATGCTGGCCGCGGTCAATGAGAACCTGCCGGATACCGATATCTTCATCAGCGTGGCGGCCGTCGCCGACTACTATGTGCTCAACCCGAGCGAGCAGAAAATCAAGAAGGATGCGCACATCCTGACGCTGGAACTGGCGCCCAACCCCGACATCCTCGCCAATGTGGTCAATCAACCCAATCCGCCGTTCTGCGTGGGCTTTGCCGCCGAGTCGGAAAACCTGTACGAATTCGCCGAACTGAAGCGGCATCGCAAAAATCTGCCGCTGCTGGCTGCCAATCTGGCGCAGGACGCCATTGGCAATGACGAATCCGAATTGACCCTGTTTGACGATGCCGGCGCCCATCCGCTGCCGCGCGGCAACAAAATGCAGCTGGCCCGGCAGCTTATCGCGCATATCGCCCAGCTCTACCGCACAACGAAGAAATAGCGAGTTCACCGCCATGATGCAGATTGAAGTGAAGATTCTCGACCCACGCGTTCGCCCGCTCATCGACCGGGCTCACGGGCAACCGGCAGCCGGCTACGCCACCAGCGGCTCCGCCGGCATGGACTTGTACGCCTGCATTGAAGCGCCGCTGGAAATCCACCCGGGACAAACGCACCTGATTCCGACCGGCCTCGCCGTGCATATCGGCAACCCCAATTACGCCGCCATGATCCTGCCGCGCTCAGGGCTGGGCCACAAGCACGGCATCGTGCTCGGCAATCTCGTGGGCTTGATCGACTCCGATTACCAGGGGCAGCTGTTCATCTCCACCTGGAACCGCGGCAACACGGTCTACACCCTCAACCCGATGGAACGGCTGGCGCAAATGGTGATTGTTCCGGTGAAACGTGTCGGCTTCCGCATCGTAGAAGACTTTCACAGCAGCGACCGCGGTGAAGGCGGGTTTGGCAGCACAGGTCAATCTTAACTACAATAACCATATAACCCCTTCACCCGAGACGCGCATGAACAGTGCTCTGACCAGCAGCACCGCAAGCAAGGAACCGACCCGTCTGCTCGAGTCGTTGGTCAGGCTCACAGAAAAACGTGACCAGCACGCACTGGAAAAATGTCTGGTTGATACGCTGCCGGAGCTCATCCCGTCCAGCAGCATTGTGCTTTACGAGCTGCAGTATATCGACGACATCATCTGGGTCTATCCCGTTGCGCACAGCGGCAATCCAGGCCCGGATACACCGATGCAGCCGCTGCCGGGCAGTGATTTTGCCGCTTGTCTTTCCTGCATCAATTCAGGCACAACCTCAGCGGAATTGCTCGCTGACGGGCATACGCGCACCTACTACCCGGTAGAGGGGATCGACGGAACTTATGGCTGTCTATCCATCGAGGCTCTTTCCCCCTCAGCGGAAACTGACCGGATTGTGGACGCATTCCTGCGCATCCACTCAAATTATCTGTTGCTTATTCACGACAGTGAACGGGACACGCTGACATCGCTCTTCAATCGCAAGAAATTTGACGCCCGCATCATTGACGCCATCGAAGACACCCGGCATCGCGGCAAGCGCATCAAAGACGTGACAACGCACCACTTTCTCTGCCTGCTTGATATCGACTTCTTCAAGAAAGTGAATGACACCTTTGGTCATCTGTACGGTGACGAGGTGTTGCTCATTTTTGCCCGCCTCATGGAAGAGACGTTTCGCGCCGAAGACTGGCTCTTCCGCTTTGGCGGCGAGGAATTCCTGGTCATTTTGCGCAACATTACCGATGCTCAGGCATTCTCGGCCCTGACCCGCTTCCGTGAACGCATCCAGGCCCACGAGTTCCCCCAGGTTGGTCATATTACGGTCAGCATCGGCTTCACTCGCATCCTGGCGAATCTGCTCCCGACCAGCATTATCGAACAGGCCGACATCGCCCTTTACTATGCCAAAGGACATGGCCGCAATCAGGTGCAGCAGTATAGCGAGCTGCTGGCGGCCGGACTGATCAAACCGCCCGCCTCCGAAGCCGGTAGCGACATCGAGTTGTTCTGAACTAACAGCGCATCAGCGACAAAATAAAAAAGCCGCATGCGCCATAGGCGATGCGGCTTTGTCTGACTGCCGAAGCTTAATCAGGCAAAGTTTGCAGCAGCAAAATCCCAGTTCACCAGGCTGCCGAGGTAAGTCTCAACAAACTTCGGCCGCAGATTGCGGTAATCGATGTAGTAGGCATGCTCCCACACATCGACGGTCAACACCGGCTTGTCGCCGGTGGTCAGCGGAGTACCGGCCGGGCCCATATTGACGATGTCGACGCTGCCGTCGGCCTTTTTCACCAGCCAGGTCCAGCCGGAACCGAAGTTGCCTACGGCAGACGCCTGGAAGGCTTTCTTGAACTCGTCAAAAGAACCCCACTTGGCCTTGATGGCGTCAGCCAGCGCACCGGTCGGCTCGCCACCGCCGTTGGGTTTCATGCAACTCCAGAAGAAGGTATGGTTCCACACCTGAGCGGCATTGTTGTATACGCCGCCGGCCGGCGCCTTCTTGACGATGTCTTCCAGGCCCAGGTTCTCGAATTCGGTACCCTTGATCAGGTTGTTCAGGTTGGTTACATATGCCTGATGGTGCTTGCTGTAGTGGTACTCGAAGGTCTCCTTGGACATGTGCGGCTGCAGTGCGTCCATGGCATAAGGCAATGCGGGCAACTGGTGTTCCATGCAAATCTCTCCTGAATTTGAAATCGGTGACGCCAGGCATCCTGGCAAACTAGCAAGGGCCATTATAGCCAAGGGCCGGCAGGCGCTCAATACTTGAGTAATTTAATCGCCTATTTCACGATCTATTTATCTGGATTGACACAGCAATTCAAACACGCTGCCGCAGGCGATGAAACAACTCATGCACGGCAGTCAGGCCGCCAGCAATGTCCCGGTTTCCACCGCGACAATCGCCTTGGCCTGCGCCAGATCGACCGCACCGCCCGCGCCATAGAGACAGCAGGCCAGCTGATTGGCCAGCGGCGAAGGCAAGGCAGCCTCGTGCGCCAGCACCTTGCGCGACCATTCGGCCGTCGTGGCCGCGTCGATACTTTGCGGCAGATTGGGCAATTCCTTGATCGCCCCCGTTTCCGCTTCGAACATGAGCTTTGATTCGCCGTTCTGGAACAGCGTCATGGCCGGACGGCGCTTGGGGTTGGCAAAAGCCTCTCCCTCGGTGGCGCGCAGCAGCAGGGCGTTGGCCCCCATGATGCCGAGCAGATCGTGCATCGTTGCCAGATAGGCCGGGTGACTGACGCTCACGATACGCAAACCGCCGTTCACAAACGGATCGATCAGCTTGACCAGACTGTGCGCGCTGCTGCGCACCCCCAGGCGTTGGCGCAGCATCAGCAGATTGGCCAAACCGGGCGCCAGCAGGGAAATCGGCGCAAACGCAATGCCGTCGCGCACCAGCCGCTCTTCCGCTTCGCGAATCGAGGCGCAGGGCATGATGCCCAGTTCGCGCAGGATATAGGCGCTGGCAATGCGCCCATTACCGCCCAAGGTGCCATGGATCAGCACCGGGATGCCGAGGTTGCGCAGCCACATGGCCAGCAAGGGCAGCAGGTTGGCCTGCCGCCGGGCGCCGTTATAGCTCGGCAGAACAACCGGCCGCAGCTCGCTGTGGTCCCATTGCAACTGATTGATGCGGCTCGACAGGGCGGAAAGAAAACCGGCCAGCTCATCCACCGACTCACCCTTGAAGCGGAAGGCCATGAGGATTGCACCCAGCTCCATGTCCGGCACACCGCCATCCAGCATGGCACCGAACAGGCTTTCGGCCTCGCTGAACGACAGCGAGGTGCTGCCATGCGTGCCGCGACCGATTTCTTTTAACAAATGGGAGTAGGCTTCCATAATTCCGCAATCTGACGAAAAATTAAGATCGCAGAATGTTTAGCAAGACCTGTGCCATCACCAAAAGCCGGGCTATGTTATTGACTTTATTTAGGCAGATGGCATGGAGCGGCCTTCGCCACTCCCCTCCGCACAAGGAGTGTGCGTTGCGCACCGTATTGGAACGCCTCGCCCGGCCGCACGAAAGCGGCTAGGCGGCGTGTTTGTTTACGGCTGTCAGATTACCCCAATGAGACAGGTCGCCCACTTCAACGCCCACCCACCAGAATTCGCCCACACTGTCGCGCGCCGCGCCGCCCACGAGCAACTGGTCATCGCCCAGCATGATGTGATCGGCAAACTCGTCCGCCTCGCCCATGTCACGAAACACATGCCACTGAACGACCTGTTTGCCACCGTGTTGATCATGCAGCGGCAGTTCCCGCTGCATGGCAAGAAAAGCGTGTCGCATACCACACCCCCTTCCCTCGTATCCGCTCCCAATTAAGCGCGAATCCATTTTCCGGCCCGCGTGCCTACTTCAAGCTTAGCCAGTCGCGCCGAATTAGCAAGGAAGGAAAAGAGCTCAACGCTCCAGCATGGAAAGCTTGTCCTTGACCTCCACCCACTCATCGGCGTCGGGCAGCGGATCCTTGCGCTCGATAATGGGCTTCCAGGTCCTGGACAATTCCGCGTTCAGCGCAATGAACGACTTCTGCTCGGCCGGCACGTCATCCTCGGCAAAAATCGCCTCGGCGGGACATTCCGGCACACACAGGGTGCAGTCGATGCATTCGTCCGGATCGATGACCAGAAAGTTTGGTCCTTCGCGGAAACAGTCCACCGGGCAAACTTCCACACAATCCGTGTATTTACAGCGAATGCAGGATTCGGTTACGACGTAGGCCATATCTTGTTACCCTTATTTATTACCAGCCATTGAAAAACATTTTTGAGACTTCCCATCACGGAATTTTTTCGCTAGCATAGCGTTTAACTTGAAGCTTTGCCAACCGCCCGCGCCACGATAACGGGCCGCATGACTTCAATATCAAGCCACCTAGAGGATCCGCATGAGCGAACATATTCATTACGTCACTGACGACAACTTCGAAGAAGAAGTGCTGCAATCATCCCTGCCGGTTCTGGTGGACTACTGGGCTGACTGGTGCGGTCCCTGCAAGATGATTGCCCCGGTACTGGACGAAGTGGCGCAGGAATACGCCGGCCGCCTGAAAATCGCCAAGCTCAACATTGACGAAAACCAGGCCACCCCGCCCAAATATGGCATCCGCGGCATTCCGACCCTGATGCTGTTCAAGAACGGCAACGTTGAAGCCACCAAAGTCGGCGCCCTGTCGAAGTCCCAGTTGACCGCATTTATTGACAGCAACGTCTAAACTCGCTTATTCTTCGCCGTAATCGTGCCGGGCAGGACAGTTTAAAAACCCCGGCACCGCACCGCAGCCCGTCTGCTATGCAACTGTACATTACAATTGTATATAACGTGCAAATCTGATTCACAATCCCTCCACCATTCAATGACACTCTCCCGCCTGGGGTCAGCATGCATCTTTCCGAACTCAAAGAATTCCACGTATCGCAATTGGTCGAAATGGCCATCGCCAATGAAATCGAGGGCGCCAACCGCCTCCGCAAGCAAGACCTGATCTTTGCCCTGCTGAAAAACCAGGCAAAAAAAGGCGAGAGCATTCACGGTGAGGGCACGCTTGAAGTGCTGCCGGACGGATTCGGCTTCCTCCGCTCGCCCGACACGTCCTACCTGGCCGGGCCGGACGACATTTACGTCAGCCCCAGCCAGATTCGCCGCTTCAACCTGCATACCGGCGACTCCATTGAAGGCGAAATCCGCACCCCCAAGGAAGGCGAGCGCTATTTCGCCCTGGTGAAAGTCGACAAGATCAACGGCGAGCCGCCGGAAAACTCGAAACACAAAATCCTGTTCGAGAACCTGACGCCGCTGTTCCCCACCGAACCCCTGAAACTTGAGCGCGACATCAAAAGCGCCGAGGAAAATGCCACCGGCCGCGTGATCGACATCATCGCCCCTATCGGCAAAGGCCAGCGCGGCCTGCTGGTTGCTCCGCCGAAATCCGGCAAAACGGTCATGCTGCAGCACATCGCCCACGCCATCACCGCCAATCATCCGGAAGTCGTCCTCATCGTTCTGCTGATCGACGAGCGGCCGGAGGAAGTGACGGAAATGCAGCGCTCGGTCAAGGGCGAAGTGGTCGCCTCCACCTTCGACGAACCCGCCACCCGTCACGTGCAAGTGGCTGAAATGGTGATCGAGAAGGCCAAGCGCCTGGTCGAGCACAAGAAGGACGTGGTCATCCTGCTCGACTCCCTGACCCGTCTCGCGCGCGCCTACAACACCGTGGTGCCCGCCTCCGGCAAGGTGCTGACCGGCGGCGTGGACGCCAACGCCCTGCAGCGCCCCAAGCGCTTCTTCGGCGCCGCCCGCAACATCGAGGAAGGCGGTTCCCTGACCATCATCGCAACCGCCCTGGTGGACACCGGCAGCCGTATGGACGATGTGATTTACGAGGAATTCAAAGGCACCGGCAACATGGAAATCCATCTTGACCGGCGTATGGCGGAAAAGCGCATCTACCCGGCCATCAACGTCAACCGCTCGGGTACCCGCCGCGAAGAATTGCTGATCAAGCAGGACCAGCTGCAAAAAATCTGGGTATTGCGCAAATTGCTCTATCCGATGGACGACCTCGAGGCAATGGAATTCCTGCTCGACAAGATTAAAGCCACCAAGAACAATGGCGATTTCTTCGACTCCATGCGCCGCTGACCCGCCAAGAGCGGCCGGCAACGGCCCCTCTTGCAAAATAATCGAATCAAGGGGATAATGCTGCCCTTTACACGCACACCCCGTGTTAACCAAGGACCGAATGATGAAAGCCGATACCCACCCGACTTACGAAGAAATTCAGGTGACCTGCTCTTGCGGCAACAGCTTCAAGACCCGTTCCACCATGAACAAAGCGTTGCACATCGAAGTTTGCGCCTCCTGCCACCCGTTCTATACCGGCAAGCAGAAGATCGTCGACACCGCTGGCCGCGTAGAGAAATTCCGTCAGAAATATGCGATGAAGTAAGCCTGTCGCGATTCTGCAAAAGGCAGCCCAAGGGCTGCCTTTTTCATTTTCCGCGCGCCCTGCGCGACGGGAAAATGACGGGAAAAAGCAGCAACGACGCAGCAGACACGCTAAAATAATCATTTGCCACTTGAAGCAGACCCAAACCCATGTCCGACAAACGCCAGCAAGCCCTCGACTACCATGAGTTCCCCCGTCCCGGCAAAGTATCGGTCGAATCATCCAAACCCTGCCAGACGCAACTGGATCTCTCTTTGGCATACACGCCCGGCGTAGCCGAGCCGGTACGCGAGATTCACAAGGACCCGGCCAACGCTTACCGCTACACCAGCAAGGGCAATCTGGTTGCCGTCATTACCGACGGCACGGCGGTGCTGGGTTTGGGCAATGTCGGCGCGCTGGCCGGCAAGCCCGTGATGGAGGGCAAGGGGGTGCTGTTCAAGCGTTTTGCCGACATCGACGTGTTCGACATCGAAGTGAACGCGCGCGACCCGCAGCATTTCATCGATACGGTGGTCGCCATTGCGCCCACTTTCGGCGGCATCAACCTGGAAGACATCGCTGCGCCGCACTGTTTTGAAATCGAAGCCGTACTGAAGGAAAAACTGGATATCCCGGTGTTCCATGACGACCAGCACGGCACAGCCGTCATTATTTGCGCCGGCCTGCTCAACGCGCTGGAATTGCAGGGCAAGTCGCTGGCACAGGCAAAAATCGTCTGCCTCGGCGCCGGCGCCGCCGGCATCGCCTCGATGAACCTGCTGCTGGCCATGGGCGCCCAGCGCGACAACATTCTGCTGGTAGACAGCAAAGGCGTTGTCCACAGCGGCCGCAGCGATCTCAACAGCCGCAAACAGGAATTTGCCCAAGCCACCGGCAAACGGACGCTCAGCGACGCCATGACAGGCGCCGACGTCTTCATCGGCGTATCCGGCCCCAACCTGGTCACTCCCGCCATGATCAAGCTGATGGCCGCCAAACCCATCGTTTTCGCCCTGGCCAATCCCGACCCGGAGATTCTGCCCGCCGCCGCACACAGCGCCCGCGACGATCTCATCATGGCCACCGGACGCTCCGACTTTCCCAATCAGGTCAACAATGTACTGGGCTTCCCCTTCATTTTCCGGGGAGCGCTGGATGCCCGCGCCAAACGGATCACCCAGCCGATGCTGATCGCCGCCGTCAAATCGCTCGCGGCGCTGGCCAAGGAGCCGGTGCCGGCCAGCGTGCTGGCGGCATACCAGTTGGATGCGCTTGAATTCGGCAAAGAATACATTCTGCCCAAGCCATTCGATCCCCGTCTGATAGAGCGCATTCCGCCGCAAGTTGCAGCGGCGTCACGCGAAGGTTGATTGACCCGGCCGATAGCCCGTATGTTTGAAGCGCTTCCATCCACCCCCCCGCGTCACTTCAGTTGGCGCGCGGCATTTCCGACGCTTGCGCTCGCGGCCATATGGCTGCTGGCCGGGCTTTTTCACCAACCCTGGCTGCCCAATGAGACCAATAGTTTTGCCGCGATTTTAGGACAGCTGCAGGCCGGCCTGCAGCTCGCGCCGGTCATCGACAGCGGCAGCTACAACGAGCACCCGCCCCTGCTCTTCTGGACTGCCGCGCTCACGGCCAAACTGTTCAGCCCGCTGCTGTCCCTGCATGACGGCGCACGCATCGCCAGCACCCTGTTCACCCTGATCGCGCTGGCCAGCCTGACTGTCGCCGCCCATTTCACCCTGCCGACCAACCGCAGCCACATTGCCCCGCTGGCGCTTCTGGCCAGCCTCGGCTTCATCGCCCCGTCTCACGGGCTGATCCCGGCCGTCACTGCCGCCGCCGGCATGGGCCTCATCCTGGCGGCGTTCAGCCTTTATTCGCTGCGCCCCTACCTGGCCGCATCACTGGCGGCCGGCGGCTCCCTGATCGGTTTTCTCGGCCACGGGCTGATGACGCCCGTGGCATTCGGCCTCACGCTGCTGCTGCTGCCCTTGCTGCCCGGCAAGCCACTGCCCGGCTATCGCGCATTCGCTTCGCTCAGCGTGGCGCTGTTCCTCCCGTTCGCCGCGCTCTGGCTCGGCCTGCTGGCGCACACCCACCCGGACTATCTGCACAACTGGCTGCAGCAGGAATGGCTGCGTTTCTCGTTCAGCAAACCGTTCAAGGAACAACTGGAGACGCTGTCCTGGTTTACCTGGCCCACGCTGCCGCTGTTGCTCATCGGCGGCACGCGCCTGTTTAAACGCGCGGCGGATGTCAGACCGTTTTACCCGGCGCTTCTGCTGACGCTTTGCTGGCTGGTGTTCGCTTTCTCCAGTCTGCGCGAACTGGACAAGCTGCCCTTGTTGCTGCCTTTGGCATTCCTGGCTGCGGCCGCGCTGCAATACGTCAGGCGCGGCTGGATCAACGGCTTCTACTGGTTCGGCATGATGACGATCCTGTTCTTCGCCGCCCTGTTCTGGTTCTATTGGATCGTTTTGCAGCTCGGCGTGCCGGCCACCCTGGCGCGCCATCTTGGCAAGCTGGCGCCGGGACACCTGCCGGCCGTTTCCTGGAGTATCACGTTCATCGTCGTGTTGCTCACCGTCGCCTGGGCAGTCATGTCGCGCTGGCGGCAAGGTACCGAGCAGCGCTGCGTTTTATGGATATGGGCCAGCGGCGCCACCTTGATCTGGAGCATTATCGGCTTGCTCTTGGCCGGCTGGCTGGACTACAACCGCAGTCTGTATCCGCTGTCCCAACAGGTACGCAGCGTTTTGCCGGCACAGCAGGCCTGCGTCGACCTGAGCCACCTCTCCGCCGGCAACCGCAAGCTGTTCGACTATTATCTGACGCTGCCCGGCGACAACTGCTCTTATGCGCTCATCGAGACGAACAAACCGGTACCGCCGGGCATGTCCGTGGTTTGGCGCGGCAATCTGCCGTCGATCAAATATGCCGATTTCACCGTTCTCTACCGGCCCGAGGAATAGGGCAAAGAGTTACGCGTACAGGGCAATAAAACAAGGGCGCCTTGGCGCCCTTGTTTTATTGCCCGCAGCAGGCTGTTACCGCATCAGCTCCAGCAATTTATCGAAGGCCTCGGCAAACAGTTTCACGCCTTCCTGCTGCAACTGCTCGCCCACCTGATACATGCTGATGCCCAGCTGCTCCAGCTTCAGATAATGCGCCTGCGCCTCCGGCACGCCCTCTTCGATGCTGAGCATGGCGCGGGCATGGTCACGCGCGGCATCCAGTGTGGCATCGGGAGCCGTGTTGATGGTTTCCCTGCCGATCAGGGGTTCGACGTACATCACGTCGCTGTAGTTCGGGTTCTTCGTTCCGGTGCTGGCCCACAACAGATATTGCGGTCGAGCGCCGGCCTTTTCCAGCTCGGCAAAGGGCGCGCCATGGAACAGATCGTTGTACCGCTGGTAGGCCAGCTTCGCCATGGCGACCGCAGACTTGCCCTGCAATGTCAGCGCAGCGGGCGAGCCTATGGCCGCCAGCTGCTTGTCCACCAGCGTATCCACCCGGCTGAGGAACAGGCTGGCCACCGCCTTGGCCGTCTTGATATCGCCGCCGCCGGCCAGGCGCGCGCGCAGTCCGCGAATATAGGCCTCAAACACATGCAGCACATGCTGCAGCGAGAAGATCAGGGTGACATTGACGTTGACGCCGTCAGCGGTGAGCCGCTCGAAAGCGCGTATCCCCGCAGGCGTTGCGGGCACCTTCACCAGCAGATTGACGCGATTCACCGCCGCCTTCAGGCGATGCGCCTCGCTCACGGTTTTCTCTTCGTCGTCCGCGAGATAAGGTGACACTTCCAGGCTCACATAACCGTCGTTCCCGCCGCTGATGTTAAAGATCGGCAGCAACAGGTCGCAGGCTTCCTGCACATCGGGAATGGCCAGCGCCTCATAACGGCGCTCGATGCCGGGCTCCGACGCCTTGAGGCGCGCCAGATCATCCTTGTAATAGGGACTCTCGGAAATGGCCTTGTAGAAAATGGATGGATTGGAAGTGACGCCGCACACGCCGTCCTCTTCCAGGCGCTTGCTCAGGACGCCCTCCCGCAGGAGCGTGCGGGACAGATTATCCAGCCAGATGCTCTCGCCCAGCTGACGGATTTCCAGCAAATGATTCATCGTTGTTCTCCTTGTTGTGGCCTTTCTTTTTATAGCATACCGTCATGACAAGAAAAACAGCGGACAATGATTTAATCCACCTGCTTCAGCCCGCGCCCCAGCAGATAAACTTCATTGCTCCGGTCTCTCGACGCCTTCGGCTTGCGCATATCCACTTTCTTGAAGGCGGCACGGGCCGCTTTCACATACTCTTCGAAACCGGCGCCCTGGAAAATCTTCACCAGGAAAACTCCCTCCGGCTGCATGTGGTGCACGGCGAAATCCAGCGCCAGTTCGGCCAGGTAAAAGCTTTTTGCCTGGTCGGTCACGTTCACGCCGCTCATGTTGGGCGCCATATCGGACAACACCAAATCGACTTTCGCTCCGCCCAGCACCGCTTCCAGCGCCTGCAGCGGCCCCGCTTCGGTAAAGTCGCCCTGCAGGAAAGTCACGCCGGGAATGGCGGCCATTTCCAGCAAGTCGAGCGCCACCACCTTGCCGCGCCCGTCCAGTTGCTGCGCGGCGACCTGCGACCAGCCGCCCGGTGCGGCTCCCAGGTCGACTATGATCATCCCCGGGCGAAACAGCTTGTCGCGCTCGGCGATTTCCAGCAGTTTGAATGCGGCACGCGAGCGATAACCCTGCTCCTTGGCCTGCTTCACGTAGAAATCGTTGACATGCTCCTGCATCCAGGCGCGACTGGTTTTAGTTCGTTTCATCGGATAAAATAATGATTTGCAAGAAAGTTAAGCATGCTCAACCTGACCTCGGGACAACGCCGTTATCTGCGCTCGCTGGCCCATGCCCTCAACCCCGTCGTCATGATCGGCGGAGCCGGCCTGACCGATGCGGTGGTGGCCGAAGCCGACCGCGCACTCAAGGCGCACGAACTGATCAAAGTCAAAGTCGCGGGCGACGACCGCGCGCTGCGCGAGTCGATTTTCACTGAAATGGCTGAACGCCTCGCTGCGGCGCCGGTACAGCACATCGGCAAGACGCTGGTGTTCTACCGTCCGGCGGAAAAACCGGAAATCAAACTGCCGCAGGACTAAAGTGCTTTGGCTGTCTGCTGCGGCAGCCAGGCACTTCATTTACGCCAGACCGTCACCAGCCACAAGCCCAGCAGGGTTTGCACCAGGTAGATGATACTGGAAATGCCGTGCCACGCGGCAAAACGGTTGCGAAACGCGCTCGCCATCACATCGCGCGGCAACGCCTGTTCCTTCAGGCCCTGCATCACCGGCGAAATACCGAAATGGATGCCTATGGTGATCAGCAGCATGATCAGCACCAGCCAGAATGGCGCCCGCTTCATTACCGACAGCCCCTGGTAATACAGCTGGTACACCAGCAGGTAGAAGCCGGCGGCGAGCCCGGTATAGCTCACCCAGGTAAACATATGCCCGGCCACATTGCCGGCCAGAAGGGTCGGCAGGGTGTTGAACAGAACCGGCGCCGCGATGTAGCCAATGGCGAACAAGGCCCCAACCCACAGGGTCAAACTCAGAAGAGCAATATTGTCCGCCAGGTTTTTCATCTCTCGGGCCTCAGATATATTTCACGTCCAGCACTTCGTATTCGCGAATCCCGCCGGGCGCCTGCACTTCGGCGACATCGCCGGCGTATTTGCCGATCAGCGCGCGGGCAATCGGCGAACTGATGGAAATCTTGCCCAGCTTGATGTCCGCCTCGTCGTCGCCGACGATCTGGTAGGACACGTTATCGCCCGATTCCAGGTCTTCCAGTTCGACCGTGGCGCCGAATACGCAGCGGCCGTCGGCATCGATTTCCACCGGGTTGATGATCTGCGAATTGGACAGTTTGCCTTCGACTTCCGCAATGCGGCCTTCGATGAAACCCTGGCGTTCTTTCGCCGCATCGTACTCGGCATTTTCCGACAGATCGCCGTGCGAACGCGCTTCGGCAATGGCGGCAATGACATTCGGACGGTCGACCGTCTTCAGACGGTGCAGTTCTTCACGCAGCTGCTCTGCGCCGGTCACGGTTAACGGTATTTTTTGCATTGTTGTGCTTCCTTAACTTCCTTGCAGGCGCTGATGCAGCCCCTGCACGCTATACACACCCAACTCCTGCATGTGGCTCATACCGATGCCTGCAGCGCGGGCGCCGGCGAGCGTGGTGTAGTAGGTGACTTTATGTTGCAGGGCGGAATGCCGGATGGAGGCGGAGTCGCGCACGGCCTGTTTGTCCTCCGCCGTATTGATGATCAGGCTGATTTCACCGTTCTTGATCATGTCGACGATGTGCGGCCGGCCTTCCAGCACCTTGTTGACCCGCTGTACCGGTACGCCGGCCGCCTCGATGGCCGCTGCCGTGCCGCCCGTGGCAAACAGGCCGAAACCCAGACTGTGCAGCGTGCGCGCCACCTCAACCGCGCCCTGCTTGTCGGCGTTCTTGACGCTGACGAAGGCGCGGCCTTGCGCCGGCAGGCGCACGCCAGCCGCCAGCTGGGATTTGACAAACGCTTCGGCGAAGGTCTCGCCCACCCCCATCACCTCACCGGTCGACTTCATCTCGGGCCCCAGCAGCGTATCGACACCGGGGAACTTCACGAAGGGGAAGACGGCTTCCTTCACCGAATAATACGGCGGCACCACTTCCTGCGTCACGCCCTGTTTGCCCAATGCCTGTCCCACCATGCAGCGGGCGGCGATCTTGGCCAGCGGCAGACCGGTGGCCTTGGACACGAACGGCACGGTACGCGAGGCGCGCGGATTCACTTCCAGCACGAATACCACGTCTTTCTGGATGGCGAACTGCACGTTCATCAGGCCAACCACATTGAGTGCCTTGGCCATCGCCACGGTCTGACGGCGCAGTTCGTCCTGCAGCTCCGGCGACAGACTGTAGGGCGGCAGCGAACAGGCCGAGTCGCCCGAGTGCACGCCGGCCTGCTCGATGTGTTCCATGATGCCGCCGATCAGTACGGTCTCGCCGTCGGAAATGGCGTCCACGTCCACTTCCAGCGCGTCGTTGAGGAAGCGGTCGAGCAATACCGGCGAATCGTTGGACACGCTCACGGCTTCGCGCATGTAGCGCTCCAGATCAGCCTGCTCATGCACGATTTCCATCGCGCGGCCGCCCAGTACGTAAGAGGGACGCACCACCAGCGGATAGCCGATTTCCTCGGCCAGCTTGATGGCCTCTTCCGGCGCGCGGGCAGTGCGGTTGGGCGGCTGCTTCAGGTTCAGGTCATGCAACATCTGCTGGAAGCGTTCGCGGTCTTCCGCGCAATCGATCATGTCCGGCGTGGTGCCGATGATGGGCACGCCGTTGGCTTCCAAGTCACGCGCCAGTTTCAGCGGGGTCTGGCCGCCGTACTGCACGATCACGCCCTTGGGTTTTTCCACCCGCACGATTTCCAGCACGTCTTCCAGTGTCAGCGGCTCGAAGTACAGGCGGTCGGAGGTGTCGTAGTCGGTCGATACGGTTTCCGGGTTGCAGTTGACCATAATAGTCTCGTAACCGTCTTCGCGCATCGCCAGCGCCGCATGCACGCAGCAATAGTCGAATTCGATACCCTGGCCGATACGGTTCGGTCCGCCGCCCAGCACCATGATCTTGTCACGGCCGGACGGATTGGACTCGCACTCTTCCTCATAGCTGGAGTACATGTAGGCGGTGTTGGTAGCGAACTCGGCGGCACAGGTGTCCACGCGCTTGTAGACCGGATGGATGGCATCCTTCCAGCGGCGCTCGCGGATGGCGGTCGGCGTCACTTTCAGCAATTTGGCCAGACGGCGATCGGCAAAACCGTTACGCTTCAAGCGCCACAGTTCGTCGCGGCTGACATCGGCCAGCGCACGACCGGCCAGTGCCTGTTCCTGCTGCACGATTTCCTGCAGTTGGGCAAGGAACCACGGGTCGATGTGAGTATGGCGATGAATTTCTTCGAAGCTCATACCGATACGGAAGGCGTCCGCCACGTACCACAGACGCTCCGGTCCCGGATTGCCCAGTTCCTGTTCGATCCTGGCGCGGTCGGCGGTTTTTTCATCCAGTCCGTCCACCCCCACTTCCAGACCGCGCAGGGCCTTTTGCAGCGATTCCTGCTGCGAGCGGCCGATAGCCATCACTTCACCCACCGATTTCATCTGGGTGGTCAGGCGGTTGTTGGCCTGGGGGAATTTCTCGAAGGCAAAACGCGGGATCTTGGTCACCACGTAGTCGATGGACGGCTCGAAGGACGCCGGCGTAGCGCCGCCGGTGATGTCGTTCTTCAGTTCATCCAGCGTATAGCCGACCGCCAGCTTGGCCGCCACCTTGGCGATGGGGAAACCGGTGGCCTTGGAGGCCAGGGCGGAAGAGCGGGACACGCGCGGGTTCATCTCGATGACGATCATGCGGCCGTCTTTCGGGTCGATGGCGAACTGCACGTTGGAACCGCCGGTGTCCACGCCGATCTCGCGCAGCACGGCGATGGAGGCGTTACGCATGATCTGGTATTCGCGGTCGGTCAGGGTCTGCGCCGGCGCCACGGTGATGGAGTCGCCGGTATGCACGCCCATCGGATCAAGGTTTTCGATCGAGCAGATGATGATGCAGTTGTCGGCGCGGTCGCGCACCACTTCCATCTCGTATTCTTTCCAGCCGATGAGGGATTCCTCGATCAGCAGTTCCTTGGTCGGCGATGCATCCAGGCCGCGGGTACAGATTTCGACGAATTCTTCCACGTTGTAGGCAATACCGCCGCCGGAACCGCCCATGGTAAAGGACGGGCGGATGATCACCGGGTAGCCGATGCCGGCTTGCACCTGGAAAGCCTCTTCCATGGAATGCGCCACGCCGGAACGGGCGGAGCCCAGACCGATCCTGGTCATGGCTTGCTTGAACTTTTCGCGGTCTTCCGCCTTGTCGATGGCGTCGCGCGAGGCGCCGATCATTTCCACGCCGTACTTTTCCAGCACGCCGTGCTTGGCCAGGTCCAGTGCGCAGTTAAGCGCGGTCTGACCGCCCATGGTGGGCAGCAGGGCATCGGGCTTTTCCTTGGCGATGATCTTCTCCACCATCTGCCAGGTGATCGGCTCGATGTAGGTGGCGTCCGCCATATTGGGGTCGGTCATGATGGTGGCCGGATTAGAATTCACCAGAATGACACGGTATCCCTCTTCCTTCAGCGCCTTGCAGGCCTGCGCGCCGGAGTAGTCGAACTCGCAGGCCTGGCCGATGACGATCGGGCCGGCGCCAATAATCAGGATACTTTTGATGTCTGTACGTTTGGGCATGGGCTGCTATGGGGCTGGCGCACTGCGTCGCCGCCCCGTACTCCTTAGTGTTTGCGTTGTTGCATCAGTTCGACGAACTGGTCGAACAGGTAGGCCACGTCGTGCGGGCCCGGACTGGCTTCAGGGTGCCCCTGAAAGCTGAACGCCGGACAATCGGTACGGCGGATGCCCTGCAGGCTGCCGTCGAACAGCGACACATGGGTGGTCTCGACATGGGCAGGCAGACTGGCCGCATCCACGGCAAAACCGTGGTTCTGACTGGTAATCGCCACCGTGCCCTTAACCAGATCCTTGACCGGATGGTTGGCGCCGTGATGGCCGAATTTCATCTTCAGCGTCTTGGCGCCGGAAGCCAGGCCCAGCAACTGGTGCCCCAGGCAGATGCCGAACAGCGGGATTTTGCGCGCGGCGAACTCGCCGATGGCCTTGATGGCGTAATCACACGGCTCCGGATCGCCCGGACCGTTGGACAGGAATACGCCGTCCGGATTGTATTTGAGCACGTCTTCGGCCGACGTTTGCGCCGGCACGACGGTGACGCGACAGCCTCGCTCGGTCAGCATGCGCAGGATGTTGCGCTTCACACCGAAGTCATAGGCCACCACATGGTAAGGATTGTTTTCCGGCTTGGTGAAACCGCTGCCCAACTTCCACTCGCCCTCTTCCCAGGCATACGGCGCCTTGCAGCTGACTTCCTTGGCCAGATCCATGCCGGCCAGCCCCGGGAAACCGCGCGCCAGTTCCAGCGCGCGGGCTTCATCCACTTCGCCGGCCATGATGCAGCCGGCCTGCGCGCCCTTTTCGCGCAGCACGCGGGTCAGCTTGCGCGTATCAATATCGGCAATGCCCTGAACGCCCGCCTCGGACAGATAGGCAGTGAGTTCCCGGGTTTTGCGGAAGTTGCTCGACACCGGCGGCAAATCACGGATGATCAGGCCGCTGGCATAGATTTTGGCAGACTCTTCGTCTTCCGGGTTGACACCGACGTTGCCGATATGCGGATATGTCAGCGTCACAATTTGTCGGCAGTAAGAGGGATCGGTAAGAATTTCCTGATAGCCGGTCAAAGCGGTATTGAACACCACTTCGCCCACGGTATGACCATCAGCCCCGATTGAAACGCCGCGGAACACCGTTCCGTCAGCCAGCACCAGAATGGCAGGTTTGCGGTTACGACCAGACACTATAGCTCCTGCAACGTGAAGATGTGAAAAACGGGGGCGATTTGGTCGACCCCCGCTTTACACCGCAGCCAGAGAAAATTATGGCCGCGGCAAAATTGCTTAATTGTAGCAGAAACAGCCTATTGCTTCAACGCAAGCCCAGCACATCCTGCATGTCGTACAGCCCGGCTTTCCTGTCCGCCAGGAAACGCGCGGCCCGTACGGCACCCTGGGCAAAAGTGGCCCGGCTGGAGGCTTTGTGGGTAATTTCGACCCGCTCGCCGATACCGGCGAACATCACTGTATGATCCCCCACGATATCGCCGCCGCGTACAGTGGCAAAGCCGATGGTCGACGGATTGCGCTCGCCCGTCACGCCTTCGCGGCCGTACACCGCACATTCGGACAGCTCGCGCCCCAGCGCCTGCGCCACCACCTCGCCCATGCGCAGCGCGGTACCGGACGGCGCGTCGACCTTGTGACGGTGATGCGCTTCGACGATTTCGATGTCGTAACCTTCGGACAGCACCTTGGCGGCCATCTCCAACAGCTTGAAGGTCAGGTTCACGCCCACGCTCATATTGGGCGCAAAAACGATGGCGATGTCCTTGGCCGCATCGGCGATCTGCTGTTTTTGCGCATCACTGAAGCCCGTGGTGCCGATCACCACATTGACGCCAGCCTGACGGCACAGCTGCAGATAATCCAGCGTCGCTTCGGGACGGGTAAAATCGATCAGTACCCGCGCACCCTGCAGACCTGCGGAGACGTTATCGGTAATGGCGACACCCAGAGGCGCGCCAACCAGATCGCCCGCATCCTTACCCACCCAGGCACTGCCGGCACGCTCAAGCGCGCCGCTCAAGCGCACATCGGGATCCTGCTGCACGGCTTCGATCAAGGCACGCCCCATGCGACCACTGCTGCCGGCGATGACAACGGGAGCCAGACTCATTGCTTGCCCCCACCCACTGCGGTTGAACTGGCCGGCATAACCACTACACCGCTGGCTGCAGAAGCGGGGGCGGAAGCTGCCGCGACCACATCGCCAGTGACGCGCTTGAGCGCATCGCCCTCAAAAAAGAGGCTGATATGACGTTGCTCCACCAGCTTGCCCTTCTTGCTGAGGGTATACACGTAATCCCACCGATCGGCATGAAAAACATCGGTCAGCAACGATGTGCCGAGCAGATAGCGCACCTGCGCACGCGTCATCCCTGGCTTGAGCTGCGCCACGTCTGCCTGCGTCAGCACATTACCCTGCTGAATTTCAAGTTTGTAAGGGGATATATAAGAGCAAGCCGACAGCGTTAAACCGGCAACAATGATCAGCACAGCGGATTTGAGTGTCTTCATCGGGAACCCCACAGGTGCGTTTGCACACCCGCCAAGTCATGTTATTCTAAAAGTCACGATAATACCGCAAAGCCACCTTGCACGCGAGCAACGATGAGCAAACCCTCCGACCTGAAGAATATCGGCCTCAAAGCCACCCTCCCCCGCCTGAAGATTCTCAATCTGTTTGAGGAAAGCGATGTCCGCCACATGACGGCCGACGACGTGTACCGCCAGCTGCTGTCGGAAGGGGATGACGTCGGACTGGCCACCGTCTACCGCGTGCTGACCCAGTTTGAACAGGCCGGCTTGCTGGTGCGGCACCATTTCGAAGGCGACAAGGCGGTTTACGAACTCAATCAGGGCGGTCACCACGATCATCTGGTCTGCATGCAATGCGGCCGGGTGGAAGAGTTTTACGACGAGCAAATCGAACAGCGGCAGAAAGCCATTGCGCAGGAGCGCGGCTTCACCATTCACGACCATTCGCTGTATCTGTACGTCGACTGCAGCAAGAACCCCTGCCCGCACCGCGGCAGCGACAAGTAAGCCGCTCGGCAAACTTCAAGACGGCATGCGGCGTCTGTGCGCCGACATGGCCAGCCCGAACACCAGCACCCCGAAGAAAGCGGACAGCGCCGAGCCGGTAAATGTCCAGCTGGCCCCCGCCCTGTCCCACAGATAGCCTGACAGCAAGCCGCCAAAGGTGCCGCCGGCACCGAATGCCACACTGCTGTACAAGGCCTGCCCCTTGGACTGGTGCCGACCGTGGAAATGATGGTGCACCAGCGACACGGCCGCGGCATGGAACGCCCCGAAAGTCGCCGCATGCAGCCCCTGCGCCAGCACCATCAGGGCGGCCACATCCACCGCCCAGGCGATGATGGCGAAACGCACCGTCGCCAGCAGCAGGCTGGCGAGCAGCACCGCGGCCGCGGAAAAGCGCTTGAACAAGTGCGGCGCGAACAGAAACACGACAATCTCGCTCACCACGCCAATGGCCCACAGCCAGCCGACCTGCGACTTGCTGTAGCCATGATCGACCAGATAGATGGAATAGAAGATGTAGTAAGACCCGTGCGCCGCCGACATGAGAAAACAGGCCACAATCAGCGCCAGCACTTCCGGCTGACGCAGCACATGCCAGATGCTGCCCTGTTTGTGACCATGCGGGGCAACCTGCCCCTCGGGAATATGGCGCGACAGCAGCAGCAAGCCGGCCAGGCTGCCGAGCACAAACCAAGGTATGGTGCCGACAGGATGAAAATCGAGCCAGTACCCCAACCCCACCACCATAAAAATAAAACCGACGGAGCCCCACAAGCGCACCCGGCCATAATGATGTGCGGCGTCTTTCAGATGGGATAAGGTCAGCGCCTCCACCAGCGGCAGCGAGGCGCTCCAGAAAAAGCTCATCAGCGCGAGCACCACGAACAGCCAGGAAAAATGACTGTCGACAAACACGCCAAGAAAGAAAAACAGCGCCAGCAAAGCCGACAGCTGGACAATATCCACCCGTTTGCCGCGCTTGTCAGCGAGCCAGCCCCATAGGGTCGGCGCGAACATGCGCATCACGGTAGCAAGGGAAATCAGCACGGCGATCTGCGTCGAGGCGAAGCCGAGCGACTTGAGATAGAGCCCCCAGTAGGGCGACATGATGCCGACAAAGGCAAAATAGAAAAAATAGAAACCGGACAGGCGCCAGTAGGGTACGTTATGCAGCATATCGTTGCCGGCCGGGGCGCCCGGCAGGCGCCCCGGTCGCGCTTCAGTCGCCGATACGACCGCGAATGCGCGGCGTGCTCACCACCACATCGGCATTTTGCGCCCGCTGGCGCAAGGCGTGATCCATCAACACCAGAGCCAGCATGGCTTCGGCGATGGGAGTGGCGCGAATACCGACGCAGGGATCATGCCGCCCGTGGGTTTCCATCATCACCGCCTCGCCCTGCAGGTTGATGGAACGGCGCGACTGGGCGATGCTGGAAGTCGGCTTGATGGCGATGGAGACTTCGATATCCTGGCCGGTGGAGATGCCGCCCAGAATACCGCCGGCGTGATTGCTGGCGAAACCTTGCGGCGTCAATTCGTCGCTGTGCACCGAGCCGCGCTGGGCCACGCTGTCGAAGCCGGCGCCGATTTCCACGCCCTTGACGGCGTTGATGCTCATCATGGCGTAGGCGATTTCCGCATCCAGCCGGTCGAACACCGGCTCGCCCAGGCCGACCGGCACATTTTCCGCTACCACCCGCAGGCGCGCGCCGACCGAATCGAGCGCCTTACGAACCGAATCCATATAGTCTTCCAGCTCCGGCACAATGGCGTTGTTGGGAGCGAAGAAGGGGTTTTCGCCCACCTCGTCCCAGCTGTTGAACGGGATGACCTTGTCGCCGATCTGCGTCATATAGCCGCGAATCAGCACGCCGTATTTTTCCTTCAGCCATTTTTTGGCAATGGCGCCGGCCGCCACCCGCACAGCGGTCTCGCGCGCGGAGGAACGGCCGCCGCCGCGGTAATCGCGGATGCCGTATTTGTGCCAGTAGGAGTAGTCGGCGTGTCCCGGGCGAAAGGTCTGGGCGATATTGCCGTAATCCTTGCTGCGCTGATCGGTATTGCGGATCAGCAGGGCGATGGGTGTGCCGGTGGTTTTGCCTTCGAACACGCCGGAGAGGATTTCCACCTCATCCGCTTCGCGGCGCTGCGTCACATGCCGGCTGGTACCCGGTTTACGGCGGTCGAGTTCCAGCTGGATATCAGTCTCGCTCAGCGCCATCCCGGGCGGGCAGCCATCCACCACGCAACCGATGCCGGGACCGTGCGATTCGCCGAAAGACGTGACCGTGAAGAGTGTGCCGAAGGTATTGCCAGACATGGGAGAGCGTGCCCGTTTGCATTAGAATAATGGCAATTTTAACACAGCCGGAAAACACTGCCGTGCCGCGAATTCGCATCGACCGTTGCGTCTGCAAGCAAATCAGCTTTGCCGAACTGCTGGAAATGACCCATGTGCTGGGCCCCGACATCGACCTGATCGCCCTGTCCACCGGCGCCAGCATCGAGTGCGGCACATGCCGGCCCTGGCTGCAAAAAGCCATCAGCACGGGCGAAAGCGCCTTTTATCCCGATTCCGCCAGCCTGCCGGACGGCGAGAAGCTGTTGGCGCATTTCGGCCCCGCGCCCTGATCGCTTGCCGCAATGTGGCGGCGCAAACCTGCTATGCTGAAATGAATGTTGTGCGCTGACGGCGTCAGCCCCAGGAGCCATGAAACACAATAATCATTCACCGCTGCAGTTGTTTATTGGCCTTCTGCTGATTATCGCTACAGCGGAAACAGCTATCATGTTTCTGATCCCGCTCACGCTGGATGAACAGGAACCTCCCCCGCTCTTTGCCATTCTGTTCGACCCGCTGCTGCTCAGCCTGATCTGCGCCCCCCTGCTGTGGCTGTGGTTCTTCCGTCCACTCAACTCGGCATATGAAACAGCCTACGCTGAAAGCCACGCGATCATCGAATCGGCTGGCGAAGCCATTATTTCCATTGACGAAGAAGGCACTATCATCACCTTCAACCCTTCGGCAGAAAATATTTTTGGCTATCCCGACGAGTCGGTTATTGGCAAAAACGTCAGCATCCTGATGCCCGAGCCCTACCGAAGTCAGCATGATGCTCATCTGCAGCGCTATTTAAAAACCCATATCGCTCGCGTCATAGGACAAAAACGCCAGTTGCAGGGACAACGCGCCAACGGTGAAATCTTTCCGCTGGAGCTGGCTGTCAGCGAAGTCCGCCACGGGCGGCATAGCACCTTCACAGCCGTGTTGCACGATGTTTCCGCCTACAAACAAGTCGAGGAGCAGCTGAGTCAGGCAAACAGCCTGCTGGAAAAAATTTTTTCCAGCCTGCCAGGCAAGATTGCCTACATGGATGCGAACTTCAATTACATCCGCGTGAATACAGCTTATGCCGAGGCAGACAATCGGACACCCGATTATTACGTCGGTAAAAATCATTTCGGCCTGTTTCCGGATGCCGAAGATATGGAGAT
Source organism: Pseudomonadota bacterium (assembly GCA_021851875.1). GTDB lineage: Bacteria > Pseudomonadota > Gammaproteobacteria > Burkholderiales > JAJZQI01 > JAJZQI01. The sequence goes on along the minus strand of JAJZQI010000003.1, from coordinate 79,908 downwards.
CTTTCGCTTTGTCCGCCAAGCAGGCGAACCGTATTTTGCCCATGCCAAAACCGTGGAGCACAAGGATCATCCTGAACGAAGGGTCAGCTACTGGGATTGGGCGCTGTATCCGATCATTGATGATCAGGGCGAGATCAGCAATCTGCTGCTAACCATGAGCGATGTGACCGACCGCGCCATGGCTGAGATGCAAAGGCGCGAGGCCACCCAAAAACTGGAATACATGGTGCACCACGACACGCTGACGGGATTGCCCAACCGCCTGCTGTTCTATGATCGGCTGGAACAGGCGGTGCACCTGGCCAAGCGCAACGACGAAACCATATGCCTGTTCTTTATCGATCTTGATCTGTTCAAGCAGGTCAATGACCGGCTAGGCCATGCGGCCGGCGACGAACTGCTGTGCCAGGTCAGCAGCCGCTTGACGCAGACCGTGCGCGACAGCGACTCGGTTGCCCGCATTGCCGGCGACGAGTTCACCGTCATTCTGCAACAAGTGCGCGACTGCCAGGCCGCCATCCAGGTGGCGGAGAAAATCATCAGCCAGCTGAGTCTGCCCTTTAGCATTTTGAGCGACACCGTGCAGATCGGCGCCAGCATCGGCATTGCCATTTACCCGCGCGACGCCAGGACGGTGGACGACATCGTCAAGGTGGCCGACTCGGCTATGTACGAAGCCAAACGGGCCGGCCGCAACACCTGGTATTGCAGCCTGCGGGAGCAGGCCGGCACCCCCGGCTAGGACAGCAGCCTGATACACCAGGCCACCCCGAAACCGGTCAAATCCGTCGTCAGCGCACCCAGTCCGCCCTCATTGCGGCTGGCCGCCAGATCGACATGCAGCCAGGGCACCTGCTTTTCCACAAAGCGCGACAAAAAACGCGCCGCCAGAATGTGGTCGGCATCCCCGTCCAGCGTACACTGCTTCACGTCGGCCACCTTGCTCTCCAGCGCCGCGTCGTAATCGCCGTCGAACGGAAAGGCACACAAGCGCTCGCCGCTTTCCTTCCCCGCCTTGAGCGCCTTATCCAGCCAGCGTTCGTCGTTGCCGAACAAACCGCAATAGCGATTGCCCAGAGCCGTGATGCAACTGCCGGTCAAGGTCGCAAAATCAAGCAGCACATCGGGCTTGGCGCGCGATGCCAGCGTCAGGGTATCGGCCAGCACCATGCGGCCTTCCGCATCGGTATGGACAATTTCGATGGTATCGCCGTTGAGCGCCTTGACCACTTCGTTCTGCTTGTAGGCCGTCGGACTGATATGATTCTCCGCCAGAGCCAGCCAGCCGGTGATTTGTTGTGGCAACCCAGCCATATCGGCCGCCAGCAGGATGCCCAACACGACCGCCGAACCGTTCATATCCTCATGCATGCCGTGCATGTAGCGGGCCGGTTTGAGGTTGTGCCCACCGGTATCGAAACAGATACCCTTGCCAACAAGCCCCACCTTGCCGGCGCCTTTTTCACCTTTACGGGTAATCCTGACGATGGCCGCGCCGTCGTCCTGGCTGCCCTGCGCCACGGCGACAAAGGCGCCCGCCCCCATTTTGCGCAGTTGCTTCAGATCATATTCTTCAATCTCCCAGTCCTGCTGCTTTGCCAGCTCGCGCACGCGCTGCCGGTATAGCGCAGGCGTCAGCTGATTGGCCGGCAACGCCGTGAGACTGCGCGCCAGGGTGTTGCCCTGTGCGACTGCCATTGCCATGGCCGCGTTTTCGACCTGGGCGCCGTATGCGGCAATTTCCCGCAAACTGGTTTTTTCGCTGTCGCGCTTGCTGCTCGGCAAGGCGGCCGCATTCACCTGCAGCACATACAGTGCGTCCTGCAGCCACTGCGCCTGCGCCTCGCCCGCCACCACGGCCACCCGTTTGGGCCGCTCTTCGAGCAGCAGCCGAGCGGCCTTGGCCAACAAGGACTGGCGCTCAAAGGCGGATTTCCCCGCAGCGCAACTCAGCCAGACAACCCTGCCGCCTTCCGGCAAATCCCCTGCCAGCGGCGTCTTGGCCAAATCCGCCCATTTGCCGCCTTTGCGCTTGAGCAATTGCCGCACCCGCCGCACCAGCTCTTCCGCCGGAAAACCGGCTTTTTCCTCTGCCGGCAGCAGACACAGGACCTGCCCCTCACGCTTCAAGCTAACCAGTTCATTTTCAAGTATTTTTATCATAAAAACCGCTCCGCAAAAGGGAGCAATTCGCGCAAGTTTAACTTGACCAAATCGCTCAACTTCGTAATGATAGCAAGTTTGTTTGGCCCGATATCATTAGGGTAAATAGAGAATTACAGTCGGACATCGCTCGACCGTTGTACATGGTACAGGCGGCAGAATCAAGACGAAACAACGATGCCGACACTCAAGATAAGTCGCTTGAAGGAATCACGGATGAAACTGGAAGACAAAAAGCAGGTTCTGCGCAAAATGGTGCTGGCGCGCCGCTTCGAGGAACGCTGCTACCAGGCCTATATCGAACGCAAGATCGGCGGTTTCCTGCACCTCTACCCGGGCCAGGAAGCCTGTGCCTTTGGCGTGATGGAAGCCGCCCGCCCCGGCCATGATTATGTGATCACCGGTTATCGCGATCACGTACACGCCATTCTGTGCGGCGCCGACCCGAAAGCCGTCATGGCCGAGCTGTACGGCAAGGAGACCGGCTGCTCCAAGGGCCGCGGCGGCTCCATGCACATTTTCGACGCCCCCAACCGCTTCATGGGCGGTTATGCGCTGGTAGGCGGCCCCTTCCCGCTGGCTGCCGGCATGGGCAAGGCCATTCAACTGAAGGGCGGCGACGAAATCGCCATCTGTTTCCTGGGCGATGCAGCCAACAACCAGGGCGCTTTCCACGAAACCATGAACATGGCCGCGCTGTGGAAACTGCCGGTGCTGTTCGTGTGCGAGAACAACCTGTACGGCATCGGCACCGCCATTGACCGTTCCACCTCTGTCACCGACCAGTACAAGCGCATGTGCGCCTACAATATCGAAGCCAACCAGGTGGATGGTCAGGATATCGACGTGGTATACGACGCGGCGCGCAAGGCGGTTGATCATGTGCGCAGCGGCAAGGGCCCCTACTTCCTCGAGCTGATGACCTACCGCTATCGCGGCCACTCCATGTCCGACTCGCGCGGCTACCGTACCCGCGAGGAAGAAGAGCACTGGAAGAAACGCGATCCGATTTTCATTCTGCGCGACCGTCTGATCGAAGCCGGCCAGATCACCATGGATGAATTCACCGCCATGGAAAAGGAAATCGACAACTACATCGAGAACGAAGTGGTCAAGTTCGCCGAGGAGTCCCCGGAGCCGAACGTGGCCGATCTCGAAAAATACGTGCTGGCCGACTGAGCCGGAACCCAAGGAAGGAATAAGCATGGCTGAAATCATGTTCTGGGAAGCGGTTCTGCGCGCCCACGACGAAGAAATGGCGCGTGACCCGCTGGTCATCTGTATGGGTGAAGACATCGGCGTGGCCGGCGGCACCTACAAGGCCACCAAGGGCCTGTATGAAAAATACGGCGAAAAACGCGTGATGGACACGCCGATTTCCGAGGGCGGCTTTACCGGTCTGGCCGTTGGCGCCGGTTTCCTCGGTGTGCGCCCGATTGTGGAAATCATGTCGGTCAACTTTGCCTGGCTGGCAATGGATCAGCTGTTCAACTCCGCCGCCAAAGTACGCTACATGTCCGGCGGACAGCTGGAAGCACCGATTGTCGTGCGCTCTCCCGGCGGTTGCGCGCACCAGCTGGGCGCGCAGCACTCCGCCCGTATGGAAAAAGTCTTCATGGGTATTGCCGGTCTGCGCGTTGTGACTCCATCCAACCCGCGCCAGGCTTACGGTCTGCTCAAGTCCGCCATCCGCAGCAACGACCCGGTGTTCATCAACGAACACGAACTCATGTACAACATGAAGGGCGAAGTGCCGGATGAAGAATATTTCCTGCCGCTGGAAGGCTCCGAAGTGGCCCGTCCCGGCAGCGACATCACCCTGTTCGGCTACAACGTATCCGTTCACTGGTGTCTGCAGGCAGCTGAAATCCTCAACAAGCAGCACGGCATCAATGCCGAAGTGGTGGACCTGTACTCGCTGGCCCCGCTGGACCGTGCCGGCATCAAGAAATCCGTTGCCAAGACCCACCGCGCACTGATCGCCGAGGAAGCCGAAGCGCCGGTTGGCGTGGGCTCCGAAGTGATGGCCATCATCAACGAGGAATGCTTCTTCGAACTGGATGCCGCGCCGGTGCGCGTATCGGCCAAGAACGTGCCGATTCCGTACAACCACACGCTGGAAAAAGCGGCTGTTCCGAGCGCCAAGGACATCGTCCAGGCTGTTCTGAAAATGTTTGGCAAAGCATAAAAAATGACAGGGCGTAAGGGGTGAGGCAAGCGGGATAAAACCTGCCCTCGCCCCTTAAACTTTACGCGCCACTCACAAGGATTTACAGCATGTCTGCACATTACGTCATCACCATGCCGCAACTCTCCGACACCATGACGGAAGGGGTTGTGGTGACCTGGGAAAAACAGGCGGGCGAGAAAATCAACCGCGGTGACATCGTCGCTACTGTCGAAACCGACAAAGCCATCATGGATGTGGAGGTCTTTGCCGACGGCTACCTCTGCGGCCCGCTGGCCGAACTGGGCGCCACCGTACCGGTAGGCGCCGCGCTCGGTTATGTCAGCGACACCGCCGGCGATGTCGCCATCGCCAAGGAAGAAGTGGTGACCCGCAAGGTGGATGCAGACATCATTCCGCACGACGCCGGCGCGCCGATCCTGATGCCGCAGCTGTCCGACACCATGACCGAAGGCACCGTGGTGACCTGGGAAAAACAGGCGGGCGAGAAAATCAACCGCGGCGACATCGTCGCCACGGTAGAAACCGACAAGGCCATCATGGACGTGGAAGTGTTCCAGGAAGGCTACCTGTCCGGCCCGATCGCCGGCGTCGACAGCGTGATTCCGGTCGGCCACCCGATGGGCTTCATTGTCGAGAGCGAAGACAAGGTCCACACCGGTGAAGTGACCCTTTCCAAGGACCATAAGGTGGTCGCCAGCAGCGAAGGCCATGCCGCGCCCAAGGCGGCTGCACCGGTTGCTGCCGCTCCGGCACACCAGGTGGACACCAGCCACATCCCTCAGACCGGCGCTGCGCCGGCCGCCCGTCCGGCCAACCGCCACGCCACCCCGTATGCGCGCAAGCTGGCCGGCCAGACCGGCGTGGACCTGGCCAGCGTATCCGCCTCCGGCCCGGATGGCGTGATCGTCGCCGCCGACGTGGCCAAGGCCCGTCCGTCCATGGCGGAAGTGGCACACACCCTGCCGCAGGTGCAGATCCCCGGCAACGGGCGCGCCATGACCGCCATGGAAAAAGCGGTATCGCATTCCATGACCGCTTCCTTGACCATCCCGACCTTCTACGTCACGGTCAACATCCAGCCGGGCAAACTGATTGCCGCCGCCAAGGCGCGCAAGGTATCCGTCACCGTCGCCATCGCCAAGGCCTGTTCCGTGGCCATGGGCAAGCACCCGATGATGAACTATGCCTACCAGCCGATCGACCGCATCGTCGAGCGTGACAACCACGACTACGGTATTGCCGTGGCGTCCGACGGCGGCGGTCTGGTGGTGCCGATTCTGCGCAACATCGAGCAGAAATCGCTGGAAACCCTGCAAAACGAATGGAACGACCTGATGCCGCGCGCCCGCGCGCGCAAGCTGGCGCCGGCCGAGTACGCCAACCCGACCTTCACCATCTCCAATATGGGCATGTTCGGGGTGTCGCATTTCACCGCTATCCCGACCCCGGGCATCGCCGCCATCATGGCGATTGCCGCCACCACCGAGCAAGGCATGCCGGTCACCATTTCCGGCGATCACCGTGTGGTCAACGGTGCGCACGTAGCCGCCTACCTGGCTGACCTGAAGCAGATCATCGAAAACCCGGATTCCTGGATGGAAGGCGTACAGCCGGCCGGTCCGGCCATTCCGGAAGGTAATTGGGATGTTCAAGTGCTGGTGATCGGCGGCGGCCCCGGCGGCGAAGATTGCGCCCGCGACCTGTCCGAACACGGCGTCAAGGTGATGATGGTCAACAATGCCCCGCTGCCCGGCGGCGAGTGCCTCTGGCGCGGCTGCATCCCGTCCAAGGCCTGGCGCCACGCAGCCGACATCATCCGCGACCGCGCGCATGATGCCGACAAGGGCGTGGACGGCACCAGCCAGCCGAAGATGGTGTGGGACAAGCTGGAAGCGCACCGCAAGGGCATTCTGCAGACCCGCGGCGAAATGGCGCTGAAGACCGACAAAGGTGTGAAAATCGACGTACGCGAAGGCTTTGCCCGCTTCATCGACGCGCACACCGCGGAAATCCAGCCGGCCCAGGGCGACGCCTACAAGGTCACCTTCGGCGCGGCGGTGATCGCCACCGGCGCGCCGCCGTTCGTACCGCCGATTCCGGGCGCCAGGGAAAGCCTCACTTCCGGCGGCGTGATTACTTCCGACACCGTGTGGAACCTGGATAAGCCGGTCAAGCGTCTGGGTATCGTCGGCGGCGGCGTGATCGGTGTGGAAATGGCGCAGATCTGGCGCGATTTCGGCGCCGAGATCCTCATGCTGGAAGCGAAAGACCGCATCCTGGCCGAGATCGAAGACGAAATCGCCAAGCAGCTGACCACCATCCTGACCGCCGAATTCCCGGTTGTGGCTTCCGCCAAGATCAGCGAAATTTCCGGTACGCCGGGCAATATGCTGATCAAGTACGCCGACGGCGAAGGCAAGACCCACGAATTCGCCTGCGACTACGTGCTGATGGCCACCGGCAAGCGCCCGGATACCAGCAAGCTCAATCTGGAATCGGCCGGCGTGGCGCTCGATGGCGCGGCCATCAAGACCGACCTGTCCTGCCGCACCAGCACGCCGCACATCTACGCGGTGGGCGACGTGATCGGCGGTTACATGCTGGCGCACACAGCCGCCACCCAAGGCCGCGTTGCCGCATCCGGCCTGACCGGCCATCCGCGCAAGTACAACCAGGATCTGGATTGCGGCGTGACCTTCAGCCGTCCGGAAGCCGGTTTTGTCGGCCTGTCAGTGGCGCAAGCCAAGGCCAAGGGCATCGACGCGGTGGAAGCCAAGATGCCGATGAGCATCGACGCCAAGGCCATGATCGCGCTGGAAACCGCCGGCATGATCAAGCTGGTGGCCGACAAGGCCAGCCAGAAGATCATCGGCGTGCACTTCCTGGCCGACCACACCGACACCCTGATCGGCGCGGCCGTCATGATGGTGTCCGGCGGCATGACGCTGAGCCAGGTGGCGGAAGCCATCTTCCCGCACCCGACCCAGACCGAACTGTTCGGCGAACTGGCCCGACGTCTGCAGTCACGTCTGCGCCGCACGGCCAAATCGGCCTGAAACGGCAACCCATGAAAACGGCGTGGCTTTTGCCACGCCGTTTTCATTTAGAGAGACTATACTGGCAGGCACTTTCAAGCTTTAGCCATCTTAATTAACTGTGATCTGATTTCATGTATTCTTTGCTACGTCCATTTCTGTTTCAGCTGAATGCTGAAACGTCGCACAATCTCACGCTTGCCGTGCTCAACCGCATGAATGCGCTCGGCCTGCTGCATTCGCTGCCGGTCCCCAACAGTCCCCGAACCGTCATGGGCATCGAATTCCCCAATCCGGTGGGTCTGGCAGCCGGGCTGGACAAGAACGGCGATTACATTCGTGCGCTGGCGCAACTGGGCTTCGGTTTTCTGGAAATCGGCACCGTCACCCCCCGCCCCCAGCCGGGCAACCCTAAACCCCGCCTGTTCCGCCTGCCCAAGGCGCAGGCCATCATCAACCGCATGGGCTTCAATAACCACGGCGTCGAGGCGCTGATCCACAATGTCGAGTATTACGCCAAATTCAAGGGCGTGCTGGGCATCAACATCGGCAAGAACTTCGACACGCCGGTGGAAAACGCGCATGAAGACTACCTGCATTGCCTGCGCCGCGTGTATACCAATGCCTCCTATGTCACGGTCAACATTTCCTCGCCCAACACCAGGAATCTGCGTCAGCTGCAGGAACGCGATGCGCTGGAAAAGCTGCTGTCGCTGCTGAAGGAAGAACAGGACAAGCTGGCCAGCCAGCACGGCAAATACACGCCGATTGCGCTGAAGATCGCGCCCGATCTGACCGGCGAACAGATCGCCGATATTGCCGAGCTGCTGCTGAAACACAAGTTTGATGGTGTTATCGCCACCAACACGACGATTGACCACCATGCCGTGGCCCATCTGCCGCATGGCAACGAAACCGGCGGCCTTTCCGGCGCCCCGGTCAGAGCGTCCTCCACCGCGGTGATCCGCCAACTGTCGCAGCACCTGCAGGGCCGCCTCCCCATCATCGGCGTGGGCGGCATCCTGTCTGGCGCCGACGCGGCAGAGAAAATGCATGCGGGGGCCAGTCTGGTGCAAATCTACACCGGTCTCATTTACCGCGGTCCTGGGCTGGTGCGCGAAGTTGCCGACGCCCTGCAAAACCTGAAATAATCGCCCCATCCACGTACGCAAGGAAACAATAATGGATCTGCCCAGCACCGTAACTGAACTCATTACCATCGATCACGTGATTGGCGACGGTACCGAGGCGACGCCCTCCACCCGTGTCACCGTTCACTACAGCGGCTGGCTGTACGACGCCGGCCAGCCGGACGGCCGCGGCGACATGTTCGACAGCTCGGTTGAACGCGGCGAGCCGTTCGTCTTCCCGCTGGGCGCCGGCCGGGTCATTCAGGGCTGGGATGTCGGCGTCGCCGGCATGAAGGTGGGCGGCAAGCGCACCCTGATCATCCCGTCCGAAATGGGCTACGGCGCATACGGCGCCGGCGGCGTTATCCCGCCGAATGCGGCGCTGCTGTTCGAGGTGGAGCTGCTGGCCGTCCGCTGATCCGCGGCAGCAAGCCGGCGATCGTGCTGCTATGATGAAAATGCCCGAGGAGAACGAGCATGCATATCGGCATTCCAGCAGAAATCAAAGACCATGAGTTCCGCGTCGGGGCAACGCCGGCCGACGTTGCCGAATATGTGGCCGATGGACACCGCGTCACGGTAGGACATGGCGCGGGTAAAGCCATCGGTTTCAGCGATGCCGACTATATGGCCGCCGGCGCCCGGCTGGGCAAGGCGGCTGATGTCTATGCCGCCGATCTGGTGCTGAAGGTCAAAGAACCGCAAGCCGCGGAGTATCCCTTGCTGCGTCCCGGCCAGCTGCTGTTTTGCTACCTGCACCTGGCGGCGGCGCCGGAATTGGCGCAGGAGCTGATTCAACGGCAGGTCAGCGCCATCGCCTTCGAAACGATTTCCGACCGGGCAGGTCACACCCCTCTGCTGGCCCCCATGTCGGAAATCGCCGGTCGCCTGGCGACCCAGTATGCCGCTCATTACCTGACCCTGCCGCAACAGGGGCGCGGCGTCCTGCTCGCCGGCGCGGCGGGGGTCGAGCCGGCTCGCCTGCTCGTCATCGGCGGCGGCATGGCGGGCAGCAATGCCGCGCAAATCGCCCTCGGCATGGGGGCCGACGTGACCCTGCTGGACCGCAACCCGGCTCGCCTGCGGGAGCTGCAGCAGCGTTTCGGCCCGGCCCTCAAGACCGGCTTCTCGCACGACGATACCCTGCGCCGCCTGCTGCCGAACACCGATGCCGTCATCGGTGCGGCCTATGTCCCCGGTCGCCACGCCCCGCGTCTGCTGACTGCGGAGCATATGCGCCTGCTGCCCGCAGGCGCCGTCCTGGTGGACATTTCCATCGACCAGGGCGGCATCAGCGAAACGTCGCACCCCACCACGCACAGCGAGCCCGTCTACCTGGCGCACGGTGTAGTGCATTACTGCGTCGCCAACATGCCCGCCGCCGTTGCCCGCACCTCGACGCTGGCGCTGACGCAGGCCGTCCGTCCCTATGTGCAAATGCTCGCACGGAATGGCCTGAGCGCCCTCGACGGCCATCCGGGCCTGGCTGCAGGACTGAACATTCATGCCGGAGAAATCACCTACCCAGGGCTGGAGGAAGATCTGGCCGGAACGAAAAAAACCTGACCCACGGCTTTTGACAACGGCTAGCGCACAAGCTAGATTTAACTCATAACTAAAAAATCTCTTACTTCACTACAGCAGGATCATCGAATGCCTCACTGGATCAGGGCATGGCAACTGTTATTGCTGGCAGGTCTGACCCTGCTTGCCAGCGGTTGCGGTAAACCTGAAGCGCAGAACTATGCGCCGCATTACGCCGAAACGCGACAAGACCGGACAATCTACCGTTTCGCCGTACACCCGCTTTACAATCCAGAAATGCTCGCCAGCGTGTTTGGTCCGCTGACGGATTATCTGAGCGAGCGCATTCCCGATGCCAAATTCAAACTGGAGGCATCGCGTGATTACGCGGCCTTTGAAGATAAAATCCGTCGGCGCTCGGTTGAGTTTCTTCTGCCCAACCCATACCAAACCTTACTGGGTCAACTAAACGGCTATCATGTTTTTGCCAAAATGGGTGCAGATGCGGACTTCCATGGCATTCTTATTGCCCGGCGCGATAGCGGCATTCACTCTTTCAGTCAACTCAAGGGTAAAACCATTTCATACCCGGCCCCGACCGCCATAGCCGCCACCATGCTGTCACAAAAGTTCCTGCAGGATCATGGCATCGACGTCAGCACAGACGTCACCAACCTCTATGTCGGTTCGCAAGAATCGTCCATACTCGCGACCTACCACAAGCAATCGGACCTCGCCTCAACCTGGCAGCCTCCTTGGCGCAACTTCATCAAGGCGCATCCGGAGGAAGCGGCGCAACTTGTCGTCGTCTGGGAGACGCCCCCCCTCATCAACAATTCATTAATGGCGCGTGACGACGTTCCCGCCGGCATCGTCAAGCAAGTCCGTGCCGTATTGCTGGATATGCCGAACACAACAGCGGGCCGTGCCGTACTGCAGAAAATGGGCATGTACCCCTTTGCAACGGCTGATGACCGCACGTACGAACCGGTACGCCAGTTCATCCGCATATTCAGCCGCGAGGTGCGCCCGCTGGATACCTATGAACGCCAACCCGGCCAAAGAGGCAGACAGGACTGATCGTGTTGCGTTTTCTGAATAAATCGTTGCGGCGCCAGCTGATTCTCGGTGTTGTGCTGGTGCATGCCGTGATGATGAGCATTTTTGTCTACGACCTGGTCGAGCGTCAGCGTGACTTCCTGTTGCAGCGTCAGCTCGACCAGACCCGCATCCGCGCGGAAAACCTTTCGGTTGCCGCTTCTGCCTGGGTACTGTCGCGCGACTACGCCGGCATGTCCGAGCTGATCAATGCGCAGAACAAAGATCCGGAAATCCGCTACGCCATGCTGGTCGATCCGGCCGGCGTAGTCTTGGCACACAGCGACAGTTCGAAGATCGGCAAGACGCTGGTCGACGCAAAGAGCCGCGCGATGCTGCAGTCCCGCACCTTTTTCTGGAGTGCGCGCAGCCAGGCCTTGTCCGACGGGGCCGCGCCGATCACGGTAAACCGTCAGATCATCGGCTGGGCCCGCATCGGCATGACCGAGAAAGCCACGCTCAGCAAATTGCGTCAGGCCAGCATTAACGGCATGGCCTACACGCTGCTGGCCATTCTGATAGGCAGCATACTGGCCTGGCTGATGGCCCAGCGCCTGACCCGCCGCCTCGACACCCTGCGTCAGACCATGGACAAAGTAAAACACGGCGCGACGAATGCCCGTGTGGAGCTGCCCGGAGAAGACGAAGCCGCCTGCCTGGCGGATGACTTCAACACCATGCTGGACCGTCTCGCCAGCCGCGAACAGGACCTCGAATCGACCCGCCAGGAACTGGCAAAAAACGAAGCCCGCTTCGACATGACCTTGCGCAACGCCAATATCGGGCTGTGGGATTGGGATTTGCACAATCACGTGTATTTCTCCAATCAATGGAAAAGTCTGCGCGGCTACCAGCCGAATGAATTGAGCGATTCGCCGCGAACCTGGGAGGACCATGTCCATCCGGACGATCTGGCTGGCGTCAAACAAGCGCTCGCCCGGCATCTGGCAGGCGAATCCGAGATCTATGACGTCGAATACCGTACCCGCCACAAGGACGGTTATTATTTCTGGGTCATGGACCGCGGTGCGGTTATTCGCAACACGGCGGGAGAACCAGTACGGATGACCGGCATCAATACGGATATCACCCACAGAAAACTGCTCGAAACGCAATTGTTCGAAGAAAAGGAACTGGCGCAAATCACCCTCTCATCCATCGGCGATGCGGTCATTACCACCGACGCCGAGGGACGCGTCACCTTCATGAACAAAATTGCCGAGCACCTCACCGGCTGGCCGCAATACGAAGCAATCGGCCTGCCCGTGCATCGCATCATGACGCTGATCAATGAGGAAACCGGCAGCAACCTGGAAAATCCGGTTGAACAATGCCGGCGAGAAGGCGCCACCGTCGACATGCTGGAACACACTGCACTGATCGCACGCAACGGCCGCCAGTATGCGGTGGAAGATTCGGCCGCGCCGATCTTCAGCCACACGCATGAACTGATCGGTACCGTCATGGTATTTCACGACGTATCGGAAAAGCGCGCCATGTCCAAGCAGATGATCTGGCAGCTCTCCCACGACGTGCTCACCGGCCTGGCCAACCGCTACGCCTTCGAACTGCGTTTGCATGAACTGGAGTCTTCGCCGGCCGGAGAAAGCCAGGCCTGCCTGTACATCGATCTTGACCAGTTCAAACTGGTGAATGACACGGTAGGACATACCGCCGGCGATGAATTGCTGCGCCAGCTGGGCAATCTGATGCAGAAAGAAATCCGTCAGGCCGACTTGCTGGCCCGCTTGGGCGGCGATGAATTCGGCATCCTGCTGGACAATTGTCCCACGCCGCGTGCGCTGGAAATCGCCGAGCAATTGCGTGGCACGATTGCCGAATACCGCTTTGCCTGGGAGGGCAAATTCTTTGACGTGGGCGTTTCAATCGGGCTGGTCATATTCAATGCCGGCAATATGTCCGCCGCCGGCATTATGTCGGCCGCCGACATGGCATGTTATGAAGCAAAACGCAAGGGCCGCAATCGCGTCCATCTTTACCAGCAGGATACTGACAGCAGCGATGTCCAGGTCAAGGAACTGGAGGCGGCGGCAGGTATCCGTGCAGCGATCAAGGAAAACCGCCTGGTTCTGTATGCCCAGGAAATCCGCCCCGTGCAGAACGGCAGCAGCCATTACGAAATCCTGGTGCGCTTTATCGACGAACAGGGCCAGCTCAAAGCCCCGGCAGCCATCATACAGGCCGCCGAGCGTTTCGGCCTGATGGGTGAAATTGACCGCTGGGTCGTGCGCCACAGCTTCAAGGCGGCCCGGACAAGTGCCGCCCTCGGTTTTTCGATCAACTTGTCCGGTCAGTCATTGGCCGACGAATCGTTCAGCGACTTCATTCGGCAGGAACTGGCCGCCTTGCCGCTGGATACCAGGCGGATTTGTTTTGAAATTACCGAAACAGCCGCCATCAGCCATTTATCCATTGCCACCCAATTCATTCGCGAAATGAAAGCATTGGGCTTCAGTTTCTCGCTCGACGATTTCGGCTCGGGCATGTCCTCGTTCGCCTACCTCAAACACTTGCCGATCGATTACATCAAGATCGACGGGGTGTTCGTGCGCGACATTGTCAGCGACCCGCTGGACCGGGCCTTTGTTCAGAGCATTAACCACATCGGCCGCGTCATGGGCAAAAAAACCATCGCAGAATTTGTGGAAAACGATGCCATTCTCGACATTCTCAAACTCATTGGCGTAGACTTCGCGCAAGGCTACGGCATCAGTCAGCCGGAGCCGCTGGAGCAACTCCTGGCACGACAAAAACTTAACGCGACATAATTCACCAATGCTTGCCTCCGGCGCGCCCGGCAAGGGATAATAAGCCCATCGGCAAACTGGCGGGCGCAATGGAAGACTATATCCTCCTCCTTATCGGCACGGTACTGGTCAACAATATCGTTCTGGTCAAGATTCTTGGCCTGTGTCCCTTTATGGGCGTGTCGAAAAAACTGGAAACCGCCATCGGCATGGGTGCGGCGACCACCTTTGTGCTCACCGTCGCCTCCGGCGCCAGCTATCTGATCAATCATTACCTGCTGGGCACCGAGCTGTTCTACCTGCGCACGCTGACTTTCATTGTCGTCATCGCCGGCATCGTGCAGTTCACTGAAATGTTCATCCAGAAAACCAGCCCCGTGCTGTATCAGGTGCTCGGCATCTACCTGCCGCTGATCACCACCAACTGCGCCGTGCTGGGCATCCCCCTGCTCAACGTGCAAAATAACCACAACTTCCTGCAATCGCTGTTTTACGGCGCCGGCGGCGCCATTGGCTTCACGCTGGTGCTGGTATTGTTCGCCTCGATGCGCGAGCGGCTGGAAGGCGCCGATGTGCCGGCGCCGTTCAAGGGCACGCCCATCGCGCTGATCACGGCAGGACTCATGAGCATTGCCTTCATGGGGTTTGCGGGGCTGGTCAAATAAATGCTCTCTGCCATTCTCGTCATGGTTTTCCTGGCTGTGCTGCTCGGCAGCGTGCTGGGTTTTGCTTCGGTACGCTACAAGGTCGAAGGCGACCCGCTGGTGGACAAGATCGACGCCATCCTGCCGCAGACCCAGTGCGGCCAGTGCGGTTTCCCCGGCTGCAAACCCTATGCCACGGCCATCGCCAGCGGTGAGGCCGACATCAACCAGTGTCCGCCCGGCGGCGACGAAGGCGTGCGCAAACTGGCCGAACTGCTGGGACGCGAATACAAGCCGTTGAACGCCGAGCACGGCGAGGAAAAACCCAAATCCGTTGCCGTCATCGACGAGAACACCTGCATCGGCTGCACCCTCTGCATCCAGGCCTGTCCGGTCGACGCCATTCTCGGCGCGGCCAAGCACATGCATACCGTCATCGCCAGCGAGTGCACCGGCTGCGAACTGTGTGTCGAGCCCTGCCCGGTCGATTGCATCACCATGCAGCCGATTGCCGAAACGCTGAGCAACTGGAAGTGGAAATATCCGATCATTCCCATTCGTCCCATCGCCACGGAAAAGCAGCCGCAATGAGAAAACTGGCGAAGTTCAACGGCGGCGTGCACCCACCGCAGCATAAAAGCGAGTCCAACCAGCAGGCGATCGCCGGCCTGCCGCTGCCGGAGCGCCTGTTTGTGCCGCTGCGCCAGCATATCGGCAACCCGGCCAAGCCGCTGGTGAGCGTCGGTGAACGCGTCCTCAAGGGACAGATCATCGGCCAGCCGGAAGGCTACGTTTCCGCCGCCATCCACGCCCCCACTTCGGGCAAGGTAATCGCCGTCGGGCCGGCCCCGGTCCCCCACCCTTCCGGTCTGGCGGATCTGTGCGTGATCATCGAGGCGGACGGCCAGGACGAATGGTTCACGCATGAACCGCTGCGTTACCGCGAAATGGACCCCTCCGCCGTGCGCAACCGCATCCGCGACCTGGGCGTGGTGGGTCTCGGTGGCGCCGTCTTTCCCAGTTTCATCAAACTGAATCCCGGCGCCAGGCAAAAAACGCAAACGCTGATCATCAACGGCGCCGAATGCGAACCTTACATCACCTGTGACGACCGCCTGATGCGGGAGCGGGCGGAAGACATTCTGCGCGGCATCGAAATCATGGGCTACATGCTGCACCCGACCGAAGTGCTGATCGGCATCGAGGACAACAAACCGGAAGCCATCGCCGCCATGCAGGCCGCTGCCGCCCGGGTGACCTTTCCGGTGGAGGTCGTGGCCGTTCCGACCGTTTACCCCGGCGGCGGCGCCAAGCAGCTGACACGCGTGCTGACCGGCAAGGAGCCGCCTGCCGGCGGCCGCTCCACCGACATCGGCGTGCAGGTCTTCAACGTCGCCACCGCCTACAGCCTGCATCGCGCCGTGCATCTGGGCGAGCCCATGCTGTCACGCATCGTCACGGTGAGCGGCAATGTCGAACGGCCCGGCAACTACGAAGCGCTCATCGGCACGCCGGTCGAGCATCTGCTCACAGCCGCGGGCGGCGCCAAAGCCGACACCGCGCGCTATATCATGGGCGGGCCGATGATGGGCATCCCGCTGACTTCGCCGGGCTTGCCCGTCACCAAGGCCATGAACTGCGTGATCGCAGCCTCCGAGGCGCTGTTCCCGTCGGCCCCGCCCGCCATGCCGTGCATCCGCTGCGGCCGCTGCGCGCAAGCCTGTCCGGCCGAGCTGCAGCCGTTCGAGCTGTACTGGCATGCCAAATCGCGCAATTTCGGCAAAACGCAGGAATATGGCATTTTCGACTGCATCGAGTGCGGCTGCTGCGATTACGTCTGTCCCAGCCATATCCCGCTGGTCGATTACTACCGCTTTGCCAAGAGCGAAATCTGGGCCCGCGAACAGGAAAAAACCGCTGCCGACACGGCCCGCAACCGGCACGAGTTCCGCACCTTCCGTCTGGAGCGGGAAAAACAGGAACGGGCCGAACGGCTGGCGCAAAAAGCCGCCGGCGCGAAAACCGCCGAAGCCCCGGCTGAAACCGGCAGCGACGCGGAAGCGGAAAAAGCCGCCAAGAAAGCGGCCATTGAAGCCGCGCTGGAGCGCGCCAAGGCCAAAAAAGCCCAGGTCCAACCCCAAAACACCGATAACCTGCCGCCCGAGAAGCAGCAGGAAATTGCCGAAATCGAGGCCCGCCGCGCCAAAATCCGCGAAATGGCGCAGCAGCCTCCCGACTCGACAGGTAACTGAACATGCGGCTTCCCCTGTTTCGCCAGACCATCAGCGTCAACGTCATCATGCTCAAGGTCATGCTGGCGCTGCTGCCCGCCCTGTTTGCCTATATCTATTACTTCGGCCCGGCCGTGGTGGTGCAAATCGTCTTGGCCAGCCTGACCGTACTGGCTGCAGAAGCTGTCATGCTGAAATTGCGCCGGCAGCCGGTACTCCCCTTTCTGGCCGACGGCAGCGCGCTGGTGACCGGCTGGCTGCTGGCCCTGTCGCTGCCCGCCACCGCCCCGTGGTGGCTGACTGTCGTGGCCTGCCTGTTTGCCATCGTGGTGGCCAAACACCTGTATGGCGGCATCGGCAACAATCTGCTGAACCCCGCCATGGTCGGCTATGCCGTCATGCTGATCTCCTTCCCCGCCTACATGACCCAGTGGCTGACGCCGGACAGTTTGCATGCCGCACCCGGCCTGGGCGAAAGCTTCCGCCTGATCTTCGGCAGCAGCCCGCCGCTTGACGGGCTGACCATGGCCACGCCGCTGGATACCGCCAAGACCCAGCTGAAACTGGACCTGACCCTCGGCGAGATCGTCAAACAGCCCATTTTCGGCCTGCTGGGCGGCAAAGGCAGCGAAATGGTCGCGCTGGGTTACCTGTTCGGCGGCCTGTTCCTCTGGCAGCAGCGCATCATCACCTGGCATATCCCCGCCGCCATGCTCGGTTCGCTGTTCGCCGTCAGCGGCCTGTTCTGGATGATTGACGCCGACCGCTACGTCTCGCCGGTATTTCACCTGTTCACCGGCGCAGCCATGCTGGGCGCCTTCTTTATCGCCACCGACCCGGTCACCGGCGCCACCACCCCGCGCGGCAAACTGATCTTCGGCGCCGGCATCGGCTTGCTGGTCTTCTTCATCCGCACCTTTGGCGGCTATCCCGATGGAGTTGCCTTCGCCGTCCTGCTGCTGAACCTGTGCGTGCCGCTGATCGATGCCCACACCCAGCCGCCCGTATTCGGCCATAAAAATGCCCATAAGAAAGGGAGCCCGGACTGATGCAAACCGTTGCCCGCATCGCCCTGCGCACCACTTTGGCCTTGCTGGCCTTTGCCGTGGCGGGCGCCTTTCTGTTGTCCGGCACGCAAATATTGACTGCCCCGATCATCAACGCGTCCGAAGAAAAGGCGCGCAACGCCATGATTGCCGAAGTGCTGCCGCCCGGCTCGTTCGACAACGACCTGCAGCAATCCCGCATTACCCTGCCCCCCTCCGACGCACTCGGCAGCAAATCGCCCAGCAATGCCTATCAGGCGCGCAAAGGGGGTAAAACCGTCGGCGTGGTGTTCGAAAGCATCGCCCCCGACGGCTACAGCGGCAACATCTACCTGCTGGTCGGCGTGATGGCCGACGGCTCATTGGCCGGCGTGCGCGTGACCGACGACAAGGAAACGCCGGGGCTGGGCGATTATATCGAACTTGCCAAAAGCAACTGGATCAAACAGTTTGACGGCAAGAGCCTGAGCGACCCCACGCCGGACAACTGGAAGGTGAAAAAGGACGGCGGCGTATTCGCCTATTACGCCGGCGCCACCATCTCACCCCGCGCCGTGGTCAAGGCGGTCAAACTCACCCTGCAATATTTCGGCCAGCACAAGGCCGCACTGCTGGCACAAAACGGAGGGCATGCCTGATGTCACAATACCGCGATATCGTCGTTAACGGCCTGTGGAAGCAGAATTCCGCACTGGTCCAGCTGCTCGGCATGTGCCCGCTGCTCGCCATCAGCAACAACGTGGTCAATGCCGTCGGGCTGGGCCTGGCCACCTCGCTGGTGATGGCCCTGTCCAACGGCGCCATTTCCCTCTTGCGCAACCTCATCCCCTACGAAGTGCGCATTCCCGTCTATGTGCTCATCATCGCCGTGCTGGTCACCATAGTGCAGCTGGCCATGAATGCCTATGTGCACGACCTGTATCTGGTGCTGGGCATTTTCGTGCCGCTGATCGTGACCAACTGCATCGTGCTGGCCCGCACGGAGGCGTTCGCCGCGAAAAACCCCGTGCTTGCCTCCATGCTGGACGGCGCCATGATGGGCCTGGGTCTGTCCGGCGTGCTGGTGGTGCTGGGCGCGATTCGTGAAGTGCTCGGCAAGGGCACGCTGTTTTCCGGCATCGACCTGGTGTTCGGCCCGCATGCCAAAGCCTGGGTGATCCATATCATGCCCGACGGCTACAGCTTCCTGCTGGCCATTCTGCCCCCCGGCGCCTTTATTGGCCTGGGGCTGCTCATTGCTGCCAAAAACTGGCTTGAGGCACGTGCTGCCAAAGCCGCGCGAGCCGCGCCCCCGGCGAGCATGTTGCAGGAAAGTGCATAAGGCTCTGGCAATATTCCCTTATTTTTCTTAGAATGAGGGTTTTTGCAAACCCTTAAGAAGGACGTTGACGATGGCTGGGCATTTTCCCTTCAGCGGCAATAACAACCGCGTAGGTGTTTTCGCTTTCTACGAACGCTATGGCCTGAATGCCGAACTGCAGGCCAAGTACTACAAATGGTGGTTTGACTGGGCCAAGTCTTTCGTCATGGCCGATGCCGGTCTGGCCGCCGCCAAGGGCATCGAGTTTGCCGGCGACATGTACGGCCACCACGCTCACCACGGCTTCCACCTGAACGACCAGCAATGGTGTACCGCCCTGATCGATCTGGGCAAGTTCATCGACGGCACCATCATGCCGAAACTGAACGACGACCAGCTGCACAAGCTGGAAGACGATCATCACCACATGCTGGACCATCTGGTTGCTGAAGCAGCCGGCAAGCCGCGCGCCAAAGTTGGCGAAACCGGCTGGTTCCGTCACATGTAAGAAAAAGGGGGCCTCGGCCCCCTTCTGATTTCATCTTTATGAACCTTTCCCAGCGACGCGCATTCTTCCAGCGTCTGCAAGCCGAAAATCCCACTCCGACGACCGAGCTGCATTACAGCTCACCCTTTGAACTGCTGGTCGCCGTGCTGCTTTCCGCCCAGGCAACCGACGTAGGCGTCAACAAAGCCACGGCCAAACTCTTTCCTGTCGCCAACACGCCGGCCGCCATTCTTGCGCTGGGGGAAGAAGGCCTGATCCAATACATCAAGACCATCGGTCTGTTTCGCAGCAAAGCCAAGCACCTGATCCAGACCTGCCGCCTCCTGCTCGAAGAGCATCAGGGCGAAGTGCCGCAAACCCGTGCAGCACTGGAAAAACTGCCGGGCGTGGGCCGCAAAACAGCCAATGTGATCCTCAACACCGCTTTCGGCCAGCCGACCATCGCCGTGGACACGCACATTTTTCGCGTTGCCAACCGGACCGGCCTGGCCCCCGGCAAAGATGTACTGGCAGTCGAGCTGGCCTTGCTCAAGCGCGTGCCCAAGGAATTCATGCACGATGCCCATCACTGGCTCATCCTGCACGGCCGTTACGTCTGCAAGGCGCGCAAGCCGTCCTGCGCCAGCTGCGTGGTCTACGACCTGTGCCGCTACAAGGAAAAAACTGCATGAGCGTTGCGACCGGCCTGGCTCGCGGCCACACGGCCTCACCCGAACTGGCTCGCGATGCCGTGCTGCAAGCGCTTGAGCGCTCCGGCAAGGCCGGCAGCGGCGGCATCCTGCTGTTTTTGTCCGCCGATTTCGCCCGCGACCCGCAGCCCGCTCTGCTGGCCGCCTCGCGTGCCGCCGGCAGCACGCGCATCATCGGCTGCACGGCCATGGGGCTGTTCACCGAAGAGGACTGGGTGCTGGACGGCCCAGCAGCGGCGGCCATGGTATTCGACGACGGCATCGCTCTGCGGCCGTCGCCGGCACCGGCCGCAGACGATTTGCTGCTGACTCTGACGGCCCCTCACGCGCTCGACACCAGCTGGCTGGATAGTCCGGGGCTGCGGATCGGCGCGGTGTCCGGCGACGCCACCGGCAGCGGCCCGTTCCGCGTCTGGTGCGGCGCCAAACCGTCCGTCAGCGGCCGCTGCGAAACCCTGCTGGGCGGCACCGTCGGCCATTTCAGCGTATCGCAGGGTATTCGCAGCATCAGCAACCCCCTGCCGGTAATCGCCAGCGAAGGCTACGACCTGCAGCAGCTGGGCAACCACCCGGCGCTCACCTCCCTGGCGCGCGAACTGCCGCTTGATGCGCGCGAATCGGACCGGATACCGCTGCACCTGATCATGGCCGGCGTCATCGTCGGCCCGGTACCGGGCGCGATTGCCGAAGGACGTTTTCGGCTGATTCCGGTCATCGCCACCAATACCCACAACCAGTCCGTCACACTCGCCCAGCCGCCGGAACCCGGCAGCCACATGTTCTGGGCCATGCGCCAGCCCCTGGCCGCCGAACGCAACATGCGCGTGACGCTGGACAGCCTGCGCCAGCGCACGCCCGCGCCCGAATTTCTGCTGCTGTTTCCCTGCATGGGCCGCGGCCCGTACTTTTACGGCGGGGTCGATCGCGATTGGGAACTGACGCGCGACCACTTTCCCGATACCCCGCTCATTGGTTTTTACGGTAACGGAGAAATCGCGCCTTTTGAAGGGAAAAGCCAGCTATTCCAGTATGCCGCCGTAGTCGGAGCCTTTAGCCGTGTTTAACCCGAGCCGCGACGAGGTACGCCAGTTTTTCTTTGCCGTGTGGGATAAATTTCGCCGGCAACAGCCGCTGGAAGGCGCTGAAGCCGCCGCGCTGGAAATCATCCAGCATCATCCGGAATACCATGCCATCCTGGAACACCCGGACAAATACCGCGACCACGACTGGACACCCGAACAGGGCGAAGGCAATCCCTTCCTGCACCTGTCGCTGCACCTGGCCCTCGAGGAGCAGCTGGCCATGAACCAGCCGCCGGGCATACGCGAGGTGGTGCAGAAGCTGGCTGACAGACTGATGGATGAACATCGGGCGCGACACGAAGCCATTGAGTGTTTGGCTGAAATCATTTGGCAGGCGCAGCGCGCTCAGCGCATGCCCGATACAGAGGAATATCTGGCATGCTTACAGCGCAAATGCTAGAAAGCGATAATCGAATTCGTCACGCGCCGCCAGGAAAAAAGCCGGTTTGGCAACCGGCTGCGAAGGAGTATCTTGCCCAGTCCCAGACCAGATAGGCCAACTCATGAACGAACATGACAGGCCGTGAAGATCTGCACACGCGCAAGGAAACAAAGGGAAGCTTTGTTAGCAACAAAATTATATTATACAAATTAATTTTTCACAAAAACCATTTACATGAACTCAAACACTCACGAATCCGCCCGCAATGTCCTGAAACAGTTCCGCATCATTTTCGGCAACGTACGGCGTCATTTCCATGCCATCGAGAAGGCCTGCGGGGTCAGCGGAGCACAGGTCTGGGTGCTGGCCGTCCTGGAAGCGACCCCCGGCATTCGTGTTTCGCAACTGGCAGCCGACATCTCCATCAAGCCTTCCACTGCCAGCAACTTGCTTGATAAGCTGGAAACGGCCGGCCTGATTCAACGCGTACGCAGTCAACGTGACCAACGCATTGTCCAGCTGTACATCACGGATTCCGGCAAAACCTTGCTGCAGCGCGCTCCCAAGCCGTTTACCGGGCTGCTGCCGTATGCGCTGGAACAATTGCCGGACGAAATGCTGCTGCAGTTGCAGGCCAATCTGCAGGGCGTGCTGGATAAAATGGGCATCAAACCCACGGACGCGACAGCCGAACACCCGCTATCGGAACTTTAAAAAACCACAACATACTGATTATTTTATAAAATAAAAACCGGACCGGACAAGTACCGGGAAAATTGATATACTTATCGGATTTTAACTGTTCCCCTACAGGAAGCCTCTGCATGTCCCGTTCGACGCTACAGAACTGCCCACTCTGGCTTTATAAATTTCTGCCATTCCTGCGCTGGTGGCCCATGGTCAACCGCAAGTCGCTCAAGGACGATGGCATTGCCGGCCTGACCGGCGCGTTGATCGTGCTGCCGCAGGGCGTGGCGTTTGCCACCATTGCCGGCATGCCGCCCGAGTACGGCCTGTATGCCGCAATGATGCCCGCCATCATTGCCGGCTTGTTCGGTTCCAGCTGGCATCTTGTTTCCGGCCCGACCACCGCCATTTCCATCGCCGTTTTCGCCTCCATCAGTCCATACGCCGACCCCGGCTCGCCGGAATTCATCGGCATGGTGCTGACCCTCACCTTCCTGACCGGCTTGTTCCAGCTGATTCTCGGGCTGGCCAGAATGGGTACGCTGGTGAATTTCATCTCCCATACGGTGGTGATCGGCTTTACCGCCGGCGCGGCCATCCTCATTGCCTCCAGCCAGATCAAGAACTTCTTCGGCATCAGCATTCCGCGCGGCGCCGAGTTTTATGAAGTGCTGTACCAGCTGTTTGAGCAGGCCGACAAAATCAATCCCTACGTCACCGGCGTTGCCGCCATCACTTTGGCGACCGGCATCCTGTCGCGCCGTATTGCGCCCAAACTGCCCTACATGATCGTGGCCCTGCTGGTCGGCAGCGTAGTGGCGTTTGTATTGAACAACCTGTACGGCTTCGAACAAACCCATATCAAGACGGTAGGCGCCCTGCCCGCCAGCATTCCCCCGCTGTCGCACCCGGACTTCTCCATGGGAACGCTAAAGACCGTATTCTTCAGCTCTCTGATCGTCACCATGCTGGCGCTGACCGAAGCCGTTTCGATTTCCCGCGCCATTGCCGGCAAATCGCAACAGCGTATCGACGGCAACCAGGAATTCATCGGTCAGGGTTTGTCCAATCTGGTGGGCAGCTTCTTCTCCAGCTACGCCTCCAGCGGTTCGTTCAACCGCAGCGGCGTCAATTATGCGTCCGGCGCCCGCACCCCGCTGGCTGCCGTGTTTGCCGCGTTCTTCCTGCTGATCATTCTGCTGCTCGTGGCACCGCTGGCCGCCTACCTGCCGACCGCCGCCATGGCCGGCGTGCTGTTCCTGGTTGCCTGGGGTCTGATCGACACGCATCACATCATGGAGATGCCCAAGATCAGCAAACAGGAAGCCGTCGTGTTGTGGGTCACCCTGCTCGGCACCCTGCTCGACCTGGAAAAGGGCATTTTCCTCGGCATCATCCTTTCCCTTGTGTTCTACCTCTATCGCACTTCGCGCCCGGCCATCCACGCGGTGATCCCTGACGCCGGCGACAGCAAGCGCAAATTCGTGGAAACGACCGACGCCGGCAAGGAGTGCCCGCAGCTCAAGGTGCTGCGCATCAACGGCTCCATCTTCTTCGGCGCGGTTGAACACGTGCAAAAAACCCTCAGCGACGTGGACGAGCAGAACCCGACGCAGAAACGCGTTCTGCTGCTGTCCCGCGGCATGAACTTTGTTGACGCCTCGGGCGCCGACATGCTGGCGCAGGAAGCCGAACGCCGCAAGAAAATCGGCGGCGCGCTGTACTTTACCGGTCTCAAGAGCGCTGTCACAGAGCTGTTGAGCAAGGGCGAATTCATGCACCGCATCACCCCATCCAACATCTTCCGCCACAAGGGCGAGGCGTTTCCGGCCATCTACAGCCAACTGGACAATGAAACCTGCCGTCAGTGCAAGGTCCGCCTGTTCAACGAATGCCAGGCCAAGCTGCCGGACGGCTCCCCCCGCTGACCGTATCTCAATCCGGCCAGGACGATCCGCATCCTGGCCGCTCCCCCTCCGCTGCATCCCCGCCGTCAACTCCATTAGCGAATTCTGCTAATACTTGCCAATCCGGCGCGGCCTCGTTACATTAGTTTTACAATCCCAAAACGCCAATACAAACAACAAGCCAATAAGACAGCGCCATGAACGCTGGGGAGGAGAACAGACAATGAATATTCGCGGGCGTCTCTATTTGCTCATCGCCGTTGCATCCGGTTTTTTGCTGGCCATCGGCGGCTTATCCGTGTGGTCGCTCAAAACGGCCGACAAATCAGTCAACAGCCTGTACCAGCAACGGCTGACAGCCATCGGCGAATTGTCCGCCATCCGCCAGGCCCAGCTTAGCCAGCAGGTCGAACTGCAAATCGCCCAAACCGTGGCAGACCCGTTTGACCGTCTGCCGCACATCGACAGGGTACGCGGCTATATGTTTCAGGCCAGCGCCGCCATCGGCCGATTTGCCAAACGGCCGATGAACAAAGCGGAAAAGAAGTTGTTCGACGACTACCAGTCGGCTCGCATGGCCTACGGCAATCAGGGGGTTGTGCCCATGCTGAGCCTGCTCGAAACGGATGACCTGAAAGGAGCCTCCGCACTGCAAACAAGCACCCTCATGCCGCGCTTCAACCAGTCGACGGTCTACCTCGACCAGCTGGTCAAATTCCAGAACGACGAGGCCGAGCGGGATTACACAGCCATGCAAAAGGCCAGCCGCCTCACCCTTATTGCCGCCGGGCTGCTCGTCGCCGTTGCGACCGTGATCACCCTGGTAACCGGGGCGCTGATCGCCCGCTCCATCCAGACCGGCGTGCGCACGCTGGAACAGACCGCGGCCCGCCTGAAACAAGGCGATCTCAGCAATGTGGAGCCGCTGCACTCAGCCGACGAACTGGGCTCGATGACCCGCATCTTTGCCCAGGTCACCGGCAGCCTGGCCACGGTCATAGATGAGGTGCGCAAAACATCCGACACGGTCACGCAAACCGCCCAACTGACTTCGACCACTGCCGGGCAAGTTGTCGCCAGTTCGCGCAACCAGACCGGCGAGGTGATCGAGGCCACCCAGGCGCTGGGCAGCGTGCGGCAGTCGGCGGCGGAAATCGCAGCGAACGCCGAACTGGCCGTCAACACCGCCGCTCGCGTTCGCACCGCCGCACAGGGCGGCCAGGAAGTCGTGCGCCAAACCGTCGCCGGCATTGAGCATACCGTCTCGACCATGCAGGAAGCATCCGGCCTGGTTGTGTCGCTCAACGCGCGCTCGGATGAAATCGGCGCCATCATCAGCGTCATCAAGGAAATTGCCGATCAAACCAACTTGCTTGCGCTCAATGCGGCCATCGAGGCAGCCCGTGCCGGGGAGCAGGGACGCGGCTTTGCCGTTGTGGCGGATGAGG
Organism: Pseudomonadota bacterium; assembly: GCA_021851875.1. Lineage (GTDB taxonomy): Bacteria > Pseudomonadota > Gammaproteobacteria > Burkholderiales > JAJZQI01 > JAJZQI01. Next base: position 54,075 of record JAJZQI010000003.1, on the reverse strand, counting down.
TGCGCAAACTGGCTGAACGAACCACCCACGCCACGGGCGAAATCGCCGACATTATCGGCGCCATCCAGCACGACACCGGTTCGGCTGTCGCATCAATGCAGAAGGGCAACGAGGAAGTGCTCGCCAATGTGGAGCTGGCGCAACAGGCCTCTGCCGCGCTGCAGGAAATCAACCGCCAGGTCGAGGCCATGCTGCAGCAGATTCAGTCCATCGACGAAGAAACCACCCGGCAAAGCGATTCCATACAATCCATTTCCGCCGGCATGGATCGCATTGCCGAAATGGCGCAGCAAAACGAGCAGCTGCTCGACACGACCGTGCAGGACATCAAGGAGACGCACACCCTGGCCGGACAGCTGCAGCAACTGGTCAGTCATTTCAAGGTTTAAGCGGGCGACACCGGGGCACGACTCAAGAGCGCTCGCCCGCCTGCGCGCTGAGCACTTCTTTGATCTGCCCGGCCGGCAGCGGACGGCTGAAGAAGTAGCCCTGCATTTCATCGCAACCGATCACGCGCAGGAACGCCGCCCCCTCCTCGGTTTCGACGCCTTCCGCAATGGTCCGGAGATTCAGGCTTTGAGCCATCGCGACAATGGCCTTCACAATCGAGGCATCGCCCTTGTTCTGCAGCATGGTGCGCACAAACGACTGGTCGATCTTGAGCTTCTTGACCGGAAACTGCTTCAGATAGCTCAGACTGGAATAACCGGTGCCGAAGTCGTCGATCGCCAATTGGATACCCCGGCCGCGCAAGTCCTGCATCAGCCGCAAAGCGGCGTCAACCGACTGCATCAACGCCGACTCAGTCAGTTCCAGTTCCAGCAGCTGCGGCGCCAGTCCGGATTTCGCCAAGGCACGGTCGACCGCCTCCAGCAGCCCCGCATGGGCGATCTGGCGGGAGGAAAGATTGACAGCCATCACCATATCCTTAAGGCCCAACTCGTCCACCCACTGTTTCATCTGGCGGCAAGCCTCCTCCAGCACCCACTCGCCAATCGGGATAATGAGACCGGTTTCTTCCGCCACGGGAATAAAGCCGGCAGGCTGCAGCAGTCCATGGTGCGGATGCTGTATGCGGATCAGCGCCTCGAAACCGATGATTTGCCAGGTTTGCAGACAAATCTGCGGCTGATAGTACAGCACAAAATGCTGCTGATCCAAGGCGGTGCGCAACTGATTGGTGACGGTGAACAGATGCTTGGCATAATCATTCATCGCCTTGTCGAAGAAGCGGTAGGTATTGCGCCCGTCAATTTTCGCATCCAGCAAGGCCGCATCCGCGCGCTGCATCAGACTGCTGAAATCATGCGCATCTTCCGGATAAACGGCGATGCCGATCCGGGCCGACAAGTGCGCGGTCTCGCCCGCCACCAGAAATGGCTGTTGCATGGAATCCAGCAAGGCAACCGCAAACGGCTCAACCTCGTTGACCGACTGCAAAGCCGGCAAGGCCATGACAAAAGTATCGCCCGACAGGCGCGACACCGTACCATGTCCATCAATCACCTGGCCGAATCGCTGCGCGACCGCGCACAGCACCCTATCGCCGGCCTCGTGACCGAGCAGCTCGTTGACGGTATGAAAATTGTCCAGGTTGGCGAACAACAGGGCGACATGCTCCTGATTATCGCTGGCCCGGCGTATCGCCTCCTTGACGCGATCCTCCAGCAGCAGTTGATTGGGCAAACCGGTCAGCGGGTCGAATTGCTTCAGACGATTCAGTTCTTCAGCCGCATTTTTGTTGGCCAGATTGCTGAAAATGGCCAGGTAATTGACGATATTGCCGTCTTTATCGCGCAAGGTGCTGATCGTCAGCCACTCGACGAACAGGTTGCCGTCCTTGCGCCGATTCCACACTTCCCCCTGCCAGGAATCGGCGCGCTCGAGCGAAGTCCACATCTCGCGGTAGAAGTCATCGTCATGCTTGTCCGAATGCAGCATGCTTGGCACATGTCCAGTCACCTCGGCCGGGCTGTAGCCGGTTATTTCAGTGAAGGCGGGGTTCACCATGACGATGCGGTTCTGCGCATCGGTGATCATCATGCCTTCGGCACTGCCTTCAAACACGCAGCTGAGCAAACGCATTTGCGCTTCACGCTTTTGCTTCTCCTCCGCCTCGTGGAACTGCTGCAGGGCAAATGATACGTCGCTGGCCATCTCCAGCAGCAGCGCCTGCACATCGGCATCGAAGAAATCCGTTTCGGCCGCGTAGACCATCAAAGCTCCACGGAACTGACCACCGACGAGCGGCAAGGACATGCTGCCGCCCAGACGGAATTGTTGCGCCGCCGCGTGCCAGGGCGCCGTCGCAGGCGTTGCGGCAAAATTCTGCACGGCGATCGGCCGGTTTTCCCGAATGGACGTACCCGTCGGCCCTTGCCCGATCGCCTCGTCAGGGCGGGTGGAAATCCTGACGGCGCGGATGTAATCGCTTGCCTCGCCCTCTACCGCCACCGGCATGACCGATTGATCCGCCGTTTCCATGCCGATCCAGACAAGGCGAAAGCCGCCGATTTCAAGTGCCACCCGGCAGATGGTGTCAAACAAGCTCTGCCGGTCGGTGGCATGCACAATGGCGGAATTGGTCTTGCTGAGCACGGCATACATGGCCGACTTGCGCTCAAGCGCTGCGTTGAGCCGCTTGAACTCGGTGATATCCTCGAAAACCCCCACCACCCCGGCAATTTTCCCTTCCGGGTCGTACCAGGGCATTTTCCGCGTATGGATCCAGGATTGCTGGCCGTCATGCAAATACGGCTCTTCGATGGACAGGGACAACTCCTCACGCAGCACGCGCACGTCGTCATCACGATAGCGCCGAGCCAACTCGGCGGGAAAAAAATCGAAATCGGAATGCCCCACCACCTGCTCCGGAATCCGCTGCAAATCCCTGGCGTAGGATTCGTTGCAGGCCAGGTAGTTGAGCTCGGTATCCTTGATGAACATCTTGTGCGGCAAGTAGTCTATCAGGGCGCGAAACTGACCTTCCGTCTTGCCGATGATCTGTTTGAGACGGAGAAATTCGCGTGCATGCGCGAGATCCTGCAGCCGGACGTTCTGTTCCTGCAGAATGCTCTGCAGCAGCTCGACGTAATCGCTGTCGATATGCTTAACGATGTCATGCTCATGCAGCACGCCGAGCAGGCGGTTGTCGTCGTCCAGCACGACCAGGCGACGAATATTCTGTTCATTCATCAACCGGGCGGCATCCTGCAAAGTGGCATCGGCCGGAATGCCGATCAGCGGGCTGTGCATGACGGCGCCCAGCGCACTCGCGCCTTTGCCGTCGCAGAACAGCTGCACCATGTCCCGCTCACTGACGATGCCGTCCGGCGTGTCCTTCTCCCCGACCAGCACGCATCCGGCACGTTTCTTTTGCATCATGCCGGCCGCTTCCGCCACGGTGGCAGCGGCCGGCAGCACCAGCGGATTGCGGTTCATGGCGCCGGCCACATCGCGCAAACGCAGAAAGTCTTCCAGCCCGACCTGATGACGGAAATCCGTTTCCGAAACAATTCCAACCGGTTCATTGGCGGCATTGACCACCAGCAGATGCCGGCCCCCGCCGCTAAGCAGCCGGTGGAATGCAGCGCGGCAGTCGCTGTTTTCGCTGGCGACCGGAATGCCCGGCCGCATGAGGAACCCGACCGTCTGATCACTGGCCAGATTGCGTTCAATCGCCGTCAGCAGCTCCTGCTCGGTAAATACCCCAACCGGCTTGCCATCGCGCGTCACCAGCAAGGAACTGACACTGTGTGCACGCATGATTTCGGCTGCATTGCGCAGCGTTTGCTCAGGCGACACCTGCAAGATGTCGCGGCTCATGATCTGGGCAATTTTTCGCTTCAGCATGACCTTCCCCGCCTGCCGGGGAACCTCCTCCAGCCAGATTTAATTATTTTCTTTACAGAATGTTATATGCGAAGTCTGCAATAAATGCCAAGACCACACAAGCGTTATTGTTTTAAGTAATCACGTGCAAAGCAATTTTAACCGCAACTGCCGACATATCCGCACTGTTTGCAATAATCGCAACCGTCCTTGCGAATCAATGCTGGAAAGCCGCACTCCGGACACAGCCGGCCTTCCGCCGGCGCGTGCTGCAACTGCGGCACGGCCAGCAAACCCGTCGACCGTACCGCCTGACCGTCTGCGCGCAGCCATTCCAGCTGCTGATAGCGGTACAGCAAAAGAGCGGCAATATACGCGACTGTACTGGGGTAGTGGCTCTGTTTGTGCTGCCCGGGCACCGGCGCCCAGAAGCTGCCGTTCGGCTCGCCGAAGTTGAGCAGCTTGCGCAGCTTGAGGCCGATCCAGTTCACGTCGACAATCTGCATATCCAGACTGAGCAAACGCGCCAGCCCGTCCAGCACATGCGGATATTCGCCCGACAGCCGGAGGGAATACGGCCGGCGCTGACCGTCGGCTTGCTGCAGTTCCTGCACGCCCAGCATGAAACGGTCGCCCGTCGCGGCATTGTACACGTCGACCGTCCAATTCAACGCCGTGTCGGCCGGCGGCATGATCCGCTCGCGAAACAGCAGGGCATCCAGCATGGGAGTGGGCCAGCCTTCAATCGCGTCGAACAGCCCCAGCCTGTCGCAGCGATAGCGCACCAGCCGGGCGAAACAGGACACCACGCCGCAATGCCATTGCCGTTCGCCCGCGGGCGGAAACGGGGTTTCAAAGCCGTGCTCCTCGCCGCATTCCGTCAATGTATCGAGTTTCAGCCGCAACCAGGCGCGGTCGGCGCAACGCATGTCCATCGACAGGGTTTTGGCGATGGCGCCGAGGCCGCGCGGCTGTTCGTTGCCGCTGACCCATACTTCAAACGGCACCGGGCCGCGCCGCCCTCGTCCATCCGGCTCGTCCTGCTCGCCCACGAAAACGCCGAATGCCTCACCGCGTTGCGGCAATTCAACCACATAGCTCCAGGCCATGTTGCCGGCCGGCGTGTCGGGCCGGCTCGGCCATTTCAAGCTTGCCAGCGCGGGCGGTAACGCCTGCTGCGGCTGACCGCCGGCCGCTTCCGCCGACTCGGGCACCGACAGCACCGCGCCCAACACGGCATTGGGGCGGTAGGTGGTCAGGCCTTTCAGCCCGGCATGCCAGGCCGCGCGGTAAAGTCCGCGAAAATCATCGTACGGATAATCGGCCGGCACATTGACTGTCTTGGAAATGCTCGAGTCGATATAGGGCGCCACCGCGGCCACCATCTGCATATGCGCGTCAGCCGTCATTTCCAGCGCCGTCACGAAGGCCGGCGGCAAGCTGGCCGGATCGCCGCCCTGCTGCACAAACAGGCGCAGGGCGTGATCCTCCACTGTGTAGTCACGCCGGCTGCCGTCCGCCATGCGTTTTTTGCGCGTGTACGACCAGGCGAATGGCGGTTCGATGCCGTTCGAGGCATTGTCGGCGAAGGCCAGGCTGATGGTGCCGGTGGGCGCGATGGCGGTCAGATGGGAATTGCGTATGCCGTGCCGGCGTATCGCCTGCTGCACATCGTCCGGCAGGCGGCTGGCAAATGCAGGGGCCTGCAGATAGGCGGCGGCGCGGAACAGCGGAAAAGCGCCCTTCTCCTGCGCCAGGCCGACCGAGGCGCGATACGCCTCGTCGCGCAGGGCGCGGCTCACCTCTGCGGCCGTGCGGCGGGCCGCTTCACTGTCGTAGCGCAGGTTCAGCATCACCAGCATGTCGCCCAGCCCCAGATAACCCAGCCCGATACGGCGCTTGTGGCGGGCTTCCTGCTGCTGCTGACGCAGCGGCCAACTGGTCACGTCCAGCGCGTTGTCGAGCATCCGTACCGCCACGCCGATCAGCTCGCTAAAGGCGGCAAAATCGAACTGCGCGGCGGAGGTAAAAGGCTGGCGGACAAAGCGGGTCAGGTCGAGCGAGCCGAGGCAGCAGCAGCCGTAGGGCGGCAACGGCTCCTCCGCGCAGGGATTGGTGGCGCTGATCGTTTCGCAATAGGCGAGATTGTTGTCGGCGTTGATGCGGTCGAGAAACAGGATGCCGGGCTCGGCATGGTCGTAGGTCGACTGCATGATGTCGTGCCACAGGTCGCGCGCCCGCATGCGGTGATAGACCCATAGACCGTCGTCGCGCCTGAATGCGCCGCTTGCCTTGAGTTCGGGTGCGGGCGGCGCAGTGTGCACCAGGTCGAACTCCTCATCGGCTTCCACCGCCCGCATGAAGGCATCGGTCACGCCCACGGACAGGTTGAAATTGCTCAGATCGCCCTTATCCTTGGCGTGCACGAACAGTTCGATGTCCGGATGGTCGCAGCGCAGCACGCCCATTTGCGCCCCGCGCCGGGCGCCGGCCGATTCGACCGTTTCGCACGAGCGGTCGAACACCCGCATGTAGGATACCGGCCCGCTGGCACGCGAGCGGGTGCCTTCCACCCAGGCTCCGACCGGGCGGATAGCGGAGAAGTCGTAGCCGACCCCGCCGCCTCGGCGCATGGTTTCGGCCGCTTCGGCCAGGGCGGTGTAGATGCCGGGACGGCCGTCCTCCATATCGGTAATGGAGTCGCCGACCGGCTGGACGAAACAATTGATGAGTGTGGCTTTGAAATCGACGCCGGCAGCCGAATTGATGCGGCCGGCGGGGATGAAGCCGGCCTGCTGCGCCCAGAGAAAGCGCGCCTGCCAGTGCGTTTGCTGCGGTTCGGCTTCCGCCGCTGCCAGCGCACGGGCGACCCGCTGCTGCACGTCGGCGATGCTGGCTTCGTCGCCCTTGGCGTACTTTTCCAGCAGTACTTCGCGGCTGATCGGCTGCTCCGGCAAACCCCTATCCATCCTGCCCCTCCGTCTCCGCAGCGCACGGCTTTGCGGATGTGATGCTCAGGCCCGTTGCAGCATTTCCTGCGCGTGCCGCCGCGTCATGTCCGTTATTTCCATGCCGCCCAGCATGCGGGCGATTTCATCGGTACGTTCGCTTTCCTGCAACGGGGTGATGTGGCTGAACACCCCCTCGGCCGTGCTGTGTTTGCTGATGCAAAAATGCCGGTTGCCGCATGCGGCCACCTGCGGCAAATGGGTGATGCACAACACCTGGCGCTCCTGCCCCAGGCTGCGCAGCAGCTTGCCGACCACCTCGGCCACGCCCCCGCCGATGCCCACGTCGACTTCGTCGAACACCAGCGTCGGCACGCTTTTCACATGGCTGGTCACCACTTCAATGGCCAGACTGATGCGCGACAGCTCGCCGCCGGAGGCAACTTTTGCCAATGACTTGGCTGCCATGCCGGCATGCGAGGCGACACGGAATTCCACCTGTTCCAGTCCGGCAGCGTTGCCCTCGATCGGCAGCAGCGCGATTTCCAGCCGGCCGCCGGCCAGCGCCAGCTGCTGCATGCCCTCGGTCACCTTGGCGGCCAGATCGTGTGCCGCCCGTCCGCGCAGCGTGCTCAATTCACCGGCCTGTTTCAGGTAGCACTCGCGCGCAGTCTGTTCGGCGGCACGCAGACTGGCGGCATCAGCCACTTGCCCCAGCTCGTCCAGCCGGGACTGCGCCTGCAGCAGCAAGACCGGCAACTCCTCCGGGGTGGTGCGGTATTTGCGCGCCGCATCATGCACGGCCTGCATGCGCGATTCCAGCTCAGCCAGTGCGGCCGGGTCCAGTTCCAGCCGCTGGGCGTAGTGACGCAGGGCGTGGCCCGCCTCGCGCAGTTGAATCTCGGCCGATTCGATCAGCTGCAACGCCTCGCCCAGCTGCGCATCAATATCGGCGAGCCGGCTCAACCGGCTGCTTACGCCGCCCAGTTGCGGCAGACAGGCAGCATCGCCGTCTTCCAGCACGGTTTGGGCATACTGCGCGCCTTCCAGCAGACTGGCGGCATGCGCCAGCCGGCTGTGTTCCGCCTGCAGTTCCAGCCAATTTTCCGGCGTGAGCTGCAGCGCGCTCAGTTCACGGCATTGCCACTCGAGCCGCTCGCGCTCCTCCTCGAAACGGGCGCTGTCAGCCTCCCAGTTTTCCCGCTGGCGTTTCAGCTGCTGCCACTCGCGCCAGGTTGCCGCGACGTCCCGGCGCAATGCCTGCACGTTGGCAAAACCGTCCAGCACGTCCCGCTGGGCGTCTGCCTTCAACAGCAGTTGGTGGGCATGCTGGCCATGGATATCGACCAGTTGCTCGCCAGCCTCGCGCAGTTGCTGCAAGGTGGCCGCCCGGCCGTTGATGAAGGCGCGCGAGCGTCCGCCCGCGTCAATCACGCGGCGGAACAGGCAAATGCCCGGCTCGTCCGCCAGCTCCTGCTCCGCCAGCCAGGCCTGCAATTCGGGCATGTCGTCCAGCGCGAATTCGGCGCTGATCTCGGCCCGCTCGCGCCCCGCCCTGACGACGCCGGCATCGGCACGATCGCCCAACACAAGGGCCAGAGCGTCCATCAGGATGGATTTGCCGGCCCCCGTTTCGCCCGTCAGCACGGTAAATCCCGGCGACAGTTCGAGTTCCACCCGGTCTACAATGACGAAATCGCGCACGGTCAGGGAGAGCAGCATCAGAGTTTCTCGCCCCAGTGCAGTTTCTGTCGCAGCATATCGTAATAGCTGTAATTGTGCGGGTGCAGCAGGCGAATCGGATGCTTCGCCCGCTCGATGACCACCGTGTCGTCCATGTTGAGGTCGAAGCGCCGCTGCCCGTCAAAATGAACCTGGCAATCGTCCGCCCGCACCACGCGGATTTCCACTTTTGAATGGCTGTTCACGGCGATGGGACGCGCTCCGAGCGTGTGCGGGCAAATCGGCACCAGCGCAATCGCCTCAAGCGTCGGATGCAGAATGGGACCGCCGGCGGATAAGGCATAGGCGGTCGAACCGGTTGGCGTCGCCACCACCAGGCCGTCGGAGCGCTGACTGTTGACGAACTCGCCGTCGATAAAGGTTTCGATTTCGATAATCCGCCCGGTACTGCCTTTGCTGATGACCACGTCGTTAAAGGCGCAGGATTCGAACAGCTTCTCGTGATTGCCGTACACTTCGGTGTGCAGCAGAATCCGGTCTTCCTCGATATACTCGCCGGCCAGCATGCGGCTGATGGTTTCCAGCATATTGTCGCGCGAGACGTCGGTCAGGAAACCCAGCCGGCCCTGATTGACGCCGATCAGCGGCACGCTGAAATTGATCATGGCGCGCGCCACGTTCAGCAGCGTGCCATCGCCCCCGAGCACGACGGCGACATCGGCCATTTCGCCGATTTCATGCAAAGTGGCCATGGAATAGGGAGGATTGCCGATACGCTCGCCCGTCTGCACCGGAATGACGATCTTATAGCCCTGCTCATCGAGATAGGAAGCCAGTTGCAACACCGGTTCTGCGATTTCCGGTGTGTTGTAGCGGCCGATCAGGGCAACGGTCTGGAATTGGGCGGACATGACTGAATTATAGCCAATTCGCTTCCATTGTGTGTGCCCTGATTACCGTATATTCGCTAGTTTGCGTTTCCTCGCCTGCGGCCGTGCCCAATTTGGGCATTCCCCCCGGGTAGAGTAAAATGACCGATTATTTTCTTGCCCTGCGAGTAGCGACATGATGCACACTGGTGACGAAGCCGATGATGCCCTGTTTGATCAGGCGGCGACCGCCGTTGTTGAACTGGGCAACCGGATTATGGAAGAGCATCACGACGCCGACCCCTGGGATGTCGCCTCCGGCATTCTGGCCGGCGCCGTCCAGTTCTGGCTGTATTCACGTCAGCCCTGCGGCGACCCGTACTGCGAATCCTGCGGCGAGGTATCCACCGCCGAGCAGCGCATGCGCGAACTGTTGAAGGAAATACGCGAATTTGCCGAGGAAAGCGATTACTACCACAGCGTGCACGACAGCAATGTGGGACGTGCCTGATGGAAGCAACACGTGAAATCGCGCGCGCCAAGATCAACGGTGAAACGGCGCAACTGTCCTGGGGCGATCTGGCGCTGTTTTTCGCCCGCGGCATTGTCATTCATGTCGCTCCGCAACTGGATCTGGTTGAAGTCGCCCTGACGTTTTCCGAGGACGACAAAAGTTCGGTGAATCAATGGATGCAGGCTGGCCAGGTTGGCAAACTGGACGATGCGGTAGCTGCCGATTGGGCCAAGCGCAACCCCGAACTGTGGGCGGTGGTGGTTGCCCCCTGGGTGCTGGTGCAGGAGCGCGGCAAGCCGCACTGATCCCGCACCGGACAAACAAAAAAGGGGCCACAGGCCCCTTTTTTGACATCTGCGACACATCAGGTTCTGAAGCGCCCCATGATGCCCTGCAGCTCACGTGCCTGCGAGCGCAGCAATTCGGCCAGCTTCGTCGTGGAAAAAATCGCCTCGGCGTTGCGCTCGGCCATTTCGGCGATGCGCTCGATATTGCGGGCGATGTCGGTCGTAGCCACTTTCTGCTCCTGCACGCTTTCCGTAATGCCGCTGACGCCCGAGCTGGCCCGCGAAACGGACTGGTTCGACTCGGCCAGGACATTGACCACGTCCTCAATCGCGTTCTGGCTGCGCTCGAGCGAACTCAAACCGCTCTGAATGGCGCTAGACACGTTTTCGGATTGCTGACTGAGTTTCTGCGTCACCGCGTCGATCTCGCTGGCCGACTGGGCCGACTTCTCCGCCAGCTTGCGCACTTCATCCGCCACCACCGCAAAACCGCGCCCCTGCTCACCGGCCCGTGCCGCCTCAATGGCTGCATTGAGCGCCAGCAGATTGGTCTGATCGGCAATCTCCTTCACCTGTTTGGTCATATCGGTAATGGTATGCGTGCTGGTCATGAAGGCATTCACCGACTCGGCAATTTCCTGTACCGACGATTCCACCCGGGTAATTTCGCCGAACAGCTCGGACACCTTCTCGTTGCCGTGCTGGCTGTTCTGCAGGCTCTGCTCGGAAATCTCCTTGACCTCATGCGCGGAGTCGGCCACCGAAGCAATCGCCACGGTCACCTCTTCAACCGCTGCCGCGGTGGCGGAAGCCGCCTCGTTCTGCTCGTGCGACGCGACCGACACGGCAGAGGCGTTGCTGGCCAGCGATTCGGCTGCGCCATTGAGTTCGCGGGCGTTGTCGCACACGGCCTTGACCATGTCGCGCATGTTGTCGACGAACTGGTTGAAAGCCATGGCCGTACGGGCAATCTCATCCTTGCCTTCAACCGGCATGCGCTGAGTCAGATCTCCCTGTCCGCTCGCCATATCCGCCATGGAGGCGGCCAGGCGGTCCAGTGAGCGCTTCACCGCTTCAACCACCGCCAATACCACGATCATGCCGAACAGCACGGCAATGCCGCCAATGACGGCCGAGGTGATCAGCGTTTTCATGGAGTTGTCATTCATGCTGATCTTGGTTTGCTGCACGGCCTGCGAATGGAATTTGAGCAGATGTTGCAAATCTTCCCGCACGGTACGCCAGGCAGGAGTTTCCTCGTCCCGCAACACGGCGATGGCGGCGGCCGGATCAGACGCGGCCAGCCCTTTCACTTTCTCGCGGCTTGCCTCAACCTTGCCCCACTTGTCTTCCACTTCACTCAGCATCTGTCTTTCGGCGGGATCGACGGCCAGTTTCTTGGCCGTGCCCAATGCCTCGTGAAACTGTTTGGTAGACGACTCCAGGTTGTCATAAGCCTTTTGATTGCCCGGATCGACAACGATATTCCGGATGGCCTGCCCCCCTTGCAACGCCTGCGCATACAAGGAGTTCAGCGCAACCAGCTCACCCTGGTCGATATTAATGAAATCATCGAACATCTTGATATTGCGATAAATGCCGTTCAAGGCAATGATCATGGCGATGGCCACCAGAAAACTGGCGATGCTGGTCGCGATCAGCAGCTTGGTGCGGATGCTGGATATGGATTTGAACATGGTGTGTCCCTCATTATTATGTGCTCGCCCGTGGGCTTATTTCTATTTAATCTTGTCTGCTTTGATTTTAGTCAATTTGCGGATAATGCAAATCGATAATTTCCAGCACGCGCAAGCCGCCAGGCGTCATGACGCGCACCTCGTCCCCTAATTTTTGTTTCAGCAAGGCTCTTGCCAGCGGGGATATCCAGCTGATGCGCTTGCGTGTCGGGTCGACCTCGTCGATACCGACAATTGTTACCGTGTCTTCGTTGCCATGCTGGTCCAGCACGGTCAGCTCGGCGCCGAAAAAAACCTGATCGGTGTCACGCCCGGCATTGTCGACGACTTCGGCCAGATCAAGCCGTTTGGTCAGAAAACGGATGCGCCGGTCAATTTCCCGCAGTCTTTTTTTGCCGTAGATGTAGTCGGCGTTTTCCGAACGGTCGCCATTGCTGGCTGCCCAGGCAACGGTGCGTGTCACTTCCGGCCGTTCCACGTCCAGCAAGTGCAGCAACTCTGTTTTTATTCGATTGTATCCCGCCGGCGTGATGTAGTTTTTGGCACCGGCGGGAATGGCGAGCGACGGACTGAGGAACTCTTCGTCTTCAGCCGCGTCTTCCTTCACGAACGCCTTGCTCATATCCATCACTCCAGAATCGAACGGCCATTCGCTCAGTATCGGCAGGAACCCATGTCACTTTAGCGTTTGTGACAGAATTATGAAAGAAAGAAATCAACCAGCCTGGACTAGTTCTTTTGGCAGGGGGAATGTCACCGCCTCGGCGACCCCCTCCAACTGAGCCACTTCGCCGGCACCCAGTTCATGCAGCTTGACCACGACCTCCTGCACCAGCACTTCGGGCGCGGAAGCGCCGGCAGTTACGCCCACCCTGGCCGCACCGGCCACCCACTCCGGCTCCAGCTCGGCGGCATTGTCGACCATGTAGGCGCGTGCGCCGGACAACTCGGCCACTTCGCGCAGGCGATTGGAATTGGAACTGTTGGGCGAGCCCACCACAATCACCGCATCACACTGTTTTGCCAAGGCTTTGACGGCATCCTGACGGTTCTGTGTGGCATAGCAGATGTCATCCTTCCTGGGACCGATAATCGTGGGGAAGCGGGCCCGCAGGGCATCGATGATGCGTGAAGCGTCATCCACTGACAGCGTGGTCTGGGTCACAAATGCCAGGTTGTCCGGATCAGCCACCTGCAGCGCCGCCACATCTTCCGGTGACTCCACCAGATACATGCCGCCTTCGGTCTGCCCCATGGTGCCCTCGACTTCGGGGTGCCCCTTGTGGCCGATCATGATGATTTCCTTGCCCTGCTGGCGCATGCGCGACACTTCAATGTGCACCTTGGTCACCAGCGGACAGGTGGCGTCGAACACTTTAAGACCGCGCGCTTCCGCTTCCTTGCGCACCGCCTGCGACACACCATGGGCGCTGAAAATAACCGTGTTGCCGGTCGGCACTTCATCAAGATGCTCCACGAACACTGCGCCCTTCTTGCGCAGATCGTCCACCACGAACTTGTTGTGCACCACTTCGTGCCGCACATAAATCGGCGCGCCGTACAGTTGCAGGGCACGCTCCACAATAGCGATGGCGCGATCGACACCGGCACAGAAGCCGCGCGGGTTGGCCAGGGTAATCTGCATGCTCATTAGAAAATCTCTCCAATCAGTCCGGCGCCAGACGGGCTGCCAGCACTTTTACTTCAAACACCACCGGGCAACCGCTCAGCGGGTGGTTAAAATCGACTATCACCGTCTCGGCATCCACCGCCTTGATCCATCCCGGCAAGGCGTGCCCTTCTTCATCGGTGAACTCGATCAGACTGCCCACCTGCGGCTCCATGTCGGTGAAGCTGGCGCGGGGCACCTCCTGCACGAGAGTCGGATCGGGCTCGCCGAAGGCATTTTCCGCATCCAGCACAAATACATATTGCCGGCCTACTTCCAGCTCGCACAGGGTGTTTTCCAACGTTTGCGGCCAAAATCCTTTACCGATCTCAAAAGTCACCGGCTCTTCGCCCACGGTGGACTCCAGTACTTCGCCATCCGCCGATTTCAGACTATAGTGAACGGTCACTTCGTCGAACGGCGTGACCAGCTGTACTGTTTCTTCGTTCACATCATCATTCATGCGGTTTTTTCCTGAGGCCATCCAAAACAAGCAGAATCACGCCCACGGTGATGGCCGAGTCGGCCACGTTGAAGGCCGGCCAATGCCAGTTGCCGACATAAAAATCAAGAAAATCGATGACATGGCCATACTGCAAACGGTCGACCACGTTGCCGATGGCGCCGCCCATGATCAGACTCAAAGTGAGCGCATACAAACCGCGCGCCTTAGGCAGACTCCACAATACCCAGCCCGAGACGGCGGCTGCTATGCCGGTAAAGAACCAGCGCTGCCAGCCGCCCGCATCACTGAGAAAACTGAATGCGGCGCCCGGGTTGTAGCGCAGCGTCAGATTAAAGAATGAGGTCAGCGGCAACACCTCGCCAGTGGCGAAATGTTCCGTCACCCGCTGCTTGGTCCACTGGTCGAGCGCCAGCACCAGCGCCGCCACCGCCAGCCAGCGCAGGGTATTACGCATGGCGACGCGCTTCCCCGGGCGCCGTCAGATTGCTGCAGCAGCGTCCGCACAGCGCCGGATGCTCGGCATGGCTGCCGACATCGGCGCGGTACTGCCAGCAGCGCTCGCACTTCTGTGCTGTGCTCGGCGTCACCACGATACGTTCTTCCGCCGCGGAATTCGCCCGCGCCAGGGTCACGGCCGACACCAGAAAAACGAAACGCAGCTCCTCTCCCAGCCCCGCCAAAGCGGAGTAACCGCTCGCTTCGCTAATGGAGAGCTGCAATTCCGCCGCCAGCGAGGAGCCGATCTTGCCATCCACACGCACCGCCTCGATTTCCTTGGTAATGCGGCCGCGCAGGGAACGGATCGCCTCCCAGCGGGCAAACAGCTCGGCGCCATCCTGCTGCGGGAAAGCATGCCACACATGGTAGAACACGCTGTCGTCGTCCTTGCCCTGCAGCACTTCCCACACCTCTTCCGCGGTAAAGGACAGCACCGGCGCCATCCAGCGGGTCATGGCCTGCACGATATGATAGAGCGCGTTCTGCGCCGAGCGGCGGCCGGCCGATTCGGCATGCATGGTGTAGAGGCGATCCTTCAGAATATCCAGACAAAATGCCCCCAGATCTTCCGAGCAGAAATGCTGCAGGCCCTGGGCGACGCGATGGAATTCATAGCTGTCATACGCCGGCAGGATCTGCTCGGTCTGGAATTTCTCCGCCAGCGCCAGCGCATAGCGGTCCAGCTCCACCCACTGTTCCACCGGCAGGCTGTGCTTGGCCGGGTCAAAGTCCACCAGATTGGACAACAGGAAGCGCAAGGTGTTGCGGATACGGCGATAAGCCTCCACCACGCGCTTGAGAATCTCGTCGGAAATGGTCAACTCGCCGGAATAGTCGGTGGTGGCGACCCACAGGCGCAGGATATCGGCGCCCATGCTGTCCATCACCTTTTGCGGCGCGATGACATTGCCCTTGGACTTGCTCATCTTGTGACCCTTGCCGTCCACCACGAAGCCGTGGGTCAGCAAAGCGCCATAGGGCGCGCGGCCGTCGGTGGCGCAACCGGTCATCAAGGAAGACTGGAACCAGCCGCGATGCTGATCGGAGCCTTCCAGATACAGATCCGCCGGATGACGCAGCTCCGGGCGCTGCTTCAGCACGCAGGCGTGAGTGGCGCCGGAGTCGAACCACACGTCCAGCGTATCCATCACCTTGCTGTATACGCTGGCGTCGGCGCCGATCAATTCCGCCGCATCCAGGCTGAACCAGGCTTCGATGCCCTGCCGTTCGACGCGCTGGGCCACCTGCTCCAGCAGTTCAGCCGTGCGCGGATGCAATTCGCCGCTTTCCTTGTGCACAAACAACGGCATCGGCACGCCCCAGTTACGCTGGCGCGACACGCACCAGTCGGGGCGATTTTTGATCATCGCCTCCAGACGGGCGCGGCCCCAGTGCGGGAAGAACTGGGTGGCATCGACGGCCTGCATGGCATTGTCGCGCAGCGTCACGCCGTCCTTGCCGGCCTTGTCCATGCCGATGAACCACTGATGCGTGGCGCGGAAAATGATCGGCGTCTTGTGGCGCCAGCAATGCGGGTAGCTGTGCAGCAAGGGTTTGTTGGCCAGCAAGTGCCCACTCTCTTCCAGTGCCGTGATCACCGTCTTGTTGCCCTGCCAGATCGACTGGCCGCCTACCAATGGCGTGCTGGCGAAGAATTTGCCTTCGGCGTCCACCGGATTGTCGATCGGCAGGTGGTAGCGCTGGCCCACCACATAGTCTTCCAGACCGTGTGCGGGGGCGGTATGCACCAGACCGACACCGGCATCGGCGGTGACGTGATCGCCGCAGATGATCGGCACCTGGCGGTCGAGGAAAGGATGCTGCAGCATGAGATGTTCAAGCTGCTTGCCGCTGCACTCGGCCACCACTTCCACCGTCTCGAAACCGTAACGCCGGATGGCGGACTCGGCCAGTTCGCGCGCCAGAATCAGGATACCCTTCGGCGTCTGCACGAAATGGTAGACGAAATCCGGATGCACGCTGACCGCCTGGTTGGCGGGCAGGGTCCAGGGGGTGGTGGTCCAGATCACGGCAAAAGTCGGCTCGACCAGGTGCGGCAGACCGATACGGCGGGCCAGGTCGGCCTGATCGACCACCTGGAACGCCACGTCGATGGCGGGCGAGGTTTTGTCTTCGTACTCCACCTCGGCCTCGGCCAGGGCGGAACCGCAGTCCACGCACCAGTGCACCGGTTTCTGCCCCTGATACAGGTAGCCGTTGGCGAGAATGGCGCCCAGCTCGCGCATGATGTTCGCCTCGAAGGCGAAATCCATGGTCTTGTAGGGATGGTCCCAGTCGCCCAGCACGCCCAGGCGGATAAAGTCGGCTTTTTGCCGGTCGATCTGGCTCTGCGCGTATTCGCGGCACAGCTCGCGGAACTTGGCGGCCGGAATGTTCTTGCCGTGCTGCTTTTGCGAGCCTTCGACTGATGTCGAAGTGCCTGCCAACATCTTTTCCACCTGCAGCTCGATCGGCAGGCCGTGGCAATCCCAGCCCGGCACATAGGGCGCGTCGAAGCCGGAGAGTGTTTTCGCCTTGACGATGATGTCCTTGAGAATCTTGTTCACCGCATGGCCGATGTGGATGTCACCGTTGGCATAGGGCGGGCCGTCGTGCAAGATGAATTTCGGACGACCGGCGCTCTTCTCGCGAATTTTCTGGTAGCGCTGCTGATCCTGCCAGCGTTGCAGCATGCCGGGTTCGCGCTTGGCCAGATCCCCGCGCATGGGGAATGGCGTCTCAAGAAGATTCAACGTTGTTTTGTAATCAGGCATTATCTTTAAACCACTGTCCAATATTTTCCACATCCAGGGCGATCTGCGCTGTAAGCGTCGCCAGGTCCGGGAATTTTGCTTCATCGCGCATCTTGTGCAGAAACTCTACCCGCACATGCTCGCCGTATATCTCGCGCTTGAAGTCGAGAAGATAGACTTCAAGCACCGCCTTGCCGCGATTATCCACCGTCGGCCGCGTGCCCACGCTGGCCGCGCCGGGCAAGGGCCCCTCTGCCAGCCCGTGTAATTTTACCGCAAAGATGCCGGCCACCGGCGGGCGGTTGTGCTTCATCTGCACATTGGCGGTTGGAAAACCGATCTGCCGGCCGATCTTGTCGCCGTGCATCACCCGCCCGCTGATGCTGTAGGGCTGCCCCAGCAGGGCGGCCGCCTGGCGCATATCGCCCGCCGCCAGCGCCTCGCGCACAGCCGTGCTGGAAACGCGCACTTCGCCGACGCAGATGCTGGGCAGATTCACCACGTCCACCTGCGCGGCTTCGGCCAGCCGCTGCAACAACGCAAAATCGCCCGCGCGCCGGGCGCCAAAGCGGAAATCGTCGCCCACCAGCAACCAGCGTGTTTGCATGCCTTGCCACAAATAGCGTTCGACGAACGCCTCCGCCGACACGCCGGCAAAATTGTGGTTAAACGCGCACACGTGCACGTGCTGCACGCCCTGGGCCCGCAGCAGGTCGAGTTTTTCCCGCAGGCTGGTCAGCCGGGTCGGCGCCTTGTCCGGCGCAAAAAACTCGCGCGGATGCGGCTCAAAGGTCACCACCGCCGGCGTTAAATTTCGCGCGGCTGCGGCATCGACCAGCTGGCGCAACATGGCCTGGTGCCCCAAATGGACACCGTCGAAATTGCCAATTGTCAGTGCCGTCGGGCCATCCGCCCGGGGCATACCGTGCGTGATACGCATGCCGCCCAACCGAAAAATGCAAAAAAACAGTAGTCTACCAGAACTGCATCAAGAGCCTATTCTAGGCTTCGCGCCGGGCAAAATGCGCCGGCCGGAAACCCAGCACGAACAGGGTGGCGAAGTACGCCCCGGCGCCCGCCGGGATGAGCCACAGCAAATGCAGCAAACGGGCACGGAAGCCGCTGTGCAGCCAGTCGGCCTCATGGCCGGCGCCGAACCACAGCACCCCGCCCATCACACTCACCGCCAGCACCACCTTAAGCATGAAACCCAGCCAGCCCGGCTGCGGCTGGTAAATCGCATGACGGCGCAACTTGTAAAACAGCAAGCCGGCATTGACACAGGCGCCCAGACCGATCGCCAGGGCCAGGCCGGCATGCTGGTACGGCCCGATGAACGCCAGGTTCATCAGCTGGGTCGCCGCCAGGGTAATCAGCGCAATCTTCACCGGCGTCTTGATGTTCTGCCGCGCATAAAAGCCGGGCGCCAGCACCTTGACCATGATCAATCCCAGCAAGCCGACGCTGTATGCCACCAGCGCATCGCGCGACATCAGCACGTCGGTCACGGTAAATTGACCATACTGAAACAGCGTCGACAACAGCGGCACCGCCAGCACCGCCAGCGCCACCGCCGACGGCAGGGCCAGCACAAGCGTCATGCGCAAACCCCAGTCGAGCAAGCGGGAATATTCAACGGTGGACTTGTCCGCGTAATGCTTCGACAGGCTGGGCAGCAAAATGGTGCCCAGCGCCACGCCGAGCAGGCCGGACGGGAATTCCATCAACCGGTCGGCGTAATACAGCCAGGAAACGCTGCCCGTCTGCAGAAAGGAGGCAAAAATGGTGTTGATCAACAGACTGATTTGCCCGATGGAAACGCCGAACAAGGCCGGCAGCATCAGCTTGAAAATGCGCTGCACGTCCGGATCATGCCATTTCAAATCAAATTTGGGCAGACAGCCGACCTGGCGCAGGAACGGCAATTGAAAAGCCAGCTGCAAGGCCCCGCCAATCAGCACCCCCCAGGCCAGCGCCAGCACGGGCGGATCAAAATGCGGCGCCAGCCACAAAGCGCTGGCGATCATCGACAGATTGAGCAGCACCGGCGTAAAAGCCGGTACGGAAAACCTGCGGAAGGTATTGAGCACCCCGGCCGCCAACGCCACCAGCGAAATAAAGAAGATATAAGGGAAAATGATGCGCAGCAGCTTAACGGTCAGCTCAAACTTATCCGGCGAAGTATGAAAACCCGGCGCCGAGATATATACGACAAAGGGCGCCGCCAGCATGCCCAGGGCCGTGACCCCCACCAGCACCAGACCCAGCAGCGTTGCCACATGGTTGACCAGCACATGGGTGGCCTCTTCGCCGCGCCGCTCCTTGACCTCGCCCAGCACCGGCACAAACGCCTGGGAAAACGCCCCCTCGGCGAACATGCGCCGCAACAGATTGGGAATCTTGAAAGCGACAAAAAAGGCGTCGGTGAAGGCCCCTGCACCGAAGGCGCGCGCGACGATCGTGTCGCGCACAAATCCCATCATGCGGGACAAAAGGGTCATACTGCTGACGGTGGCCAGCGCTTTGAGCAAATTCATGGAAGGCGAAACTGAATCAGGAATGGCATAATCTTACCTGTTTCCGGCCCGCCGACGGCAAAATTAAATACATTAGCTCGCTCACATCCGCTCTCGGACCTGCTCATGCCCATCGATTTCACTGCCACCCAATACCTTGCTACTGCCCTGCTGTTCGTCTGGACCGGCTTCGTCCGCACCGGCCTCGGCTTCGGCGGCGCGGCGCTCGGCCTGCCGCTGCTGCTGTTCGTCAATGACCAGCCGCTGCTGTGGCTGCCGGTCATCGGCGCGCACCTGCTGTTCTTTTCCGGCCTGACGCTGCGCACCCGCCTCAACAATGTCGACTGGACTTATCTGGGCCGCTCTGCCTTATATATTGTCCCCACCGCCATCGTCGGCGTATTCGGCCTGGTCAACCTGCCGACCTGGTGGCTGAATCTGTTCATCTACGCCGTCACGCTGTTCTACGGCGTTATCTGGCTGCTCAACCGCGCCATCACCAGCCAGCACAACTGGGTCGACAAAATCCTGCTGATGGTCGGCGGCTACATTGCCGGCACCTCGCTGACCGGCGCACCGCTGATGGTCGCCGTCTATATGCGCAACGTCAAAGCCGAACAGCTGCGCGACACCCTGTTCGTGCTCTGGTTCGTGCTGGTCAGCATCAAAATGGCCACGTACATCGCCCTGTCAGTCAACCTGCACCTGCCGCTTGCACTCAGCCTGCTGCCGGTCGCGGCCATCGGCCATTTCGCCGGACTCAAAGCGCACCATAAAATCACCCGCAACGACGTGGCGTTCAAACGCTGGATCGGCGGCGGGCTGGTCATTCTGAGCGTGCTTGGCTTGCTGAACCCGGCCTGACGAACACCGCGGAGCGTATTTTCGCCGCATTTCGCCAGGACGGATCAAATAACTGCTTGCACAGTCCATCTTCCATCCGTATAATTGCGCGTTTTACGAAATACCCGAACAGCAGGAGTTTTCATGGCCAATACCGCTCAAGCACGCAAGCGCGCTCGTCAAAACGACAACCAGCGCGCTCACAACGCCAGCTTGCGCTCCGAACTGCGCACCGCTATCAAGAAAGTTAGCAAAGCTATTCTGGCGGGCGACAAGGGCGCGGCTCAGGCAGTCTTCTCTACTTCGATGAGCACCATCGACAGCATTGCAGACAAGAAAATCATTCACAAGAACAAGGCAGCCCGTCACAAGAGCCGCCTGTCTGCTGCCATCAAGGCCATGGCCTGATACAGCGAGTGATCGCTCCAAGCAAAAAAGCCACGCACTGCGTGGCTTTTTTGCTTTCTCCCGCCATTACCCGCCCGCGCCATCCAGCGCCGCGATAAGCGGACACGCCACCTGCCCTGCACCGACCTGACATTGCTCGACCAGCTGGGCCAGCATCTCTTCCATCGCACGCAGGTCGGCGAGTCGACGCCTGATCTCGGCCAGCTTCTCTTCCGCCAGAATACGCGCCTCCGCACAATGCAGGCCGTCCTGCAACTGCAGCAAACCGGCCACTTCTTCCAGCCTGAACCCCAGGCGCTGGGCCGACTTCACGAACCGGATACGGGCCACCGCATCGACCCCATACCGCCTGACTCCGTTTAACGGCTTGGGCGGCTCTGCCAGAAGACCGCGGCGCTGGTAGAACCTGACGGTCTCCACATTGACTCCGGCAGCCTCGGCCAAACCTGCAATCGTCATTTCGCTCATGCACTTGACTCCGTACTTAGGTACGGAATCTATCCTACCGCATACCTCATCAGCAAGAAAGGACAGCCATGCGTTTCAGATACAACCTGCTAGCCGGAGGCATCGCCACGCTCGGCGCCTCACTCTGTTGCGTCGGACCGCTCGTTCTCGTCATGCTGGGCATCAGCGGCAGCTGGATTGCCAATATGACCCGCCTGGAAACGATCCGCCCGGTGTTCCTCGCCCTGTCGCTTTATTTTATCTACCGCGCCTGGCGCAGCATTTACCGCCCCGCCGTCACCTGCGCCAGCGGCCGCCCCTGTTCAAGCGGATCGCATGCCCGCTGGCAGAAGTGGGTGTTCTGGCTGGCCATCCTCCCCCTGCTGGCCATCCTGACATTCCCCTGGTACGCCCCTCTCTTTTACTAATGGAGCCGTCATGAAACTTGTTTATGTATTGTTAACCGCCCTATTTGCCGTTTCCCCCGCCGCCCTGGCCGGCCCGCGCACCATAACGCTCGACGTATCCGGCATGACCTGCCCCGCCTGCCCGATTACCGTCAAGAAAGCGCTGGAGCAGGTCGACGGCGTGACAAACGCCAAGGTTCAGCTTGAAACCCACCAGGCCGTGGTGCACTACGACGACCGCAGGACCAACGAGAAAATCATTACCGACGCCACCTTCGAGGCCGGGTATCC
Source organism: Pseudomonadota bacterium (assembly GCA_021851875.1). Taxonomy (GTDB): domain Bacteria; phylum Pseudomonadota; class Gammaproteobacteria; order Burkholderiales; family JAJZQI01; genus JAJZQI01. The sequence goes on along the minus strand of JAJZQI010000003.1, from coordinate 31,948 downwards.
CTCGCGGGTCATAGGGAAAAGCCATGCAAAGTGAAATCATCACGCATTCGACGCTCACCTGTCCGCATTGCGGACACAGCAAGACCGAGCAAATGCCGACCGACGCCTGTCAGTGGTTTTATGAGTGCGAAGCCTGCCATACGCTGCTGCGCCCCCTGGCGGGCGACTGCTGCGTATACTGCTCCTACGGCACCGTACCATGCCCGCCGATCCAGCAAAACGGCAAAAGCGGCTGCTGCAGCGGCACATAAAAAAGCCCCAAATAAAAAAGCCCACAGTTACGTGGGCTTTTTTATTGTATGCGGGATAACCGGCTCAACGCGCGCCAAACTCGCCGCCGTCCACCACCTGCAAATCATTGCTCTGGGCGAACTTCATGACAAAGTCGTAGGCCCGGGGATCGGCTTCCTGCAACCGCTTGTTGACAATGACGCATTTCACCCCGTCCAGCGTGCGCGGCCGCACATAGGGAGAATAACTCATGCGGTGATCGTCGCCGTAGGTCGACAGCACGCCTGACAGACGCTCAGCCCAGTCACTCGGCCGAAAGGTACGGCCAGCCGACGTAACGCCCTTGATTACGACATCATCTGTGGTGATAGCAGACATGGCATTATTCTTGTGAGTTGCACTGCCTGTATTCTAGCAGAGTCTGGCGGCGATGTGGTGCCCCACTTGGCGTCATCAATAAGCCGACGGCCCACCGCCCCAGGCAGAATGGAACGGCGGCACCCGGCCGACCAGCGCTTCCAGCATGATCAGTTCGTCATCGTCGTGCCCCTTCACTCTCTCCCTCACGATCATTTGCTCGCCGCTGGCATAAATCATGCGCGGAGAATCATGGTGATGCGTTTGCAGGTGTTCATGCCAAACGGGGTAATCCACCGCCATCAAGTCGGCTTCGCCGTAACACAGGCAGAAGTAGGTCTGTTCCGGCATCACATCCAGGTACATGCCCGTGCCGCGTATGCCGATCACCGCAGCCGGCGTCCGCACCTCGCGGGCTCCATGCTCGAATACGGAAAGAATCCGGCCGGTCAGCACGCGCATTGAGCGCACGACATCCCCCTCGCCGGACAGTTCCACCCGCACGTTGTCGCGCACCAGAAAAGCACTCCTGCCAACGACGAACACCGCCCGGCTATCGGCGCCGCTTTCAAGCGTAGCGGGCAGGCTGACGGCATCCCCTGGCCGCAAGGACTTGCCGTTTACGCGCAAAACACCCTCCAGCCGCGCCACCCCCGGCAGCACCGGACTTTCGCCCGCCGCCAGCAATTGCCGCATCGCCCCCATCAGCCCCATGCCGCCGGCCGTCAGCAGCAATGTTTTCAGATAGTTGCGTCGCGCGCTCCCGTCTTCCCGCATACCCCCTCCTTCACGCCGGTCCCACCCTACCCCAAATGCCGACTTTGCGGTATAGTGTTTTTTTGCACACGGTTCGCCCGTGTGTTTTGTTTTTTTAGGTTATACACCATGACGCATCTGATGAATACGTATCCCCGGCAGCCGATCGCTTTCACGCGTGGCGAAGGTGTCTGGCTGTGGGACACTGAAGGCAAGAAATACCTCGACGGCGTGGCCGGCGTGGCCGTCAACGGGCTGGGCCACGCCCACCCGAAACTGACCCAGGCCATCTGCGAGCAGGCCAAACAGGTCATCCACACCTCCAATCTGTACAACGTACTGCGACAGGAAGAACTGGCCGACAAACTGGCTGCCCTGTCCGGCATGGACAAGATGTTTTTCTGCAACTCCGGCGCGGAGGCGAACGAAGCCGCCATCAAGCTCGCTCGTCTGTACGGCCACAGGAAGGGCATCGAAAACCCGACCATCATCGTCACGGAAAAAAGCTTCCACGGCCGCACCATGGCGACCCTGACCGCGACCGGCAACCGCAAGGTGCAGGCAGGCTTCGAACCGCTGGTCAGCGGCTTCGCCCGCGTGCCGTATAACGACATGGAAGCCATCCGCCAAATCGCCGAACACAACGACAGCGTGGTCGCCATTCTGGTTGAGCCGGTGCAGGGCGAAGGCGGCATCAACATTCCCGCTGCCGGCTACCTGCAACAGCTGCGGGAAAAATGCGACAAAAACGGCTGGCTGCTGATGCTGGACGAGGTGCAGACCGGCATCGGCCGTACCGGCAAGTGGTTCGGCTTCCAGCACAGCGGCATCATGCCCGACGTGATGACGCTGGCCAAGGGCCTGGGTTCCGGCGTGCCGGTGGGCGCCTGCCTGGCGCGCGGCGCGGCGGCCGATGTATTCCAGCCCGGCAACCACGGCTCCACCTTCGGCGGCAATCCCTTGGCCTGTACGGCTGCTCTGGCCACCCTGAGCGCCATTGAGGAAGAGCGCCTGTGCAGCAACGCCAGCAAGATCGGCGACCTGATCCGCAGCCAGATGGCCAGCGCCCTGCAAGGTGTTGCCGGCGTGGTCACCACGCGCAACTGCGGCATGCTGATCGGCATCGAGCTCGATCGCCCCTGCGGCGATCTGGTGGCTGCCTGCCGCGCTGCGGGCCTGCTGATCAACGTCACCGCCGACACGGTCGTGCGCCTGCTGCCGCCGCTGATCATGAATGAAACCGAGGCCATGCTGCTGGTGCAGATCCTGGCGGCGCAGATTCGCAAATTTCTGGGAGCATAAAGCAACGCGCTCCTGCAGGGCCTTGCCCTGCGGCATTGATCGAACGCGTCAATGCAGGCCGGCCAAACATAGCATGTGCCGGCGACCCGGCTGGCCCGACCAGCCGGCTTTTTCAGTAAGCTTAAAGAAGGAGCCGTCGCCCTGCGGGGAGGACGGAATACCCTATGACGGTAAAACATTATCTGCAATTCAAGGACCTGACACTGGCAGAGTACGAATACGTATTCGCCCGTACCAGCTGGATCAAGGACCGCTTCAAGCGCTACGTCCCCTATCACCCGCTGGCCGACCGCACCCTGGCGATGATCTTCGAGAAAAACTCGACCCGCACCCGTCTGTCGTTCGAGGCCGGCATGCATCAGCTGGGCGGCGCCGCCATCTACCTCAACACCCGCGACACCCAGCTGGGCCGCGGCGAACCGGTGGAAGATGCGGCTCAGGTCATTTCCCGCATGGTCGACGTGGTGATGATCCGCACCTTTGAACAGGACATCATCGAGCGTTTCGCCGGCAATTCGCGCGTGCCCGTCATCAACGGTCTGACCAACGAATACCATCCGTGCCAGATCATGGCCGACATCTTCACTTATATCGAGCAGCGCGGCTCGATCAAAGGCAAAACGGTGGCCTGGATCGGCGATTCCAACAATATGTGCAATACCTGGCTGCAGGCGGCGGAGATTTTCGACTTCAACGTGCATGTCTCCACCCCGCCCGGTTATGAAGTGGAACCGGAGCGCGCCGGCCTGTACGGCACCGACCATTACGAGGAATTTGCCGACCCGATGGAAGCCGCCCGCGGCGCCGACCTGGTGACCACCGATGTGTGGACCAGCATGGGCTTTGAAGCGGAAAACGAAGAACGCCGCAAAGCCTTTGAAGACTGGCAGGTTGACGCCGACATGATGCGCATCGCCAAGCCCGATTCACTGTTCATGCACTGCCTGCCCGCCCATCGCGGCGAGGAAGTCTCCGCCGATGTCATCGATGGCACGCACAGCGTGGTATGGGATGAGGCGGAAAACCGCCTGCACACCCAGAAAGCGCTGATGGAATACCTGATGCTGGGCAAGATCACCCCCTGAAAATGTCGTGCCGGCGGCGTCGAGTTCCGCTCCGCCCCGGCGTTTTACTCTACTGGAGCAAAAATTGAGTTCTGTAAATAAAGTCGTTCTCGCCTACTCGGGCGGCCTGGACACATCCGTTATCCTGAAGTGGCTGCAAGACACCTATCAGTGTGAAATCGTCACCTTTACCGCCGATCTGGGTCAGGGCGAGGAACTGGAACCGGCGCGCGAAAAGGCCAAGAAATTCGGCGTGAAGGAAATCTTCATCGACGACCTGAAGGAAGAATTCGTACGCGACTTCGTTTTCCCGATGTTCCGCGCCAACACCGTCTATGAAGGCGAATACCTGCTGGGTACCTCCATCGCCCGGCCGCTGATCGCCAAACGGCTGATCGAGATCGCCAACATGACAGGCGCGGACACCATTTCCCATGGCGCAACCGGCAAAGGCAACGACCAGGTGCGTTTCGAACTGGGCGCCTATGCGCTGAAACCCGACATCAAAATTATCGCCCCGTGGCGCGAATGGGATCTGCTGTCGCGCGAGAAACTGCTGAACTACGCAGAGAAGCACGGTATTCCCATCGAAATGAAACACCGCCAGGGCGGCAGTCCCTACTCCATGGACGCCAACCTGCTGCACATCAGCTATGAGGGCCGCCATCTGGAAAACCCGGCGGCCGAGGCGGAAGAAGACATGTGGCGCTGGACCGTGTCGCCGGAAAAAGCACCGGACGAAGCCGAATACATCGAACTGGAATACCTGGGCGGCGACCCGGTAGCACTGAACGGCGAGCGCCTGTCGCCCGCCAACATGCTGGCAACGCTGAACAAACTGGGCGGCAAGCACGGTATCGGCCGCCTGGATCTGGTGGAAAACCGTTTTGTCGGCATGAAATCGCGCGGCTGCTATGAAACCCCGGGCGGCACTATCATGCTGCGCGCGCACCGCGCCATCGAATCCATCACGCTGGACCGCGAAGTGGCGCATCTGAAAGACGACCTGATGCCGCGCTACGCCAGTATGATCTACAACGGCTACTGGTGGGCGCCGGAACGCCGTGCCCTGCAGGTGCTGATCGACCATACCCAGACCCACGTGAACGGCACCGTCCGGCTGAAACTGTACAAGGGCAACGTCATCGTAGTTGGCCGCGACTCCAAGAGCGATTCGCTGTTCGACCCGACCATCGCCACCTTTGAAGACGATGCGGGCGCCTACAACCAGGCCGACGCCGGCGGCTTCATCAAACTCAATGCACTGCGCATGCGCATTGCCGCCAAACTGAACAACCGATAAGGAATACGCCCAAATGGCACAATTCGATAATGTAAGCGTCAAGAAAAAAGCCAACGTCTATTTCGACGGCAAGTGCGTCAGCCACACCGTCATGTTCCCCAACGGCACCCGCGTGACCGTGGGCGTCATTTTCCCCAGCACGCTGACCTTCAATACCGGCTCGCCGGAACTGATGGAAATCAACGAAGGTGTCTGCAAGGTGCGCCTGAAGGGCGAAACCGAGTGGAAAACCTACAAGGGCGGCGAAAAGTTCACCGTGCCGGGCAACTCCAGCTTCGACATCGAGACCGTCGAAACGCTGGACTACGTTTGCCACTTTGAGTAATAAGGACCGTCACGATGCCCTCTTTTGACGTCGTCTCGGAAGCCGATATGGTGGCGCTGAAAAACGCCATTGACGTAGCGGGCCGCCAGATCGGCAACCGCTACGATTTCAAGGGCACCAGCGCCGCGGTCGAGTTCAACGAAAAGGACAAGCTCATCACGCTGCACGGCGACTCCGACTTCCAGCTCGACCAGATCAAGGCCATTCTTTTCCCGGAAATGGAAAAGAAGGAAAAGGACAGCACCAAGCGTCTGGATGCCAAGGAAGTGCAGAAAATCTCCGGCAACAAGGTGAAACAGGTGCTCGGCCTCAAGCTCGGCATCGACCAGGATCGCGCCAAGGACATCGTACGCCTGATCAAGGACAGCAAACTGAAAGCCCAGGCGGCCATCCAGGGTGACACCGTGCGCGTCACCGGAGCCAAACGCGACATCCTGCAGGAAGTCATTGCCCTGCTGCGGCAGAAAATCACCGATTTCCCCCTGCAGTACAACAACTTCCGCGACTGACACCCGCCCTGATGCGCCGGTTCCGCCGGCGCACGGCCCTGAACCACCGGGGCCGGCCCGTGGCCCGCACACCGCCACGATTTTCTCCCTGCACCCAATCAAAACGCAAGGCGGCGCCGCCAAATGCGCCAAGGTCAACCCTGGTCTCCCCAGGTCGGAATACCCTGCCATCACTCCGGTTTCCCCACTGGCAAATTCAGAAATAATTTCTACAATTAAAAAATCGGTGCCCGGGGCATCGTGCCATATAGCCTGACCGCCCGGACGGAGCCCCGGCAAACAATGGAGCGCCGCTTGGCGGCCTTCGTTTTGCCTTTACCTATACAGCCTCATCACGGAGGATCAGATATGTTCTGGGAAAAGCATTTCGACAAATTCGTCGGCCGCATGCGCGACCATGACCTGCCCTTGCGCATCCGCCTGTGGAACGGCACCGAAGCCGATCTTGGCAGCATGCCGGCGGTGGTCATCGGCGTTTCCAGCATGGGAGCCCTGAGGCACGTGCTGACGCCCACGCTGGACCGGCTGGGGCAGGCTTATGTGGAGGGGAAAATCGACGTTGAAGGTCATTTGACCCACATCATCGACGTGGCCACGCAACTTGCGTCACACGCCTCGACGCGCATGCGCCGCAGCCCGCGCAAGGCCCGCCACACCCGCCGCATGGATGCGGAGGCCATCGCCTATCACTACGACGTATCAAACGACTTCTACTCGCTCTGGCTGGATGAAAACATGGTCTACTCCTGCGGCTATTTCCGCACGCCAGAAGACTCGCTGGAACAGGCCCAGTTGCAGAAAATCGACCATATCCTCACCAAGTTGCGCGTTCAGCCCGGCGACCGCCTGCTCGACATCGGCTGCGGCTGGGGCGCACTGATCCTGCGGGCGGCGGAAAAATTCGGCGCCCAAGCCACCGGCATCACGTTGTCGCAAAACCAGTATGAACTGGCGACGGAACGGATCGCCGCCGCCGGCCTGACCGGCCGCTGCGAAGTGCATCTGATCGATTACCGCGACATGCATGGAAAATTCGACCGGATCACCAGCGTCGGCATGTTCGAGCACGTCGGCCTGCAAAACCTGCGCGGCTATTTTGCCAAGCTGAACGATCTGCTGGAAGACAACGGCGCCGTGCTCAACCACGGCATCACCTCAAGCGACCCCAACTCGGCCGAATCGCCTTACGGCGGCGGCGATTTCATCGAACGGTATGTCTTCCCGCACGGCGAGTTGCCGCATATCGGCCTGGCGCTGCAGGAAATGAGCGCGGCCGGACTGGAAGCGGTTGACGTGGAAAATCTGCGACGCCATTACGCCATGACGCTGCAGCACTGGGCCGAGCGGTTCGAGGCGGCCGGCGATCAGCTCAAACTGCTGGCCGGCGAGAAACGCTGGCGCATCTGGCGTATCTATCTGGCTGGCTGCGCACACGGGTTCGCCAGCAACTGGATGGCCTTGCACCAGATACTGGCGGTCAAAGGCGGCACCGGCGCCATGCCGTTAACGCGCGAATACATGTACGCGCATTGAACAGGCGCAACGCTTATTTTTTCAGTTGGCCGATCCATTTGCCGTAAACAGAGTCGGCCACCTTTTGCAAGGCGGCGAGCCGCTCAGGCAAGCGCATACACATCTGCTCCGCCGACAGCACGGCCGGACTGGCGGATGCAGCGGCCACCTCGTCCGCGTTTGTCGTCGCCCAGTCGCGCACCATGTCTTCCGTCATCTCGATGTGGCACTGCAACGCCAGATGCGGCCCCATGGCGAACGCCTGGTTGACGCAATGCGGGCTGGACAGGATGAGATTCGCCGCGCCCGGGATGGCAAACGTTTCACCGTGCCAGTGAAAGGCATCGAAGGCCGCCAAGTCGCCGAACCATTCGCGCGCCACAGCGCCCTGCGCCAGCGTCACGCGGCCCCAGCCCAGTTCAGCAACGGCATTGCGGGTGATTTCCGCGCCCAGCGCCTTGGCCATCAATTGACCGCCAAGACAATGACCCAACACCGGCACCCCCTCTACCACCGCCTGCCGGATCAGGTGCAGCGCATGGCGAATCCAGGGCAAATCGTCGTTCACGCTCATCGGCCCGCCCATGAACACCAAGCCCGAATGATCGTTGGCGGAAACCGGCAACGCATTCCCCCGGTCGAGGGCGATCAACCGCCAGGGAATTTCATGCCGGGCGAGAAACGTGGCAAAATAACCCGGACCTTCGGATTCAACATGGCGCATCACGGCCACGGACTTCATTGCGGAACTCATCAGGAATCTCCATGCGAATCAGTCAATTGCTTGTTCTTTCGAGCCTATTGCTCAGCCCGCTGGCACACGCCACATCAATCAGCGTTGCCGGGCTCATGAACGGCAAGGTGATTGTATCGCTGGACGGCGGCCCTGTGCGCACAATCGCCGTCGGCCAGACCTTGCCCGGCGGCGTCAAGCTGCTCAAGGCCGACAGCCAGAATGCGGTGTTCGACGACAACGGCAGCAAACGCATTCTCAGCATGGGGCAGGGGTTTTCCAGCAATGGCGCGAGCGGCAACAGCAAACTGGTCCTCACCGCCAACGGCCAGGGTCATTTCTTCACCACCGGCCAGATCAACGGAGCCTGGACCCAAATGGTGGTCGACACCGGCGCCACCATGGTCTCAATCAGCGCCGATGAAGCGCGCCGGCTGGGCATCGATTATCTCAAGGGCAGTCGCGGCAGCAGCAACACGGCCAACGGCAGCGTGCCTGCCTACAAAGTATTGCTGGATACTGTCACAGTCGGCGACATCACCTTGCATCAGGTAGACGGCCTGGTCGTCGAGGGGCAGGGACTCGGCGTGACCTTGCTGGGCATGAGCTTCCTGCGGCGGCTGCGCATGGAACGCGAAGGCACCACCCTCACGCTAACCAAACAGTATTAACACGCCGGTATAGCCGTACAGCCTGCCGTGGGCAATCTCTCCGGCCGCGGCAAAGCCGATGATGGGAATGTCGCCCAGCTCGTCGTGCAGCACGTCCAGTTCGGCGGTGCGGGAACCGAATACATGCTCCCCCCGGCCGACACAAGCGATATAGATACCGCCGCGGGGCTGCACGGACAGGTTCCTGCGGGCGCTGCGCACCATGTTTTCCAGATCGTCCCAGGCCGCCCGACCGTCGCGCCGACAAAAATGAATGCGCGTGCCCGCTTCGACATATTCGCCCACGGCCAGCACACCCTGCTGCATGTCCAAACCGAGAATGTCGCGCACCAGGTAATCGCCATTGGGCAAATCCAGGCCAGCGAAAATAAAACCGGGGATGCGGGACGGATCGCGCAGCAGCAGATCGCCGACCTCGTGCTGAAACACATCCAGGGCGGGCTCGCCATCCAGCGTCAGAATCACGTTGCCCTCGCAAGCCGTGATTTCATGCGCATCGCCAAACTCTCTTGCGCCTTGGGCCACACCGACGGACATCGGCTGCGGGCTGTTGATGAGCAGGCCGGACAGGCCGCCGTTCCATGCCGGGCCGGCCACCTGAACACTGTGGTAGCGCGAGCTGGTGATGCCGCCCGCCTGCTCCATCGCGGGCAGCTGTTCAGCCAGCAGCTGCAGCATTTCGGGAATGAACAAATTACGCGGATCCGCATGCAGCAATGCCAGACGGTGGGCAGAACGCCCGTCGCCATGCAGCAAACGGCGCAGCTGTTCGGCATCGGGCACGCGAACCGCTGGCAGCAGTTCGAAAGAGTGGCTGGGCCAGTTGGCGCACATCAGCACCAGCGCCGGTTCATCCTGGAAAACACGCCGGCCGGCCCATACCGTGTAGCCCACAGTGCCGACCCAAGCGTCCAGCCCGCTTTCTTCCCGCAGCATGTGCACAATATCGCTCATGCGATTGGCAAAATAATCCGTGGCGTAGATGAAACCCACCTTTGCTTCATCCACGCCATCGCCCAGCTGACGCAGGCAATCCTGCAAGGCTTCCGACCATTGGGCCGCAGTGGAACAAGCGAGCGAATAGGTGGTTACAGTGGCATCCATGCTTTGCATTATGGCACAAAGACCGGCAAAAAAAGGGGGGGCTCCTGAAGCCCCCCGCCTCAAAGCAGGATAGAGGAGAAAAACAGCCGGACAAACGTGGCATTAGGAGGATGACAAACATTTGTCCGGTTGCAGGCCAAGAATAACAATCCCGACTAAAACATTCAACTATTCTGACAATAGGGTTAATCTTCAGCCACGCCGCGATTTGCCGATATATAATGTTAATTGGCAGGAACACAATAAAACCACTGGATTGAAATGGACTTTTCCGAAAACAGCAGCGTGCCACAACCGCAACCGATTGAATCGGCTGACGACAGCAGCCGTTTTCTCCTGCATAGCAAGGGGGAAATCAATTTTGTCATCCGCGAGCTGATCGACAAAGGTGCGCTGGTGACCGTGTATTTTCAGCACAACCGCGAATTTATTCTGAGCACGCTGATCGACATCAATCCGGAGAAAAACTATTTACTGTTTGACGTGGGCGGCGAAGCGCACAGCAACGAACGTCTTGCCGCCAGCGAGCGGCTGATGTTTGTCGCCAGCGTGAATGGCGTGAAAGTGCAGTTCGTCACCGGCCGGGCGAAAATGGTGCGTTACCGCGAGCGCGACACCTTTATTGCCGCCCTGCCCAACGACCTGCTGCGGCTGCAGCGGCGCGAGTATTTCCGTGTCGGCATCCCGTTCAGCGCCAACACCTCGTGCGACATACGCAGCAGCAGATACGGCAATCACACGTTGAAATTGCAGGATATCAGCCTGGGCGGGATCTCGATTATCGCCGATGGCCCCTTGACCGGCATCAAGCTGGGGGAAAAACTGGACGACTGCACGCTGAATCTGGGCGAATACGGCCAGTTCCAGGTAGCACTGGAAATTCGCCGGGTGGCACCGACAATGCAGAAGAACGGCGTAGTGCAGACTTACCTGGGCTGCCAGTTCGTCAATCTGAAACCGGCCTACCAGAACATCATTCAGCGCTATCTGGTGCACCTGCAGCGGGAGCAGAATGCGCTGAGTCGCTGATGACCCTCACTACCGGGCCGGGCAGTTAAAATCCTAACGGCGCTTATTCGCCCACAATCACCGCTTCCACGCTTTCCAGCGCGTCGCGCAAGGTTTCCTCCGGCAGCGAGTTGATGGTTTGCGCCAACAATTCCGCAGCGTCGTAAGTTTCCGCCGGCAAAGTCTTACTGTCCAATTCGGCCACAAAACCGGCGGCCAGACCGGCAATGCGCAGCAATACCTGACGCTCCCGCATCATCATCTCGATTTCCGAGCGCAACATGGCAATTTCTTCGTCCTTGAGAGCGTGTGTCATCATTTTTTTGTCCTTTTAGTTACTTATTTCCCTGCGCCTTGCGCACCGCCCCGGCATCATACAATACCTGGGCGATGGCTTGCGCCAGTACGTCATACCCCTTGGCATTGGGATGAATGTAGTCCGATTTGCTGCCGGGGTCGGACAGCACCTCTTCCAGCACGTCATCCACCAGCGGAATGTTCATTTCCTTGGCCAGCGCGGAATACATCGGCGCCGTTTTAAGCAGCAGGCCCAGCCGCGGCACACCGATCAGCACCACGGGCACATCGTGCCGCCGAGCCAACAGGATCATCCGGCGCAGATTACCCTGCGTCTCGGCGGCATCCAGATGGCGCAGAAAATCGTTGCCACCCAGACACAATACCAGCAATTGCGGGCGCACTTCATCCAGCACCCGCGGCAAGCGCTGCAAGCCCTCGGCGGTCGTCTCACCCGGCACGCCCGAATTCACCACAGGCCGGTGCAGCAACTGCTCCAGCCTGACGGGATAGCTTTCTCCCACGCCGGCCCCGGTGCCGTATGTCAGACTGTCGCCAAACGCCAGGATCACCGCATCCGGCGCCAGATGCGGCAAAGGGGGCTGACGACTGCAGCCCGCCAGAAACAGCAGGAAGGCGATACCGACAAGCAGCCATCGCCCGCCCCACGACACGCGCTCAGTCCTCTTTTTCCGCCATCACCTCACCCAGGAACTGCTTGCCCTTGGGCGAGAGAAACCAGTGCAGGACGTTTTTCTCGTTGATCTTCAATTCCAGCAGTCCCACCTGTTTGAGCACGACCAGGCGTTCATTGACGAAATCTTTCGACAGGCCGGAGTCACCGGCGATACCGGAAATATTGCCGTAGGCATACAGACCGTTGCCCACGGTTCGCATCAATTCAACATCGTTGTAACTGAGCTTGGTCAGTTCGGCATCGGCTTCATTGCTTGCCGGAATCGGCTCTTCGGGCGTTGGCATGTGTTCGAGCGCAGGCGTGGGCGTCTCGGCCAGCGATTTGAGCGTTTTGATCTGGCTGATTTCCTCTTCCACCGCCTGCACCTTATTCAGCAGTTTCTGTGACAGATTTTCAAACCAGCGGCGCGTCAAGACCACAAAGATCAGGCAGACCCCGCCAAGCACATACAGATCAACCGGATTCACCCGTGCCTGGGCAATCAGGTTGCTCGACAGCATGTTCAGCAACAAGGGCACGATCAGCGATGCAACCACCCCCAGCACGACATATTTGCCGATTTCGCGCGCTCCCTGGGCATAGCGCTCCGACAGGTAGTAGTTGGCCAGCCCACCCAGCGCGCCGGCCAACAGCATGACGGCCAGCAGGATGAACATGAAGCCGTCGAACAGGGCGCCGGCACTGCTTTGCATGGTTTGCTGCAATTCCATCGCTTATTCCCCGTAAACGCGCACCGCGTAACGCGGTTGCTTGAGCAATTTCTGCATCCCCAGGCGCTTTTGCAGGTTGATGATCACCGGCGCGCGCCAGTTGATTTCGATGCCCGCCGGGGATGGCGCTTTGCTCAGCAGCGCGGCACTGTCGCCCCCCGTGCGGTACAGCAGCACCAGCACGGACAAGGCTGCCGGATCGGCCACCTGCAGAAGCGCCGTCTCGGCTTCGCTCAGCTGAATCTCGTACTCGTGTTCAAAGAGCGCGGGATCGGCCACCGAGAAAATCACCGCTGGTTCTTCCAGCGACTGCATCCAGAAAATAGTCGGTTTATTTTCTTCGTGGAACAGCTTGAAGTGTTTGCAAGACTCCAGCCCAAGGAGCCCATTGGGAAACGTCAGGACCGAATCCGGGTCGATTTCGATCTCTTCCGGCGAGAAACGCAGCTTGATTTTCATGGCTCCCCCTTAATTGTTAGGCTTTTAAAACCACTTAGAGGGAGATAATAATACTTATCTCGGTAACATGCACCAACAATGGCACAAAGCATGCCAGCGTTTCAAATCAGCCTCATCATGCCTCATACCACCCGCGTGTCGCGTTGACCACTCGCACCACCAGCAGCATGACCGGCACCTCGATCAGCACGCCCACCACGGTAGCCAGCGCCGCTCCCGACTCAAAGCCGAACAGCGCAATGGCCGCCGCTACCGCCAGCTCGAAGAAGTTGGAGGCGCCGATCAGCGCAGACGGACAGGCGATATTGTGTTTTTCGCCGACCGTTCTATTCAGCCAGTAGGCCAGCGCCGAATTGAAGAATACCTGGATCAGAATCGGCACCGCCAGCATGGCGATGACCAGCGGTTGCTGCAGAATGGATTGCCCCTGGAAGGCGAACAGCAGCACCAAGGTCAGCAACAGCGCCACAATCGACCACGGACCGATACGCTGCATGGCGGCAGCGAATGCCTCCTGCCCGCCTTGCAGCAGTTTTTTGCGCCACAGTTGCGCCAACAGCACCGGAATGACGATGTACAGCACCACCGAAACGAACAGCGTGTCCCACGGCACGGTGATGGCGGACAGCCCCAGCAGCAAGCCGACCAGCGGCGCAAAGGCAAAAATCATGATGATATCGTTGAGCGCCACCTGCGACAGGGTGAAATAGGGGTCGCCGTTCGACAGACGGCTCCAGACGAACACCATGGCCGTACACGGCGCCGCCGCCAGCAGAATCAGGCCGGCGACGTAACTGTCCAGTTGCGCGGCCGGCAATTGCCCGGCGAATACATGGCGGATAAACAGCCAGGCGAGCAAAGCCATGGAAAACGGCTTGACCGCCCAGTTGACGAACAGCGTCACGGCAATGCCGCGCCAGTGCGACTTGATCTGATGCAGGGCGGCAAAATCGATCTTTACCAGCATGGGGATGATCATGATCCAGATCAGCAGCCCCACGGGGATATTCACCTGCGCCAGCTGCATGTTGCCCACGGCATGGAACAGCGCAGGCTGCCATTGGCCCAGGACAATGCCGGCCACAATGCACAGAAACACCCAGAGCGACAGATAGCGCTCGAATACCGACATCGGCGCACCGACCGCCTGTTTCACCGCCACCTCGCACTGGGCCGACATCACAACCCCAATTCGCTGCGTACGGCGGCGATCAGGCGGGCGCGAATGTCATCCCGCACGCGCTCGAAGCTTTCCAGCGGTTCGCCGTGCGGGTCATGAAACGGCAAATGGATGGCCTTCACCGGGCGGGGGAACACCGGGCACGCCTCCTTGGCGTTGTCGCACACCGTCACCACCAGATCGAACGGCTCATTGATCACCGCATCCACATCCTTGGGGTACAAACCCTCGGTCGGCAGACCGGCGCGCTTGAGCGCTTCGATCGCGCCGTCGGCCACCTTCGGCTGCGGACGGGTACCGGCCGACCTGGCCCGCACCTGCCCGGCCAGATCGGCATTCAACAACACCTCCGCCATCTGCGAACGGCAGGAGTTACCGGTACACAACACCAATACGTTTTTCATTATTTTGCTCGTTTCTGTTGACTGATTACTTTCGCTTAACCGCAGCAGCCGGTTTTTTTCGGCGCCGCCTTGGGCATGCCCAACGTTACCGGCTGAATCGCTTGCGGCACGCAGCAATCGCTGGCCATTTTGTCGGTCTCGCCGGCAAACATCGGCACGCTGTCCAGGGTGTGGTAGCTTTCCCAGGCAATGCCTTGCGGATCATTCACCCAGTATTTGTCCGATTTCGCATAACAGCAGGCCGTGCCCATTTCCTCCACCACATCCGCCTGCAATTGCTCCAGCTGACCATGCAACCCCGCCAGCTCTTCGTCCGACTCCACCTGAATACCCAGATGATTCAAACCGGGTTTGGCGCCGCGGCTGGAAATGGCGAAATTCACGCGCGGATCTTCCAGCATCCACTTGGCGTAATCCGCTTTCTGCACGGTTGGCTCGCTGCCGAACAGGGTTGAGTAAAACTCGATGTTCTTCGCCAGATCATCGACCGCAATGTGTACATGCAAGCGTTTCATTTTCAGTCCTTTACCCCGTTACAACCCGCCTCGTCACAACTCGAGCTGCACGTCACCGCGCCGACCGGCGTGCACGGATTGCCGCCGCAGCAGTTTTCCGTCAGGAACGCCAACAAGCCGTTCATGGCGTCGAATTCAGCGGCATAAATCACAAACCGCCCCGCCTGGCGGCCGCTTACCAATCCGGCATGGCTCAGCTCTTTCAAATGAAAGGACAACGACGACGGCGCCAGCCGCAGCAATTCGGCCAACTTGCCGGCCGTCAGACCGGCCGGACCCGCCTGCACCAGGGCGCGGAACACCGTCAGACGCGATTCGTGCGCCAGAGCAGACAAAGATGTGACAGCCGCTTTCATTTCCATGATTCGAATATTATCGAAATATCAAAACAAGTGCAACACAAATTACATCTTCTTGTGCCACACCCGGATTTAAGGGATAATCCGAACCCTTGCCAGATGCCCTGTCAGGTACGCCTTGCAACCGGACAGCCACAACATCTCATGCCGGGATGGCGGAACTGGTAGACGCACGGGACTCAAAATCCCGCGGTAGCGATACCGTGCCGGTTCGATTCCGGCTCCCGGCACCAAACCCATTACTATGCAATGTCTTACTGATTTCGTAACGACGGGTAACTGTCTGCTGCGTTATGGCTATAGGCTCTAAACACCTTTGTCTGTAAAGATTCCTTCATAGGCGGTTGTAGCAGTCAGTCAACACGCGACGCCAGGCCGTCTGATACCTTGTACAACGTTACAGGCAAGGAATCATGAAAAAGTACTGCAAGTCGCCGCTCGGCTTTCCTGCTCGCCTCATAACTCTGCCTTCACACATCATATAGCGGAGGACTATGTTGATCCGGCAATGCATGAAATGATCGGCGACAATATGGCCGACACCCCCGCACGCCGACTTGGACTTCCCCACCATCGACAAGACTGCAGTCGTATACAAAACGGGCAGCACCATGCCAATGACTGTTTGATCCTACACCGCCATGGCAAGCACAAAATACTGGCCGAGCAAGCGAACAATTTATGACGCCGGCCGACAGGAAATGAGGGGCGCATTAATTGATTAATCAATCATTGATATGTCAATGATTATGCTGCCCACGTGAAGGAAAAACTGCTAGCATGAACCAGTGAAGTCCTGAACAAGACGGCTAAAACGAAATCGCTTCGACTCGTTGCGGCAATCTCTGGAACAACACATAAACCGAACACCAAAATTCGGAAGAATGGCATGAAAAACAGTCACATACTCGGCATTATTTTCGTCTGGACAGGGGCCTTTTTTGCCCAGCCTTCATTTGCCGCAGGCACCTTGCGCATTGAAGTCAACGAACTGTTCAACCTGATGCCGCAGAACAAGGTGGTGATATTGGACGCCAGACCGGTAAGCGATTACGAAGATGACCATATTCCCGGTGCACGTTCGCTGCCATTTGGCCGCACCTTTGAAAATCTGAGCCAAACCGGGCGTGTTCTACCCCTTCAGAAAGCCCAGGTCCTCTTCAGCAGCGCCGGGCTCAAACCGGACGATATGGTTGTCATCTACGATTCGGGATTGTTGCTGCATGCCGCAAGAGTCTTCTGGACACTGGAAGTGTATGGGCACGCAAATGTACGCATTCTGGATGGCGGCATTAACGCATGGAAACAGGCCGGCTACCCCATGACAGATACCCCGGCGGGGTTTTCACCCACCCACTATGTGCCGAGCATCAACCCGGCCCGGCTGGCGACTCGACTGACAACCCTGGTTGCCTCACGCAAACCGGACTCGTTTGTCATTCTGGATGCCCGTACCGAGCCACACTACGAAGGACTGCAATCGGAGGCCAGCCGCTTTGGTCACATACCCGAGGCCCGGAATATCGCCGTTACACAAAATTTGTCAGCCGATGGAAGCCGCCTGAAACCGATTCAGGATTTAGCGAAAATCTATCAGGATGTGCCCAAATCGAAAAAAATCATCACCTATTGCAGCATAGGTCTTGCTTCTTCGCTCGAATACATGGTCTTGCGGGAACTCGGATACAACGTCGCCAACTATGACGCATCCTGGAAAGAGTGGGGCAATGATCCGGCGCTGCCGGTGATAAACCCGGCCACGCAAGGTACCGGCAGCCGCTAGAATCCTAATCCCAGCCCGCTTATCATGACCCGTTTTCAGATAAGAACAAAACTCCGACGCCTTCCTTTGCGTACGAGGTTAACGTTTTTCATATCGCTGCTGTGCACCGGGGTCGTGCTTATAACCACCCTTGCGCTGGACCTGTTGGAAACCAAACATCAGCAAACGGAAATCAATGCCGATGTGAACAATTTCCATAATTTCCTGCAAAACGACCTGATTACCCTCACCCTCACGGGCAACCCTGACCAGGCGGCCGAATTCGTCATCAAGCTGCATCGTTTCCCCCGCTTGCTTGGCCTGTGGGCATATGACACCAAGGGGAACGCCCTGTTTCAATACAGCGACCGGGATCACTCTGTCAACCCGACGCCAGATCATTTGCCAGCGAACTCCCCCTGGAACGGGACATACTGGCACCGTCTCCCCTTGAGCGTAGACGGAGAACAAGTGGGATTTGCCGTCTACCAGACCCGATACACCACCATCCCGGAACGGCTGGGTCAAAACCTGCTGACCGACAGCTGGCTGCTCCCACTGATCCTGGCGCTGGCCTGGTGGATAGCGAATCGTTTGTCCAGCCACTTCGTCCGCCCTTTCCAGACGCTGCTGGAAGCCATGAACAAGCCATCCTCCGAATCCGGGCACGGACACGTCACCCTTGATGCCACAGGAGAGAATGAGGAAACCCAACGCCTTTTCCTCGGCTACAACCGTCTGGAGGAACGCATCCGTAGCGCTCAGTCCGCCTTGCAACAGGAAATTGCCGACAAAGCATTCCAGGCAAACCACGACAAACTCACCGGATTACTCAATCGCCCAGGCTTTGAAGAGGAAGCCGAGCGTCTGCTGTCGGATAACTCAGCGCAGCAGCATGTGTTCGGCTACCTCGACCTCGACCAGTTCAAACTCATCAACGATACCGTTGGACATCCGGCGGGTGATGTCTACCTGCAACAGTTCGCCAGCCTGCTAACGAACTGGAAACCCGACTTTGCGACAGTTGCGCGCCTTGGCGGAGACGAATTCGGCTTTCTTCTGCCCAACACGGCCAGAAACTCAGCGGAAGAACTGGCTCAGCAGCTCCTCGATGCAATCCGGGAAGCCCGTTTTGTCTGGGAAAAGCAACCCTTCGAAGTGGGTGCAAGCATAGGTCTGGCCACCTTCACTTCAAACAGCATCCATCTTGCGTCACTGTATCAATCCGCCGACTCGGCCTGTTATGCCGCCAAGGCGCTGGGCCGTGACCGCTATATCTGGTACGAACCGGGCGATGCGTCAATGCTCGAGCAACAGCATGACCTTGTCGCACTCCGCCTGATAAGAAGCGCCTTGAATCATGGCTCAGCACGCTTCCAATTATGGGCGCAAACCATCGAACCGCTGCTAAAAGAGCAGAAGGATGGCCGTTTGCGCTACGAGATACTGCTGCGTCTTAGCGAGGAAAACGGAAAACTGGTTCCACCCGGCGCCTTTCTCCCTGTCGCCGAACGACACAACGAAATTGTTCGGCTTGATTGCTGGGTGCTTTGGAACTATCTCGAACAGGTCTGTGCTGCCCCCGCTCACCTGAAGCAACTCGCCTTCGTCGATGTTAACGTTACCGGCGCGACATTGATTCACCCGGACTTTCGCGCAACGCTGGAACGTGCCATTGGCAAATTCGACTTTCCCTGGCACAAACTGATTCTGGAAATCACTGAAACATCCGCCGTGCGCAATTTCGAACAGGCGCGCAACCTGATCGATTTCTGTAAACAGCACGGTATCCGCTTTGCCCTGGATGACTTTGGCACGGGCATGGCCTCATTCGACTACCTGAAACGCCTGCCCTTTGACACCATCAAAATCGATGGCGCGTTCATCAAGTCGATCAATACCGACCCGATGGACGAAGCTGTAGTGGAATTCATCATTCGAGCCGCCAACCTCAAAGGCCAGCACACAGTCGCCGAGTTTGTCGAAAACGCCGAAATCGTGGATAAACTTGTCACGCTGGGCGTTCATTTCGGCCAGGGTTACCATCTTGGCAAACCCAAACCATTAACAGACTGGTTGGGCAATTGACCGGGTAGCCCAAGCTTTCCCGGTCAACAGCCTACTGCATACTCTTCAGGCCGATCAACCCGCCTTCAACTGCTCCTTGTAAACCAGCCGTGGGGCAGCATTGTTGCGGATGGTGTTTTCGTCCACCACCACCTTGCTGACGTCCGTCATGGACGGCAGGTCGAACATGGTGTCGAGCAGCGCGTGCTCGACAATCGACCGCAGGCCGCGGGCGCCGGTACGGCGCGCCAGGGCTTTCTGGGCGATGGCCTTGAGCGCGCCTTCGCGGAATTCCAGTTCCACGTTATCCATTTCGAACAGACGGGCAAACTGGCGTGTCAGCGCGTTTTTCGGCTCGGTGAGAATCTGGATAAGGGCTGCTTCGTCCAGTTCTTCCAGCACGGCCAGTACCGGCAGACGACCCACGAATTCGGGAATCAGACCGAAGCGCATGAGGTCTTCCGGCTCGGCGGTTTTCAGGCGGCTGAAATCGCGCACCTTGTCGTCCACCGATTTGACCTTGGCACCGAAACCGATGCCGCTCTTTTCCGTGCGGTTGCGAATGACTTTTTCCAGCCCGGAAAAGGCGCCACCGCAGATGAAGAGGATTTCGCTGGTGTCGATTTGCACGAAGTCCTGATTCGGATGCTTGCGCCCGCCTTGCGGCGGCACGGAAGCGACGGTGCCTTCGATGAGCTTGAGCAGCGCCTGCTGCACGCCCTCGCCCGACACGTCGCGGGTGACGGAGGCACTGTCTGATTTGCGGGCGATCTTATCGATTTCATCGATGTAGATGATGCCATGACGGGCCTTTTCCACATCGTAATCACAGGCCAGCAGCAGTTTGTGGACGATGTTTTCCACATCCTCGCCGACGTAGCCGGCTTCGGTCAACGTGGTGGCGTCGGCGATCACAAACGGCACGTTCAGCAGGCGGGCCAGCGTCTGCGCCAGCAAAGTCTTGCCGGAACCGGTGGGTCCGATCAGCAGGATGTTGGACTTGGACAGCTCAACCCCGCCCTCTTCCGCCTTGGCATTGCAGCGGATGCGCTTGTAGTGGTTGTAAACGGCCACGGCCAGGGCTTTTTTCGCCGGCGACTGGCCGATGACGTACTGGTCCAGCGTGGCGCAAATTTCGCGCGGCACCGGCAGACTGTCGTCCCCATCGGCGGCATTGCTCTGCACCTCTTCCTGCAGGATGTCGTTGCACAGGGAGATGCATTCGTCGCAGATGAAGACGGACGGGCCGGCGATGAGCTTGCGCACCTCGTGCTGGCTCTTGCCGCAGAAAGTGCAGTGCAGTTGTTTGTCTTGCGGTTCGCGATATTCTCTGTCGGACATGATAACCCCCTACACTTCACGTTTAATCAGCAATTGATCGACCAGGCCGTAGCCCACCGCCGCCTCAGCACTGAGGAAATTGTCGCGGTCGGTATCGCGCTCGATGGTCTCGATGGACTGGCCGGTATGAATGGCCAGCATTTCATTAAGACGGGATTTGAGCGCCAATATTTCCTTGGCGTGAATGGCAATGTCGGAAGCCTGCCCCTGGAAACCGCCCAGCGGCTGGTGAATCATGACCCGCGAATTGGGCAGGCAAAAACGCTTGCCCTTGGCTCCCGCGGTAAGCAGGAACGCCCCCATGCTGGCCGCCTGACCGATGCACAGGGTGCTGACGTCGGGCTTGATGAACTGCATGGTGTCGTAGATCGACAGGCCGGCTGTAACCGACCCGCCGGGAGAATTGATATACAGATGGATGTCCTTGTCGGGGTTTTCCGACTCCAGAAACAGCAATTGCGCGACCACCAGATTGGCGACGGCATCGTTTACCGGCCCGACGAGGAAGATGACGCGTTCGCGCAGCAGGCGCGAATAAATATCGTAGGCACGTTCGCCCCGACCGCTCTGCTCAACCACCATCGGAACAAGGCCCAGACCGACTGGCTCATCGTAAGCTGAAGCACCGGGCATCATGGATTCTTTGAAGGAAATCATACAAACAATGCCTCTTTTGTCGTGAATTTAAGGAAAACCGAACCATCTGACCAAGGTAAAGCAATTATCAGGCCCAACTGTGCGGAAATACCCCACCACGCCATCCGATTGTCGCAAAAGCGACAAGAAAGCAAGCCTCTGAATCGGCCGAAAATTTAACTCAACCAACTGTTTAATAATGACTATTTTATAACTAATACAGATGGCCTGGTCTTTGCTACCACCCCTCTTGCGGACAAAACTATCCGCTTTTACGACATTTTCGTCATTACTCAGGAACTAGATCATGGCCACCTTTACTGAATCGAGTCTGGCAACCCTGGAAGCTGCCAAGCGTCTGTTGAATCCGGTATTCAAGGACAAAACCCACGTCGCCGGCCGATACGGCTTTCGCGGCGACATCGCCATCAAATTTGCCGAGCAGCGTGCCGACGAAGCACGTCCACCCGAAATCAGTGCCGACCAGGTGATGATGGTGGCCGATGCCGGCAAGCCAGGCATCCCATTTCTGTCCTGCTTTCTGTTGTCTTTCGAATATCTGAAGCCGTTGGTTGAAGTGCTGCAGGAGGAATTGCTGCCGGACGGCAAGTACTTCCTGTTCTGCGACAACATCGACATGTCCACCAAGTACACGGTGCCCTACGGTGGTGCAACGTTCTATGTACTGCCGATTTTCGAGTCCACCGTGTACAACGAACTGCTTGAATTGTTGTACCTGGAAAAGAACGACCTGAAGAAGCTGGACACTGCCGGCAAACTGGACAAGATTGCCGAGACCGCCGCCACCTTCTCTGCCGACTTTCCGCAGCTGTCTTACGAAGAAGGCCTGAAGATCATGGGCCCGATTCGCGATCTGGCCGCCAACCGCCCGGTGTAAGCATGCTACTGGGTGCCATGCTGTCCATCATCGAACAGGCCGGCGTCGATATCCTGACGTTGACGGAGGGACTTGAGGTGGATGAATTCCTCAAGTCCCGTCTGACACGTATGGAGGTGCGCCGCAAGGTGGACACCATTTGCGACACGGTGGCGCATATGCCATCAGAAAGCAAAGCCAGTTTGCCCGAAGTTGACTGGGAAGGCTGGCGTGCCTGCGCCAGCAATCTTGCCAAGGGTGGCCTGATCGGCGACGACGCACTGTGGTTTGCGGTGCGGTCATTGATTCCGGCCACGTTAACCTGGCTGAGGATTTACCGCCACAATCAGCCCAAACTGTTCGAAATGACCTTGTAGGAATTAGACCATGCCCTTATACGACTACCACTGCAAAGCCTGCGATGAAACGTTTGAGCTGCTGGTGCGCAGCGATACGCGACTGGTCTGCCCCAAATGTGGCAGCGAGGATCTGGAAAAACTTGTGTCATTAACCGCTCCTCAGGGCAAGACCAAACAAATCATCCAGCGAGCGCGTGCCCAAGCCAACAAGGAAGGCCATTTCAGCAATTTCAGCAAATCGGAAAAACCGAAGTTCTAAGCTTTTTCCGCTTCACCTCGAAAACCGACTGCTGTTTCCCAAAACAAAAAAACCGCCCCGCCCAAAAGGCGGGAACGGCGCAAGAGGGGATTTGTATTGCGGGCTGTTTCAGGCAGCCACGGCTGGCTGTTTTTGCAGCAACAGCTCGGCAAAATCGGCCAGTTTCATATCGATTGGCGTAATGTTCTGCTCTTCCAGGAAGCGTTTCTCATTGCGACTCAATTCGCCGCTGATGACAGCCCAATGTTTATCAGAAGAGCGCTTCATGATCTGACGAGCAAAGGTTCTTTCCAGCTGGCTCTTGAAGGAGCAGCCGAGGAAGAGGAAATGACGTCCACTGCGAATAGCTTTCACCTTTTCCGGGATCGGTGTCTGGATATCGATTTCTGTCAGCACTTCAACGTAATCGGAATCGGACACCAGATAATTATGCGCCGGGCTGATCGAGCCGATCGGATGGTACAGCAGGGTTTTCCAGCTGTCCGCATCCGCTGCGCTGGCCAGGCTGCCGTCCGGGTGATACCAGCCGTACCATTCGCCAAAATGTTCCGACTGCGACAGCCCCTGGGCGATACCCCAGCTGCTTTGACCCTGCATGGCATTTTCCATGGAGTTGTCATACCAGGTGGAGACAATCAGTGGCAAGCCAAGCGTGGCAAGATAACTTTGCAAGGCGGTCGGTGGAACCGATGCAGCGAACGACTCGTCCATCAGTTTCACAATGGTCTTGCGGTGTTTGAAGTTCTCAATGAACTGGGCAGAGCCGGTCAGTTGTTTACGCACCTTGAAGGGCACGGACACCTTGGCTGTCAGCTCTGCTACCAGTGCTTCGGGCGAGGCGGCCACGGGACTACCACCGGGGACCAGTTCAAGTACGGCGGAACCGAGGTAAGGAATGATTTGACCCTGTTCAAGGCCGTTAATGATCGTTTCGATGGCGGACATGGCCGTCTCCAGTCTGAGAGTTTAGAAACCCGAGGCAAAGCCGAGCAATTCCACCGTCACATCTTCGTCGCCCAGGGTAACCTGGCAGGCGAGACGGGATTTGGAACCGACACCGACGATGCTGTCGAGTTTGGCGTTTTCAGCGGGGGTGATCTTGGACACACCTTTACGACCTTCCAGCAGGAAGATATGGCAGGAACCGCACTCGGCCTTGCCGTCGCACTTGTGCGCGATGGGTTCGCCGGCGGCCAGCAGGGCTGCCAGAATGGTGCTGCCGTTGGCTGCTGCAACAACGTTGCCACTGGGTTTAACATTGATGTTAGGCATGATACTCATCCTTCTAAAGTTGATAGTGTGGTTGGTTGGTTAACGGGGAAACTTGGCCTGCGTCCTGAGCAAACGGCTCAGGACGCGGCATATCAGCCACACGACCACAAGCTGCATTACGCTGCGTAGGCGCTTTGCAGTCGACCCAGATCGTCGGTGGGCAGGCGGAAGACTCCGCGTCCGCCGGACAGGGCCTCGTAGGCGTTGGTCGTATTGCGTGTCAGAAAATTGAACCATTTTTGCGGCTCCACGTTGGTGGGCGTGTGGGCGATGTTGACCACAGTTCCGTCAGGGGCAAAAACTACATGAATCATTGTGTCGGTTGTCATAGTGCGTCTTCCTTATGTTTGATTTAGGGGTACTACAGATAAATCGCTGCACCTGCCCCGACGTTCACTGAAGCGTCCTTGGCAGTTTCAACGACAAATCCCACTTCATCTTCTTCGAGATGTGCGTGGAACGGCAGCGCCAGGGCGCGGTCCGCAATTTTTTCGGCCACCTTGAAATCGGTCTTTTTATAGCCGTACTGCTGCTGATAGTGGTACTGCAGGTGCATGGGCTGGCACATTGCATACGCCTCCACCTCATGCAGCTTGAGGTCGCTGAGGATGGCGTCGCGACTGCTCTTGGAAAAGCGTGTGCCGAGGTGCACGACGTAAAGAAACCAGTGCACTTCATCCACTTCGGGTGCGATATAAGGCGGCTTGATGCCCTCGAAGGTTTGCACATGATTCAGGTAGAACGCTTCGACTTTCTTGCGGTTTTCCAGAATCTGCTCAATGCGTGAGAGTTGGGCAAAACCCAGTGCCGCGGTGACTTCGCTGATCCCTGCCTGGAGCGGCGGGAAAGCGGTGACTGGCGCAGAAAAACGGTCTTCCAGTTTGCGATTGCGCATATAGCGCAATTTGCGGGCGATCTCGATGTCGTCGGTCAGGATCATGCCGCCTTCGCCACAGGTGAGCGCGCTGGGCTGGGAAAAATCGAATACGGCACAATCGCCGAAATTACCCACCATTTTGCCGCCGTAGCGCGAGCCGATGGCTTCGCTGGAATCTTCCAGCAACAGCAATTTATGTTCTTTTGCCAGCGCCGTGAGTCCTTCCCAATGGGCCGGGTGGCCATTGGTATTGCCTGCCAGGATGGCGCGGGTTTTGGCGGTGATTTTTTCCGCCACTTTCAGCGGCGAGAGTGTGACGGTCCAATAGTCGATATCCGCCAGTACGGGCTTGGCACCGCACAGCGTGATGGCGTGGGCAATTTGTGTCCACGCCATCGGCGAGGTGATCACTTCGTCCCCCGGCCCGATACCGTAGGCGTGCAAGACCAGCCACATACCGATGGTGCCGCTGGACACGGCCACAGCGTATTTCCTGCCGACGTAGCTGGCAAAGGTGTTTTCGAACAGCTCGGTCACCGGCCCCATACTCAGGCGCGGGGTCTTCAGTACGGATTCCAGGGTGGACAGTTCGTTGGCCGATATGTCCGGATCGGTGAGAAAAATGGTATCGGGTGTCATTTCTTCACCGCCTTTTCAGCTATCACCACACCGGTGGCTTCTTCCGGATCACCCGTCATGTGCCAGCAATGACCATTGCTGTTGATGAGATAGATATTGAAATCGGAGTGACTCAGATAAGGCTCTTCACCTGACATGTCGCTCGCGTCGCAGCAACTGAAGGTGATTCCGGGGTGGCGCGTACGCATGGCGGCCAGCTGCGCCCGGATGGACGCGCTGCCGTTCAAGTCGGTGGCAATGGCTTGCAGTACATCCTGGGCTAACATGGTTTATTCCTCCCCGAGTTTCTTGGCATCAACAGTGATCGGCAGTGGCGTGTCATCGGCCATATCCGGCAGTTCCAGGCGCCAGCCATTGGCCAGAGTGACCACACCGCCCCACATGGAATCCTTGTCCATGCTGACGACGGGTTCCTCCAGATCTTTTTTCGGAACGTAAACTGACAGTCCGTCCGTGGTTTTGCGCAGCATGATCTTCATGATGTTTCCTGTGTCGTGGTTAATTCAAAAATTAGGCCGCCATTCCCGCCATGGCACCAATCAGCTCGGGCAGGATGCGCAACACCTGATCGATCTTTTCGTCGGTGGTTTCATGACTGAGGGAAAAACGGATGGTGGCTAACGCCGTTGCTTCACTGAGACCCATGGCCAGCAGCACATGCGACGGTTCGACCTGACCGGCGGCGCAGGCGGCACCCTGCGAAGCGTAAATACCGGCCTTTTCCATGCGGGCAAGCAGTGCCTCCGCCGGCAGCGTGCCGAAGGCAACGTTGGTGGTATTGGGAATGCGTGGCGCCTTGGCGCCGTTGATGCTGGCAAAGGGGACGTCGCGCACAATGCCCTGCTCCAGGCGGTCGCGCAGACGTGCGATGGTGACGGCTTCCTCCGCCAGTTGTTCGCGCGCCAGTTCGCAGGCCACGCCGAAACCCACGATGCCTGGCACGTTTTCCGTACCGCCGCGACGACGCCGCTCCTGGTGGCCATCGAACAGCGCCGGCAGCTTGATGCCTTTACGTACGAACAGTGCGCCCACCCCCATCGGCCCGTGCATCTTGTGGGCGGTGAACGACATCAAGTCGAGCGGCAGAGCGGTGATATCGACTGACACTTTGCCGACTGCCTGTACGGCATCGCTGTGTACCAGAATGCCGCGCGCATGCGCCATGCCGAGTGCTTGCTCAAGCGGCTGCAACACGCCAGTCTCATTGTTGGCCCACATCAGGCTGAGCAAAGCGGTGTCCTCGGTCAACAAAGCACTCAAGGCAGTCAGATCGACACGCCCGTGCGCATCGACCGGCGCAAGACTGACGCGCATGCCCTGCTGTTCGAGTGTACGGGCCAGCGCCAGCACGGATGGGTGCTCGATGGCACTTAACACGACATGATCGCGGCCGGGATTCAGCTCCCGTGCGGCCATAATGGCCATGTAGTTCGATTCGGTGGCACCGGAGGTAAAGACGATTTCAGCCGGGGTGGCATTGATGAGGGCAGCGACCTGTTTGCGCGCATCGTTGACCAGCTGGCGCGCATTGTCGCCAAACAGGTGTTTGCTTGAAGGGTTACCGTAGCCACCATGCATGCTGGCATAAACGGCCTCGATGCACTCTTCGCTCGGCCGACTGGTGGCGTTGTTATCCAGATAGATGTAGTGGTTCATTGCCAGAATACCCTCAATGGATCTTCATTCAATGTGGCCAGCAGGCGATCCAGCGTGGTGAACTCGCCATGCAGCATCCACAGCCCTTCGTCGTGGTTCTTGCGGTAAAGAAACCAGTAACGCGTACTTTCGACATATTCGATGCGTGCCACATCGACAATCCCGCCGTCAGGATCGATGTTGCGCGAGCAACAGGGACTGACGATGCGATACCCCCGGTCAACGTACTGCACTTGTGGTGTCACATAGCGATAACGCTTGCGGCCCTGCAGCGCCTTCTCGATGCGGCGCTTGTCCACCTCATTGGGCTGACGGCCAAAAGCGACGGGGGCGGGAAAGCGGGCCATGACACGAATCCTTTGCACTGTCTCACGCCATGGCCGGCGTGATTTCCTCTTCCAGACAGCCGACGACTGCACCGTCGGTAAATTCCACCAGGTAAATTGGCACGTTGTGTTCCTCGATCGTGCCTACTTGCACGATTTCGCCTTCCGACCCCTCTGCCGCCAGCAGCGCTTCCGGCTCACGGTCCGGGTAGCTTCCGTCGTTGAACAGGTCGATGGTGGTTTTAACTTTCAGGCCCCAATCATACTTGGGCAGTCGCTGGTCGATCATGCTGCTCTCCTTCTGCTTCCGTTGAAGTTTCTGCCGCCACCTCGGCCGGCGGGTCGAACGGTTCCAGTTCCTTGCCACGCATACCCACGCTGTAACCGTATTCGACGAAGTCGACACCGTAGATATAGAACTGCTGCAGGAACGAACCGATACTGGTGACGTAGCCGTAATCGCCCTTCTTCACCAGCACCTCGCCGATGTCGCGGCCAGAGAAAGTGCCGTCGTTGCGGATGGTCTTGCGTGAGCGCACCTTGTCGCCGTAGTTGAATATCGGCGGACTGTTCAGCTCGACAACATCACTGTCGCGCGAAATCTTTGCCATTGCCTGCCTGCCTTTCTTTCTGTTCGTCTATCAAGCCCAACCGTTCACGTATCAGCCGGCGCACTTCAGGGTCGCTGTCATTCTGAATGGGCCACAAATGCACCACGCTGACCCGTTCGACTGCCTGGTAGCGGATGCGCCAGTCTTCATCGTGCAGCAACGGCACCAGTTGCTCCGGCTCCAACCGCTCGGCCACAGCCAGACGCACGGCCCCATCAGGATCGGCCGCCAGCGACGCCAAGCGCTGCAGCGGAATGCGGCGGGCCACCTCAACCCGAACCAACGGTTCGGGATCGTCCAGCATGAGAATCAGCATGTCCGGCGGCAACCGACGCGCCACCAGCATGCGCACGTAGTAATCCTCATCGAACCGCATGGGGGCCAGTTCTCCCCCAGTCAACCGCGATGCCACGCGGATGCGCACCTCGCGGTGCGGATCATTGCGCATGCCCAACAGGTATTTCTCCGGCAGGCGCATGGCCACGCTCATGCGAACAGTTTCATCCGGGTCCTTCACCAGCTTGCCCAAGTGGAAAATACTGGCGTATTTGGCGCCCACCGCGCGCACCTCGAAGTAAGGGTGCGACAGGTAGGCATTGGCCAGATCCCGATTCCAGTGAAAGAACCGGTCTATGCGCTTGGCGTAGCGATCCTGCACGCAGGCATGGCCCAGCCGGCATTTGCCTTCAGCCAGCAGCGCCTGATGGCTGCAGCGGCTGCAGTCGAGCGGCTGGCCCAGCCAGTCGACGGTGGCGATGTTTTCTTCGCCCGCCTCAGTCGTCGGCATAGTCGTCATGGCCGATCCTTGCCAGCACGTTGCTCAGAGTAGAACCGCCCAAGCGATCAAGCGGATCGAGTTCGCGCAGTTTGGCGATGATGCTTTCACCCGTTTCCATGTCACCCAGACGCAGGCTCAGATAGCCGTAGCCCTTGAGGGTGAACAGGTAAAACCGTGGCAAAACCGAATCCCACTGACTGAAGTCGGCATCCCCGGGCTGGATATCCCGCCAGTCGGTCGCCAGACCCAGCGCTCTGGCGGCATGATGCAGGCATTGCTGCGCCACTTCACGCGCCTCGGACAAGCGGTTCTGGTAGAAATAAAAGCGGTAAAAACCGATCAATACCGCCAGATGACCGGGCGCCAGTTGCTGCGCCCGCGCCAGATAATCGTGGGCGAGGTCATACTGGTGATAGAACTTGCCAGCCAGGCGAATCTGCTCCTCTGCAGCCGGAGGCAAACCTCCGCCCAGACAGGCAGATTCCATTTCGGCGAGATCCATCCCCAGCATGACACCCCCTCAGGCCTTGCGGCCGATCGAACTGATGGCAACGCTGGCAACACTCGGCGCCGTGCTACCCGCCGAGCTGCTGCAGCTGCCACTGGACTCAGTACTGGAGCTGCTGGAACTGCTGCAACCACAGGAACCCGGCGTAGCCGTCTTGAACGTCAGACCGGTACTCATGGCCGTGTCGGCAAAATCAATGGTTGCGCCATGCAGCAGAATGCGGCTTTCCGCCGGCAGGAACAGCCGGACGCCATCCACCACAATCAGTGCATCGCCATCCAGCGGCCCTGCTTCAACCGTGAACTCGGACGACAAGCCGGAACAGCCGCCGGGGGAAACACTCAGCCGGAAGCCGGACTCCGGCCCGGTGCCGTTAAAGCGGATCATCCGCGAAATAAATTTTGCCGCTGAAGGTGTAATTGCCAGTTCCATGACTTGCCCCTTGTTACGCCGCCTCGTAGCGCGGCACGCTGGTATCGATAATGCAGGTGTCGTCCACCGGACACACAGCTACACACTGCGCGTCATCGAAGTAGCCGATGCACTCGGTGCATTTGCTGGCGATGATCACGAAAGTGCCGTCCTTTTCACGGATGGCGTTGTTCGGGCATTCCGGTTCGCAAGCCGAGCAGGCGGTACATTGCGAGGTGACGATTTTGTAAGCCATTTTCTGGACTCCTATCAGTTACTACATTTAACAAATCAGGCTGCAGCCGATTCCTGCGTAAAGGCACCTTGGCGAATGGTGGCGTCGCCCTTCTCAACGTGGACGATTTCACCGCTCTTGATCTTGCCGAGGTAATCCTTGAAGTAACGCAGCGCCGACTGTTCAATGAACTCATGCGCGTAGTCTTCCACTGCATCGATGCCGGCAGCCTTGAGGTCGGCCTTGGGGCAACCGCCGATCTTGGCCACGAACACGGCATGGCAGTCGTTGATGGCACGAATCACAGTTTCCAGTGAATCTTCATCGCCGTAGCCACCCTGGCAGTACAGATCGACGCGGCGGTGACCGACAAACTTGGCGGACTGGGTAGACAGTTCGAAAATTTGGAACTCTTTGGCGTGACCGAAGTGTTCGTTGATGCGACCGCCGCCCTTGGTGGCGATGGCAACCAGCATCTTCACGTCGACGAATTCGTCGTCCAGATCGGCCAGTTCGGCGTGCTTGGCTTCGGATTCTTTCTGACGCTCGGCTTCCACCGCTTCCTGGTATTTCTGACGGCCTTCCAGGTCATACTCGACTTCCATTTCCATGATTTTTTCCACGGTAAATTCGGAAGAACGGTCTTCACCCAAGAGACCCACGGCGTCAGCACGGCACTGACGGCAGTGGCGCATCATGTTCATTTCGCCTTCGCACTCGTCCTGCAGGGCTTTCAGTTCCTGCGCGGTGGGGCCGCGCTGGCCGTTCAGACCGAACACGGTGCCGTGCTCAGGCGCGGAAATCAGCGGCATGATGTTGTGCAGGAAGGCACCACGGCTCTTCACCGCCTTGTTCACTTCCACCAGATGCTTGTCGTTGATGCCCGGGATCATGACGGAATTCACCTTCACCAGGATGCCTTCGGCGGTCAGCATTTCCAGGCCGAGCATCTGGCGCTCATGCAGAATACGTGCAGCCTCGATACCGGTCAGACGCTTGTTCTTCCAGAAAATCCACGGATAGATCTTGGCGCCCACTTCCGGGTCAACCATATTGATGGTGACGGTCACGTGGTCAACGTTGTATTTCTTGATTTCCTGCACGTGATCCGGCAGTGCCAGACCGTTGGTGGACAGGCACAGCTTGATGTCCGGTGCCACCTGGGAAATCAGCTCGAAGGTCTTGAAGGTCTTGGCCGGGTTGGCCAGTGAATCGCCCGGACCAGCAATCCCCAGAACGGTCATTTGCGGGATGGTGGAAGCCACGGCCAGCACTTTCTTGGCAGCCACTTCCGGGGTCAGTTTTTCACTCACCACACCGGGACGGGATTCATTGGCGCAATCGTATTTGCGGTTGCAGTAGTTGCACTGGATGTTACAAGCCGGCGCCACGGCAACGTGCATGCGGGCATAGTGATGGTGTGCTTCTTCGCTGTAGCAGGGATGGTTCTTCACCTTTTCCCAAATTTCCGGTGCCAGATCGCCGCTGCCGGCGCTGGAGCCGCAGCTAGCCTTGCCGCTGCCGCCACTGGTACCACATCCTTTGTGTTCGGCGACTTCCTGCATGATCTCTTCTGCTGTCTTGCCTGACTGCAATGCTTGCGTAGCTGCGCTGATTTGCTGTTCCATTTCCGAAGGTCCCTTGACGTGGTGCCCGCGATGGGGCGATGCAAGGTATAGAGCAACCCCCGTGCCAACAAGATAATTAACTGTTTTTACAGGGATTTAAAAGAAAAAAGCGACAACAAAAGAATGAAAATTGTTGTCGCTTTTGTAAGGAACGTTACATGGCTCACGTTCCGGAGGAGAAACCTACACAACCAGCAAACAGCCTCGCGC
>JAJZQI010000002.1 GCA_021851875.1 Pseudomonadota bacterium | reverse complement strand
GCAATAAGGGGCATCACGCCCGTGATGCGGTCTACGGACCCAGTCAGTCGACTGTATTTCCTGAAGTGAGAATCACAAAACCATCTTGGGAGTGAAGCGGAATCGCCGCAGTGGGAGAAACGTGGCCTGCGAAAAATCTAAAAAGGGGTTTTTATACAGCTTGAACGTTTGAATTAAGGGGCGCGCTTTAGCGCGTCCCTCTTGAATGAGGGGTTAGGCGTTTATGCATCAGAGAACGCATTCCATTAAATACATAACGCCCGCCAAGGAACCATGCGCATACCGGCCAAAGATAAAAAGACAGACCGATAACCAAAATATCGAAGTCCATGAGGATTTCAGAGCCGGGGACGTAGCAATCTCCAGCGGGCGGACAGCCAATACCATCCATGAACCTTCGCTCTAAGCTGTGGAGTGCGAAAGGGATGTAGCCCACCCCAAGCCACCACAACCATTTGATCGCTGAGCCGATGAGTTTCATTTGCGCCTAACGATGAAGTTAAGGCCGCGCCGCTTCGCGGCGTCGCGCCTTGAACGTAGTGTTAGCCACGGGAATAACTATGGACGACAAACACAGACGATGCCTAAACAACGGATGCCAACGGGAAGTACAGTGCAGCGCACTACGCGGGTGCGAACTGAAGCGCGAGGAAACTATGCCTGCCACCCGCAACGACAATGCCACAAGTGCGGAAAATGGTTTTGGCTCCCAAACTACCATGGGCACAAGTGTGAAGGTGGCTAACGTAAAATTGAGGGGCGCCGATAGGCGTCCCTCTCGAATGCTGGGTTAGCATTTTTTGTTACATTCGTCATCTTAAAACCAGAATTAGCTCTTTGAATTATTAATCACTGTTTTGCATATAAGCCAGTAACCATAAGCACCTAGTACTGTGCAAGCTGAAGTATACACACCAAAATAATTTTCAATAAGTTGTATGGAATCATCTTCCGCAATGAATGAGTAAGCGGTATACAGTAGTGAGCCGATAATAAGTGCAATCATTGCAATTAGAATATGTTTACTACCTCGGATATTTGATTTTCTATATAGCTGGATTGTTGCAACGGTAAACAAAATTAAGGCAGCAACTGAAAGTACAATTTCAAAGCCACTTATAAGAAGAGCATTAACTGTTGTACCTGCAATCTCCCAAAAAGCCTCACTGCCGCCAGTTGTATTTTCATTCAAAATAAATTACTCCAATTAATGCTAACGTAAATTAGGCGGCGTTGGAAAAGTGGTGTCGCGCCGCCTAAATCGGTAATTAAAAATCATGTGCTATATATAACAATAAGTTATTTGTGTCTCTGAATTTTAGCCCAACCTAAAAAAACACGGATGGAGTTTAAAGTGGATTCTCAGCATTCGCCCAAGCTTCTGGATCGACTACGCTCTGAAATACGCACGCGTCATTACAGTATACGGACTGAGGAATCATATGTCGATTGGGTAAGGCGATATATTTTCTACCATGAAAAACGTCACCCAAAAGACATGGGGGCGGATGAGGTGACGCAGTTTTTAAGTTATCTTGCGGCGGAGCGAAATGTTTCAGCTTCTACGCAAAATCAGGCGAAATCGGCTTTGCTGTTTTTGTATCGAGAGGTGCTGGAGATTGAGCTTCCCTGGCTGGGTGAAGTGATTGCGGCCAAAACTCCAAAGCGCTTGCCCGTTGTGCTTACGGCGACAGAGATACGGCGTCTTTTGAATGGAACATCGGGTACCACGGGTCTGATCGTCAGTTTGCTGTACGGTACGGGGATGCGTTTGATGGAGGGGTTGCGCTTGCGGGTGAAGGACGTGGAATTCACGCGGCGCGAGATTGTCGTGCGTGAAGGCAAGGGCAATAAGGATCGCATTACGGTATTGCCGGAAAATCTCATGCTCCCCCTGCAAAATCATCTGCAGCGAGTGAAAGCCCTGCATGAAAAGGATTTGCTTGAGGGGTTTGGCGAGGTGTATTTGCCTAATGCACTGGCCCGCAAGTATCCCAATGCGGCCACAACGTGGGGGTGGCAGTATGTTTTTCCGTCTTCGTTGCGCTCTATTGATCCGCGCAGTGGCAAAGAGCGCCGGCACCATGTGAATGAAACGAGTGTGCAAAGGGCAGTTAGAGAAGCGGCCAGGGTGGCCGATATTCATAAACCGGTAACGCCGCATGTGTTGCGTCATTCATTTGCTACGCATCTGCTTCAATCTGGGTACGATATACGGACAGTCCAGGAGTTGCTGGGACATAAGGATGTACAGACCACCATGATCTACACTCATGTGCTGAACCGCGGCGGGCGTGGCGTGGTGAGTCCGCTGGACGTTTAACGGCGCACTCCCTACAATCAGATTATCCCTTCCCGAGCGAGCCCGGCCATGATTCTGATTCTGACTCCGAATATTTCTCCCGACAGTGCCGAGTACCATCAGCTGATGGCGCACCTGGCGGCCTTGCCGAATATCAGCGCGCGCATTCACCGCGAGGAGGGGGCGGAGCAGACGTTGACCGAGGTGTACCTGATCGGCAATACCGCGGCGCTGGAGGTGGAGGATATGCGCAGCCTGCCGGGGGTGGAGCGGGTGGTGCGCGTGTCGGAGGAATACCGCGTGCTGGGGCGGCACAAGGACGATGACCGGCCGAGCGGGTTTGAGTACAACGGCGTGCGCTTCGGCCAGGATAACCTGAACATTTTTGCCGGCCTGTGCGCGGTGGATAACCCCAAGCACGTGGAACAGATGATGCAGGCGCTGCGCGACAACGGCGAGGTCTGCACCCGCATGGGGGCCTACAAGCCGCGCACCAATCCGTATTCGTTCCAGGGGCATGGCGCGGATTGCCTGCCCTGGGTGTTTGAGCTGGCGGGCAAATACGGCATCAAGGTGATCGCCATGGAGATCACGCACGACCGTCATCTGGACGAGATCCGCGACGCGCTGCGGCAAACGGGCAACCCGACCGGGGTGATGGTGCAAATCGGCACGCGCAATACGCAGAATTTCGAGTTGCTTAAAATCGTCGGTGCGCAGCAGGAGTTTCCCGTGCTGCTCAAGCGCGGCTTCGGCATTACGCTGGACGAGTCGCTTAACGCGGCGGAATACCTGGCCAGCGAGGGCAACCATAAGGTGATTTTCGGTTTGCGCGGCATGAAGACGAATATGGGCGACCCGCACCGCAATTTTGTCGATTTTGCCCATGTGCCGGTGGTAAAGCGTCTGACGCACATGCCGGTGTGTATTGACCCGTCGCATTCCGTGGGGACGCGCGCGGCCTCGCCGGACGGCATCATGGATATTTCGCATGTGGTGGCGCAGGGGGTGATTGCCGGAGCGAACATGATTCTGGTGGATTTTCACCCGCACCCGACCTGCGCGCTGGTGGATGGGCCGCAGGCGCTGCTGCTGGAGGAGCTGCCCTATTTTCTGCAAGACGTGGCGATTGCCCGCGAGGCGTATGAAAAACGGGTGGCGCTGGCGGCACACCGCCCGTGATGTTGCTGCATGCCCTGCATGAGCGGGCTCTAGTGCCATGGACTCCGCTGGGCAGGGGGCAGCTGGCGGCCGGGGCGGGTTTGCTGGTTTTGCTGATGTGGCTGGTGCGAGCCGGCGACGGGTTTATTCCGCTGCTGGATCACGCCAATCTGGCTTTTCATGAGGCAGGCCACCCGATTTTCGGTCTGCTGGGCGAGGCGCCCGGCTTGTATGGCGGCACGCTGGGGCAACTGATTTTTCCGCTGGT
This sequence comes from Pseudomonadota bacterium, assembly GCA_021851875.1. Taxonomy (GTDB): domain Bacteria; phylum Pseudomonadota; class Gammaproteobacteria; order Burkholderiales; family JAJZQI01; genus JAJZQI01. The sequence continues at coordinate 235,437 of JAJZQI010000002.1, read as the reverse complement.
GTTTATTGGTCGTTTCTGGTGGCAGCGCCATTCGCTGGGTTTTGCGCTTTCACTTGCCTGGCTGTTTGAAAACGGTTTCAATATTGCGCGCTACATGGCCGACGCACGCGCGCAGGAGCTGCCGCTGGCGGGCGGCGGCGAACATGACTGGTTTCATATTCTCAGCCGTTGGGGCATGCTGGAGCGGGATGTGGCCTTGGCTGGCAGTGTGCGTCTGTTGTGCTGGATGGGTTTGCTGGCCACCCTGGGGTGGTTGGCGTGGCGTTATTTGAAGGATAAAGAGCGGTGAAAATCAATTACCTGCTGATCGACCAGGATTTGCTGGCGGCGGCACGTTCGGGCGATGTGAATGCCCAGTACAATGTTGGCGTGATGTTTTACGAGGGCAAGGACGTCCTGCGCAACGATCTGGAGGCGGCCAAATGGTTTGGCATGGCGGCTGACCAGGGGGATGCCCAGGCGCAGTTCAATCTGGGGCTGATGTTCTACCTCGGGCGCGGCGTGCCGCGCAACGACCGCTATGCCTACGAGTTGTTTTCTTTGGCGGCGGCCCAGGGCGATGAAAAAGCCCAGCAGGGCATGCAGACCATTCTCAATGAGGCCGACGAGGCCACCCGTGCGGCGCTGCTGCGCGATTTCCCGCCGGCGCAGGTCAACTGAAGGGGTGGGTCAGCCAATTCTGGCGGGCCAGCAGCTGGTCGATCAGCTCCTGCAAATGACTTAGATTGAGCGGTTTGCTGAGAAAGCCGTCAAAACCGGCGGTCAGGGCCCGCTCATGGGTATCTTCCTGCGTATTGGCCGTGACGGCGACAACGGGGATGTGTGCCGTGGCGCACAGCGACCGGAGCTGTTCGAGCACGTTGAAGCCGCTGATGTCAGGCAGGTGAAGGTCGAGCAGGATCAGGTCGGGCGGAGCGCTCCGGGCATATTCCAAACCGAGTTTGCCGCTCGGCGCGTCGACCAGTTGCAGGTCTTTGCGGCTGGCCAGCAGGCTGCGCATGAGCGAGATGTTGGCCGGCAGATCTTCAATGTAGAGCAGGCGGCGGGTGGGGCGGGCGAGGTCGGCGGCGCCGCTTCAAACATCAGGGCAGAATGAAGACTGCTCTCGGCGCCGCTGCCGGGGAGTTCCAGCCAGAAGACGCTGCCAAGCCCGAGTCGGCTGTTGCAGCCGATGTCGCCTTGCATCAGGTGGATTAATTTCTGGCAGATCACCAAGCCGATGCCTGTGCCTTCTATGCCGCGAACTTCCTGGCCGAGCCGGCTGAAGGGCTTGAATAATTCATCGAGCTGTTCCGGCGGGATGCCCGGGCCGCTGTCGTTGACGCTGATGCGAATGCGGCCGTTTTCCGCCGGTTCGCACGTTATGTTGACCTTGCCGCCCGGGTGATTGTATTTGATGGCGTTGCTGATGAGGTTGAGCATCACCTGTTTGAGTCGCAACGTGTCCGCCCGCACCGCGAAATGCGTGGCGCAGGCGGCGGTGATGCGGATTTGCCGCTTGTCTGCGATGGGCTGCAGCAAGGCAAGACACTCCTTCAGGATGGCGCTGATGTTGCTGCTGGCGATGCTGAGCTTGATCGTGCCGGCTTCGATGCGGCTCAAATCGAGCAATTCGTCGATCAGGCTGAGCAGATGATGGGACGCTTTGCTGATTTCGTGCACATAATCGAGTTGGGGTTCCTGCAATTCCAGCTCCAGCAGCTGTGAGAATCCCATGATGGCGTTCATCGGTGTGCGCAACTCATGGCTCATGTTCGACAGGAAGAGGGATTTGGCCTTATTCGCCCGTTCGGCCTCTTCCTTGGCGGCCAGCAGGGCGGCCTGGGCGGAGCGCCGTTCGGTGACTTCCTGCTGCAGCTGGCTGAAGATGATTTCGTTTGAGCGGTATGCCTGGTAGGTGTGGGAAAAGCTGGCCAGCACCGGCGTGAAAATCCGCTGAAACGGGATGTCGCCGGCCGGCGGCGCAGCGGATGTGAACAATAAAATGACGCCGACGGGCGGCACCGGTAAACGGAGTATCGCGGGGTATTTGTCCGCTTCCGGAAAAGGCTCGTTTTCTTGCGGCGCGAGTCCGATCAGATCGGCGGGCCCCTGCAGCAGCGTTGCGGGTAAGTGGATGGGTTGACTGATTTGGTTGATCAGGTGCCGGTTGCCGAAAACACCTCGCAGGCAATAGCCGCCTGGGCTGGATTCTTCCTCTCCTGTTTCATGAGCACAACCCTGTGATGGCGACGATGGCGGCATTGTGAAACAGCGGGTAATGGCTGGCCGAGGCACTGCCTATTTCACCCAGGGTGAGCGCGCCCCCGAGCAGCGTCGGTTGTGCGGCTTGGATGATGTGGCGCACTTCCTGTTCGGCGGAGTCGCCCATGTGCATGCGCCGGCCGGCGCAGTAAAACAGCAAACCCTGATCGTATTCTCTGTGGGCAATGGAGCCGGCCAGTTTTTCCGCCGTGCTCATGTCGCCGGGCTCGGCGGCCTGCACAACCGTCAGCAGCGCATTGGCGGGGATTTCGCCGACGCAAAGAATCGAACCGTCTGCCTGCCGGGCAACGGGGATGCGCACCAGCACTTCGACGTCGGCGCGGATCACGCCGAAAGGAAAGTGCACGGCATGCTCGTAAAAATTTTCCCGGCTGACACTGACGCCATAGTGGCGTTGAACCAGCTCAACATACACCTCGAAGGCCGGGCGCCAGTCGATTTGCTCGATACGGTTGCCGGCGCTGGAGGTGCTGGGGATCAGTTCGTCGGGCACCGTGTAACCGCATTCGATATGCAGCCGGGCAGACGGCGGCAGGCGCAAAGCCAGCACGCCATTGCGGGTCAGCCTCGTGTCGTCGAACAGGCAATCCACCGGCTGAAACGTTTCGCTGCCGGCGGCAACGCCCATATAGTCCACCTTGTCGCCAAGCGTGGCATAGATACCTTGCAGGATGGTGGAAATGTTGGCCACCAGACCGTCAAAACGGTCAGCAGGCTGCCGCCCGCGGGGCGGCGTCGGCAAATTCCGTCAGCCGGTTCATGACGCTGGCACGAGGTTGGCCGTTACGGTCGTTGATGTCGTCCAGCAGTAAAACATCCGGACAACAATGCAGAATGTAGAACAGAATGCCGCGCTGGTGGAAGCGGTCTTGCCAGATGAGCTGCGGGAAAATGCCGCCGGCAAGGCGGATATTATGCCGGCGGCAAAGTGATTGCAATGCGGCAACCAGGCCATGATCCTGTTCGGCCACCATGGCAAACAGACCGAGGGTGGGCGTGTTCTGCCGCCATGCGTTCAGCCAGTCGGCCAGCGCAGCGTCCGCCAGGTCTTTAGCATGAAAAAAGCAGTCATTATTCATGAAATTTCGCAAGAGCCCCGGTGCATGCGATTTGTAAACAGCTTTTTTATCATCTGTATAGCAACGGCGGCAAACTAACGCAAGTTAATTCGCCGGGCTGATGCGGCAGGGACGGGCCCGTCAAGGCGAGCGGATGATGCGGGCGTGTGCGAGTTCTGCGGCGTTGAGCGGTTCCGCCCAGGCGATCTGTTTGTGCAGAATCGATTCGTCCGCTTCCGAGGCGTCATTGCCGGCGCGCTGGCGCGCATGCAGACGGCTGATCAGGGTGGCCTGATCAGCCTGGCAGCTGACAATGGTGTATGGCGTTTTCCAGGCGCGCGCCAATTCGGCGAAACGCAGCCGTTCGTTGCGCCGCAAAAAAGCGGCATCGACGATGCAGCTGTAGCCGCTGGCGAGACAAAGGCGGGCATCATCCATGATTTGCCGGTAGGTCAGGCGGGTGGCCTCGGGCGTGTATATGTTGCCGGCGGCGCGACTGCTGGCGAGCGCAGGCAGATCGAACAGGCGTTTTCGTTCCACGTCCGAGCGGATGCGGATCAGGCGCGGTTCGGTTGCCACCATGGCGGCGCTGACCGTGCTTTTGCCGCTGCCGGACAGACCATGGGTAATATACAGACGGGCGGGCGGAGGTTCGATGAAGACGCGGGCAAGCTGCAGATAATCGCGGCAGCGTTGCCAATCGGCTTCGAAGGCGGCGATTTTGGCGCGCACCATGGCCCGATAGACCAGATAGAAGTCGAGCACGGCCACGCCGGCATAGTCGCCGGTGTGTTCCAGATAACGGTTGAGCGCGGCACGCGCGAGCTGCGGCTGGCGGCGGGCATACAGGTCCATCACCAGAAAGGCGATTTCGCTGATTGTATCGATCCAGCGGAAAGCGGCATTGAACTCGATGGCGTCGAAAATGACCGGCTCGCCGCCGATCCAGGCGATGTTGCCGGCGTGCAGGTCGCCATGGCATTCGCGTACATGGCCTTGCTGCAGGCGGCGGGAAAATGTGGTTTGCAGTTTTGCCGTCGTGTTTTCGGTCCATTGGGCCAGGCGGGCGAGTGGTTCGGCCAGCTTGATGTTTGCGTCAAAAGGCGCCAATTGGGCAAAGTTTTGCCGGGCGGGACCCACAATCGAATCGTATGCGCCGAATGCGCTGCTTGTGCCATCGGCCGGTGCCGCCGGGCAGCCGTGATGAAAATCGGCGAGGCTGTCGGCCAGCTGTTCGATCATCTGGCGGCTGACGGCGCCTTGCCCGAGCAGTTCGTCGAGCAGGGCATGCGGCGGAAAGCGGCGCATCTTTACGGCGTATTCGAATGGCTCGCCCGCCCCTTCGAGTTGTGGTGCGGCAGGTGTGCCGCAGATGGGCACGACCGCAAGATACCAGTCGGCAGCCAGGCGGCGGTTGAGCCGCAGTTCCTCTTGGCAGGCATGCAGGCGCTGCGGCAGGGTGGAAAAGTCGAGGAAGCCGAAGTCGACGGGTTTCTTGATCTTGTAGGCGAGGTCACCCAGCAATACCACCCAGGAAATGTGCGTCTGCAGCACGGTGCCGTTTTGCCGGCCGGCCAGATCGAGCAGGCCTTGAGTCAGGGGAAAGTCGTCGGACATTGAGGGTGGCCGGGATGAGGATGACTTCTATGGTAGCAGAATTGGTTTGTGACAATATTGCAGCTGCCTATAATGGGATTTGACAACAACACGGAGCGGGCAGGGATATGGCGCAAGGTGCATCCATACGCAGGGACGACGAGGGGCTGGGAGAGTATCGGGATGCCTTGTCCGATTACGTGCCGCAAATCGAAGCAGACGTGGCGGCGCTGCGCAAGAATCCGGCCGACGGTGAAAAAATCGCCCGTCTTTTTCGCGCCTTGCACAATCTGAAGGGCGATGCCGCCTTGTGCCGCCTGGATATGGCGGTGCGGCTGATTCACCCGCTGGAGAGTCTGCTGGACAAGGTGCGCAGCGGCAAGCTGCGTTTCAGCAATGTGCTGGGCGAAGCGGTGCTGCTGGCGGTTGACCGGCTGGAAATGGCGGTCGAAGCCCTGCTGGCCGGACGCAGCCTGGAGCCTCTGAAGCTTGGCGTGCTGACCAATGAGCTGGTGGCGGTGAGCCGGGCTACCCCGGCCCATGCGGAAAACATCGCCCGCAAGCTGATCTACCAGGTCACCGGCTTCTGGCCGACGGCAACGCCGACCCCGACCGCCGTGATGCCGGCGCCGGAGGTGATGCACGACCGCGCGCAGCAGCTGGCCTTCTTCCGCACGCTGGCCTTGCAGCTGGAGCGCCGCTCGCCGCTGTTTTCCGGTCGCACCGGCCGGTTGATCGACCTGGCGCACAAAACCGCTCGGGAGGCGGGCGACCAGCTCGACATGCAGCAGCTGGATGCGGCCATCTACATGCACGACATTGGCATGATGTTTCTGCCCGATTCAGCCTGGCTGAAGCCCGGGCAACTGGAGCCGGCCGATATCGAGGTGCTGCACAAACACCCGGAATATGCCGCCGGTTTGCTGGAGTGCATGGGAATTTGGGGCGGGGCGGTCGAGATGGTGCGCCAGCATCACGAGCTGCCGGACGGCACGGGCTATCCCGCCGGGCTGAAACTTGAACACATTTGCCAGGGCGCCCGCCTGATCGCCATTCTGGATGCGTTTGAGGCGGTCATGCTCAAGCATGCCCAGCGCGGCCATGGCCGGTCCATGCTGCGCGCCATCGCCGAGATCAATGCCTGCGAGGACCAGTTCGACCGGGCCTGGGTCGAGCCGTTCAACCGCGTCGTGCGCCGTATGATCGAGAGCACGCCAAGCTGAAGCGGCCAGGTAGGCATGCCGGGCGGCAGGCATGGTAAGATTAAGGCTTTGTCCATTTTGTTGCTGCCATGCTGAAGATCTACAACACTCTCGCGCGCGAAAAGCAGGTATTCACTCCCATTGAGCCGGGCAAGGCCCGCATGTACGTCTGCGGCATGACCGTGTACGACTTCTGCCACCTGGGGCACGCCCGCGTGATGGTGGTGTTCGATATGGTGGCCCGCTGGCTGCGCGAAAGCGGCTACGATCTGACATATGTGCGCAATATCACCGATATTGACGACAAAATCATCAAACGTGCGGCGGAAAACCGGGAGCCTATCGGCGCGCTGACCAGCCGATTTATTACCGCCATGAATGAAGATGCCGCCCGGCTGGGCGTGCAGTCGCCGGACATCGAGCCGCGCGCCACCGAGTTCGTGCCCGGTATGGTGCACATGATCGACACCCTGGTGAGCAAGGGGCTGGCTTATCCGGTGCCGAACGGCGACGTGTATTACTCGGTGCGCGACTTTGCCGCTTACGGCAAGCTGTCCGGCAAATCGCTGGAAGACCTGCGCGCCGGCGAGCGGGTGGACGTGGATCCGAACAAGCGCGATCCGCTCGACTTTGTGCTGTGGAAAGCCGCCAAGCCGGGCGAGCCGGCCTGGGATTCCCCCTGGGGCCAGGGCCGGCCGGGCTGGCACATCGAATGCTCGGCGATGAGCGAGCATTATCTGGGCGAGCATTTCGACATCCACGGCGGCGGGCAGGATCTGCAGTTTCCCCACCACGAAAACGAGATCGCCCAGTCCGAAGGCGCGCACGACCACGCCTTTGTGAACTACTGGATGCACAACGGCTTTATCCGCGTGGACAACGAAAAAATGTCCAAGTCGCTGGGCAATTTTTTCACCATCCGCGACGTGTTGCAGAAATACGATGCCGAGGTGGTGCGCTTTTTCATCCTGCGCGCGCATTACCGCAGCCCGCTGAACTATTCCGACGCGCACCTGGACGACGCCAAAAATGCCCTGACCGGGCTGTATACGGCCTTGCGCGGCGTGGCGGCGGATCTGGCGCCGATCGATTGGACGGCGGATTATCCGGTTCGTTTCAAAGCCGCCATGGACGACGATTTCGACAGCCACGGCGCGATTACCGTGCTGTTCGAACTGGCCAAGGAGGTCAACAAGAGCAGGAACCCGCAGCTGGCGGGACAACTGCAACAATTGGCGGCTATGCTGGGGCTGTTGCAGCGCCCGCCGGAGGCATTCCTGCAAGCCGGCGCAGGTGAAGAAGGGCTGAGTGCGGCTGCCGTTGAGCAGATGATTGCCGACCGCGCGGCGGCCAAGAAAGCGAAGAATTTTGCCGAAGCCGACCGCATTCGCAATGAGCTGACGGCGGCCGGCATTATGCTGGAAGACGGGCCGCAAGGTACGACCTGGCGGCGGGGGTAGGGATTCGGTAATGGGGAATGGGCAGTGGGGAGTAGGGCGCCTTATCGCTTTTCCACTCCCCACTACCGAATTCCCACTGCTAAAAAATCTTTTTGAGGAGTAAATACATGGGTATGGATGTCGTCGATTACGAAATTTTTGGTAGTGAAATGCAGTTTGTCGAGGTCGAGCTCGATCCGGGCGAGGCGGCGATTGCTGAAGCAGGCGCCATGATGTTCATGGACGACGGCATCCAGATGGAAACCGTGTTCGGCGACGGTTCTGCCAGTCAGTCGGGTTTTCTGGGCAAGCTGGTGGGCGCGGGCAAGCGCTTGCTGACCGGCGAATCGCTGTTTACCACCGTGTTCGTCAACCAGGGCGGCGGCAAGAAGCGCGTCGGTTTTGCCGCGCCGTACCCGGGCAAGATCATTCCGGTGGACCTGTCCCAGATGGGCGGCACGCTGATTTGTCAGAAGGATTCCTTCCTCTGCGCCGCCAAGGGCGTGTCGTTGGGCATCGCTTTCCAGCGCAAGCTGGGTGTAGGTCTGTTCGGCGGCGAAGGCTTCATCATGCAGCGACTGGACGGCGACGGTCTGGCCTTTGTTCACGCCGGCGGAACGTTGAAAGAGCGCACACTGGCGCCGGGCGAAGTCATTCGCATCGACACCGGCTGCGTCGTGGCGCTGCAGCCCTCGGTGTCTTTCGACATTCAGTTCGTCGGCGGCATCAAGACGGCCATGTTCGGCGGCGAAGGCCTGTTCTTTGCTACCCTGCAGGGACCGGGCAAGGTCTGGCTGCAGTCCCTGCCGTTGTCCCGGCTGGCCAACCGCATCATCATGGCGGCGCCGGTGGCCGGCGGCCGCAGTGTCGGCGAAGGCTCGGTGCTGGGCGGGCTGGGCGGTTTGCTGGACGGTGACAACTGAGCCGGTCAGTGATGAATCTGCAGTGTTTCGGCGGCCCGCTGCCGCAAGGCGGCCTCAAGGTCACCGCCAGCTGGCATGGCAGCGTGCTGCATATCGGCCTGCCCGACGGCAGCGGCCATGTGCCGGCTGTCGGCATGACGGTCAAGGCGGGCGGTTTCGATGGCCAGCAGATGATCGTGGAGTGGCGCAACGATGCAGGCTACTGGTCCTGTAGCCCGGCCAGCCCGGCCGACCAGGAGCAGTTTCTGGCGCAGGCGCCCGCTGTACTGACCGAACAGCTGAAAAAATGGCGCAAAAGCGTCGGCAAGACCCGCGCCGGGTTCCACTTCGGCTGGCTGGTGCTGGGCACGTTCTTCGCCTTGCCCCTGCTCGCCTTGCTGCTGTTCTGGCTGAACGCCGACCGGCTTGCCGGCTGGGTGGCGCAGCGCATCCCGCAGGCGGAAGAAGTGAAGCTGGGCGAGCTGTCGCTGGCGCAGGTGCGCGCCCAGATGAAGCTGACCCAGCAGGGCGAGGCGGCGCGCGTGGTGCGCGACATCGGCCAGCGTCTGACGCAGGGTTCGCGCTACCATTATCAGTGGTATGTGGCGGATGATCCGACCATCAACGCCTTCGCCATTCCCGGCGGTTTTGTGGTGGTGCACAGCGGTCTGATCAAGGCGACCGACAATGCCGAAGAGCTGGCCGGCGTGCTGGCGCATGAAGTGCAGCACGTCGAGCAGCGCCACAGCCTCAAGGGCATGGTGCACGACATCGGCTTGTCTGCGCTGCTGAGTCTGGCGCTGGGCGACATGAGCGGCTCTGTGCTGGCCAATATGGCGCAGCAATTGGGCGGCCTGAAATTCAGCCGCGATCAGGAGTCGCAGGCCGATCTGGGCGGCCTTGAAGCGCTCAAGCGCGCCGGCATCAGTCCGCAGGGCATGATCCACTTTTTCGACAAGTTATCCAAACAGGATGGCGGCAACATTGAGCTGTTGTCGTCCCACCCGGCCAGCGACAACCGCGAGCAGGCGCTGGAACAGCGCGTCAGCCAACTGGGCAGCTGGTCGGCACAGCCGCTGCAATACAACTGGCCTGCCGTGAAGCAAAGCTTGAAGGATATGCGATAATAAAACAACGGGTGGTTTATTGGAGCAAGCCATGAAGCGCGCACAAGCACTGCAGTTGCTGACAACACACAAGGCTGAGTTAGTAAGCCGGTTTGGCGTAGTTGATGTCGCCTTGTTTGGTTCGACTGCGCGGGATGCTGCCGGGCCGGAAAGCGATGTTGACGTTCTGGTTCGTTTCGATGGCCCCGCTAGTTCGGCACGCTATTTCGGTGTGCAGTTCTTTCTCGAAGATTTGTTCGGTTGTTCGGTGGATCTGGTAACCGACAAGGCGCTTCGTCCCGAATTGAGGACCTTTGTTGAAAAGGATGCGGTGCATGTCTGAGCACCCGGTGGCGTCGGAGCGGGCTTGGCATTTCTACGTTGATGACATGCTTGCGTGCTGTGAGAAAGTCATGCTCTACACCGATGGTTATGATCAGCCGGGTTTTGTAACAAGTCAGCTGAACTACGATGCGACCGTGCGTAACCTTGAACTGATTGGCGAGGCCGCAACACATATTCCTGCAGATGTTCGTAATGCTTTTCCAATGGTACCTTGGCGTCAGATTGTTGCGTTGCGCAACCGGCTGATTCACGGCTATCTTGGCATTGATAATGACACGCTGTGGAGTGTGATCAGAGACGATATTCCTGCGCTCCAAGTTCAACTTCTTGCTCTGAAGAGTGAATTCGAGAGTTAATAAGGATTATGGTTACAGTGCTGGATTTCATGCGCCATGGTGAACCCGTTGGCGGGCGCAAATACCGCGGCCAGATTGACGATCCGCTGAGTGAAAAAGGCTGGCATCAGATGCATGAAACGGTTGGCGAGTTTGTCGGCTGGGACGTCATTGTGAGTTCACCGCTGACGCGTTGCCATGCGTTTTCCGAGGAGTTGGCCGGGCGTTTGCAAAAGCCTTTGCATTTGGACCCGCGGCTGAAGGAAGTCGGCTTTGGCGAGTGGGAAGGCAAGACGCCGGCCGAGCTGAAAGCCGGCGATCCGGACACATTGACCCGTTTCAAACTGGACCCGGTGGGTTCCCGTCCGGCCGGGGCCGAGCCGCTGGAAGATTTTCACGCCCGTGTGGGCGCAGCGCTGGATTCCGTGCTGACGCACCATGCCGGCAAGCATGTGCTGGTGGTGTGCCATGCCGGGGTGATCCGCATGGTCTTGGCGCATGCCCTGTCGATGCCGCTGGCCAACGCCTACCGTATTCACGTCGCCAGCGCCGCGCTCACCCGGCTGGTGGCGCAGCCCACCGCGCAGGGCGTGCTGTGGCAGCTGCGCTTCCTGGACGGGCGGGTGGATGCGCCGCTGGGAAATGCCGATTAGGGCGTGTGAACTTGCTATCAGACCGCTGACAAACCACTTCACCACCGCCCGCTAGACCGGGCGGGGAGGTGTGGGTTGACGGCTTCGTCCTCAGCCTACTGCGTGGCGGTCGCGGCTTCTTCCTGCGCCGGCGTGTCGTGATTGCGGAAATAGCGTTTGCGGATTTGCTGGTCAATGCCAATCAGGCCGATTTGCACATCGTCGATAAAGCTGTGCAGCACCTGGCCGGTGAATTTGTCCGGCGGGGCGGTGTCGATGGTGCTGCGCAGCGAACGCACGGCCGACAGCACCTGCGGAGCGGCCGGCAGGGCGTCCAGCACCTCGGTGATTTCACCCAGGCAATGGGCCGCCGCGCGCGGGAAGGCCGTGTCCTTGAGCAAAAAATTCACCACTTCGATGCCGTGCGCGTGCACGCTGACATGGCGGCGGTACATCTGGTAGGCCGACAGGGCCTTGAGGATGTTCATCCACAGCATGCTGTTGTACTGCAGACCCGCCGGTGTGTCGGCCGAAAACGTGACGGCATGGCTGACGTCGAGAATGCGGGTGGTCATGTCGGCCCGTTCGATATTGCGCCCCAGCCGCAGGAACTGGAACACCTCGTCGCGCGACATGGTGCCGGCCAAGAGGCCGACGATGCTCTGGCGCCGGCGGATGATGCCCTGCAGCACATCGTAGCGGGCCCGCCGGTCCTTTACCGGCGCCAGCTCCTTGCGGGCATACAGATACATCTCGTTGACCCATTCCCAGGATTCCCACGGCAGCACCTCGCGGAAGGTGCGGGTGTTTTCCCGCGCATGGGTGATACAGGCCATCATGGAGCTCGGATTGCGTTCGTCCTGCATGAGGAAATGCATGACCGAGGTTTCGTCAGCCGAGCTGTGGTAGCGGTAGAACAGTTCGTCCAGGCCCGCCACCTTGAGCAGGCTGCTCCAGCCAAACGCCGATTCGCGCGGCATGTCAAGCATCATCAGGGTGACGGCATTGATCAGGCGCGCCGTGTCCTCGGCCCGCTCCAGATAGCGCGTCATCCAGTACAGTTTTTCAGCTACGCTCGATAACATTACAACAATCCTTCCACAACCCAGGTGTCCTTGCTGCCGCCGCCCTGCGACGAATTGACCACCAGCGAGCCTTCGCGCAGAGCCACGCGGGTGAGGCCGCCGGCGGTGGCGTACAGGCCCTTCGATTGCAGCACGAAGGGCCGCAGGTCCACATGGCGCGGCGCGATCCCGCCGTCGCACAAGGTCGGCGCGGTGGACAGCGACAAGGTGGGCTGGGCCATGTAATTGCGCGGGTTGGCGCGAATCAGCCGGGCGAATTTCTGCTGTTCTTCGGCGCTGGACTGCGGGCCGATGAGCATGCCGTAACCGCCGGATTCGTTGGCCGGTTTGACCACCAGTTTGTCCAGGTTGGCGAGCACGTACTCGCGGTCCGCTTCATACATGCACAGGTAGCTGGGCACGTTGGGCAGGATCGGCTCTTCGCTCAGGTAGTAGCGGATGATCTCGGGCACAAACGCGTACACCACCTTGTCGTCGGCCACGCCGGCGCCGGGCGCATTGGCGATCCCGACATTGCCGCTTTTCCAGGCGCGCATCAAGCCGGGTACGCCGAGTACGGAATCCTCCCGGAAAACTTCCGGATCGAGGAAGTCGTCGTCGATGCGACGGTAAATGACATCCACCCGTTTGAGGCCGTCGATGGTTTTCATGTAGACGCAATCGTCGTCCGGCACGATGAGATCCTTGCCCTCCACCAGCTCGGCACCCATCTGCTGGGCCAGATAGCTGTGTTCGAAGTAGGCCGAGTTGAAAATGCCCGGCGTCAGTACGGCGATGACCGGGCGTGTGCCGGGCCGGGGGGACAGGGCGGCCAGCGTGTCGTACAGCTGGGCCGTGTAATCGTCCACCGGCTGGACCAGATAGTGTTTGAATACTTCCGGAAACAGCCGTTTCATCAGCTGGCGGTTCTCGATCATGTAAGACACACCCGACGGCACGCGCAAATTGTCTTCCAGCACGTAAAAGCGGCCATCCGCGTGACGCACCAAATCAGTGCCGCAGATGTGCGCCCAAACGCCATAAGGGGGCGTTACGCCCTTGCAGGCGGGGCGGAAATTCTTCGATTCCGCCAGCACTTCCAGCGGGAAGATGCCGTCCCTGACGATGTTCTGCTCGTTGTACAGATCGGTGATGAACATGTTGAGCGCGGTCAGGCGCTGCTTCAGCCCCTGTGAGACATGCGCCCACTCCTTGCCGTCTATCATGCGGGGGATGACGTCGAACGGCCAGGCGCGGTCGATGTTGCCGGCTTCGGTATAGACGGTAAAGGTGATGCCGGCGGTCATGATGGCCTTGTCAACCGCCGAAACCCGTTCCGCCAGCTCATTTTCCGGCAGAGTGGAAAAGAAGTGGCACAGGTTTTGCGCCAATGCGTGAGGTTCGCCCTGGGGACTGATCAATTCGTCCAGTGCCGGGCCCTTTTTGTATTCGCTGCAGGAAATCTTCATGGAGAGCCTCGCTAAAAACCGGAATCCTGTCAGGGTCAAGAGCAAGTTCCGCGCCATGACGGCGTGCTTGCCCGGGTGCAGCCAAGTAACTGAATCGATATCAAAAGAGTGCCATTGACGACACGTTCGGGCTACAATTATGACCAAGAGATTAAAAGGATCAGGTTCGGACGATGACGTACTGTCTGGCAATTAAAGTCAACGAAGGTTTGGTGTTCGCATCGGACTCCCGCACCAATGCCGGTCTGGATCATGTGAGCACCTACTCCAAGATGCATACCTTTGCCTGGCCGGGCAAGCGTATGTTTGTCTTGCTGTCGGCCGGCAATCTGGCCACCACCCAGGCGGTAGCCAAGCAATTGCGTGCGGATGCGCAAAATCCCCAGGCGGAAAGCCTGCTGTCGGTGGCGACGGTGGATGCGGCGGCAGACTATGTCGGCCGGGTCTCGGCGGCGATCCAGCGCAGCCAGGCGGAACGCGACACCGCCAATACCAACTTCGAGGCCACCTTTATTTTCGGCGGCCAGATTGCCGGGCAGGCATCTTCCATTTTTCTCATCTATCCGCAGGGCAATTACATTCACGAATCAACCGAGCATCCCTTCCTGCAGATCGGCGAGATCAAGTATGGCAAGCCGATTCTTGACCGGGTCATCTTGCCCGGCACGCCGCTGGAAATAGCCGGCCGTTGCGCGCTGGTGTCGCTCAACTCGACCATTCGCAGCAACCTCACCGTCGGGCCGCCCATTGAATTGATGTTCATGCCGGACAACGATCTGACGGCGAGCCGACACTTGAGTCTCGGCGAGGACGATGCCTTTTATCGCAGTATCAGCGATACCTGGAGCGATGGCCTGCGCCAGGCGCTCAACCGTTTGCCGCCGTTTCCGTGGGAAGGCGCTACGCCCAGACAGGCCCAGTTTGTCCAGCAAAGCGGGCCGATCGAGCCGATGGCTTAATTTCCCGTGCTGTTTCGTGTTTTCTTTCTGGTTAGTCTGCTGTGTTCCGCTGCTGCGGCTTTCGCTTCAGTCATCTTGCAGGATGATGCCGGCCATACCCTGACGCTGGCGCAGCCGGCCAAGCGCATCGTCGCGCTGACGCCGCACGTGGCCGAACTGGTTTTCGCCGCCGGGGCGGGCGACCGCCTCGCCGCTGTCAGCGTGTTCAGCGATTACCCGCCTGCCGCCACCCGCTTGCCGATTATCGGCGACGCCAACCGGATCGACCTGGAAGCCATTGTGCGGCTCAAGCCCGATCTGGTGATCGGCTGGGCCAGCGGTACCTCGCCCCTGGTCATCCGCCAGTTGCAGCAACTCGATATTCCCGTTTGGCTCACCGAAGCCCATCAGGTTGGCGATATCGCCAGGCAGTTGCGCCAAATCGGCCAACTGGCCGGCAGTGAAAAGGCGGCAAAACAGGCGGCCGAGCAGTTCGAGCAGCAGTGGCAGGCGCTGCGCACGCGTTACAGCAGGCGTCCGCCGGTATCCGTGTTTTACCAGATCTGGCCCAGTCCGCCGATGACCGTCAACGGCACGCACTTTATCAGCGATGTCATGCGCGCCTGCGGCGGCCGCAATATTTTTGCCGATCTGCCGGTGCTTACGCCGACCGTGAGCGTGGAGGCGGTGGTGCAGCGCAACCCGCAGGTCATCGTCGCCAGCGGAGCGTACACGGGTGATCCGGCCCAGTGGAAGGCCTGGCAGGGTTTGCCGATCGCCGCTGTGCAGCGGCATCGCTTGTATGAGCTGCCGCCCGATCTGATCCAGCGCCCCACGCCGCGCATCCTGCAAGGCGCTGCGCTGATGTGCGAGGATCTGGAAAAGGCCCGGCACTGATCCTGCAGCTGAGTTCGGCACGGGGGCGTGTTAATGCTCATTTTACGCCCTCACCCTGGGTTGGCGCTAGCGTTTGTCCGGCGGCGGGAAGAACAGCGCGCCGGGGCGCTGCGCGATCAGGCGCACGACCGCGGGCACGAGCGCGCGGGCGCGCGTCAAGGGGATGCCGCGCGAGCGCATGGCCAGCCACAGCGCCAGCCAGAAACTCACTACCAGATTGACCAGCCCGATAAGGGCGATGCCGGCGATGCCCTTGATCCACCATTCCGGCGGCAGGTGGAACTGCATGGCCGCGACGGCGTAGCCGAAATTGGCCGAGGCAAACGCAATGTGGCGGATGTCCAGCGGCAAGCCGAAGAGAAAGCCCAGCGTGGCGGTGGAGCCGAGCATGCAGCCGAAGAGGAAATTGCCGCCCAGGCCGCCCAGATTGTTGCCGAAAAAATCACCGATGCGTTTCGCCCCATTGCTGCCGGCGATGAAACGCAGCCAGCGCAGCTGCTGGATGCGTGCGGACAGTTGCGCATGCGAGGCGAGATTGTCGAAATAACCGGTGAGCAGGCCGGCCAGGAAGAGATAGACGCCGGCAATGGCGGCGTGGAACAGGGCCGGGCTGTCCACGGGCGAAAGATCGTGCAGCAGGTGCTGGCTTTTATCGGCGCTGATGATGGGGCCGTCGCTCGCCAGAGCATAGAGCGAGGCAATGCCGACCGCGGTCGCGACGGCCACCAGCACATTGCCGCCGATGGCGGCCAGCTGGCTGCGCAGCACGTCGACCACCATGCGCGCCAGCGGCTCCGGATCGCCGATACGGCCCCGCGTCTGGCTGATGGCCCCCGCCAGCGTGGCGGCGGTCATGGCCGGCTGTTTGGTGGCGATGGTGAAGTGCAGCAGATAGACCAGCACAAAGCCCAGGCCGTAATTGAGGCTGAGCAGAAAGGCCATGTTGAGCGGCGCCAGCGCCAATTTGCCGATGCCGATCTTGATCAGCGCCAGCAGGCCGATCAGCACGCCGGCGCCCGCTGCCGAGCGCCACATGGCGATATAACCGCGCCGGTCGTCGGTGATGTAGTGCTCGCCGGTTTTACCGGCATTTTCGGTAACGCGCAGGGCCAGCAGCCGGGTGATGTTGGCAACCAGCAAGGACAGGCTGCGGCGCTGGTTGTCGGCTACGGCGATGCGGCCGATGCAGCTGTACCAGCTTTGCTCCTGCTGCGCCGCGTCGGCCATGCGTTCGCCCAGTACGGCAAGCAATTCGTCCAGCCGGTTGAGCTGTTGCTCCAGGCGCGCCAGCAGGTAGGTCAGGGACAGGCTGGTGCCGGTGGCGTGCGAAACGCTGCGCGCCTGGCGCAGAATGTCACTGCACTGCTGCAGCAGCACGCGGATATGCCGGCTGTCGCCGACCGTCTGTTCCGTCCAGCCGTGTTGCAGAACGCGCTTGACCAGCAGGCCGGTTTCCGTGGCCTGGGCGAAAAAGGGCGAATCGTAGTCTTCAATGCGCGGACACAGGCGCAATAATTCCGCTTCCATGCCGAGCGCGCTGATGCGGTGCGACAGCAGCAGGACCGCATCGAGCATTTCCTGTTCGCTGTGCCGTAAATCCGCATTGCCGCCGGGCGTGCCAAGCTGCAGCGTCTGCAGCAGCGGCGTCAGGTCTGTCGCTGCCAGCTCGTCCAGCCACAGATGGTCTTTGGGGTGGCGGAAAATCTGCTTGATCACGTCCTGCAGGTTGTTGTCATCGACCACCTCGGGCAGCAGGCGGCGGATCAGGTTGTTGCGCAATTCAGTGAAAAAGCCGGTGGCGGGGAGAATGCCCCCGTCGCTGAAAAAACGCGTCTGGTTGCGGGTCGACAGCATCGCCATGACATGCCGCCGCAGGGCGTTCTTGTAGCTGTCGCGGCTATGCAGCAAATCCACCAGCACGCGCAGATTGGCGCGCGCCTGGTCAACATTGTCAAGTGTGCGGGGGCGCAGCCGGTCGATCAGGGTGGTCAGCAGCGAAACCGAAAGGGTCTCGCTGCTGACCAGCCAGCGCAAGGCTTCTTCGAGTTCGGCGCGTTTGTCGGTGGGACGTAGAAATCGCATGATCATAGAATTCTTGTTACATCGGATAAGACTCAGCCGCTGCAGGCGAGTTCCCGGGCGAATATTTTAGCGGCACGGCTGCAGCATGGAGTCATGTTATACGCCGACGGCTCGGCTTGCAACGGGGACCGGCCGTCAGTGTGCCCGCATTCCTTTAACGATGGCAGACTGTTAAAATTAGCCTTTTTCCTGCTGGCCACCCTGTCATGACTCCCACCCTGGTGTTCGATATTGAAACCGTGCCCGATGTGCGCGGGGTTCGCAAGCTGCTCGGCATCGGTGACGATGTAAGCGACGCCGCTGTTGCCGATATGGCGTTCCAGCGCCGCCGGCAGGCAACCGGCAGCGATTTCCTGCCGCTGCATCTGCAGCGCGTGGTGGCCATTTCCTGCGTGCTGCGCGAAGGCGAGGGCAACTTTCGCGTCTGGTCGCTGGGCAACCCGGACGACAACGAAGCGGAAATCATCCGCCGTTTCTTTGACGGCATCGCCCGCTATACGCCGCAGCTGGTGTCGTGGAATGGCGGCGGCTTTGATCTGCCGGTGCTGCATTACCGTTCGCTGGTGCACGGCATCGTGGCGCCGCGTTACTGGGATACCGGCGAGGACGACCGCGAGTTCAAGTACAACAATTACCAGTCGCGCTATCACTCACGTCATCTGGATCTGATGGATGTGCTGGCCATGTACCAGCCGCGCGCTTTTGTCGGTCTGGACGATCTGGCGCAGCTGTGCGGTTTTCCCGGCAAGCAGGGCATGGACGGCTCGCAGGTGTGGGATGCCTTCCAGCAGGGCGAGATCGCCGCCATCCGCAACTATTGCGAAACCGACGTGGTAAACACCTACCTGGTGTTTTTGCGTTTCCAGCTGATGCGCGGCTGGCTGACGCAGGAACAGTATGGCCAGGAACTGGAGCGGGTGCGCACGCACCTGATGGAATTGCCGGGCGAACATTGGCGCAATTTCGAACAGCATTGGGACAGATAATGATACGCAAAGCTTGGCTGGCGCTCGGCATCGTCTGGCTGCTGGCGGTCTGGGTGCTGTCGCTTATGCCCGTGCCGCCTCTGGCGCAGGAAGTGAACGACAAGATCGAGCATGCCGCCACCTACGCCTTGCTGATGCTGTGGTGGGGACAGTTGGGTTATCGGCCCTTGCGGGTGGGGCTGGCGCTGATCGTCATGGGCATCGCCATCGAGTTTGCCCAGGCGCTCACGCCGTATCGGAGTTTTGATGCGCACGACATGCTGGCCAACGCGCTGGGTGTCAGTGTCGCGTCGCTTATGTTGTTGAGCCCGTTAAGCCGGGTGTTGCTGGTGCTGGAAAAGAAATGAAAGCTGTTATCGAGTCATTGGATCAGGAAGGCCGCGGCGTCACCCACGTCGAGGGCAAAACCATCTTCATCGAAGGCGCTCTGCCGGGCGAGCGGGTGGAATACCGTTCATTCAAGCGCAAACCCAGTTACGAATTTGCCGAAACCGTGCGGGTGGAAAAGGAAAGTTTCCGCCGCACCACGCCGGCCTGCCCGCATTTCGGCGTGTGCGGCGGCTGTTCCATGCAGCACGTGGAATTCTCCACCCAGGTGGCGGTGAAACAACGCATTCTGGAAGATAATCTGACCCATATCGGCAAGGTGACGCCGCAGCAGTGGCTGCCGCCGGTGCAGGGCCCGGTATGGGGCTACCGCGGCCGTGCGCGCCTGTCGGTGCGCTATGTGGAAAAAAAGGGCGGCGTGCTGGTTGGTTTTCACGAAAAGCGCAGCAGTTTCATTGCCGACATGCGCGAATGCCGCGTGCTGCCGCCGCGCATTTCGCAGCTGATCGTGCCCCTGCGCGAACTGGTGTTCAAGCTGTCCATTCGAGAACGCCTGCCGCAGATCGAACTGGCGGTGGGCGATGCGGTGGACGTGCTGGTGCTGCGTGTGATGGAACCGCTCACGGCCGCCGACGAAGCCTTGCTCAAGGCCTTCGCCGACGAGCGCAAAATTCAATTCTGGCTGCAGACCAAGGGGCCGGACACGGCGCAGCCGTTCTACCCGGAAAATGCGCCCGAACTGGCTTACCGCCTGCCCGAGTTCGACATTTACATGCCGTTCAAGCCGACCGAGTTTACCCAGGTGAACAGCGGCGTGAACCAGATCATGGTGCGCCGTGCGCTGAAACTGCTGGATGTGCAGCCGCACGAGAAGGTGCTCGACCTGTTCTGCGGCCTGGGCAACTTTACCCTGCCCATCGCCCGCCAGGCGGCCAGCGTGGTGGGCGTTGAAGGGCATGCTGGGCTGGTGGCGCGCGCCCAGGAAAACGCCGGGCGCAACGGTATCAGCAATGCCTTCTTCGAGATGGCCAACCTGTTCGAGGCGACGCCCGAGAGCATTGCCGCACTGGGCGAGTTCGACAAATGGCTGATCGATCCGCCGCGCGACGGGGCGGTCGAGGTGGTCAAGTCGCTGCCTGACAGCGGCGCGCCGCACCGCATTGTGTATGTTTCGTGCAATCCCGCCACCCTGGCACGCGACGCCGCTGTACTTACCCATACAAAAGGATATACCATGCGCGCCGCCGGCATTCTCAACATGTTCCCGCATACGGCTCACGTGGAGTCGATTGCCGTGTTTGAGCGCTAGCCGGCGATATTCATCAAATTACGGTTGTATTCGGCGGAGTGATTGATTAAGCTGATTCAACCTCCGCATGAATTCAAACGCAGCACGCACAAGAAGCACAGAAACGAGGTAAACAATGCTAAAAACAGGTGATAAGGCGCCGGACTTCAGTTTGCCCGACGCCGACATGGAAGAAATCAAACTGGCGGATTTTCTGGGCAAGCAACAGGTGGTCCTGTATTTCTACCCCAAGGACGATACGCCGGGCTGCACGCTCGAAGGCATCGAGTTCAGCGACCTGGAAGCGGGTTTCGCCGCGCAGGACACGGCGGTGCTGGGCGTCAGCAAGGACGACTGCATGTCGCATGCCGCTTTCCGCGACAAGCATGGCCTGTCCGTGCGCCTGCTGGCGGATGTCGACGGCGAGGCCTGCGCGGCCTACGGCGTGTGGCAGGAAAAGGAAAAAGACGGGGTCAAACGCATGGGCATCGTGCGTTCCACCTTCATTATCGGCCAGGACGGCGTGCTTAAATACGTTCAATACGGTGTGGCTGCCAAAGGCCATGCCGGCGAAATTCTTCAATTCATCAAACAAGGGTAAATGCCATGCAAGTCGTAAAAGATACCGTAGTCTCCATCAACTACCAGTTGCATGACATGGACGGTCAGCTGCTGGAAAAAACCGATGAACCCGTGAGCTACCTGCACGGCGGTTACGACGGTATTTTCCCCATCGTGGAAGAACAGCTGCACAACAAGAATGTGGGCGACAGCGTTGAACTGATCCTGGAGCCGGACATGGCCTTCGGCGAATACGAACCTGACCTGGTGCGCGTCGAGCCGCGTCATCTGTTTCCGGACAATGTCGAAGTCGGCATGCAGTTCGAGGGCAGCCCGGACGGCGACGAAGACGAATACATGCTTTATACCGTAACCGATGTGACCGACGACAAGGTTGCGGTAGACGGCAACCATCCGTGGGCCGGTCAACGTCTGAAGTTTTCCTGCACGATCACCGACGTGCGCCCGGCCAGCAAGGAAGAGCTGGAGCACGAACACGTGCACGGCGCGGGCGGCCACCATCACTGAGTCGTCGATAGTAATAAAAAGGCCGCGTTAGCGGCCTTTTTTATTGTCTGTGAGCCGTTCAGGCCGCCTTGTGCTGCAGCAGCAGCAGGGAAATGTCGTCATGCGGGGCCTGCGTGTCGCAGTGGCCGGCAATGGCTGCGCGCATGTGCGGCGCTCCTCCGCTTAAATCGTTCCAGTCCAGGTGTTCCAGAATGCCGTTGTGGCCAAACATCTCATCCGTGCCGTTGCAGGCTTCGGTCAGGCCGTCCGTACACATCATCAGCATATCCCCGTCCTGCAGCCGCATCTTTTCCGGCGGAAGCAATGCCTCGTTTGCCGACCACAATCCCAACGGCGGGTAATTGGACTGGAAAAGCTGGTGGATGCGAGCCTGGCTGTCTACCAGACCGGCTTCCGGCAGACCGGCATTGAGAATTTCCGCTTCCCCGCTCTGCGGGTCATAGCAGACCAGTAGCGCCGCAATGAAGCGGTTGATCGGGAAGAGTTCGTTCAGGCGCCGGTTGACCGTCGTTGCCAATTGCAGCAAGGGCATGTCTTCATGAGCGGCCTGATTCAGGGTCTTGCAGAACGGCACCAGGGTAACTGCCGCCGCCAGGCCGTGGCCGGCGGCGTCGGCCAGGCCGATCAGCAGCTTGCCGGAAGCGGTTTTGAGCGCGATGGGCAGGTCGCCCGAGGCGTTGCCGATAGGGATGAGCATTTTGGCCAGCCGGTCGGTGGGTTGGTAGATTTCCACCGCCAGGCGTTCGAGCAAATGCGAAGCCGAGCGGTTTTCTTCTTCGATCCAGGCTGTTTTCTCTTCATTGGCCTGCTGCAGAGCGGCAATGCGTTGCATGGCGCCGATCTTGACTTTAAGCAGCCGCAGATCAACGGGTTTGGGAAGATAGTCGTCCCCGCCCGCCTGCAGACCGAGCTCAATGTCGTCGATTTTGTTGAGCGCGCTGAGAAAAATGATCGGAACCCATTTGGCGCCGCAGTGCTGGCGAATCAGGCGTGTTGCCTCCAGGCCATCCATGACGTCCATGCGCACGTCCATCAGAATGAGATCCGGCAGCCGGTTTTCAACCGCTTCGACGGCCAGCTTGCCGTTTTCTGCCAGGCGCGTTCTGTGTCCCCAATCTTCCAGCGCTTTTTTCAGCATTCTCTGATTGGCTGGCGTATCGTCAACGATCAGGATGTCCAGCGGGAGAGTAAACATTGAATATCCATTTGATATATGTGGTTATATGATATGCTTAATCCAAAATAATTGTAATGCCTGCGGAATGACCTGGACATTCTATACAACTTGGCGCAGGGATTGCGCTTAACGACAGGAATGGGGACATGCCGGTAAACGCCACCAGTGGTCGGCTTGCTGTGCTGCGAGGTTACTATATCGCCGAATTGCCGGAGCGGCTCAAAACGCTGCGGGAAATGCTATTCCGACTCAAGGGGAAAAAGACCGGCGCTGGCGACACGCTGGACGATGTCGATCGTCTCATACGCAAAATCGGCCCGGCTGCTGAAGTGTTCGGGTTTGCGGCCGTCGCCGTAGCGGCAGATCTGCTGCAGCGGCAAATTGAACAACTGCGCGCAATCACTGCCGTACCGGACGACAGTTTCTGGTATGCGGTCGAACGCCTGCTCGACGACCTGTACGCCAGCGCTTCTTTGCCCTTGCCGGGCGAAGAAAGCGAGTCCGCGCAGCAGATTGGCGCGGAAGCGTCTTCGGACGAACCGCTGATTCTGCTGTGTGTCGCCGATCTCGGCCTGGCCGAGCAGATCCACGCGGTACTCGCTGCCGCTCATTATCGGGCGGAATGTTTTGATAATCTCGGCCCTTTGCAGCAGGTCGGGACGCCAGGGTTCCAGCCTGCCGCCATCCTCATCGACAAACTGCTGCTGGATTCCGCTCCTAACAGCAGAAAACTCATTTCCGCCATGCAAGGGCGCTGCCTTGCCAGCCCTTCGGTCATTATCCTGGCTGAGGGTGATGACATGGCTTCGCGTTTGGCAACATACCGCAGCGGGGCCGGTCATTACCTGCCCAAGCAGGCGCTGTCCGAGCGCTTGCTTGCCCTGTTGGGCCGTCTGGTGCGGCAGCCCTCGGAAAAGCCCTACCGCATCATGCTGGTGGGCGACGACCCGGTGTATCTGGTGGTGGCCAGCGAAATACTTGAGCGTGCGGGCATGGATGTGCTGGGCTGCACCGAGCCGATGGAAGTGCTGGATAAGCTGGCCGAATTCCTGCCCGATGTGCTGGTGCTGGACGTCAATATGCCGGACGTGGGCGGGCTGGAGATAGCGGCAATCCTGCGCGAGGATGATAAGTGGGCCTCGCTGCCCATCCTGTTCCTGTCTTCCGAGCGGGATATCAGCAAGCAGCTGCTGGCGCTCGGATTGGGTGGGGATGACTTTATCGCCAAACCGGTCCAGCCTGCCTATCTGGTGGCTGTGGTTGCCGCCAGGGCGCGCCGCAGCCGGTCTTTCCATGATCTGATGGGGATCTTCAAACGCAATTTCTACGAGCGCGAAAGAGAACACTTCGCCTTAAACCGGCACGCCATTGTCAGCACCACCGATGCAGACGGAAACATTCTTTCCGTCAACGACAAGTTCTGCGAAGTCAGCGGCTATAACCGCGAAGCGCTGCTGGGTCAAAATCACCGGATCATCCAGTCCGGCATGCACGAGCCGGCGTTTTTTCAGCGGATGTGGCGGACCATCCGCGAAAGCAAGGTCTGGCGCGGAGAAATATGCAATCGGGCGAAAAACGGCGATTTGTACTGGGTTGAGTCGACCATCGTGCCGTTCGTCGACGAACACGGCAAGCCGTACCAGTACATTTCCATTCGCACCGATGTGACGCGGCTGAAAAATCTGGAACAGGCTGCCTTATCCGATGCGGAGCGGCTGAAGCGCAGCCAGGTGTTTGCCAATATCGGCACCTGGGACTGGAACATCCTGACGGGATCGCTCTACTGGTCTGAGCGTATTGCGCCTCTGTTCGGTTATAAACCCGGCGAAATCGAGACAAGTTACGAAAATTTCCTCGCGGCGGTCCATCCGGACGATCGCGAGCGGGTGGTGCAAGCCGTCAATGCCTGTGTCGAGCGGGGCGTGGAATATAACGTCGAGCACCGTGTCGTCTGGCCCGACGGACAGGTTCGCTGGCTGCAGGAAAAAGGCGATGTGGTGCGCGACGGCGATGGCACCCCGATCCAGATGCTGGGGGTGGTCATCGATATCCACGAGCGGAAAATGGTGGAGGAATCGCTGCGCCGGCTGGAACAACGCTTCCGCAGTTTGTTCGAAATCGCCCCGGTCGGCATGACGCGCAGTACGCTGAAGGGGCAATTTCTCGAGGCCAATGCTGCCATGCTTCATCTGACGGGGCATACGGAAGCGGAATACCGCGAGCTGGATTTCTGGCAGCTGACGCCGGAGAAGTATCTCAAGGCAGAGCAGGGCTATTTGAGCAAATTGCTCAAGCTCGGCCGATTCGGTCCGTTTGAAAAGGAGCTGCTGCACAAGGACGGCTCCCGCGTTCCCGTGCTGGTGAATGGCGTGGTTGTGCGCGAAAGCGACGGCAACGCGTTTATCTGGACCATCGTGCAGAATATTTCCGAGCGCAAACGCCATGAACGCACGCTGGCGCAGGAGCGCCGCCGCCTGCTGCATGCCCAGGAGCTCGCCCGGGTGGGGAATTGGGAAGCGGATATGGAAACCGGTGAGCTGCGCTGGTCGGACATGATTTATGAAATGGCGGGGCAGGATCCCAATACATTTTCCCCCTCCATAAACCGTTTCTACTCACTGATTCATCCCGACGATGTAGCCCGCGTCAAGGAAAACGAAGCCCTGGCGATGGAAACCGGCAGGTTCGATGTGGTGCATCGCGTTGTCCGCCCGGATGGGACTATTTGTCATGTGCATGAGCGCGGGACGGGCGAGCTCGATGCCGATGGGAAAGTCAGGCGGATAATCGGTACGGTCCAGGACATCACCGAGATCAAGCAGGCCGAGCAGGATCTGCAGATATTCCGCAGCATTTTCGATGCGACCGACCAGGGGATCACGGTAACCACGCCCACCGGCCAGCTGGTCTATACCAATCTGGCTTATGACCGCATGGCGGGATATGCCGGCGCCGAACTGCTCGGCAAGCACATTTCAATGCTGATGCCGGAAGACATCCGTTCCTGGGCGCTGCAGGTCATCATCCAGGCGGCCAAGGGTGATCGCTCATGGTCGGGCCTCTTGCCGGTACGCCGTAAGGACGGCGGCGAATTCGTCTCCAAATCGAATATTGCCTTTGTGCATGACGAGCATGGCGAGGTTCAGTATATTTTCAATGTGCTGAGCGACTACAGCGGAGAGCTGGAACGGCAGCTGCAGTTGAGTCGTGCAAGGGAACAGGCGGAACAGGCCAGCCAGGCCAAATCGGAATTTCTTTCCAGCATGAGCCACGAGCTGCGTACCCCGATGAACGCCATTCTCGGTTTTGCCCAGATTCTGGAATATGACCCTGATCTGGATGCGCGGCAGAAAGACAGCGTGTTGGAAATCCTCGGCGCCGGCCGGCATTTGCTCGATCTGATCAATGAGGTGCTGGATTTGTCCAGAATCGAGTCGGGCCAGCTGAACCTGTCTCTCACTCCGGTCCCCCTGGCAGAGGTGGCCGACGAGTGCATCGCCCTGATCGATCCGATTGCCGAACTGCATGCTCTCCGGTTCACCGCCGGCGATTTCGCCGGTCTGGTGGTGCGGGCCGATCGATTGAGGCTCAAGCAGGTGCTGCTGAATCTGCTGTCGAATGCGGTCAAATACAACCGCGAGGGAGGCAGCATTCATTTTGCCGCCAGCGCGCAGGGTGAGTTCATCGTCATTCAGGTGGTGGATACCGGCAAGGGGATGGATAGCCGGCAGCAGGCGCAGCTGTTCCAGCCGTTCAATCGCTTGGGAGCGGAGGGCAGCAATATCGAGGGAACGGGCATCGGCCTCACCATTACCAAGCGTCTGGTCGAGATGATGGCGGGGGAAATCGCGCTCAGGAGCGAAGCCGGCAAGGGCAGCACATTCGTCGTCACGTTGCCGCGAGCCGGTTCCGAGGCCATTGCAGTGCAGCGGAATGCCGAGGTTGTCGCTTTGCCCGTGGTGGCGCAGGAGGAAAACCGCAAGCAGGTGTTGTATATTGAAGACAATCCCGCCAATCTGAAATTGGTCAGTCAGTTGCTCGGCAGGCGCGCCAACATCCATTTACGCACCGCCTTCGAGCCGGCGCTCGGCATTGAACTGGCCCGCATGCACACGCCCGATCTGATCCTGCTGGACATCAGCCTGCCGGGCATGAATGGCTATCAGGTCCTGAAACTGTTCCAGGAGGATAAGAAGCTGCGCCGTGTACCGGTAGTGGCCGTGACTGCCAATGCAATGCCGGAAGACCTTGAGCGGGGGCGACGGGCAGGTTTTGCCGATTACCTCGTCAAGCCGTTGGATGTAGGGGATTTTTACGGTATGTTGGACAGGCTGCTGTTTGCCGGCAGCGGATGCAAATAATGTTTCTGCAAAATAATTTTCAGCAATAGCTTGTGCCGCATCAGGGCTGGGCTTAGAATTTCTACTGTAAATCATTTTTCCGTGCCAGACCCAAAGCCAGCCCCAAAGTGCCCAAACGTTTTCTTCGCCGTTCCCGTTTAGTCTGGCTGTCGGCTCATCTTTGGAAGCGGCGGCTGGTATTCTGGGGCGGAGCCATTGCGTTGGGCGCAACGGCCGTGCTGTTCGCCGAAGGTGCCGAGGCAGCCAATCGCCTTTTCGGTCGAGTCCTCGGCCACTCGCCTTACTGGCCTTTCGTGCTGACTCCGGTCGGTCTGGCTATGGTAGTCTGGATCACCCGGCGTTACTTTCCCGGCTCGCAGGGCAGCGGTATTCCGCAGGCCATCGCCGCGTTGCAAATTACCGATCGCAGCGCGCGGGGCGCCGTTCTTTCCTTGCGTATCGGCCTCGGCAAGGTGTTCCTGACACTCCTGGCCTTGCTCTCCGGCGCATCGGTGGGCCGCGAAGGGCCCACCGTGCAGGTCGGTGCTTCCATCATGCATTCGCTCAGTCGCTTGGCCAATTTCCCCCGCGCCGAGCTGGAAAAAGGCCTGATTCTCGCCGGCGGCGCAGCCGGTGTGGCCGCCGCCTTCAATACGCCGCTGGCCGGCGTGGTGTTCGCCATTGAAGAAATGAGCCGATCGTTTGAGCAGCGGACCAACGGTATCATTCTGACCGCAGTGATTCTTGCCGGCATGACTTCGCTGGCCATGAGCGGCAACTATGCCTATTTCGGCCATACTTCCGCCGCGCTGGATTTCAACGAGGGCTGGCTGGCGGTATTGCTTTGCGGCATTGCCGGCGGTTTGCTGGGCGGCATGTTCAGCCGCATTCTGCTGGAAACAGCCGGCGGTCTGCCCGGCAAATGGGGCGGCTGGCTCAAGCAGCACCCGGTTACCATGGCGGCCGTATGCGGCTTGGCGCTGGCGGCAATCGGGCTGGCTTCCGGTCATACAACCTACGGCACGGGGTATGTCGAAGCCAAGGCGCTGTTGTCCGGTACCGAGCCCATGCCGGTCAGTTATGGCGTCCTGAAAATGCTGGCGACGATCGTGTCTTACCTGAGCGGTATCCCGGGCGGCATTTTTGCCCCTTCGCTCGCGATCGGCGCCGGTTTCGGCGCCAACCTGGCCGGCTGGATGCCTTATGCGCCAGCCGGCGCGGTGGTGATCCTGGGGATGGTGGCGTATTTTTCCGGGGTGGTGCAGGCGCCGATCACCGCTTTCGTCATCGTCATGGAAATGACGGACAATCACAACCTGCTGCTGCCGCTGATGGCCGCGGCCATTCTCGGCTCGATCAGCTCCAGGCTGGTGTGCCGCAAGCCCTTGTACAAGGCGCTGGCAGCCGGTTTCCTGGAGCGGCAGAAGGCGGCGGAGCCATTGCCGGCGCTGCTCACCGCCAAGACCGATGCTCCTCCGCCGGACCGGCAGCCTGCGCCTTAACGCAGTAGCCGGCTGACGCCTTCAGCGCCTTCACGCAAGGTGCCGGCCGTCGTGGCGTGCAAGGCCGCCTTGGCCACGGTGCTGGCGAGGCGTTTTTTCAACGCGGCAACGATGATGCCGGCCAGCTCGCCTGCTGTGATGCCGCCTTGGGTCTGGCCGACAGGGTGCAGGGTCAGGTCGGGCATGTCCAGTTCAATGGCTTTGCCCTGCAGCAGGCTGGGCCGGTAATTCACCTTGATGTGTTCGATTTTCAGCTCGTCAATAATGAACCGCTTAGTGGGTTTGTCCGGCGTCGACGTGCCGCGATACAGCGCCACGTTGCGCTGTATGATGTCGAAGTTGGTGCCGGATGGTTCCACTTCGTAATCAATCGTCGGACCGGCAAGATGCAGCTGGTTCAGGTGGATGACATCCTGCGTCAGACTGGCGGCCTCGACCTGCAGGGTGATTGCATCGGCTTTGAACGCCGCATTGCTGACAAAGCCGCCGGGGTTGCCGATTTCCAGTCCCTGCAAAGCGCCCGCCCCATCGGCCGGCGAGATCTTGACGGCCTGCAAGCTGATTTCGACCCCGGTAATGGCCGAACCGTAGCGTTGAATGGCGCTTTTGACGAGGTAATCGAGCGAATTGTAGAGCCAGAATGAGCCGGCGGCAGCCAGTGCGAGCACGAGCGCGAGTAACCACAGCAGTTTGCTTCTCATAATCGGTGCAGCGTCCTGAACGCGTCACTCGGTCGCATTGTCCGCATCGTTTTCCATTTTTTGTTCGCCGCCGCCCGCCTCGATGATCTCGCGGATCAGGCGGAACAGCGCCCGGCTGCTCTTGGGCGGCTGATTGTTCAGCTGTTCCTTGCGCGCGTTGCGAATGAGGGCACGCAGTTGCTGCGTGTCGGTGTGCGGGTGCTCATCCATGAACAGGGCAAAGGCCTGCTCGTCGGCAATGAGCCGGTCGCGCCAGCGTTCCATGGCGTGGAAGCGGGCATTTTCCTCGTTGGACTTGCCTTCCCAGGCATCCAGCTTCGCTTGAATGGGGGCGGGATCGACTTCGCGCATGAGTTTGCCGATGTACTGCATCTGCCGCCTCAGCGCGCCATGGCTGCGAATTTTTTGCGCTTCCTTCACGGCGGCGCGCAGGTCTTCCGGAATGTCGACCTGCGCCAGACGCTCCTTGTTCAGCTTGACCAGCTGCGCTCCCAGGTCCTGCAGCGCCAGCATGTCGCGCTTCAGCTGGCTTTTGCTGGGGCCACTGTAGCGAGGCTCTTCTGCCTCATCTTCTTCATGCTCGTGTTCGGGTTCGACATGATGCTCGGTAAAGCCGCCGTGCTCGTATGTATAGATGATTTCCACATCCTCATCCTCATCTTCATGCTGAGGTTTGTGAACTGATTTGTGTTCCGGCATCGCCAATACTCGCAAAATTGTTATCATAACAATTTTGCCGCGATCGACCAGCCAGGACAACCATGAAATCAACAGAACGCTTCAATTATTCAGCCGAGCAACTGCGTGAACTGACTGCCGACATCCTGGCACAGGCCAAGGCGCAGGGGGCTACGGCGTGCGAAGCGGAAGTATCCGAGGGCTTCGGACAGAGCGTGACGGTACGCGAAGGCGAAGTGGAGACGATCGAATACAACCGCGACAAGGGCATCGGTGTGACCGTTTATGTCGGCAAGAAGCGCGGGCACGCCAGCACGTCCGATATGACGCCGCAGGCGGTGCGCGACACCGTCAAGGCAGCCTTGTCGATTGCCAGCTACACGGCGAGCGACGATTTTTCCGGTCTGGCCGAGGCCGATCTGTTGGCCAACGATTTTGCCGACCTGGATCTTTACACGCCGTGGGATCTGACCGTCGAACGGGCCATCGAGCTGGCGCAGGCGTGCGAGAGCGCCGCGCTCGATGTGGACGAGCGCATCAATAACTCCGAAGGGGCCAGCGTCAACACCAACGAGTCGCACTTTATCTATGCCAATAGTCTCGGTTTCATGGCGGGTTATCCGGTTTCGCGCCACGGCATCTCCTGCGCCGTCATCGCCGAATCGGACAACGGCATGCAGCGCGATTACTGGTATACCACCGCGCGGGATTGGCGCGACCTGGACGGCGAGCAGACGGTCGGCAAGCTGGCCGGCGAACGGACCGTGCGGCGTCTCAATGCACGCAAGCTGGATACCATGGACGTGCCCGTGCTGTTTGAGGCCGCCATCGCTGCCGGTCTGATTTCGCACTTTGTTTCAGCGGTCAGCGGCGGGAGCCTGTACCGCAAGTCCACTTTCCTGCTCGATAGCCTGGGTAAGGCGGTGTTCTCGCCGCTGGTCAATCTGCGCGAGCTGCCGCATCTGCCGAAGGGTTTGTCCAGCTGCAGGTTCGACAACGACGGCGTGGCCACGCACAGCCGCGATGTCGTCAGGAACGGCGTGGTGGAGGGCTATTTCCTGTCCACCTATTCGGCCCGCAAACTCGGCATGCGCTCCACCGGCAATGCCGGCGGCAACCACAATCTGGTACTCGATGCCACCGGCGAGGATTTTGCGGCGCTGCTGAAAAAAATGGATCGCGGCCTGCTGGTGACCGAACTGCTCGGCCATGGCATCAATAATGTCACCGGCGATTACTCGCGCGGCGCGGCCGGTTTCTGGGTGGAAAACGGCATCATCCAGTATCCGGTCGAGGAAATCACCATTGCCGGCAATCTGCAGGACATGTTCAGGCATATCGTCGCCGTCGGTACCGATGTGCTGGTGCGCGGTTCCAAGCAATGCGGCTCTATTCTGATCGAGCGCATGACGGTGGCCGGCAACTGAGTTCGCGGTCATGATGGCGCATCTGCTTCCCCTGCTCGGCATGGCGGGGGTGTCCCAGAACGAAACCCACCAGGCGCATTTGTGGCAACGGCGACTGCATTGGGTGATGCTGACGCTGGCGGTGCTGGTGATCCCGGCGTTTTACCTGCATGCCGTCGGCCAGCACCCGCTGCTGCAGCGCATCGGCGCCTACCTCGATTGGATTGTGGTGGCGGGGTTTGCCGGCGAAACCGTGCTGATGACCTGGTTGTGCCGCGATAAATGGCACTATCTGATCGGCAACTGGCTCAATCTGCTGATTATCCTGGCTTCGCTGATCAGCCTGCTGGGGGTGGCGGACGCGCAATTACTGGCGCTGGCACGTCTGCTGCGGGTGGCGACCATCGCCTTGCTGTTCACCCGTGTACTGGGTTCGCTCAGCACCATCACACCCAGAACGACCCCCTTCCTGCTGGTGCTGGGGCTTGCCTTGATGGCCCTTGCCGGCGCCGGGTTTTACTGGCTGGAGCCGACTGTACACAGTTATGCCCAGGGGTTGTGGTTGGCCTTTGAAAGCGGCGCCACTGTAGGATACGGTGATATAGTGCCCACCACTGAAGCTTCGCGCTTTTTTGCCGTTATCGTCGTCGTCATCGGCTTTGCCATGCTGTCGCTGGTGACAGCCAGCATTACCGCTTTTTTTATCGGCAAGGACGAAACCCGCCTGCGCCTGGAAATGCATCAGGACATCCGTGCTCTGCGAGCTGAAATAAAAAGCCTGCAGGAGCAATTGGATAAACTCAATATTACCAAGCAGTAACACGCCGCACGCGCCATCTCTTCGCGCCGGCTCGTTGGGGCGTTTGCGCCGGCAAATTTATACCTTGAAGCGCGGCTCGGCAATGAGTTGTACAACCTGAATTACCTCACCGGCGCCAATAGCCGTATTGGAATGCTCACACGCATACGTGAGCAGCGCAAGCCGGCAAGGCGGCTGACCGCAACACCATCTGCATCTGGCAGCCGGAGATGGCGCTCAGTCGCTGATTTTCCGCTCGCTGTCGAGGATCCAGCAACGCGGGTTGTGCGCAAAACCGATGTGCGAGTAATAGTCGTTGGCGGCTGGGGCGGCGAGCAGAATCAGTTTGCATTGCGGTCCCAATTGTTCTTGCGTGCGGCGCAGCAGCGCTTTACCGATACCCTGCCGCTGATAATCGCCATGCACGGCCAGGTCCGACAAGTAGCAGGCGTAGTGAAAGTCCGTCATCGAGCGGGCGATGCCGACCAGTTTGTCGCCGTCCCAGGCGGTGATCATCAGATTGGCGTGTTCGACCATGCCGTCCATGCAGGCCCGGTCATCGACGGGGCGCCGTTGCGCGAGCGTGGAGGCGTGCAGCAGGGCGATGAACGCATCCGTGCCGATGGGCGCATTGACTTTATAGTCGATCGGCATGTTCGGCTGGTTTGACTGGGCTTGGCGGGTGACGCCGGCGGCGCGCGGCTACCATAGCTGCTCGCCTTCCTGCTGCATGCGTTGCATTTCCTGCTGGAAGGCCGGCGGGCCATAGGCAAAAACCTGCTGCTGCTTTTGAAAAAGGCCGTTTTCAACCAGTTGTTCGGTATACAGCAAGGGGCGCATGCGCTGGGCGGAGAATTTTTTCAGCCATTCCAGCGAGCGGGGCGGAATCTTTTTGCCCACGGGAACGGCCAAATCGACCGGCAGTCCATTCCACCGCGTTTTGTTGAAAATCACAATGACTTTGCCGTTGTCCGGTCGCAGCCACTCCGGTAAGGGGCTGTCGGGCAAAATCCAGCCGCAATTGAAATTGCCGCAGGGGTCGATGGGGCGATGCTGGTAATTGTCGCAGCCTTGGCCTGTACTGTGAGGACAGGGGCGGCCGGGATAGACCGGAACGCCGTTGATGATCATCTGGACCCAGCCATCGCAGCATGCGGTGCAGGGCTGACAGGCTCGTACGCCTTTAGCATTGGCCATAGTCTTACTATTGCGCTACTGAAAATATTGAGAAAAATGAGCGACACGGATTGAAGCGCCCTCAAGGGCAATCATGTTACCGCACTATTTGTTCGGGAGGGTCAACTCATTGCATTAAATCGGCTGGTCGTGTGCACGGCAGCCACTGTGAAATCGCCGGATCGCCCGCGCTGCTGCCTGCCGCCGAACTTGAATCCGGCGTGTTTCATGGCGCGAATAGCCGGTCGATCTTCGCGGCGCAGATGAAATCGTTTTCGCTCAAGCCGTCTATGGCGTGCGTGTGATAGCGCACCTGGCAGGTGTTGTAGCCGACCAGCAGATCGGGGTGATGGTTCTCGCGATGGGAGACCCAGGCCGTGGCGTTGACGAAAGCCAGGGTGTGATAATAATTCTTGAACGTGTAGGTTTTGCTGATTTCCTTGCCCTGCAGTGCCCACCCGTCGAGCAGCCCGAGCAGATGGTCGATTTCGCCTGCGGATAGCGGGGGAACGCCTCCTTCGCACGGTTGGCAGTTTTTTTCACTCAGACCACACTGGTTTTCCACGGTCTTCTCCATTTGCCCGTCTGGCTGCCATCTTACCGCAGCGGCAGGGATGCCGCTGTCCTTTGTGTTGAATGCGCCAGCAATTGACAGTAAAGTCGGAGCATTGACGATATGAATGCAAGAGGACGATTTTGGCTTTACTGACGAATATTGTGGCGGCGGAAGAGGACGAACTGGAGGCAGTGGGCGAATCGCTGCATCCGATCGACGAATGGAGCGGCATCGAACGGCGCGGGATCGACATTGCCAAGGTGGTGATGCTGCATTGTCTGTTGGTGGACGACGATTTCGATCTGGCAACGACGTATTACGAGCCGGTGTACGTGAACAGCGACGGCGGGCTGGTGTTGCGTTTTGCCGATGAGCTGCTGGAGCGGCTGGCGGCATTGGATGAGGAGGGGCTGGAACGCACCGGCATGGAGCTGGCCGCCACGGATACGTTCGAATACGAGGGCTGGGAAGCCGCAGAGGTGGAGGAGCTGGTGATGGAGCTGGGCGAGCTGGCGCAGTTGGCGGAATCGCAGGGCCAGGTCATTTACGTCTGGATGTATCCCTTGATGACTTGACCGGATTGCCGCAGATGAAGCTCAAACAATATCAGGTGGACGCGTTTACCGCTCGCGTGTTCGGCGGCAATCCGGCGGCCGTCTGCCCGCTGGAACACTGGCTGGACGACGCCCTGATGCAGGCCATCGCGGGCGAAAACAACCTGTCGGAAACGGCCTTTTTCGTGCCGGCAGCAGACGGCTATCAGCTGCGCTGGTTCACCCCGGCGGCCGAAGTGGATTTGTGCGGACACGCTACGCTGGCGACGGCGCATGTGCTGTTTGAAGAAATGCATGTGGCCGTGCCGCGGATCAGCTTTGCCACCCGCAGCGGTGTTTTGCGGGTGGAGCGTGACGGCGCGATGCTGACCATGGATTTCCCCGCCCTGCCCATGCTGCCGTGCGATGCGCCCGCCGCCCTGCTGGACGGCCTGGGTATCCAGCCCCTGGCCGTATGGGCGGGCGACGACTATATGGTGCTATGCGACAGCGAGGCCACAGTAGGCGGGCTGATGCCGGACTTTGGCCGGCTGTCACAGCTCGACAGAAGGGGGGTGATCGTGATGGCAGAGGGTGACGAGGTGGATTTTGTCAGCCGGTTCTTTGCGCCGCGCTATGGCATTCCGGAAGACCCGGTCACCGGCTCGGCCCACTGTGCCATGGCGCCGTACTGGTCGCAGCGGCTGGGGAAAAGGACGCTGCAGGCGCGGCAGTTGTCAAGGCGAGGTGGCGTGATCGCTTGCCGGACGGAAGGGGAGCGGGTGTTCCTGTCGGGGCAGGCGGTCACCTTTATGCGGGCGGAAATCAATATCCAATCACAACTGGAGGAGCGTTGATATGACGGGGATGGTCGACCAGCAATTTGCTGCCGCTTTTGCCGCCGACTGGGTGGCGGCCTGGAATATGCATGATCTGGACCGGGTTCTGGCGCACTATGCCGATGACTTTGTGATGTCTTCACCCAAAATCATGCGGATTGCCAACGAACCCAGCGGGGTGCTGCATGGCAAGGCGGCCGTGCGGGCTTATTGGGCCAAAGCGCTGCAAATGATGCCGGAATTGCATTTTGAGCTGCAGAATATCCTGCTGGGCGTCGGCAGCCTGGTGCTGTACTACACCAGCGTGAGCGGTCAGCTGGCGGCAGAGGTGTTTCTGTTCGACCCGCAGGGAAAAGTCACGCGTTCCTTTGCGCATTACGTTTTGTAATCTAACCTTAGTTAAACGCTGTATTTGTCTTAACTGAGCATTTCAGGCTCGATCGGTCCGGGTTGCTCGCTCCAAGGGGGAATGGTCTTGCCCGAGTTATATGGATTTGACGCCTATTCACCCAAGGAGCTGGCGGAACGGGTGGAAAACGCCGGCATCAACAAAGCCCGCTTGCCGTTGTTTCCCATGTTGCTGCTGGCGATTCTGGCGGGCGCTTTCATTGGTCTGGGCGGGTTGTATTACACGCTGGTGGCGGCGGATGCCGCGTTGGATTTCGCTCTTGTCCGGGTTGTCGGCGGTCTGGTTTTTTCGCTCGGTTTGTTGCTGGTTGTGGTGGCGGGAGCGGAATTGTTCACCGGCAACAATCTGCTGGTCATCGCCTGGGCCGACGGCAGGATTTCCACGCTCGAGTTGCTGCGCAACTGGCTGGTGGTGTTCTGCGGCAATTTTATCGGTGCCGCCGGGTTGGCCGTGCTGGTTTTCTTGTCCGGTCACGCCGATATGAATCACGGCCTGGTGGCGGAACAGTATGTGAAAATTGCCGCCGCAAAATGCACAATGTCATTTTGGCCGGCCTTTTTTAAAGCTATTCTGTGCAATGCGCTGGTTTGTCTGGCGGTGTGGATGGCCATGGCGGGACGCAGCGTGACTGACAAGGCGATTGCCATAGTGTTTCCGATATCGGCCTTTGTCGCGGCCGGGTTTGAACACAGTGTGGCGAATATGTATTTCATCCCCATGGGCATGCTGCTGCAACCGTCCATGACTGTGGTACCCCACGCCGAGATGATCGGCTGGGCCGGGTTTGCCGCAAACTTGCTGCCCGTGGTGTTGGGAAACATCGTGGGGGGAAGCGTGCTGGTGGGGGGAGTGTATTATGTGATTTACCGCGGTGGAAAGCGGCCGTCGTAAGGAGTCCGGATGGAGCGGGAAACAATCATAACACTCGAGCGAATGGTCGCTATCCATGCGGGCAAACCGGGCGAGTTGCTGATGCTGGCGGAAGAGTTGATGGATCACTTTGGCACGATTCCGGAAGCGGCTCCCGCATTGATGCAGCAGCTCGGGCTCGCGGCCGGGGAAATCCAGTCGATCCTCAGCTTCTATCATTATCCGGTCAGCAACACACCCGTGCGTTGCCGGGTGGAGGTGTGCGGCGCGCTCAGCTGCCATCTGAAAAATTCCGCCGACCTGCTGCACGCTCTGTGCGAGACGTTTTCTGCCGAGCCCGGCGTCATCAAGGCGGACAGCCGCTTATTGATCAGCCGCTCAGAGTGCCTGTCGCATTGCGACCATGCCCCCACTGTAAGCGTGAACGGCGAGAACTGTGCCGGAGCCGATTTGCCGGGCCTGATTGCGCGCATCCGGGAGGCGCTGTCATGAAACCGCTGCCGGCTTCTTTTTTGACCGGGCGCCCCAAGATCGTCGGCAGCCCACGGCTGTACGATTATTATCGCAGTTACCCGTTCAGCGCCTTGCGCAAGGCGCGGAATATGACTGCCGAAGGAATTGTGGCGGAATTACTGGCATCCGGTCTGCGCGGCCGGGGCGGAGCGTCGTTCCCGGTTGGGCTCAAGTGGCAGAGCGTCATGCAGCAGGCGGAAACGGTGCGCTATGTGGTGGCCAATGGCGAAGAAGGCGAGCCGGGAACCTACAAGGACCGGGTGTTGCTGGAGCAAAACCCGCTGGCGGTCATTGAGGCACTGGTGATTGCCGGCTGCACGGTCAAGGCGGAGCGCGGCTACATTTATCTCAATCAGAATTACCGCGCCATTGAAAAAGCCCTGCTGCAACTGTTGCAATGGCTGCGGGAAGAAGGACGGCTGCGTTGCGTCGAGGGGGCCGGGGCGTTCGATATCCAGGTCAGGCGCGGCCGGCAGCGCTATATCTCCGGCGAGGAAACCGCCTTGTTCCGCGCGCTCGAAGGCCGGCGGGCGGAACCGACAGGGCGGCCGCCGTATCCGACCGAGCAGGGTTTGTGGGGGAAGCCGACGGTGATCAACAACATTGAAACGCTGGCGAGCGTTTCCTTGATTATCGAACGGGGGGACAGCTGGTTTGCCGCCATCGGGCCGGAACACAATCACGGGCCCAAGCTGTTTTCCCTTTCCGGCGATGTCGCCCGGCCGGACGTAATCGAAGCGGACATGAGCGCGACGCTCGCCGATCTGATCGGATGGGCCGGCGGCACCGTCGGT
This sequence comes from Pseudomonadota bacterium, assembly GCA_021851875.1. Classification (GTDB taxonomy): domain Bacteria; phylum Pseudomonadota; class Gammaproteobacteria; order Burkholderiales; family JAJZQI01; genus JAJZQI01. The sequence goes on along the minus strand of JAJZQI010000002.1, from coordinate 198,124 downwards.
ACGTTCAAAGGCGCGTTTGTCAGCGGACCATCGGGACGCCTGTTTCTGCCGCGCGATTTGAGTTTGCCGCTGACGATACAGAATGGCTGCGGTAACGGAACGGTCATTGTTTTTAACGACACGCGCTGCGCGGTGGATTTGGCCCGCCAGGTGACCGATTTCTTTCATTCCGAGCATTGCGGACAATGCCTGCCGGGGCGCGAGTCCATGAAGCAGGCCAAGGCGCTGATGGATGGGCTGGAGAATCAGGCGGCGCTGGAGCCGGTGCTGCAGCATTACCAGCAGCTGCATGCCGTATTGCTCAACAGCAGCAAATGCGGGCTGTGCTCTTCCGGCACGGGCATCGTGCCCGCTCTCATGCAGGCTTTTCCGGCAGATTTTGCCCGGCATCTGCGGCATGACTGTCCCATCTGCCGGGCGGGCGCGGAGGTGGCGGCATGAAACCGGCGGTGACTTTATGCATCGACGGGGTGCCGCTGACCGTGCCGGCGGGAACTACATTGCTGCAGGCGGCGCGGCAAAAGGGCAGCGATATTCCGACGCTGTGCTTCGACCCGCTGCTTGAACCGGAAGGGGTGTGCCGCCTCTGTTGCGTCGCTGTGACGGGCATGCACGGCCTGGTTTCTGCCTGCTCCACGCCGGTCAGCGAGGGCATGGAGGTGCATACCGAATCAGCCGCGGTGAAGGAAAATCAGCGTTTCATTCTGCAATCCGTGCTGCGCAATTTCGGCCGTGTCGGACACGATGATCCGGCACGGCCTGCCTATGAGACGCTCTGCTCAATGGCCCGCAATGCGGGCATGAGCGCGCAGGAGGTGGCCGCTTTGGCGCAGGGCGAGGCGCACTACCTGACCGGCCACGATCCGCTGCTGGCCATTGCGCCTGACCGCTGCATCCAGTGCAACCGCTGTTTCAACTACTGCGAGCATTTGCATGGCTTCCATCCGAGTGGCATCGTCGATATGGGCGGGGAGCGCCAGTTATCCTTTGCCATGGGCATGCCGTTGGCCGAGGGCCAATGCGACCACTGCGGCAACTGCATTGAACATTGTCCGACCGGGGCATTGGTGGAAAAATGGAAAGTGACCCGCGGCGCGCCCGATTACGAGGCGCCGTCGATCTGCACTTATTGCGGTACCGGCTGTGCTATCCAGGTGCAGGTCAAAGACGGTGTGCCGCTGGGAGCGCATCCCGATTTTTCCGATACCAGCGTCAATCAAGGGCAGCTGTGCGTGAAAGGACGCTTCGGGCTGGATTTCGTCAGCCACCCCGAGCGTCTGACGGTTCCCTTGCTACGCACACGCCCCGGCCATACGCGCGATTGCTTCAGGGAAGTGAGCTGGCACGAGGCGCTTGACCATGTGGCCGGGGAATTCAGCCAGATTCGTGCGCTCGATGGCGGCGACAAGCTGGCGGTACTGAGTTCCGCCCGCGTCAGCAACGAGGAAAATTACCTGGCGCAGAAGCTCGCCCGCGCCGTGTTCCACACCAACAATGTCGACAACTGCGCCCGTATTTGCCACGCTCCATCGGTGGTGGGCCTGACGGCGGCCTTCGGCAGCGGGGCGGCAACCAATTCGCTGGACGAAATCGACGGCGCCGATTGCATCATGCTCATCGGCGCCAATCCGACCGAAGCGCACCCGGTCATCGGCCACAAGATCAAGCATGCTGTGCTGCACAACCATGCCAAACTGGTGGTGATCGATCCGCGGCGGATCTGGCTGGCCGGCATTGCCGATGTGCATCTGGAACTGCGGGCCGGCACCAATATCGCGCTGCTCAATGGCTTGCTGCGGGTGCTCATCGAGGAAAACAGGCTGAACGAGCGCTTTATCGCCGAGCGCACGCGGGGCTTTGAGGAAACGCGCGAACGGGTGATGGCCGATTACGATCTGGCGCGAGTCGAGGCCATTACCGGCGTTGATGCCGCGCTGATCCGGCAGGCGGCCCGTTTGTATGCCGCTGCGCGCAACGGCATGATCATCTACGGCCTGGGCATTACCCAGCACACCCATGGCAGCAGCAATGTGATGGCCTGCGCCAATCTGGCGCTGGCCACGGGGCATATCGGCCGCCCGCACTCCGGCGTTTCGCCCTTGCGCGGGCAGAACAACGTACAGGGCGCCTGCGACGTGGGCGCTCTGCCCAACGTGCTGCCCGGTTACCAGAAAACGGACGATCCGGCGGCGCTGGAGCGCTTCAGCGCTTATTGGAAGGTGCCGATGCCGGTCACCAGCGGCTTGAAGAGCTGCCAGATGATTCATGGCGCGAAAAACGGTCAGGTCAAGGGCATGTACATCATTGCGGAAGACCCGGTCCAGACGGACCCGGATACCCATCTGGTGGAACAGGCGTTGTCCAATCTGGATTGCCTGGTGGTGCAGGAAATGTTTTTCACCCGCACGGCCTCTTTCGCCGATGTGATTCTGCCGGCAGCCTGCGCGCTGGAGAAAGAGGGCACGTTTACCAACACCGACCGGCGGGTGCAGCACTTCATGCCGGTGGTAGCGGCGCCGGAAGGATGCCGCACGGACATGGACATTATTTGCGAACTGGCCAGCCGGATGGGGTATCCCATGCATTACGACAAGCCGGCGCAAGTGTGGGACGAGTTGGCCGATTTGTCGCCCATTCTCAGCGGCGTGCGCTACGCCCGCCTGTACGCGGGAGAACAACTGGTGTGGCCCTGCCGTACGACTGATGCGACGGGCGACAGGGTGCTGCACGAAAATACGTTCGCCCACGGCAAAGGCGTGTTCCATGCATTGGAGTTCGCCGCGCCGGAGGAGTCGGTCGATGCGGCTTATCCCTATCTGTTGACCACGGGACGCCGGCTGGAACATTACTGCAACGGTTCAATGACGCGTAAAACCGAGGGGCTGCTGGGGTTGTATCCGCATGAGCGGGTGGAAATCAATCCGCAGGATGCGGCAGGGCTTGGGTTGCAGGAGACGGATCTGGTGTGGGTGGGCAGTCGGCGCGGCCGTATTCAGGTGCCCTGTCATCTTACCCAACGGTGTCCGCCAGGAACGGTGTTCATGTCGTTCCATTTTGCCGAGACGCCGGTAAACGAATTGACCGGGTCGTATTACGATCCGATGTCGATTACGCCGGAGTACAAGGTGACTGCGGTGAGTCTTGCCAAAGCGTGATGGGGCCAACCTTGACCGGGCGTCGGCGCCTACGCCTCGTTTGTCTCGCGCAAGCGACGAACGAGGGGGCTCGCGGCATCCACGATGAAATTCAGCAGCAGGGTCAGCAGCGTGGCGGAAAAGATGGCGAGGACGGCGAGCAGGGTGGCGTCAAACCATTGAATTATGTTCATTTATCATTTCCTTGTTAAGCTAATCACCGCAATGATGATAGCGCCTTATCATTTCAGTTGCGTGAAGCATGGTTGGGGCGTGTCGACACGTCGTCATTACGGGTACGCCTTGGCGGGAGAGGGCAAGGCGTGCCCGTGAGCCGGCCTTACTGGTCGGGATTTTTCCACCGGGGCTTGTCGGACTTGGCCGGTAATCCTGCCCATTTGGCGGCACGTTCGACGCCCTCGCTGGCTTTTTCCGCACCGTATTCAACGCCTGAGGCGCCTTTCTTGACGCCGTTGACGACGAACTCCTGAGCTTTTTCCAAGCCGTGTACGGTGGCATTCTTGGCTGCTTCCATATCGGCCAGGGCCGGGCCGGATGCAAGCACGGCGCATGCGGCGGCAAGCGCAAGATATACTCGTTTAGACATGATTTACCTCCATAACGTGTCATTACGACAGGCATTTCGCAAGATGAAATGCATGCGACTATCCTATCAGACCCATTTGCCGCTTGCGTGTTCCGGATTGTAGGCATTTTGTAACGTATTGTTTCAGGTGGGCAGGGTGGGCGGGATCGATTTCTGCGCACGACTTTTCTGCTTCATGTGATACATCGCCTGGTCGGCGTGATGCATCAGCGTGTTCACATCCGTGCCGTTCTCTGGGTACAGGCTGATTCCGGCGCTGACGCTGATTTCAATGTCGTGACCGTTGATGTTGCAGGGGGCGCAAATGGACTCGACGGTTTTGTCCAGCAGCTTTTCGACGCTGTCCCGATCGTTCGCTTCTTCCAGCAGGATGACGAATTCATCCCCGCCCAGGCGCGTCACCGTGTCGGTTCCGCGCACGTGGCGGGTCAAACGGTGGGCGATCGCCTGCAGCAATTTATCACCCACCTCATGGCCGAAGGTGTCATTGACCGGTTTGAAATTGTCCAGATCGAAGAACAGGATGGCGAAACGCCCGCCGTTGCGTTCGGCATGCTTGATCAGCTGCTCGATACGGTCGTTGAACAGAACCCGGTTGGGCAGCCCCGTCAGCGTGTCATGGTGAGCGATGTGTCGCAGATGTTCCTCTTCCGCCTTGCGTTCGGCAATGTCGGAGATGATCGCAACGTAATGGCTCACTTGCTGTTCATCGTTTCTGACCGCGCTGAGGCTGATATGCACCGGCAGCAGGGCGCCATGTTTTTTCCGATCGACGATGTCGCCTTGCCAGTGTCCCACACTGTACAGGGAACTGAGCATGTCGCGGTACTGTTCCGGGGTGGTGTAGCCGGATTGCAGGATGGAGGGAATCTTGCCGACGAGTTCGCTGGAGGCATAGCCGGTCATCGTGCACAGGGCCTGGTTGGCGGAGACGATGTGCATGGCGGCATCGGTCACCAGAATGCCGTCGTGACTGGAGTCGAACACCGCAGCGGCCAGCCGCAATTGTTTTTCCGCCTGTTTCCGTTCCGTCAGATCCATGATGTAGGCAATGCCCCGATCGACATCGCCATTGAGCAAGGATGCGCCAAGATAGACGGGAACCGGATGGCCGTCCTTATGCAGCAGGACTTTTTCAAATGGGGCGCAGCTGCCGCTGGTCAACAATTCGGCAATGGCCTGTTCATCCCGCGCCTGGCAGGACTCCGGCGTCAGCTTGCGCCAGTTGAGCTGGCCATCCCGGAAGTCGTTTTCGTCGTAGCCCAGCATATCCAGAAAGCTGCGGTTGGCTTCCTCCAGCGTGCCGTCCATCCGCCAGGAAAGGATGCCGATGGTGTTGGACTCCTTGAGACTGCGAAAACGCGCTTCGCTGATCTTGAGTTCGCGCTCTGTCCGGGCGATGACGGCGATGAGTTGCCGGCTGATGATCATGGCGACACCGATGAACAGCAGCAGCATGGCCAGGCCGGCTATCAAGGTAGTCTGTTTTACCCAGCGGGCGCCTGCGCCAAGAATATTGGAAAAACGATTCTCCAGATCGAGTAACTCGATATTCAGCAATTTCACGCGGTCGCGCAGGAGGGCAAGTCTCTCCGGGTCGTTGCCGCCGGCCTGGATTTCACGATGTATTGCATTGCCGACCGCAATAAGTTCGGCAATTTTCCGGTCGGCATGTATCCAGATGTCGATGGCGTCATGCATGTACGAGATTGACTGGAAATTCTGGAAAAACCAGATGAGCGCGTCAATGTCCTGCGGGTTGTTCCGGCCTTGCAGGAATCCTGTCGCGGCGGCCGGCAAGTCGGGCGGGCTGGCCAGCAGCGCCTGCCTGGCCTGGGCGTCACCCAGATTGGTTTCGACGGAGTGTTGAAACGCTAAATAATCGTCTTCCGCCCGACTGTGCGAATAGCGCTCCAGATAGATGACCGCATCCTTCTGGCCCTTTGCCCACAGCCCCTCGCCACGCACGTAGACGCGTACCCCGTCGAAAATGCGCCCCTGCAGATAGATCATGCCGCCCAGCACGATGGCAATGAACACAAACAAGCTGATAATCAGGATTACCTTGCCGGTAATGGACTGACCCGAGGCGCGAGAAACCCTTTGTGTTATATCTGCAAGATTCATGATTGCAGCTTATGGGTGTGAACCAGCTAATAATAGAACATTATTGGGCTGACGGCAGGAAAGGGCAGGCTAAGCGGGAGAGGCGGCAGATGGCCGGCAGCGGTTTGCACTGCCGGCCGCGCGATGGTTTTCAGGTGGGCTGGTTGGAGCCCGGTGTGTGCGCCATCAGGCGGGCGACGGCATGATCGGCCTGACTGGCGGATTGGCTGAGTTTTTCAATGATCGTCTGGCGGTCTTCCAGCGGGCGGTTCTGGCTGAGCTTGAATTTGGCCTGGATATCGCTGACGTCGATCTCAAAGCCGACGATCATGCTCAGCAGCCGGCTGCGCCGTTCGCCGGTCAGCGTCGGGTCCCACGGCGTGGCTTGCGGCGATTCGTAGACGCCGGTCTGACGCTTGAGCAAGTCTTCCAGCTCTGCTTCGCCTTCAATCAGGTGTGGCGAGCCGCGCAGGTGGGCCACAGCATAATTCCAGGTCGGCACGCCGGGCGAATTGTACCAATTGGGCGAGATATAGGCATGCGGGCCCTGAAATACAACCAATACGGTTTCGCCGCTCAACAGATGCTGCCACTGCAGATTGGAGCGGGCCATGTGACCGTACAGGCGCCCATGCGGCCCGTTGGAGCGTTCATACAGGAACGGCAGATGGCTGATGAAGGGAACGCCGCCGGGAACGGTAACAAGCATCCCGAAAGGGTTGCCTTCCACCAGCGCGGCCGGGTCGCCCGAATGGGCGGGCTGGAAATGCTCGGGGATGTACATGATGGTGTTTTAAGTTGTCTGAGTATGCCGGCAGGGGTAAACAGCACCCATATACTAACAACATTGTCATAAAATATCTATCGCGTCAGCGAGAAAAAGTCAATTTCCGGCCGTTCAGCAGCAGCGTTTGACGCCGCTCCATTTGCGTTCCAGTTCGCGTTGGTAAAAGTCCTTGCAGGCCAGCGGAGGCTCGCCGGGGTGAGCCTCCGCGTGGTGTTTCAGATAGCGTTCATAGGCATCGTCGCCGGAAATCTGGCGGACATAGCGCCACAGGCGGGAGAGCCGGCGGCGCATCAGTCGCGCACCCAGTCTTCCACCAGGCGGCTCGGTTCGTGCGGCGCTTCGGACAACGGCAGCACCGGTTTGCCGCTCAGATGGCGGCTGACCATGCGCAGCATGTCGAGAATAACCACCCACAGCACGATGACGAAGAACAGGGTCAGGGCGGCGTCGAGCTTGAGGTTGAAAATCAGCTGCGGGGCGATGGCGGCTTTTTCCGGCGGCAGGGCGCCGTTGGCGAGTTTATCCGCCATGCCGTTGGCCGCCGCCAGGAAACCCACGCGAGCGTCGCTGCTCATCAGCTTTTCCCACGAGGCCGTGGTGGTGATGATGGCCAGCCAGGCCAGCGGCGCACCGGTGACCCAGGCGTATTTCAGTTTGCCGGACTTGATGATGATGCCGGTGCCGACTGCCAGCGCAATGGCCGCCAGCATCTGGTTGGAGATGCCGAACAGCGGCCACAGCAGGTGCACGCCGCCGTTGGGGTCGATCACGCCGATGTAGAGGAAATAACCCCAGGCGGCGACCACCACCGCGCTGGTGAAGCAGACGGAGGGGAGCCAGGAGGTCTGGCCCAGCGGCTTGTAGATGTTGCCGAGCATGTCCTGCAGCATGAAGCGGCCGACGCGGGTACCGGCATCCAGCGTGGTGAGGATGAAAATCGCCTCGAACATGATGGCAAAGTGATACCACATGGCCAGGAGGCCTTGGCCGAAGGCGCTGCCGAAAATGGAGGCCATGCCGACAGCCAGCGAGGGCGCGCCGCCGGTGCGCGCGAACAGGGTGGCTTCGCCCATTTCTTTCGCCAGGTTCTGCATCTGCTCCACCGTCACCGGGAAACCCCAGGAGGATATCAGCGCCACCGCATCGGCCGCTTCCTTGCCCACCACGCCGGCCGGGCTGTTGATGGCGAAGAATACGCCGGGGTCGAGCACGCTGGCGGCGATCATGGCCATGATGGCGACGAAGGATTCGAGCAGCATGCTGCCGTAGGCGATGAGCGGAATGTCGCGTTCATTGGCCAGCAGCTTGGGCGTGGTGCCGGACGAAATCAGCGCGTGAAAGCCGGAAATGGCGCCGCAGGCGATGGTGATGAAGACAAAGGGAAATAATTTTCCGCCGAAAATCGGGCCGCTGCCGTCGATGAACTGGGTCAGGGCCGGCATTTTGACGGTCGGCTGCAGCAGGATGATGGCCAGTGCCAGCAGTACGATGGTGCCCAGTTTCATGAAGGTGGAGAGATAATCGCGCGGCGCCAGCAGCAGCCACACGGGCATGATGGCGGCCACAAAGCCGTAGCCGATGACGAACCAGGCCAGCGTCAGGCCTTCATGGTCGAACAGCGTACGCAACGTTTCGTTGTGATCCACCCAGCCGCCGCCAACCACGGCCAGCAACAGCAGCGCCGCGCCCAGAATGGAGCCCTCCAGCACCCGGCCCGGGCGGATGTGGCGCATGTACAGGCCAACGAACATGGCGATGGGGATGGTGGCGAAAACGGTGGAAGTGGCCCAGGGACTGTGTTTCATGGCGTTGACCACCACCAGGCCGAGCACGGCGATGAGGATGATCATGATCATCATGGTGCCGATGAGCGCCGCGCTGCCGCCGATGGCGCCCAGCTCGTCGCGGGCCATCTGGCCCAGGCTGCGGCCGTTGCGGCGGGTGGAGAAGAACAGCGTGACCATGTCCTGCACGGCGCCGCCCAGCACGCCGCCGATCAGAATCCACAGCGTGCCCGGCAGGTAACCGAACTGGGCCGCCAGGGTGGGCCCCACCAGCGGGCCCGGGCCGGCAATGGCGGCAAAGTGATGGCCGAACACCACCCACTTGTTGGTCGGCATGAAGTCGCGTCCGTTGTTCAGGCGCTCGGCCGGGGTGGCGCGGGTTTCGTCCAGTACCAGTACCTTGGCGGCAATCCAGGCGGCATAAAGCCGGTAGCCGATGGCGTAAACACAGATGGCGGCCGTGACAAACCAGAGAGAATTGATTTCTTCGCCGCGATGCAGGGCGATGCCGCCCAGCGCGGATGCGCCGATGAGGGAAATCAGTATCCAGCCGATGAGGGACATGATTCGCGGTTCTGGCATCATGGTCGTATGTCTCGCAATGGGTTTGGTTTTATGTGCCGACATCATAACAAAAAATAGATGACAAGTCGGTTTTGCACTGTTCTGGTGCGCGTTTGTGAGGACGGAATTTCGCAGGATTTGATGTATTTAAACTAAATCATTTTGCTTCAGTGGCTTAGGTTTGATGGCATGGTGTTTGCGTATTTGGGGCCAAAAATGGAGAGGTTCACCATGCAAGAAACCAGATCAACCTGTTGTTATTGCGGCGTCGGCTGCGGCGTCATTATCGAATCCGACAATGGACGCATTACCGGGGTGCGCGGCGACCCCGATCATCCGGCGAACTTCGGCAAATTGTGCACCAAGGGTTCGACCCTGCATTTGACGGCCGCGGTGGATGGCACGCGCGCGCTTTATCCGGAAGTGCGGCTGGAGAAGGTCGCTGAGCGCAGGCGGGCAAGCTGGGATGAGGCGCTGGATCTGTGTGCCGACCGTTTCGCCGCCATCATCCGGCAGCATGGTCCCGATGCCGTGGCGTTTTACCTGTCCGGTCAACTGCTGACCGAGGACTACTATGTCTTCAACAAACTCGGCAAGGGACTGGTCGGCACCAACAACGTCGATACCAATTCGCGCTTGTGCATGTCGTCCGCGGTGGCAGGCTACAAGGCGACGCTGGGCGCCGATGCGCCGCCGGCCTGCTATGCCGATTTCGATTTCGCCGAATGCCTGTTCATCAGCGGATCGAATACCGCATTTGCCCATCCGATCGCCTTCCGCCGCATCGAGGAAGCCAAGGCCGCCCGGCCGGAAATGAAAGTGATCGTGGTCGATCCGCGCCGCACCGATACGGCGGAATTCGCCGATCTGTACCTGCAGATCCTGCCCGGCACGGATGTGGCGCTGTACAACGCCATGCTGCATGTGATGCTGTGGGAAGGGCTGTGCGACAACGCGTTTATCGAAGCGCATACGGTCGGTTTCGACGGGTTGAAGGCCCTGGTGCGGGAGTACACGCCGGAGATGGCCGGCCGGACCTGCGGCGTAGCCGCAGCGGACATTTTGACGGCGGCCCGCTGGTTTGCCCGGTCGGGTGCCACGCTGTCCCTCTATTGTCAGGGTTTGAACCAGTCCTGTCATGGGGTGGACAAGAATGCCGCACTGATCAACCTGCACCTGGCAACCGGCCAGATCGGCAAGCCCGGTGCGGGGCCGTTCTCGCTCACCGGCCAGAGCAATGCCATGGGGGGGCGCGAAGTGGGGGGGCTGGCCAATCTGCTGTCCGCCCACCGGGATATGGCCAATCCGCAACATCGCGCGGAAGTCGCTCAGCTGTGGGGCATCGACAGCGTGCCGGAGCAGCCCGGCAAGACGGCGGTGGAATTGTTCGAGGCCATTCGCCAGGGCGAGGTCAAGGCCGTCTGGATTGCCTGTACCAATCCGGCCTTTTCCCTGCCGCAAAGCGGACTGGTGCGCCAGGCGCTGGAGCAGGCCGAACTGGTGGTGGTGCAGGAAGCGTACGCCAATACCGATACGGCCGCTTACGCCGACGTGCTGCTGCCGGCCGCATCGTGGGGGGAAAAGGAAGGCACGGTCACCAATTCCGAGCGCTGCATCACGCATTTGAATGCGGCCGTACAGCCGCCCGGAGAAGCGCGGCCGGACTGGGACATCGCCGCCGAGTTTGCCCGCCGTCTGGCCAGCCGGCTGGGCAAGGCTGAACTGGGACAGCGCATGTTCGGCTACGACAGGGCCGAAACGGTGTATCTGGAGCATTGCGCCAGCACGCGCGGGCGCGATCTGGATATTTCCGGCCTGAATTATGCCGTGCTGGATGAACAGGGGCCGCAGCAGTGGCCGTACCCGGCCGGTGCGACTGCCGGCACGGTGCGTCTGTATGAAGACGGCGTGTTTCCTACCGCGGATGGCAGGGCGCGTTTCCATGCGGCGGGCTATCTGCCGGTGGCCGATCGTGTGGATGCGCGCTTCCCCTTTCATCTGACGACCGGCCGCTTGCGCGACCAGTGGCACGGCATGAGCCGTACCGGTACAGTGGCCAGGCTGTTTAACCATGCGGAAGAGCCGCTGCTGTCCATGCATCCGGACGACATGGCGGTGCGCGGCTTGCGCGCCGGCGATCTGGTCAAAGTCGGCAGCCGCGAGGGCAGCCTGATCCTGCCGGTGCAGCCGTCAAACGATTTGCGCAGCGGCCAGCTTTATATCCCGATGCACTGGAACGGCCAGTTCATGAGCGGCATGGGCAGCAACGCGCTGATCAATGGCTCCTTCGATCCGGTATCCAGGCAGCCCGAGTTGAAACATGCCGCCGTGCGGGTGGAAAAGATGCGCTTCGACTGGCAGGTGGTCATGCTGAAACGCGGCGATGCCGCCCTGTTGGCCCGGCTGCAGCCGTGGCTGAAGGAGTTCGGTTACGCCCGTTGCGGTCTGGCCGGACGCGACAATCCGGTGGTGGTGTTCTACGGCGCGGCCGAATCGGCCATGGCGGAAAAATGGTTTGCCGGACTGGACGCCATGTTCGGACTGGATGAGCTCGATACGACCATGATTTACAACGACCCGAGCCGCACCATTTCGAAACGGGTGCGGGTGGTTGACGGCCACATTGATGCCGTTCGCTTGAGTGGCGAAACCGCGGCGCAGGGCTGGCTGAAGGAGCTGATGGCCTCCGGCGCGTCGGCCGAGGCCGTGCGCAAGTGGGCGTTGGCGCCGGTGGCGACGCCGCCGGCCGGTCAGGCCGGGCGCGGTCGAATTATCTGCAACTGCTTTGATGTGGCGGAAAACGACATCGTGCGCGAAATCGCCGCCGGGGCCGATCTTGCCGCCCTGCAGGGCACACTCAAATGCGGCACCTCGTGCGGTTCCTGTGTGCCGGAAATCAAGCGTCTGCTGGCGGCCGGAAAAGCCGCCGGTTAAAAGCCGGCGCTAGAAGGGGCGCGGCACTCGGGTTGCCGCCTCCTCCTCTGTCTTTGTCTTGTCATTATCCCTGTCTTGCGACTTTCACCGCCCCTTAATCTCTAAGTAATCTTCTGAATTATCGGAATAATTATTTAATTTTAATGTAAGTATTCGCTTATACACTCCGCTGGATTAAAACGAATCAAGTCCGGTGGGGTTGGCATTGCCAGCCTGAGTCAGCCGGGTGATCAACGGGGCTGGCAGCCCAGGGGGGTGCAATGACTTCGGCAGCATTGCCGTCGGTATACGACCATCGTGAATTGGTGGCGCAAATCATTTCGCTGACAGTGGGGGCGGTGCTGTTGGTGAGTCTGAGTCACATGGTGATTCAGCATCGGCGGGAAAAGCCGGTGGATGAACCCATCGAGGTCACGCTTGCGCCCGCTTTGACCAGGCCGTCCCATGAAGCAGCCAGGATGGCGCAGCCCGTGCCGGCGGCCAGTATCCCCGAGTCCGTTCCTGTTCCGTTGAAAACCAAGCCGGTCGAACCTTCGCAGGCCGAGAGGCAACCCATGCCCGAGGCGTCCAAGCCGGCGCCCGCTTCTTTGCCGCAGAAGGCGCCGGTCAGCGCGGATGCTCCCGCCGTGACGGCCGAGGCTGCGCCGCCGTCCTTGCCTGCCGCCGCTACACCGCCTGCGGCCATACCGCTGCCGGCCAAGGCGCCGGAAAAGCAGTCTGCCAACGCCGCCCAGACGGCTACGGCCGAAGCCGCCTACATCGGCCGCGTGCGCGACTATCTGAAAAGCATCAAGAGGTATCCAACCGGGCGGGAGGCCAGCTTGCAAAGGCCTGCCGGAGTGGTCGAGGTGTGGTTCGTGCTGGCCCGGAGCGGCGAACTGCTCGACATGGGTATCGCCACGTCATCCGGTTCCATGCTGCTTGACGCAGCGGCCCGGTCAACAGTCAGGCGTGGCGAGTATCCGCCGTTTCCGCCGGAGGCCTGGGATGGCAAAGCGCAACACCGTTTTACCGTAGAGCTTGATTTTTACCCCGCTAACTAAATTTCAGACGGAGAAGGGAAGTGAAAGTAAATCGCAAGTATCTGGTTGTGGCCATTGCCGCCCTGTTCGGCAATATAGCGCAGGCCGACGACACCTCGGATATCGGTCGTATCGCAGTGGAAGGCAGCAGTTTGTCCGATCCGGGGCTCGGCCTCATGATCCAGGAAGAAACCCCCAAGGCGCGCAGCACGGTCAGCAAGGACAACATTCAATTGCAACGTTCGACCAGCAATCCGTATCAGAACCTCATGCTGTTGCCCGGCGTCAATGCGTTTTCCAGCGACGCGACCGGCTTGTTCGGCGGTTCCATGACCATGCGCGGGTTCACCAGCGATGAATTGGGCTTTACCATCGACGGCGCGCCCGTGAACGACTCCGGCAACTTCGCCGTCTATCCGCAAGAGTATGTCGATTCGGAAAATCTGGAAGAAATCTTTGTCACGCAAGGCTCGACCGATACCGATGCGCCGCACGTGGGGGCAACCGGCGGCAATATCGGCATTGTTTCATCCAATCCGCGCGACCATTTCAGCGCTCGCCTGTCGCAAACCTTTGGCGATAAAAGCCTGAGCCGCACCTTCGTGCGCCTGGATAGCGGCAAGTTCAACGACAATGCGACAGCCGCCTATGTTTCCTATTCCAAATCGCTGGCCGACAAGTGGCGCGGTCAGGGTGATACCGACCGCGATCACGTCGATGCGAAAATCGTCAGCAAGATCGGCAACGCCTCGCAAATTTCCGCCGGCGTGGTGTTCAACCACGCAGTCAGCAATTTCTTCAAGAACATGACGCTGGCGCAGTATCAGCAGTACGGCCGCTATTATGATTATTCGACCACCTTCCCGGGATTGCTGACTCCGGGCCCGGGGGCGCAGAACGAGAGCACGTCTGTCGCCGGTGTCAGCCGCACCGACTACTACGCGTTGCAGGTGAATCCGTTCGAGAACTACGTCGCCACGGTGAAAGGCAACTTCCAGCTGAACGACACCATGCGCCTGGATATCGAACCGTATCTGTGGCATGGCTACGGCGGCGGCGGTTTCGGCACGACCCTGGCGGAAAGCAATTCCACCCTGCGCACGCTCAACGGCGGCAGCAATCTGGATCTGAATCACGACGGCGATACGTCCGACACCGTGCTGTTCTACCGTTCTTCCGTGACGAAAACGGACCGCCCCGGCGTGACCACCAAATTCAACTGGGCTTTGGACAATCATCAGCTGATGTTCGGTTACTGGTACGAGCGCGCCGACCATCGCCAGACCCAGCCCTATGTTTATGTGAATCAGAACGGAACGTCCAAGGATGTATGGGCGGAAAATGACCTGGCGCTGTTGGCCAATGGCTCGACCTTGCAGGGACGTAACTGGAACACCGTCAGCACGGCGCACCAGTTGTTCGCGCAGGACACCATCAGCCTGCTGCAGGATCGCCTGAATGTCGTGCTGGGTGTGCGCAACCCGACCATTCACCGGGACGGCACGAATAATCTCAGTTTGGGCAACACGACCAGCGTGAAGAATGTCAGCGCCACCTACAGCGAAACGCTGCCGAGCGTGGGAGTGCGGTATGAGCTGTCGCCGACCAGCCATCTGTTCGCCAATGTGGCGAAAAACTTCCGCGCCCCGTCCAACTTTATCTTGTACGACACGGCGCGAACCCAGGACACCGTGCCGGAAACGTCGGTGAATACGGACATCGGCTATCGCTATCAGGTGGATAAAACCTACTTCTCCGGTTCGCTGTTCATGATCGACTTCAAGAACCGTTTTGCCACCGTGCGCGATGCGGATGGTTCTTATCGCACCTACAACGCCGGCAACGTCGCTTCGCAAGGTTTCGAACTGGAAGTGGGGCATAAGCTCGGCCAGGGATTGTCTTCCTACGCGTCGCTGTCCTACCTGGATAGCAAGCAAAAAACCGATTTCACCACCACCAACAGCTCCCATCAGTCGATTACCCTGCCGACTGCGGGGAAAACGTATATTGACTCTCCCAATTGGATGATGGGCCTGGGCATGCAATACGAAACCGGCGGCTGGTTCATGGGCGGTCAGGTGAAATACACCGGCAAGCGTTACTCGACGCTGATGAACGACCAGTCCATCCCGGCCATGACCACTGTGGATGCCAATCTGGGCTACCGCTTTGGACGCATGACCTATTTCAAGAGCGCCATGCTGAAGCTGAATGTATCCAACCTGTTTGACCGGAACACATTGGCGATCATCAACAGCTCGCAGCCCAACGCGCTCAGCTACACCATCAACGGCGTGACCCTGGCGGGTTCCAATCCGCAATACACGCCGCTGGCCCCGCGTTTTGCCAGCATTCAATTCCTGGCCGATTTCTGATCGGCGTTCAAGCGCCCTCGTTCAGGCGGGGGCGCGTTCTGCTGTGAGAGGAACCATGTTGAAACAAGGTGGTGCAGGTACGGCGGGACATTTTTTGCGGGGTGCGGTTACGGCGTGCGCCTTGCTGTTCGGCGCAAGTCTGTCGGCTGCCGCTCATGCGGCCGCTTTGCAGGCCGGCCCCATGGTGGGGCCCACGGCGATGCGTTCGGCCACGGTATGGCTGCAAGCGGATGCCCCGGCGACGGCCAGGATCGTCTATTGGGAAATGTCCGCGTCCGGCAAGTCGAGCGGCGAGAAAAAGCTCTCCAGCGATGCGGTCAGGCTGCTCAGGAGCGAGGATTTTACCGCGCATTTGCTGCTGGATGGCCTGCAACCGGGGCGGCGGTACGCTTATCAGGTCGTGTTGAACGGTAAACCGGCCGGCAAAACGCATGAGCTGGCGACGCAGTCATTGTGGCAGTGGCGCACGGATCCGCCCGATTTTCGCGTGCTGATCGGCTCCTGCGCCTATATCAACGAACCCGCCTACGACCGGCCCGGTTCGAGCTACGGCGGCGGAATGGAAATCTTCTCGGCGATGGAGGCCGCCAAGCCCGATTTGACGGTCTGGATGGGCGACAACCTGTATTTCCGCGAAGCGGACTATGACAGTCCCGCCGGGATGGCGGCGCGCTACCGCCATGACCGCGCTTTGCCGCAGTTGCAGGCGCTGCTCTCTACCGGCAGCCATGCGGCGATATGGGACGACCACGATTACGGCCCGAACGATTCGAATTCCAGCTTCATCTTCAAACAGCAAGCGTTGATGCTGTTTGAGCGCTATTGGGTCAATCCGTCCTATGGCCTGCCTGGCATGCCGGGCACCTTTAGCGTGGTGCATCAGGGCGATGCCGATTTCTTTTTGCTCGATAACCGCTGGTATCGCGACGACGACAAGTTGCAGGATGACAACAAGGTGATGTTCGGTGAGCAGCAGATGCGCTGGCTGAAGAATGCCTTGCTGAGTTCTGCGGCGACCTTCAAGTTCATCGTCGGCGGCAGCCAGTTGCTCGACCGTTCCAGTCCCTATGAAGGGTGGCGGCATTTCGGCGCCGAACGCGAGCGTTTCCTGCAATGGCTCGATCAGCAGCGCGTGCCCGGGGTGATGTTCCTGTCGGGCGACCGGCACCACACGGAGTTGCTGCACTGGCCGCGTGCAGGGAACTACACCCTGTATGAGCTGACCTGCTCGCCGTTAACCTCCGGCACTCACGACATCAATTCGGAACGGCAGAACCCCGGCCTCATTGCCGGAACCCTGGTGGGGGAACGCAATTTTTGCGGGCTGGATTTTGCCGGTAAAAGCAAACAAAGACAGCTGACGCTGCGGGTATTCGATTCGCATGGCAATGAATTATGGAACAGGCAGCTGAGCAGTCGAGAGCTGGGGTATGACGGAAAGTGATGTCAAAGGGAGGACGACTCCGGTAGCGTTTGGTACGGAATCCCTCCCGTGTAATACGGCTGTAGCCGGTACGAAATCATAAGAATAAATGAAATAAAAGGTTAATTCATATGTAAAGGTTTTCTTATATAGTGCGTATCTTAATTTTTGTTAATCGACTCGATTAAGAGCGCTAAGGGAAGCGATAATGTTGTTCTGGCACGAAGAACCCCGCCGCAAGGCACGTATCGAAATCATCCCGATGATCGATGTGATGATGTTTCTGCTGGTTTTCTTTGTGCTGATCAGTCTGCACGTTATTCCTGCCCTGGGGATCAAAACCAAGCTGCCTACGGCTGGCCAGCCGGAAAAGCTGGACGTGCGCGTCCATGTGGTCGTTACCGTCAGCAAGACAGGCGTCATTCAGCTCGACGGCAAGGATCAGACGCTGGTTTCGCTCAAGACCGAGCTCGTCAAGCTCAAGCAAAGCGGTAAGGACGCGGATGTGGTGGTCAACAGCGACCATGACGCATCCGTGCAGCAATTAGTGGATGTGATGGATACGGTCAAGTCCTCCGGCATCACCTCCATTGCGATCGCCTCGGCCCGGAAATAATCAGAGCGAAGGAACGTCAATGACTGCCATGGCAATTCCGCTGGTGTACGACAAGCGGGAATGGTTTGCCCAGGGAGGCTCTGCGCTGGTCGGCGTCATGCTGGCTCTGGCCATTACCCACTTGGCCATTCGGCATGATCCTCTGCCGCCGCAGGCGCCGATTCGGGTGACCTTGGCCGCGTCGCCCGAGGAACCACCCAAGCCGGTGGAACCGCCCAAACCGGTCGAGCCCCCGCCCAAACCGCAGCCGGTGCAGCATGAAAGCAAACCGGCAGCCGTTAAGCAAACTCCGGTCACTCCCGTAGCCGCAAAACCGTCTCCTGCACCCGAGGCCGATCCGGTCAGCGTGCCTGTTGCGCCGGTGGCGCCGGAAGCCAAGACCATTCCAACCGTCCAGGCCCCTCCGCCGCAAAGCAATGCGGCTTCCGAGGGCCGCTTCGCGCAGGATGTGCGCAGCCAGATCGAGCGGAAAAAGATTTACCCGGACAGTGCGCGTGATTTAGGCATGAGCGGCGTCGTCGAGCTCATTTACGTGCTGGATCGCAGCGGGAAACTTGTTTCAGCGGAAATAACCAAGTCGTCCGGCTATCCGCTGCTCGATCAGGCGGCCTTGAAAGCCGTTCGTTCTGCCGCGTTTGCAGCATTTCCGGCAGATGCCTGGGTTGGTGAGAGCCAGAAGGAATTTCGCACGAAGCTGGTTTTCTCCATCAATTACTAGCCGGATCGTCCATTCCGGTGTCGATGTATAAGAGCCATTTATCAGGGGGTTTTTTAAATGAGTAACGCGTTTCGCCTTCGTCCGCTGGCAGTGCTGATTGCAGCCACGCTGGTCAGCAGTGCCTATGCGCAGGACGATACTGTTCAGACCGAAGACATTACCGTATTCGGTCAGGGTCAAACCCGTCAGGTGCAAAACATCACCAAAAAAGATATCGAGGATTCCGCACCGGGCACCAGCCCGCTGAAAGTGCTGGACAAGGTGCCGGGCGTGCATTTCGAATCCAGCGATACCTACGGCGCCTACGAATGGTCTACCAACCTGAGTCTGCGCGGTTTTAGCTCCAGCCAGCTGGGCTATACCCTGGACGACATTCCGTTGGGTGACCTGAGCTATGGCAACCACAACGGTCTGAGCATCGCTCGCGCGATTTCCTCCGAAAACATCGGCCGCGTGCAGGTTTCGCAAGGCACCGGTTCGCTGGATACCGCTTCCACCAGCAACCTGGGCGGTACCATGCAGTTCTATTCCACCGATCCGGATGAAGAGTTCGGCGTAGCTGCCAGCCAGATGCTGGGCAGCGACAATGCCCGTCGTACCTTTATACGTCTGGATACCGGTCGTCTGAGCAACGGCGGCAAGTTCTACATCAGCGGCGTGGATCAGAATTCCGACAAGTGGAAAGGCCACGGCGAACAGCGCTACCAGCAGATCAACACCAAGTACGTGCAGTTCTTCGGCGAAAGCAAGCTGTCCGCCTTCTTCAACTGGTCCGACCGGCAGGAAATCGACTACCAGGATCTGTCCAAAGAAATGGCTACCCGCCTGGGTTACAACTGGGATAACTACTATCCCGACTGGCAAAAGGCGGTCGCTTCCGCCAACGGTATCTGGACCAGCGGCGAAACCTCGATCGACGACGCTTATTATGCCGGTTCCGGTCTGCGCCGCGACTACCTGACCGGTGTGACACTGGATGCCAAGATCAACGATCATCTGCGTTGGAAGAACACCGTTTACAACCACAACAACCACGGTGCCGGCCTGTGGTGGACTCCTTACGTGCTGAGCCCGGGCACCAATGTGCCGTCCACGCGTACGACCGAATACGACATCGACCGTTCCGGTGTGATTTCGACGCTGACCTACACGCTGAAAAATCACAAGATCGAAGGCGGTCTGTGGTATGAAGACGACAAACTTAATCAGGCCCGCCGCTATTACGCGAACGGCGTGAACGATCCGCTGTCGCCGTACGTGATCCCGTCCAACCCGTTCCGTACCGACTGGGCCTTCAACTTTACCGAAAAGACCCTGCAGTACTTCGCGCAGGACACCATCACCGTTTCTCCGCGCCTGACCGTGAACGTGGGCTTCAAGTCGCCCAAGGTTGACGTGACCGGCAACGAGACCACCGGTGCAAATTACCCGTCCGGTACCATCACCTCGAAGAAAAACTTCCTGCCGCAAGTGGGCATGGTGTACAAGCTGGATGCGGCGAACGAACTGTTTGCCGGTGTCGCGCAGAACATGCGTGCTCTGTACACCCAGCCGTTCGGCACCACTCAGGCCGGTTTTGCAGCGATCCAGGGCAATCTGCGGCCGGAAACTTCCACCACCTATGAAGCCGGCTGGCGTTTCCACGGCGAGAAGCTGGACGGTGTACTGTCCGTTTATCACGTTGACTTCAACGACCGTCTGCTGAGCATCAGCAGTGGCGCCGGTATCGTCGGCAGCCCGACCGTACTGGCCAACGTGGGTAAGGTTCAATCCGACGGTTTCGACCTGGGCCTGAACTGGAAACTGGCGCCGACCTGGTCCTGGTTCAACGCGCTGAGCTACAACAGCACCGAGTACAAGGATAACTACGTTAACGGTTCCACCATCCAGTATGTAAGCGGCAAGCAGGTTGTTGGCGTTCCGCAGCAGACCTTCAAGACCGAACTGGCGTACGACAACGGTACCTGGTTCTCCCGTCTGGGCGGCGATTACACCTCCAAGCGTTACTACACCTACTCCAACGACAACTATGTTGATCCGCGTTGGATCTGGAACCTGGGTGTTGGCTACAAGACCCGCAATGTAGGCATGCTCAAGGAATTGAGGGTGCAGCTGAACGTGAACAACCTGTTCAATAAGCAATACTTCTCTTCCATGGGTACCAACGGCTACGGTTATTCCGATCCCAACGGTACCGGGCAGACCTTGCAGGCAGGCGCTCCGCGCATGGTGTTCTTCAACGTATCAGGCAAGTTCTAAGGCAGCGTCTTTCCGGAGCCCCGCCGGGCTCCGGTTTTTTTCAAGGATTTCGGCATGACGTTCACTCTGATCCACGACATTGTGATGTACATCATGGTCGGTGTTATTTTGCTGGCGACCTACATCATCATCGAACGAATGATTTTTTTCTCCACCATCCTGCGTGAAGGCAAGGACGTGGTGAGTTTCGTGCGCAGCCATCTGCACGACAAGACATTACACGGCGAGATTCTAGAAGTCTTCCGTTCCCACAAGAGCCCGCAAGCCGAGGCAATCTGCGAGGTCGTCGAAGCGGCCAAGGAAAATCATAAGCATGAGCAGATGGAATACATCGCTCAATCCATTTATGTGGACAAGCAGCCCAAGGTCGTTTCGCGTCTGTGGATCCTGGATACCATCATCACCCTGTCCCCGCTGATGGGTTTGCTGGGTACCATTCTGGGTATTATCGACGCCTTCTACAGTCTTTCTTCCGGCAGCGTCGCTGCGGATCCGGCAGCCGTGAGCCGCGGTATCGGTACCGCTTTGTATGCCACCGGCGTCGGTATTTTCATCGCCCTGTATGCCATGTTGTTCTTCAACTACTTCAACAACAAGGCGGAAGAAGTCACCAACCAGATGAAGCTGATCACGCTGACTCTGTTGGGCGCGCGTTAATCGGCATTACGGAAAATCAAGGATAACCATGCTGTCACGAATTGCTGCGGCGGTTGCGCTGGCTCTCACGCCAGCGCTGGTCAGCGCCGCCCCCAAGGCGCAAACGCCGATCGAACACGTCATCGTCGTGGTGGGTGAAAACCGTACCTTCGACAACCTTTATGGCGTGTACCAGCCGCCCAAAGGACAGACCGTATGGAACCTGCTGTCGCAGGGCATCGTCAAGGCGGACGGCACGCCGGGGCCGAATTACCAGCTGGCTGCCCAGCGCACGGCCGACATGAGCCGGGGTTACCGCCCGACCCCGCCGATTACCGGCAGCTATAAAGATCTGCCGCAGCCCTTTGCGGCCGGCGCCTTCGGCCAGCAGCATGACGTGCCCGACGCACGTTTTCCCGAGAAACTGGCCAACGGGCCGTTCCAGATCACCAAATACGTCAGCTACGGCGCTCATACGGGCGACCCGGTTCACCGCTTCCTGCAGATGTGGCAGCAGGTGAACGGCGGCAAGAACGATCTGTTCGTCTGGACCGCCGACCATTTCGGTTTCTATCTGGGTGACAGGGTCGAGCAGGTGGAAGCCGTGCCGACCTACCAGGGTGCCGTTGCCATGGGCTTCTACAACATGGCCCAGGGCGATGCGCCGTATTTCAAAACGCTGGCGGAACAGTATTCCATTGCCGATAACTACCACCAGTCCATCATGGGCGGCACGGCACAGAACTACTTTGCGCTCGCCTCGGCCGACGTGGCTTTTTATACCGAAAACGGCAAAATGGGCGTGCCGTCGGCCAATCTGGTGACCCAGTTGCATGTGCTCAAGGGCGGCAAGCAGCTGGTTGAGAACGGCGGCAGCTATCTGAACTGTTCCGATCCCAATGCCGCCGGTGTGTCAGCCATCAACGACTACATCAAGAGCCTGCCGTACAAGCTGTTCAATGACGGCAACTGCGCCGCGGGCGCCTACTACATGGTGAACAATCTCGACCCGTCCTACACGGCTGACGGTCGTTCCCTGCCGATGGGGCCGGGCACGCGCCTGCTGCCGCCGCAGATCATTCCCAGCATCGGTGACGCCATGACCAAGGCGGGCCTGCCGTGGAAGTGGTACAGTGGCGGCCGCAACGACGGCAAGAAAACCGACCGCGAGTATTGCGGCATGTGCGATACGCAGACCTTCTTCCACTCCACCATGAGCGGAGCGGACAAGAGCAAGCTGCTCGATCTGCAGCGTTTCTACGTCGACGTGAAGAACGCCAAAACGTTCCCGGCCGTATCGGTGATCGCACCGTACGACAGCATCTCCGGCCATCCCGGTTACGCCATGGAAACGGGGTTCGAGGAACTGGTGCGGGATATCGTCAAGCGCGTGCAATCCAACCCCGCGCTGTGGAAGAAAACCGCCATTCTCGTGACCTTTGACGAGGGCGGCGGTTACTATGACTCGGGCTACGTGCAGATCGTCGATTTCTTCGGCGACGGTACGCGCATTCCGCTGATCGCCGTGTCACCGTATGCGCGTAAAGGGGAAGTCGATCACACCTATTACGACCACGCTTCGATCATCAAATTCATCGAGCGCAACTGGGGCTTGCCGCCGCTGTCGGCCCGCAGCCGCGACAACCTGCCGAACCCGGTGCATGGCAAAGCCAATCCCTATGTGCCGGAAAACCGTCCGGCGATCGGCGACCTGATGAATATGTTCGATTTTTCCCGCCCGGCCGCAAGCGGGCTTTAAAATGAAATCCATTCCGGAAAGTAATCTGTTATGAAATCAAGCATCATGCTCAAACCGCTCGTTGCCGTCCTGTTGGCTGCGTGCAGTGCCGCTGCGCTGGCCGCCGAGGTGAGTTTTACCGCCTCCTCGCTGCCCAGCGGCGAAGGCGAAATGACTCGGGTACACAGCAGCGCCAGCGTCAATGTGGCGCAGGCCGACGGCAAAACGGTCAGCCGGCCATTGGCCTATCACGTGCTCTATCGCTCGGGTGACGTGCTGGGCGGCTGGCCCGCCGGGCAGATTGTCACCCGGCAGGGCCAGCCGCTGATGCTGACCAGCTATGACGAGTCCGCGCATGAAGGTCGGGGGCCGTTCTACGCCAAGGGACCGGATGCGAATTCGCTGATCGAGCAAAGGAACGGCAGCCGGTCTGCCTATTACCTGGTGACGCATTTCGAGTACGACACCGACGCGCCGGCGGTTGGCGCCGCCCCCGCCAAGGTCAACCTGTATGGCAAGCTGCCGATGGCGATCAATGTCGCCAAGCTGGAAAAGGACCCTGCCAGCGGTGAATTCAAGGCCGTCAGCCTGAAAAACGTCGATATGAAGCCCGTCGATGGCTTGTGGACGCCGTGCGCCGGCGAGCAAACGCCCTGGAACACCCATCTGGGCAGCGAAGAATATGAACCGGATGCGCGCCATTTCGAACGCGTGCCTCTGGAAGCCATGAATGCCTATCTGGGCACCATGGGTAAATTGGCCGGCAAGGGCGGTGCCAACCCCTATGCCTACGGTTTTATTACCGAAGTGTCGGTGGACAAACAAGGCACGGGTCACATCGTCAAACATTACTCCATGGGCCGCTTCTCCCATGAACTGGGTACCGTCATGCCCGACAAGCGCACGGTATATCTGAGTGACGACGGGCAGGATGTGATGATGGGCATGTATGTGGCCGACCGTGCCGGCGACCTGTCTGCCGGTACCCTGTACGCCGCCAAGTGGAACCAGACCGACGGCAGCAACGGCGGCAAGGCCGACCTGCAGTGGATTCCGCTGGGACATGCCACCGACGCCCAGGTGAAAGCCATGATCCGCAGCAAAATCCGCTTTTCCGATATCTTCGACTACGTCACGGCCGAAGGCTATGAGCAAAACCCGGCCCGCTTTGCCGGTTACCGTCCGGTGTATGCCTACGGCGGCACCGCCGGCGTCACGCAGCTGGAGTATCTCAAGCTCAAGCCGGGTATGGAAAAAATCGCCGCCTTCCTGGAAACCCGCCGTTATGCAGCTTATCAGGGGGCGACGACCGAGTTTAACAAAATGGAAGGCTTGAGCGCCAATCCGCAAGGCCGTCAGTTGTATTTCGCCATGTCCTACGCCGAAGGCGGCGTTCCGACCGGCAAGAACGGCGTGCGGCCGCAGAACGACATTTCCCTGTCCGATCCGGACGGCAGTCTGTCGTGCGGCGTTGTGTTTGCCGCCGATCTGGCGCAAAGCGCGCTTGACTCGCATGGCAAAAAAATCAACAGCCAGTGGGTGGCAGGTGCGACCGCGGCGTTGCTGACCGGCAAAAGCAATACTGCCGCAAACAGCTACGACAAATGCGATCCGGCACGTATCGGCAACCCCGATAACATCAAGTACTCGCCTGCGATGCACACCCTGTTTATCGGCGAGGACAGCGGCAATCACCTCAACAACATGCTGTGGGCCTACAACACCCGGACCAAACAGCTGACGCGTCTGGCCGCGGCGCCCATCGGTGCCGAGTGGACGGGGCTGGCGCCGGTCGTGACAAGCGACGGATACGGTTACATCATGGCCAACGTGCAGCACCCGGGGGCCGACGATGATTTGAGCAAATACCCGCCGGAAATCCGTCAGGACATGGCCAGTCGTGTCGACAAGCGCGGCATGGTGGGTTATATCCCGCTGGGCCGGCTGGACTGATCGTCTCGACCCACATCAAGGGCTTCGCAAGAAGCCCTTTTTTGTTTCATCCGCCAGAAAAATAATGTCCGTTGAAAACCATTCCCGTTTCAGGGATGTTATCGCTATATATAATTGTAATGTTGCGGGGCATACGGTAGCGAGGCGTGATGATTGCATTTCTGGAGGCGAAAAGGGCAGGGCTGCTTTCCCGGCAGCACTGGATGACCAATCTTCTGGCCGGCGTGATCGTCGGCGTGGTGGCCTTGCCGCTGGCCATGGCCTTCGCCATTGCCAGCGGAGCCAAACCGGAGCAGGGGTTGTATACCGCGATCGTCGCGGGATTGATGACCAGCCTGTTTGGCGGCAGCCGGGTGCAGATATCCGGACCGACCGGCGCCTTCATCGTCATACTCGCCGGTATTACCGCCAAATACGGCATCGGCGGCCTGCAAATAGCCACCCTGATGGCCGGTTTCATGCTGCTGGCCATGGGCTTTGCGCGGCTCGGCAACGTGATCCGTTTTATTCCCGATCCGGTGATCACCGGTTTTACCGCCGGCATCGCGGTGATCATTTTCGTCGGCCAGTGGAGCGATTTTTTCGCCCTGCATCCGGTGACCAGCGCCAATGCGCATTTTCATGAAAAACTCTGGCATCTGCTGCTGAGCCTGCCGCAACTGAACGTGCCCACGACCTTGCTGGGCACGTTCACCCTGGCGGTGCTGCTGCTTTCACCCCGGTTGCTGCGCCGTGTGCCGGCTCCGCTGGTTGCCATGGTGGCGGCGACCGTGCTGCAAAGCGTGTGGAATTCGCCGCAGGTGGCTACGCTGGGCAGCACCTTCGGCGGTCTGCCGCAGCAATTGCCGTCGTTCTCGCTGCCGAGTATGCAATTCGACGATGCGCTGCGGCTGATCGGTCCGGCTTTCACCATTGCCTTGCTGGGCGCCATCGAATCGCTGCTGTCCGCCGTGGTGGCGGACAGCATGGCGGGAACCCGGCATGATTCCAATCAGGAGCTGGTGGGCCAGGGGCTGGCCAACATCGTTTCGCCGCTGTTCGGCGGCTTTGCCGCCACCGGCGCCATTGCCCGGACCGCCACCAATATCCGCAACGGCGGCAACAGTCCGCTGGCGGGCCTTGTTCACTCGGTCACACTGATTCTCATTGTTCTGCTGCTCGCGCCCCTGGCATCGCAGATCCCCCTGGCGGCGCTGGCGGCCATTCTATTCGTGGTGGCCTACAACATGAGCGAATGGCGGCATTTTTGCCATACACTGCTGACTGCGCCGCGCGCCGATGTGGTCGTGATGCTGCTGACTTTTTTCCTGACCGTATTCGCCGACCTGGTCATCGCGGTCAATATCGGCGTGCTGCTGGCCGTGCTGCTGTTCATGAAACGCATGGCGGAAACCGTGGTGCTGGAACAGCAGACCGAGGCGGCGCTGAAAAGCGAGTTGGCCGATCAGGACATGGAATGGCCCGCGGGAACGGTGGTGTACTCCATGGAGGGACCCTATTTCTTCGGCGTGGCCGAGCGCATAGAAACGACGCTGGAGCGGCTGCAAAGCCATACCAAAACGCTGGTGCTGCGCATGCATGCGGTGCCGATCATCGATGCCACCGGCTTGCGTTCCCTCGCCGGCTTGTTGAAAACCTGCGACAAGAACGGCACGCGCCTGATTTTGTGCGGCATGCGCGACAATGTGGCGGAAAAGGTGAAAAATGCCGGCTTGATCGACCAGGTCGGCAGCCACTGCGTGATTGCGGTGAATACACTCGCCGAAGTGGCGAGGCAGGCATAGCTAGAGTTTGGGCACGTCGAGTTTGAAGCCCTGTTCGCTGAGGAAGTTCAGCGTGGGATTGACGCACTGGGCGATAAAAGTCTGCCGCTGCAGGTTGCGGCGGGCTTTCCCCACCCAGTTCTTGCCCGGCGTCAGGCCGGCCAGTTCGTAGACCTCCGGCGTGGGCAGATAGAAGGTGTTGACGAACTGTTTGAGCAGGTAATTGACCACCGGCGTCAGCATCAAGCGCGTCACCAAACCCTTGCTGTTGAGGCTGTCCACCAGGGCGCTGCGGGCGTGGGCGATATGGCGGGCTTCGTCGATGATGTGCAGGGTGCACATCTGCCTGATCAGCGGGTTGATGGATTTCTCGCCGTGCACGCGCACGTGGCGGTTCATCTTGTCCGGCACTTCTTCGCCCACCACGACGGCCAGCCAGAACAGGGTGGTGGATACGGGCGTGTTGCGGCCGATAAAGTCGGCGAATTTCGGTCGGCGCTGCCAGATATGCGGCAGGCGCAGGCCGCTGGTTTCCATCAGTTTGAGGAACATCAGACTGTGGCCCGCTTCTTCGCGTATCTCGTGCAGGTAATAGGCGTGCTCAGCCAGTCCCAGGGTATTTTTCAGGCTGCGCCCCAGGCGCTCCATGAAAATGGATTCAAGCCATAGGCCGGCCTGGGTGAAACCGATGAATTCGTATTGCGACAGGCGTTTACGGGTGCTTTCGGGCAGCGATTCGTACTCGGGCACACCGGTCAGCGAGACGGCCGATTCCGGCAGCCAAAAGTCGTCCGTGCTCAGCTCGCCCCAGTTCAGATGTTTGAGCGGGTCATGGTAGGGGTCGCTGTTGGTGTTGAGTTGCTCGATGAGCGAGAGTTCGGCGTGCGGCATATTCTGCAAACGCATTTCCGGATACAAGTTGACCCTTAATCATACCATAAATACGCCCTATTCCCGTCAGCAAGAGCGTTGCGCCGCCGGTAAGGCACGCAGATTGCGCAGGTTGGCGGCAGCGATGCTGAACTGCGGGTCGTTGTGTAGCGCAGTCAGATAGGCGCGCTCGGCTGCACAATATTGTCCTTCCTGCGCCAGGGCATAACCCAGATTGTTGAGCACGCGAGGCTTGTTGGGAGCGATTGCGGCAGCTGACCGCCATAACTGCGTCTCGCTGCGGTAGTCGTGATTGCGTGCCACGGTCGCGCCCGCAAGCAGGCCCAGCAGCAAGACCGGCAAGGCGCGCAGCGGCATGGCCGGCGCTTGCCACAGGCGATTGAGGTAATACGCAATGGCGAAAAAAGGGCCGATGGCGGCAAGATACAGTTGCCGGTCATTGGCCGGATCGAGCCGCGGGATGAGGCTGTGGGTGGGTAGCAGGTGCAGGACAAACCACAGCAGGGCGAATGCCGGAGTATGCCAGCGGCCTTGCGGTCGCCGTATGTGCCACAAGGCCAGGGCAATCAGTAGGCCGAGTACAAGCCACTCACCCCGCAACAGGATAGAGTCGGCCGGCAGTTGGACAATATCCGGATCGATGCTGAGACCGACTGGCCAGAACAGTTTACCTGCCAGATACAGCACGCCGGCCATGGCGGCTGGGACGTTGCCGCTCAGGCTGCGGTGTTCGAGGCTGTAAAATACCAGCCTGTCGTATATCGGCGTCAACAGAATCAGCAGCAAGCCCGCTGCCAGCAGCGTGAAGTAGGGCCACAGGTGCGCCGCCGGCCGGTCGCTTGTTCCACGGCTCCACAGCCACAGGGCAAACGGCAGGGTGACGCCGACCTCTTTTACGCTCAGGGCCAGGGCAAAGCAAGCAACCCCCAGCCAGCGCAGCATGGGCTGGCGCCCGCTGTGCAAATGGCAAAGGATGGCGGCCAGATAGAAACTGGCTGTCAGCGATATCGAGCGGCCGCTGATATAGGTCACCGCTTCGGTATTGGCCGGATGGAGCGTGAACAACAAGGCGGCCAGCAGGGCGGCGTGTCCGGCTGCTTTTTCCGGCAGTTTGCCGTGGTTGGTAAAAAAGTGGCGTGCCAGCCAATACAGCATGACCCCGTTGAGTGTGTGCAGCAGCAGATTGAACAGATGAAAACTCAAGGTCCGGTTGGCCAAAGTCCAGTTAAGGGTGTAGCTGGCCTTGAGCAGCGGACGGATGCCCGGCATGGAGGCCCACCAGGCTGACCAGCTGTGCACAGCCGGCTCATCGACAATGACGTTGAAGTCGTCATATTGGAAGCTGCCAGGCAGACTGTTGGCGTATGCCAGCAGGGCGCAGGCGATGATCAGCAGCGCTGGGGCAAGGTTGGACCGGTCAAGTGGCAATGGAGGCCTGTTTGGAGCCGGTCCGGGCCGGCTCCGGAGCAATGTCAGAAGCCGAACAGACTGCGAATGGACTGAACGCCGTCAACGGCCTTTTCAGTGCTGCTCTTTTCCCGTGGTGCGGAACTGTAACTGCGGCCGCCATCGCTGCCGCCGGCGGCAGCCGTGCCCTGGGTTTGATTGCCCAGCATCAGCGAGCCGGTCGATTTCAGCCGTACCTTCACATAAGCCTGGGGTTTTTGCGGTTTGACCGGCCAGGCCGTATTCAGGTCTTCGCCGTAGGCGATCATCTGCGCCATCATGCCCTGGCTTTTGCCGGCGACTTCTGCCGGGATGGCACATTCGGTTGCATCGGCCGGCAGCACCACCTTGCTTTTGACAAACTTGCGCACGTCGGGTGTCGGCACATAATCCATCATGCCCCAGCCCATGTCGGCTTCACGGCTGGAGGTCCAGACGATCATGTCGCCATTGCCGCTGCTGCCGCTGGCCATGATGAAATAGCCAATGGCTGTCGGGATGGTTTTCCAGTTCAGCGTGCTGCCCTTGTTGCCGAGCTCCACCGGCGCCATGAAATCCTGTTGCTTGTCGAGGCTGAAATGGATATCCGGCGTGAAGTTGCCATGCACGAAATGATCGCCCACCAGCGAAGCATCGGAAGGAATGCTTTTGCTGTTCTCGCGGTTGGGCCAGTCGGCGTAGATTTTTCCGCGGCTGGGGGAGGGCGGATAGACGGTCGAGCCATGGCGGCTGGGCAGGCTGGTGGCCACCATTTTGGCGAAATCGATGATTTTGGGTTGGCCCGCGCCGACCTTGTCGCCACAGCCCCAATAAATCAGCATGCGGCCTTTGGGTTTTTCGCCTTTTTCATAGGGCGTCCGCTCTTCCGTTACCGGGCTTGTTTTGCCGGGCTCGGGAATCAGCAGCGGCAGGCTGTCGCCCATCGACATGCCCTTGGGAATATCGTGTACCGTGCGTGGATCGGTCGGCAGGCTTTGCGGCGAGTTCAGTTGCAGCAGGAGCGAACGGTTCGGTCCGGAAACCATATTGCCGGCTTTGCCCGTAATGCTGCCGAACAGACCGCCGAGGAAGCCGCCGCCAACCGACTCGGCGGCTGCTTGTTTGCCCATTGCGGAGGCCATGCCGCCGCTGTCGGTGGCGACACTGAGCCAATAATTGGCGGCGCTGTCGGCCGCGGATGAAATAAGCGGGTTGATCAGCAAACTTGCGGTCAGAAACAACATGGTGGAACGTTTGTGCATGATGGATCCCCGGGGTGTCGGTTCTATCTTGGTTGAAAACGCAATAAACGGCTTCGCCGGTTTTTATGGCTCGGTTTTTTATGACTCTTGCATCGCTGCGTTAAGCATAATTAATGAATTTTTCTTGTCAACCTGTTTCGCCGGGCTGATGCATCAGGGGTTCTGCCAGTCCGGAAGATTCAGGTCCCGGAAGATTCAAGCCATAGACATCGTAATCCTCAAACTTCCCACGGTGAAAGACGTGTTGTCGGAGCCGGGCTTCGAGCGTCAAGCCGAGTTTTTCCAGTACGCGGGCAGAAGCGCGATTGCGGCTCAGGCATTCGCCTACGATGCGGGTTGTGCCGAGCTGTTCGTGTGCATGGTGGATGAGCGCGGCAACGGCTTCCGGACAGATGCCGCGACCCCAATAGTCGTGCCCTAGCCAGTATCCCAGACAGGCTCTGGCATGTTGCTGTGAGAGACTGTGCAAGCTGGCCGCGCCAAGCAGTTCGCCAGTGCTCTTGCAGGTGATGGCAAGAGTAATCGCCTTGCCTTCTTCAAATAGCTGCTCCAGTCCGCTGATCCATGTTTCGGCTGCGCCGGCGGGGTAGGGGTGCGGAATGCTGCCGGTCGGTTCGGCCACGCGGATGTCTCCGGCCAGCTGTTGCACACAATCCGCGTTGGCCGGCAGGAAGGGGCGCAACACAAGACGCTCGGTAATCAGGATGGGCAGCATGCTGCTTAAGTCCTCCATATTGGGGGCAGTTGCAATGCTAGAAAGAATCGGTGACAGGCAGGTTAAATGGCTCACAGCGTGGCAACTGAGCTTCACCAGGTCTTCAACCACTGGCGAGGGCGGCTTTTTTCAGCCACAATTCATCTTTTTGCTATTGCGGTAAGAAGTCTCTCATGAATTTGCACGAATACCAGGCCAAGGAACTCCTGCGCGCCTTCGAAGTGCCCACCCCGCGGGGTGTGGTGGTAGAAAACAGCGGCCACGTGGAAGTGGCGTCCAGTTACATCGGCGGTGACCGCTGGGTGGTAAAGGCGCAAATCCACGCGGGTGGCCGCGGCAAGGCCGGCGGTGTGAAGCTGGTGAACAGTTCGGAAGAGCTGCGCACCGTAGCCGATGAACTGCTGGGCAAGAAACTGGTGACTTACCAGAATGCCCCGGATGGCCAGCTGGTGTCTCGCGTGCTGGTCGAGGAAGTGTTCGGCATCGCCCGCGAACTGTACCTGTCCGTGCTGACCGACCGCGAGCATGAGCGCGTGGTGGTGGTGGCCTCGGCCGCCGGCGGCATGGATATTGAAGACGTGGCGCGCGACACGCCGGAAAAAATCATCCGCGAAGTGTGCGACCCGCTGATGGGCCTGCAGGACTTCCAGTGCCGCAACATCGCCTTCTTCCTCGGCCTGAAAGACAAGCAGATTCAGGAAGCGACGCGCGTCCTGAAGGCGCTCTATAAACTTTACATGGAATCCGATCTGTCGCTGCTGGAGGTCAATCCGCTGGTGGTGTCCGACGATGGCCGCCTGGTGGCGCTCGATTGCAAGGTGAGCGTGGACGACAACGCACTGTACCGGCAGAAGAACCTGGCCGACAAACGCGATCCGAGCCAGGACGACCCGAAGGAAGCGGCCGCGCATGCCGCCGGGCTGAATTATATCGCCCTGAACGGCAACATCGGCTGTCTGGTGAACGGCGCGGGCCTGGCCATGGCGACCATGGACGTGATCAAACTGCACGGCGGCGAGCCGGCCAACTTCCTCGATGTGGGCGGCGGCGCCACGGCGGAAACCGTGGCCAGGGCTTTCAAGATCATCCTCTCCGACGATGCGGTGAAGGCCATTCTGGTGAATATTTTCGGCGGTATCATGCGCTGCGACATCATTGCCGAGGGCATTATCAAGGCGGTGCAGGAAGTGGGCGTGACGGTGCCTGTGATCGTGCGTCTGGAAGGCACCAATGTGGAGCTGGGCAAGCAGATGCTGCGCGATTCCGGCCTGTCGATCATTTCCGCCGATGGCCTTACCGACGCGGCCATTCAGGCTGTTGCCGCCGCCAAGGGAGCTGCCGCATGAGTATTCTCGTCAATAAAAACACCAAAGTGCTGTGCCAGGGCTTTACCGGCAAGCAGGGCACCTTCCATTCCGAGCAGGCGCTGGCTTACGGCACCCAGATGGTCGGCGGCGTGACGCCGGGCAAGGGTGACCAGATTCACCTCAATCTGCCAGTCTTCAACACCATGCGCGATGCAGTCAAGGCTACCGGCGCCGACGCCAGCGTGATCTACGTACCAGCCTCGTTTGCCGCCGATTCCATCATGGAAGCCGCCGATGCCGGCGTGGGCCTGATCGTGTGCATTACCGAAGGCATTCCGGTGCGTGACATGCTGAACGTGAAAGCCGCGCTGCGTGCCAACGGCGCCAAACTGATCGGGCCGAACTGCCCCGGTATCATCACGCCGGACGAATGCAAGATCGGCATCATGCCGGGCAGCATCCACAAAAAAGGCAAGGTGGGCATCGTGTCCCGTTCCGGCACGCTGACCTACGAGGCGGTGCATCAGACCACCCATCTGGGCCTGGGGCAGACCACCTGTGTCGGTATCGGCGGCGACCCGATCAAGGGGCTGGATTTCATCGATGTGCTGCAGATGTTCCAGGATGATGCGGCAACCGAAGCCATCATCATGGTGGGTGAAATCGGCGGCAGCCGCGAAGAAGAAGCGGCCGAGTTCATCAAGGCCCACGTGACCAAGCCGGTGGCCGGTTATATTGCCGGCCAGACCGCGCCCAAGGGCAAGCGCATGGGCCACGCGGGCGCCATCATCGCGGGCGGCAGCGGCAAGGCGGAAGACAAGATCCGCGCGCTGGAAGCCGCCGGCGTGGTGGTGGCCAAGTCGCCGGCCGATCTGGGAGCCTCGGTGGTCGAAGCGATCAAACGCGCCGGAAAATAGACCATGTACATCGCCCTTGCCCAGATGAATGCAGTGGTCGGCGACCTGGCCGGCAATGCGTCGCTGATCGCCGAGTTTGCCGTCAAGGCACAGGTGGCCGGCGCGCGAGTGCTGCTGACGCCTGAGCTGGGTTTGTGCGGTTATTTGCCGGAAGATCTGCTTCTGCGGCCCGATTTCGCTCTCGCCAGCGAGCAAGCCCTGCACGCCCTGGCCAAAAAACTGGGCACGCTGGCGGGCGAAATGGCCGTTGTGGTCGGTCACGTTCATCGCGTGGGGGAGGATATTTTCAACGCCGCCTCGGTGCTGCGCGGCGGGGAAGTCATTGCCACCTACCATAAACAGCAGCTGCCGAATCACACGGTGTTCGACGAGGTGCGTTATTTCACGCCGGGTACGGAGCCCTGTGTGTTCGAGCATGCTGGGCTGCGCTTCGGCGTGAATATCTGTGCCGATATCTGGCATCGCGGTACGGCTGAGGCCAGTGCGGCGACCGGCGCCGAAGTCTTGCTGGTGCTGAATGCCTCCCCCTTCCATTTGCACAAGCAGCTCAGCCGCTATGCCGTCGCACGCGAGCGGGTGGCCGAGTCCGGTATTCCGCTGGTGTATGTCAACCTGGTCGGCGGACAGGACGAGTTGGTCTTCGATGGCGGGTCTTTCGTCATGACAGAGCAGGGTGAGGTGTGCCAGCAGGCCGCGCAATTCGATGCCAGTCTGGTGCTGGTCGAACTGGATCAGGCCAAGCCGCAGCCCGGTGCGCAGGTGCCGTTGCTGGATGAGGATGCCTGCATTTACCGCGCTCTGGTGCAGGGTGTGCGTGATTACATCGGCAAAAATGGTTTTCCGGGCGTTCTGCTGGGTTTGTCGGGCGGCATCGATTCGGCGCTGGTGCTGACCATTGCCGTCGATGCGCTGGGCGCCGACAAGGTCGAGGCGGTGATGATGCCGTCGCAATTCACCGCGGACATGAGCGTGGACGATTCGCGCCTGATGGTCGAGGCGCTTGGCGTCAAATACCGGGAAATTGCCATCGAGCCCCTGTTTGCGGCATTTGAAACCGCCTTGGCGCCGGAGTTCGCCGGCAAGCCGGCGGACCTGACGGAAGAAAATATTCAGGCGCGCATTCGCGGCATGCTGCTGATGGCCTTGTCGAACAAATTCGGCAAACTGGTGCTGACCACCAGCAACAAGAGTGAATCGGCGGTCGGCTATGCCACCCTGTATGGCGACATGGCGGGCGGCTTCGCCGTGTTGAAGGATGTGCTGAAAACGCGCGTCTACCGCCTGGCCAGGTATCGCAATATGCTTGGAGCGGTGATTCCCGAACGCGTGATCACCCGGCCGCCGTCGGCCGAGCTGCGCGCCGGCCAGACCGATCAGGACAGTCTGCCGCCCTATGATGTGCTGGATGCCATCATCGAGCGCTTTGTCGAACTCGACGAATCTCCCTGGGAAATTGTCCAGGCAGGTTATAATAAAACCGATGTGGAACGTGTTGTCCGGCTGATCGCCCAGAGCGAATACAAGCGCCGACAGGCGGCAGTGGGTGTGCGGATAACGACCCGCGGTTTCGGCAAGGATTGGCGTTATCCGATCACCTCCAAGTTTCGCCCGCCGACAGACCTGCTGGTTAACAGCGCCGGCGGCAAGAATCACGATGCAACTTAGCCTGCGCCGAGACTGCAAAGAATCGGGGCGCGGCACACACTCTAAATTTGGGAGACAAGCAATGAAAAAAATCGAAGCGGTCATCAAGCCATTCAAGCTGGATGAAGTGCGCGAAGCGTTGTCGGAAGTCGGTGTGACCGGCCTGACCGTGACGGAAGTCAAGGGTTTCGGCCGCCAGAAGGGGCATACCGAGCTGTACCGTGGCGCTGAATATGTCGTGGATTTCCTGCCCAAGGTCAAAATCGAAATTGTGATCGGCGATGACAAGCTCGATACCGTGATGGATGCGATCATCAAGGCCGCCCGCACCGGCAAGATCGGTGACGGCAAGATTTTCGTCATGCCGGTCGAGCAAGTGGTGCGTATCCGTACTGGTGAAACCGGCGACGTGGCTATTTAAGCTGAATTTCATTTTCTGTTTTGTTGTTGCACGGGCTGATCAGCACGCCCGCTGAATTTTCCGTGGTCCGACTTCCCATGTATCAGCCGATCAAATGCCGTTTGCGGTCAGAACCCGGCGGTGAACCCAGTCCAATGCCGCTAAGTGCAACTCGTGCCAGCGGTCATGCCTGGGTCTGCAGGATATCGTCGACCAGTCCGGCCAGTTTCCAGATCTTTGATGGAAAACAGCGATTCCACCAGGGCGAGTGAGTCCAGGTCATAGTCCACCAGCGGCTTGTTTGCTGCCAAGCCGTGTTGGTCGATAGCCAACTTGCTGCTGTACATGATGGGGAAATAGTCAGATCCATAGCGGTTCCCTCTGAGAAATAGGAGCTGCCGGGCAGAAGAAAGCAAAGCGGATCGGCTCTGAGACGCCTGATGCGTGGTAGCCGATGCGCACAAAGGCTCAGTTAAAAAAGCCTTAATGGGTGCGGGGGCATCCGCACCCGGAGGGAGTGGGATGCAACGTTAGAAGAACTGCCACCAGGCGCGTTTGGCTTCGAAACTGTCGCTGGTCAGGTAAATGCTCTTGGGAAAGTTCAGCTTCAGTACGCGTTCGGCATCGTTTTTCAAGTCCGTCAGGCCGAGTTTCTTGTAGCTGTACATCATCAGCGCCAGCGCGCGTTCGCGGGCAGGGGTGCCAGGGTAATCCTTGATGGCGTCCTGGGCGCGGTTGGCGGCAGCCAGGTAGGCGCCGCGGTTGTAATAGTAGCGCGCGACATTGACTTCATGGTCGGCCAGCGAATTGACCAGATAACTCATGCGGGCAATCGCATCCTCGCGGTATTTGCTGTCGGGAAAACGGTCCACCAGGGTTTTGAAGGCATCAAAGGATTCGCGTGCCGCTTTCGGGTCGCGCTCGCTCATGTCCTGGTCGCTGATGGAAGCGAAAAAGCCGCTGTTGTCGTTGAAGTTGACCAAACCCTTCAGGTAGTAAAGATAATCGACGTGCGGGTTGTCCGGGTGTAGTTTGATAAAGCGGTCGGCGGCGGCGATGGCGGATGCCGGCTCGCTGGACTTGTAGTAGGCGTAGGCGACTTCCATTTGCGCCTGTTGCGCATACACGCCGTAAGGATAGCGCGACTCAAGTTTTTCCAGATACTTGATCGCTTGCGTATAATCCTTGTCATTCATCGAATCCATGGCGGCGGCGTAGAGTTTGGCAGCCGACCAGCCACGGGTTTCATCAATCTGCTCGGGTAACAGGCCGCAACCGGCAAGGCTGGCGGCAAGCAACAACATTACGATACGGTTTCGCATGGGACACCCTGAAAGTCAACCAGACCATTATAACGTAAATGAGGACGAGTTCGAGTGTGTTGAACAGCCGGTTGAACTCTCCGTTCCTGCCGGACTGGCTGGCATGCGTCTGGACCAGGCGCTGGCGCACCTGTTGCCGGAGTTTTCCCGCAGCCGTTTGCAGCAGTGGATCAAGGCCGGGCGCGTGTGGGTCGATGGCAAAACGTTTTCGCCCAAGGATAAAGTGTGGGGCGGCGAGGTCATCGTGCTTGAGCCGGAACAAGACCCCGGCGAAGTCGCTTTCGGCCCGGAAAATATCCCGCTCGATATGGTCTATCAGGATGACGTGCTGGCCGTGATCAACAAGCCGGCCGGCCTGGTCGTGCACCCCGGCAGCGGCAATTGGAGCGGTACGCTGCTCAACGCGCTGCTTTATCATTTTCCGCAAGTTGCCGGGGTGCCGCGGGCCGGTATCGTGCACCGCCTGGATAAGGATACCAGCGGCCTGATGGTGGTGGCCAAGACGCTGACAACGCAAACCGATCTGGTGCGTCAACTGCAGGCGCGCACGGTAAAGCGCGAATATCTGGCGCTGGTCGAAGGGGTGTTGAACGGCAGCGGCCGGGTCGACGCTCCCATAGGCCGCCATCCCACCCAGCGGGTGAAAATGGCCGTGGTGGAGTCGGGCAAGGCGGCCGTGACGCATTACCAAGTGCTGGAGCAGTTGCCGGGCTGTACCCTCGTGCGCTGCCGGCTTGAGACCGGCCGGACCCACCAGATTCGCGTGCACATGCTGAGCCTGGGGCACCCGTTGGTGGGCGACCCGGTATACGGTAAAAGCCGCGGCAGTGCGGCCGATTTTCCCCGCCAAGCATTGCATGCGGCACAACTGGCACTGACGCACCCGGTCAGTCAGGAACAGATGGTCTGGCAGGCGCCTTTGCCGGAAGACATGGAGCAGCTGTTGAATGGGCTGCGCAGCCAGCTATAAGAGTGAACCGCGATGAGTCTTGATGTGATTGTTCCAAACTGGCCTGCACCGCAGAGCGTGCGGGCGTTTATCACTACCCGCGCGGGCGGGGTGAGCCAGCCCCCGTTCGACAGTCTGAATCTGGGTGATCATGTGGGCGACGATCCGCAGGCGGTGGTTCGCAATCGTGCGCTGGTTCGCCAACTGACGCCAGCCGAGCCGCTGTGGCTGAAGCAGGTGCATGGCACGCGGGTGGTTGATGTGGCAAAGGCGCAGGCGGGGGTGGAAGCGGATGCCAGTGTCGCTCATGCGGCCGGACAGGTGTGCGTGGTGATGACCGCCGACTGTCTGCCTGCCTTGTTCTGCAACCGGGCGGGTACGGTCGTCGCCGCCGCGCATGCCGGCTGGCGCGGTTTGCTCGATGGCGTGCTGGAAGCGGCTGTCGCCGGCATGCAGGTGGCCGGCGAAGACGTGCTGGCTTACCTCGGCCCCGCCATCGGGCCGCAAAAATTCGCAGTGGGTGACGAGGTGCGGCAGGCGTTTGTGGCGCACGACGCCAAAGCAGCCGCAGCGTTCACCGCAGCCAGCCCGGGCAAATGGCTGGCGGACATTTATCTGTTGGCGCGCCAGCGCTTGGCGCAGATGGGGGTAAGTGCCGTTTATGGCGGGACGGATTGCACCGTGAGCGATGCGGAGCGTTTTTATTCCTACCGCCGCGACGGCCAGACCGGCCGCATGGCGGCGGTGGTCTGGCTGGAGTAAGTGTTTAAATCACGCTCTTGACGGCTGCGAGGCAGTAATCGACGTTGTCCTTGCGGGCACTGTAACCCATCAGGCCGATGCGCCATACCTTGCCGGCCAGCGCGCCGAGTCCGGCGCCGATTTCCAGATTGAATTCCTGCAGCAGGCGAGTGCGTGCCGCAGCATCGTCCACCCCGTCCGGGATGTGGATGGCATTGAGTTGCGGCAGGCGGGCGTTTTCCTCGACCACAAAACGGATGTCCATGCCTTCCAGCCCGGCTTTCAGCGCCTCATGTTGCGCGCGGTGACGTGCCCATGATGCTTCCAGGCCCTCTTCGGCCAGCATCACTAGCGCTTCGTGCAGGCCGTACAGCGGGTTGATCGGCGCGGTGTGGTGGTAGGTACGTTTGCCTTCGCCGCTCCAGTATCCCAGCACCAGGTTCAAATCCATGAACCAGCTTTGCACGGGCGTTTTACGCTGGCGAATCTTGTCCAGCGCCTGCTCGCTGAAGCTCACCGGCGACAGGCCCGGCGTGCAGGACAGGCATTTCTGGCTGCCGGAGTAAGCGGCATCGATGCCCCACTCATCCAGCAGCACCGGGGTGCCGCCCAGCGAGGTGACGCAGTCCATGATGGCGAGGGCGCCGTGGCGACGGGCGATCTGCGCCAGGCTGGCCGCATCGGATTGCGCGCCGGTGGAGGTTTCGGCATGCACGAAGGCGAGGATGCGGGCGTCGGGGTTGGCGGCAAATGCGTCGGCCACCTTGTTCGGGTCAACCGGGGCGCCCCAGTCGTCGTTCACAACGACGGGCGCGCCGCCGCAGCGTTTGACGTTTTCCAGCATGCGGCCGCCGAATACGCCGTTGATGCACACGATGACCTTGTCGCCGGGTTCAACCAGATTGACGAAGCAGGTTTCCATGCCCACGCTGCCAGGGCCGGATACCGGGAAGGTCAGTTTGTTCTGAGTCTGGAAGGCATAACGCAGCAGCGATTTGAGCTGTTCCATCATGTCGGTGAAGGCGGGGTCCAGGTGGCCGATTGTCGGGCGCGCCATTGCATCCAGAATACGCTGCGGCACGTCGGACGGGCCGGGACCCATCAGGGTGCGTTTGGGTGGCTGGAACGAAGCAATGGCGGGTGCGCTGATCAGCATGGATTCTCCTTGGGAAGCATGTGTTTTTGTGGTATCGGACCGATTGTAGATGAAAATGTCCGACACGCCAAAACGGCTGGCGGTCCCGTAAAAAAGGGGCGGCAATATCCGGCCCCGCCGGAATGCCGTATAATTAAACGTTTTAATTTTCTGCGATGCGTGTATGAGCGTATTGGGCTGGATTGGTCTTGCGACGGTGCTGGGCGGCGTACTGAGTGTGGTCGTGGCCGGGCTGTTTGCCCTGACGGCCAATGCCGCTTTGGTGCCGGCGTTCGTCAGTTACGCTATCGGCGCCCTGTTGGGGGCGGTGTTCGTCGAGATTCTGCCGCATGCACTGGAGTCCGGCGCGCCGGTTCCGGCTTTGATGGCGACCATATTGGGCGGGATTCTGGCTTTTTTCGTGCTGGAGAAGCTGGTGCTCTGGCGTCACTGCCACGGAGACGAGTGCGAAGTGCATGTGGCGCATGACCACGGCCGCAGCGGCCTGATGATCATCATCGGCGATACCTTCCACAATTTTGTCGACGGCGTGCTGATTGCCGCGGCTTTCCTGACCGACATCCAGCTCGGACTGGTGACCTCGCTGGCGATCATTGCGCATGAGATTCCGCAGGAAGTGGGCGATTTCGTCATTCTGCTGCATTCCGGCTACAGCCGCAAAAAGGCGCTGGCGCTTAATCTCTTATCCAGTCTGGCCATGGCGGCGGGTGGCGTCATCGGCTATCTGTCGCTGTCTTCCGCGACCAGCGCGGTGCCCTATCTGTTGGCGATTGCGGCGGCCAGCATGATTTATGTTGCGGTGGCCGATCTGATCCCGGGCCTGCATAAACGGCCGGAATTGCCGGCTACCGTACAGCAGGTGGTGTTAATCGCTCTCGGCGTGGCTACCGTCACCCTGGCCCGCTACTTTCTGGATGCGTAATTTGTTCCGGCGGCGCTGCGGTGTGCCGACCAGCCAGATAAACAGGGCGCACGGCAACAGGCCGTAGAACATGAAAGTCATGAAGCCGCTGACAAAGTTGCCGCTGGCCAGCGCCATCATGAACGTGACATAGAGCCAAGCTATCGCAATGATGTACATGAACGTAATATTGGAAATTTCTGCTGCAGGGGAGCGCCTTATTATGCGCCGCTCCCGTGGTTGTGGCAATGTAGAGCAGGACAGGAAACAGCCTTGAGCAACAAAGCGGTGCCTAAAGTAGGTTTTGTCTCCCTGGGGTGCCCCAAGGCGACGGTCGATTCCGAGCGGATTCTCACGCAGCTGCGCGCGGAAGGCTATCTTATCGTGCCCAGTTATCAGGACGCCGACCTGGTGGTGGTGAATACCTGTGGATTCATCGACTCCGCCGTGGAAGAATCGCTCGACGCTATCGGCGAAGCGCTGAATGAAAACGGCAAGGTCATTGTGACGGGCTGCCTGGGTGCCAAGGGCGACGTGGTAAAGGAAGTGCATCCGCAGGTGCTGGCCGTGACCGGTCCGCACGCCACCGACGAAGTGATGGCCGCCGTGCATGCCCACAGCCCCAAGCCGCACGATCCCTATACCGATCTGATTCCGCCGCAGGGTGTGCGCCTGACGCCCAAACACTATGCCTATCTGAAGATTTCCGAAGGCTGCAACCACTCGTGCACCTTCTGCATCATTCCCTCCATGCGCGGCAAGCTGGTCAGCCGTCCGGTGGGCGATGTGATGCAGGAAGCCGAAAGCCTGGTCAAGGCCGGTGTGAAGGAACTGCTGGTCATTTCACAGGACACCAGTGCCTATGGCGTGGATGTGAAATACCGCACCGGTTTCTGGAACGGCAAGCCGCTCAAAACCCGCATTACCGAACTGGCCGGCGCATTGGGCGAACTGGGGGCCTGGGTGCGTCTGCATTACGTGTACCCCTATCCCAGTGTGGATGAACTCATTCCGCTGATGGCCGAGGGCAAAATCCTGCCCTACCTGGATGTGCCGTTTCAACATGCCAGCCCGAAAATTCTGCGTGCCATGAAGCGTCCGGGCGATATCGAAAAGACCATGGAGCGCATCCGCACCTGGCGCAGCATCTGTCCGGAAATCACCCTGCGCAGCACCTTCATCACCGGCTTTCCCGGCGAGACGGAAGAGGATTTTCAGATGCTGCTGGATTTCCTGGAAGAAGCCCGGCTCGACCATGCCGGCGCCTTTACCTATTCCGCCATCGAAGGGGCCACCGCCAATGCGCTGGCAGGCCATGTGCCGGAAGAGATCAAGGAAGAGCGCAAGGCGCGCTTGATGGAGCTGCAGGCCCAGATCAGCGGCGCCAAGCTGGAAAAGAAAATCGGCCAGACCATTACCGTGCTGGTGGACGAGGTCACCGAGGACAATGAGGCCATTGCCCGCAGCAAGGCCGATGCGCCCGAAATTGACGGGTTGGTGTACGTGACAGGCCACCGTCCCTTCCAGCCGGGCGACATGCTTGAGGTGAAGGTGGTCGATGCGGATGAATACGATTTGTGGGCAGAAGCCGTCTGAACGAGATTTGAATCTGAGTGGGAAAGTAGGGATGGAAATGATGAAAACCGCGTTGCGTCGCATGCTTCCGGTCATGTTGCTGGCGCCGGCATTGGCGCTGGCCATGACGCCGCAGGAAACCACGCTGGTCCGCAATGCCGCCGAGCGCGGCGACGACGGCGCCCAGCTGATGCTGGGTCTGGAATACCTGCATGGCGACGGCGGCGTGCAAAAGGATGCCGGCCAGGCCGCCTACTGGCTGGAGCGTTCCGGCGCACGCGGCAATCCCGCCGCCCAGCGCATGCTGGGCGACCTGTATGCGCAAGGCCACGGCGTGCGGAAAAATCTGCAGCTGAGTGCCGACTGGTGGGAAAAGGCGGCCAATCGCGGCAATTCGCGCGCCATGCTGGAACTGGGGCAGCTGTACATGTACGGTAACGAAGGGGTGTCCAAGGACCTGAAGAAATCCCGTTACTGGCTCAATCGCGCTGCCGTGGAAGACAATAACGAGGCCAAGGCATTGCTGAAACAGATGCCGGCGGAGCAGGAAATGGCGCAGCACGCCCCGGATTTGTCCGGCAACCTCCTGGCCAAAGCGGCCGAGAGCGGCTACGATGCCGTGGCGGAAATCGTCAAATTCGTGCGCAACAGCGGCTACGCCTTCATGGAAACGCTGCATCAGCATCCGGTTGATCTGCACAAGATGGCGGCGGAAGGCGATGCGCTCGGTCAATATCAGCTGGCGACCCGTTACGAGAGCGGCTACAAGGAAAAACAGGATTACAAGCAGGCGCTGTACTGGTTCAACAAAGCGGCTGATAACGGCAATGTCATGGCCATGAAAAGCCTGGCGCACATCTACGAGAAGGGTCTGGACGGTGTGAAGGCCGATCCCGCCTTGGCCAAGCAGTGGGCCGACAAGGCGGCCAAGGCCGCAAAGTGACCGAAAATGATTGGGTAAATCGACTGGTTTGACTCCCGTAGTCGAACGTGTTGTGATTGAGTCAATGCCGCCCGGCGAAAGCCGGGCGGCATTTTTGTTGCTTGTGCGTCTGACTGGCGGGCGTTCGGTGTTAAGAGGGGTACAGCGGCAAAGCCCAAAACCGCCTTAAAAAATGCTAGAATAAACGTCATTTTTTACCTTGCGAGCAGGTTCCCCATGTTCAAAGCCGAAAACACCCTTTCCAAGATCGATCAAGAGCTGTGGCAAGCCATGGAAGGCGAGCGTGTGCGTCAGGAAGCGCACATCGAGCTGATCGCCTCGGAAAACTACACCAGCCCCGCGGTCATGGAAGCCCAGGGCTCCGTACTGACCAACAAGTATGCCGAAGGCTACCCGGGCAAGCGCTACTACGGTGGTTGCGAATATGTGGACGTGGTGGAGCAGCTGGCGATCGATCGTGCCAAGCAGCTGTTCGGCGCCGAGTACGCCAACGTGCAGCCGCACTCCGGTTCGCAGGCGAACGCTGCCGTGTACATGTCCATGCTGCAGCCGGGCGACACCATCATGGGCATGTCGCTGGCGCACGGTGGCCACCTGACCCACGGGGCTTCCGTGAACTTCTCCGGCAAGATCTACAAGGCCGTGACTTACGGCCTGCATCCGGAAACCGAAGAAATCGATTACGCCGAGGTCGAGCGTCTGGCGCACGAGCACAAGCCGAAAATGATCGTGGCGGGCGCGTCTGCCTACGCGCTGGTGATCGACTGGAAAAAATTCCGTGAAATCGCCGACAGCGTGGGTGCTTACCTGTTTGTCGACATGGCTCACTATGCCGGTCTGATTGCGGCCGGTCATTACCCCAGCCCGATTGGCATTGCCGACTTTGTGACCAGCACCACTCACAAGACCCTGCGCGGTCCCCGCGGCGGTATCATTCTGTCGCGCGCCGAGTTTGAAAAACCGCTCAATTCCACCATCTTCCCCGGCACCCAGGGCGGTCCGCTGATGCATGTGATCGCCGGCAAGGCCGTGGCGTTCAAGGAAGCCATGAGCAAGGAATTCAAACTGTACCAGGAACAGGTGATCGCCAACGCCCGCGTGATGGCCAAGGTGCTGCAGGAGCGCGGCTTGCGCATCGTGTCAGGCCGTACCGATTGCCATCTGTTCCTGGTCGACCTGCAGGCCAAGCAGATCACCGGCAAGGATGCCGAAGCGGCGCTGGGGCAGGCGCACATTACCGTGAACAAGAACTCCATTCCGAATGACCCGCAAAAACCGTTCGTGACCAGCGGTATCCGTATCGGTACTCCGGCCATGACCACCCGCGGCTTCAGGGAAATCGAAGCGGAAGAACTGGCCAACCTGATCGCCGACGTGCTGGAAAAACCGACTGACGAGGCCAACATCGCTCGCGTGGCCGGTGCGGTGAAGGCGCTGACCAGCAAGTATCCGGTATACGGCTGATCTGACGTGAGGAGAGGCGTAAGGCGTAAGACGAGATGAGGGTTTTCGCCTCGCTCCCCGCGCTGCACGCCTCACGCTAAGCGATGAAATGCCCCTTCTGCGGTGCCCCCGACTCCCAGGTGATTGAAACCCGCGCCAGCGAGGAAGACGACGCTATCCGTCGCCGACGTCGCTGCACGGCCTGCAACAAGCGTTTTACCACCTATGAAACGGTGGAATTACGCATGCCGCAGGTGATCAAGGGCAACGGCAGCCGCGAGGAGTTCAATCGCGAGAAGGTGCGCGTGAGCTTCAAGCGCGCCTTGCACAAGCGTCCGGTGGCAACCGCGCAGGTCGACGAAGCCGTCGAGCATGTGGTGAAAAGCCTGCTGGCCCGCGGCGAACGGGAAATCCCCTCGCGTGAAATCGGCGAAATGGTGATGCGTGAACTGCACAAGCTGGATAAGGTCGCCTACATCCGTTTCGCATCCGTCTACCGCAGTTTCCAGGACGTCGACGATTTCCGCGACGTGATCCGGGATCTCTGACGCAG
This sequence comes from Pseudomonadota bacterium, assembly GCA_021851875.1. Classification (GTDB taxonomy): domain Bacteria; phylum Pseudomonadota; class Gammaproteobacteria; order Burkholderiales; family JAJZQI01; genus JAJZQI01. The sequence goes on along the minus strand of JAJZQI010000002.1, from coordinate 153,561 downwards.
TGACCGTGGCCGACGATTTTGCCTTGATGGCCCAGGCACTGCGCCTGGCGGAAAAAGGGCGCTATACCACCAGCCCCAATCCGCGCGTCGGCTGCGTCATTGCGCGTGCTGGCAAGGTGGTGGGCGAGGGGTGGCACGAGCGTGCGGGCGAACCGCATGCGGAAGTGCATGCCCTGCGGGCCGCCGGCGATGAGGCGCGGGGCGCGACCGCCTATGTGACACTGGAGCCGTGCAGCCATCACGGGCGCACGCCTCCCTGCGCCGATGCGCTGGCGGCGGCCGGCGTGAGCCGGGTGGTCGTGGCCATGCAGGACCCGAACCCGCTGGTGGCGGGGCGTGGCCTGCAGCGCTTGCGCGAAGCCGGCATTCGGGTCGATGGCGGCGTGCTGGAAGCGCAGGCCAAGCTTCTTAACGCCGGTTTCGTCAGCCGCATGACGCGGCAGCGGCCGTTTGTGCGGGTCAAAGTCGCCAGCAGCCTGGATGGCCGCACCGCCCTGTCCAATGGCAAAAGCTTCTGGATTACCGGGCCGGATGCGCGGCGTGATGTGCATGACTGGCGGGCACAGGCCTGTGCGGTCCTGACAGGCATTGGTACGGTGCTGCAGGATGATCCGCAGCTCACGGTGCGCGAAGTGCCTACTACACGCCAGCCCTTGCGGATCGTGGTGGACAGTCAGTTGCGTTTGCCTGCAGCGGCAAAAATACTCGACGGCGGGCCGCTGTTGCTGGTGTGTGCCGATAACGCGCCGGTTGAACGGGAACACCTACTGGGCGAGCGCGGTGCCGAAGTGCTGCGCTGCGGCGCAGGCGAGCGGGTGGATTTGCCGCAACTGCTGCAGGAACTGGGCAAACGCCAGCTGAATGAGGTGCTGGTGGAAGCGGGCGCTACGCTGAACGGCGCTTTTCTGGTTGCCGGGTTGGTGGACGAGATGGTGTTCTATCTCGCGCCGGTGCTGATGGGCCATACGGCACGCGGGCAGTTTGCCCTGCCGGATTTTGCAAAGATGCAGGATTGCATACGCCTCAAGATTACCGATATGCGCGCAGTGGGGAACGATTGGCGTATTACGGCTATCCCACAACAAGGAGAAAGCTGATGTTTACAGGTATTGTTGCCGCGGTCGGAACGATTCATGCAGCCACACCCAATGGCGCCGGTCTGCGCCTGGTGATCGATGTGGGCGGGCTGGACATGTCCGACGTGCAGGTGGGCGACAGTATTGCCGTAAACGGGGTGTGCCTGACCGTCATCGAGTTCACGCCGGACAGTTTTACCGTTGATGTGTCGCAGGAAACCCTCTCCTGCACCATCGGACTGGACGGTCATGGCGAGGTGAATCTGGAAAAGGCCCTGCGTCTGGCCGACCGCCTGGGCGGACATCTGGTCAGCGGGCATGTGGATGGCGTGGGTGAGGTGGTGCAGTTTGCTCCGCTGGGCGACTGCATGTTGCTGACCATTCGCGCGTCGTCCAAGCTGTCGCGCTATATTGCCCCCAAGGGCTCGATCACCGTCAACGGCGTGAGCCTGACCGTGAACCAGGTGGTGGGCGACGAGTTCGCCATCAACCTGATCCCGCACACGCTGGACGTGACCGCGCTGAAACACTTGGCCGCCGGCGTGAAAGTGAATCTGGAAGTCGATATGCTGGCTCGCTATGCCGAACGGCTGTTGGCCTATACTGATGCAACGGACAAAGACTAAAGACGACAGGAATTGAGTTAGCCATGGCCCTGAGCCCGATTGAAGACATTATCGCCGACATGCGCGCCGGCAAGATGGTGGTGCTGGTGGACGAGGAAGACCGCGAAAACGAGGGCGATCTGGTGCTGGCAGCGGATTTCGTCACGCCGGAAGCGATCAACTTCATGGCCAAATTCGGCCGTGGTCTGATTTGCCTGACCCTGACGGAAGAGCGCTGCCGTCAGCTGGATCTGCCTTTGATGGTGAGCAGCAACCGCTCGCCGCACGGCACCAATTTCACTTTGTCCATTGAAGCGGCGGAAGGGGTGACCACGGGTATTTCCGCCGCAGACCGTTCCCGCACCGTGCAGGCAGCCGTGGCGAAAAGCGCCGTGCCGGCTGACATTGTGCAGCCTGGCCATATTTTTCCGCTGATGGCGCAAAACGGCGGTGTGCTGGTGCGCGCCGGTCATACCGAAGCGGGGTGTGACCTGGCGCAACTGGCGGGGCTCACCCCGGCAGCGGTGATTTGCGAGATCCTCAAGGACGACGGTTCCATGGCGCGCTTGCCGGAACTGATTGAGTTTGCCAAAGAACATGGCCTGAAAATCGGCGCCATTGCCGATCTGATCCACTACCGCAGTCAGACGGAAAAACTGGTGCAGCGTGTCGCCGAACGCGAAGTGCAGACGGCTTACGGCGCGTTCCGTCTGTACGCCTATCAGGACGAAACGGCGGAAGAAACTCACCTAGTGCTGGTCAAAGGCGCAATCCACGCGGATAAGGAAGCGCTGGTGCGCGTGCACGAGCCGGTGTCGCTGGTCGATTTGCTCGATATGTCGGACTCCGCCCACTCCTGGCCCTTGCCCGCGGCCATGAAAACCATTGCCGATGCCGGTAGCGGCGTGATCGTGCTGTTGCATCGGCCCGAGTCGGGCGGCGACCTGCTGCACCGTGTGCAGACCGGCAGCAAACCGGCCTCGGTGGCCCGCTCGGCCTTGCGCAATTACGGCATCGGCGCACAGATCCTGCGCGATGTAGGGGTGCGCAAAATGAAATTGCTGGCCGTGGAGCGTAAAATGCCCTCCATGACCGGTTTTGATCTTGAAGTAACCGGCTATCTGCAGCCCGCTTCAGCCTGAAGATACAAGGATAAAATCATGGGAAAACGTTACGAAAAAATCGCCGATCTGCAGTGCTCGATAGACGGTAAGGGGCTGCGAATCGGCATCGTGATGAGCCGCTTCAATATCGATATTTGCGAAGGTTTGCTGGGCGCCTGCGTGGCGGAACTGGGGAAACGCGGCGTGAGCCAGGAAGATGCCGTGATTATCGAGGTGGCCGGCGCCCTGGAGATCCCGCTGACGTTGAAAAAAATGGCGCAGACCGGTAAATACGACGCCTTGATCGCTCTGGGCGCGGTTGTTCGCGGCGACACCTACCACTTCGAAGTCGTCTCGAACGAATCCGCCCGCGGTATTACCGACGTGCAGCTGCAGACGGGGATACCGGTGGCCAACGGGGTTCTCACGACCGATACCGATGCGCAGGCGCTGCAGCGGATGACCGAAAAGGGCCGCGATGCCGCGATGGTGGCGGTGGAAATGGCCAATCTGGTGAAATGCATATGAAATCCGCCCGCCGCCGCTCGCGCGAACTGGCCATGCGCGCGCTCTATCAATGGAGCGTGACGGGTTACAACACGCCGCTGATTCTCAAGCAATTCACCGAGGATCCGCTCTACGTCAAGGCCGACAAGGCGTATTTCGAAAAGCTGTTCAGAGGCGTGCTGGATGAGATCGGCAAGATCGATGGAGCGCTGGAGCCGCATCTGGATCGCCCGCTGGCCGAGCTGAGCCCGATTGAGCTGGCCATTCTGCGGGTGGGCGGCTATGAACTGGGTTACCTGCTCGATGTGCCGTACCGCGTGGTGATCAACGAGGCGGTAGAGCTGGCCAAGGAATACGGCGGCACCGATGGCTTCAAGTACGTCAACGGCGTGCTGGACAAGCTGGCACAGGCGACCCGCGCCATTGAAGTGGCCGCCAACAGCCGTCGCCCGGCCGGCGAATAGTCTCGCCTGACGATGGCGCTGGGCGAGTTCGACCTGATCCGCCGTTTTTTCTCCCGCCCGACGGCCCAGACGCTGCTGTCGGGCGGCGACGATGCTGCCTTGCTGCAGCCATCGGCCGGCATGCAGCTGGCCGTCTCGACCGACATGCTGGTCGCCGGCCGGCATTTCTTGCCCGATACCGACCCCTATCGCCTGGGTTGGAAAACCCTGGCTGTGAACCTGTCCGACCTGGCCGCCATGGGCGCACGTCCGCGCTGGGCAACGCTGTCGCTGGCCCTGCCGGAGGTCGATGAAAGCTGGCTGGAGGCCTTCGCCAGCGGCTTTTACGAGCTGGCCGGCAAGTACAACGTCGATCTGGTGGGGGGCGATACGACGCGCGGTCCGTTGACGCTGTGCGTGCAGATCATGGGGGAAGTCCCGCCCGGCGCGGCTTTGCAACGCAACCGCGCGCAGCCGGGCGACCTGGTATGGGTATCCGGCACGCTGGGCATGGCCGCCGCGGGACTGGCGCACCTGCAGGGGCGGCTGGCGTTGCCGGATACCGCTTTGCTGGATGAGTGCAGACGGAAGCTGGAACAGCCCGAGCCGCGCGTACCGCTGGGGCTGGCCTTGCAGGGCCGGATTGCCTGCGCCATGGATATCTCCGACGGTTTGTTGGGCGATTTGGGGCATATCTTGGACGCATCGGGCGTTGGCGCGCAGCTCGACGTGGCAGCATTGCCCGTTCCGGCTGGGTTGCGCGCCCGGCTGAACGAGGCGAGCGTCCGGCACTGTGTGCTGTCGGGCGGGGACGACTACGAGTTGCTGTTTACCGCGCCGGCAGGGCAGAGCACGACTTTGCGGCAAATTGCACGCGAGATTGAGGTGACTCTGACATGCATCGGGCGTATTACCGCAGAGCCCGGCCTGCAGCTGTGCGAGAAGGGTGTGTGCCAGCCAATTCACCCAACCGGTTATGACCACTTCGCCCCATGAACAAGCATGCCGCCTTGCGCGTTAAGCCCGACTTCAGGTTTCTGTTAAGCCACCCGGCGCATCTTCTGGCTTTGGGCCTGGGAACCGGGCTCAGTCCCAAGGCGCCGGGTACGGTCGGTACTGTGCTCGGCTATGTCTTGTACACCCTGCTGTTGCCTTTGCCGGCTTGGGCGCAGGGGGCCGCGCTATTGCTGGCCTTCATGGTCGGCATCTGGGCTTGCGACAAAACCGGCCGCGTCCTGGGGGTGGCCGACTACGGCGGAATTGTCTGGGACGAAGTGGTGGCGTTTGCCGCGGTGCTGCATTTTGTGCCTGTGCAGTGGTTCTGGTGGCTGCTTGCCTTTGGTCTATTCCGTCTGTTTGATATCATGAAGCCGTTCCCCATCAGGCAGGTGGATGCAAAAGTGAAGGGCGGATTCGGTGTGATGCTGGATGACGTATTGGCAGCCGGTTACAGTATTCTTGTACTGCTTGCGCTGCAGCGGGGCATGTATGGATAGCCTGTACGCCCTGGCCGAGCAGCTTGGGCAAGCGATGCGCCAGCAGCGGTTGACGCTGGTGACGGCCGAGTCTTGCACCGGCGGATGGGTGGGCGAAGTGGTGACGGCCGTTCCGGGCAGCTCGCAGTGGTATGACCGCGGCTTTATCACATACAGCAATGCGGCCAAGATGGCGCTGCTGGGAGTGCAACCGGAAACGCTGGATCGCTGGGGTGCGGTGAGCGAGCAGACGGTCAGGGAAATGGCGGAAGGGGCGCTGTCGCACAGCGATGCCAATATCGCCTTGTCGGTCAGCGGCATTGCCGGACCGGGCGGCGGCAGTCCGAATAAGCCGGTTGGCACGGTCTGTTTCGGCTGGGCGGTGCGCTCCGGCCCCGTTTGGTCGCAAGTCAGGCATTTCCCGGGTGACCGGCAAATGATCCGGCGTCAGGCGGTGCAGGCGAGCCTGTTGGAAGTGCTCGGCTATCTGCAGCAGAATCCGCCGGCCTGAAGGACGGACCGCGGGCTAGCTGGTTTTCTTTTCTTCTGCCCTGGGCTTGGTTTCCTGCAGGAAGGCTTCAAAATCCAGTGTATCGCCGACTTCCTCAACTTCCATGCCGGTTTTCAGCGTGAAGCGCACGTCGTACAATTCACCGATGACAGTCGCGTGTTCCTCACTCTTCGCCTCCGCTTGGGCGGTCGTTTCACCTGCTGTGCCTTCCGGCGCTTCGGCAACGGTCGGCACCTCGTCGTCGTAGTCGTAATCAGCCTGTTCCGGCCCGGGCTCTTCGCCGTAATCCATTTTGAAACGCCAAAAAACCGCCGGCACCTCAATTTCGAATTTGTCGCACAGGAAGTTGCGGATCTGCGCTTCCAGGATGTTGGAAAAGCGCAGTTTCTTCTGCGGTTTTGCCTTGATCAGCACAATCGGATGGCTGCCGTATTCCAGCGTATAGACCTTGAAGTCTTCCACTCCGCGACTGGCCAAAAAATTGACGACCGCCTTGTTGATCGTTTCCAGCGCGGCCGTTTTGACGGCGGACAGGTCTTTGTCCTCTGTGCGGGCCTTGCCCAGCAGCGACTTGGCAAATCGCTTGAAACTACTGGTACTCATACTGTTAGCTGATTTCCTGTTCCGGGTTGTTGGCAGCGCGCAGGCGGTTGATCAGCTTGATTGTGACGAAAATCGTGAATGAAACGATCAGAAAATCCACCAGGGTATTGATGAAGATGCCGTAGCGGATAATCGGCGCACCGGCCTTGATCGCCTCTTCCATGCTGGCATAGGCGGTCGGGCCCAGGTTGAAGTACAGGTGCTTGAAATCGACGCCGCCGATGAGGAAGCCGAGCGGCGGCATGATGATGTCGTTGACCAGCGAATCGACGATTTTATTGAACGCGGCGCCGATGATGATACCGGTGGCCATGTCGATCATATTGCCCTTGACGGCAAATTCCCTGAATTCACTCAGCAGGCTCACTGATGTTCTCCTCCCTGATTGCAGCAGCTTTGTCAGACGATATCGTAGCCGGCGTCTTCAATGGCCTGCTTCAGATTGTCGACAGTGGTCTTGGCCGGGTCATGCTCGACCTCGACGCGCCCGGCTTCCAGCGAAATATCCACTTTCTCGACGCCGGGCATGGGTTCGACGACTTTGCGGATACTGTTTACACAGCCCATGCAGGACATGCCGCTCACGTTCAGTACAGTATGGGTCATCTTGAATATTCCTTTTGAGTTATGGCAGAAAATCAGGGTAAACGCAAAAATTTCAGCCGCTTGAGCAGCAATGAGTTGCTTACAACCGAGATCGAGCTCATGGCCATGGCCGCCCCGGCAATGACCGGATTGAGCATGCCGAAAGCGGCCAGCGGGATGCCGAGCACATTGTAAACGAAAGCAAAGAACAGATTCTGACGAATTTTGCGCACAGTGGCGCGGGATATCTCAACGGCCGTGAGACTGCTCCTGACGGGGTGATGCATCAGCGTGGCATCGGCCGTCTCCATGGCGATATCGGTGCCGCCGCCCACGGCAAAGCCGACATCGGCCGCAGCCAGGGCGGGGGCGTCGTTGATGCCGTCGCCGACGAAACCGACTTTTTTACCCTCGGCCTGCAACTGCTTGACGATTTCCGCCTTGCGCACCGGTGTGGTTTCGGCCCAAAAGCGCTCGATACCGGCAGCCTGGGCGATGGCTTGCGCCGTCTGCGGCCCGTCGCCGGTGACCATGGCCGAGCTGATGCCTTGTGCCTGCAGCATGGATAACATGGCGTGCGTGTCCGCGCGCAAGGGGTCGGCGATGTCGATCCAACCCATATAGCGGGCAGCCTGGCCGACGTGGATGCGGGTGCCGTTTTGCGGCGGCAGCGCGGCCGGCACGGCATAGCCCTGCTGCTGCAGGAAGGCGGCGTTGCCGGCGTGACTGGGCTGGCCGTTAATTGCGCCGCTGACGCCGGCGCCCGTGTGGGCGGTGAATCCTGCGATGGCCGGGTAGCCGAGGCCGCGCTGTTTGGCTGCGGCCAGTATGGCGCGCGCTAGGGGATGCTCGGAGCCTTGCTCCAGTCCGGCCGCCAGGGAAAGCAGCGCGTCTTCGCTGCCTTCTATCGCCCCTGTCGCATGAACGTTGGGTTTGCCTTCGGTCAGCGTGCCGGTTTTGTCGAACAGGATGATGTCCAGTTGGCTGGCTGTTTCCAGTACCTCGGCGTTTTTCAGCAACACGCCGCGTTCTGCGCCGATGCCGGTGCCGACCATGATGGCGGTGGGTGTGGCCAATCCGAGCGCGCACGGGCAGGCGATCACCAGCACCGCTACCGCATTGATCAAAGCCGCCGTCAAATTGCCGGCGAGCAGCCACCAGCCCAGGAAGGTGACCGCAGCAATGCCGACCACCACCGGCACGAAGACGCCCGAGACCTTGTCCGCCAGCCGCTGGATGGGGGCCTTGCTGCCTTGTGCGGCGGCCACCCAGCGGATGATTTCCGCCAGCACGGTGTCGCTGCCCACGCCGGTGGCGCGGCAACGCAGCATGCCCTGCTGATTCTGCGTCGCCGCGAACACGGTGTCGCCCGCCTGCTTGCTCACCGGCAGGCTTTCGCCCGTGAGCATGGCTTCGTCCACGCTGGAGTGTCCTTCGAGCACTTCGCCGTCCACCGGGATGCGCTCGCCCGGGCGAATAATCACAATATCGTCGCGCCTGAGCTGTTCGATGGGGATTTCCTGCAGTTCGCCAGCGCGTTCGATGCGGGCGGTTTTAGGCTGCAGACCCAGTAATTTCCGAATGGCGCCGGAGGTGTGCTGTTTGGCCCGCTGTTCCATCAGTTTGCCCAGCATCACCAGCGTGATGACGGCCGCGCCGGCCTCGAAATACACATGCAGGTGTGCGGCCCCCAGCAGGGTGACTCCCAGGCTGTAGCCGTACGCCATGGATGTGCCCAGCGCCACCAGCACGTCCATATTGGCGCCGCCGCCGCGCAGGGCATGCCAGGCGCCCTTGTAAAAGCGCGCCCCCAGCCAGAACTGAACCGGGGTGGCGAGCACCAGCTGCAGCCAGCGGGGCAGCAGTTCGGCGTGTTCTGCCGGCTGCATGAACGCCATTTGCAGCACCAGCGGAAGGGTCAGCAGGACGCCCGTCCAGAAGGGCCATAGATTGACCGGTTCTTCCTCCCTGGCCAGGGCGTCTTCGGGATGGGCAATGGGCTCTGCCCCGTAGCCGGCTTTTTCCACGGCCTGAATCAGCTGGGCAATTTGCGGCGCATCCGCGGCCAGTGTCAGGTGGGCGCTCTCGGTGGCGAAATTGACGTTGGCCGACACCCCGGGTTGCTTGTTCAACACTTTTTCAATGCGCGTGGCGCATGCGGCACAGGTCATGCCGCTCAGCTTCAGGTCGCACGATTGGGATTGGGGCGTGTTCATGTCGTTCCTCGTCGGGTCATGCCGTTACTTTACTGTAATTGGACGGCCGGAAGAAAGCTGAAGTGCGTGATTGCCGCTGATTGGCCATGCCGGCTGTGGGAAGAACGCAATGACCCGGTCTTCGCTGCCATTCGCTGTCATGCAAGGGCGACAGAAAAAACGGCCCGGAGACGATTTTGTCATCATGCTGTAAAAAAATATTGCACAAAAAATAATAATATTAGATAATTCTAATAACACTTGCATCCGCCCCTTCCCCGGGGCAGCAGTGTTGTCTCCTCCATCCTCCTCCTTTGGTGGAATTTATGGCGCGGGCTTACCCCCGCGCCCTTTTTTTGCCTGTAGAATAGTGGCATAAGCTCATCTATCCGGCAGGAGTCCGCTTATCATCGAGTTTCATACACAGTTTCCGCCGCAGCTGATCGAGTTCGCCGCTGTGCTGGAGTCGATACGCCAGCTTTCTTTAGCCGTCAGCGTCATGCAACAGGAAACGGGCCTCCAACCGGAGTTGCCGCTGATCGAATTGCCCCAGGCCAACGACCTGTACGGAGAATTGGAAGCGTTGTGGCACCGCTACGCCAATGCATTGCGCGCTTTCAAGTCTGCTTGTGAAACTGTCCAGGAAGCCATTGAGCAGCGCAATCACAGCGAAGCGGTGCGGCAGCTGGACGGGGTGCATCAGGCGGCTGAGCAGCTGTTCGTCATGCTGGTGAGCGGCAGCCTGCAGGAGCTGGCGGCGCATTTTGCCGCGCGTGAGCAGATGTTGCAGGCCCGCTTCGAGGCCGGTTTCTGCGAAGCGGCCAAGCTGGGGCAGTTTTCCATCAACATAGACGATAATCGCATTGTCGACGCCGATACCGAATTCCTGCGCTTTGTCGGTTTCCCGGCCGGGATGGTGGTCGGCGCGCCGGTCACCACCGTATTCCCGGCGGATGAATGGGCCCGCATGCTCGACTGCACGCACGCGCCGGCCGAGTCGGGCAAAAAAGGCAGCTTAACGGTGCGGGCGAATGGTTATGACGGCAAGCGTGCCATGCTGAAAGTGGTTGCCAATGCGGTCGATAGCGAGAGTGGGCGAATATTGCATGGCTTTGCCGTGGATTGGAGCCAGACCGAGTCTGACATCCAGCAGCGCCGTTTGCTCGCTGCCGCCATCGACGTATCCGATCGTATGGTGCTGATTACCGACAGAAGCCAGCACATCGTTTTCGCCAATCAGGCATTCACGCATTTGAGTGGTTATGCGCTGGACGAGGTGAAGGGCAAGACGCCCCGTATCCTGCAGGGACCGGACACCGATCAGGCGACGCGCAGGCAGATCCGCGAAGCCTTGCTGCGCGGCGAGCGGGTGCACGCCGAAGTGCTGAATTACAGTAAGGAAGGGCTGCGCTATTGGGTCGATTTGTCAATTGTGCCGGTGCGTGACGATCACGATGAGATCACCCATTATGTGTCGGTGGGACATGATTCAACCGACCGCAAGGCGCAGGAGCTGCAAATTGCCAAACTGGCCTTGTTCGATCATCTGACCGGCCTGGCCAACCGCCGTGCCGGTGAAGAAAGACTGCAGCTCGAATGGAAGCGGGCTGCACGGCAGGACGGCCTGTTTGCCATCGCCCTGGTGGACGTCGATTTCTTCAAGCGCATCAACGACAGCTATGGCCATGCGGTCGGCGATGATGCACTGCAGCATATTGCCGGGCTGATTCGATCCGTTTTGCGCGGCGGCGACTGGGCAGCCCGCTGGGGCGGTGAAGAGTTCCTGGTGTGCTTCAGCCTGACCGAGGGCGATCAGGCGCGGCCTGCCGCGGAGCGTCTGCGCCGGGCGATCGAACGATCGCCGCTGGTGGCGGACGGCAAGGAGCTGAATATGACGGTGAGCATAGGTCTGGTGACCTGCAGTGCTCGCTTCGAGCAACTCGACGACCTGGTCGAGGCGGCTGACACGCTGCTGTACAAAGCCAAGGAGCGCGGTCGTAACCGTACCGAAGGGTGAAGGCGCTGACGTTGCCCGTTAGCCTTTATATCCACGCCTGTTCGAACTGGTCTGCCGGTATGGGGGCCGAAAAAAGATAGCCCTGGCCGTAGTCGCACTCGATCATGGCCAGCAGTTTCTTTTGTTCTTCCGTTTCGATCCCTTCGGCAATCACCTTGATTCCCAGCTTATGCGCCATGACGATGATGGCTTCACACAAGGCGTGGTCGTCAGAACCGGGCGTCAGATTACGGGTGAATGACTGGTCGATTTTGATGTAATCGATGGCAAAGCGTTTGAGATAGGACAGGGAGGAAAAACCGGTACCGAAGTCGTCGATCGCCACCTGTATGCCGGCATCACGGAACTGCATCAATTGAGGCGAGGCCGAGGCATTGGTCAGCAGACCCTCGGTGATTTCAGCCACAATGGAGTGTTCGGGTAAGCCCTGCTGCTGCAAGAACTCGATGAAACGGGTCGAGGTGGTTTTGTCCGCCTGCAGCTGCAGGGGAGAAATGTTCAAACTGATCTGGATGTCGCGGTGGAACTGTTTGCGCCAATGCAGGGCCTGTTGCACTGCCTGGCGGAAAACCCAGTCGCCGATTTCGAGAATGCTGCCGGTGTTTTCCGCGATGGGAATGAACTCGGCCGGCGAAATCATGCCCTTGATCGGATGTTGCCAGCGAATCAGCGCCTCTGCCTTGTGCAACTCGCCTGAGCGCAAGTCCACGATCGGCTGGTAGTACAAGTCGAGTTGTTCGCCTGTCAGGGCCAAGCGCAGATCGTTGCCGATCAGCATCCTGGACATGGCGTTTTGCTCCAGTGCGGGAGTGAAGTAGGCGAACTGATTTTTGCCGGAATACTTTGCCTGATACAGCGCCTGGTCGGCATTTTTCAAGAGGTGCGCCGGTTCACTGGTGTCATAGGGGAACAGGCTGATGCCGATGCTGGCTGAAACATAGGCAATATCATTATCCAGCACGAATTTTTCATTCAGCACCTGCAGAATCGCCTGGGCTGTTTTTTCAATTTCCGCCTTGCTATTCACCTGGCTGAGCAGGATGACGAATTCATCCCCGCCGAACCGGGCGATTTGAGCCGGCTGTTGCAGGCACAGGCTGAGACGTTTGCCCGCTTCCTGCAGCAGCAGGTCGCCGGCCTGGTGGCCAAGCGTATCGTTGACTTCCTTGAAGTTGTCGATGTCGATTTGCAGCACCGCAACGGGATAATTGTGCTCACTTGCGTTGTGAATGGCCTGTTCCAGCAGCCGACGGAATTGTCGCCGATTGGGCAGACTTGTCAGTTCATCGTAATTGGCCTGGTAATTGATGATGTCGCGCGACTTTTTCAGCTCGGTGATGTCCGAATACGTGCCAAGAATGCCGATTACATGCGTTCCATCCATATCGTATAAGGGCGTTTTGCTGGTCAGCAGCCAGCCGACTTGGCCGTCGGCAACGCTGATCGGCTCTTCATAGTTCATTTTCGGCTGACCACTGGCGATGACGCGCTGATCGTCGTCCATATAAAGGCTGGCGTATTCGGGGAAGACCGAGCGGTCATCTTTTCCTTCGATTTGCTGAAACGCTTTCACGCCGGCATCCTGCAGAAACAGGTTGTTTGCCCCCAGATAGCGGCCGGCGAGATCTTTCCAGAAAACCCTGGCCGGCACGTGATTGATGATCGACTGCAGCATTTTCTCGCTGTGCTGGCTCGCCGCGCGGGCAACGCTCAATTTGTTGAAAGGTTCCTCGACGGAAGTCACGAACACCGCACGGTAGATATAAATATAGGCGAGCACCTTATAGAGGTGGCCAAGCAGGTTGAAAACGTCGGTTACGTTGCTGTATACGGTAAAGCACAGCTCACTCAGAATGGTGATGCTTGTCGCCGTGAACAGGTGCCGGGCGTAGACATTGTCCGGTTCCCGCGCTGCCTTGCGGTAGAACACATAGGCGGGAATCAGCAGGGAACCGGAAATGACATACTCCATCGAAATCTTGAAGCGCGTGAGCCCTTGCCCGGCAATGAAGGTACGCGGCCAGAAATCGGCGTAAAACAAACCCAGTATATAGATCAGGGCGGTAAAGCCGAGCATGCCGCCAAGCAGAAAGCGCGGGAAGCCGGCAAAGCGGAATGGCTGATCCTTGCGCAAGGCGACCACCAGCAGAATGACCGCCGCAGTCAGCCGGGCCGACAGCCAGAAATTGACCCCCTTTTCCGCGTCAGCCGGTGTGATGAAGTCCGGCATGCCTCTGAATGAAAGCAGATGGGCATAATCCAACAGGCCGATGGACAGGAAGCCGCAACCCAGAATCAGAATGGCCGCGGGTCTTTCCGGGCTTTTACTGTTCCAGGCAATGCCGAAAATCAACCCCGCGACGACCACGGCAAAGGTTTCCATGGTGATGTGCAGCCACAAGGGCATCAGATTCTCGTTTTGCAGCCAGCTCGGACGGGGGGAAAGCCAGATGAGCAGGAACAGCAGAGTCAGCCATACCAGTAAAGGCAGCGTACGTTCGGCTGAAGTGGCAAGAGGGCGATTGCTGAGTTTGGGTGTCATTAAACTGGTTTTTTTGAGTCATTTATCCAGTTAAATATAACTCAAAATCCAGGCTCAATGAGAGCTGAATGCCGGGAATGCCAGAACAGGTTCCGGTTGCCGGAGGAGAAATGGCGGGCCTGGATGTTTTGCGGGGAGGGTTAACCGGGATCGCCGCCCGGTTAACCTGTAAATTTCTGCGGCTTTACTGGCCGAAGAAATTTTTCACCTTATGGTTCCGGCCGGGCTGGCGCCCTTAACTTGCTTTAACAGCAAGTTAGCCTACACCGCAAGGTGAATTTCTTCGACCTTACTGGCCGAAGAAATTTTTCACCTTGTCCATCCAGGACTTGGCTTGGGGGTTGTGGCGAGCGCTGTCCAGCTGGTTGATGTCTTCCAGTTCGCGCAGCAGTTCTTTTTGCCGCTCGGTCAGGTTGACCGGGGTTTCCACGTATACGTGGCACATCAGGTCGCCCGGCTGCTGGCTGCGCACACCCTTGATGCCCTTGCTGCGCAGGCGGAAGATCTTGCCGCTCTGGGTTTCGGCAGGAATCTTCAGGCGCGCTGTGCCATCCAGCGTGGGGATTTCGATTTCGCCACCCAGCGCAGCGGTGGAGAAGCTGATCGGCATTTCACAGTGCAGGTCGTTGTGGTCGCGCTTGAAGACGTTGTGCGGCTTCAGGTGGATCATCACATACAGGTCGCCCGGCGGCCCGCCGTTGATGCCGGCTTCGCCTTCGCCCGACAGGCGGATGCGATCGCCTTCGTCCACCCCGGCCGGAATCTTGACCGACAGGGTCTTGTGATTCTTCACCCGGCCCGCGCCGCCGCAACTGTTGCACGGGTTGGCAATGATCTTGCCTGATCCATGGCACTTGGGACAGGTTTGCTGGATGGAGAAGAAACCCTGCTGCATGCGTACCTGGCCGTGGCCGCCGCAGGTCGGACAGGTGGTCGGTTCGGTGCCAGGCTGAGCGCCGGTGCCGTGACAGGCCTCGCACTCGTCCATGGTCGGCACGCGAATCTTGGTTTCCGCCCCACGGGCAGCCTCTTCCAGGGTGATTTCCAGGTTATAGCGCAGGTCGGCGCCGCGGTACACGTTGGTGCGGCCGCGTCCGCCGCCGCCGAAGATGTCGCCGAAGATGTCGCCGAAGGCATCGGCAAAGCCGCCGCCACCGAACCCACCTGCGCCGAAGCCACCACCAGGAGCGGCGTTGGGATCGACGCCGGCATGGCCGAACTGGTCATAGGCTGCACGCTTGTTGGCATCGGACAGGATTTCGTAGGCCTCTTTGGCTTCCTTGAAGTGCTCCTCTGCTTTCGGATTGTCCGGGTTGCGGTCGGGGTGGTACTTCATGGCGAGCTTGCGGTAAGCCTTTTTCAGCTCATCGTCCGAAGCGTCACGATTGACGCCCAGAATTTCATAAAAATCGCGTTTGGACATAATTGTGAGAAGGGAGAAGGGGGAAGAGGGAAGGGTCAGGTGCGTCTGCGGATTGAGGCTGAGAGGCCCATCACCAGTCCGGATACTTCGTCGACTTGCTCTCTTAATTCTCCTGTGTTGTTCAGATACCCCACGCGAATTGATAATTCGATGAGTGTATCAAGTTCAGACAATGAACCAGCAGCGATACCCAGAAAATGCAGTAATTCCTTACTGCCGTTTCTGGCGAATCCTTCAGCAATATTGGCGGGCACCGATACTGCTGCCCGCCGTAATTGACTGGTTATACCAAATTGTTCATCCCGCGGGAACGTGACTGTCACCCTGTAAATGGTTTCGACCAGGGAGACAGCCTGCTTCCAGGCATCAAGGTTACGGTGATTACGCTTCACCCTTCCCTCTTCTCCCTTCCCGCTTCACGGAAATTACTTTTTCTCGTCTTTGACTTCTTCGAACTCGGCATCCACTACGTCGCCTTCGTCGGCCTTGGCACCGGCACCCGCTGCGCCACCTGCGGCAGCACCGGCTTCACCGCCCTGCTGAGCGTACATCTGCTCGGCCAGTTTATGCGAAGCTTCGCCCAGCGCCTTGGCTTTGGCGTCGATGGTGTCCTTGTCGTTGCCTTTGAGGGCTTCTTCCGCTTCAGCCAGGGCGGCTTCGATCTTGGCTTTCTCGTCGGCACCGATCTTGTCGCCGTGCTCGCCCAGGGTTTTCTTCACAGAGTGAATCAGGGCATCGCACTGGTTGCGGCTTTCCACCAGTTCCTTGGCCTTGCGGTCTTCGTCGGCGTGGGCTTCGGCATCCTTCACCATGCGCTGAATTTCTTCCTCGCTCAAGCCGGAGCTGGCCTTGATGGTGATCTTGTTTTCCTTGCCGGTGGCCTTGTCTTTGGCCGACACGTGCAGAATACCGTTGGCATCGATATCAAAGGTCACTTCAATCTGCGGCATGCCGCGTGCAGCAGCGGGGATGCCCTCCAGGTTGAACTGGCCCAGGCTCTTGTTGCCGCTGGCCACTTCGCGTTCGCCCTGCAGCACGTGAATGGTCACGGCGCTCTGGTTGTCGTCGGCGGTGGAGAATACCTGGGATGCCTTGGTCGGAACGGTGGTGTTCTTCTGGATCAGCTTGGTCATCACGCCGCCCAGGGTTTCGATACCCAGCGACAGCGGAGTCACGTCCAGCAGCAGCACGTCTTTCACTTCGCCCTGCAGTACGCCGCCCTGAATCGCGGCGCCGACTGCCACAGCTTCGTCCGGGTTGACGTCGCGGCGCGGTTCCTTGCCGAAGAATTCCTTCACCTTTTCCTGTACCTTCGGCATGCGCGTCTGACCGCCGACCAGGATCACGTCTTCAATGTCGGACACTTTTACGCCGGCATCCTTGATGGCGATCTTGCACGGCTCGATGGAGCGTTCGATCAGTTCTTCCACCAGGCTTTCGAACTTGGCGCGGGTGATTTTTACGTTCAGGTGCTTCGGACCGGAGGCATCTGCGGTAATGTACGGCAGGTTTACTTCGGTCTGCTGACTGGAAGACAGCTCGATCTTGGCTTTTTCCGCCGCTTCTTTCAGGCGCTGCAGGGCCAGCACGTCATTGCGCAGGTCAAGACCGTTTTCTTTCTTGAATTCGTCTGCCAGGTAGTCGATGATGCGCTGGTCGAAGTCTTCACCGCCCAGGAAGGTGTCGCCGTTGGTGGACAGCACTTCGAACTGGTGCTCGCCGTCGATTTCGGCAATTTCGATAATGGAAATGTCGAAGGTACCGCCGCCCAGGTCATACACGGCAATCTTGCGATCGCCTTCCTTCTTGTCCAGACCGAAGGAAATTGCCGCGGCAGTCGGCTCGTTGATGATGCGCTTTACTTCCAGACCGGCGATACGACCGGCATCCTTGGTCGCCTGACGCTGGCTGTCGTTGAAGTAGGCCGGCACGGTAATCACGGCTTCGGTCACTTCTTCACCCAGGTAATCTTCAGCGGTTTTCTTCATCTTGCGCAGTACTTCGGCAGAAACCTGCGGCGGGGCCATTTTCTTGCCGCGCACTTCCACCCATGCGTCGCCGTTGTCGGCCTTGGCGATGGTGTAGGGCATCAGGCCGATGTCCTTCTGCACTTCCTTTTCTTCAAACTTGCGGCCGATCAGGCGCTTGACTGCGTACAGGGTGTTTTTCGGGTTGGTCACGGCCTGACGTTTGGCCGGTGCGCCCACGAGGGTTTCGCCGTCTTCCTGATAGGCGATGATGGACGGAGTGGTACGTGCGCCTTCCGAGTTTTCGATAACCTTGGGCTGGCCGTTTTCCATGATGGCCACGCAGGAGTTGGTGGTACCCAGGTCAATACCGATGATCTTTCCCATTGTTTTGTCCTTTAAGTCAAATTCCGATGCGGATGTCTGCTATATGGCGACAGCCGGATTAATTTCAAGTGGCGTAGAGTCTGTTTAACTCGGCGCTTAATTGCCTTTGGCAACCATGACCAGGGCCGGGCGCAGCACGCGGTCGCCGATGACATAGCCTTTTTGCAGCACGCTGACTACCGTATTCGGTTCCTGCGCTGCTTCCACCATGCCGATGGCCTGATGACGGTGCGGATCGAACTTTTCGCCTAGCGGGTTGAGTTCGGCCAGGCCGGATTTTTCAAAGGCGCTGGAGAGCTGCTTGAGCGTGAGTTCCACGCCGCTTTTGTAGTTTTCCACCGTGGCATTTTCCGTAGCGCCCAGTGCGGCTTCCAGGCTGTCTTTCACGGCCACCAGTTCACCGGCAAACTTTTCAATGGCGTATTTGTGTGCGCTGGCAATGTCCTGTTGGGCCCGGCGGCGGATGTTTTCTGCCTCGGCCTTGGCTCGCAGCCAGGCGTCATGATGTTCTTGCGCTTTCAGTTCCAGGTCTTTGATGATCTCAGCCTGGCTGGGCATGACTTCCACTTCAGCGCTTGTTTCCGCTGCGGCTACTTGTTCATTTTGCGGTGCTTCGCTCATTTGCTGCTTTTCTCCACGATTCCAAAACTTTTTCAGCATATGGGGCCGCGCTTTCCAATTTCAAGAGGGAAAATGAAAAACCCCATCAGTGACGGGGTGGCTGAGCAGGGCCGGATTATTTGCCCATGCGGTTGATCAAACCCTGCACGGCGCCGATGATGTCGGACGGCAACACGACCGTCTTGCCGTTGCTGCTGCTGGCCATCTCTTTCATGGCATGGATGTATTTCTCGCCCAACAAGTAATAGGCCGGGATTTCCCGGTCGGGAATGGCCTGGGCAATCATGTGGATGGCCTGGGCCGCGCTCTTGGCCAGTTCGATCTGCGCCTCGGCGTCGCGTTTGGCCGATTCCAGCCGGCCTTCCGCTTCCAGGATGGCCGACTGCTTGTCGCCCTCGGCCTTGGTCACCTTGGCTTTTCTTTCACGCTCTGCCGCAGCCTGGCGTTCCATCGATTCCTGCATGGTGGGGGAGGGTTTGATGTCCTGGATTTCCACCGATTTCAGGGTCATGCCCCAGTCGGCCACATCGTCGGCGATGGATTCCTTCAGTCTGGCCTTGATGTGGTCGCGGCTGGACAGTGCCGCGTCCAGTTCCATGTCGCCGATGATGGCGCGCAGGCTGGTCTGCACCAGGTTCATCACGGCATCCTTGAAGCTGGTTACACCATACACGGCGGCTTCGGTATTGGTGATCTTGATGAAGGCAATGGCATTGGTGATCAGTACGGCATTGTCCTTGGTGATCACTTCCTGTTCCGGGATGTCCAGAATCAGGTCCTTGGTGGGCACCTTGTAAGCCACCCGGTCAATATACGGGATCAGGATGTGCAGGCCGGGCTGCAGGGTTTGGAAGAATTTACCCAGCCGTTCGACCACCCATTCCTCGCCTTGCGGCACAATGCGCACGCCTTTGGCGACTGTGACAATGACAAAGATGAGAAAGAAAAATGCTAAAACGGTGAATTCCATCGCGACTCCTCCGTTGAATGGTCGATAGGTCGATTATGGCGTCACAGCGTGACAGTTTTATTGGCTACGGCTGACCTTGAGCATCTGGCCGATGATGTCGGTGATGACGGCCTTGTCGCCCGTCTTGATGGTGTCGTCGGAAATGACCGGCCAGCGATCCGAACCCAGGATGGGGTGCTGGAAACGGATTTCGCCCTTGCTCATTTCGGACACGTCCTTGATGATCATGCCGCGCTGGCCGATGAAAGCCTCGCGCGAGAGGCCCGATTTGGTGCGATCGGGCTGTTTGAAGAAGCGGAACCAGGCAAACACCAGAATCACCGAGAGAATGGCCCAGCACAGTAGCTGAACGGCAAAAGCGAGCGGCAGCAAGGCGGCAATCAGGCCGGTTATCACGGCGGAGATGCCGAACCAGAAGATGAAAAAGGTCGGGATGAACAGCTCGCTGATCATGAGCACGATCCCGAGTACGACCCAGTGCCACCACTGAATGGAATTGGCCAGCGCCGTCAGGTCCATGATTTCCTCTTTAACTGGTTTTAGCTAATCATGGCACGGGCGAGATGGTTTTACAAATCGCTGCGGTTGACGTCGGCCCAATTGTTGGGGGTTTCGTACAGGCGCACGTGCGCCAGTGTCAGATCATTGCCGTAGGTGTTGTGGTAATGCGGGTCGAGCAGGCGGAAGGCTTCGAGCGCCAGATTTTCCACGGTGGGGACAAACGGCAGCAATATGGTTTTATGAGCGGGCAGGCTGTTGAGAAAGTCGACGATCTGGCTGTCCTGGGCGTAGGCCAGGAAGGCGTGATCCCATAGCGAAACGAGCTGTTCCATGGCAATGGCTTTGACGTCGGCAAAATCCATGACCATGCCTTCGTCCGAGGCGCCCTTGGTATTGATGACGCGGCCGGAAAGGGTCACTTCCAGCACATAGCGGTGTCCATGCATATGGCGACACTGGCTTTTATGGCAGGGGATGCGGTGACCCGCGTCAAATTCCAGTCGTCGTGTGATTTGCATGGTGTGCGATAATGCCCGGTAAACAGTCAATTTTATATTATACCGCATGCCATGGCTCCATTAACCGTTACCGATCATGACCGTAAAGCAGCCGGTTTGCTGTATGTTTACCCCGTCGTGTCGCGGCGTGCGGGCGGTTTGTCCATCGGCATCAATCTTAACCCCAATAATGCCTGTAACTGGCGCTGCATCTATTGTCAGGTGCCGGACCTGCAGCGCGGGCGCGCGCCGGAAATCGATCTGGAGCGGTTGACCGGCGAGTTGCGCCATTTTCTGGCTGAAGTGATTGATGGAGACTTCCTGCAAAGAGAATTACCTGAAGGCATGCGTCGCCTGAATGACATCGCCTTTTCCGGCAACGGCGAGCCGACGAGCGTAAAGAATTTTGCTGCGGTGGCCGAGCGGGTGACAGGGGTAATGCAGGAAGCCGGTCTGCTGGGAAAGATTCGTCTGGTACTGATTACCAACGGCAGTCAGATGCAGCGGGAGCATGTGCGGCAGGGGTTGCGCATCATGGCGGCGGCCAATGGCGAGGTGTGGTTCAAAATGGATCGGGCCACGCCGGCGGGTATCCGGCAGGCGAACAGCGTTCACCTTGATCCGGCGACCCATTTGCAGCGCTTGCTCGATTGTGCCGGATTGTGCCCGGTGTGGGTGCAGTCATGCTGGTTTGAGCTGGACGGCAAAACGCCCGACGATATTGAGCAGGAAGCCTTTTTGCGCTGGCTGGAAAATGCGCAGCAACTGGCGGGCAAGAGTTTGCGCGGGGTGCTGCTGTACGGCGTGGCCCGATCTTCTATGCAAGCCGAGGCGCCGAGACTTGGCCGTTTGCCGGCCGATTGGCTGGAATCGCTTGCGGCAAGAATCCGCTTGCTGGGGCTGGATGTGCGCGTCAGCCCCTGACACAAGGCAGGCCTTGCGTCAGGGAGAAGCGTTTCAGTGCTCGCTTTCCTTTTGCGCGTCGCGGGCGGACTTGCGCAGGCTCTTGTACAAATCGGGCTGATGCTGCTTCAGGTAGTCGATCACCTCGAAGTCTTCGCGTTTTACGCGGGTCAGGTCGATTTGCTCGATATGCACGAGGCGCAGCAGTTCGCGCACCGGTTTGGGCATTTCGCGACCGCTTTCGTAACGTGAGCCACCGCTTTGCGTCACGCCGATCTGGGTCCAGAACTCTTGCTGGTTCATGCCCAGCTTGCGACGGATTTCACGCGGGTCAGGGATTTTGGAGAAGAGCTTCATTTCGTCATTCCCATATGAATGCTGCAAATATAGTGTCTCTGCCTGAGCGAGAAACTTGGTTTGCAACGGTTTTGCTGATACCAATACTTAATAGCCGATCTCCATTTTATGTAGGATTAACTTACATATAAAACGAATCCGACTACCTTGCTTGTCTTGCACTACAGGTACGCATTTCAGTCTCGCTTGAGGTATGACGCCCTTGTATTGTTAATAAGAATAATAACATGAAATGGCGTGAGGTGCTTATCAAAAATTCACTTTTGTGGCTGACGTGGGGTGAAATGCGATAGAATCGCCTGTTTGCTCTTTCTGATTATTTTTAACGCGGGTTATTCAACAGTATGGCCTTGATTGTACAGAAATATGGCGGCACCTCGGTGGGCAGTGTCGAGCGCATCAAGAATGTGGCTCAGCGGGTGGCTAAGTTCAAGATGCTGGGGCATCAAATTGTCGTGGTTGTGTCGGCCATGTCCGGTGAAACCAATCGCCTGATCGGGCTGGCCAAAGACATTCAGTCTACGCCCGATCCGCGTGAGCTGGATGTGCTGGTTTCCACCGGCGAGCAAGTGACGATCGCGTTGCTGGCGATGGCGCTGAAGGATTTGGGTCTTAAGGCGAAGAGCTATACCGGCTCGCAAGTGCGGATTGTGACCGATGACGCTTACACCAAGGCGCGCATCCAGCATATCGATGAGGCCAATATCCGGGGCGACCTGGAGGCGGGTTGTGTCGTCGTGGTGGCGGGTTTCCAGGGGGTGGATGAAGCAGGCAACATCACGACGTTGGGCCGCGGCGGTTCCGATACCACCGGTGTGGCTTTGGCCGCAGCGCTCAAGGCGGACGAATGCCAGATCTATACCGACGTGGACGGCGTATATACCACCGACCCGCGTGTGGTGCCCGACGCTCGCCGTCTGAAAACCATTACCTTCGAGGAAATGCTGGAAATGGCCAGCCAGGGCTCGAAAGTATTGCAAATCCGTTCTGTCGAATTCGCCGGCAAATACAAGGTACCGTTGCGTGTACTGTCCAGCTTTGCCGAAGAGGGTGATGGCACCCTGATTACCTTTGAGGAAGACCAAAACATGGAAAAAGCGATTATTTCCGGTATCGCCTTTAACCGCGACGAAGCCAAGATCACCGTGCTCGGCGTGCCCGATCGTCCCGGCATTGCCTACCAGATCCTGGGTCCGGTGGCCGACGCCAATATCGATGTGGATATGATCATCCAGAACGTGGGCGCGGATGGCGCAACGGATTTCACCTTTACCGTTCATCGCAATGAATACAAAAAGGCGCTGGAGGTGCTGCACGCCGCCCAGGCGCACATCGGCGCGCGTGAAATCACCGGCGACGACAAGATCGCCAAGGTGGCGGTCGTGGGCGTGGGTATGCGTTCGCATGTGGGCATTGCCAGCGACATGTTCCGCGCACTGGCGGAAGAAGGCATCAATATCCAGATGATTTCCACTTCTGAAATCAAGATTTCCGTCGTGGTGGATGAAAAGTATCTGGAACTGGCCGTACGTGTTCTGCATAAAGCTTTCAACCTGGATCAGGTGCCCGCCTAATTTGCTTTTTTGCCGGCGATAAAGTATCCTTCGCAGGCTTCGCTTCGTTGTAGTCGTAAAACACAACAAGAAGCGTGGAGAGATGGCCGAGTGGTCGAAGGTACTCCCCTGCTAAGGGAGCGTGGGGTTTATAGCCTCACCGAGGGTTCGAATCCCTCTCTCTCCGCCAAATACAAAAACCGGTCCTCGTGACCGGTTTTTTATTTGTGGTGCAGAGGGCAGGATGAGAACCCTTGTTCCACTAAGCGAGTAGGACACAATCCTCCATCTTTTTTTTCGCCCAATCCAGAAACCGGCCTGTGTGACCGGTTTTTTCTTGTCGGTGTGTTGCCGCTCGGTCATTTTGCCAGTAAGGTATCTGCGGCAGGATGGCTTTCGCCGCCGGCCGGAGGTGATTGTTGACGGCAGGGCACGGGTAGTGGGGGCGGCTATGGGCTGAGTGCGCTGCTTTTTTGTTGCGCGGATCTATGCGGGAATATATCAATGCCGGAGCAGGTCGATTCGCTCACATTGCTGATGCAAAAAGCGCTGGCGGGTGATAAAGGCGCTTATGCGGAAGCGTTGCGGCTGACAGCACAACTGTTGCGCCCGTACCTGAGCAAGCGGCTGAATGCCGCCAGCGAGGTGGATGATCTGCTGCAGGAGATTCTGATTTCCATGCACAAGGCGCGCCATACCTATGACGGACAGCGTCCATTCAAGCCCTGGGTGTTTGCCATTGCCCGTTTTCGCTTGCAGGATCACCTGCGGGCGCATTATGCCGATCCCTTGCGCCATGCGGTCGATTGGGACGAAATCGAAGAAACGCGGGAGGCGGATGTAACCGAAACGGCCATCCGTTACGAATCTATTACTGCGCAGATCGGGCAGCTGCCGGAAAAGCAGGCGGCGATTCTCCAGTTGCTGCATCAGGAAGGCTATACGGCGCGCGAAGTGGGCGAGCGGCTGGGTATGAAGGAATCGGCCGTCAAGGTGGCTGCGCACCGGGCCTACAAGGTTTTAAGAAAACTGCTGGATAGAGAATGGAAAAAGTAGACGCTCTGGTTGAACGGTTGGCGCAGGATACGCTGCCTCTCCGTCCGGCGCCGCATCCGTATAAGCTGGGTTTGAGCTGGCTGCTGGGGGCTGCGGCGTATCTGGTGATCTCGCTGGTGGTCAGCGGTGTGCGGCCGGATTGGCTGCAGCAGCTGCAGCATCCCTGGCTGCAGGCCGAACTGATCCTGCTCGTCCTGATGTGCGTCAGCACGGCGCTGAGCGCGGCCGTGCTGGCCTTTCCCGATATGCACCAGCGGGGCTGGCTGACACGCGTTCCGTTGGTGCTGTTCGGCGTATTCGGCGTGATCATGTTGCTGGCCTGGCATGCCGATCAGCCGCCGGCGCCCTTGCCTATCCACAGTTTTGAATGCACCTTGAGCATTCTGGCTGCCGCCCTGTTGCCAGCCGCCTGGGTCGTGTACACCTTGCGCCGTTATGCCAGCACGCATGTACGCCGGGCCGGCAGCACCGCTTTGCTGTTTGCCTTCAGCGTGGGCGCTTTGTGGTTGCGCCTGCACGAAGTCAACGATTCCGTCATGCACGTGATTCTGTGGCACTACCTGCCGATGATCGCCGTCGGCTGGCTGGGCCTGTCCGTCGGGCAGAAGTGGTTGCGCTGGTAAGGCTCGGCGAGCCGGATAAATTTTTTTCATTCACCTTGTAACCTTTTTCTTCATTGCCACGAATCAATGAGCGAGCCGGATGATCGGCCGCTGTTTTTGTCGCGATTGAACAAGGAGGTTGCATGTCTTTCCCTGCCGTTCAGAGCGCTGCCCGCCGTCTGGTGTTTGCCATATTCGCCGTGCTGCCTGTGCTGGCTGTTGCGGACGGTCAGGTGCGGCCTTTGCCGGATCCGCAAACGGGTACGGCGAAAGGGGAAGCCTCGCCCCAGACTGTCGTGTTTACCGGCGGATGCTTCTGGGGCGTGCAGGCCGTTTTCCAGCAACTCAAGGGCGTTGTTTCGGCCACCACGGGCTATGCCGGCGGTGCCTTGAAATCCCCGTCCTATGCGCAGGTCGGCATGGGAAACACCGGCCATGCCGAATCGGTTCAGGTTGTGTTTGATCCTGCCCAAATCAGCTATGGCCAGCTGTTGAAAGTCTTTTTTGCCGTAGCGCACGACCCCACCGAGCTGAATCGTCAGGGGCCGGACAGCGGTACGCAGTACCGTTCGGCGGTGTTCGCCACAACGGCCGAACAGCAGCGTGTTGCCGCGAGCTATGTCCGGCAGTTGGAAACCGCTCAGATATTCCGTTCGCCCATTGTGACGGAGGTGTCCCGCCTGTCAGCCTTCCATCCCGCTGAAGCCTATCACCAGAACTATGTGGCGCGGCATCCGGACAGCTTGTATGTGCGCATCAACGATTTGCCCAAGCTGGCCCATTTGCAGGAAACTTTTCCCCAATTGATCAAGACAGCGGACAAGCCATGAATGCCAAATCGGTCATCCAGCCCGCTTGGCTGCGCCTGACACACTGGGTGAACGCCATTGCGGTGGTGCTGATGGCGATGAGCGGCTGGCGAATCTACAACGCCTCACCCATTTATCCATTGGTGTTCCCCGCTGAGATCACCCTGGGTGGATGGCTGGCCGGTGCACTGTACTGGCATTTCTTCGCCATGTGGATTCTGTGCGTCAATGGGGTGGCGTATTTGCTGGCGAATGGCCTGACCGGCCGCCTGTGGCAGCGGTTTTTTCCGCTGCGCTGGAATGAGCTGAAGGCGGATTTGTGGGCGGCCATGCGCGGACGTTTGTCGCACGCCGATCTGGCCCGTTACAACGCCCCGCAGAAAGGGGCTTATCTGTTTGCCATGGCCGATATTGCCTTGCTGATCGTCTCTGGACTGGTGCTGTGGAAGTCGGTGCAGTTTCCCCTGCTGCGCGAGTTGCTGGGCGGCTATGACATGGCGCGAAAGGTCCATTTTTACGCCATGTGGGGTCTGGTTGGGTTTGTGGCAGTGCATGGGCTGATGGTGCTGCTGGTGCCCCGCAGCATGTTGTTGATGATACGCGGGCGGTAAAGCGATGACTGAGAAAAAACGTATTCAAACGCTGGATGAGCAGGTCATTGTGCGGGAAGCGCTGCAGGCTTTGCCCGAGCCGTCGCGGCGCTTGTTTTTACGCCATGGTCTGACACTCGGCGGACTGTCCTTGCTGACCGGCTGCAGTCTGAGTGATGACGCGTCGGTGGGCAACATGCTGCAAAAGGTGTCCCGTTTCAACGACAAGGTCCAGGCCTGGCTGTTTGATCCGAACCGGCTGGCGCCGACTTATCCGGATTCCATGATCACCCGGCCATTCCCGTTCAATGCCTATTATGGTCCCGAGCGCATACCGCACGTCGCGGCGGATGATTTCCGGCTGGAACTGAGCGGGCTGATCGCGGACCGCCGGCCGTGGTCGCTGACTGAGTTGTACCAGCTGCCGCAAACCAGCCAGGTGACCCGGCACATTTGTGTGGAAGGCTGGAGCGCCATCGGCAAATGGGGCGGCGTGACGTTTTCGACTTTTCTCAAGCGTATCGGCGCCGACCTGACGGCCAAATACGTCGGCTTCAGGTGTGCCGACGATTACTACACCAGCATCGACATGCCGACAGCGCTGCATGCGCAAACGCAGCTGAGTTTCACCTGGGACGGGCAGGTTCTGCCGCCTGAATACGGCTACCCCATGAAACTGAGGATGCCGACCAAGCTGGGATACAAGAATCCCAAGCACATACGGGCAATTTTCGTAACCAATACCTATCCCGGCGGTTACTGGGAAGATCAGGGTTACAACTGGTTCGGCGGCAGTTGAGCGATCGACTGTCACGAAAGCAATGGCACTGTTGCCAATATTTATTGTTAAAAAGGAGACGTACCCATGAAGAAGTCGCTGATCAGCCTGCTGTCTGTTGCCCTGCTTGCCTTTGCTGCCACCCATGCCTGGGCCGATGACATGATGAAAAAGGATGACATGGCCAAGGCCGGCATGAGCAAGGACGCCATGAAACATGACAGTATGACCAAAGACGGCATGTCCAAAGACAATATGGGTAAAGATTCCATGGGTAAGGGCGATATGTCCAGGGACTCTATGTCTAAAGACTCCATGTCCAAGGACAGTATGGGCAAGGACAGCATGAAAAAAGGCGCCAGGTAATTTGCGGCGGTAAGCTGAGAGACGTGTTGCAAAGAGCCCGGTTCAGATGGGCCGGGTTTTGTTGTAAAAATGGAATTAATGTCTTTTAATCAATAAAATGGATCTTGTGTTTTGCCATTTTGTGAGCCACCATATGAATATGTCATGACTTGTTGCCGTGATTGATATACCTTGGTTTTTAAGTATGAGGGAGAGACGCCATGTCAGTCGGATCAGCCACATCGTGTCCTTTGGATGCCTATACCAGCCAGTATGCTTCTCAGCTGGCGCAAATTTCCCAACCGACGACGCAAACAACGCCTGATGGCTCAATAGCGGCCGTACTGCCGGTTAGCCCGGCGCCCAGTCATGGGCCGACGGTGAACTCGTTGGGGCAGCATATCGGCGGGCTGATCAGTACGACGGCCTGATCAGCTTTCCGCTTCAGTTTTGGCAGGGCAGGTGAATACTCATGCGCAGCCCGCCTGCGGGCAGGTTTTCCGCCTTTATCTCGCCGCCGTGACGTTCCACCGCGCGTCTGGCAATGGCCAGACCCAGGCCCGAACCGCCATTGTGCGATGAGCGCGCCTCATCCAGACGGACAAACGGTTCGAAAATTTCCTTGAGCTTGTCTGCGGGGATGCCCGGTCCATGGTCGCGTATGTCGATGACGCAATAACCCAGGCATTCCTTGTGTAAACCCACTTCCACATCTGTGCCGGGAGCGGTATGGCGCAATGCATTACGTAACACGTTTTCCACCGCACTGTGCAGCAAGGCGGCGTCGCCGGTCAGCTGGACGGGGTCAATCTGTCCGACGGCAATGCCGCAGCCGAGCATGTCTGCTTCCAGGCGGGCGTCCTCGATCATGTCCTTGAGCAGCTGATCGAGTTCGAACGGGTCGTTGGCCAGCGGTGACAACCCCGTGTCCAGCCGCGAAAAGGACAGAATTTCGCCGATCAATTCACTGAGTTTGTCGGCTTCCTGTTCAATCCGGTCCAGTTCCTTCTTGCCGCTGTCGCCCGTGCGCTGTCTGGCCAGCCCCAGTGCCGCCTGGACGCGTGCGAGCGGACTGCGCAGCTCGTGCGATACGTCGCGCAGCAGGGCGCGCTGGGACTGGATAAGCGTATCCAGCCGTTTGGCCATGTGATCCATGGCGTAGGCGAGGTCGACGATCTCGTCGCGCCGGCGGCCCAGGGAAGGGCCGACCTGGTGACTGAAATCGCCGGCCGCGTATTTGATTGTCGCCTGGCGCAGACGCTCAATCGGCGCCGCCAGGTAGCGCGCCAGCACGCCGCACACCAGTGCCCCTACCAGCGCGGCCAGCAGCAGCGGAACGACCAGTACCCGCGGGCGGGTGATGAAGCGGCCCAGTGAGGCGGCCTGAAAGTCGGGAACCAGCCAGTAGGGGTGGGAATCCGCCCAGACGACCGGTGGCGGGGGCAGTGCCAGGGCGCGCGGCGCGGGCGGGAACAGCTGGTGGCGCCGCAGGTGTTGCAGCGCGCGTTTGGGAACTTCGCGCTGCAGAATGTCCTGGCCGTTCTGGTCAAGCACCAGCAGCGGCACCAGTTCGCGCTCGTCGTTTTCCTCGGCCCAGCGACGCAAGCCATCCAGGCCGCCATCCCGCGCAGCCTGGCGTGCCACCTGCAGTTGCGCGTCCTGGCGGTTGGCCCGGTCGGCATAATGCTGGGCGCGGGTTTTTTCCAGATACACCGAGGCGGCAATCAGCGTGCCGCCGGCGAACAGGATCAGCGCGACCCAGTAGGAGATGAACAGTTTCCAGAACAGGCGATGCATCAGTTGATCACGTATTGGTAACCGACACCGCGCACGGTCTTGATGCGCTCACTGCCGTCCGGCAGAGGCCCGAGTTTGTGCCGGAGGTTGCTGATATGCATGTCGAGGCTGCGGTCGAAACGCCCGAGCGCCCGGCCGAGCGCCTGTTCCGACAGGGTGTTTTTCGCCACAACGCTGCCGGCCGCATGCAGCAGGCATTCGAGAATGCTGAATTCCGTGCTGGTCATGACGATGTCCATGCCATTGACCGTAACGGATCGGCTGCCCGAGTTGAGCTGCAGATCTTCCTGGCTGACGATCTGGGACTGGCTGGCGTCCGTCTCGTGCTGGCTGCGGCGCAGGATGGCGCGAATGCGGGCCACCAGCACGCGCGGGTTGCAGGGTTTGGCCAGATAGTCGTCCGCTCCCAGTTCCAGTCCCAGAATGCTGTCCATGTCTTCACCGCGGGCGGTCAGCATCAGAACCGGCGTCTGCAGTTTCTGCCGCACGGCGCGCAGCACGTCGTAGCCATTCAGGCGCGGCATCATGACATCGAGCACGATCACAGCATAAGATTGTTCCAGCGCCATTTTCACGGCCAGTTGGCCATCCGCGGCGCTGTCCACGGCAAAGCCCTCGCCGGCCAGGTACTCGGTGAGCATGGCGGTCAGTTCGACATCATCGTCGGCGAGCAGTATGCGGGTCATTGCCGGGAGCCTGTTTCATACAAAAAACCTGTTGCCTGAATGTTAGCAGCAGGCCAATTTCTTGGGCACACCTGTTTACACATCTTTACATGCTTTTTGCGGATCTTGACAGCAACTTACATGGGCAGGCGCTACGATGCGAAGCATGCTGTTGCAGCAGCAATGTCACCCATCTACTCTTCAACAGGAGCGCAGCATGAAGAAAGCACACAAAGCCGTTTGGATTCTGGGGTTGACCGCTTTGCTGGCAGGCGTGGCCGGAGTGCAGGCGAACGAGCCGCCGCAGGATTTTAAGTGCCGCGCGGGACAGGGCGCGAACGAATGCGAACAGCAGCGCATGGACCGCTTCGCCCGGCGACTGGATCTGACGGATACGCAGCGCAAGCAGATGCAGGGTATTTTCGATCAGTACAAGCCGGAACGGGAGAAACTGCAGACCGCATTGCGCGACAATCGCAAGGAAATTGACGCGTTGTCCGCCGCCGACCCGAAATTGGCTGAGGTAGCCGACAAACAGGGCAAGGCGTTCGGTCAGATGATCGTGTTGCGCAAGAAAATCGAGGCAGCCATTGATGCGGTTCTGACGCCTGCGCAACGCGAGAAAATGCGGCAGATGAAGCAGCATCGCGGCTGGGCGGGGCATGAGCGCGGGCAGGGCCCGGCTCAGCCCGGTATGCCCGGCTGATTTCAAGACATTCGAATCCTCCACCCCCTTCCCGCACTGTTGGGCTGCTCCTTGCCCGCATTGCGGGTTTTTTATTGGCTGCCGGCATTGGCAATTACGGTCGCTGTGTTGGCGGGCAGCTTGTTCAGGGCTTCCCAAGAACCTATACTTGGCCTGAATCGGATAATTCAGGGTCGGACATGAAAGCCAGAATCGTCGCCGTCGTGAACCAGAAAGGCGGAGCAGGGAAAACAACCGTGGCCATGCAGCTGGCCGGCACGCTGGCTAAACAGGGGCGCAAAGTGCTGGTGGTGGATGCGGATCCGCAAGGCACGGCTTCCCGTTGGGCGGCCTCGGCACAAGACGAACAGCCTTTCGGCGCAACCGTGATCAGCCTGGCGGCGGCGGGCGGCAAACTGCATCGCGAAGTCAAAAAATTGCGCGGCGACTATGAGCGGATTGTCATCGACGGTCCGCCGGCGGCGGAATCTCCGCTGGCCGAAAGCGCCCTGCTGGCGGCAGACTTGGCCATCGTGCCGGTGATACCGTCGCCCCTCGATCTGTGGGCCTCCATCGGCATCAAGGCGGCCATCGAGCGGGCCGGCGACATCAATGAAAAGCTGCAGGCTTACCTTTTGATCAACCAGTGTCAGCCGAACATCAGGCTGGCGCGCGACGTCATGGATTTGCTGGGCGAGTTCGACTTGCCCGTCATGCGCAGCCGCCTGCACCAGCGCACGGCCTATCGGGAATCGGCCGTTTTCGGCCAGGTGGTGGCCGATCTTGGACACAAGGCCCAGGCGGCCATCCAGGAAATGCAGGCGCTGGCCGACGAAGTCGAAGCGCTGCTGAGCGGGGAGGAAGCATGACCGTCAAGCGCGATACCAAGGCCGCTCTGGCCGCCTCCATCAAGGCCGAACAAAAAACGGTCCGCCGTAAAAAGAATGCCGCCGGCGAGCGCGTCAGCCGCCTGGGTAAGCCGGTCAAGGTCAAGGCCGTCGGCAAGAAGAAGCAGAAACTCGATCTGGTGCTCGGGACGCAGGATGCCGCTTTGCTGCAGGCACTGCGTGAGGAGTGTGCCGACCTGGGTTACAACGTGAAGCGCCGAACCGTGCTGCTGCTGGCGTTGCGGCATTTGGCCGCGGTCGACAAGGAGGCCTTGAAACGCTTGCTGGAGTCTGTCTGAGGTCCAACGGATTACGGCCTGTATGGGTGTGACAATATTCACTCAGCCTGCTCCGAAATCGCCTTTTTCCTGCTTTTGCCGTGGTAAACTAACGGTAAAAAGAGGGTGGTATGGCGGAAGACAGCGATCTCGAACGTACAGAAGCGGCGACGCCGAGACGAATACAACAGGCGCGCGAAAAAGGGCAGGTCGCGCACTCGCGCGAGCTGAATACTTTTGTCATTCTGATGGCGTCCGGCGGTTTGCTGCAGCTGTTCGGCAATTACTTCGCCGAGGCCTTGTCCGATCTGCTGCGCAAGGGCCTGCGGTTCGATCATGCCGATGTGGTCAACACCGCGGTGATGGGGCAGCGCCTGTTCGACCTCTCGCTTGATGCGGTCAAGGTTTTTATGCCCTTCATGCTGGCAGTCGCTCTGGCCGCCATTGCCTCCTCGGTCATCATCAGCGGCTGGCTGTTCTCGTTTGAAGCATTACTGCCCACATTTTCCCGTCTGAATCCCTTCAGCGGCATCAAACGCATGTTTTCCTGGACCAGCCTGATCGAATTGCTCAAGGCGGTGGGAAAGTCCGTGCTGATAGGCGGCGTGGCGATCTGGTATATCCTTGACAATATCGACGCCGTGCTCGGCTTGATTGCCGAACCGTGGCCGGCCGCCATCGGACACCTGGCCGGCCTGACTGGCCAGACCTATATGGTCGTGGCCGGTTCGATTGCCCTGATTGTGGCGATCGATGTGCCGTTTCAGCTGTGGGACTATGCCGAAAAACTGAAAATGACCAAGGAAGAGGTCAAGCAGGAAGCCAAGGAAATGGAAGGCGATCCGCAAATCAAGGGGCGCATCCGCAGCAAGCAGCGCGAGCTGGCGCGCCGGCGCATGATGAACGCGGTGCCGAAGGCCGATGTGATCGTCACCAACCCGACGCATTACGCCGTGGCATTGCAGTATCAGGAAAAAAACATGAAGGCGCCGAAAGTGGTGGCCAAGGGCAGTCATTTGCTGGCGCAGCGGATCATGGAACTGGCAAAGGAAAACCGGGTTCCCATTCTGCGGGCGCCGCCGCTGGCGCGGGCGTTATACCGGCATGCGGAGCTTGAGCAGGAAATTCCGACCGAGCTGTACACGGCCGTAGCCGAAGTGCTGGCCTACATCTATCAGCTGCGCCAATATGAGAAATCAGGTGGCGTGGCGCCTGCCGTGCCTCGCGAAGTGTCCGTGCCGCCCGGCATGGACCCGGAAAGCTGGCGTCCGGGTCAGCCCGTTGCGAGCGGTAGCGTCTGACCATGGATTCTTTGAACGTGAACAAACTTGCCGCGCCGCTGCTGGTGGTCATGATCCTCTCCATGATGATCCTGCCGCTGCCGACGTTCGTGCTCGACATGCTGTTCACTTTCAATATTGCGCTGGCCATGATCGTGCTGATGGTGAGCCTGTACACCCAGAAAGCGCTGGAATTTTCCGCTTTTCCGGTGATTCTGCTGCTGTCGACGCTGTTGCGGCTGTCGCTCAACGTGGCATCCACCCGTATTGTGCTGCTGCAGGGGCATACCGGGCCCGATGCGGCGGGTAAAGTGATCGAGGCATTCGGTCATTTTCTGGTGGGCGGCAACTACGCGGTGGGCATCGTGGTGTTCATCATCCTGGTGGTGATCAACTTCGTGGTGATTACCAAGGGTGCCGGCCGTATTGCCGAAGTGTCGGCCCGCTTCACCTTGGATGCCATGCCGGGTAAACAGATGGCGATTGACGCGGACCTGAATGCCGGTTTGATCGGTGAGGCCGAGGCACGTCGCCGCCGCAACGAAATTTCCCAGGAATCCGATTTTTACGGTTCCATGGACGGTGCCTCGAAATTCGTGCGCGGCGATGCCGTGGCGGGCATCATCATCATGCTGATCAACGTGATCGGCGGCCTGATTGTCGGCCTGGTGCAGCATGGCCTGGATTTGCAGACAGCGATCAACAACTACACGCTGCTGACCATCGGTGACGGCCTGGTGGCGCAGATTCCCGCTCTGGTCATTTCCACCGCCGCCGGTATCGTGGTGACCCGTGTGGCCACCGACGAGGACCTGAGCGAACAGCTGCTGTCCCAGCTGTTCAAGCGCAGCCAGGTGCTGTACCTGACCGCTTCCCTGCTGGCCGTGCTGGGGCTGATTCCGGGCATGCCGCATGTGGCTTTTTTGCTGATGGCAGCCGTGCTGGCCGGGACCGCCTACATGATGGAGCAGATGGCCGGAGCGCCCGAGGAGGTGCAGCCGACGCCGGAAATGCTGGCGCCCGAACCGGTGGATGTGGGTTGGCATGATGTGCAGCAGGTCGACGTGCTTGGGCTGGAGGTCGGCTACCGCCTGATTCCGCTGGTCGACAAGGCGCAGGACGGCGAGCTGCTGCGCCGTATCCGCGGCATCCGCAAGAAATTCGCCCAGGAGATGGGCTTTCTCGTGCCGCCGGTGCACATTCGCGACAATCTCGAGCTCAAGCCCAGCGCCTACAGAATTACCATGAAGGGCGTCGAGGTCGGGCAAGGTGAAGCGTTTGCCGGCCAGTATCTGGCCATCAATCCGGGGCGGGTGCTGGGCACGTTGCCCGGCATGGCGACGCATGATCCGACCTTCGGCCTGCCGGCCGTCTGGGTCGAGGCAGCGCTGCGCGAACAGGCGCAGACTTTCGGCTATACCGTGGTCGATGCCAGTACCGTGGTCGCCACCCACATGTCCAATGTGATTCAGACGAATGCCGCCGAATTGCTGGGCCGCGAGGAAACTCAGCAGCTGCTCGATCACCTCACGCAGGAAGCGCCAAAGCTGGTGGAAGAAGTGGTGCCCAAACTGGTGCCGCTGGGTGTGTTGCAGAAAGTGCTGCAGAATTTGCTCGACGAAGGCGTTCACATTC
This sequence comes from Pseudomonadota bacterium, assembly GCA_021851875.1. GTDB lineage: Bacteria > Pseudomonadota > Gammaproteobacteria > Burkholderiales > JAJZQI01 > JAJZQI01. The sequence goes on along the minus strand of JAJZQI010000002.1, from coordinate 119,313 downwards.
GCGATATGCGCACCATCCTCGATGTATTGGCTGAATACGGTGGCAAAACACAGGATCCGGACGAGCTGACGGAAGCGGTACGTACCCGTTTGGGCCGTGCTATCATTCACAGCATTTACCCGGGAATAGGCGAGTTGCAAGTGATCGCGCTGGATCCAAGTCTCGAACAGATTCTGATGCAATTGAGCCGCGCCAAGGCAGGCGAGGGCGTCGGACTCGAACCGGGTTTGGCCGAATCGATCCTGCGGCAGGCCGATGCCAGCGTGCAGCAGCAGGAACAGCTGGGGCTGCCGGCGGTGCTGCTGGTGCCCGCGCCGCTGCGCCAGATCATGTCCCGTTTCCTGCGCCGTTCCTTGCCGCAGCTCAAGGTGCTGTCGCACGCCGAAGTACCGGAAAGCAAATCCATTCGAATCACCTCGGTGCTGGGGGCTAGAGCCTGATGGTACGCAAATTCTACGCCGGATCGACGCGGGAAGCCTTGCGCCAGGTGCGCGATGCGCTTGGGCCCGATGCCATCATCCTGTCGAACAGGCAGGTGGCGGGTGGTGTGGAGATCATGGCCGTGTCGGACAATGACGCGGCCGCGCTGACGGCCAGGCAGGTCAAGGCGGCAGCATCGCCGTTGGCGGCTACGCCGATGCTCGGCGAAGCGCCGGCCGCCGCTCATCCCCCCGTTGCGTCTCAGCCGACTGCCGGCGCTGCCGCAGATCAGCCTGCCGCGACGGTCAGCGACGATGCGCTGTATCGCGAGATTCGCGCCCTGCGCAGCCTGCTCGAAGGGCAGTTGGCCGGGCTGGCCTGGAATGACACCGTCCGGCGAGACCCGCTGAAGGCCGAATTGCTGCGCCGTTTGCTGGCCATCGGCTTCACTCCCACACTGTCGCGCAAGCTGGTGGACAATCTGCCGCCAACGGTAAAGGATGAAAAAGCGGCTATCCAGTGGCTCAAGAACGCGCTGCTGCACAACCTGTTGTCCGCTACGCCCCTGAGCGATATTGTCGAAAAGGGCGGCGTCTATGCGCTGGTCGGGCCGACCGGAGTGGGTAAAACCACCACCGTGGCGAAGCTGGCTGCGCGCTGCACGCTCAAGCATGGCGCCGACTCCCTGGCGTTGCTGACCACCGACAGCTACCGGATCGGAGCGCATGATCAGCTGAAAATCTACGGCCGCATTCTGGGCGTGCCGGTCTATGCGGTCAAGGATGAGGCTGACCTGGAGGTGACGCTGAATGATCTGCGGCAGCGTCATCTGGTGTTGATCGACACCGTCGGCATGAGCCAACGCGACAAGCGGCTGGCGCAGCAGGTTTCCATGCTGTGCGGTCACGGCCGCAATGTACGCCGCTTGCTGCTGCTGGCGGCCACCTCACAGGGCAGCACGCTGGAAGAAGTGGTCAAGTCCTATCAGGGCGAGGGGCTGGACGGCGCGATTCTGACGAAGGTGGACGAATCGGCCGGTTACGGCAGCGCACTGGACGTGCTGATCCGCCACAAATTGCGTTTGTACTATGTCACCAACGGGCAGCGCGTGCCGGAAGATCTGCATCTGGCCAACACGATGTATCTGGTCGATCGCAGTTTCCGCAGCAATGAAGCCACGCCGTTCTCGCCCGGCAACAACGACTTTCCCTTGATCATGGCGGGTGCGCCGCAGACCGAGGCGACCACCGGCGGGGGCGAGCATGGCTGACATGCTGGGCGATCAGGCGGAGGGGTTGCGGCGCCTGTTGGCTCACAATCAGCCGCGCATTCTGGCTTTCCTCGGCGCTTATCCGAGGGTGGGCGTCAGCTCGCTCCTGCTCAACGTGGCTGCCGGGCTGGCGCGTATCGGGCGCTCGGTGTTGGTGATTGACGAACATGCCGGCCCGACCAGTCTGACCACCCGCCTGGCCGGCCATGTCCGGCACGAGCTGCTCGATGCCATACAGGCCGAGGCCATGCCGCCGCGCGTGATGCAGCGCTTGGCCGATGGCGTCATGCTTTTGCCGGCGGCACATGCCGCACGGCGTTTTGCCGCTCTGGACGAGTTGAATACCCAGCGCGTCCGGCGTTTTTTCGGTGAATTGCCGAATTTGCCCGACGTGGTGCTCATCGACGCGCAGATGCCCGGCCAGGTGCCTTCCTTCAGTCTGGCGGCGCAGGAAATCGTCATGGTGATGGGGCCGGATAAAGCGGCTTTGACGGACGTGTACGCGCAGGCCAAGAAACTGCATCAGGAATTTGCCCGCCGCCAATTGCACATTCTGTTCAGCCGGACCGAGGCGAAAGAAGCCGACAACCTGTTTCACGCGCTGGTTTCGACCGCCCGGCGTTTTCTCGATGTGCGGCTCAATCTGCTGGGAGTGATGCCGGCGGATGAGCGCCTGCAGCAGGCGGGCAGGGCGCTGCAACCGGTTATCGACAGTTTTCCGCATAGTCCGTCTGCTATGATGGTAAAGGAATTGGCCGCGCGCATCGATGCCTGGCCCGTCAGTGAACAGCGCTTGTCCCAACCGGCCGATTTGGCCGATTGCCTGCTGCGCAGCAGTCGCCTGAGTGGAAATGCGGTATCTATCTAAACAGATTGACATGGATTACGGGAAAGCAGAACAAGAGCGCCTGGTGGCCGAGTTTGCTCCGCTCGTCAAACGCATCGCCTATCACATGATGGCGCGCCTGCCGGCCAGCGTGCAGGTCGACGACCTCATCCAGGTGGGCCTGGTGGGCTTGCTGGATGCGGTGAGGAACTACGACCGGAATCAGGGCGCGCAGTTCGAGACCTACGCGACCCAGCGCATTCGCGGAGCGATGCTGGACGAGTTGCGCAATGCCGATTGGGCGTCGCGCAGTGTGCGGCGGCAGTACCGTGAAATCGAGGCGGCGCTGCATACATTGGAACACCGTCTGGGGCGCGCGCCGGGCGAGGCCGAGATCGCGGCGGAAATGGGCATCGAACTGGCCGAGTACCAGCAGATCCTGCAGGACACGCGCGGCGCGCAGTTGCTGTACCTGGAAGATCTGCAGGGGGCGGACGATTCGGACTACCTGGAGCGGCACGATGTTGACGCCGGCGCCAACCCGCTTGATATACTGGACAACAGCGATTTCAACCAGTTGCTGGTTGAGGTAATCAAGGCCCTGCCGGAAAGGGAGAAACTGGTGATGGGGCTGTACTACGAACAGGAACTGAATCTGAAGGAAATCGGCGAAGTGCTCGGCGTGTCGGAGTCGCGCGTTTGCCAGCTGCACGGTCAGGCCGTCGCGCGCATTCGTCAGCGCGTCACCGACTGGTTGCCGCACAAGCAATAATAATTGCTGCACAACGGTGCGGCGCAAGGAGAGGCGTAAGCATGGATTGGATCAGTATTGCCGGGGTGGTGCTGGGGGTCGTCGCCATTGTAGGCGGCCAGGTGCTGGAAGGCGGCCATGTCGGTTCCATTATTCAGGTTACTGCCTTCATTATCGTCATTGGCGGGACGATGGGCGCCATCATGCTGCAAAGCTCCGTGACCGTTTTTGTGCAGGGCATCAAAATGATTCGCTGGGCGTTTGTGCCGCCCAAGGTGAATCCGCTGGATGCCATCGGCCAGGTGGTCGAATGGAGCCATTTGTCGCGCAAAGGCGGCTTGCTGGCGCTGGAACCGGTGATCGAGGATCTGGCGGATCCCTTTGTGCGCAAAGGGCTGCAGATGCTGGTTGACGGGGCCGAACCGGATTACCTGCGCGAGGGGCTCGAACTGGAAGTGAACACCTACGAGGAAGAGCGCCGCGCTGCCGCCAAGGTGTGGGAGTCCGCCGGCGGCTATGCGCCCACTATCGGTATTCTCGGCGCGGTACTGGGGCTGATCCATGTGATGGAAAACCTTTCCGATCCGTCCAAACTGGGCGGGGGCATTGCCGTCGCATTTGTGGCAACCATTTACGGCGTGGGCTCGGCCAACCTGTTTTTTCTGCCCATCTCGAACAAGCTGAAACATCTGGTGCAGCAGCAGGTTACCGTGAAATTGCTGCTGATTGACGGATTGGTGGCAATCGCCAACGGCGAAAATCCGCGGGTGATCGAGAATCGCCTGCAGGGCTATCTGTCGCAGCATTGAGCTTTTTTCAGCGCTTGTCCGATTGTCGGCAAGCGCGAGGGTATTGGAAATGGCAGGTGATGCCGGCCCGCACTGGAATCACCGGCCTTGGCGAGAGTAGGGTGCGATGGCGCGTCGGCAAAAACACGAGGAACACGAGAACCACGAGCGATGGCTCGTGTCGTATGCCGATTTCATTACCCTGCTGTTCGCCTTCTTCGTTGTGATGTACGCCATCTCGCAGGTCAATGAATCGAAATACCGCGTGCTGTCCAACGCGCTCGTCAATGCCTTCAAGGACAATCCCCAATCGGAAACCCTGTTGAAGACGGAAAGCGGTTCCGGGCAGAGCGGGCGCATCAACATCAAACAGCAGATCGTGGTCAAGGAAGACCCGGCCAAGGCTGCCAGGCGTCAGCAGCAAGAGCAGACGATGAAGTCCGTGGCGACCGACTTGAACAAGGTCATGGAACCGTTGGTCAAGGACGGCAAGGTGCGGGTGACGCAGAGTAATCGCGGCATTGCCGTGGAGATCAACGCCGCCATCCTGTTCGATCCGGCCGAGGCAAAACTCAATCCGCAATCGGTCGACGTGCTCAAAGCCGTGGGGCAAGTGCTGGCCAGCATTCCCAACCAGGTGCAGGTGGAGGGGTTTACCGACAATATCCCCATCAGCACGCCGTTGTATCCGTCCAACTGGGAATTGTCCTCGGCGCGTGCCAGCAGCGTGATACGGGTATTCCGTGACGAAGGTGTCAGCGGCGATCGGTTGGTGGCAATCGGTCACGCCGAAAACAAGTCGGTCGCAAGCAACGATACGCCTGACGGGCGTGCGCGCAATCGGCGCGTGACCGTGATGATTCTGGCCGAAGGCGAGGGGGCGGTGAAAGAACTGACAATCGGTGGAGCATCCGCGGCCAGCGACGCGGTGGCCCAGCCGGCTGCAGTAGCACAGTAGTAACACAGTGGCACAGTAGCGCAGAAGTCATAGCCGGTTGCGCCAGCTGCCCGGGCCGGCGCGCTAGACCTTGCCGATGGGTCTGCCGGGGTGGGCTGCCAGCGTTTTGCCGTCCGGGCCGTACACACCCTGCTGGTTGGCGGCCGTTTTGATGACATTGAGCGCCTGCTGGTTGTGTTCGAGCTTCAGTTCGATCAGCACACCGTTTTCCTGGTTTTGCCGATGCGCTCGGCGGGCCTCGTCCAGCATGCCCTGCCAGAGTGTATGTATGCGTTGGCCCAGCTGGCCGCGGGTACGCCGGCACCATTCTTCCATGCCGGGCTGGTCGGGCAGGCAGGAGTGGGCGGCAAGAAACAGGTTGCGTTGTTCCGCCAGCTGACTCAGCTGCAGCACTTTTTCCGTTTTCAATTGGGCCAGATCGGCCAGGCGGTCGATCTCGTCGCTCGCCAGGGCGATTTTTTCAGCCTGCAGCAATTCGTTGAAGTCGTGAAACGCCGACATCTCGGCGCGGAGCGTGGACTCGAACTGTTCGATGCTACTGAAATCGGTATGTTGCGCCAAGGTTACAGTCCGTTATTGCGCCGGGGGGCGATCAGGCCAGAAATTCCTTGGCGGTTTTGATCAGGTTGGTGGCGACGGCCTCGGCGTCAACCTGGAAACGTCCCTCGCTGATGGCCTGTTTGATGGCTTCCACGCGGGAGGAGTCGACCGTGCTTACATCCGCCAGGTTCTTTTCGAGCGTTTGCAACTGGGAGGACAAAGAGGTGAGTTGTACGCTGTCGCCGGATGAGCTCTTGTTGGCGGCAGCCGGTGTGCCGGTGTTGTTGGCGCGCTTTTTGTCGATCGCAGGCGTGCTGGACAGAGACTGCAAATTCTGTTCGATTTTCACGGTGGGCCTCTCAATTCATCATGCTTTGCCTGGTTTATCGGCAGTTGCGCGCAAAACTTTAGAATCTGCTTAAATTTAACTGTGTGGTGGCCGAAGACACGGTAAAGACAGCACAGCAAATTTTACAAATTATATGCTTAAAATTCGACCTCTGCCAGACCGCTGCCCGTGATGGTGGCATAAATGATTCTGCCGGACAGCAGTTTGACCGGGATACGTTCGCCGATGGCGCCGTTCACCATCGCCCGTCCCTGGTTGCTGACTTCAATGCCATCGGCGCTGCCGCGCAAATGCACCGTCTGGCCGGACAATACCGCAAGCGGCATTTTCAGCATGGATGAGCGTAGCGGGAAATGGGCCGGTAAGCCGACGGTCAGGATCTTGCCCAGGGCTTCGTCCGCGCGGTTCATAATCCCCGGGCCCATTGCGCTCAGATCGGCCTGCTCGACCAGCAGATCGGTGGCGGCGATGATTTTGCCGCGCGCCAGGGGAGCCGCGCTGTATACCACGGGACCGATGATGTGGATGTATGTGGGGACATAAATCGACCAGACTGGATTATTGCAGCGCAAGCCAACGGATGTTTGCCCCCACAGTTTTGCGCCCGGAGGGGTAAAGGCTTCCGGTTTGGGGCAGACCGGCAGTTGCAGGCGCGGATCGATGCGCGCCGCCTCGATGTTGAGGGTGTTGCCCGAGCCGCTGAGCTGGGCGCTGACATAGGGTTCTATCAGGGCTTGCAGGGCGGTGAGGTCTTGCGTGGCGGCTCTGGCGTCGACGGCAAACAGCATGCAGAGCAAGGCCATCAGTAAAGCGTCGGCTCTTCGAGTACAATGCCATGCAAACACCGAGAATTCTGGACGAGCGTTCATCATGGCAAATTACACCAACCCGACCGATATTGCACGCGAAACCTTTAAGCAGCTGGCAACGCGCCGACTGCTGCCCACGCCCGACAACTATCGCAAGACCTACGCGGAAATTTCCGGTCAGGCGCAGCCGGAAGACAGTGCGGCCGAGTTGAAAAAAATGCTTGCGCGGGTGGCCAAGAAAGGGGCTGCCAGACAGCTGCAGGGACTCATCAAGGGGGTCGACGGCAACGATTGGGGGGCGGTGGAGAAAGCGCTGGAGCAGTTGGCGGGCCTGGGAACCGATGGGCCGCAATGGCCCGATCTGATCCGCGATTTGATCCGGTTGTGGGAGCGCAAGATTACCGGGGTGACCCCGAGCCGTAAGAAAGAGGCATTGGAGTCGGTGCTGATTCATTTTGGCAACGATGCGAATCAGTTGGCGCAGAAGCTGTCCGGTTTGCTCAAGTCCTGGGCAGAAGGCGGGGCGCAGGAGGAAGCGTTGGTGGACGCCGTTCAGGCAGCCGAGGAAGCGCGGGGCGGTACGGCCGGGCCGGTGGCTGAGAGCGTGCGGGAAACCCGCGAATTGTTGGGGCAGGCTCTGGATTTGGGGGTGGCGGCCCGGCTGGCGCATTTCCCCGATCTGGCGGATGAGGCGCGCCTGCTGGCCACGAAAATCCGCAGTCTGAGCGATTTTACGCCGCTTACAGGGGTGTCCAAGGACCTCAAGCAATTCTGGTTCAAGCTGGAGATCCGCAGTGAGACCGATGCGGAAATTCTTGCCGGCGTCATCGATCTGCTGCGCTTGCTGATGGACAACATCGGTGAACTGGTGGTGGATGACCAATGGCTGAGCGGGCAGGTTGCGGTGGTGCAGGGCATACTGGGGCAGCCGCTTGATTCGCGCTCGCTGTATGAGGCCGAGCGCAGTCTGAAAGAGCTCATCTATAAGCAGGGGCAACTCAAGCAGAGTCTGAATGAGGCCAAGGATACCCTGAAGAATATGATCGCTACCTTTATCGACCGGTTGGGTCTGGTGTCGCAGAGCACGGGCGACTACCACGATCGAATCGGTTCATACGCCGAAGCGATCAGCAAAACCGACAATATTGTGGCGCTCAACCAGATTCTGGAAAAACTGATGACCGACACGCGCGGCATGCAGCTGGATATGATGCGCTCGCGCGATGATTTTTTTGAGGCGAAGCGCAAAGCGGAGGAAGCGGAGGCCCGTATTCAGGCGCTGGAAGACGAGTTGCAGGCAGTCAGCGAGAAAGTGCGCGAGGATCAACTGACCGGCACGCTTAACCGGCGCGGCATGAACGACGCCTTCGAGCGCGAGTTTGGCCGTGCCGATCGCAGCAAGCGGCCAATCAGCGTGGCCTTGCTGGACGTCGACAATTTCAAGAAGCTCAATGACACCTTCGGCCATCAGGCGGGCGATGCTGCGCTGGTACATCTGGCCAAGGTGGTCCAAGCCACTTTGCGTCCATCGGACGTGATTGCCCGCTATGGCGGAGAGGAATTCGTCATACTGCTGCCGGAGGCCGGCGCGGCAGACGCGCAGCAGATCATGACGCGCGTTCAGCGTGAGCTGACCAAGCGTTTCTTTTTGGCCAATAACGAGAAGCTGTTCATCACCTTCAGTGCAGGGGTGGCGGAACGGCAGCCGGGTGAAAAGCAGGATGACATCATCGGGCGCGCCGATAAGGCGGTGTACGCGGCAAAAGTTGCCGGAAAGAATCGCGTTGAAATTGCCTGACAGGTGGCAATCTTTGCCGTCTTTCGCTTTTTCGGGCGGCGAAAAAACATTCCAATATTTTGATAATAAACAAATAATATTTTTGGCATGATTCATGCTATTTTTCCTTCTGCCGCATGTTGCGGCTGGAGAGAAGTGATGGCAGGCGGTATCAACAACGCATTCGGGTTTTTTGAGCAGGCGCTGAACGTGCGGGCTTATCGCCAGCAGGTGCTGGCATCCAATCTGGCGAATGCGGATACGCCCAACTACAAGGCGCAGGACATCAATTTCCAGTCCATCCTGCAAAGCAAGTCCATGGCTTTGCAGGCGCCGGCCCTCGAAACGACCAATGCGCGTCATTTGCAGGGCAAGGGCGACAGTCCGCTCGCATCATTTCTGAAATACCGCGCGCCCGATCAGCCCAGTATCGACGGCAATACCGTTGATGTGGAAAGCGAAAACGCCCAGTTTGCCGATAACGCGATCCATTATGAGGCGAATCTGACCTTTATCAACGGCAAGATCCGCACCTATCTTGCTGCTCTGCAAAGTCCCTGATCATGTCACTCGCTAACGTTTTTGCCATCGCCGGCTCCGCCCTTGCCGCTGAATCCAAGCGGCTCAATGTGGTGGCCTCCAATCTGGCCAATGCCGACAGCGCCGCCAGCTCGTCCGGCCCCGCGTATCGCGCCAAGCAGGTGGTGTTTGCCGCCATGCCGATCGGGCCGAATAATTCGATTTCCACCGGCGTCAAGGTGACCCGGGTGATTGATGATCCGTCCCCCATGCGGCTGGTGTACGACCCGAAAAACCCGGCGGCGGATGCCAAGGGTTACGTCACCATGCCCAATGTGAATCCGGTGGAGGAGATGGTGAACATGATCTCGGCCTCGCGTTCGTATCAGACCAATGCCGATGTGATGAACACGGCAAAGAACATGTTGTTGAAGACGCTGACCCTGGGTCAGAGCTAACAGTAGAATTATTTGGGGGTACATCGCATGGCTAACTCGGTCAATTCAATTGCGGATTTCGCCGCGACCATCAATGCGCAGGGCAAAACATCCGCCACCAAGAGCTCGAATGACATCAACAAGGATCAGTTTTTGACCATGCTCACGGCGCAGCTGCAGAATCAGGATCCGACCAACCCGATTCAGAATGCGGAGCTGACCAGTCAGCTGGCGCAGCTGAACATGGTCGATGGCATCAATCAGCTGAACGTATCGCTGAGCAGCATCAATACCATGTTCGCCCAGAATCAGGCGCTGCAGGCGGCCACCCTGGTGGGGCGTACGGTGTTGGCGCCGGGTGATGTCATGGCGCTCAATAATGGCGTGGGACTGGCGGGTGTGGATTTGCCGCAGTCGGTGGATAGCTTGCAGATCAGTGTGAAGGATGCTGCCGGCAACGTGCTGCAGACGATGGACCTGGGGCCGCAAAAATCCGGCACGCTGACTTTCAGCTGGGACGGCAAGGATGCTTCCGGCAACAGCCTGCCCAACGGCGACTACACCTTCTCGATCAAGGCGTCCGCAGCGGGTAAGGCCGTCGATGCCACGGCACTGGGTTTTGCCGCGGTTGGCAGCGTGTCCCTGGCCAATCAGCAGTTGTCGTTGAACACGTCGACCCTCGGGACAGTCAGCCTGTCCCAGGTTAAGCAAATTTACTAACGGAGGTTGCCATGAGTTTTCAACAGGGTTTGAGCGGTCTGAATGCCGCAGCCAAGAATCTGGACGTCATTGGCAACAACATCGCCAACGTGAATACCGTGGGTTTCAAGACCGCCACGGCTCAGTTCGCTGACGTGTACGCCAATTCGCTGACGGGCGGCGGCGGCCTGAACATCGGTATCGGCACCAAAGTGGCCGCAGTAGAGCAGCAGTTCACCCAGGGCAATCTGACCACCACCAACAACCCGCTGGATCTGGCCATCAACGGCGCCGGTTTCTTTATCCTGAACGACAGCGGATCGAACGTGTATAGCCGCAATGGCCAGTTTATAATGGACAAGAACGGTTATCTGGTTAACTCAAGTGGCTTGAAACTGCGCGGTTTCAATGCGGACAACAACGGCAATATCCTGCAGGGTGTGCTGAGCGACCTGCAGATCGGTGCTGATCGATACACCATCAGCCCGCAGGTGACCAGCCAACTGCAGGGCGTGGTGAATCTTGATTCCCGCCAGCAGGTGCCGTCCATCACGCCATTCAACTACAACGACCCGACTTCATATAATTCTTCGACTTCATCGACCGTCTATGACAGCCTGGGTAATGCGGCAACGTACTCCATGTACTTCGTCAAAACGGCTAATAATACCTGGAATACATACGCGACACTGACCCAGGCAGGTACAGGCAATACAGTCGACCTGAGCGCGGGTGGCACGGTGAGCCTGGGCACGCTGACTTTTAATACTTCCGGCACGCTGACTTCGGCCATGCCGCTGACTCAGACCATTACGGCGGCGCAACTGGGCACCGGTGCGGCAAATCTGACCTTTACCGCCGACTTTACCGGAACGACCCAGTACGGCAGTGATTTTGCCGTGTCCGGTATGACGCAGGATGGTTACACCTCGGGCAATCTGACCGGTTTCAACATCGGCTCCGACGGTATCATTCTGGCCCGTTACAGCAACGGCAAATCGCAGGACGTCGGACAGGTGGCCCTGTCCAATTTCCGCAATCCGAATGGACTGCAACCGCTGGGCAACAACGTCTGGGCAGAGACTTCCGATTCCGGCTTGCCGATCCCGCAAAACGGCGGTGTGCCGGGAACCACCAATCTGGGGGTGATTCAGTCGGCGGCCGTAGAGGACTCGAATATCGATCTGACCAACGAGCTGGTCAACATGATTACCGCGCAGCGGAATTACCAGGCGAACTCGCAGACCATCAAGACGCAGGATCAGGTCATGCAAACCATCGTAAACCTGCGTTAACGGCAAGGTGAGCTGATATGGATCGGCTGATATACATCGCCATGACGGGAGCCAAGCATGTACTCTACAGTCAGGCTGTGACGACCAACAACATTGCCAATGCCACGACGGACGGCTTCAAAAGCCAGATTTCCGCTTTCCGGGCCTTGCCGGTATATGGCGAAGGTGCGCCGACGCGGGCTTTTGTGGTCGAGAGTACGCCCGGCAGCGATTACAGCCCGGGAGCCATCATGTCCACCGGCCGGCAAATGGACGTGGCCATTCGCGGCAAGGGCTGGATTGCCGTGCAAGGCGCGGACAGCAAGGAAGCCTATACCCGCAACGGCAGTCTGCAGACCGATGTGAACGGTGTGCTGCAGATCAACGGCATGAATGTGCTGGGTGATGGCGGGCCGATTTCCGTGCCGCCGGACAACGAAGTGGCGATTGCCAAGGACGGCACCATTTCGACTATTCCGGTCAACGGCGTGCGGACGTCCGTCAACGTGATCGGCCGGCTCAAGCTGGTGAACCCGCCTGAAAGCGATCTGGTCCGCGGTGACGACGGCTTGTTCCGCCAGGCCAACGGCCGGCCGGCGCCGGTCGACGAAAAGATCCAGGTGGCCTCGGGCTCGCTCGAAGCTTCCAACGTCAACATGGCGGAAGCCATGGTGAATATGATTAGCGATGCCCGTCAGTACGACATGCAGCTGCGACTGATTACCCGTGCCGACGAAAATGCCCGCTCTGCGGCGCAAGTCGTCAGCATTTCCTAGGAGAATAAACTGTGATACGTGCACTGTGGACCGCTAAAACCGGCCTGGACGGCCAGCAGACCAGTCTGGACATGATTGCGCACAACCTGGCCAACGTCAGCACCAATGGTTACAAAACCATGCGGCCGATCTTCGAGGATCTGCTGTATCAGACCATTCGGCAGCCCGGCGCGCAGTCCTCGCAACAGACCCAGCTGCCCAGCGGTTTGCAGATCGGTGTGGGTGCGCGGGTCGTCGCCACCGAGCACATTTTCACCCAGGGCAACCTGCAGCAGACCGGCAATGCGCTGGACATGGCCATCAATGGCCGCGGATTTTTCCAGATTCTGATGCCGGACGGCACCACAGCGTATACCCGTGATGGCGCCTTTCAAGTGGACAATACCGGTCAAGTGGTGACTTCCAGCGGTTATCCCTTGCAGCCCGCCATCACGATTCCGGCGGATGCGCTGAGTGTGACGATCGGGGCGGACGGTACCGTCAGCGTCACCCAGCCCGGCAGCACCGCCGTCAATCAGGTCGGTACCATCCAACTGGCCAGCTTCATCAATCCGAACGGCCTGCAGAGTCTGGGGGAGAACCTGTTTGCCGAAACCGCTGCGTCCGGCGCGCCGGCACCGAATACCCCCGGCACGAACGGTTTGGGGCTCATCAATCAGGCTTTCCTGGAAACCTCGAACGTGAACGTGGCCGAGGAGCTGGTCAACATGATCGAGACTCAGCGCGCCTTCGAAATCAATTCGAAGGCAATTACCACCTCCGACCAGATGCTGCAGCGTCTGGTGCAAATGTAAGGCCGGTAGCGTGATGGTGCGTGCATGGCGGTCAATTCTCCTGGTACTGCTGCTGGCCGGTTGCAGTTACTATGATAAATCGATTGTGCCGGGGCCGACGACGACCCAGCCGCTGCCGCCGGCTCCGCCGACGGCCATCAATGCCGGTGCGATTTATCAGCCGGGCTACAGCCGCATGTCGCTGTTCGATGACCGCCGCGCGCGCAATGTGGGGGATATTCTGACCATCAACCTGCAGGAAAAAACCACCGCCAGCAAGCAGTCGAATACCAAGGTGCAGCGGACCACCAGTGCCGGCGTTACGGTGAATACCATCCCCGGCTGGGCCGATCGTGTCATCGGCGATATCGGGCTGGACGAAAATACTTCCAACAAGCTGGATGGCCAGGGGCAGAGTAACCAGAACAATCTGCTGACCGGTAACATCACCGTCACGGTGATGGAGGTGCTGTCGAACGGTAATCTGGTCGTCGCCGGCGAGAAGCAGGTGGCGATCAACCAGGGAACGGAATTTATCCGCTTTTCCGGCGTGGTGAATCCGAGTACGATTGACAGCAAGAACAGCGTTTCCTCCACCCGGGTGGCGGATGCGCGCATCGAATACAAAGGCAAGGGTACGCTTGACGAGGCGCAGACCATGGGTTGGCTGTCGCGCTTCTTCCTCACCGTCCTGCCGTTCTGAAGTTAAGCAAACGCCGATTTATAGTCGTTTGCTTGCCGGGCGAACACATCGACCGGCCGCTCAATGACCTGAGTCATTGAAAGCGTAGGTTGTGCGGACCTGTGCCGCGCAACCGTCTAGCCGATTTGTTCCTGCATGGAATAAATCAGGATTTACTTGAGGCTGCTTGATGAAGACAGGGCGCACGATTCGAACAATGATTGCCTGCCTGGCGGTGGGACTGGTGCCGCTGTCCGCCATGGCTGACCGCATCAAGGACCTTGCCGCCATCGGCGGCGTGCGTGACAACCAGCTGGTGGGCTACGGCCTGGTGGTGGGCCTGGACGGCAGCGGTGACCAGACAACCCAGACGCCGTTTACCGTGCAAAGCGTGATCAGCATGCTGTCGCAGCTGGGTGTCAATCTGCCGCAAGGCACCTCCCTGCAGCTCAAGAACGTGGCCGCAGTGACGGTGACCGCGGAATTGCCGGCGTACTCCAAGCCGGGTCAGCAGATTGATGTGACCGTATCCTCCATCGGCAACGCCAAAAGCCTGCGTGGCGGTACCTTGCTGATGTCCCAGCTCAAGGGCGCGGATGGTCAGGTCTATGCGATTGCGCAAGGCAACGTGCTGGTGAGCGGGGCCGGCGCTTCCGCCGGCGGCTCAAGCGCCCAGGTGAATCACCTGTCGGCCGGACGCGTGCCGATGGGGGCCACGGTTGAACGGGCAGTGAATGCCACGGTGGGCCAGGGCGAATACGTCGATCTGGAACTCAACGACGCCGACTTTACCACCGTCAATCGGATGACTCAGGTCATCAACAAGGCATTCGGCGACGGCACCGCCTTTCCGCAGGATGCCCGGCTGATCAAGCTGCATGCTCCGCTGTCGACTTCCGACCGGATCGCCTTCCTGTCCCGGCTGGAAAATCTGTCGGTTGATCCGGCGGTTCAGTCGCCCAAAGTCATCATCAACGCCCGTACCGGTTCGGTGGTGATGAATCAGACCGTGACGGTCGACAATTGCGCGGTTGCGCACGGCAATCTGACCGTGACGATCGGCACCACGCCGCAAGTCAGCCAGCCGAACCCGTTGTCGCAGGGGCAAACGGTTGCCACCCAGCAGTCCAATATCGATATCCAGGCCGACAAGGGCGGTTTGGTTAAATTGCCCAAGAGCGCCAACCTCGATCAGGTGGTGAAGGCGCTCAATGCTGTCGGCGCCACGCCGCAGGATCTGCTGGCCATCCTCCAGGCCATGAAGGCGGCCGGGGCGCTCAAGGCCGAGCTGGAAATCATCTGATGTCCGAAGCGCCGGATCTTTCAACCCGTTTTGTCCTGGACACCCAGGGCCTGGCCGATGTCCGTCGGCTGGCAAAAAACAACGACCCGGCCGCCGTTAAAGCTGTAGCGCAGCAGTTCGAGGGCATGTTCCTCAACATCCTGCTTAAAAGCATGCGTGCCACCGTGCCGCAAGACGGCATGTTCGATAATCAGCAAACCCAGATGTACACCAGTCTGCTGGACGAGCAATTGGCCGATAAGATTGCCGCGCATCGGGGTCTTGGGCTGGCCAAGGTGCTGGAGCAGCAGCTGATGCGGCAGCAATTCGGCAGTACGGCGGCTGGACAGACTGGACAGGCCGGGGCGAGTCTGCCATTGCAGCCGCCCACTGCGGGCTATGCATTGCAGCGTTTGCAGCAGGCCTACCCGGTGCATGTGCCGGCGCAGGATTTTGCGGTGCCGACGGAGAAGTCGGCCGCTTCTCCCGCCGGCGGCAGTCCGGACGGTTTTGTAAACCGTCTGTGGCCTCATGCCTTAGAGGCAGGCAAGCAGTTGGGCGTGCCGGCGCATTTTCTCGTTGCGCATGCTGCGCTGGAAACGGGGTGGGGCAGGAAAGAACTGCTCAATCCCGATGGCACGCCTACTTACAACCTGTTCGGTGTAAAGGCGGGCAAGTCCTGGAATGGCAAAACCGTTGACGCGACGACGACCGAATACGTTAACGGGGTGGCACGCAAACAGACGGAGCGATTCCGCGCCTATCATTCATATGAGGATGCGTTTTCCGATTACGCATCCATGTTGCAGAACAATCCCCGTTTTGCCGGCGCAGTAAACGGAGTGGTCACCCCGGCAGAGTTTGCCCAGGGTTTGCAAAATGGCGGTTACGCCACCGATCCTGCCTATGCCAGCAAGCTGATGCGGATTATCGGCAGCGCCGCCATGCGCAGCGCGGCTTTGGCCTGAGCGGGCGAATTGGGCTTCAAGTTTGCCTGGCGCGTGCCGATAATGATTAATGAAAGTGCCCGGCAATTTGCCGCCGCACACGCAGGAGTAGTAGATCATGGCTGACATTCTTGGAATCGGCATTTCGGCATTGCAAACGGCGCAAACCGGTTTGCTCACGACGCAGAACAATATTGCCAATGCCAATACGCCCGGTTACCACCGGCAGATGATTACGCAGACGCAATTGCTGTCCCAGCTGACCGGCGCCGGTTATGTCGGTAGCGGGGTGCAGGCGAATGGCATCCAGCGCATTTACAGCCAGTTCCTCGATAAACAGCTGTTGTCCGTCGGCACGCAGAATAGTTACCTGCAAACCTACAGTCAGCAGGTGGGGCAGATCGATAACTTCCTGGCTGATCCGAATGCCGGTTTGTCGCCGGCCCTGCAGTCGTTTTTCTCCGCCGTACAGGACGTGGCCGCCAATCCGTCTTCCGTGCCTTCGCGGCAGGCGCTGCTGAGCAACGCCAATGCCCTGATTGGCCGTTTCACCTCGATGCAGAGCCGCTTCAACGATATCCGCAACGGCATCAACCAGCAGTTGCAGAGCACGGTAAGCAGCATCAACTCCTACTCCAAGCAGATTGCCGCGCTCAATGACCAGATTGCCCTGGCGACAGGCGTGGCTGACAACGGCCAGGCGCCGAACGATCTGCTGGATCAGCGCGATCAATTGATCAGCCAGCTGAACCAGCTGGTGAAAGTTTCCACCGTCAGCGGTTCCAATGGCGAGCTGAATGTCTTTATCGGCCAAGGTCAGCCGCTGGTGGTGGGCAACCGGGCAACCGAACTGGCAACCATGCAGTCGCCGGAGGATCCGGATAATCTGGTGGTCGGGTACAAGACCAGTTCTACCGCCACACCGCGCGAGATTGCTTCCAATCTGCTCAACGGCGGGTCACTGGGCGGCTTGCTGGATTTCCGCAGCCAGAGTCTCGATCCGGCCCAGAACGCATTGGGCCGTGTGGCAGCCGGACTGGTGCAGACCTTCAATGCCCAGCATGCGCTGGGCGTGGATCTGAACGGCACTATCGGCAACAATTTCTTTAATGCCTTCAGCGGTACGACCGCCCCGGTTGTTCAGGCGAATGCCCTGAATACCAGCACTGCCTCGATATCCGCTGTGTATGCCAATACGGCTAATCTGACCAGCAGCAATTACCGCATCTCCTTTGACGGCACCAACTACTCCCTGACGGATCTGAGCACCAATCAGGTGACAACGGGCATTCCGCCCGCCAATCTGTCTACCGCTGTTCCAGGGCTGACCTTGACCGTGAGCGGTAGTCCGGCGGCGGGTGATTCGTTCCTGGTCCTGCCTACCCGTTATGCCTCTCGTGACATCGGGGTGAGCATTTCCAATGTCACCGAAATTGCAGCTGCCTTGCCGGTAACCACGGGTACCGGAACGGCCAATACCGGAACGGGTGTCATCAGTGCGGGTGATGTGACCAGCACGTCGACCTTGCCGACCGCGGCGGTAACGATGACGTACAACAGCGCCACGCAGAAGTTCGATCTGACTTCGACCGACCCCGCCTGGAATGGCGTCAGTGTGCCAACGACGGGCACCTATACGTCGGGATCGACCATCAGCATCAATGGCGTCAGCTTTTCGGTGACAGGCGCGCCGGCGAATGGCGACATCTTTACGCTTAATCCGAATTACGGTTCGTCTTTCACCGGCGACGCGGACAACCGCAATGCCATGAAACTGGGTGCTCTGGTTTCCACGCCGACGATGATTAACAACGCCAGCGGTGCGCCGACGGCAAGTTATCAGGACGCTTACAGCCAATTGGTCAGCTTCATCGGCAATCAGGCGAACGAAATGAATGTGAAGAGTTCTGCCCAGCAAACGCTGTTGGATCAGGCAACCCAAACTCAGCAATCGTTCTCCGGGGTGAACCTGGATGAAGAGGCGGCCAATCTGGTGAGATACCAATACGCTTACCAGGCCGCCGCGAAATCAATTCAAACGGCGCAGACTGTGTTTCAGACACTGCTGTCTCTGGGTGGTTAAGGAGTAAATCATGCGAATCAGTACCAGCACACTGTATGATCAGGGCATCACCTCGGTACAGAATCAGCAGTCTGATCTTTTTACGCTGCAACAGCAGATTGCGTCCGGCCGCCGC
Organism: Pseudomonadota bacterium; assembly: GCA_021851875.1. Lineage (GTDB taxonomy): Bacteria > Pseudomonadota > Gammaproteobacteria > Burkholderiales > JAJZQI01 > JAJZQI01. The sequence goes on along the minus strand of JAJZQI010000002.1, from coordinate 101,238 downwards.
ATTCTTACGCCGGCGGACGATCCGATCAATGCGGCCAATGCATTGCAGACCACCCAGTCCATCAATGTGAATCAGCAGTATCAAACCAATGTCAGCAATGCCAAGAGTCAATTGAACACTGAAGAGGGGGTGCTGTCGCAGGTGATGGAAGTGATCCAGCAGGCCAAACAGCTGACGGTTCAGGCCGGCAATCCGACCGTCGGCTCGGCCAACTACGTCAGTATGGCGACGGATGTGCAAAACCTCTATGACCAGTTGCTCGGTTTGGCCAATCAGACAGATGGCAACGGCCAGTATCTGTTCTCCGGTTTCAAAGGCTCGACCCAACCGTTCACTCAGACGAGCGGCGCGGGCGTCTATGCGGGCGATCAGGGCCAGCGCCGTTTGCAGGTTGGCGCGTCGCGTTATATTGAAACCAGCGATGACGGCCAGTCCGTATTTCAGCCGGGCGTCGCGGGTAAGGATTTGTTCAAAACCCTGGATGACCTGAAAAATGCGCTCGCTTCCGGCGCTCCGACCACGGCCAATCTGAATCAGGCCTTGAGCGAACTCGACAGCGAGCGCGTCAATATTTCCACGGTGACGGCAGCGGTGGGGTCTCGTCTGCGCGAACTCGATTCGCTCGATACGACGACCAGCAGTCTTATTCTCAACTACCAGCAAACGCTGTCGGATCAGCAGGATCTTGACTATTCCAAGGCGATCAGCGACTTGACCAAGAAACAGTTCAATCTGCAGGCCGCTCAGCAGTCATACATCAAGGTGACAGGCCTGTCCTTGTTCAACTACATGTCCTGATAGGTAATTCACGCAGGCGGAAAAGGCGAGCTCAGGCTGGCCTTTTTTCATGCCAGAACGTCTGCCAGGGTGTAATTGTTGAGGGTTGCAAGAAAATTGTGCTTGGCCTGATGCAGGACGCTCTGGAGCTTGCAGTCACGCACGATGACGCAACGGTTCTTCTCCTTGTCGAAGCATTCCGCCAGGTTGAAGTTGGGTTCGGTGTCGCGTACCAGTTGACCCAGTTGAATATCCTGCGGCCCACGGGCAAGCCGGATACCGCCATTTTTGCCGCGCAAGGTTTCGATATAGCCGCATTGCCCCAGGTGGTGGACAACCTTGACCAGATGATTGCGGGAAATGCGGTAGAACTCCGCGATCTCGGTGATCGTTGCCAGTTTTTCTTGATGGCGGCCCAGATAGATCAGCACGCGCAGCGAGTAATCGGTATATTGCGTTAGTTGCATTCGGATCTTGTGTTGGAGAGTTGATTTCTGCTCATCGCCACTCTAGCACCGAGTTTGACAGAATCAAACTGTCTCTATAACATATAAAACAAATATATCTTATTTCGGGGCATTTTGCCCCGAAATTATTGTCTTAAAAGATATATTTTATTTACATGTTAATTAACCGGGTAATGCAGAAAGAGGAACGAGATGAGTCAGAGTCTGTTTGAGAAAATCGGCGGTACGGCAGCAGTGGATGCCGCAGTAGACGTGTTTTACCGCAAGGTGTTGAGCGACGAACGCATCAGTGATTTTTTTGATGCTGTCGATATGGAACGTCAGGCAGCCAAGCAAAAAGCCTTTCTTACCATGGCGCTCGGTGGCCCGAACAACTATAGCGGCGCAGACATGCGTCGTGGCCATGCCCATCTGGTAGCGCGCGGTTTGAACGATGCGCACTTCGACGCCGTGATGGAAAATCTGGCGGCGACCCTGCAGGAGCTGAATGTGCCGGCCGAACTGATTGCCGAGGCGGCCGCGATTTGCGAATCCACCCGTAACGACGTACTGGGTCGCTAAGGAGGCCGGGGATGTACGAAATCAACTACTCCGGACGTGCAGTTGCCTGCACAGAAAATGAAACGGTACTGGAGTGCCTGCTGCGTAACGGTATCGAACATCCCCACTCCTGTCGCAATGGCAGCTGCCAGACCTGCATGGTGCAGGCCGTTGCGGGCAGCGTGCCGCAGCAGGCCAGTGCGCCGTTAAAACCGTCCTTGCGGGAGCAGGGGTATTTCCTGCCCTGTATTTGTCACCCACAGGACAATCTTGATATCAGACCCGTAGCGATCATGGAGCGTCTGCAGGTTGCCGTGACCGGTATCAAGTCGCTCGGACGGAATCTGGTGCAAGTAAAATTACAACGCCCCGAGGGTTTTGCCTATCGCCCGGGGCAGTTTATCAATCTCTTCCGTGACGACAACATCAGCCGCTGCTATTCCCTGGCCAGTCACCCGCATCATGAGGATGAGCTGGTTCTGCATGTCCGCCGTCTGCCGCATGGCCGAGTGTCAGGCTGGATACATGACGAGTTGTCGCAGGGAGATAAAATCGAGGTCTCCGGGCCGCTGGGAGACAGCTTTTATGTTGTGGACGATCAGCAGCAACCCTTGATGCTCATCGGCACCGGAACGGGGCTGGCCCCCTTGTATGGCATTATTCGCGATGCCCTGCACCATGGGCATACCGGTCCGATCCATCTGTATCACGGGGCGCGCGATGCCGCGGACCTCTATCTGGGCGAGGAGCTGCAGCGGCTCCAGGCGGAATATGGGCATTTTCATTATGTGCCCTGTGTTTCCGGACAGGCGTCGGGCGACCGTTATGCCGCTGGCCGGGCGCTGGATGTAGCCCTGCAGCGTCATCCGCAGCTGAAAGGCTGGCGCGTGTTTTTATGCGGCAATCCGGAAATGGTCAAACTGGCACGCAAGCGCGCCTTCATGGCCGGCGCCGCCATGCAGGATATTTATGCCGATGCCTTTACCGTCTCGGCGTAAGGAAATCCCGAACAGGCCGTAGGTAAAGATGTAAGCACATGAGCCCGGTGGCATGTTAACCCTTTGGCTCTTGGCGTGTGCGGTACGGCGCAAGTCGCCAACCGGCGGGGGCATGCCTTGCTGTGCGGGCTGACAATGTGTTGCGGTTTTTTAGGCAACTTTCTCGCAGAGCAGGAGTCCATTCCGCTAATCCGGCGGTTTTACAGTCAAACAGCTGCCGTATTGCCTGTGTTTGCGGCGGGCGCACAAGAAAACAAGCATTCACACTCCCCGAGTCGAAAATGAAGAAACGCCTGTCCTTGCCTTTACGCTGGCTGCTTCCGGTTGACTGGTCGCAGCGACTGCTGGCCGCAGTTTTTGCCGGCCTGGCCTTGTGGTTGATATGGTTGTTGGGCGATGTGCTGGCCGGAATGCCACAGCAGGGGCATTTGCTCATGGGTTCGATTGCGGCCAGTTCATTTCTGGTTTTTGTGGTGCCGCACAGCCCGATGGCCAAGCCCTGGCCGCTGTTTGGCGGCCATTTGGTGTCGGCTCTGGTCGGTGTGCTGGTTGCCTCGCTGGTATCCGATCAGCCCAGTGCGGTGGGACTCGGGGTGGCGTTTGCCGTGCTGGCCATGTACCAGTTGCGCTGTTTGCACCCACCCGGCGCGGCAACGGCTCTGGCAGCGGTGCTGGCGCATAAGGGCCTGCTGCCGGGCTATCCCTTCGTGGCGGTACCGGTGCTGTTCAATGTGCTGGTGCTGCTGCCGCTGGCACTGGTTTACGGCAGGCTGATGCGCTTGTATGAAAAACGCAGCAGCACTGCAGTCAGCAACGACAGCGTGATGCAGGATTCCGGCGCGCAGCCGACCGGTGGGGCCGTGCTGGCCGAAGATATCGATGCCGCGCTGAATGAATTGCATGCCGTGCTGGATGTGAGTCGTGACGACTTGGCGCTGATCTACCGCTTGGCCGAGCAGCACGCGCTGCATCGAGACGTGACTGGACAACGCTGCTCGGACCTGATGCTGCGCGACCTGCCGCAGATGGAATTCGGCAGCGAACTGGAAGAGGTATGGCTTGCCCTGCAGCAATCGGGCGCGCCTGCCTTGCCGGTGGTTGATCGCGCACGACGTGTCATTGGCCTGGTGTCGGAGAGCGAATTCCTCAGCCACGCCGCCGCGATGCCTCATTCGAGCTGGCAAGCCAAACTTCATGGTCTGGTCAAGCGGACACCGGGGCCGAACTCGGAAAAGCCCGAGGTGGCCGGGCAAATCATGCGGACGGATTTCGTCAGCGTCCAGCTGGATGAATCGGTCATGGTTTTATTTGGTCTGGCCAGGCGGGCGGGTGGTCAGCCGCTTGTCGTGCTCGATGCCGAGAACAGACTGGCGGGTCTGTTGCCGGTTGAGCGGATCATCGATGCCGTCTATCAGGCGCGTTTGCACCGCACCGGCGAGTGGGGCGGCATGGTATTTTCCCATGCCGCTTAACGCCGTTTTGACTTGGCGGCCCCGGTCGGCGATAATATCCGACTGTCTGTTTTTTCAGGCAGTATTCTAGGGCGGGTCTCCCCGCATTGCCCGGTAGTGAACCTGGTCAGGTCCGGAAGGAAGCAGCCACAGCTATTCGTTGCAAGTGCCGGGGTAAGGCTCGCCACCCCTCGCCATTCCCCGTTTTTCAGCGGCAAGTCGCACCCCTTATTTTTTCGGCAATGATTTATTTGGTCATGCGCGATTCGCACAGGGCATCCGTCTGGCGATTCTGGTAAAATCTCCCGCATGAGTTATCAGGTACTTGCCCGAAAATGGCGCCCCAAAACGTTTGCCCAGGTGGTAGGGCAGGATCACGTGGTGACGGCGCTGTCGAACGCCATCACGGCGCAGCGCCTGCATCATGCCTACCTGTTTACCGGCACCCGCGGCGTGGGCAAGACCACGCTGGCACGTATCTTCGCCAAATCGCTCAACTGCGAAAGTGGCATTACCGTTACCCCCTGTGGTCAGTGTGCCGCCTGTCAGCAGATCGATGCCGGTCGTTTCCCGGATATGCTGGAGCTGGATGCCGCCTCCAATACCGGCGTCGACAACATGCGCGAAGTGCTGGATAACGCCCAGTACGCCCCCGTCAGCGGGCGTTATAAGGTGTACCTGATCGACGAGGTGCACATGCTGTCGAAGGGCGCCTTCAATTCCATGCTGAAAACGCTGGAAGAGCCGCCCGAGCACGTCAAATTTATCCTGGCAACCACCGACCCGCAAAAAATTCCCGTTACGGTGTTGTCGCGCTGTTTGCAGTTCGGTCTGAAGCAGATGCCGCCGGCGCTGGTGGCGCAGCATCTGGCCAATGTGCTGCAACAGGAAGGCATGGCGGCGGATGAAGCGGCGCTGGTCGCGCTGGGGCATGCCGCTCAGGGCAGCATGCGCGATGCGTTGAGCCTGCTGGATCAGGCCATTGCCTATGGCGACGGAGCGGTGCGGGCCGACGTGGTGCACGCCATGCTGGGCACCGTGTCGCGCGATTACCTTTTCCGCCTGCTGGATGCCCTGGCACAGCAGGACGGCACGGCGCTGATGGCCGCAGCCGATACCATGCAGGCGCGCAGTGTGGCGCTGGATGCGGCACTGCAGGAGCTGGCGGTGATGCTGCAGCGCATCGCCGTGATGCAGCTGGCGCCGCAGGCCGTGCCGGCTGACGAACCCGAGCGGGCCGACATCGAGCGTCTGGCGCACGCGCTGGATGCCCAGACCGTGCAGCTGCTCTATCAGATTGCCACTACCTCGGTACGTGACATGGAGTGGGCGCCGGATGCTTACACCGGTTTCTGCATGGCCTTGCTGCGCATGCTGGCGTTTGTTCCCGGCGTGCCGCAGGGCGAGGCTGAAAAAAAAACTCCAGCCGTTTCGTTAATTCGACAGCCTGAGCCGTCAAAACAGTCAGTACAGCCACCATCGGAGGCGACTGCAGCACGCGCGGCGAGCGCCATTGAGCCGGTCCCGTCCGAACGTTGCGAGCCGATACGTACAGCAGCGCCGGAGCCTGGTCAACCTGCAAAAACGCTATCAGCCGCTTATGACGGCGACTGGCCGAATCTGGTCGGCCGACTCAAACTGGGCGGCATGGCCAGGATGCTGGCGCAGCATTGCGAACCGGTGGCCGATGATGGCGGCGGCCTTGTTCTGGAAGTGCCGCCGGCGCACAAACATCTTCTCGATCCCACCTTCGTGGAGCGCCTGACGGCCGCATTGCAGCAGGAGGTGTCGGGTATCGAGCGGGTGCGGATTCGCGTTGGCGAGGGCAGCGGCAATACCCCGCATGAGTTGGTGCAAAGAGAAAAGGCAGCGCGCCAGGCGGAAGCCGTGGCCGCGATCGAGCAGGACCCGGTGGTGCGGGCCTGCGTGGAATTGTTTGATGCCCGCATCGATGAGGCGTCGATTAAACCGGTGAATTGAGTAAGGAGTAAGAGCCATGATGAAGGGTGGTCTGGGTGGCCTGATGAAACAGGCGCAAAAGATGCAGGATGACATGAAGCGCATGCAGGAAGAGCTGGCCAATATGGAAGTGGAAGGCCAGGCGGGCGCCGGTCTGGTCAAGGTGGTGATGACTGGCAAGCACGACGTCAAGCGCGTCAGCATCGATGACAGCCTGTTGTCCGACGACAAGGATATGCTGGAAGACCTGATTGCCGCAGCGGTCAATGACGCCGTGCGCCGCATTGAGGCGACCTCGCAGGAGCGCATGAGCGGTGCCATGGCCGGCCTGAATCTGCCGCCCGGCTTCAAGATGCCTTTCTAAGACCCGCCGTGTCCGCACAAACGCCTTCCAGCCTGGAAAGCCTGATTCAGGCACTGCGCTGCCTGCCCGGCGTCGGGCCGAAATCGGCGCAGCGCATGGCCTACCACCTGCTGCAACGCGACCCATCCGGCGCCCGGCAGTTGTCGGCGGCGCTGGCTCAGGCTTTGGAACGCATACACCACTGCGAGAAATGCAATAACTTCTCCGAAACGCCCGTGTGCGAGCTGTGCAGTTCGCCGCGCCGTGACGCCGCGGTGCTGTGTGTGGTGGAAATGCCGGCCGACCTGCTCACCATCGAGCAGACACAATGTTACAACGGTTTTTATTTTGTTCTGATGGGGCGCTTGTCGCCGCTGGATGGTGTCGGGCCCAAGGAAATCAACCTCGACCGGTTAAGCCGCCGGGCCCTCGACGGCGATGTGAGCGAAGTGGTGATCGCCACCAGTTTCACTGCCGAAGGCGAGGCAACGGCGCACTACATCAGCCAGCTGCTGGCCGCAAGCGGACTCAAGATAAGCCGGATCGCGCGCGGCGTACCCGTGGGCGGTGAATTGGAGCACGTGGATAGCGGCACGGTCGCGCAGGCCCTGCTGGAAAGACGTTCCGTCTGATCGCCTTGCCGGGGTAATTCCCACAAGCCCGGACGAGGCGCCTTGCCTTCATCCGGTTCCCCTCTTGCAGGCCGTCCCAGTTCCGCTGGTCGGATGCCTTGCCGCGCCAGAGGGCGCTTTCCTGCAAGGCAAATGGCGGTCCGCTAGCGCAGACTGCCGATATACTTCTTATCCCCGCCGGCTGCGGCTTGCGGGCTGGTGCTGCTGGCCGGCGCAGCGGCGGCAGGCGCTGCCGCTGCAGGACAGGGCGCTGCTGTCGGCTTGATACTGGGGATGTCCATCAATGGCCGCAGTTTTGCCACCACATCAAGCAAGTCTGCGTCATTTGAGTCTTCCGCCAGCTGCAGAATGATTTCGGCGTATTTCCGGTCGGTACGCAGATATTCAAGATCAATCACGCGCGTGAGCGCCCGGCGCATGATCACAAACAAACGGGTCTGCAGCACAAATTTGTCGTTTTCCTTGGACATGGAAACTCCGCCTTTCTCGGGTTCGAACAGAATTAAAGCATAAGCTGTGCCAATGCCTTGAATGGGGTGTTGAGTGTCGGCTGGCGGAATTTATCGAACAAAATGAGGCAGTGCGTTCAAGCGATGTGCACTATCTTGGTGACTGGCTGCGGCGGACGCACTTCTTTGTGGCGTTGGGGCAGGCGGCACGCCGCCTGCCCCGGCAGGATTAGTCGATGTGCTCGCCGTGCAGGGAAATGTCCAGCCCGGCGCGTTCTTCGTCTTCGCTGACACGCAAACCGATAAAGATATCCACCAGTTTGAGAATGATCAGGGAGCCGATGGTGCTGTATACCAGGGTGGCGCCTACGCCGATCAGCTGGGTGGCGACCTGATCGAGGCTGCCTTCGGTGCCGCCGATGGAGCCGGCGGCCAGAAAGCCGGTGAGCACGGCACCCACTACGCCGCCAACGCCATGCACGCCGAATGCGTCCAGCGAATCATCCATGCCCAGCATGCGTTTGAGTGAGGTGGCGCTCCAGTAGCAGATCACCCCGGCGGCAATGCCGATGAGCAGGGCGCTGCCGGGAGCGACAAAGCCCGAGGCCGGGGTGATGGCTACCAGGCCTGCTACGGCACCGGAGGCGATGCCGAGCACGCTGGCCTTGCCTTTGCTGAGCCATTCGGCAAACATCCAGGACAGCGCGGCGGCGGCCGTGGCGATCTGGGTGACCGCCATGGCCATGCCGGCACGCTCATCGGCGGCGACGGCGGAGCCGGCATTGAAACCAAACCAGCCCACCCACAACAGGGCCGCGCCGGTGATGGTCAGCGTCAGGTTGTGCGGCGCCATCGGTTCGCTGCCGAAGCCAACACGCTTGCCCAGCACGATGGCGGCAGCCAAACCGGCGAAGCCGGCGTTGATATGCACGACGGTGCCGCCGGCGTAGTCCAGAATCCCCTTGTCCAGCAGCCAGCCATGCGGGCCCCATACCCAGTGGGCAATGGGCGCATAAATACCCAGCGACCACAGGCCCATGAACCAGAGCATGGCGGAAAATTTCATCCGTTCGGCAAAGGCGCCGGCGATGAGGGCCGGTGTGATGATGGCGAAGGTCATCTGGAACATCATGAAGACCGATTCGGGGATGTTGGCTCCGGGGGTGCCGGACAGGCTATGCAGTTCCATGCCGTCAAGCATGAAGCGGTCAAGGCTGCCGATGAAAGGGGTGCCTTCGGTGAAGGCCAGGCTATAGCCGGCCACCACCCAGAGAACACTGACCAGCGCGGTGACGGCAAAACTTTGCATCATGGTGGCCAGGGCATTTTTCTTGCGCACCATGCCGGCGTAGAAAAGCGCCAGACCGGGAATGGTCATCAGCAGAACCAGTGCGGTCGCTGCCAGCATCCAGGCCGTGTTGCCGCTGTCCAGCTTGGGTTGCGGTTCGGCGGGCGTGGCGGGGGCGGCCGGAGCTGCCGGGGCCGGCTTGTTTTCGCTGCTCACAACAACCGGGGTGGATGCGGCTTCACCGCTGACGGCCGCCACAGCCGTCTGACTTGCCTGGACCGCCATATCGTCGGCCTGGCTGAGCGAAGAAAATAGGGTTAAGCAGAAAAGTAAGCTAAATGTTCTTAGTCGTGTTTTCACGTCGGATTCCTTGCTGTTAGGTGAGGAGGGCGTCGGCCCTTCTCGGAAAGCAAGTGACGTGCCAGATGTGGCGCTTAGCCGAGTGCGATTGCTTGCTGCGCCAGTACGGGGAACGGGTCGGGCGCGAGCGAATCGACAGCCAGCTGCGGAGCCGCGGGATAATGGGGGTAATGCTGCAGCATCGAGCGGGCGTAGGAGGGGTCGTAATGCCTGAGCAGCAGCTCCGATACCAGCTGATCCCACTGGCCCGTTTCAGCCATCTGTTTCCAGTCATCAATTTGGGCTTTGCCGTAGCGGGCTGTCAGAAAGTGCAGTTTCTCTCCCAGTTGCCCCGGATCGGCGATGAAGTGCGGATACTCTTCGCACAGCAGTTGTACGCGTACCGCCGTGCTTGCTTCCAGTCGCAGGCAGCGGCTTTGCCACATCCGCTCGATGAGGCTGTCAGGGGCGCGAACGTTGCCGATTTTCTTGCTTTCGGCCTCAACAAAGATGGGCTGGGCCGGGTCGAAGCCGGACAATGCCTGCCGCAACAGGCTTTCAAAATATTTCTGGCTTGGTTGCGGGTTGCCGGGAACGTGTCCCAGAACCGAACCTTTGTGCCTTGCCAGGCCCTCCAGGTCGAGCACCTGGGCGTGTGCGGCATGCAGGGCGGCAAGCAGGCGGCTTTTGCCCGAGCCCGTTAATCCGCACGCCACGCGAAAGTCCAGTTGCGCCGGAAGCGTTGCCAGATCCTGCAATACCTGTTGGCGATAGGCTTTGTAGCCGCCCTCCAGTTGCCGTGCCGCCCAGCCGATGCGGTTCATGATCAGTGTCATCGAACCGCTGCGATTACCGCCGCGCCAGCAATAGATGAGGGGTTTCCAGTCTTTCGGTTTGTCCAGGCAGGATTCTTCGATATGGCGGGCAATGTTGCGCGCGACCAGGGCGGCGCCCTGTTTTTTTGCTTCGAAGGGGGAAACCTGTTTGTACAGCGTGCCGATGCGGGCGCGTTCCTCATCATCCAGCACGGGCAGGTTGATGGCGCCGGGGATATGGTCTTCGGCAAACTCGGCGGGGGAGCGAACATCGATGAGGGTGTCGAATTGACCGATTTCGGCGGTACTGACAAGGGTATTCTGCATAAGAGGTCTATCTAAACAGGCGCAATGGATTTGAGCGCGACTAGGGCATGCCATTATAATGTACGACTAAGCAAAAGGAATCCCGAAATGGCAAGCGATATCAAACTGACCGAATATTCCCATGGCGGCGGCTGCGGCTGCAAAATCGCTCCGGGGGTGTTGTCCGACATCCTGGCTAAAATGCCGACAGGACTGATCGACAAGGATTTGCTGGTGGGCACGGAGACCAGTGATGACGCAGCGGTTTATCGTATCAACGATAAACAGGCGATCGTGGCAACCACCGACTTTTTCATGCCGATCGTCAACGATCCGTTTACCTTCGGTCGAATTGCCGCCACCAATGCCATTTCCGATGTGTATGCCATGGGCGCCAAGCCGATCATGGCATTGGCGGTGGTCGGCATGCCGATCGACAAGTTGCCGCTGGAAGTCATTCAGGAAATCCTTGCCGGCGGTCAAAGCGTATGCCAGGCTGCCGGCATTCCGATTGCCGGCGGCCATTCGATTGATTCGCCGGAGCCGATTTACGGCTTGGTGGCCTTAGGCATCGTGGACCCGGCCCATGTCAAAACCAATGCCCAGGGCAAGGCCGGCGATGTGCTGGTGCTGGGCAAGCCGGTCGGTATCGGGGTATTCGCCGATGCCATGAAAAAAGGCAAACTGCCGGAGGCGGGCTATCAGCAGCTGGTTGCCAGCACCACCCAGCTGAATACGGCGGGTACCCGCCTGGCGACGCTGCCGGGGGTGAACGCCATAACGGATGTGACCGGTTTCGGCGTGCTCGGTCATTTGCTGGAAGTCTGTCGCGGTTCCATGGTCGGTGCCGAGCTGACGTTCTCGCAACTGCCGGTGTGGTCGGAAGCGTTGCCGCTGGTGCAAGCCGGTTTCTCGCCGGGTGCGGCCAAGCGGAACTGGAACAGCTACGGTAAGGATGTCGTTTTGCCTGAAGGAATGGCCGAGTGGCAGCGGAAATTGCTGTGCGATCCGCAAACCAGCGGTGGTTTGCTGGTCAGCTGTGCGCCGGAAAAACTGGATGAAGTAATGTCCCTGTTCCGTGAGGAGGGGTTCGGTCAGGCGACGGTTATCGGGCGCCTGGTTGCAGGAGCTCCGCTGGTGACAGTGAAGGACTGAAATGGGCGTCGGTCGTTGGGACGGACGTAATTGAAAAAGCCCGCCATTTGGCGGGCTTTTTTTATGCTTCCTGAATCACGACTTTCTGACCCGGTCTGAGGCTGGCCGTCTGACTGTGCAGATTGTTCCAGCGCGCCAGGTCGACCACGCTCACGTCGAAACGGCGGGCAATGCTGTACAGCGTGTCGCCACGGCGCACGGTATAGGTCTTGTGGCTATGCCGCTGGTGTTGTGCCGTTTTCTTGCCGGCTTTGATGGCGGTGTCGTTGGCCAGACGTGTATTGTCCGCTTTGCCGGCGATGGCCAGTTTTTGGCCGTGATGGAGCGCGGGTTTGCCCAGCTTGTTCCACTGCTTCAGGTCGTCCACGCTGACATTGAAGCGTCGGGCAATGCCGTAGAGCGTGTCGCCCTTTTGTACGGTATAGCTGGCCAGACGCGCTGTTTTTTCTTCGTTGCGGCTGGGACGGCTTTCATCCGGACCTGTTTCGGGCGGGAGTGTGGCTGTGGTGTTGATGGCCAGCTTGTTCTGCCGCAGCGGCACGAGCAGGGTGGTGTCCTGGGCAAGCCGGTGCCGTTTGTTCAAGCGCAGTTCATTGCGCTGTTCGAGTTCGGCGACCGTCATGCCGAATTTGTGCGCGATTTGCTCCGGCTTTTCGCCGCGGCGGGCATGGTAGGCCTGCCAGCTGAGCAAGGGACGGTCATATTGCGCCAGGTTTTCCTTGAAGGTGTCGACCTTGTTGACCGGCAGCAGCAGGTTGCACTTGCCGTTACGTGCCAATACCGGCTGGTTGTAGGCGGGATTCAGGTTGAGGAACTCGTCAACCGGCATTTCGGCCAGTTTGGCCGCTACGCGCACGTCCATGTGCTGCTCTGTCTGCAGGCGGGCCAATTGGGGCGCGTTGGCCAGCTTGGGCAGGTTTAAGCCGAAGCTGTCGGGCGATTCAATCAGGTGTTTGATTGCCAGCAGGCGTGGAACGTAATTGCGCGTTTCATTGGGCAGATTCAGGCTGAGGTAGTCGGTCGGTTCGCCCTGGGCGGCATTTTTGGCCTGGGCGCGAGCAACCGCGCCTTCTCCCCAGTTATAGGCGGCCAATGCCAGTTCCCAGTCGCCGAACAGGCTGTACAGGCGTTCGAGATAGTCCAGTGCGGCATGGGTGGCGGCCACGATGTCGCGGCGGCCGTCGTACCACCAGCTCTGTTCCAGGCCGAAGTGTTTGCCGGTAGAGGGGATGAATTGCCAGATGCCGGACGCATGGCTGCGGGAGTAGGCATTGGGGTTGTAGGCGCTCTCGATCATCGGCAGCAGGGCGATTTCCATCGGCATGCCGCGTTTTTCTACCTGTTCAACGATGTAATGCAGGTAGCGGGTGGAGCGGTCCAGCATGCGGCGGGTGTAATCCGGCCGGTTGGCATACCACTCTTCGTTTTCCTGCACCAGCGGGTCGTTCAGCTCGGCCAGCCCGAAACCGTTACGGATGCGTTGCCACAGATCGTCGTTCGGGTAGATTTTCAGGCTGGGGAGGGGAGCGGCCGTATCGGTCTGAGTTTGCGGCGGGGCCGTGGCGGCGAGCGGGGCCGGGCAGATTGCTGCCGCCGCCTGCGGGTCAATGGCTGCGGCAGCGCTGGCCGCTTGGGTCGGAGGCGCGTCGTCGCGCGCCTGGCTGCTGCCGAAAGGAACGGCGTCGTCCCATGATCCGGCATGGGAGACAGACAGGCAACAGCTTAGGACAAGGCCGAGAAACAGACGCACGGTAGGTTCTACATCTTTGTTGTGATTTGCCGCGCAATGTTACCGTTTATGTCCGTTCCAGTCAATCATGGATTATTAATTACATAGACAAATCATGATCTTATTCTTATTGCCTGTTGCACATTCGGCAAATGGCCGATGAGGGTGAGGATGCGGCTCAACTGGTTGATGTCGTCCACTTCCAGCGTGAAGCGCATATGGGCGAAGTTGTCCTCGCTCACCGTGTTGACGCGCGTGACATTGACCTTCTCGCGGCTGAGGATGTTGGTGATATCCATCAGCAAACCCTTGCGATCGAAAGCGTCGATCTGGATATCCACCGGGAAGGCGCTTTTTCCCGTGCTGCCCCAGCTGGCGTTGATAAGCCGTTGGCGCTGCTGCGGCGACAGGCGTTGCAGGGTTGGGCAATTCTGCCGGTGGATGGTGACGCCTTGCCCGCGCGTGACGTAACCGACGATGGGGTCGGGCGGCAGGGGCTTGCAGCACTTGGCAATGGACGTGAGCAGGTTGCCGACGCCCTCGATCAGGATGCCGCCCGGTTCTGTGCGGCGCGCGGGGCGCGGTTTGATTTCCGGCAGCGGTTCAGGCCGCGGCAATTCGGGCTGCAAAGCGTCGAGCAGCTGTTTGTGGCTGATTTCGCTGCGGCCGATGGCAGCCACCAGCTCGTCCACCTTGTTGAGGTGAAAGTGCTGGGCAAGCTTGTCCAGGTTGATGTTGGACAGGCCCAGCCGCTGCAATTCCTTGTCCAGCATGGCGCGACCCTGGGCCATGTGCTCTTCCGCGTGCAGGTGCTTGAACCAGTGGCGCACCTTGGCGCGGGCACGCGGGCTTTTCAGGTAGCCTAAAGCCGGCATGAGCCAGTCTCGGCTGGGCGTGCCGTTTTTGGCGGTGATGATTTCCACGCGCTGGCCGTTTTGCAGCGGCGTGTTGAGCGGCACCATCTGACCGTCGATTCTGGCGCCGCGGCAGCGGTGCCCCAGATCGGTGTGCACATGGTAGGCGAAGTCGAGCGGCGTGGCGCCATGCGGCAGATCGACCACCCTGCCCTGGGGGGTCAGCACATAGACCTGTTCGTGGAACAGTTCGTTGCGGAACTGTTCGATCATCTCTTCGTTGCTTTCCGCGCCGGAACTTCCGGTCTCGTCGCTCTGGCTCACGTCGTCGCGCCATTCCAGCATTTGCCGCAGCCAGGAGATTTTCTGCTCGAACGCGGCGTTCGATTTGCCGCCTTCCTTGTAGCGCCAGTGCGCAGCGACGCCGAGTTCCGCGTGCTGGTGCATTTCATGGGTGCGGAATTGCACTTCCAGCGCCCTGCCGCCAGGGCCGATGACGGCCGTGTGCAGCGACTGGTAATTGTTGCTCTTGGGGTGGGAGATGTAATCGTCGAACTCGCCGGGAACCGGCTGCCACATATGATGCACGATACCCAGGGCAGTGTAGCAGTCCTTCACGTCGTCCACCAGCACCCGCACGGCGCGCACGTCGTACAGTTGGTGAAAATCCACGCCCTTGCGCTTCATCTTGTTGATGATGCTGTGGATGTGTTTGGGCCGGCCGGTGATCTCGGCCCTGATGCCGGCTTTTTCCAGTTCGGCGCCCAGCTCGCGGATGACCTGCCGGATGTAGTCCTCGCGGTCCAGGCGTTTTTCCTGCAGCAGCTTGGCAATCGATTTGTACAGCTTGGGTTCGAGGAAGCGCAACGACAGATCTTCCATTTCCCACTTGATTTGCCAGACGCCCAGGCGGTTGGCCAGCGGCGCGAAGATGTTATGGGTTTCCTGGGCGATGGCGCGCTGCACGTCCTCCGGCGCTTGCGCCAGATGGCGCATGGTTTGGGTGCGTTCGGCCAGCTTGATCAGCACGATGCGGATGTCCTCCACCATGGCGAGGAACATCTTGCGCAGGCTTTCGATCTGCGCCGTGGCATCGCGTTTTTCCTGTTCCGGGTTGAGGCCGTGCGCCAACGTTTCACTGAAGGCGCGAATCTGCTCCATGCGGGCCAGGCCCTCAAGCATCTGGACGACCTGGGGAGAGAATTGGCTGGCCAGTTTGTCCCGCCAGTTCTCCTGGTACTCAGGCACGGAATGCATGATGGCGACAGCCAGCGTTTCCGCATCCATGCGCATGGACTGCAGGATCATGGCCGTGCCGAGCGCGTGTTCGGCCAGGTCGGCGCCGGTGAGCGTGCTATGACCCTGATACAGGGGCAGCGCAACCAGACAGGCATGCTCGATGATCTGTGCATCCTCGGCCGAATAGTGCTGCAACAGTGTGTTGAGCTGTTCGGTCAGACTGGCATCGGTGGTGAGGGCGGTGGTAACGGCAACCATGATTGTGTCAAAACGGGATAAACGTAACGCTGCATAGGGTTAAATCACGCTTCAATTATGGCATGTCTTGCCAGTAGTGTGGCCGGACAATGCGTTCCGCTTCACTGGCCATGGGCACTCCCGGCTCGAAATGTAACGTCACGGCGCCCTGCCGGTCGGTACGGTCAAATGGGATATGCGCTGCGCCGTAACGCTGCAGAATCTCTGGCTTGGGGTGGCCGTACCGGTTGTGGTAACCGGCGCTGATCAGTGCCAGCTGACTGCGGGTGGCGGCGAGAAAGGCTTCCGTCGACGAGGTGCGGCTGCCGTGATGCGGCACCAGCAAAGCGCTGACCGGCAAATCGCCGGCTTGATGCTGAACCAGCCAGCTTTCGGCGGCCGTTTCAATATCGCCGGTCAGCAACACGCTGCCGGCCGGGCTGCTGACTTTGAGCACGCAGCTGGAGTTGTTGTCGCTGTCGGACTGCAAACCGGCGGGCGGGTACAGTATGGCGTAGTCAACGCCGTCCCACTGCCATTTTTGCCCCGTCTGGCAACTGCCGGTTCGCACCGTGGCCGCGGCAGGGTCCAGTTCCGGCGGAATCGAGGTCAGCAGCCAGTCGACCGGCAGCGCGCGCAGTACCGAGAGCATACCGCCGGTGTGATCGGCATCGTTGTGGGAAACGACCAGGCCGGACAGCGATGCGATCCCCTTTGACTGCAGGTAGGGGACGATAACCCGTTCGCCGGCATCGCTGCTGCCGCCGTACTTGGGGCCGGTATCATACAGCAGCACATGATGAGCGCTTTGCACGACAATGGCCGTTCCCTGGCCGATATCCAGCATGGTCACCTTGAACGCGCCGGCTGGCAGCGGGTTGACGGCGGGCCAGAACAGCGGCAGCAAGGTGAACAGGCCGGCCCAGCGGGCGGGAAAGCCTTTGGGCAGCAACAGCCAGGCAATGCCGCTCATGGCCAAAAGCAGCTGCCAGAGCGGGGGTCTGGCAGTTGTGACGGTCGACAGCCCGGCTGAATCGAGCCAGGACAGCAGCTCTGTCACCCCTTGCATGATCCGGGCCGCCAGCTGCAGCGCCAGGTGACCGAAAGGCAGCACCTCGCCGGCCAGCGCCAGCGGTACGACAGCCAGGCTGACAACCGGTATGGCAAAAGCGTTCGCCAGCGGCGAAATGAGCGATGTTTGCTGGAACAGCCACAAGCTCAGAGGAATGAGTCCGATGGTCACTGCATATTGGGCTCGCACGGCAGCCCGCCAGCCTGGTTGCAGGCCGATTCGGCCGGCGCTGGCCCACAGCAGAATGCCGACAGCGCCGAACGAGAGCCAGAAGCCGGCGGACAACACCGCCCAGGGGTCGAGCAGGCAGACGGCCAGCAAGGCTGTCGCCAGCGCGTTGAGCGGGGAGATGGTGCGGCGCAGGAGAAACAGCAGGGCGAGGCTGGTCAGCATGTACAGGGTGCGTTGGGCGGGAATGCCGAACCCTGCCAGGGCGGCGTACAGCCAGGCGGCAAACAAGCCGGCGAGCAGCGCCGCGTCGCGCGCGGGCAAGCGCAATACAAGCCATGCCGAGCGGCGCCAGAGAAAGCTGACGACGGCTGTCGCCAGCCCGGCCAGCATGGTGATGTGCAAGCCGGAAATCGACATGAGGTGCGCGGTGCCGGTGGCGCGATAAAGCTGCCAGTCATCCCGGCTGATTTCACTCTGGCTGCCGACAACCAGTGCCGATAATGTGCCGGCTGTGCGTGTGTCGGATACATGCCGGTGGATGTCCTGGTCGATGGCGGCCCGCCAGCGTGCCAGCAGGGCGGCCGGGGCATAAGCGGTCTGGGAGCTGCGTTGTGCCGGGTAATGCTTGTCCACGCTGCCGCTGGCGCCGACACCTTGTTGCAGCATCCAGCCTTCCAGATCGAAACCGTTCGGGTTGACCATGCCGTGAGGACGTTGCAGCCTGGCATGCAACAGCCACCGCTCGCCGGCTTGCGGCGGGGGCGCCGGGCTGCGCCAGAAAAGCTGTACCGTTGCGGGCACATGCGCGCCGGGGGTGAGGGTCTGTTCGACCGTGAACAGCAGACGGGTGCCGTCTTTACCCGTTTGCGGAATATCGCTGACGTAGCCGCTGAACGCAAGGGTCTGTCTGTCCCATTGGCGCGGCAGCGCGTCATCCATTCTCAGCTGTGCCGCACTGGCCGCCCAGAGGTAGCCAAGCAGCGCAGCGGCAAGCAGACGGACAAGTGGCCGGGGCGTGAGGAGCAGACCGGCGAGCATTGGGATGGCCAGCCAGAGAAATGGAGCGTTGGGCAAGGCGGCAGATTCCTGCAAGGTGATGATGCCGCAGACGAATGAAACGATGTAAATCGCGTACATGCCTGGCCCGAGGTAATGTTATGGCTTAACTGAAGCTGCCATTCTGGCGGTAAAAGGTTGTTTGCGCTTCCTCGCTGGCGGAGAACGGCACGACCCGGTTTCTGCCATGTCGTTTAGCCTGGTAGAGAGCCGCATCCGCCATTTGCAACAGCAGGTCAAGATTGGTGATCGAGTCCGAATGGCTGGATTTCGCGGCAATCCCGATGCTGACCGTGACGGGCGTCCTTTCCCCGGCAAAGACAAGATTAATACCGGCAATGACCTTGCGCAGCTCTTCTGCCAGCACATGCGCTTCCTTGCAGTCGGTCATGGGCAGCAGCACGCTGAATTCTTCCCCGCCATAACGGCCCACGCTGTCTTCCCAGCGCAGACGGGTGCACAGCGCGTGGGCGACCTGTTTGATGGCCGTATCGCCGGCGGCGTGACCAAAACGGTCATTGAACTGCTTAAAGTGATCGATATCGATCATCATGAGCGAGAGCGGCAAATCCTTGCGGCGACTCAAGCTCCATTCCTTGCGCGCCGTTTCCATGAAAGCGCGGCGGTTGAGCACGCCGGTCAGCGGGTCGGTGGCGGCCAGCTGGCGCTGCTCGCGATCGGCGCGTTCCCGGAACATCAGGATAAAACCCAGCGGCCCCATCACGCTCATGGCGATGACGAAGGTGAAGACGATGAGCTGGATGGCGTTGGGGGGTAAAGAGACGTTGGGTTGGGAAAACAGGTCGGGGTTCGTCCAAGCGTGATAACCGCGTATTACAAACAGCGGAATGAGCGCCGTAGCCGAGCCGAACAGCAGTTTCCAGGCCCGTCCCAAACGGGCTTCGCTGTTGCCGTAAAGCGCAACGGCGATCAGCAGCATCTGGATGCTGAAAATCAGGCTGGTCGAGACAAAGCGGCGGGCAATGTCGTCGTAGGGCAGCCAAAGCAGAATAAAGACGGTTAGCAGCGGGGGGAGCCAGCAAAACACGCTCGGGCATGGGTGTTTGCGGAACGCATAGATGCCGGCCAGCTTCATGGCCTGGGCGCCTGCAATCATGGCGTTGGCAACTGCAATGCTCAGCCAGTCCGGCAGGATGCCCCGTTCGAGAATGAAGAACCATGCAAACGCCTCGAGCAGCATGGCGCCAGCCCATTTTATAAGGCCGTCTTTCTCGGGGTCGTGCGCGGCCACGAAAAACAAGCTGAAAGAGATTGTCAGGCAGACAACAATCAGCGAAAAGAGAAAGGATTGGTTATCCAGAGGCATTATTTGCTGAGGGAATTTAGCGCAGGAGCATGCCTTCGCCCGGAGCGCTTAACTGGTCCAGGAAAAAGGCTTTGCCGGCATGATTGGAGTGAAGACTGCTGAAAATATTATGCATATTCATATGTGTGAATGTAAAAGATGTGGAGGAAGTTGACAATTTTTATCGTGTTTTGGCGGGGGAGAGGGTGTGGCATTTAAGTAAATGGCGCGCAACTCTTTTATCGAATTCATCTGCTTGTAAAGACTTGGCATGTTAAAATAGCGAGTTTTCATGATTTTAAAGTTGAATACCCATGTCACGCGCTCTTCGCAACATCGCCATTATCGCCCACGTTGACCACGGCAAAACCACCCTTGTAGACCAGCTGCTGCGCCAGTCCGGTACCTTCCGCGAAAACCAGCAGGTGGACGAGCGCGTGATGGATTCGAACGATCTGGAAAAAGAGCGCGGCATTACCATTCTGGCCAAGAATACCGCCATCGAGTACGAAGGCACCCACATCAACATCGTCGACACCCCGGGCCACGCCGATTTCGGCGGTGAAGTAGAGCGCGTACTGGGCATGGTGGACGGCGTACTGCTGCTGGTGGATGCCGTTGAAGGCCCCATGCCGCAAACCCGTTTCGTGACCAAGAAAGCGCTGGCCCAAGGCCTGCGCCCCATCGTGGTGATCAACAAGGTGGACCGCCCGGGCGCGCGTCCTGACTGGGTGGTGGACCAGACGTTTGACCTGTTCGACAAACTGGGTGCCACCGACGAACAGCTGGACTTCCCCATCGTGTATGCGTCCGGTCTGAACGGCTTTGCCAAAATGGATCTGGAGGAGGAGTCCAGCGACATGCGTCCGCTGTTTGAGACCGTGCTGAAGCACGTGCCGACTCCTCCCGGCAGCGCGGATGCTCCCCTGCAGCTGCAGATCGCGGCACTGGATTACTCCACCTACACCGGTCGTCTGGGCGTGGGGCGTGTGCTCAATGGTCGCATCAAACCGGGTCAGCAGGTTGCCGTGATGAACCACGACACCCCGGTGGGCACGGGCAAAATCAACCAGGTACTGGGCTTCCAGGGGCTGGAGCGGGTGCCGGTAGACGGCGCCGAGGCCGGCGACATCATCATCATCTCCGGTATCGAGGAAATCGGTATCGGCGTGACCATTTGCGACAAGGAAAATCCGGTCGGCCTGCCCATGCTGACGGTGGACGAGCCGACCCTGACCATGGACTTCATGGTCAACAGCTCCCCGCTGGCCGGCACCGAAGGCAAGTTCGTCACCAGCCGTCAGATCCGTGACCGCCTCACCAAAGAGCTGCTCACCAACGTGGCCCTGCGGGTGGAAGACACCGGCGACGCCGACGTGTTCCGCGTGTCCGGCCGCGGTGAATTGCACCTCACCATTCTGCTGGAAAACATGCGCCGCGAAGGTTTTGAAATGGCGGTGGCCAAGCCGCGTGTGGTATTCAAGGAAATCAACGGCGAAAAATGCGAGCCGTATGAAATGCTCACCATCGACCTGGAAGACGAACACCAGGGCGGAGTGATGGAAGAACTGGGTCGCCGCCGCGGCGAGCTGACCAATATGGAATCCGACGGCAACGGCCGTACCCGTCTGGAATACCGCATTCCGGCGCGCGGCCTGATCGGCTTCCAGAGCGAATTCCTTACCATGACCCGCGGCAGCGGCCTGATGAGCCATGTGTTCGACGAGTACGCTCCGGTGAAAGCGGACCTGCCGGGCCGTCACAACGGTGTGCTGGTCAGCCAGGAAAACGGTGAAGCCGTCGCCTATGCCCTGTGGAACCTGGAAGACCGCGGCCGCATGTTCGTGTCTCCCGGCGATAAGCTGTACGAAGGCATGATCATCGGTATTCACAGCCGCGACAACGATCTGGTGGTCAACCCCATCAAGGGCAAAAAGCTCACCAACGTGCGTGCCTCCGGTACCGACGAAGCCGTCCGCCTGACCACCCCGATCAAGCTCACGCTGGAATCCGCGGTGGAATTCATCGACGACGACGAACTGGTGGAAATCACCCCGCAGACCATCCGCCTGCGCAAGCGCTTCCTGCAGGAACACGAGCGCAAGCGCGCGTCTCGCGCATAATTTGGCGAGTCTCGGTGCAGGCTAACCTGCCAATTGGTTTTTGGCAGGTTAAGCCGCGTAGCGGCGGCCGTAGCCAACACGAGCGCAAACGCGCATCTCGCGCATAACCGAGGCGTTACCAATCAGGGGATCAAATGGATACAACGGCTGTGCTGCTTGTCATAGGAGTGGCCGCCGTTGTCGCCACCCTGGTTGTTCTGCTGCTGCAACTCAAACGTCAAACCGCCTTGCTGGCTGCTCTGCCGGAGCAAATCAACCAGCAAGTCACCGGCCAGCTCACGGCCCATCTTTCGGCGCAGCACCGCGCCATGCTCAACGATCTGCACGAAGGCCTCAACCGCCAGTCCGACCGCATGGCCGCTTCGCTGGCGGATAACGTCGAACGCTTGCGCAGCGCCATGACCAGCGAGCTGCATCTTACCCGCGAGGGCCTGCAAGCCCTGCAGCAATCGCAGCAACACAATCTGACGCAAAACCGCGAGACGCTGCAGACACAGCTGGCCGAACTCAATGCCGCCCTGCAAGCCAAGCAGGACGCTTTGCGTACCGAGCTGCTCACCAAACTGCACGAGACGCTGGCGGAGCAGGGGCGGGCCGAACAGGAGCTGCTGCAAAACAGTCTGCGCGGTTCCACCCAGCAGCTCACCGCCACCATCGAAACCCTTACCAAAGCCGTCGATGCCAGGCTGGAACAGATCAGCGGCAAAGTCAGCGAGCGGCTGGACGAAGGCTTCAAGAAAACCAACGAAACCTTCACCAACGTCATGGCGCGCCTGGCGACCATTGACGAGGCACAGAAAAAAATCGACGGCCTCACCACCAATGTCGTCAGCCTGCAGGAGCTGCTGGGCGACAAACGCTCGCGCGGCGCCTTCGGCGAAGTGCAACTGGAAGCCCTGGTGCGCAACATCCTGCCCGCCACCGCTTACGAAATGCAGTACACCCTGTCCAACAGCAGCCGTGCCGACTGCGTGCTCAAGCTGCCCGAACCGACCGGCATGGTGGCGGTAGACTCCAAATTCCCGCTGGAAAACTACCACCGCATGTTCGACGATGGCCTGGCTGAAGCCGACCGCGCGGCTGCCCAAAAACAGTTCCGCGCCGATGTGAAAAAACACGTGGACGACATCAGCGGCAAATACATCATCCCGCACGAAACCAGCGACGGCGCCGTCATGTTCGTACCGGCCGAAGCCGTGTTTGCCGAAATCCACGCCTACCACCCGGAGGTGGTCGACTACGCCATGCAAAAACGCGTGTGGATCGTCTCGCCCACCACCCTCATGGCTGTCCTCAACACCGCCCGCGCGGTGCTCAAGGATGTGGAAACGCGCAAGCAGGTGCACATTATCAAGGATGAGCTGGGCAAACTGGGCAAGGAATTCGGCCGTTTCGACCTGCGCATGAAGAAGCTCGCCGACCACATCCGCCAGGCCCACGAAGACGCGGCCGACGTGCAGATCACCAGCCAGAAAATCAGCAAGCGTTTCGCCCAGATTGAAAAAGTGGAGCTGGAAATGGAGCAGGGCGGCGCTTTGCCCCGCCCGGTACAAGGCGGTCTGCTGGGCGGCCTGGATGATGAGTAGCCGGAACGGCTGCTTATTTCATCACCAGCAATCCAACGCCAAAAATGATTGTCGCTGTGCCGAGAATTTGCATGCCGGTCAGCTGCTCATGCAGGAAAGCATAGGCCAGCAGTGCGGCTATCAGCGGGTAGGCGCCGGAGATGGCCAATACCACCCCGGAGTTCATGCCGGGGGCGGCCATGGCTTTAACCAAAAAAATGTTCCCGATGGCGCCGCTTAATGCGGCCAGAACGAGGAGGGCGATATTGGCGGCGAATTTGGCCACCGGCAAGGGTTCTGCGCGTGCTATCGCAATCGAGGCCGAAATGATGGCGCCAAAAAGCATCACCAGGGCAACGACCCACTCGCCCTGAATTTCCCTGAGGGATAAGAGCTTGTAGGAAAACCCCCACAAGCCGTAGAGTAACAGCGCCAGCAGGGTGAACGAGAGTCCTTGGGTCATAATGGCAATCCGCAAAAAACGGCAGATTCTACACCGGCGGTGGCGCTTGGTCAGGTGAATAAGCGGCAGCAAGGGCTGGGGAGCAAGCTGCACACGGCCGATGCTGTTGGCCGGGCGCGCCGGGTCTGTCGCCCTGCCTAAATAAAGGGCGGAACAGTCCGCCCTTGAATGGCTTTACTCGTCGTCGTATTTCGGTAAGGGCGGATTGCCGTCGTAAATGAGGTTGCGGCGGCGTTGCAGGTAGCCGTCGCGCAGCATGCTGTACTCGTCCAGTGCGGCCGTGTCGAGCACTTCACCGGTGGAAAGCAGTTCCGTACGACGATCGACCGTGTCGGTGACGACCAGCTGATTGCGGGTGGCTATGTCACGCTGTTGCCAGATCGGATTGATCTGACCATCTCCCAGCCGACCGATTGAGTCGCGCAGGTCGCTTGGTCCAAGAATCGGCAGTACCAGATAAAAACCCGGCCCAATTCCCCAATAACCGAGGGTCTGGCCGAAGTCTTCATTATGCTTGGGCAGGCCGCCGGGGGTGGCAAGGTCGAAGATGCCAAGAATGCCGAAGGTTGAATTGATCAGCAGACGGGTTGCATCGGCTGCGCCTTGAGTGATTTTGAATTGCAGCAGATCGTTGGCGACGACGACGACATCATCCAGATTGGAGAGGAAGTTGTGCACCCCGGTGCGAATCGGACTGGGAACGACGTCGCGGTACGTTTCTGCAACGGGTTTGATGACTGCTTTGTCGGCAGCTTGATTGAAACGGTAAATTTGCCGGTTGAATGGCTCGATCGGGTCGTTGGCGGGCGTGTTGGCACAACCGGCCAGAGCGAGCAACAGGCTGGTTAAAACCAGGGAACGTAATACGCTGGGCCTCATCGGGTTTCCATAGTATTGGGAAGGGTATGATTATAGCAAGTGCCCATTCCCCAGGCAGTAACAATCTGGTCATGCCGGCGGATGACAGGAGCCTTGACTGGCACGGCGCTGCAGTGAGTTGGCATAAGCATGCTATGCTAGACAAATTGAAATGAAGTGGGCAGGCGTGTGGAATCGATAGTCATAAGCTGGCGTGAGTTGCTCGTTGTGGTGCTGGTGGTGTTGGGCATTTATGTTGCGGAAATGCTACTTTTGTTGCGTCGGAACGGCAAGGCCGGCATGAGCGTGTTCCGTCGACGGCGTGAAAACAGTGATGAAGTTGCGCTGTTGCGTGCCGATATTATTGAATTGAAGCAGCGGATCGAACAGATGGAGCTGCAGTTGGCCGGGCGCAACGGCTTGTCCGGCACGCCGTACGAAGAGGCGATCGAATTGGCTCAACGGGGGTTCGGTGCCGACGACGTGTCGGCGCAATGTGGCATATCCCGTGCCGAAGCCGATTTGATCGTGGCACTTTATCAGGCACACAAGGTCTGACTTACAAGGTTTTCCGGAGGGGCTGAATGATTCACAACGATATCCAGCACCAGCTACAGCTTCTGGTAAAGGCGGCTGCGCCGGCCCTGATCGAGGTCAGCGACAGTCCCGCGGAACTGCCGGAGTTCGTGCCGGGGCAGAAAGTGCCGGCTTTTGTCCTGGCATCGCTGCCCAATGGTCGGTTCCAGGTGCAGGTGGCGGACAAGACGCTGGACATGAATCTGCCGCGCAATACCGAGCCGGGCGAACAGCTGGAGTTGACCTTCATATCCGGCAAGCCGCGTCTGACCTTTGCCCTGACGCGTGACCTGCCGGTCATAGAGAGTGGGGCGGGCGGGACGGAGAAAAATGTCACCCTGTCGGAAACGGCCCGCTTCATCGGGGCTTTGCTCAACCGTTCGGATAAGCTGGCAGCCGCCGCAGACGAAGCGCAAATGCACCAGAATGCCCAGCAGGTGAGCGGGAAGGCGGAGCGGGTATACCCGCCGGTCCTGCAGCAGCCGCCGACGGATGCTGCAGGATTGGCCCAGGCGCTCAAACGTTCTGTTTCTGACAGCGGCCTCTTCTACGAATCCCATCAGGCTGATTGGGTAGCGGGCCAGCGGTCACTCGCCGCCTTGCGGCAGGAACCGCAAGGGCAATTGCCGTCGCCGGCGGCGCATGCATACAGCAAAGATGCTTTGACCGCACAGCAGTCCGTGAGGACTGAGCCGGTCAATCCGCAAGTGACCGACCTGGTGCAAAAGCAGCTGGAGGTGCTGGATATGCGTCAAGTGGTCTGGCACGGTGAGGTCTGGCCCGGTCAACACATGGATTGGCAAATTCAGGAAGATGGCCGGCGGGGGGATGGAAGCGACACGGAGGAAATGGCCAGCTGGAGCTCTCATCTCAAGCTGGAGTTTCCAGCCTTGGGGGACATTCAGGCGACGCTCAAACTGACAGCAGGCCAATTGAATCTGGCGCTTAAGGTTGCCCAGGGCGACAGCGCCCGCTTGCTGGCGCAGGATCAGCAGCAGTTGCTCGACCGGCTGGCGGCGGCGGGGTTGACTGTAAGCGGAATGCAGGTGGCGCATGAGCAATCCTGAAGCGAATCGCCGTCAAGCCGTCGCGCTGGCGTACCAGCAAGGCGACGGTGCGCCACGGGTCGTGGCCAAGGGCTATGGCGTGCTGGCGGAGACCATCATCGAACGGGCGAAGCAGGCAGGCGTGTATGTGCATGAATCGCCCGAGCTCGTGTCCTTGTTGATGCAGGTCGACCTCGACGAGCATATCCCGCCGCAATTGTACCTGGCAGTGGCCGAGCTGCTCGCCTGGCTGTATCATCTGGATCAGGCGAAGCCGGGCTTGTCAGACGTTTGAGCCGGTGCGAGAATGCGCCACGGATACCAATAAATCTAAAATGAGCGAGACAATACACCATGGGTCGATTGCATCTTGAATGCGCACAATTGTCTGACAAAGGCATGGTGCGCACGTTCAATGAGGACAGCGTACTGTGCGACCGGGAAAATGGTTTTTTCATTCTGGCCGATGGAATGGGGGGCTATAAGGCGGGCGATGTCGCAAGCAATATGGTCGTCCAGATAATTCAGCAGAAGCTGGCCGAATCCACCCCGTCGGGCAGTCATGACGATTGCGAGGCCCGGCTCGTCGGCGCGGTTACATCAGCGAATTCGCAGATTCACAAAGCGGCCCGCCTTAATCGCGATTTCGAGAAAATGGGCGCAACTGTCGTTTTGATCCGATTTCATGACAATGCGCTGAGTGTTGCCCATGTCGGCGATTCCCGCCTTTACCGCTTGCGGCAAGGTAAACTCCAGGCGCTGACGCTGGACCATTCCCTGCTGCAGGAGCAAATCACCCTCGGCCTGATCAGCGCTGAAGAAGCCCGTCTGTCGCATAACCGCAACTTGGTGACACGCGCCTTGGGCGCCGAAGCCGACGTGGCGGTTGAAACGCACCGCTACGAGGTGGACGACGGCGATGTCTACCTGCTCTGTTCGGACGGTTTGAACGATATGGTCAGCGATGAGGACATCGAGCTGGCGCTCAGTACGCTTGCCATCAAACTGCCGCTTGCCGCGGAAGTGCTGGTGCAAATGGCCAATGACAGCGGCGGCCACGACAATGTGTCGGTTGTCCTGGTGCGGGCTTCCGCGCAGGGCGGGCCAGACCGCGTCGGTCTGGCGGCACGCCTGTTCGGCTGGCTGAAAAGATAGGTGGGGAACAGATGGCTAAATTGATTGTGACGCGTGATGGTACTGTGGTCGGCCATTTCTTTGTCGACCAGGATGCCTTTGTGATCGGGCGCCAACCCGGCTGCAATCTGGTGCTGGACGAGGGGGCGGTGAGCAAGCAGCACGCCGTTATCGTCAGCGTGGCCAATGATCAGATCCTGGAAGATCAAAGCACCAACGGTACTCTGGTGAACGGCACCCAGGTCGAAAAGCATATCCTGCAGAATAACGACCTGATTCAGATCGGCAGTTATGTGATCAAGTACATGAATCAGCGTGCCGCACGGGAAATGGACTTCGATCAGACCATGCTGCTCAGCAAGGATGTGCTTGATGCCGAAATGGAGCGCGCCGCAGCGGTAGACAAACCGGCCGAGAAGCAGCCGGGCGTCAGCGAGGCCCGCATAACCGGCGTAAAGCTGCCCGAGGGGGAGTTGCGTCCTTTAAACGGCGTGGCTTCTGCACGCTCCGTCCAGTTGACGCGGGTAATTCATCCGGTCGGTCTGCCGGAAAAATGCTATGCCGTCATTTTGCGCCGGCCCCATGGTTTCCATCTGCAGCCCGTGGTCGGCTCACGCGCCATCAAGGTCAACGGCCAGGGGGTGGGCGACTCTCAAGTCTTGCTCAATCAGGGCGATGAAATCGCCGTCGGCGCGGAAATCTATACGCTTAACCTGCGCTGAACAGCCATGCCGTCGGCTTGATCTCAGCATTCGCTGTTGGCCAGATCGTAGATGAGGCCGTTCTTGTCCTTGCTGTCCGGGCCCATCAGATACAGGTAGGACGGCATCAGGGTTTCCGGCTGAATCCGGCTTTCCGGTAGCTCGCCCGGGTGGCTGCGGGTCCGCATCGGGGTGTTGATCGGACCGGGAATGACGGCGTTGATGCGGATCTGCGGCGATTGCGACTCCATTTCATCCGCCCAGATTTTCGTAAGGGTTTCCAGGCCGGCCTTCGATACGGCAAAGCCGCCCCAGTAGGCTTTGGGCGTGTGACCGTGCGTTTCGCCGGTCATGATGACCGATGCGTCGGGCGCCTGGCGCAGCAGCGGCAGGCAGGCGCGGGTCAGGGCAAAGGGGGCCGCCAGATTGACGCGCAGCAGCGTCATCCATTGATCCAGCGGCTGGGATTCCAGCAGGCTGGGCGTGAAATAGCGGGCTGCATTGTGCAGAATGCCATCCAGCCGCTTCAGCTGTTGTTTGATGCCCAGGGCCATGTTCTTGAAATCGTCGTCGCTGGCCTGTTCCAGATCCATTGGGAAAATGACTGCTTCCGGGTAGCCGGCGGCGAGCATTTCGTCGTACACCTGTTCCAGTTTCTCTACTTTACGCCCCAGCAGAATAACCGTTGCGCCGTGTTTGGCGAACTCCAGCGCGGCAATGCGCCCCAGCCCCTGGCCTGCGCCGGTGACCAGAATCACGCGCTCTTTTAGAAGGTCTGCCGGGGCTTGGTAATTAATCATGGTCGTTTCCTTGCGCTGAATTCAAAACTTGCCGGGGATGCAGCCGCTTCACCGCATCACCGAAGCCGCACATTGTAACCCACTTCGCACGGCGCCTTCGAGCGTTGCGGGATAATCGCCGGCGGTGTAGTCGCCGGCAAGATAGAAATCCTGCAGTCTGGTATTTTGCGCAGGACGCTCAAGGTGCGGCACGGCGGCGAAGGTGGCGCGTTTTTCGGCGATCACCTGATACCACAGGGGGGCAGGCAAGGCAGGCATGAGTGCCGAGCGGATTTCTTCGTCGGCCCGGCTGGCAATTTCGTCGTGGGTCAATTCGACATGGGAACCATGGGCGCTGACCACGGCGGCGAACAAGCCCTCTTCGCCGGTCAATTGACCCCGGTCAAACAGCCACTGCGCCATTCTGCCGGGCGGGAGGGCATACAGCGGGCGGCGCAAATGCGTGCCGTGGGCGTATTGCAGATAGACGGTGTAGATCGGTTGAAAGTCGAAGCGGTCAAGCATGTGCCTGACATCGTCCAGCAAGGGGGTGTCGGGCAGCAGCGTCGCCGTATGTTGCGGCGCCGTGGCGCAAATGACATGGCTGAAGGCCTGTACGCCAAGCGGACTGTGGATGCTGAAGCCGCTGGTTTCCTGCCGAATGCGGTTGACTCGGCAACCGGTATGCAAAGTGCCGCCTTGCTGGCTGAGCCAACGTCCGGCGGGCACGGGAAAAAGCTCGCCCAGCGGGCGGAGCGGCAAAACCATGTCGCTGTCGGCGGCGGCGCCCAGCAGGCTGTCGCGCAGCACATTGATGAACAACTGGGCTGAGGCGATTCCCGGTGGCGTGTTCAGTGCCGCCAGACACAGGGGCTCCCATAGCCATTGCCGCAGATGGCGGGATTGCTCGTGGCGTTGCAAAAAATCGAGCAGCGGTTCGTCCTGTTTCAGCTTGAAACGTTGCCGCTTCAGGCGGGAAAAAAAACCTACGAGCGAGATTCTGTCCCGCCAACTGATACCTTCCGCTCGCAGGATGGCGGCCAGCAGGTGCCAGGGGGCCGGCAGGCGAGCGGCCTCCAGCCTGAAGCGGTCGGGCACTTCCAGCATCAGCGGCAGGCGCAGGTAGGGCGGCTGCTGCGGGTGCAAAAAGTCGATCAGTTCAAGTGTTTTGCGGTAGGCTCCAAGAAGGATGTGCTGGCCGTTGTCGAGGGTCAGGTCGTTCAGCGGCACGCTACGGGCTCGTCCGCCCAACTGGCGGCCGGCTTCAAACAGCGTGACCGGCACTCCCTGCCGTGTCAGCGATACCGCGGCGGCCATGCCGGCAAAGCCGCCGCCGATAATGGCTACATTGCGCCCCATGCCGTGTGCCGCTTAGCCCCGCAGCCAGGTTTTGATGGCCAGCCACAGTTTGCGGATGGGGGTGAGCGAGATGCGCTGATTCAATACCTGGAAGTCATCCCGCTTGATCTCGTCCAGCAGGCTGCGGTAAATCGCCGACATGATCAGGCCGGTCAGCTGGTTTTTCCGATCGGCTTGGGGCAGGGCCGCCATGGCGGAATCGTAATAGCTCTGCGCGCGCTGCTCCTGAAAAGCCATCATCCGCGCGAAGGCCTCGGTCTGCCGGCCCCGCATGATGTCCTCCTCGCTGACGCCGAACTGGCGCAATTCATCCTGCGGCAGATAGACGCGGTCGCGTCGCGCATCTTCGCCCACATCGCGGATGATGTTGGTGAGCTGAAAGGCCATGCCAAGGTCGTTGGCATATTTCAGCGTTTTGCGGTCGCTGTAGCCGAAAATGCTGGCGGAAAGTTGCCCCACCACGCTGGCAACCCGGTAGCAATATAGCTGCAGCGACTTGAAGTCGGCGTAGCGCACTTCACCCAGGTCCATGCGCATGCCGTCGATGATTTCAACGAACAGCTCCAGCGGCAGGTCGTATTGTTTGATGCCGTCCTGCAGCGCCTGGGTAACCGGATGTTGCGGCGCGCCATTGAAGGCGCGGCGTATTTCCGCTTCCCACCAGGCCAGTTTGGTGCTGGCTACGACGATGTCGTGGCATTCGTCGGCAATGTCGTCCACTTCGCGGCAGAAGGCGTACAGTGCGGTAATCGCACGGCGCTTGTCCGGCGGCAGGAACAGGAAGCTGTAATAAAAACTGGAGCCGCTCTTGGCAGCCTTGTCCTGGCAGTATTCGTCAGGTGTCACGCTTAATCCTCTTGGATATTGCTGAAGTGTGGTTCGAACCTATTTGGCACGTACCGCTTTCCACAGCATTTTCAGCCAGTCGTAAGGCTGCAGAACCGGGCGCTGGTTATACATATCGCCCTTGCTTTCATAGAGTTTACGCAAAATCGTCTCGCCGCCGGCGATGATCAGGCGCATTTCCAGCCCCAAGCGTCCCGGCAGCTTTTTCCCCAGCGGCGCGCCGCCCTGCAGGAGCTTTCTGGCGCGTTCTATCTGCGGCATGATGAAGGGCACCCACATGCCGCCCGTATCGCCGGCGGCAATATCCTGCTCGCGGATGCGGTATTTCTCCATTTCATCCTGCGGCAGGTAGATGCGATTCTTTTTATAGTCGACGGCCACATCCTGGAGAAAGTTGATCACTTGCAAAGCGGAACAGATCGCGTCGCTGTGGGCCAGATTGCGCTCGTCGGTTTCGCCGTACAGGTGCAGCAGCAGGCGGCCGATCGGGTTGGCGGAGCGGCGGCAGTAATCCATGACTTCACCAAAGTCGGCATAGCGCGTTTTGCCGACGTCCTGGCTGAAGGCGCTGAGCAGGTCGTAAAACAGCTGGATGGGCAGGCGGTATTGGCCAATGATTTCCGCCAGGTCGGCAAACAGTGGCTCCTGCGGCGTTTCTCCCCGTTCAATCAGGGCGAGCTGCGCGCGAAAACCATCCAGCAGGCGCAAACGTTCTTCCGCCGGCAGGTCGCCCTCGTCGGCAAAGTCGTCGGCGGCGCGGGCAAAGCGGTAAATAATGCGTACCGGGCGCCGCAGACGCCGCGGCAAAAGGATCGAAGCGACGGGAAAGTTTTCGTAATGATTGACGGCGTAATCGTCGGACATGGTCCGTTGGGCTTTCTGCTGTCGATTGAACGGATGCTTGATTGAATTATCGGGTCGAGGCCGGCCGGGAAATGGCAGAGAAAGGCTGACAGTCGACCGCGGACTATATTACACTAATTGGCCTGCGAAAGTGGCGGAATTGGTAGACGCACTGGATTTAGGTTCCAGCGCCGTAAGGCGTGAGAGTTCGAGTCTCTCCTTTCGCACCATCCCTCCTTATCCATTCTCTTTTTATGGTCGGCGTTACCTGCTCGGCCGGTCTTGCTAAGCCAAAACGATTTGAGTCGGATAGATTTAATTCATTCTCGGTTAATCCGGCTGCATTAGCATTGTTGTGCCGGTTTTTTAAAGCCGACGTAGGCTGATTCGTCTCGAGTCTGTCTGCATTCTGTTCTTGTCCCTTGGCTGATTTGGGAGGCGGGAAATCCATTGTACCGCTTCGTGTAGCATGAATTTACTATTTTTGTCGCTGGATGTCTTTGATAAAATTGGTTTTTGTGTAAATGGTTCTTGGAAAGAAAAGAGATAAAGAGAAATGGTGAAGCGATTTCATTCCGCCTTGGCGTCAAAAATGCAGGCAAAACAATTTGTTTCGCTGGCGATCCTGGCCGCGGCTGCAGCATTGACCGCATCTTCAGCCGCATGGGCGGCGAGCAAGCCGGCTGCCGCACAGCCGCAGTACGCCGGCTATGACAAACCATACAGCGAGGCGGACGTGCCTGCCGGTCCTCTGGGCGACAGCATCAAGCATGGTTATTTCATCGTGACGCAGACCAAGAAAGCGCTCCCTAATAACGTGGGTAACGCGATGTACTGCACCGCGTGTCACCAGGATAACGGCCAGAAGCCGTTTGCCGCCCCGTTTGTCGGTTTGCCCGCCATTTTCCCGCAGTTCAACAAGCGTGATGGCAAGATCATCACGCTGCAGGACCGTATCAACGGCTGCTTCAAGCGCAGCATGAACGGCAAGGCGCTGGATACGGCCGGCCAGGATATGACCGACATCGTCGCCTACATGAATTTCCTGTCGCGCGGAGTGCCGCTGGGTACCGAACTGAATGGCCGTGGCTTCGTGGTTGTGAGCAAACCGGCTCAGCCGGAAGATGCGGCGCGCGGCAAACTGGTGTATGAGGCCAAGTGTTCCATGTGCCATGCGGCCGACGGCCAGGGCATGAAAGCGGGGGATAATTATATTTTCCCGCCGCTGTGGGGCGCCAACTCCTATAACGACGGCGCGGGTATGGCGCAAGTCGACAAGGCGGTCCGCTTTATCAAGCACAATATGCCGAAAAATGCGCCGGACTCGCTGACGGAGCAGGAGGCGTGGGATGTGGCCAAGTATATCGACAGCCAGCCGCGCCCTCACTTCGAGAAGGAAAAACAGCAATAAGCCGGGGTATTTCCAAACAAAAAAACCTGCGAGCAGTCGCAGGTTTTTTTTGTTTGGCGGGCACGTAATCGCGGCAGGGTTATTTCCGGGCTGTATCCTGGGCCATGCCTGCTCGGTTGTCGCTGCGGCGATGGTTGCCATGTTACTGCAAGCTAGTGCTACAATGTTGGACTGTTTGTCCCTCGTTACCGCCAGGCGAATGTGGTTGGCCTAACGCGTGGAATCCCTTGTTGTTTTGCGGCTGCATCCCCATGTGGCGTGAAATCAAGGGCAAATGAAGGCGAATTTGCCGCACCGGAATATTTTGAATTTAAGGATTAGCAGGATGCAAACCGTTGATACCACCCCGAACCCGCTGGAAAAGAGCATTGATCTGGTGATTGCCCAGGACTGGGTTGCTGCCGAAATGGATACCCGTCTGAAAAAGCTTTCCAAACGTGTCAAAGTAGACGGCTTCCGTCCGGGCAAGGTACCAATGCGCATTGTGATGCAGCAGTACGGTGGCCAGGTGGAACAGGAAGTGTTGAGCGATGTGCTGGGACAGAAATTCGGCGAAGCAGTCCGCGATAAGCAGCTGAAAGTGGCGGGCTACCCGCGTTTTGCCGCCAAGCAGGTGGAAGGCACCAATCAGTATGAATTTACCGCGACCTTCGAGGTGTACCCCGAAATCACCCTGGGTGACTTTTCGTCTGCCAGCGTGACCCGTCCGGTTACCGAAGTGACTGATGCGGACGTCGACCGCACCATCGACGTGCTGCGCAAACAGCGCGTCACCTTCAAACCGGCCGAAAAAGCCGCGCTGGCGGGCGATCTGGTCAATATCAATTACGTCGGCCGCATCGACGGCGTTGCCTTCGACGGCGGTACGGCGGAGAACTACCGCTTTGTCCTGGGCGAAGGCCGCCTGCTGAAAGACTTCGAAGACGCCGTGACCGGCCTGAAGCAAGGTGAAAGCAAAACCTTCCCGCTGGCGTTCCCGGAAGACTACCATGGCAAGGATGTGGCCGGTAAAACCGCCGAGTTCGAAATCACCCTCAATGACGTGAGCGAAGCCGTTCTGCCGGAAGTGGATGCCGACTTTGCCAAGTCCATCGGCGTGGCTGACGGTGATGTTGCCAAGATGCGCGAAGAAGTGAAGCAGAACCTCGCGCGTGAACTGAAAAAACGCATTGGCGGCCGTCTGAAAGAGCAGGTCATGCAAGCGCTGCTGGATACCACCAAAATTGATGTGCCACGCGTACTGGTGGCGGCTGAAATCGAACAGCTGCGCGAACGCGCCCGTCAGGATCTGCAAACCCGCGGCATGGCAGCCAAGGATATTCCGCTGCCGGCCGATCTGTTTGAAGAGCAGGCTGTCCGTCGCGTTACCCTGGGTCTGATCCTGGCCGAACTGGTACAGGTGCATCAGTTGACTGCCAAGCCGGAGCAGGTGCGTGCTATTGTTGATGAGTACGCGCAGAGTTTCGAGCAGCCCGAGGAAGTGGTGAAGTGGTACTACGCCGAGCCCGCCCGTCTGGCCGACGTCGAATCGCTGGCACTGGAAGACAACGTGGTTGAATGGATGCTTGGTCAGGTGAAGGTGACTGATGAAGCGGTCGATTTTTCTACCCTGATGGGAAATAACTGATGAATAGTCGCATGATGGAGCCGCAGGGACTGGGCCTGGTGCCCATGGTGGTTGAGCAGACCGGGCGCGGCGAGCGCGCCTACGATATCTACTCGCGCCTGCTGAAGGAGCGTGTGGTATTTCTGGTCGGACCGGTGAACGAGGCGACAGCCAATCTGGTTGTGGCCCAGTTGCTGTTCCTGGAATCGGAAAATCCCGACAAGGATATCTACTTCTACATCAACTCACCGGGCGGCTCCGTAACTGCGGGTATGGCCATTTACGACACCATGCAGTTCATCAAGCCGCATGTGTCCACCCTGTGCATCGGTCAGGCCGCCAGTATGGGCGCCTTTCTGCTGGCCGCCGGGGAAAAGGGCAAGCGCTACGCGCTGCCGAACTCCCGCATCATGATTCACCAGCCGCTGGGCGGTTTTCAGGGGCAGGCCTCCGACATCGAGATCCATGCCAAGGAGATTCTGTACCTGAAGCAGCGCCTCAACGGCATGCTGGCACACCACACCGGCAAACCTATCGAGACTATTGAAAATGACACCGATAGGGATTACTTTATGAGTTCGGAAGACGCTGCCGCGTACGGCCTCATCGACAAGGTACTGACCAGCCGCGAGGCAGCTTCTCAGTCAGAATAAGCATTTACGAGGTATAGACATGGCCGACAAGCAGAGCAATGACAAGCTGCTGTACTGTTCCTTCTGCGGCAAAAGCCAGCATGAAGTGAAAAAATTGATTGCCGGCCCCTCCGTGTTCATCTGTGATGAATGTGTTGAGCTGTGCAACGACATTATCCGCGAGGAAGTCCAGAACGAAGCCGGCAGCGAGAACCGCAGCGACTTGCCCGTGCCGCACGAAATCAAGGAAATCCTTGATCAGTACGTGATCGGCCAGGAAAAGGCCAAAAAGATTCTGGCGGTGGCGGTATACAACCACTACAAGCGTTTGCGCAGTCACAGCAAGTCCAAGTCGAGCGACGACATCGAACTGTCCAAGAGCAATATCCTGCTGGTTGGGCCGACCGGTTCGGGCAAGACCCTGCTGGCGCAGACGCTGGCGCGCCTGCTCAATGTTCCGTTCGTAATCGCTGACGCGACCACGCTGACCGAAGCCGGTTACGTGGGCGAGGATGTGGAGAACATTATCCAGAAACTGTTGCAAAAATGTGACTACGACATTGAGAAGGCGCAACAGGGGATTGTCTATATCGACGAAATCGACAAGATTTCCCGCAAGTCGGACAACCCGTCCATTACCCGCGACGTGTCCGGTGAAGGCGTGCAGCAGGCGCTGCTGAAACTCATCGAGGGCACCATCGCCTCGATTCCGCCGCAGGGCGGCCGCAAGCACCCGAACCAGGAGTTCGTGCAGGTCGATACCACCAATATCCTGTTTGTCTGCGGCGGTGCGTTTGCCGGTCTGGAAAAGGTGATCCAGAACCGCAGCCAGAAGACCGGCATCGGTTTCGGCGCAACCGTGCGCAGCAAGGAAGACAACAAGGATATTACCGAAGTGTTGCGCGACATCGAGCCGGAAGACCTGGTGCGTTACGGTCTCATCCCGGAATTCGTCGGCCGCCTGCCGGTTGTCGCAACGCTGGAGGAACTGGACGAGGATGCCCTGGTGCAAATTCTGACGGAACCGAAAAACGCGCTGACCAAGCAATACCAGAAGCTGTTCGAAATGGAAGGCGTGGAGCTGGAGTTCCGCGACTCCGCCCTGCACGCCGTCGCCGCCAAAGCGTTGGTGCGCAAGACCGGCGCGCGCGGTTTGCGCTCCATTCTGGAACAGACCCTGCTAGATACCATGTACGATCTGCCGGGTAGCAAGGATGTCAGCAAGGTTGTGGTCGACGAGCACACCATCAACGGCGAAAGCAAGCCGCTGCTGATCTACTCCGAACCCAGCAAAACCGCTGAATCCGCATAATTTCGCACATGTTGGGGTGACTGGCTTGAAATCCGGCCAATCGCCCTAACATGCCTTTCATCTGCAATAATTTTTCAGGTGGACCAAGTTATGACAACGACCGTTGATTTAGAAGAGATTACCCTGCCGCTTTTGCCGCTGCGGGACGTGGTCGTTTTCCCCCACATGGTGATTCCGCTGTTTGTGGGGCGCGCGCGCTCGATCAAGGCGCTGGAAATGGCGATGGACTCGGGCAAGAATATTCTGCTGGTGGCACAGAAGTCGGCTGCCAAGGATGAGCCGTCGGCGGACGATCTGTACGATATCGGTACCGTGGCCAGCGTGCTGCAGATGCTGAAATTGCCGGACGGCACCGTCAAGGTGCTGGTGGAAGGTGAGCGCCGCGCCAACGTGCTGGAAGTGATGGACGATGCGGAGTTGTTTACCGCGCGCGCGCAACCCATCGCCGAGCCGGGTGTGGACGACAATGAAGTCGAAGCCATGCGCCGCGCCCTGATCAATCAGTTCGATCAGTACGTCAAACTCAACAAGAAAATCCCGCCGGAAATTCTTACCTCCATCGCCGGCATCGACGAAGGCGGACGTCTGGCCGATACCATCGCGGCGCATTTGCCGCTCAAGCTCGAGCAGAAACAGGAAATCCTGGAAATGCAGGAGGTCATGCAGCGCCTCGAGCACCTGATGTCCCTGCTGGAGACCGAGCTGGATATCCTGCAGGTGGAAAAACGCATCCGCGGCCGCGTGAAGCGCCAGATGGAGAAAAGCCAGCGCGAGTATTACCTGAACGAGCAGGTCAAGGCGATCCAGAAAGAACTGGGCGAGATGGAAGAAGGCGCCGATCTGGACGAGCTGGAGCAAAAGATCAAGTCGGCCCGCATGCCGAAAGAGGCGCGCACCAAAGCCGAAGCAGAACTGAAGAAATTGCGCATGATGTCGCCCATGTCGGCCGAGGCCACCGTGGTGCGCAACTATATCGACACCCTGGTCAACCTGCCGTGGAAGAAAAAGACCAAGGTCAGCGTGGACCTGCGCGAAGCGGAAGCCATTCTGGACCGCGACCACTACGGTCTGGAAAAGGTGAAAGAGCGCATCGTCGAGTATCTGGCCGTGCAGCAGCGCGTGGACAAGCTGAAGGCGCCGATCCTGTGTCTGGTGGGCCCTCCCGGCGTGGGCAAGACCTCGCTGGGCCAGTCGATCGCCAAGGCCACCAACCGCAAATTCATCCGCATGGCGCTGGGCGGCGTGCGTGATGAAGCCGAGATCCGCGGTCACCGCCGTACCTATATCGGTTCCATGCCGGGTAAGATTCTGCAAAGCATGAGCAAGGTCGGCGTGAAGAACCCGCTGTTCCTGCTGGATGAGGTGGACAAGATGGGCGCCGATTTCCGCGGCGATCCGTCGTCGGCGCTGCTGGAGGTGCTCGATCCGGAGCAGAACAGCACCTTTACCGATCATTACATCGAGGTCGAATACGATCTGTCCGACGTGATGTTCGTGGCGACCGCCAATACCCTGAACATCCCAGGTCCGCTGCTCGACCGCATGGAAGTGATCCGTCTGTCCGGTTATACCGAGGACGAAAAGGTCAACATCGCCACCCGCTACCTGCTGGCCAAGCAGATGCAGAACCACGGTCTCAAGACCGATGAACTGCATGTCAGCGAAAGCGCGCTGCGCGACATCGTGCGTTACTACACGCGCGAGGCGGGCGTGCGCAGTCTTGAGCGCGAAGTGGCAAAAATCTGCCGCAAGGTGGTCAAGACCCTGCTGGTCAAACCGACCGAACGCAAGATCAGCGTGACGGCGAAGAACCTGGAAAAATATCTGGGCGTTCACCGCTTCAGCTACGGCGTGGCGGAGCAGAACAATCAGGTGGGCCAGGTGACCGGTCTGGCATGGACCGAGGTCGGCGGTGAACTGCTGACCATCGAGAGCGTGCTGATGCCGGGCAAGGGCAAGATGATCACCACCGGCAAGCTCGGCGAAGTGATGCAGGAATCCATCCAGGCAGCGCTTTCCGTGGTTCGCAGCCGCGCGCGCAAGCTGGGTATCAAGGAAGACTTCCATCAGAACAACGATATCCACATTCACTTGCCGGAAGGGGCAACGCCGAAGGATGGTCCGTCGGCCGGTATTGCCATCACCACCGCAATGGTGTCGATCCTCACCGGTATCCCGGTGCGGGCGGATGTGGCCATGACCGGCGAGATCACCCTGCGCGGGGAAGTGCTGCCGATCGGCGGTCTGAAGGAAAAATTGCTGGCGGCGCACCGCGGCGGCATCAAGCATGTGCTGATTCCGCTGGAGAACGTGAAAGACCTGACCGATATTCCGGATAACATCAAGAATCGTCTTGAAATTCATCCAGTTAAGTGGATCGATCAGGTGCTTGAGCTAGCGCTGGAGCGTTTGCCCGAAGCCACGCCGGAACCGGAAGCGGTGGCAGCGGCCGATGTGGCCGCTGCCGTGCCCGTTGCGGCAGAAGAAAAACCGGCCGGAACCGTAGTAAAACACTAAGAAAAGTGGCAGAATGCAGTCTACGCCTTGTCTGACGCTGCTTTAGGGCACATGCAGGGCGTCGTTTCTGCGTGGAGGAGACCACTTGGACCGGAATCGGTCAAAGTGCCTGTAACATCCTTGACACAGGCTTTAAGGCCTTGCTATAAAGGCGTTGCAGGAGATTCCGCGTTCTAATTAAAACCTTGAAAGGGGATGTACGTGAACAAATCTGAACTGATTGATGCTATCGCCAAGTCTGCTGACATTTCCAAGGCTGCTGCCGGCCGTGCGCTGGATGGTGCCATGGACGCTATCGGCGCTGCGCTGAAAAAAGGCGATATGGTTACTCTGGTTGGTTTTGGCACTTTCTATGTTGGTACTCGTGCTGCCCGCAGCGGCCGTAACCCGCGTACCGGCGCAACCATTAAAATCGCTGCTGCTAAAGTACCGAAATTCCGCGCTGGTAAAACCCTCAAGGATGGTGTAAACTAAGCGGCTTTGTGGCACGGCTCTTACGGCATTAGCAAATGCAGCTGTGCCGCGCAGTGGGTGATTAGCTCAGATGGTAGAGCGTCTGCCTTACAAGCAGAATGTCGGCGGTTCGATCCCGTCATCACCCACCAATAATTGCCAAGGAAATTACCGCTAAGTAATTTCTCCATGGATATTACCCGGAGCGGTAGTTCAGTTGGTTAGAATACCGGCCTGTCACGCCGGGGGTCGCGGGTTCGAGTCCCGTCCGCTCCGCCAAATTCATGAGGGCGATCCCTGAAAAGGATCGCCCTTTTTGTTTATTCAGGGGTCAAAACGCACGAGCCCCAAAAGTTCATCTATCAGGAACTGCTTCCATGCTCGAAACTGTTCGTAAACACGCGCAAGGCTGGTTGGCCAAGATTATTCTGGCCGCTATTACGATTCCCTTTGTCTTGTGGGGAGTGGATTCTTACTTCAAAGGCGATGGGCGCGGCAGCGTAGTGGCCCAGGCAGGCAATGTGAAGATTTATGAGCAGGAAGTCTCCCAGGGAGTGCGGGACGAAATGGCTCGCCTGCGTTCGCAAATGGGGCCGGCTTTCGATGAATCGGCCATTGACTCGAATGAGGTTCGCCAGCACGTGGTGGATGGCTTGATTGAGCAGCATCTGGTCAATCAGGCGGTGGCGGATGCCAAGGTCAGCCTGACGCCCGATCAGCTGCGTGCAGAGATCGCCGCGGTCCCTGCTTTCCAGGAGAACGGTCAGTTCTCCAAGGCACGTTATGAGGCCGCCTTGCAGGCGCGCGGCATGCGCACTGCGGACTTTGAAAAGCAGGTCAAAGAGCAATTGTCTGCCCGTCAGCTGCTGAGCGGTTACGCGCAGGGCGCCATTATGCCGCGTGCAACGGTCAACACCGTGCTGCGGGCGAATGAGCAAAAACGAGAAGTGGCGCTCTATAGCCTGCCGGCCGAGCCGTATCTGGGCAAGGTGAACGTGAGCGAGGCGGAGGTGCGTGCGGCCTATGACAAAAATCGCGCCCATTTCAGCGTGCCCGAGCAGGTCAAGCTGCAGTACCTGGTATTGTCGCCGCAGACGCTGGCTGGCCAGATGCAGGTGAGCGATGATGAACTGAAAAGCTATTACCAGAAAAATACCGCCCAATTTGCCGAGCCGGAGCAGCGTTCCGCAGCGCATATTTTGCTGACGCTCGATCCGAACGCCACGGCTGCGCAGCAGGAAGAGGTGCTGAAGCGCGCCAAGCAACTGGCGGACGAGGTGCGCAAGAATCCGGCATCCTTTGCCGCAGTGGCGAGCAAAAATTCGCAGGATCCGGGATCGGCGGACAAGGGCGGCGAGCTGGGAGCCTTCCCGCGCGGAGCGATGGTCAAGCCTTTTGAGGACGCGGTTTTTGCCATGAAGGAAGGTGACATCAGCGAGCCGGTCAAGAGTGAGTTCGGCTATCACATCATCAAGCTGGAAAAGATTATCCCTGCCCAGACCAAGCCCTTCGATGCAGTGAAGGACCAGGTAAGGCAGAAAGTGGTGGAGCAAAAAGCGCTGGCTCGTTTCAATGAAATTGCCGACCAGTTCAGCAATCTGGCCTTCGAGCAATCGGACAGCCTGAAGCCGGCGGCCGATGCCGCCAAATTGCAAATCCAGGAAAGCGATCTGATCGGCCGCACCAACCAGGACCCGCTGCTGTCGTCGCGCAAGCTGATGGATGCCGTATTTGCCGATGATGTGCTCAAGAACGGCCGCAATACCGATGCGGTCGAGGTTGCGCCCAATACGCTCGTGGCTGCGCGCGTGATCAAGCATGTCGCCGCCGGCGTACGGCCGTTCGAGGAAGTGAAGGAGGCGATTGCCGCCCAACTGCGCGCCGCTGCGGCCGTTAAAATGGCCGAGCAGGACGGCAATGCCATGCTGGCCCGCCTGAATAAGGGGGAAGAGGTGAACGTTGCCTGGGATAACGCGCAAAGCGCTACGCGTCAGCAAGGCCCTTGGCCGGTGCCGCTGAAGGAGAAAATCTTCCGGGCGGCTACAGCCAAACTGCCGGTTTATGTCGGTGTGGCTGACGCTAAAGGCTTCCAGTTGGCTCGCATCAGCAAGGTGGAAGAGGTGGCTGACGTGACGGCGGAAAAATCCAGGATGTATCAGGATGGCCTGGCTGAATTGCTCGGTAACGAGGCGGTATCGCTTTACCTGGAAGGCTTGAGGAAATCGGCCAAGGTCGAGATGAAAGCCGTGGCAGGCAAAGAGCCCGCAAGCAAGGAATAAATGCGCAGCACCGTACAAAAAAGCCGTCGCGAGACGGCTTTTTTATTTTGCACGTAGCCGTTCATTACATGGCTGCTACATAGAGCCGCTTCGTCCGGCTTTATAAAACACCCATGGTGGTGTTCATGCCGGCATCGACATAGGTGATTTCGCCGGTAATGCCGCTGGCCAGGTCGCTCATCATGAAAGCGGCCGTGTTGCCGACCTCTTCAATGGTGACGTTACGGCGCAATGGGGCGTTTTTCTCCACCATGCCAAGAATGCCGTTGAA
This sequence comes from Pseudomonadota bacterium, assembly GCA_021851875.1. Taxonomy (GTDB): domain Bacteria; phylum Pseudomonadota; class Gammaproteobacteria; order Burkholderiales; family JAJZQI01; genus JAJZQI01. The sequence goes on along the minus strand of JAJZQI010000002.1, from coordinate 59,281 downwards.
GCCGGCGATGCCGGAAGCGGCCAGCGTCTTGATCGGGCCGGCGGAGACGGCGTTGACGCGGATACCCTTGGGGCCGAGGCTTTGGGCCATATAATAGACGCTGGACTCCAGACTGGCTTTGGCCAGACCCATGACGTTGTAGTTCGGCACGGAGCGGATGGAACCCAAATAGGAGAGCGTCAGCAGCGCGGCGTTGCGGCCTTCCATCATCGGCAAGGCGGCTTTTGCCATGGCGGCAAAGCTGTAGGAGCTGATGTCGTGGGCAATGCGGAAGTTTTCGCGGCTGATGCCGGCAAGAAAATCGCCGTCCAGCCCCGCCTTGGGGGCAAAGGCAATGGAGTGGACGAAGCCGTCAAAACCGTCCCAGTGTTGCTTGAGGCTGACAAACAGCTGTTCGATTTCTGCGTCGCTGGCGACATCACAGGGAAGGACGAGATCGCTGCCGAAGTCTTTGGCCAGCTCCTGCACACGGTCCTTGACGCGTTCGCCCTGATAAGTGAAGGCCAATTCCGCGCCTTCGCGCTTCATTGCGCTGGCGATACCGTAGGCGATGGAGCGGTTGCTCAGCATGCCGGTGATGAGAATGCGCTTGTTGGCGAGAAATCCCATGCTGATTCCTTTTGGTAGTGTAATTGAGGACTGGTAAAATTATACCTGATTCATTCAAAGGTTTTGGCATGCAGGAATATTCGACGATTGCGGCAGTGGATTTGGGTTCCAACAGCTTTCGGCTGCAGGTGGCGCGTGTCGTCGGCGACCAGGTCTATCCGCTTGATTCGTTACGTGAGGCGGTACGTTTAGGCGCGGGGCTTACCACGGATAAGCTGCTGGATGAGGATTCGCAGGAACGCGCGCTCGCCTGCCTGCGTTTATTCGGTGAACGGCTGCGCGGTTTGCCGCCGCACGCCGTGCGCGTAGTCGGTACCAATACCTTCCGGGTGGCCAAGAATGCCGCACAGTTTCTGCGCAAAGCCGAAGAAGCCCTGGGTTTTCCCGTTGAAGTGGTTGCCGGCCGTGAAGAGGCGCGTTTGATTTACCTCGGCGTGTCGCACGAACTGCCGGCCATTAGCGGCAAACGCCTGGTGGTCGATATCGGCGGCGGTTCGACCGAATTCATCATCGGCCATCACCTGACCCCGCGGCACATGGAAAGTCTGTACATGGGTTGCGTGAGCTTCTCGCGGCGCTTTTTCCCCGACGGCAAGATTACCAGGGCGGCCATAAACCGGGCCGAAATTGCCGTGCGTACGGAGGTGCAAACCATCGCGGCTGAATTTCGCAAGGGCAACTGGGACGAGGCGGTCGGTTCATCCGGTACTGCGCGTGCGCTGTCCGACGTGCTGGAGCAGCGCGGCTACACGGTCTCCGGCATCACCGCCGAGGGGCTGGATGCGCTGCGCGAAGAACTGCTGCGCATCGGCGACAGCAAAAAACTTGCGGCACACGGCGTGCGTCCCGACCGTATCCCGGTTCTGCCCGGCGGTTTTGCCATTATGGCCGGTTTGTTTGCGGAGTTGGAAATTCAGCAGATGCGCGTATCGGACAGCGCCATGCGCGAGGGGGTGCTGTATGACCTGATCGGCCGGTTTTCGCATCAGGATATGCGTGACATAACGGTGCGTCAGTTCATGCAGCGTTACCAGGTGGACGGCGCCCAGGCGCGCAGGGTAGAGCAGATGGCGCATCAGTTCATGAGCAGCTTTTCCAGCCGCTACGCGCCGGATCAGTATGAAGAGATGGAGCAGCATCTCGGCTGGGCGGCCAGTTTGCACGAGTTGGGCATTTCAATTGCCCATTCGGGATACCATCGCCACGGCGCCTACATCATCGAGAATGCCGATATGCCCGGTTTTTCCCGCACGGAACAACGCTACGTGGGTTTTCTTATCCGGGCGCAGCGCGGGAACCTGGTCAAGGCGTGTGAATACATGGCGAATGTGAGCGACTGGTGCCCCGTGGTGGCTTTGCGGCTGTCTGTGCTGTTTTGCCGCAATCGGATGGATAGCGATCTGCCCGTACTCGGCTTGCAGATTGCGGAGAAGACATTCGCCTTGTCCCTGCCGAAGGGCTGGCTCAAGGCGAATCCGTTGACGGAAAATGCCTTGCAGGCTGAAGTGAAGGCCTGGCAGGCCATTGGAATCCGCTTCGAGCTGAAATAGCCCGGCCGGACAGTACGTTATTCGACCGCCCGGCGATCAATGAACAGCCCGCTTCCCTCACCCTTTTGCGCCTGCTTCTTGGCCATTTTCTTGGCGCTGGCGGCGAGGGTGGAAATTTCGGCATGACTGTCAATCAGTCCGGGTTCAATCGAAACGGCGCCGATGGACAGGCTGACTAGGTGTACAAACACGCGTTCACCCTGGCGGTTTTCTTCCAGATAACCTTTGTTTTGCCGATCTTCACGGGTAAAAAACTGCTGCAAGCCGGTATTGATCTGGCTGATGATATTTTCGCAGCGGGCTTGCCAGTCGGGCGACTGGAACAGGATAAGAAAATCGTCGCCGCCGATGTGGCCGACGAAATCGCAGTGTATATTGCATGCCTGCTGCAGCATCTTGCCGGCATATTCAATGATGTCGTCGCCGCGGCTGTAGCCGTAGCGGTCATTGAACGGCTTGAAGTTGTCCAGGTCGCAGTAGGCCGCCACGAAAGGCACTTTCTCGGCCAGCAGACGGTCGATTTCCTCGTTGATGGCCACGTTGCCCGGCAGCAGCGTCAGGGGGTTGGCATAACGCGCCGCGTTGATTTGCTGCTCGGTCATTTCCCGCATCAGATCCTGGCCTGTGCCAATGCCGATATACATGCCGTTTTCCGTAATGATGAAGCCGTCCGACAGGTGGTGCTGCGCACTGTCTGCCAGCACCCGGGACAGGGACTGGATGCTGATGTCCTTGTCGACGACAACCGGAGCCTCATCCATGAGCTGCACGCATGAGCGTTTGCCGAACAGTTCGCGGCTGTAAAGGCGGGAGAAGAAGTCGATCAGCTTGTAGCGGCTGATCAGGCCGACCGGTTTGCGGTTAGTGTCGATCACCGGCACGGCGTGCAGTTCCGGCATGCGGGTCATCAGGCCGTAGACCTGGTCGTTGGTTGTGTCGGGCGTGACATAGGGCGAGCGGATCAGCAGTTTCTCGGCGCGGACAAGATGTCTGCCGGTGCGGCGCTCGCGCTGGCCGCTTGCCGTCATGCGCGTCTGAATCAGGTCGTGGATCTTGTCGTCCGAAGCGATGCCGGGCAAGGGGGCCGGGCGTGCGATCAGATAGCCCTGGCCGAAGGGAATGCCGATATCGTGCAGGACGGCGAAGTCGGCCTCGGTTTCGATGCCTTCGACAATCACTTTGCAATTGGCGATTTTCGCCAGATTCTGGATGGTCTGCACGAAATGCTGCTTGACCTTGTCCTGATGGATGCCCTGAGAAAAGTGCATGTCCATCTTGACGTAGTCGGGCATCAGTTCGGACCACAAGCGCAAACTGGAAAAGCCTTCCCCCAGGTCGTCAATGGCAATCTGGAAGCCCTGCTTGCGATAGTGCAGCACCGCATCACGCAGCAAAGTGTAATCGTAGGTCGGCTGGTGTTCAGTCAATTCGATGATGACCTGTTCCGGTGCAATGCCCATTTTTTGCATGAAGGCGACGGTTTCCCCTTCACGGAAATGCGCATTGAGCAGGCATTCGGGACTGACGTTGAGAAACAGTTTGCCTGACAGGTTCAGCTGGCAAAAGCTTTCCATCACCACTTCGCGGCAGAGTCTTTCCACCACGTTGGACAGCCCGTACATGGCCGAGGCGCGGAACAGGTTAATCGGCGTGTGCAGGGGGCTGTTGGAGGGACCGCGAATCAGGCCTTCGTAGCCGATATAGTTGCCATTGCGCATATCCATGATGGGCTGGAAGAGCGCTTTGAGCTGACGTTTGCGAATGATTTCCAGCAGTTGCTGCTCAATGCTGGGAAAAGCGGTGCCGTTACCGCTGCCACTGGACAAAAGGGAAGCAGGAGGCTGTATTCCCTCTGAGTTTATTATTGATTGTGTTAATGAGGACATCGTACATACTCCTGCTGCAAGTGCCGCAAGTGTATGTGTGCATTGTTACGAAAAAATGACAATTATGGCAAAACTGCCATGGCGCCGTGTTAATCGGCGGTTTCATCCTTATCCGACAGCTCGTTGAGCAGCAGTGCCTGGGCGCAAACCGGCGGCGAGCGGCGCGGCAGTTTTTTACGGTAATTGCCCTGTCCATCCATTTCCCACGCCTGCGTATTGTCTTGCAGGTAAACCCGCAGGCCTTCCCGAATGACACGCCGTTTCAGCTTGGGATTGAGAATGGGGAAGCACACTTCGATGCGGCGGAAGAAATTTCTGTCCATCCAGTCGGCACTCGACAAGTAGACATCCTGCTGGCCGTTGTTGCGGAAATAGAAGATACGCGGGTGTTCCAGAAAACGGCCAATAACGGAGCGCACGCGGATATTTTTCGATAAACCCTCTATGCCGGGCCGCAGCGCGCAAGCGCCGCGAACGATCAGGTCGACCTTGACGCCGGCGTTGGAGGCTTCATACAGCTTTTGGATCACATTGGGTTCCAGCAGCGAGTTCATCTTGGCGGCGATGGCAGCCGGTTTACCCGCCTGGGCATGTTCGATTTCGCGATTGATCGCCTGGATGAGCTGCGGGTGCAGACTGAATGGCGATTGCCACAGGTATGAAAGCTTTGAGGCTTTCCCGAGTCCCGTGAGCTGAATGAACACGTCGTTGACGTCGCTGCAGATGCCGTCATGGCAGGTGAACAGGCCGAAGTCGGTATAAAGACGCGCGGTACGCGGGTGGTAGTTGCCCGTGCCAAGGTGGACATAGCGCTTCAGGCCGCTGGCCTCGCGGCGCACGACCAGCAGCATTTTGGCGTGCGTTTTGTAGCCGACCACGCCGTATACGACGTGGGCGCCGGATTCCTCCAGCTTGGCCGCCCAGTTGATGTTGGCTTCTTCGTCGAAGCGGGCCATCAGCTCGACGACCACCGTGACGTCTTTGCCGCTTTGAGCCGCATCGATCAGCGCTTTCATCAAGACCGAATCGGTGCCGGTGCGGTAAATGGTCTGCTTGATGGCGACCACTTGCGGGTCGCGGGCGGCTTGCTGGATAAAATCGATGACCGGCGCAAAAGACTGGTAGGGATGATGCAGCAAGATATCCGACTTGCGGATGTTTTCAAAGATATTGCTCGTTTGCGGCAGCGATTTGGGGGTGCTGGGGACAAAGGTGCCGAACTTGAGCTGCGGCACGTCGGCAATATCGGGAATGGACATCAATCGGACCAGATTGACCGGACCGTTGACCTGATACAGGTCTTCCGGCCCCAGGTTGAACTGGGCAAGCAGGAAAGCCGATACTTTTTCCGGACAATTGTCGGCCACTTCCAGGCGTACCGCATCGCCGTAGTGGCGGTGCGGCAATTCCCCCTGCAGCGCCGTGCGCAGGTTTTTGGCTTCCTCGTCGTCGATGAACAGATCGCTGTTGCGCGTGACCCTGAACTGGTAACAGCCTTGTACCGTCATGCCGGTGAACAGTTCGCCGACATGCGCATGCAGAATGGAAGAGAGAAAAACAAAGCCGTATTCGCAGCCGGCAATCTCCGGCGGCATCTGAATGACGCGCGGCAGGGCGCGCGGCGCTTGCACCACGGCGTTGCCGGAATTGCGGCCGAAAGCATCCTTGCCGCTCAATTCGACGGCAAAATTCAGGCTTTTATTGAGGATGCGCGGAAACGGGTGGGCCGGGTCAAGACCGATGGGCGTTAAGACGGGCAGCACTTCGCGGAAGAAATAATCCTTCACCCATGCCTGCTGCTCCGCATTCCAGTGCGTCCGGCGGATAAACTTGATGTCATGGCGGGCCAGTTCCGGCACGATAAGGCGATTGAACAGGTCGTATTGGCGTTCAACCAGCTCATGCAGACGCTGGCTGAGTTGCTGGAACAGTTGCCTGGGCGGAATGGCATCGGGCTTGGCGTCATGCGCATTGAGTTTGATCTGCTCCTTCAGCCCGGCCATGCGGATTTCAAAAAACTCGTCCAGATTGCTGCTGACGATGCAGATGAAACGCAGCCGTTCCAGCAGGGGAGTGGAAGTTGACTCGGCCTGGGCCAGAACACGTTCGTTGAAGGCGACCAGCGACAGGTCGCGATTAATGAAATGCTCCGGGGCAGACAGACGCATACACTCTTCCTCAATTGATACCGCTTCACTATACCCCAAAAAGGCTTTGCCTATCTATCATCCGCTAGCCATAATAAACCTGAATGTCCTGATTAATCTGTGCCAAACGGCATCAGGCGGACTGTTGGAAAACGACGCCGGTCCCCGGATGGCAGTTGTCCAGCGGATTCCGGTTGGGTTTTTCATGGGACCGACAGAGGCGGGTTGCGGGTATAGCCCGTCTCCGCTGCCTGTCTGCCGGGCAGTATTTTGTGTTTGCACGTGGAAGAACGATGGAAATTGAACTGAAGCTTGCTTTGCAGCCTCAGGATGCGGCGCGCCTGCGCCGGAGCGAGGTCCTCAAACAGGGAGCTGGCAAGGCGCTCAGACAAAAGTTGTACAGCATCTATTTCGATACGCCCGCGCTCGATTTGCTCAAGGCCGGTATGGCATTGCGCGTTCGCAAGGTGGGGCGGCAGTGGATACAAACGGCCAAGGGGGGCGGGGCAGTCGTGGCTGGACTGCATCAACGTGCCGAGTGGGAATGCCGAATAAAGGACCGGCAACCCGATTTGCAGCAATTGCCGCCGGAGGTGCTGGCGCTGCTGTCGGCGGAGCAGTGGCGGCAAATCGTGCCGGTATTTACCACCGAATTCTGGCGCACCATCTGGAATCTGGATATCGCCGGCGGCAGCGTCGAAATGGCATTGGATCAGGGGCAAGTGGTAAGCGGCGATAACAGCATGCCGATCAGCGAAGTGGAACTTGAGCTCAAACAAGGGGAGGCGGGGATTCTGTTTAAGGTGGCGAAAACCCTGCTGCATGCCGTTCCTTTGAAGCTTGACAGCGTCAGCAAGGCGGAGCGGGGCTACACCCTCTATTCCGCCCTTGAACCGGCGCCGACACGCGCAGAGCGCCCATCCTTGCAGCGCAAGATGAGTGTTGCGGATGGTTTTGCCGCTTTGTTGGCGTCTTGCCTGCAACAGTTGCAAAAGAACGGTCAATATCTCGACCGCTATTGCGACATTGAATACCTGCACCAGATGAGGGTCGCCGTAAGACGTTTTTACGCCGCGCTGCATTTGTTGCGCAAGGAAACAAAAATCAAATCATGGCAAAGGCTGCAAGAGGATTTGCGCTGGCTGATGAAAAAAATGAGTCCCGTGCGGGATCTGGACGTATTTGTACAGGAAACACTGCCCGCCGCCCGGGGCTTGGTCCCCGAGTCCATCTTGCAGCGTCTGCAGCAGGCTGCCGAAGCGGTGCGGCAAGAATCTCGGCAGGCGCTGTTTGAAGCGCTTGCCAGCCCGCGCTATCAGCTGTTTTTGCTGGATGCCGCGGCGATGCTGCTGAATCCGCCCATACTCTCACGATATCGGAAAAACCGGCTTGAGCCCGTGCTGCACCGGCCCTTAGACGGCTGGCACAAAAAATTGCTAAGCGGCTTGCGGAATCTGCACAGTTTGTCCGCCGAGCAGCGCCACCGCCTGCGCATTCGGGCAAAGCGGCTGCGTTACGCGGCGGAATTTGCCTCAGTGCTTTACCCGCAGAACCGCTGGAAGGCGTATCGCGACGGCCTGGCACAGGTGCAGGATACTCTGGGTAAGGCTCAGGACCGGGTCGTTGCCAAGCGGTTCTTGGACTTGCTGGGCGAGCGCGACCCCGGTTTGAACAATGAGATTGTGCAGTTTGCCGCGTGGCTTGATTCCTGTGAAGCTGATGCGCTGAACAGCAAGAGGCTGGCTGGTGAATTCGGCAAGCTAAAACCGTTTTGGCAGTGAGGAGCCGCTATCATGTTTGAATCCGCCGAGTTGGGGCACAAGATTGATAAAGCCACCTACGATAAGGAATTGCCCGTCTTACGCGAACAGTTGCTTGATGTGCAGTACGAGCTGTTGCAAGGCAAATCATTCCCGGTGGTCATTCTGATCGGTGGCGTGGACGGGGCCGGGCGTGGTGAAACGGTCAATTTGCTCAAGGCCTGGATGGATCCGCGGCATATCGAGGCTCATGCCATGGGGGAGCCGAGCGACGAGGAGGCTGCGCGCCCATCCATGTGGCGCTTTTGGCGCAATTTGCCGCCCAAAGGCAAGATCGGCATCTTTTTCGGTTCCTGGTACACCCAGCCGATCCTGCAGCGCGTGTTCGGAGAAATAAAAGGCGCCAAGCTGGACATGTATTCGGACCAGATTGTGCGCTTCGAGCAGATGCTGGTGGCCGAGGGCGCGCTGATCCTCAAATTCTGGATGCATCTGTCGAAAGATTTCCAGAAAAAGCGCCTCAAGGCATTGGAAAAAGATCCCAAAACACGCTGGCGCGTAAGCGATCGTGATTGGCTGCACTACAAGCTTTACGACACATTCCGCGAAACCAGCGAGCGGACATTGCGGCAAACCAGTACCGGCGAGGCCCCCTGGATTGTCGTCGAGGGGGTGGATGAACGCTATCGCAGCCTGCGTATCGGGCAGATTGTGGCCGAATCGATCCGCAAGCGGCTGGACGAGGAGAAAAGCGGCAAGCATCGCAGCACGGCTGCAGTGGCGCCGTTTATTCCGGCGATTGATAAGCTCAACGTTCTGGAGCAGCTCGATTACACGCAAAAACTGACCGGCAAGGCCTACGCTGCACAGCTGGAAGAGCTGCAGGGCCGTCTTGCCTTGCTCACGCGCGAGCCGAAATTCAACCAAATGGCCGTCGTCTGCGTGTTCGAGGGCTCCGATGCGGCCGGCAAAGGCGGGGCTATTCGTCGCGTGACGGGGGCGCTCGATGCGCGGCAATATGATGTGATACCCGTAGCCGCGCCAACCGAAGAGGAGCGTGCGCAGCCCTATCTGTGGCGTTTCTGGCGGCATGTCCCGCGCAAGGGGCGACTGACGATCTTTGACCGTTCCTGGTATGGCCGTGTGCTGGTGGAGCGCGTCGAAGGCTTCTGCAGTGAAGCCGACTGGATGCGGGCCTATTCGGAAATCAACGACTTTGAGGAGCAACTGTCCCAATCCGGCGTGGTCGTGGTGAAGTTCTGGCTGGCGATCACCCAGGAGGAGCAAAAGCGGCGCTTCGAAGAACGCCAGGCAACGCCATTCAAGCGTTTTAAAATTACCGAAGAGGACTGGCGCAACCGCGAGAAATGGAACGATTACATGTCGGCCGTTTGCGATATGGTCGACCGGACCAGTACGGAAATCGCGCCCTGGACGCTGGTGGAGGCAAACGACAAGCTGTATGCCCGCATCAAAATACTGCGAACCCTGTGCGAGCGCATTGAAGCCGCCATGAACGTGAAGTGCCGCAGACCGGGAACATGTCCGTGAGATTGCGCGTGCTCGGGGCCAGTGGCGGCATCGGTGGCGCCAGACGCACGATCTGTCTGCAGCTCGGTGAAAATGCCTTGATTGATGCCGGTACCGGTGCCGGGACACTGGAGCTGGACGAGATCATCGGTCTGGAACACGTTTTTCTTACCCACAGTCATCTCGATCACATTGCCCTGCTGCCGCTTCTGGCCGATGCGGCGGTCAATTTTCGGGCAACCGGGCTGACGGTGCATGCCTTGGCGGAAACATGGCAAACGTTAAGGCAATCCGTTTTCAACGGGCTTGTCTGGCCTGATTACACCTGCTTGCCCTCTGCCGATGCGCCTTATATTCGCTATGCCCCGATTGAACCGGGTAAGACGGTAGCGCTGGGCGAACTGCAGCTGCTGCCTCTGCCCGCCGCTCATTCGGTCGCCGCGACAGCCTATGCCGTCATCGGTCAGCAAGCCAGTCTGGCCTATTCCGCCGACTCCACCTGGTGCCCGGCATTCTGGCATGCCCTTGGCTCGATCCCGCGTCTACGCTACGTTCTGGTCGAGTGTACGTTCCGTGACGAGCAGCAAGCAGCAGCGAGCCGCAGCGGACACATGACGCCGCGCATGCTGAAAACGGCACTGGCGACAGTGCCGGCGGATGTCGAGGTGAGTGTCTTGCACATGGAACCCGGTATGGAGGGGCGCACCATGATGCAGTTGTCGCGCCAGGGGCTGGTGCTGAAGCAGGTGCGGGAAGGTGATGAATACCTGCTTTAATGGATGTTCTGCTCTCTGTCGTTTTTCTTTCATGCATGGCTGGCATAATCGCCGCAATTCCGGTGCCTGGCACCCTGGTAAAACCCTTTCGATTGGGGAAAGCATGGAACTGATCTTATGGCGACACGCCGATGCCGAGGATGGCATGAATGATATGGCCCGTAAATTGACGGCCAAGGGACATAAGCAGGCCGAAAAAATGGCCGAATGGCTGCGCGACCATGTCACGCAACCGTATCGCGTAGTGGCGAGTCCGGCAGTCCGGGCGCGCGAAACCGCAGACTACCTGGCGGCTCAATATAATATTGAGCCCTTGATCGCCCCCGGCTGTTCGGCGGCCTCCATCCTGACTGCGGCGGGCTGGCCCGATGCCAAAGGCACGGTTATCATCGTGGGGCATCAGCCGGCGCTCGGCGCTGCGGCTGCATTTTTGCTGGCAGGTCAGGAAATGCCCTGGAGCATCAAGAAATCGGCCATCTGGTGGCTGTCCAACCGGGTGCGGTTGGGCGAGCACCAAACCGTGCTGCGCTGCTCTTTGACGAGCGACATGCTGTAAGTTGTGCGGGTCAGATACCCAAGTGCTCGACCCAGGCCAGGGCCGACAGGTGTGCCTTGTTGACTTGCTCCGGTTTGATCGACAGCAGACCGGCCACTTCGGTGATCTTTTCGCTGTCTTCGTCCTCACAGGCTTCCGCCAGCTGCAGAAAGGGTCCATAGACGCCCTGTCTGTCGAGCAATGCATCGGTAATGCTTTCCGGCAGCAGCAGCTTGTCCAGCACCTGCTCCATGGGCATTTCCAGCATGGCGTCAAGCAACGAGAACACCCCGACGATGAACAGATTGTCGCGTTCCTGTTTTTCCAGCAAACCTTCGCCCAGTAACTCGGTAAGGCGGCCGCGCGTGACCGCGGTTTTCATCAGGGCGGGGGAGGTCGAACTCGCGCCCGCGGTGACCAGCAACAGAGTCAGCCAGCGGTAAAGTTGTTCGTAGCCCAGGATCGCGACAGCATGGCGAATCGACTGGATTTCACAGGACAGGCCGAAGCCGACGGAATTGATGTAGCGCAGCAATTTGAATGACAGGGCGACATCACGTTTGAAGGCGGTTTCAATGTCCTTGATGTCGGCATTTTCGCGCGCCAGATTCAAAAGCTGCATGACCGCCGTATGGTCGGGCGTGACGACTTTCGTGCTCAGCGTTTCGGGATGGGCGAAGTAGTAACCCTGGTAATAGTCGAACCCGGCGTTCTTGCAGTGATTGAATTCCTCGTGCGTTTCGACCTTTTCGGCGATGAACTTGACCGGGAATTTCGACAGAATCTTGATGTACTGCTCAACCTTGCTTGCGCCGATGTGTTGCACATCCAGTTTGACGTAATCGGCTACTTCGAGCCACGGCAGGTTTTGCTGGTTGGGAATGAAATCGTCCAGGGCAAAACGATATCCCTTCGAGCGGAGATCCTTAACCCGCACCAGCAGATCCTCGGTGGGCATGACGGTCTCAATCAGCTCGAGCACGACCTTTTGCGGGGGCAGCAGTTCGAGAAAGTCGCTGCTGAGCATCTGGGCGGCCACATTGATGAATGCCAGCTTGTCGCCAAACAGCCACTCCGCGCCCATGTTCGAGAGCGTGTTGACCAGCACACGGGTGCCCGCTTCCAGGTCGTCGGCAATATTGGCCGTAGTGGCATGGCCGCTGTCGCGAAACAGCAACTCATAGCCAAAGATTTTTTGTTGTTTGTCGACTAGCGGCTGGCGGCCGATAAATACGTGTTCAGACATGCCCTACCCAACCTTGATGACTGCTTTGTTCACGCGCGTTTGAAACAAGCTGCACGCGTTTCAGAAGTGCTGTTGCGCAGTAACTCCTCCATGTCGAGCACCAGCACGACCTGCCCATCGCCGGACAGGGTGGCGCCGGCAATACCTTTGGGCTTGATGTCGAGCAAGGGTTTGATGACCACGTCGTCACGGCCTACAAAGCCATCAATGGCCAGGATGAACGAGGTGTCGCCAGACTGCATGAGCACGCCGAATGCCGGAATGGCGGTTTCCGGCCAGCCGATCAAGCTTGCCAGCGAACGGATGGGCAGGACCTCCTCGCGTACAACCATGGTGGCGCGTCCCGATATCTGCTGTACCTGCTCGGACTGGATAGGGATGATTTCGCGCACCAGCGACAGCGGTACGGCAAAAGGCTGGGTGCCGACGCGTACAACCAGGACCGGGAGGATGGCGAGCGTCAGCGGCAGGGAAATGGTGAAGGTGGTGCCTTCGCCAACCACGGAGTTGACCTCGATGCGGCCATTCATGCGTTGAATGTTGGTCTTGACCACATCCATGCCCACGCCGCGACCGGAAATATTGGAAATCTCATCCTTGGTGGAGAATCCCGGCAGGAAGATCAGATTCAGGCTCTGTTTGTCATCCAGCGTGTTGGCCGTATCGGCATCGATGATGCCTTTTTCGATGGCCTTGCGGCGGATGACGTCCGGCCGCATGCCGCGGCCGTCGTCGGATATGACGATCAAGATATGGTCGCCCACCTGGGTGGCCGACAGGCGGACCAAGCTCTTGGCGGATTTGCCCGTGATGGAGCGCTCTTCGGCATCCTCAATGCCATGATCAACCGCATTGCGCACAAGGTGCACCAAGGGATCGTTCAGATCCTCGATCATGGTCTTGTCCAGCTCGGTTTCTTCACCGCTCAGCACCAGCTCCACATCCTTGCCCAATTGCCGGGCCAGATCGCGGGCCAGCCGCGGATACTTCTGGAACAGCCGGCCAATCGGCTGCATACGGGTTTTCATCACCGCATTTTGCAGATCGCCCACCAGCAGATCCAGCTGGTTGACCGCATCGTCCAAAGCCTTGTAGGTCTCGGCATCGTGTTTGCCGGCCAAAATGTCCGCACGCAGGCAGTTGAGCCGGTTTTTCGTCAGGCCGATCTCGCCCGACAGGTTGAGCACCTGGTCGAGGCGCTCCGTGTCGACGCGAATGGTTGTTTCCTTGGCGACCGGTGCGCTGGCTGCCTGGGCGGCCGGTTTGTGGACAGCAGCCGGGCGTGGCTCGACGGGCAAGGACGCATGGGGGGCCGGGTGTGAGCCCGCATTGCTTACTGGGACGGCGGTGGTTTCAACGGTTTGCCCTGTTACCGCATGGTACAGCTGGGGCCAGTTGGGTTCGCCGGCATGCACGTTGACCGGTATGTCTGGCGCGGCCGCAGGCACGGACTTGACCACCGGCGCGGCGACTGCCTTGACTGCATTGCCGGCGATAGCGTCGTCCAATGCCTGCAAGAGATGGGCGGCGGCAGGGGCCGGCATTTGCCGTTGCATCAACGCACCGAACATATCGCGCACGGTGGCGGTGGCGCTCATGATGGCGTCCATGATTTCAGCATTCAGCGTCAACTCGGCATTGCGCAATTTGTCGAACAGATTTTCGGTTCGGTGGCACAGGGCAACCAGCTCGTTCACATTGAGAAAGCCCGCGCCACCCTTGATGGTGTGAAAGCCGCGGAAAATATCGTTGAGCAGTTCCTTGTTGTTCGGCTGACGCTCCAGCTCAACCAGCTTGTTGTCAACATCGGACAACAATTCCCCTGCCTCGGTCAGGAAATCCTGCAGCAGTTCTTCCATTCCACCAAAGTCGCTCATTTTTGCATTCCTTCAACCATCGCTAGCGAGCAGCAATCCATTCATGTGCTAGAAACCCAAGCTTTCCAGCAATTCATCCACCTGTTCCTGACTGGTTACTACGTCAGTGCGTCCTTCTGCGTTGATGACCGGGCCATTCAGCAGACCATCCACATTTTCCGGCCGGCGGTCCGGCGGCGTGGCCGTCAGCAGCAGCTGCAGCAGCTGCTGCTCAAGCGATTGAGCCATATCAATGACGCGTTTGATCACCTGGCCCGTCAGATCCTGAAAGTCCTGCGCCATCATGATTTCGGTCAGCTGCGAGTTGGTCGCGCGCGTGTGCTGCGGCACCTCGGCCAGGAATTTGCGGGTTTCCATGACCAGCGTCTTGAACTCGTCCATGTCCATCTGCTGATCGAAAACCTTTTGCCAGCTGGCTGAAAGCGTGTTGGCGCCGGCTTCCAGCTTGTCCTGCAAGGGACGCGCGGCTTCTGTCGCATTGATGGCCCGCTCGGCCGCCTGCTCCGTCATGCTGGTGATGTACACCAGGCGATCGCGCGCGTCAGGAATGGCCTGTACGGCATCTTCCAGTTTCTTGTCGTAGCCGAGTTCCCGCATGGTGTTGTACAGCTTGCGGGTCATATGGCCGATTTGTTCGAACATGCTGTCGCAACCGGCGCCTTCGGGCGTTTCGGCCTCCGGGCCGGCCGCGCTGGCTGCAGCCGGGGTCCCTTGCGGGATGTCTGCCGACTGGGCGGTGACTATGCTGTCAAACAGCGCTTGTAAATCGTCGCTGTCGCCCGCTGCATCAGCCGGCTTGGACGGCGCGGGAGCGGGGGCAGGGGGGCGTGCTGTCGGTTGCGATTGCTCGGCAACGCTGTCAAACAAGGCTTGCAGGTCGTCGCTGTCTCCGCTAGCGTCAGTATGAGCCATTTATTCATCCTCCTTAAGCCTAAACTACTTGCCCAGCTTTTCGAAAATTTTGTTGAGTTTTTCTTCCAGCGTCGCTGCAGTAAACGGTTTCACGATATATCCGTTGGCGCCGGCCTGGGCTGCTTCGATGATGTTTTCTTTCTTGGCCTCGGCGGTAATCATCAATACCGGCAAGTGTTTCAGATTGGGGTCGCTGCGGATGTTGCGGAGCAAGTCGATGCCTGTCATATTGGGCATGTTCCAGTCGCTGACCACAAACTCGAACCCGCCGCCGGCTTGCAGCTTTTGCAGTGCGACTAAACCGTCTTCCGCTTCGTCCACATTGTTAAAGCCCAGCTCCTTAAGCAGGTTACGAACGATTCGTCGCATGGTCGAGAAATCGTCGACAACCAGGAACTTCATGTTCTTGTCAGGCATTTATTCTTGCTCCACATTCATACTTTTAGTGTCTTTGGACATTGAGTTGGCCACAAGGGCGTGATTGTCAAATAGCTCCTTAGCGCAGCAGCAGAGGGCGTAATGTATCGGCGAGTTGAATCGCGTCGAATTTGGCGACATAGGCGTCCACACCGACGCGCTGTCCCATGGTTTTGTTCGCTTCGGAGGACAGCGATGAGTGCATGACCACCGGTATGCCTTCGAAGCGGGGGTCGGACTTGATGTTGCGGGTGAGTACGTAACCGTCCATTTCCGGCATTTCGGCATCGACCAGGATCAGCTTCAATTGCTGCGACAGGGGCACGTCGTCGACTTGCGCCCGGCTTGCCATGTTCTGCAAACGGTCCCATGCCTCCAGGCCATTATTGGCTTGCTGGTATTTGACGCCCAGCTTGTCGAGAACGCCGATGATTTCCTTGCGCGCCACCGCAGAGTCGTCAACAAAAAAGATGGTCAATTCGCCGTTGGAATCGATTGCCGGCAGATCCGGCGTAATCGGTTCGCCCGTGGCGCTGGCGAGTATCTGCTCCACGTCGAGAATGGACACCAGCTTGCCGTCCGGCAATTCAGTAATCGCAGTAATCATGGCGTCGTTGCCGGACAGCATGGATTCAGGCGGTTTGACCTGATCCCAATCGACGCGAATGATGCGGTCCACGTCTTTTACCAGGAATGCCTGGGTGCGCCGGCTGTATTCGGTAACGATCATGGTCGGCCAGCCTTCTTCCGGCGTATCGACGTTGAGAAAGGAGGCCAGGCCGATGACCGGAATAATATTTCCGCGCAAGGAAATGACGCCCTCGACGCCCAGCGGCATGTTGGGGGTTTTGGTAATCATGGGAGTCTGTGAAACTTCGCGCACCTTAAATACGTTGATGCCGAAAATTTCATCGCTGCCCAATGAGAACAGGAGAATTTCCATTTTGTTCGAGCCCGCCAGTTTGGTGCGGGCATCGATCGTGTCCAACAGTTTTCCGTTTTGATTGCTCATGCTCAGTGCATCCGTTCCGAATTAGCGTACATTTACTGCTGGAACTTCATTGTGCTTCCCTGTGCAGCATCCTGCCAAGCACCTCCGCAAGGCGTTGCGGCTCGAACTTGGGGACATACTCGTCAACGCCGACATTGAAACCCAGTTGAGCATTGGCCGAACTGCTCAGGGAGGAATGCATAATGACGGGAATGCCTTTGAAACGCGGGTCGGTTTTGATCTTTTTGGTCAGCACATAGCCGTCCATTTCCGGCATCTCCACGTCCGTCAGTACCATCTGAACGACCTCTGACATCGGCCGTTTGCTTGCTTCCGCTTGCTTGGCGAGGCGCTGCAGCTCTTCCCACGCCTGCGCACCGTTGTTGGCGCTGTAATAGCGCACGTTGAGCGCGTTCAGGGTGTTCTCGATCTGCTTGCGGGCCACGGAGGAGTCGTCACAGAAAAAGATTGCGTGGTCCTGATCCTGGAACGGTTCCAGTCCCATGTACAAGTGGCTGTCATCAATCGGGTTGGTTTCCGCGAGGATTTTTTCCACATCCAGCATCATCACCAGGCGATTGTCGGCCAGTTCGGTAACGGCTACCACCAAGCCGCCCATTTGCGCAGTCAGCATTTCCGGCGGCACGCGCATCTGCGACCAGTCAATGCGCAAAATTGTATCGACGGACTCCACCAGAAAACCCTGTGTGTGATTGTTGTATTCGGTCACAATCATGATTTGCGCGGGTTTTCCATCGTTGATGCCGGAGTATTTCTTCAAGTCGACGACGGGGACCAGTACGCCGCGGAGGCTTACCATGCCCTCGACGGATGGCGGCATGTCGGGAGCGTGCGTGATTTCTGGTACGCGCATGACTTCGCGTACCTTGAAGACGTTGATGCCGAAAGTCTCATTCCGATTGGTCATGGGATTGACCCCAAGGGAAAACAGCAGAATTTCCAGCTTGTTGGTGCCTGCCAATTTTGTTCTGGCATCAATTTTTTTCAATAAATCCGACATACGATTCCATCCCTTGTGTCCGTGTTCGGGCAAGCCCGTGCGGTCGTCTCACACTCACTATAGAGTAATTCTAGCGTGTTATCAGGTTTTATTGCTGAAAACGCTTGATGGCATTTTTGAGATTTCGGGCCAGGTCGTTGAGCTGGTGAGCTGCGTCAGCCGTCTGTCGGATGGCATGTGAGTTGTTTTCTGTCATTTGGGCAATTTTTTCTACGTTTTGTGCAATTTGTGCACTTGCGAGGGCTTGTTCCTGGGTTGCGTTGGTAATGGTATCCATGCCGCTGGTTACGTTCTTGACCGAATGGCTGGACTCGCCGAGAATAATGGCAATGTTTTCAAGCAGTTCCTGTGTCGACTCCAGGTGTTCCAGTCCGGTCGAGATGGAGGTTTCGACGGCGCTGGACTGCTCGGAAATCGAACGCGTGATGTCATCAATGGCCCGCGCGGAGGCACTGGATTTTTCCGCCAGCTTGCGGACTTCGTCGGCAACAACGGCAAAGCCCCGTCCTTGTTCGCCCGCCCGTGCCGCTTCAATTGCGGCATTGAGCGCCAGCAAATTGGTCTGGTCGGCAATTTCGCGGACTTCCTGCGTCATGTTGTTGATTTGCTTGGTGCTGTCTATGAACCTGGCGACGGCCTCGGAAATGCTGTGCACCGACTGTTCAACGCCGGTGATTTCGCCGACCATTTGCGACACGCCTTCGTTGCCGGCATGCGTCCGGTCCAGGCTGGTGTGGGCGGTAGTGCGGACGTTGTCGACGCTTTCCGCAACCGAGTTGATGCTGACGGTCATTTGCTCGACTGCCGACGCGGTGGAGGCGGCGGCATCATTTTGGTGGTTGGAATTTTCCTGCACGCTGTCGGTGATTTCGCTCAATTCCTGCGAATGCGCGACGAGCTTGTCGGCGCTGTCGGTGACTTCCTTGGTCAGGCTTGAGAGTGTGGCCAGCAGGGCGTTGTATGCCTTGGCCGCCTGGCCGATCTCGTCGTTGTTGTGGACGGCGACACGTCGTCTGAGATTGCCGTCGGCCTGCGTTGCCATCATGGCCTGGGCCAGTTGCTGCATGGGGCGGGTGATCGAGCGCAAAATCAGCGGGCCGAAAATGAGCGTCAGCGCAAGGTTGATGCCGCCGGCAACCCACGGTGAAAAACCGGTCAGCACGGTGATGCCGGAAATGCCGAACAAGGTGAGGATGGCCAGAATGAGTTTGGTTTGCACGCCAAAGTCGGACAGGGTGCGGAAAAGCATCAGCAGCTTGCCGCCGGAGCCGTTTTTCAGGCTGCGGTAAAGTTTTTCCGCTGCCGCTACCTTGACGGCTTCCGGTTTGGTTCTGACGGAGACGTAACCGGTGATTTCGCGCCCCTGCATGATGGGCGTAACATTGGCTTCCACCCAGTAGTGGTCGCCGTTCTTGCAGCGGTTTTTGACATAACCGTGCCAAAGCTTGCCCTTCTGGATCGTACGCCACAAGTCTTCGAATGCGGCAGGGGGCATGTCGGGGTGGCGCACGAGGTTGTGCGATTTGCCGATCAGTTCTTCACGGGTAAAGCCGCTGACCTCGGCAAATGCGTCATTTACCTCGGTGATGATACCCTGCGGGTCTGTTTTCGAGAGCAGGATAGTGCCGGATGGATAATCCAGTTCCTTGTTTGTGACGGGTAAGTTGACCTTCATTCGCTTTCTCTCCGCTATCCCTATGGCGCGTTTTTTGTTTATTGGGGAAGAATATTAACCATGGTGTCCGGATGCGGCAAGTTTATTTGCCCGGATTTAATATATGCAGGCCCTGGAGAGGCATGAAATACAGCATTGGCCTGCTGGCCGTAAAACGATCGCTTAGTTTTGTTATTTTCGTGTTGAAGGCAGATATAATCCGCCAATGGATGCAGAAGACAAGAAACAAAATCAATTGTCGCCGTCGTTGCAAATTACCGGAGCGCTGACGCCCGATCAGCTGGCTGAAGCCTTTCACCTTTTCGCGCAATCGTCTGCGCGGCTTGAGGAGGCTTACCTGGAACTGCAGGGGCGCGTGCAGCAGTTGACCGACCAGCTTGCTGTGGCCAACGGCGAACTGCGGCGCGAATATGAGGCGAAGGAGGCCTTGTCTTCCAGGCTGGCCCTGCTGCTGGACGTGCTGCCCGGCGGGGTGCTGGTGCTGGACGCCAATGAACGGATATTGGAGATGAACCCGGCGGCGCAGAGCATTTTGGGCATGCCGCAATCCGGGGCGTTGTGGCAGGACGTGTCTGCCGAACTCGCCAAGACCGATGCGCCGCATGAATATCGATTGAATCGAGCCGATCAAGAACGGCGCATCGTGCTGCACGCCAGCAAAATTGAAAGCTCGGGCGAAACAGTATTGTTGCTCAACGATGTGACGGACGCAGAGCAGCTCAAGCAGCAGCTCGAGCATCACAAAAAACTTGCTGCCATGGGGGAAATGGCGGCTTCGCTGGCGCACCAGCTGCGCACGCCCATCGCCACGGCATTGCTGTATTCCTCGCATCTGGAGCGGCAGGATTTGCCCGGGGCCGAGCGGGAACGATTTGCGCGGCGCGTGCAGGAGCGTTTGCATCATCTTGAGCGCATGGTGCAGGACATGTTGAGTTTCGTGCGTGGACGGCCCGGAGCGCGGGAGTCGATTTCCGCGATGGACATATTGGCCGAGCTTAACCATATTGTGCAGCCGCTTATGGCGGATAAACAGATTGAATATCAAGTGAGCACGCTGGGCCGGGATGCCGTTGTGCAGGTCGATCGCAAGGCGTTTATAGGGGCTTTGGTTAATGTTCTGGAAAACGCCATGCAGTTTTGCGGCAAACCCGGAAAAATAGAGCTGGTGGTGCAGCGCTGCGCGGACAGCATCTGCTGGAGCGTGAAAGATAACGGGGCGGGGTTGGCCGACGGTGTGATGAACAGGCTGTTCGAGCCGTTCGTGACAACACGCAGCGAAGGAACGGGGCTGGGGCTCGCCATTGTGCGCAACGTTGCGACGTCGCATGGCGGCAGCGTGTCGGCTGCCAATGCCCCCGAAGGCGGGGCGCGGGTTGAGGTCTGTTTGCCGCTGGGCGAAGCATTGAGGGTGAAAATTTGAAGACTTTACCGGTGTTGGTGGTGGAAGATGACGCACCATTGCGCGAGGCGCTCTGCGATACGCTCGAATTGGCCGGTTATTCCGTTGTTGCGGCGGCTGACGGGGGAGAAGCGCTGCGCTTGCTGGAGCGCGATCAGGTCGGCATTGTGGTGAGCGATGTGCAAATGCAGCCCATGGATGGTCTGACCCTGTTGCACCGCTTGCGGGAGACCAGGCCGGATATTCCGGTATTGATGATGACCGCGTTTGGCGATATCGAGCATGCGGTCAGGGCAATGCAAGCCGGGGCCAGTCACTATCTGGCCAAGCCATTCGAACCGCAGCGGCTTTTGTCGGAAGTGGCGCGTTTCATGCTCACCGCCGGGCCGGCCAACACCGACGAAGCGCCGACCGAGGATGCGCAGATGGCCGAGACGCTCGCCTTGGCCCGGCGTGTGGCGCATTCCGATGCGACGGTATTGATCAGCGGCGAAAGCGGAACCGGCAAAGAAGTGCTGGCGCGCTTTATTCATCGCAACAGCCCGCGGTCGGCGCTGCCGTTTGTGGCCATTAATTGCGCCGCCATCCCCGAAGCGCTGCTGGAGGCGACCTTGTTCGGGCATGAAAAGGGAGCATTTACCGGTGCCGCGCAGGCGCAAGCCGGCAAATTCGAGCAAGCCCAGCATGGCACGCTGTTGCTCGATGAAATCTCGGAAATGCCGTTGCTGCTGCAGACGAAGCTTCTGCGCGTGCTGCAGGAGCGAGAAGTTGAGCGCGTGGGGGGGCGGGCGCCGATCCGGCTGGATATTCGGGTCATTGCCACCTCAAACCGCAATATGGCGGCAGAGGTGGCGGCCGGCCGCTTTCGCGAGGATCTGTATTACCGGCTCAATGTATTTCCTCTTGAGTTGCCGCCGTTGCGGGTCAGGCGCGCCGACATCCTGCCGCTGGCCAAGCTCTTTTTGCGGCGCTATGCGCAAAAAATGCAGCGCGGTGCGATGGAGTTTTCAGCGCCGGCCGAACAGTCGCTGCTGCAGCATAATTGGCCGGGCAATGTCAGGGAGCTGGAAAATGTAATCCAGCGCGCCGTGATTCTGGCGCCGGCCAAATGGGTGGAAGCGGCGCATCTGTTCCTGCCGGCGCCGGCAGGTGTTGCAGATGAGAAACAGTCGGGCCGGCCTGAAGAAACGGCAACCGACATGAAAACCCTCGAGCGGCAGCATATTCTGGAGGCTTTGAAGGCCGCTCAGGGGGTGCGCAAAGTGGCGGCAGAGCGTCTGGCCATGAGCGAGCGGACCTTGCGCCACAAGCTGCATCAATACAAAGCCGAGGGGTGGCTGCAAGAGGACGGCGACTGAGGGCGGTTTTTGCCCGCATCGGCAAACGGGTCGGGAGAAGCGTCGGCGCGGAAATTTTAACTGCTCAGTCCTCTACCCAACAGCTTGGTGTTGCAGAAGCAAGTCGGCTATAATTAGTCGAGGATGACGCTGCCGCCGATTGGTGTGAGCGTCTGCTATAGACTTTGTGCATGGGGTGTACCGGAGGGATGCATGGATACACAGGGTATTGACCAGTTACTGGCGCAAATGCAGACGGCTGCCGCAATGGCTGCCGGCGAAAAGCCTGCTTCGTCATCTGCTGCTTCAAATTCTGGCGCGCCGGATTTTGCTGCAATCCTGAAGGGTTCGCTGGATCAGGTGAACGCTCAGCAGCAACAGGCCGATACCATGGCCAGGCAATATGAGCTGGGTAGTCCGGATGCGCCGTTGCACGAGGTCATGATGTCGCTGCAAAAAGCAAACCTGAGTTTCCAGACCATGGTTCAGGTCAGGAACCGTTTGGTCACCGCCTACCAGGAAGTCATGAACATGCCCGTATAACGCGGGCAGACGCCATCCGGCGCTGAAATTATAATTATAAATGTTGAGGGAAACCTGAAAGACGTGTCAGATTCAGGATGGAGCTGGAGTGGTTACTTTTCATTCGGACACGAAGGTGCGCCCAGCGTGAGGCCGCATATCGGGGCCGTTAGCGCTATTATTCCGGTCGCTGGCTTGGAGATGCATTGATGGCGCTTGCACCACAGGAAATTCTCGGCCGCATTCAAACAAATCTTTCCCGTTTGGGAAATGGGCAAAAAGTCGCGCTCATACTGGGCGTTGCCGTATCCATCGCCATTATTGCCGCAGTTTGGCTGTGGGCCAAAACACCGGATTACCGGGTACTTTACAGTAATCTGTCGGAAAAGGACGGCGGCGACATCATTGCCTCCCTGCAGCAGCAGAACATTCCCTACAAGATCGAAGGCGGCGGCGCTGTCATCCTGGTGCCTGCTTCCCAGGTATATGACTTGCGCTTCAAAATGGCGGCTCAAGGTCTGCCCAAAGGGGGAAATGTCGGTTTCGAGTCGCTGCAAAATCAAAAGCTCGGTGTCAGCCAGTTCCTTGAGCAAGTGAATTATCAGCGGGCGCTGGAAGGCGAGCTGGCGCGCACCATCGAATCGCTATCCGCCGTTGACGGGGCGCGGGTGCATTTGGCCATTCCGCGGCCGAGCGTTTTCGTGCGCGAGCAGGAAAAGCCCAGCGCGTCTATCGTGCTGTCCTTGCGCGCCGGCAGAGTGCTCGATCCCGGCCAGGTAAGCGGCATTGTTCATCTGGTGGCCGCTGCCGTTCCCGATTTGCCGGCATCCAACGTGACGGTGCTGGACCAGACGGGAGCCATGTTAAGCCGCAACACGGATGCCTATGTCCAGGACGGTTTGAACCCGACGCAGCTGGAATACCGCCATGCGGTTGAGCAAAGCTATATCAAGCGGATTACCGGCATTCTCGAGCCCATTGTCGGGCAGGGTAATGTAAAGGCCCAGGTTTCTGCCGATCTGGATTACGCCCAGTCGGAACAGACCTCCGAAATTTATAAACCCAATCCGACGCCCGCCGACAGCGCCGTGCGGAGTCAGCAAACGATCGAGACCATCGACGGCAGCGGCGCCAATCCGTCCGGCGTGCCCGGTGCATTGTCCAATCAGCCGCCGGGCGGCGCCACTGCGCCGATCACGGCTCCACAGGGCGGGGCGCAACAAGGCGGCGGAGCGACGGCGGCAAGCAGCAATATCCACAAGGAAACCACCATTAATTACGAGGTGGACAAGACCATCCGCCACACCAAGCTGCCGGTCGGCGTTGTGAAGCGTCTTTCCGTGGCTGTCGTGGTGAATTTCCGGCAAATGCTGGACAAGGACGGCAAGGAAACCTCCAAGCCGCTCACCCCCAATGAGCTGGATCAGATCAGCAACCTGGTGCGGGAGTCGATGGGGTTCGATGCTTCCCGCGGCGACTCCGTGAAAGTCGTGAATGCCTCTTTCGCGCCGCCGGAGGCGGCGCCTGATGTGCCGATCTGGAAAGATCCTGACAATATTTCCTTTGCCAAGGACATGGTCAAGAATCTGCTGATCGTGGGCGTTATTCTTTACATTGTGTTTGGCGTGCTGCGGCCGATGTTCCGGACGCTGATGACGCCTCCGCCGCGTGCGGAGCCGACAGAAGAGTTGGCGGAGGATATCGTGCATCTGGGCGGCGGCGAGGCCGGCATGTCATTGCCACGCCACGTCAGTTATGATGAAAATCTGCGTATTGCCAAGGAGTTGGCGAAACAGGATCCGGTTATCGTGGCCAATGTTGTTAAAGAATGGGTGGGGCAGGAATAATGCCGGATGGCCTGACCAAAAGCGCAATACTGCTTCTGTCGCTGGGGGAAGACGAGGCGGCGGAGGTGTTCAAGTATTTGTCCCCCAAGGAGGCGCAGAAGCTCGGCATGGCCATGGCTGCGCTCAGCAATGTGACGCGCGAGGATATTTCCGGCGTGTTGTCGGAGTTCCGCCACAAGGCGTCGGAAAAGACTTCGCTGGGCAGCTCGTCGGACGAGTACATCCGTTCGGTGCTCACCAAGGCCTTGGGCAATGACAAGGCGGCCAACCTGATCGAACGGATTCTGCACGGCGGCGATACCAGCGGCATTGAGAGTCTGAAGTGGATGGACGCGGCCTCGGTGGCGGAATTGATCCGCAATGAACACCCGCAGATTATCGCCACTATTCTGGTTCATCTGGACCGCGATCAGGCCAGCGACATCATCCGGTTTTTCCCTGAGCGGCTGCGTACCGACGTCATTCTGCGCATATCCACGCTGGAGGGGATTCAGCCCGCCGCGCTGCGTGAGCTGAATGATGTGTTGACCAAGGTGCTGGCCGGCGGCGACAAGATCAAGAAGTCGGCCATGGGCGGGGTGCGCGCGGCGGCCGAAATTCTCAATTTCTTCGGTTCGCAGGATGAGGCCGCCGTCATCGCCGGGGTACGCGATTTCGATCCGGACCTGGCGCAGAAAATTCAGGACGAGATGTTTGTCTTTGACAATTTGATGGATCTGGACGACCGCGCTATCCAGCTATTGTTGCGTGAGGTCCAGTCTGATTCGCTGATTGTGGCCATGAAGGGCACAACGCCGGAATTGCGCGAAAAGATTTTCAAGAACATGTCGCAACGTGCGGCGGAAATGCTGCGTGACGATCTTGAGGCCAAAGGGCCCGTGCGCTTGTCCGAGGTGGAAGCTGAACAGAAAGAGATTCTCAAGATCGTGCGCCGTCTGGCCGAAGAGGGTCAGATCGTTCTAGGCGGCAAGGGCGGAGAGGAAAGTCTTGTCGAATAGGGTCATCCCCAAGGAACAGCTCACGGCTTATCAGCGCTGGGAGTTGGGTTCGTTCGCCGGGGAAGAAGCGCCGCAGTCTGACGCCCCCGACGAGTCGGCAGTGCCGTTGGACGCAGCCGAACAGCCCGTCTCCCTGCCGACCGCGGAAGAGGTCGAGGCGATTCACCAGCAGGCGCGTGACGAAGGGTATCAGGCGGGCTATGCCGAAGGCCATCGGGCGGGAGAAGAGGCAAGCCAGCGCCTGCATGTCATGCTGCAAGCGGTTTCTGCCGAGCTGTCGCAGTTACAGCAAAGCCTGGCGCAGGACGTGTTGACCCTGTCGGTCGAGCTGGCGGCACACATCGTACGACAAACGGTCAAGGTCCATCCCGAAATCGTGCTCAATAGCGTGCGCGAAGCGCTGGATACCATGGGACAGGCTACCCAGCCGTTCAGAATCATTCTCAATCCCGCGGACGCGGAACTGGTCAGAAAGGCTTTGCCGGAAGAATTGACGCATGCCAGTTATGTCATTCAGGAAGATGCCGGGGTGCATGCCGGCGGCTGCCGCATCGAAAGCAGCCAGGGGGACATTGACGCAACCCTGCAGACGGCCTGGAGGCAAGCGCTGACGGCCTTGGGGCGCGATGGCGACTGGTTGGAATAGCCATGTCGGATTTTCTCGGGGAAATAGCCGCATTTCTGCATAACTGCTCGGAAGCGATCTCTGTCGCCCCCAGGCAAGCCAGTTGCGGCCGCCTGACCCGCGTCGCCGGCCTGGTCATGGAGGCGGTGGGATTGCGTTTGGCCGTCGGCAGCGGTTGCCTGGTGTCTTTGCCCGATGGGCATGCCGTTGAGGCGGAAGTGGTCGGTTTTTCCGGCGATAAGCTATTCCTGATGCCCTCAACCGACGTCTATGGTTTGACGCCCGGCGCGCGCGTGGTGGCCGCCGAGGCGCCGGCGCTTTTTCCGCCCAGCTTGGGCAGCGGCATTATTTCGCGCAAGCGGATGAGTGATAGGGCCAAACAGATTCCGGTCGGCGACGCTTTGCTGGGGCGTGTTATCGACGGGGCCGGGCGCCCACTCGATGGCCGGCCCCTGCCGCCCCTGCCCGACAAAGCGCCTTTGCAAAGTCGTCCCTTCAATCCATTGGAACGTGTTCCCGTGCGTGATGTCCTGGATGTGGGCGTCAAGGCCATCAACGCTCTGCTCACCGTGGGGCGCGGACAGCGCATGGGATTGTTTGCCGGCAGCGGGGTGGGTAAAAGCGTGCTGCTCGGCATGATGGCGCGCTACACCACGGCCGACGTGGTTGTGGTCGGGCTGATCGGCGAGCGCGGCCGGGAAGTGAAGGATTTTATCGAGAATATTCTCGGGGCGGAGGGGCTGGCCCGGGCCGTCGTAGTCGCCGCGCCGGCCGATACGCCGCCTTTGCTGCGATTGCACGGCGCGTCCTATGCGACCGCCATAGCCGAGTATTTCCGCGATCGCGGGCTCAATGTCCTGCTGATCATGGATTCGCTGACACGCTACGCCATGGCGCAGCGAGAGATTGCCCTGGCTATTGGTGAGCCGCCGGCCACCAAGGGGTATCCTCCGTCGGTGTTCGCCAAACTGCCGCAATTGGTCGAACGGGCCGGCAATGGACGCGAGGCCGGCGGTTCGATTACCGCCTTCTACACCGTGCTGACGGAGGGCGATGATCTGCAGGACCCGATCGCCGACAGTGCGCGCGCCATTCTGGATGGGCATATTGTTCTGTCGCGTTTTCTGGCGGATCAGGGGCATTATCCCGCGATAGACATTGAGGCGTCGATCAGCCGCGTGATGACCGACCTGGTGACGGCCACGCAGCTGGGCGAGATCCGTCGTTTCAAACAATTGTACTCGCGCTATCAGCGCAGCCGTGATCTGATTGCCGTTGGCGCTTACCAGCGAGGCAACGATCCGGTGCTGGATGAAGCCGTAAGCCGCTATCCGCAACTGGAGTCGTTCCTCACGCAGAACATGCTGGAGAGCTCGACCTACGCGGAAAGCCGTAATCTGCTTTCGATTGTATTGCAGTAGTGCTGTTTGGGCGCGGGGCGATGCTTGCGTTTCCAGGCCCTGCTGGCTAGTCTCATAATATTTCCGTTCATTGCAAGAAAACCAAATGGCGCAGACATTTCCGTTGCAAGTGTTGTTCGATCTTGCCAGCAGCAAGCTGGAAGAAGAAGCGCGCGCGTTGCTGGAAATGAAGGCGCAGTGGCAGCAGGCCGAGAGCAAGTTGCGCCAATTGCAGGGTTATGAAGAGGAATACCGCAATCGCCTGCACCATTCCGCCAAGGGCGGATTTTCGGTCTCTTTGCTGCGAGATTATCAGGTTTTTTTGGCGAAACTGGCTGCCGCGGTACAGCAGCAGGAAAATGAAGTGGAGCGTAACAAACAGCGCTGGCATGAGCAATATTCCGTCTGGCAGGCGGCCGACCGCCAGCTGCAGGCTTATACGGTGCTGCAAAACCGTTTCCGGCATCAGCTGAATGTGAAAGAAAACCGGTTGGAACAAAAAGAGCTGGATGAGTGGGCAAGAAAATTCTTTCATCAGAATCAGCCGAAGGATCATTAAGGTTGGCACAAGTTTTGCTTTGATTGCTGCAAAGATTCATCAGGAGGTCATTCATGGCAGGCAATATTCCCGTAGTTGCAGTCGTCCAGCCGGCAGCAGGCAAAGGCAGCATTCAGGTGGTTTCCGCTACCGCCGGAAATGCGGCCGCGCTGCCTCAGGAAGGGCAGGCTCCCGCCTTCAAGGATTTGCTGTCCGAAGGGGTTGCTGGCCTGAAGTTGGCGGCTCTGGGCCGTATTGCAGCGCAGGACGGGGCGGCTGCCGGCAAGGATAAAGCCCTGCCGGACGAGGTTGGGCAAGCGCTTGATCCGGCGCTCGATCCAACCGCAATGGCGGGTGGGGTGATGCTGCAGACCTTGCCAATGCTGCAGCAGGCCGCGCAGCCGGCGCAGGCGGGAGGTACGACGGCGAATATCGCTGACGGCAAGTCCATTATGGCTTTAACGGCTTCCTCGGTGACGCCGGCGAATGCCAACGCGGCTGATGCGAAAACCTCTGCCGTGGGTGTTTTGCCGCTTGCGGCCACGCTGACAAGTCAGCTTGAGGCAGTGGGTGAACAGGGCGAAAAGGCGGCAAAACTTGCCGCTTTACAGGCGAATTTGCCGGACAGTGCAGCTGCTCAGGCATCGCAATTCGGCACTTCCTTGACGGCGGCGGTAAATGCAAATTCGGGCGGCGTCCAGAATTCGGTCCAGATGAGCAATCTGCCGGTAGCGCAAATTGCCGTGCCGGTCCAGTCGCCGGACTGGAATGCCGCTCTCGGCCAGCGGGTCATCTGGATGGCTGGCCAGCAACATCAAGTCGCCCAGCTGCAGCTTAACCCCCCTAATCTCGGGCCGCTGGAAATTCAGCTGAATATCCATAAGGGTGAGGCGAGCGCTGTGTTCCTGTCCGCCCATGCGCCGGTGCGTGACGCGATCGAAAACGCCATTCCGAAATTGCGCGAAATGCTGGCCGACAGCGGCATCAGTTTGGGCAACGTCAATGTCAGTTCGCAAGATGCTCAGCGAGATCAGTCGGCATTTGCGGGCGGCCGATTCGCGTCAGGGGCGGGGCGCGTGGAGGGGGGGGATTCAATTGACGCAGCCGGTCCGTCTGCGGCTGTGGTGCGGGCAAAAATGTGGAACAACGGCATGGTCGATACGTTCGTTTGATATTCGTCTGATTATATGGCGGCATGGTGCTGCTTCTGGAAAACGCCCGTTTATGGGCGTTTTTTGCGTTTTGCGGCACTTTTTTTCGCCTAAAGCGCCCTGCGTCAATGAGAAAAAAAGTCTTTATTATTTCACTCATTAACTCGGAATATGAGTAAACAACATAAACACTTTACTCAAAATGCTTGTTTTATAGTTTTTTTTGAGTTATAAACAATTCAAACATGTAGGCTGGTCCGAATTGCGGGGGAAAGGTATGTCCAAAAAAGCCGGGGGAGCGGTGGAAGAGCCGGGGGAAAAAAAGGGCGGGCTGAAAAAGATCATTATTATTGCCCTTATTCTTTTGGTCGTGATCGCTTTGGGTGTGGCGGGGGCCATTATCTGGCAGGCCCGTAGTTCCAATGCTCCTGCCGGGCATGCCGAGCAGGCGGCGGAAGAAAAACATGACGAAAAACCGCCGGTATATGAAAAGCTGGAGGTGTTTACCGTAAATCTGAGTGGCGGCGGCAATTATCTGCAAACGGAAATTGCCCTGAAGGTGGCAGATGTTTCCGTGAGCGAAAAAATCAAGGCGCGCATGCCCGAAATACGTAACGCCATTATCGAACTGTTGTCCAGCAAAACGCAGGAAGAGCTGGTGACGGTTCAGGGTAAACAGAAGCTGGCCGACCAGATTCAAGCGCAAGTTAACGGCCTGCTGGAAGCAAAGAAACCAGCCGAAGGCACAAGCAAGGTATTGTTCAGTACCTTTATTATTCAGTAATACGGGTGAGAAGTGGCTGACGACATCCTGTCACAAGAAGAAGTCGATGCGTTACTGCGCGGCGTAACCGGGGAAGAAGCAGAGTCATCTGCCGATGAGTCCGGGGCCGGCGTACGTTCGTACGACATCGGCCGACAGGAAAGAATCGTGCGCGGGCGTATGCCCACGCTGGAACTGATCAACGAGCGTTTTGCCCGTTTGTTCCGTATCGGCTTGTTCAATTACATGCGCCGCAACGCCGAAATTTCCGTCAGTCCCGTCAAGGTTCAAAAATACAGCGAATTCGTTCGCAATCTTGTCGTTCCGACCAACCTCAACCTGATTCATGTGAACCCGCTACGCGGTACCGGGCTGTTCGTGTTCGATCCCAATTTTGTGTTTCTGGTGATCGACAACCTGTTCGGCGGCGACGGCCGCTATCACATGCGGGTTGAAGGGCGCGATTTCTCGCCCACCGAGCAGCGCATCATCATGGGCCTGCTTAATGTTGCGTTTGAGCAATATGAGAAGGCGTGGGAAACCATTCATCCGATCAAGTTCGAATATGTGCGTTCGGAAATGAATACGCAGTTTGCCAATATCGCCACACCGACAGAGGTGGTTGTGACCGCCACCTTTACGATCGAATTGGGTGCCGGCGGGGGCGACTTCCATATCTGCCTGCCGTATTCCATGATCGAACCCATTCGCGATGTTCTGTACAGCAGCATGCAGGCAGACCGGGCCGAGGTGGACGACCGCTGGCTCAAACTGATGCAGTCACAGGTGCAGCAGGCTGAAGTGAATCTGGTGGCCAACCTGGCGCATGCGCCCGTGACCTTGCGGCAAATCCTCAACCTTAACGTGGGTGATGTGGTATCCTTGGACGTGCCAGAAGCGATTATTGCCGAGGTGGACGGCGTACCTGTACTAGAGTGCAAGTATGGCGTATTGAACGGGCAGTATGCCTTGAAAGTCGACAAGATTCTGGCGGGTGAGGCGGCTAGCTGCAACGTGTTAGGTGCCAAGAATGGCTGAAGAAGACGATAAAATCAGTGCTGATGACTGGGCTGCCGCCATGGCAGAGCAGCAGACAGAGCCTGCCGGGGATTCTGCGGCAGATGACTGGGGTGCGGCACTGGCCGAACAGGCTGCATCCGACGCGGCGGCTCAATCCGATGTCAAGCCGGCCAGTCAATTGTTCCAGCCGTTGACGCAGGAACAGATTGCAGCACCGCCGGGAAATCTGGAAATGGTGCTCGATATTCCCGTCAATCTGACCGTTGAGCTCGGGCGCACCAAGATTGCCATTCGTAACTTGCTGCAACTTGCCCAGGGTTCCGTTGTCGAGCTGGATGGCTTGGCGGGTGAGCCGATGAGCGTTCTGGTAAACGGTTGTTTGATCGCTCAGGGTGAGGTGGTCGTGGTGAACGATAAGTTCGGTATCCGCCTGACCGATATCATAACCCCTTCCGAACGCTTGCGGCGTTTGCAAAAATGAAATGCCGGTATTTCGCCGGTAGCGGAAGCGTCTTGTTGTTTTCCTCTGCAGCACAAGCCGGCCAGGCTGTCGGCCAGTCTCCTTCCGTAAGTCTGTTGCAAGTCGCATTGGCGCTGGTTTTGGTGCTTGCCGCTATCATCCTGTTTGCCTGGCTGGCGCGAAAATTCCTGCCGGGCCAGGGGGGCGGCATGACTGCCGGAGGCCTCAGGGTGGTGGGGGGCCTTCATGTCGGGGCGAGGGAACGCGTTGTGGTGGTTGAAGCGGGGGAAACCTGGCTGCTGCTGGGGGTGAGCGCTGCCGGAATCAATACGCTGCACACCATGCCGCGGCCTGCTGACCTGCCGATGGCGGACAAAAAAAACGAGGCGGCCGCTTTTTCCGCGTGGCTGCAGAAAGCATTGAACACATCGTCTAAAGGAACGCAGCCTTGAAGCGAGCCGTGCGCGTTCTGTTTCTTTTCCTGTTGTTCGCGTTGCCGGGTTTGGCGTTTGCCGAGGCCGGTTTGCCCGGATTCACCAGCAGTCCGCTGCCGGGTGGGGGGCAAAGCTACTCGCTGAGTCTGCAAACGGTGATTTTCCTCAGTTTGCTGGGTTTTTTGCCGGCGATCCTGCTGATGATGACGGCTTTCACACGCATCGTTATCGTGCTGTCGCTCCTGCGCATGGCGCTGGGAACGACCCAGTCTCCGCCCAATCAAGTGATTGTCGGCTTGTCCCTGTTTCTGACCTTTTTCGTCATGTCGCCGGTTTTTGACAAGGCTTATGTGGACGCATACCAGCCCTATGCGGAAAACAAAATGGATTTGCCCCAGGCGCTCGATGCCGGCGTGAAACCATTCAAGCAGTTCATGCTGCGACAAACCCGGCAAGACGATCTGGCGCTTTTCATCAAGCTGTCCAATAGCGCGCAGCCGAAGGGGCCGGAAGACATCACCCTGCGCGTTCTGGTGCCGGCTTATGTGATCAGCGAACTGAAAACCGCTTTTCAAATTGGTTTTGTGATTTTTATTCCGTTTATCATTATCGACATGGTGGTCGCATCCGTACTGATGTCGATGGGTATGATGATGTTGTCGCCGGTGATGATTTCCCTGCCGTTCAAACTGATGCTGTTTGTCCTGGTGGATGGCTGGAATCTTTTGATCGGTTCGCTCGTACAGAGTTTCTACACATGACACCCGAAACCGTTATGACGCTTGGCCGCCAGGCGCTGGAAGTGATGATGTTGGTGTCCGCCCCCATGCTGCTTGCCGCACTGGCAGCGGGCTTGCTGGTGAGTATTTTCCAGGCGGCCACGCAAATCAACGAGATGACCTTGTCCTTCATTCCGAAACTGGTCGTCGCGTTTATTTCCATGATCGTGTTCGGGCCGTGGATGATCGAACAATTGGTGGACTTTACCCGCCGACTGATCACGAGTATTCCGCAACTGGTCGGTTAGACTCCCAGCCATGCTGACTTTCACGACGGCGCAGTGGGACCAGCTGATCGCCGTCTATTTCTGGCCCTTCGTGCGCATCCTGGCCATTTTTATGGCTGACCCCGTCTTCGGCAACCGCGCCATTCCTAACCGCGTCAAGGTGGCCTTGGCCGTGTTCGTCAGCCTGGCCATTACGCCGCTGCTCGATCCGCCTCCGCCGATTTCTCCCGGTACTGCAATGGGTTTGTGGGTGTTGGCTCAGCAAATCCTGATCGGGGTGGCCATCGGGTTTTCCATGCGCATCGTTTTTGCCGGCATCGAGTTGGCCGGCAGTTTGATCGGTCTGCAGATGGGGCTGGGCTTTGCCAACTTCTTCGATCCGATCAATTCGGCGCAAGCCCCAGTGGTGGGGCAGTTCTTCGGTATTCTGGCGGTACTGTTTTATTTCACGTTCGACGGTCATTTGCTGCTGTTGGCGGCATTGGCTGAAAGTTTTCATTTGCTGCCTGTCCAGGCAGCTCCCCCCAATCCAACGGCCTGGAGCATGATTGCCCAATCGGGAGGACAGATTTTTCTCATCGGGGTCGTGTTGTCTTTGCCGGTCGTGGGGGTATTGCTGGTGAGCAACGTGGCCATCGGCATCATGACCCGTGCCGCACCTACGCTCAACCTGTTCGCCATTGGATTCCCGATCACGCTGCTGGTCGGCATGCTGATGATGTATGCGACTTTCCCTTATTTTGTGCCTGTTTTTGAGCGTGTGCTGCATGAGGGTATCGGGATGATTATAGACATGCTGCGTGCTACAGCAGGAACACCTTGATGCAGACGGGATTGATCGACGAGACAGCGTCGGAATGGGTGATGAAATGGGCGAATCGCATCGTTCCCGGCGGCGCCGTGCTGGATCTTGCCTGCGGGACCGGGAGGCATAGCCGCTATCTGCAACGGCTCGGCTATTCGGTGCTGGCAGTCGACAGAAATGATGAATTGTTGCTGCAGCTGAAAGGCGAGCCGAATATCGCAACGCGCCAGCTCGATCTGGAGCTGGGTAGTTGGCCGTTGCAAGGATGCGCTTTCGACGCCATTGTGGTGACGAATTACTTGCATCGCCCTCTTATGGGGCACCTGCTGGATGCTCTCCGACCCAATGGGGTGCTGATTTATGAAACATTTGCCGCAGGCAATGAACATTTTGGCCACCCATCGAACCCCGATTTTCTGTTGCAGCCGGGTGAATTGTTCAATCTCTGCTATCCGCGGCTGCACGTCATGGCTTATGAGAATTTGCCGGTGGACACGCCGAAACCCGCTGTAATCCAGCGGATATGCGCTATAAACAAAGTGGGGGGTTGATTTCCTGCCGTTCGAGCCCATATAAACAATAAGCGGCCGAAACGGATGGAGCAGCTGGGAGGCTGCGGCATGGTGTTTGCTTGATTAAAGTTTGCTCAGGTATGCCGATAATATGAGTAACAGCCAGCAGTTTTTATAAGGAGAGAACATCATGGTCACCGTATTTGATATGTGCTCCACAGACGAAGATGAATGCAGCTGGATTTGTGTCAGCAACGTGCAGCCGCTGGAGGCTAAAATGACCGAACCGGTACCGGATAGCGCCAAAACCTATGTAGTTCCCGGCTTGCAGGAACATACTCAGGCGGATTGCGTGGTTCGGCCAGAGCATGCTCAAATCGTGGCAGGCTGCCTGCGGCAGTACTTTAACGATTAAGCCTGATCCGGGTGCGAGCGGCTTGCCAGAATTCGCTTTCTGGTATATCCTTCCGCTTCTTTTTGCAGTGCCGAAGACCGCGCTGCAAGGCACCTGGAGAGGTGGATGAGTGGTTTAAGTCGCACGCCTGGAAAGCGTGTTTAGGGTAATACCCTAACGCGGGTTCGAATCCCGCCCTCTCCGCCAAATACAAAAACCGACCCATGTGGTCGGTTTTTCCATTTCTATGTATCGTTTACTGCATTGGGAGCGTGACAATAAAAATTGTCATGCCATCTCGCGATGTCACAGTGATTGTTCCATTGTGCGCCCTGATAATGCTCTGGGTGATCGCCAGGCCAAGGCCGGCTCCGTCGGGCGAGGCTCGACGGGACGGGTCCAGGCGGTAGAAGCGGTCGAATATTCTGTCCAGCTGCTCTTGCGGAATGCCTTGCCCAGGATTTTGGATGGCAATCTGCAGTTGTTGCGCCTGCTGTTGCAGCCGTACCTGTATTGCGCCTCCTGGTGGAGTGTGGGTGATGGCGTTGGAGAGCAGATTGGCCAGCGCTCTTTGCAGCATGATGCGATCGCCGCGGACTCTGCCGGTGCCTGACATGACCACTTTGACGTTCTGCTCCTCCATCACGGGAGAAAAATACTCAAGCAGATGTCCTATTTCATTGGTCAGATCCACGTCTGCCTGTTCCGTGGTCATCAGGCCGTTATCCGCCTTGGCCAGGAAGAGCATGTCGGAGATCATGCGGGCAAGCCGGTCGAATTCTTCCAGATTGGAGGCCAGCGTATCGCGATACTCATCATTCGTGCGGTTTTGCGACAGGGCCACCTGGGATTGGATGATGAGATTGTTGATGGGGGTACGCAGCTCGTGCGCGATGTCGGCAGAAAAATCCGACAGGCGCTGGAAGGCGTTTTCCAGCCGTGCCAGCATGTCATTAAAGGCGATGGCCAGATCGTGCAGCTCCTGCGGGACGCTATCAATTTCCAGGCGTTCGGCCAGTTGGCTGGCGGAAATCTTTCCCGCTACGCCGGCCATGTGCCTGATGGGCAGAAGGCCGCGGCGGGCGATGAACCAGCCCAGGCCGGCAGATGTGCTCATGCCGAACAGCAGGGCCAGCAGCAGCATGTGATGGAAGTGTGCCAGAAAGCGCCGGTGTTCCTCGGTCTGCACGGCAATACGGATGATATAGATGGGCCCACCGGGCTCCGCCGACGCGGTTTTTGCCGCAATGCCGCGGAATACGTCGCCATGGCGCTGCCAGGTCAACATGGAAGCGAATTGCGGCTGGCCGTTGGCGGCAGCCGCCGCATGGCCAGCCGGGAAGCTGAAATGACTGCTGGCAAAGAGTGTAGCGCCCGCCTGCGTGTCGACGGCGACCGACAGATAGGGATGCCCCACCAAAGCGGATTGCAGCAGGGCGGGAAAAGCTTTTTTGTCGGCGGGGGTGCGAATTTGCTGCACGAGGTTGCTGGTGAGTTGCCATTTGCCGTAGATCTCGGTCCAGTCCATTTCCGCCAGGTGGGTTTCGACGGAACGGCTTAAGAAATAAGCAATACTGGCCAGCACGAGCAGGGTGGCCAGGGCAAACAGCGAGGCAAGACGAAAGGTGATTGAGCGCATGTTCAGTCGTCGCGCAATTCCATCACGTAACCCATACCGCGCACGGTGTGGATCAGCTTGGGCTCGAACGGCTCGTCGATTTTGCCGCGCAAGCGGCGCACGGCCACTTCCACCACATTCGTATCGCTGTCGAAATTCATGTCCCATACCTGCGAGGCGATCAGGGTGCGCGACAGCACTTCGCCCTGTCGGCGCAGAAACAGGGTGAGCAGGACAAATTCTTTGGCAGTGAGGTCGATGCGTTGCCCATGGCGAACAGCACGGCGGCGAATCAGGTCGACTTCGAGGTCGGCCAGGCTCAGCATTTCCGCTTCGGCGGTCTTGCCGCGGCGCAAGAGGGTGCGAACGCGCGCGAGCAGTTCGGAAAAGGCGAAGGGCTTGATCAGGTAGTCGTCCGCGCCGAGTTCCAGGCCTTTGACACGGTCATCGACCTGGTCGCGGGCGGTGAGAAAGAGCACCGGCATGTGTTTGCCCGCTGTGCGCAGGGAGCGCAGGATCGTCCAGCCGTCCAGGCCGGGGAGCATGACGTCGAGAATGAGCAGGTCGTAGTTTTCCGTCAGCGCGAGGTGCTGTCCGTCAATGCCGTTGGCCGCCAGGTCGGTGACGAAACCTGCCTCGCTCAGGCCCTGCTTGAGGTAGGTGCCGGTTTTGACTTCGTCTTCTACGATCAGGATTTTCATGTGGCTATTATCGCCCGTCTGTTGCAAGGATGGAAAAGATTACAGATTTGTAATCTGCTTGTCAGTGTTGAGACCGAACAGGCGAGTCATGATAACGACAAATCCGTCGTTTAATAATGGCAGTCCAAAACTTGGAGGGAGGGCGTATGAGGTATTGCAGAGGAATATTGGCCGTGTTTGTGCTGCTTGGGTTGGCGGCGGGCGTGTACATCGGGTTTGGTTTCTATAATGTGGGGGCCGACAGCCCGCATTGGCGACTTACCAGTGAAGTGTTGAAGAAGGCGCGTGCGTCTTCGGTCGAGCGGTATGCGGAAAAGACAGTTGTTGCGATTGATCTGAATGATCCTCATGTTGTGCTCAGGGGGGCGGGACAATATGCAGCCATGTGCACGTCCTGCCACTTGGCGCCGGGCGTGAAAAATACCGAGTTGCGCACTGGACTTTATCCACAACCACCGGATCTGACCAAGGTTCGCCTGGATCCGCGTGAAGCATTTTGGGTGATCAAACACGGGATTAAAATGACCGCGATGCCTGCATGGGGGGCAACGCACGATGATGAAACCATTTGGAGCATGGTGGCATTCTTGCAGCAGCTGCCCGATATGACGGATGCGCAGTACAGGGATATGCTTGCCAAGGCGCCGCCAGATGAAGACATGGAGCATATGCATGAAAGTGACCATGCATCTTCTGAAAATCATTGAACAGAGCTGACGTGGCGGCAAAATCGATTACCGTTTTGTAATCCGGTTGTCGGTCTTCTGTCGAAGAGTGTACGTTATGATCCTTATTGAGCGTGGACCAGGAATAATGATGATCAAACAAACAAGTATATTTGTTGCTATGCTCATTCTGTTGCTTGGGAATGCGCAGGCCAGTGGGTTGGCGGATACCGTGGAGGTATACAAAAGTCCCCACTGCGGTTGCTGCAATAAATGGATTGAGCATTTGCAGCAGGCCGGATTCGCCGTACGGGCTCATGATGTCGCCAACGTGACGACCGAGCGGCACAGGCTGGGTATGCCAAACCAGTTCGCCGCCTGTCATAGTGCCAAAATTGGCAGCTATGTGATCGAGGGCCATGTGCCTGCCGCCGATATCTGGCGCCTGCTCAAGGAACGGCCGCAGGCGATCGGTCTCGCGGTACCTTCCATGCCGCCGGGCTCGCCCGGCATGGAAGGGGCGTATGCCGTGCCTTATGACACACTGCTGGTACAGGGTGACGCGAGTTATCGCGTCTATGCAAAACATTGAGCTTGACTGGACCTTAACTAGACTATACGGAGCCAACCATGTGTAAAACTCGCTTGATCATGACTTTTATTGTTGTAACCGGCTTTATCGCTTTGCCGGCCCATGCCCAAACGGGTATGGCCAATATGCCGGGCATGGGGCAAATGGATATGCACCATGGGATGCAGAACATGCCTGCCAGCGGTACCCAGGCCATGCAGCAGGGTAATATGAACGGCATGAAAATGAATGGTAACGGTCGCATGAATATGGGGCCGGGCGAGCAGATGGCCCCGGGCAGCATGGGCGGGCAGATGCAGATGAACGGCCAGGGTCAGGTGCAGCCACAATCCAAATAAGATCAGGATAACGGGGCGTGGAACAGCCGACTCGATCGGCGCTCAAGCCGGTATCCCAGCTATCAATAAGCCAAAGCGAACGGAAACAATAAGGAGTCCAGGCGTATTATGAGACACGAGATCGCATTGCAAGTGCCCGCTAACTTATCCCGGCGGCGGTTCGTACAGGGCTTGGCTTTGGGCGGCGCCTTGTTCGGTTTGGGACTGGCAAACCAGTCGGCCTGGGCGTTCAACTCCGCTAGCCGGCCACAGGAGTTGCGCGGCACCGAGTTCAATCTGGAAATCAGTGAAATCCCCGTCAATTTTACCGGCCAGCCGCGCATGGCCACGGCGATCAACGGCCAGATCCCCGGGCCGACGCTACGCTGGCGCGAAGGGGATACGGTGACCATCCGTGTGACCAACCGTTTGAATCACAGTACGTCGATTCACTGGCACGGCATTATTCTGCCGAACGATATGGATGGGGTCCCTGGGTTGACGTTCAAAGGCATAGCCCCGGGAGAGACCTTTACTTACCGTTTCCAAGTGCGCCAGAGCGGCACCTACTGGTATCACAGCCATTCCGGCTACCAGGAGCAGACTGGTCTATATGCTCCACTGGTGATCGAGCCGCGCGATCAGGCACGTTATTCGGCAGAGCGCGACTATGTGGTTATGCTGACCGATTGGACGGATGAAGATCCCAATCGAGTGTTTGCCAACCTGAAAAAGGGCGACGGTTACTACAACTATGTCAAACCGACGCTGGCGGATTTTCTGCGCGAAGCCGGGGAGAAGGGCTGGTCCGCCGCCTGGCAGGAGCGCGCCATGTGGGACAGCATGCGCATGAGCCCGCGCGACCTTGTCGATGTGACGGGCGCAACCTATACCTATCTGATGAACGGCATTACGCCTGCCGGCAACTGGACCGGCCTGTTCCGCCAGGGCGAGCGCGTGCGTCTGCGGTTCATCAACGGCTCGGCGATGAGCTATTTCGATGTGCGCATACCGGGGCTGCAAATGACCGTGGTCGCGGCTGACGGCCAGGACGTTCATCCGGTGACGGTGGATGAATTCCGCATGGGGGTGGCGGAGACGTATGATGTGATTGTCCAGCCGACGGACGACAGCGCCTACACGATTTTTGCCCAGTCGATAGATCGCTCCGGCTACGTCCGCGGCACACTGGCTCCTCGTGCCGGACTGGCTGCCGAGGTGCCGCCGATGGATTCAGTGCCCATTCTGACCATGGCTGACATGGGCATGGCCCAGCATGATATGGGGGAGATGGGCAACATGCCGGGCATGGATCAGCCGGCCGAAAAGCCTGCGGCAATGGATCACACCGGCATGAGTCACGGTTCGGTGGGGCATGACACCGTGCCGGCCAATCCGCACGCAGGCCACAACATGGCTGGCATGGGCGGCGGAGCGAGCATGGAAGGCATGCATATGGCCAGCCAGCGCAAGCCGGACAGCATGGAGGTGGCGCATCATCCCGTCACGGAAAACGGCCCCGGCGTGGACATGCAGGCTAGTATGGTTTCGACCCGTCTGGACGACCCCGGTGCCGGGTTGCGCAATAACGGCCGACGCGTGCTGACCTATGCGGATTTGCATGCAGTGGACGGCTGGCAGGACCCGCGCGAACCGAGCCGGACCATCGAGCTGCATCTGACGGGCAACATGCGCCGCTACATGTGGTCCTTCGATGGCGTGGAATATGCCGATGCGGAACCGATCCGGCTGCAATACGGCGAACGCGTCCGTTTTGTCCTGATCAACGACACCATGATGGAGCATCCGATTCACCTGCATGGCATGTGGAGCGAACTGGAAAACCAGGACGGCGGTTTCCAGGCGCGCAAGCACACTATCAGCGTCAAGCCGGGGCAGTCGCTGTCCTACCGTGTGCTGGCGGATGTGCAGGGCCGCTGGGCTTATCACTGCCATCTGCTGTATCACATGATGGGCGGGATGTTCCGTGAAGTGACCGTGGCATGAGGCAGGGGAAAATGATGGGCGTTAAAAACGGAATTCTGGCATGCGGACTATTGTTTGCGCTGCCCGTTTGCGCGGCTGGGATGGACATGTCGCATGACACTGCGCATGACCATGTCAGCCCGCTGCTGAGCAAATTCATGCTGGACAGGCTGGAAGCGCGCAGCTCGGATGCGGGTACGGTAACGTACTGGGAAGCGCAGGCCTGGGCCGGCAGCGATATCAACAAGCTGTGGCTGAAGACCGAGGGCGACATGCTCAAGGGTTCGACCGAGGAGTCCGCTGTCGAATTGCTGTACAGCCGGGCCGTGTTGCCGTTCTGGGATGCGCAAGTCGGCGTGCGGCACGACATGGCCGTGGCGGGCAAACCAGGGCGCGATTGGGCTGCTTTTGCAATGAAGGGCCTCGCCCCCTATCTGTTTGATGTCGATGCAACCGTGTACCTTGGGCAGGGCGGCAATACCGCTGCGCGCCTGAAGGCCGAGTACAACCTGTTGCTGACTCAGCGCCTGGTATTGATGCCGGAGGCTGAGGTGCAGCTGTATGGGCAAAGCGATGCGGAGCGCGGTTTGGGTTCGGGCCTGTCATCGGCGGCTTTGGCCTTGCGTCTGCGCTATGAAATCCGCCGCGAGTTGGCGCCATACATCGGCGTTGTCTGGAAGCAAAAATATGGCGGAACGGCAGATTATGCCCGTCTGGAAAACGAAGCGGTAAACGATACCCAATTCGTCATCGGTGTACGTGCCTGGTGGTGAGGGAACGCCGAGATAAACCCGGTGCCGTATGAGACGTCGATCGCACGATCAAATTGGTCAAGCTGGTCAAGCGATGATCTATAATGATTGGCAGGAGCGTGTGATGATATCGGCCTGCGGCTGATGTGTTTGCGCGCACAGCAGCCGAGGTCAGGTGACGGTATGTTTACACAGTGCGCAATAGCCTGGCTGGTTCAGGTTTAGTCGGCCGGACTGGCCGAGGGGGCAATATGTATGGACCCTATGATCACGGATGGATGTTCGGGGGCGGCATGCTGTTCGGCGGTTTGGGAATGATCCTGGTTTGGGCCATTCCTATTCTGCTGGTGCTGGCCCTGCTTAAATATCTGCTTGGGCGAGCACGCCAGGAGCGGCAAGCCGGACAATTGCCCGAACGGGAAACCTCGCTGGACATTCTGCAAAAGTTGTACGCCAGGGGCGAGATCACACGGGAAGAATATCTGCAGAAAAGGGACGATCTGCAGGGTAAGGGCGGGGATTAACCGGCCGTGTGATTGGGCTGCCGGTAATTGGCAAAAAATACCTCGGCGGGCAAGGGTTTGGTGAAGTAGAACCCTTGGGCTTCCTGGCACTGGTAATCACGCAGCAATTGCAGCAATTCCAGGTTTTCCACACCTTCAGCGATAGTGCGCAGGTTGAGCGCATGAGCCATCTGGATCACGGCGCTGACGATGGCGGCGTCGTCAGGATCGGTCGTCATGTCGCGCACGAATGACTGGTCGATTTTGAGCCGGTCCACCTTGAATTTCTTCAGGTATGCCAGGCTGGAGTAACCTGTACCGAAGTCGTCGATTGCCAGGGTAACACCGATTTTCTTCAGACATTGAATCTGTTCCAACATGAACTCGCTGTCGTGCATGAGCACGGATTCGGTAATTTCCAGTTCAAGCAGTTCCGGCATCAGGCCGGATTGCTTGAGCACGCGCGCAACGAGCTCGGCGATGTCTCCCCGGCGGAATTGCAGGGCCGACAGGTTGACCGCCATCAGCATCGGCGGCAGACCTGCCTTCTGCCATTTGACGGCTTGCTGACAGGCTTCTTGCAAAACCCATTCCCCCAGTTTGAGGATGAATCCGCTTTGCTCCGCGATGGGTATAAAGCGGCCGGGCGGAACCAGCCCTTCGCGCGGGTCGTTCCAGCGAATCAATGCTTCTGCGCCGATCAATTTGCCGCTGCGCAGATCGAATTGCGGCTGATAATGCAGCACGAACTCGTTGTTTTCGAGTGCGGCCGGCATGCTGTGGGCAACGCGCATGTGCTCGTTGACCCTGTCGTTCATGTGCTGGGTAAAGAAACGATAGGTGTTGCGGCCCGCATCTTTGGCGTGATACATGGCCGCGTCGGCATTCTTCAGCAGGGTTTCGAAATCTTTGCCGTCATCCGGGAAGATTGCCACGCCGATGGAGCAGGACAGGTTGAGTGACTGACCGCCGATGTTGATGGGCTGCGCTGTTTTTTCCAGAATCTGCATGAGTGTGCGGGTTAATTGATTCGTGTCGCTCACATCGGTGAGGGCCATCAGAAATTCATCACCCCCAGGGCGCGACAGCTGGGACGTGTCCGGCACGCAGCTTTGCAGGCGGTTTGCCAGTTCATGCAATACGGCATCACCGGTGTAGTGGCCAAGCGATTCGTTCAGCAGCTTGAAGTGGTCGACGTCAATTGACAGCAAGGCAAGCGGAGTGTGCGAATGCTCATTCAAACTCAGGGCAAAGTCGACCCGATCGCGGAATTGCTGACGATTGGTCAAACCGGTCAGGGCATCGTGGGTCGACAGAAACTGGATTTTGGCTTCAGCGGTTTTCTGGTCGCTGATATCGGAGAAAATGCCGATATAGTGGGTCAACTTGTCGTGTTTGTCCTTGACGGCGGAAATGCTCAGCCATTCCGGAAAAACCTCGCCGTTCTTGCGGCGATTGTAGATCTCGCCGTGCCAGTGGCCGAGGTTATCGAGGCTTTCCCACATGGAGCGGTAAAATTCCGTGTCATGTTGACCGGAAGCCAGGAAAGCCGGTTTTTTCCCCAGCGTTTCCTCTGCCGAATAGCCGGTATGGCGGGTGAAGGCCGGGTTGACCAGAATGATGCGCTGATTGGCATCTGTCATCATGAAGCCTTCTTCGCTTCCCTCCAGCGCCGTCTCGAAAATGCGCAGGTGTTCCAGCGCCTTGCTGCGTTCCAGCACGATACCGACGATTGACGCACCGATTTCCAGCAATTTGCGGTGGAAGGGACTGGGCATGCGGTTTTCGAAACTGGACAGGGCGAAGGTGCCGATAATTTTATCTTGTCCGCCGGAGTAGATGGGCATGGACCAGCAGGCGCAAATGTTGAAATTTTGCGCCAGATGACGCAGATCCTGCCAGCGCGGGTCTGTCAGGGTATTGCCGACAAACACCGGTTCACGCCGATACAGCACGTTGCCGCAGGAGCCCGCACCGGGGCCGGGAACCAGTCCATTCAGTTGCTCGATGCCGGCAGCGGGAACATTGGGCGCGGCGAACACGTTGAGGTGTTTGCTTTCTGCGTCCATGAGCATGACGGATGCAACGGAATTGGGCAGCAGGTGCTCTTCCAGTTTGCATACTTCATTGACGATTTCAACAGGGTCGCCGCCACGCGCCACGGCGGTAAGGATGTCTTGCTGCAGACGAAGAATCTTTTCCTGCTCGGCGGGGGAGAGCAGACTGTAATCAACCTTGTCCAGTGAGGTGTCGCACGTCTGGGCTTGCATAAGGCCGATTCAATGTTCCAATGGCGTTAAGTTGAAAACATTATGGCCAAATAGACTGGTCAGAGCAAACACTTTGGCAAATTTTTGAGGTTTTTGGCAAAGTTGCTACAGGAAGCGCGAAAGCAGTTTCCGGCTATGTTGATCCAGCGCTGCGAGGTCGCGGATGATGTACTGGACTCCGTTACTGCCGCTGATGATGAGGGTGCTGTCCGATAAACGGCGAATGTCGTCTTCGCTGCGTAAAGTCAACCGTACAGCCCCGCGGTCCGTGGCGACATCCCATTCGCTGGGGGTGGAAAAAGACGAGACGTGATGCAGCCGTACTAGTGCGGGCATGAATTCACGCGGTGCCAGTTCTTCCAGCAGCAGGCGGCGCGATTCTTCAGCAAGATCGTCAAGGCTGTCCAGCCAGACGAGTTCGTGCCCGTCGGCGCTGACCAGCGAGAGGCCGCCATCGGGTGCGGTAATCGGAAAGGCCCGCACAGGCACGACGTTGTCGTGGCGGTTGCCGGCGGCGTCCAGCAGAGCCAGCCGCCCGAACGGTGTGCGTTCCAGTTTGAATGCCTGACTCATTTATTCG
Source organism: Pseudomonadota bacterium (assembly GCA_021851875.1). Classification (GTDB taxonomy): domain Bacteria; phylum Pseudomonadota; class Gammaproteobacteria; order Burkholderiales; family JAJZQI01; genus JAJZQI01. The sequence goes on along the minus strand of JAJZQI010000002.1, from coordinate 15,154 downwards.
TCTCCTTCGTCGTCGCCGGCCTTTTCCGTGCCGCCGGCCTCGATCAATTTGCTTTGCGCCTGATGCAATTCGTAATAGGCGCCTTGGCGGGCCAGCAGTTCGTCATGCTGGCCTTCTTCGACCACGCGGCCTTTGTCCATCACGATGATGCGATTGGCCTGGCGCAGGGTGGAGAGACGGTGGGCAATGGCAATGGTGGTGCGGCCGCGGATCAGGTTGTCCAGCGCGGCCTGGATTTCCAGTTCGGTTGCCGTGTCGACCGATGAGGTGGCTTCATCCAGAATGAGAATGCGCGGATTGATCAATAATGCACGGGCAATTGAAATGCGTTGGCGTTCGCCGCCCGAGAGCGCCTGGCCGCGCTCGCCGACCAGAGAGTCATAGCCGTGCGGCAGGCGCAGGATGAAATCGTGGGCATGTGCCGCACGGGCGGCGGCAATGATTTCCTCTCTTGTGGCAGCAGGTTTGCCGTAGGCGATGTTTTCGGCAATGGTGCCGAAGAACAGGAAGGGCTCCTGCAGGACAAGTCCGATGTTGCTGCGGTATTCCGCAATGGGCAACGAACGGATATCGACGCCGTCGACCAGAATGGCGCCTTCGGCGACATCGTAGAAACGGCAGATCATGTTGACCAGCGTGCTTTTGCCGGAGCCGCTGTGACCGACCAGGCCGATCATTTCGCCGGCAGCAATGTTCAGGTCGACGTCGCGCAGGATGGTGCGGTTGCCGTAGCGGAAGCCGACATGCTGGATTGCAATGTCGCCCTTTACATGCGGTAGATGTACCGGCTTCACCGGCTCGGGCACGCTCGACTGGTGATCCAGAATATCGAAAATCCGTTTGGCTCCCGCCGCCGCTTTTTGCGTCACTGAAACGATGCGGCTCATCGAGTCCAGCCGGGTATAGAAGCGGCTGATATAAGCGAGAAAGGCGGCGAGCACGCCGACGGTGATCGAGTTGTGGGCAATCAGCCCGATGCCGAAAATCCATACCACCAGCAGACCGATTTCCGTCAGCAACGTGACGGACGGTGAAAACAGCGACCAGATGGCATTGATGCGGTCATTGACCGCCAGGTTATGTTGGTTGGCGGTGCGAAATCGCGCCACTTCCCGTTTTTCCTGGGCGAATGCCTTGACGACGCGGATGCCGGGAATGGTGTCGGCCAGTACGTTGGTGACTTCGGACCAGACGCGGTCGATTTGTTCGAAACCCACTTTGAGCCTTTCTCGTACCGCATGAATCAGCCAGAGAATGATGGGCAAGGGAAGCAGGGTGACGACGGCCAGCCAGGGGTTGATGGACACAAGAATGGCGGTGGTCATGCCGATCACCAGCACGTCGGTGGCGAAGTCGAGCAGATGCAGGGAGAGGAAAACGCTGATGCGGTCGGTTTCCGATCCTATGCGTGCGATCAGATCGCCCGTGCGTTTTCCGCCGAAAAATTCCAGCGACAGTTCCTGCAGGTGGGCATAGGTCGCAGTACGCAGGTCAGCGCAGATGCGCTCGCTGACGAGCGCGAGAATATAGGTTCGCGCCCAGCTCAGCAGCCAGGCCAGCAAGGCTGCGAGCAGCAAGCCGCCGAGATACAGTTCCACTTTGTGGTAATCGATCGGGTGGCCGTTCTGATAGGGAATCAGGATGTCATCCATCAGCGGCATGGTCAGGTAAGGCGGCACCAGCGTGGCGGCCGTCCCCGTCAGCGTGAGCAGGAAACCGCCCAGCAGCTGCCAGCGGTAAGGCCGGGCGAAGCGCCACAGGCGCAATAACGGCCAGGTGCGTAAAGACGGCGGCCCGCTTTCCTCGGCGGGTGCGGCTGGGGGTAGTGCTACTTGAGGTTCGGAGAGGGCGCCCTTTTGCCGGTCGCCATTAAACGCCTCGATCAGCCGGCGCCCCGCGGTGTCCTGTCCCATTGTGCAATGCCAGGTTTGGAGCAGTTTGTGGTCGTCCACCAATTCAAGCGTGGCGACGCCCGCGTGGTCGCGCCGCCGCATGCGCATCATCGGTTCAAGCGGGTAGGCTTGCCAGCATGCATCTGGGCTATCGGCGCTGAGCAAACGTGTTTCAGTCAAAACCAGTACCCCGTCCGAATACATCAACTTGCTGTTCAGATCGGTTTGTATCCAGGCCAGCAGGTGTTCACCCGGTTGCAGCATGGGCTGCAGGCGTTCTTGCCAGGCCGGCGGCAGAATGGGGACGAGCGGGGAAACTGAGGGGGAGTGGGGGCGATTCACCGTGTCGGTATCCCTGTAAAGCAAAAGTCCTGCATTTTTATGATCGATTCGAAAAGGGAGATTACTACAGCTCCTTTACAGTATATCATGTTGTAATTGGCTGATTTGAAATATGTTTTGTGCAAAATAAATTCTCTTTGCGCGAACTGCGCCGTCATCGTCGCAGGCGAGTGTGGCGCGCGGCTGCGGGATGGGCGGCGAAGTTTACTCGGCTTGCCCTGTCGAGTACAGTGTGACGGCTTCTTTATGATAGGCACGGTCTACGTGAGTGATTCGATGGCATGAGCAAAGCGGAAATGACCGTTTTGCTGCACGTGCCTTAAGTATTAATTAAGTATTAAGTGTAAATAATTCGCCATTATGGAATTCCTCAAGATTATTTCGTTACGCGGACCGAATATCTGGACCTACCGGCCGGTGCTGGAAGCATGGGTTGATATTGGCTATTTGGAAGATTATCCCTCGAATACACTCCCGGGCTTCAATGACCGCCTGAAAGCCTGGCTGCCGACACTGGTGGAACACCGTTGCAGTTACGGCGAACGCGGCGGCTTCTTGCGGCGTTTGGAAGAAGGAACCTGGCCGGGGCATATTCTGGAGCACGTCACCCTGGAATTGCAAAACCTGGCAGGCATGCCCGGCGGCTTCGGGCGCGCGCGGGAAACTTCCACGCGGGGAGTATACAAGGTCGTGGTGCGCGCCTGGCATGAGGAGATTACCCGGCTGAGCCTGCACAAGGCACGGGATCTGTTGCTGGCGGCGATCAACGATACCCCGTTTGACGTGGCCGGCGCCATTGCCGAATTGCACGACATGGCGGACCGTCTGCTGCTAGGGCCTTCAACGGCGTGCATTGTCGACGCGGCCACGGATAAGTCGCGCGGAATTCCGGCCCTGCGCTTGAATGAGGGCAATCTGGTGCAGCTCGGCTACGGCAGCCGCCAGCGCCGCATCTGGACGGCGGAGAGCGATCGGACCAGCGCCATCGGCGCAGGCATCGCGCGCGACAAAGACCTGACCAAGCAGCTGCTGCAGGCGTGCGGCGTTCCAGTGCCGGAGGGCGCATTTGTCCGGAATGCCGCGGAGGCGTGGGAAGAAGCGGAGTCGATCGGTGTGCCGGTCGTGGTCAAACCGTACGACGGCAACCATGGCCGCGGCGTATTCACCAACCTGTTCACCCGTGAACAGGTTGAAACGGCTTATGCGGCGGCCCTGAATGAAGGCAGCGGCGTGCTCGTCGAACGGTTTATCGAGGGTGGCGAACACCGTCTGCTGGTGGTCAATGGCAAGCTGGTGGCTGCCAACAGGGGAGAGGAAGCCTGGATCACGGGAGACGGCCGTTCAACCGTTGCCCAATTGGTCGACGCTCAGCTGAATTCGGACCCGCGGCGTGGCGAGGAAGAGGAATTTCCGCTCAACGTAATCCATTTGGACAGCGGCACGATTGCTCGCCTTGAGCTCGAACGACAGGGATTTACGCCCGACTCCGTGCCGCCGCAAGGGAAGCGCGTGCTGATCTTGCGCAATGGCAATATGGCGTTTGACGTAACCGACGAAGTGCATCCGGACGTAGCTGCGGCGGCCATTCTGGCCAGCCAGGTGGTCGGTCTGGATATCGCCGGCGTCGACATGGTGACGACGGATGTCAGCCAACCGTTGCAGGCCACCCGGGGGGCTATCGTGGAAGTCAATGCCGGTCCGGGTTTGCTCATGCATCTGAAACCGGCCGTCGGGGAACCCCGGCCGGTCGGGCAAGCCATCGTGAACAGCCTGTTCGATACGAAGGACGACGGGCGCATTCCTGTGGTCGGCATTACCGGCACCAATGGCAAGACCGTGGTGGCTCATCTGCTGGCCTGGATGCTGCAGCTCAGCGGTAAACGAACCGGCCTGGCATCCAGCGACGGGCTCTGTTTCGATAAGCGCTTGGTGGAGACCGGCGATCGGGCAAACTGGCAGGCTGCCCGCAAATTGCTGATGAACCGTCAGATCGAGGCGGCCGTGATCGAAAACGACAGCGGCGTGATCCTGGGCTCGGGACTGGCCTATGACCGTTGTCTTGTCGGCGTGGTGACCAATATCGACGGCGGTGATCACCTGGGCGATTTCGATATCAACAGCGCTGCCGACATGTACAAGGTCATGCGCACCCAGATGGATGTGGTTTTGCCGCACGGCGTCGGGGTGCTCAATTCACGGGATCCGATTGTGGCCAGCATGGCCGAGCTGTGCGACGGCGAGGTGATTTTCTTCGGCGTGGAGGAGACGTCGCCGATTCTGGCTGAACACCGTGCTCGCGGCAAACGGATTGTCTTTGTGCGGAACGGGCAAATTATGCTGGCCAAGGGACGCGAGGAAATCGATTTGATTTCTTTGGCAGCGGTGCCGTTGACCGCCAGCGGGCGTATCGGTTTTCAAGTCGAAAACGTGCTTGCGGCAGTGGGAGCGGCATGGGGCTTGGGCTTATGGCCTGATATCATGCGCGCCGCACTGGAGTCGTTCAATGCCGAGCGCAATGCCCTGGCCGGCCGATTCAGCTTATTCGAACGGCATGGGGTGCAGGTGGTTATCGATCAGGCACGCAATGAAACGGCGCACGAATCGGCCGAACAGGCATTGGCTCAATTGACCACCGACATGTCGCGCATTCAGCGCGAAACCTTGAATGAACTGCCGGAAGCCGCCGTCGTGCTCGACCGTCTGGCCACTTTAAAGCCCGGCAGCGTGCTGTTCTGGCATGTAATCCCTGAAATTGCTTCGTCATTGCTGCAGCTTGTGCGGCAATGGGCTGAGCATCACTGAAAGTACCCCCTGCGGGGGGAGGTCGGAGTCTATGCAAATTTCGCGTGTGAGGGCCTTGCGCGGCCCCAATCTGTGGAGTCGACACACTGCAATCGAAGCCATTGTGTCGTGTAGCGGGGAGGAAAACTCGGTGCAGCGCATCGTGGGGCTGGAAGAGCGGTTGCGTTCCCGCTTCCATGACTTGGGCGTATTTCAGCCTGCGGGCAACGATCAGGCCGTTTCCCTGGCTCACGTACTTGAATTGGTTGCCCTCGGCCTGCAAGCCAGGGCAGGCTGCCCGGTGACATTCAGTCGCACGACCCGTACCGTCGAGGCGGGCGTGTATCAGGTGGTGGTCGAATACACGGAAGAGACGGTCGGGCGTTTGGCTTTGTCGTTGGCGGAGCAATTGTGCAGTTCGGCGCTGGCTGATACGTCATATGATCTTGATGCTGCGCTGGCGCAGTTGCGGGAGTTGGATGAAGACGTTCGTCTGGGGCCGAGTACCGGCGCCATCGTCCAGGCGGCCATTGCCCGCGGCATTCCGTTCCGTCGCCTGACCCAGGGCAGTCTCGTCCAGTTCGGCTGGGGATCGCGCCAGCGTCGCATCCAGGCGGCTGAAACCGATGCCAGCAGCGCCATCGGCGAGTCGATCGCGCAGGACAAGGATTTGACCAAATTGCTGCTGGATGCGGCCGGGGTGCCCGTGCCCAAGGGGCGGCCGGTGCAGGATGCGGAAGATGCCTGGGCGGCCGTGCAGGAAATCGGCGGCGCCGTGGTCATCAAACCGCAGGACGGCAATCAGGGCAAAGGTGTGGCCGTCAATGTCCAGACCTATGAGGAAGTGATGCTGGCTTATGCCGCAGCAGCGGAAATCAGCGGCGAAATCATGGTGGAGCGCTATATCCCGGGGTACGACTACCGCTTGCTGGTGGTCGGCGACCAGGTGGCGGCGGCCGCGCGGCGCGACCCGCCGCAAGTGATCGGGGATGGCGCGCACACGGTGATCGAACTGGTGGCGCAGGTGAACAGCGATCCGCGCCGCAGTGATGGTCACGCGACCTCCTTGTCCCGCATTCGCATCGACGACATCGCTTTGGCAACGCTGGCAAAACAGCATTACACGCCTGAGAGCGTGCCGCCCGACGGTGCATTGGTAATGTTGCGCAACAACGCCAATCTGAGCACTGGCGGCACGGCAACCGACGTGACCGATGATGTCCATGCCGAAGTGGCTGCCCGCGCGGTGGCGGCGGCCAAGATGGTCGGGCTGGATATTTGCGGCGTCGATGTGGTGTGCGAAAGTGTGCTGCGGCCTCTGGAAGAGCAGGGCGGCGGGGTCGTCGAGACCAATGCCGCGCCGGGTCTGCGCATGCATCTGGCCCCTTCCTACGGCAAACCGAGGCCGGTAGGCGAGGCCATTATCCAGTCGGTTTTCCCTGAGGGTAACGACGGCCGCATTCCTCTGGTTGCCGTATCGGGCACCAACGGCAAGACAACCACTGTCAGGCTGATCAGCCACATGCTCCGGACCAACGGCTTGCGGGTGGGGATGACCAATTCCGATGGTGTTTACATTGAGGGCAAACGCATCGACACGGGCGATTGCAGCGGTCCCAAGAGCGCCCGCAGTGTGCTGATGCACCCGCACGTCGACGCGGCGGTGCTGGAAACGGCGCGCGGCGGGGTGTTGCGCGAAGGCCTGGCGTTTGATCGCTGCAACGTCGCGGTGGTGACCAATATCGGTATCGGCGACCATCTGGGACTGAATTTCATCACCACGGTGGAAGATCTGGCCGTCGTCAAACGCGTGATCGTGGAGAATGTGGCGCCCAACGGCATGGCCGTGCTCAATGCGGCTGACCCCATTGTGGCGCGTATGGCGGATGCCTGCCCGGGAGGGGTGACGTTCTTTGCGGCCGATCCGCACAACCCTGTTATTGCCGCCCATCGCGCGCGCGGCCAGCGGGTGGTGTTCGTGCAGGAGCTGGCGGTGGTGGCGGCCCAGGGGACTGGAGAAGTCATGATTCCGCTGGCGGATATTCCGCTCACGCACAACGGCCTCATCCCATTCCAGGTGGAAAATGCCATGGCCGCCGTGGCGGCGGGCTGGGGGCTGGGGCTCAGCTGGGATGTCATTCATCGGGCGCTGACGACATTCGTCAACGATGCGGCTTCCACCCCGGGACGCTTTAACCTGTTCGATTATCGCGGCGCCACGGTCATTGCCGATTACGGCCACAATCCGGACGCCCTCATCGCTTTGGTCGCCGCAATCGAGAAAATGCCGGCGAATCGCCGTTTCATCGTTATCAGCGGCGCGGGTGACCGGCGTGATGAGGACATCCGGCAGCAGGGGCAGATTGTCGGGACGGCGTTCGATCAGGTGCTGCTGTATCAGGACCAATGCCAGCGCGGGAGGGCCGATGGGGAGGTGTTGGCCTTGTTGCAGCAGGGCTTGGTGAACGCGGCCCGGGCCAGCCACGTGGAAGAAATCCGCGGCGAGTTTCTCGCTATCGACACGGCATTGGCGGCTTTGCTGCCGGGCGATCTGTGTCTGGTCCTGGTTGACCAGGTGGAAGAAGCGCTTGAACACATCGCCAAACAGGTTGCCGCCGCCAAATCAGCCGCCGGCGCCTGACTGACCGAGTCGAATCACATGCCGGTAAACATCAGGCCGAGCATCAGCTGGTTCGCTTTCTGCGCCAGCTCGGCGTCATCATGGCCGGGTTCGTGCCGGAAGGAATAGCCCAGGTGCAGGGCCAGCGTGCGGTTACTGGGCAGAATACAGGTGTAGGCATACAGCTCCAGGATCATCGGCCTGCTGTTGCCCGAGCGGCGGTGCGGCTGACGGTCTTCCGAAACGGTGTGGGAGGCGATACAAGGGGTGTTTTTGCCTTCGAAGGGAGCCACTTCACGGGTTTGCTGACTGAATCTCGCCGGATCGGTATCGCGGGCCTCGCTGTCCGCTACCCATTGTTGCAGGCGGTCCAGCTGGTCGGCCGGCACATGGATCAGCGTGGCTTCGATGATGTAGGACTCGTCGGCTCCTGCGCCTGCTTTGCCGAGAATGAGCTGATAGGGCGTGCGGCTGGCCAGCACCCAGCCTGGTTCGCCGGGCGGCTGGAGCATGTAGCCGGGCTGCACGAACCGCTGCAGGGGCGGTGTTGCCGCTTGCACGCGCAGCTCGGCCAGGGCCGCGCCTGAGATCGTCAGCAGGAACCCGGCGGCGAGCAGGGTTGCGATCCTGTTCAAGTGTCGGCTTAACTGACGCATGCCCCCCCGCCGCAGCGGCAGGGGGGCGATTCCGCCCCTTATCCGGCTTGCCTGAGTATGCATGGCTTGCCCCGTTTTCGTGTTGGCCCTAATTTACGGTAAAATCCCGACTTTCGCACTTCTATTGTGAAACAGGATTTACATGTCTTCCATTCTCCGTCTGCGCGGCAGCCGCGCGCTTTCTCAATTCCGTATGGATAAACTGCTGACAGGCCTGGCCGAAAAGCAGATCAGCAATGTGCCTATCCACACGGAATTCTGGCATTTTGCCGAGTTGAGCGGGCCCTTGGACGAGCGCGAAATGGCAACGCTGCAGCGCCTGCTCACGTACGGTCCTTCCCTGCAGGCGGAGACGGAAAAGGGCGCTCTGCTGCTGGTCGTCCCGCGCATCGGCACAATTTCCCCCTGGTCCTCCAAGGCCACCGATATCGCCCGCCAGTGCGGGCTGGCCAAAGTGCGCCGTATCGAGCGGGGCGTTGCCTATTTTGTCGAAGGCCTGGACGGTAAACTCAAACAGGCGCTGCTGCCGCTGATCCACGACCGCATGACCGAAGCCGTCATGACTGCATTCGAGTCCGCCGATGCGCTGTTCCAGCATATCGAGCCGCGGCCGCTTGAGAGCGTGGATATTCTGACAGGCGGGCGGGCCGCGCTGGAAGCCGCCAACCAGGATATGGGGCTGGCTCTGTCGGTCGATGAAATCGATTACCTGATGGACAACTTCAACCGCATGGGGCGCAATCCGACCGATGTGGAACTGATGATGTTCGCGCAGGCCAACTCCGAGCACTGCCGCCACAAGATATTCAATGCCGAGTGGCTGATCGACGGCGAGAAGCAGCCCAACACCCTGTTCGGCATGATTCGCGAGACGCATCGCCGGCATCCGCAGGGTACGGTGGTGGCCTACAGCGACAACTCCTCCGTTATCGAGGGCGCCGAGATCGAGCGGTTTTACCCGCGTGCCGGCGGCGAATATGCCTTCACGCAGGAAAAAACCCATATTCTGATGAAAGTGGAAACGCATAACCACCCGACGGCCATTTCACCTTTCCCGGGGGCGGCCACCGGCTCGGGCGGTGAAATACGCGACGAAGGAGCTACCGGTACCGGTTCGAAACCCAAAGCCGGTTTGTGCGGTTTTTCCGTCTCCAATCTGAATATTCCGGGAGCGCGCCAGCCGTGGGAAGACTATCAGGGGGCCGATACCACCTACGGCAAGCCCGGCCGCATCACTTCGGCGCTGCAGATCATGCTGGATGGCCCGATCGGCGCGGCTGCCTTCAACAATGAGTTCGGTCGCCCCAATCTGGCCGGCTATTTCCGCACCTATGAGGAAAGCAGCGGCGGCGAAATGCGCGGCTACCACAAGCCCATCATGCTGGCGGGCGGGGTGGGCAACATCCGCGACGACCATGTGTTCAAACAGGAGGTGGTCGACGGCGCGCTGCTGATCCAGCTGGGCGGTCCCGGCATGCTGATCGGTCTGGGCGGGGGAGCGGCTTCCAGCATGGATACCGGTGCCAACGCCGAGAATCTCGATTTCGATTCCGTGCAGCGCGGCAACCCGGAGATGCAGCGGCGGGCGCAGGAGGTCATCGACCGCTGCTGGCAGATGGGGCCGGCCAACCCGATTTTGTCGATCCACGACGTGGGCGCGGGCGGCGTGTCGAATGCCTTGCCCGAACTGGTGGACGGCTCCGGCAAGGGCGGTGTGTTCCAGTTGCGCGATATTCCCTCGGAAGAATCCGGCATGTCGCCGCGTGAGATCTGGTCCAACGAGGCGCAGGAGCGTTATGTGCTGGCCATCCGGCCCGAATCGCTGGAGATGTTCAAGGCGTTGTGCGAACGCGAACGCTGCCCGTTTGCCGTCATCGGCCGGGCCACCCGGGAGACGCATCTGAAAGTGGCGGACCGCCATTTCGGCAACAACCCGGTCGATATCGACATGTCGGTCATTCTCGGCAAACCGCCGCGTATGACGCGCGACGTAAAGCGCGTATCAGCCAAACTGTCCGCCCTCAATTACGGCGGCCTGACGCTGCACGATGCGGCTTATCGCGTGCTGCGCCTGCCGGCTGTCGCCAGCAAAACCTTCCTCATCAGCATCGGTGACCGGACCGTGGGCGGCTTTACCGCGCGGGATCAGTTCGTCGGCCGCTGGCAGACGCCGGTGGCCGATGTGGCGGTCACCTCAATGGGCTATCGCGGCTATGCGGGCGAAGCGTTTGCCATGGGCGAACGCACCCCGCTGGCCCTGATCAATGCGCCCGCTTCGGGCCGCATGGCGATCGGTGAAGCCCTCACCAATATCGCCGCAGCCCGGATCGGTCAAATCGGCGATATCAAGCTGTCGGCCAACTGGATGGCGGCAGCCGGCGCGCCGGGCGAAGACGTGGCTTTGTACGAAACGGTAAAGGCCGTGGGGCTGGAACTGTGCCCGCAACTGGGTATCAGCATTCCCGTCGGGAAGGATTCCCTGTCCATGCGTACGGTATGGCAAGAAAACGGCGAGTCGAAATCGGTTACGGCACCGCTGTCGCTGATCATCTCCGCCTTTGCTCCCGCCAGCGACGTGCGCAAAACGCTGACGCCCGAGCTGCGTCTGGATGCCGGCGACACCGACCTGATCCTGATCGATCTGGGCAGCGGCAAGAATCGTCTGGGCGGTTCCGCCCTGGCGCAGGTGACCAAGCAGGTGGGCGATACCGCGCCGGATGTGGATGACGCCGCCGCCCTGCTGGCTTTCTTCAACACCATTCAGAGCCTGAATGCCGCAGGCAAGCTGCTGGCCTACCATGACCGTTCCGACGGCGGCCTGTTTGCCGCCGTTTGTGAAATGGCTTTTGCCAGCCATGTCGGCATTACGCTGGATGTGGACGAAATGTGCATCGAACAGTTGCGCAATGAAGCCGAAGCGTGCGGCAAAGAGCGCGACATTGATGCCGGCAGCTACTCCGAACATCTGTTCAGCGTGCTGTTCAATGAGGAACTGGGCGCTGTGCTGCAGGTGCGCCGCTGTGATACGGCGGCAGTGCTGGACGCCTTCTTCAATGTTGGCTTGCGCAGCGAGCTGCATGTCGTCGGCAGCATCAACGACAGCGACCGAGTGCAGATCATGCGCAAGGAAGTGGCCATTTTTGACGCATCCCGCGTTGATCTGCAGCGCGCCTGGTCGGAAACCAGCTACCATATGCAGAAGCTGCGCGATAACCCGGTTGGGGCGCAACAGGAATTCGACGGTCTGCTCGACGCCAAAGACCCGGGGATGTCGGTTACGCTGACTTACCGGGTGGACGAGGATATCGCCGCGCCCTTCATTGCCGCCGGCAAGCGTCCGAAAGTGGCGGTACTGCGTGAGCAGGGGGTAAACGGCCAGGTTGAAATGGCGGCGGCTTTTGATCGGGCCGGTTTCACTGCAGTTGACGTGCACATGAGTGACGTCATCGGCGGCCGTGTCAGCCTGAAAGACTTTGCCGGTTTTGTCGCTTGTGGCGGCTTCTCCTACGGCGATGTGCTGGGCGCCGGCGAGGGCTGGGCCAAATCCATCCTGTTCAACGGCCGCGCGCGCGATGAGTTTTCCGCCTTCTTCCAGCGGCAGGATACATTTGCACTGGGCGTGTGCAATGGCTGCCAGATGATGAGCAACCTGCACGAAATCGTTCCGGGGGCGGAGAACTGGCCGCACTTCGTGCGCAATCAGTCGGAGCAATTCGAGGCGCGCTTCGTGATGGTCGAGGTGCTGGACAGTCCGTCGATTTTCCTTGCCGGCATGGCCGGCAGCCGCATGCCGATCGTGGTTGCCCATGGCGAAGGTTATGCCGAATTTGCCAGCCGCGAGCAGCAGAACAATGCCTTGGCAGCGCTGCGTTACGTCGATCATTACGGCCAGCCGACCGAGAGCTATCCGCTCAATCCGAACGGTTCCCCCGGCGGGGTCACCGGCTTCACCACGCCGGACGGCCGCTTCAGCATCCTGATGCCGCACCCCGAACGCGTGTTCCGTGCGGTACAGCACTCCTGGCACCCGGCGGAGTGGGGCGAAGACGGTTCCTGGATGCGCATGTTCCGCAATGCCCGCAAGTGGGTTGGCTGATGGATGTAAAACCCATCACCGTTCGCAAAAGCCGCTTTTCGGCCGAGGAACTGGCCGAGCGCAACCGTCTGGCCGGTATCGAGGGGGGGGCGTCGCGCATCTACAGCGAGGAAGAACTGGATGCGCTGTACGAGCAGGATCCGGTGCTGGCGATGAAGATTTCGCGCGAACAGGAGCAGGCCAAACGGACCGGCCTGGTGCGTCGTCCGCCCAATCCGGATGCTCCGCCGCCCGATTTGACCGAGCTTAATGCCGTATTGGAAAAGGCCCGCCGCATTTTGCTGCAGGACGGCGGCGATCTGGAGCTGGTCGAGGTGCAGGGCAGCGTCGTGCGGGTGCGCCTTAAAGGCAATTGCGTGGGGTGCCCGAACTCTGTGCTCGACCTGAAAAACATCGTCGAACGACTGGTGATGGAGCAATTTCCGCAAGTCACCGAGGTCGCCAACAGCTACTGAGTTTCCGGCAGTCGGATAGGGTATCATCATGACCACAGCGCTTTTTGAGCCCCTTCCGCTGCAGCCCGTGGGCGTGATCCACTCGCCGTTCCGGGAAAAATTCGGCATCCCGCGTCAGCCGGGCCTGCTGCCGGATGTCCCGGCCACGCTGGAACTGCTGCCGCCGTACGATGATCCGGACTGCGTCCGGGGATTGGACGGCTTTTCCCATCTCTGGCTGATTTTCCAGTTTCACGCGGTATCCGCCGGGCAGTGGCAGCCCCTGGTGCGGCCGCCAAGGCTGGGCGGCAATGCCCGCATGGGTGTGTTTGCCAGCCGCAGCACACACCGCCCCAATTCCTTGGGACTTTCCGTCGTGCGGCTGGTGAAGGTGGAAACGGAGGAGGGGGTGCGTCTGCACATCAGCGGCGCTGATTTGCTGGATGGGACGCCGATTTTCGATATCAAACCCTATCTGCCGTACGCGGATGCCATTGCCGGAGCTGTTGCCGCATACGCCGCCGAGGCCCCTGCGGCGAAGCTGCATGTCGCATTTACCGAGCAGGCCAGGGAAGAATGCGAGCGCCACAAGAAGACATACGGACTGGACATCGCCCTGCTGATTCGCCGCATGCTGGAGCTGGACCCGCGCCCAGCCTATCATGCCGATAGCCGGCGGCAATATGGTTTCCGGTTGGCGGATTACGATGTGCGCTGGGTAGTGGAGGGTGACCGTGCCGAGGTATTGGCGCTGGTTCCAGTGTCCCCGCTTAAATGAAAAAACGGCAGGAACCGTTTTGCCGGTTGCCTGCCGTTGGCTGATCAAAACCAGTGCGGGTGGCGCAGAAAGCTCCCCGGGCGGTTGATCAGAGTCCCTCGACCTTGGCTGATTTGCGCAGCTCTGCCACAGCCTGTTGTACTTCCTGCTGTTCCAGACCTTGCTTGATGCGAGCCTTGACTTCATCCAGCGCCGGGAACTTGGTGGGGCGTACGTCATCAAGACGAATCACATGCCAGCCGAATTGGGTTTGTACCGGGGCCTTGGTGGTTTCGCCTTTTTTCAGGCCGGCAACAGCGTCAGCGAACGGCTTGACCATGGCGGCGGGAGTGAACCAGCCCAGATCGCCGCCGTTATTCTTGGAACCGGGGTCCTTGGAATTGGCCTTGGCCAGCGTCTCGAATTTTTCGCCCTTGTTCAGTTTATCGATGATCGCCTTGGCTTCGGCTTCGCTGCCAACCAGAATATGGCGTGCATGGTATTCCTTGTTGCCGGCCTGGGCTTTCACGCGGTCATATTCCGCCTGGATGGCGGCATCGGTTACCGGATGCGCTTTGACGTAGTCGCCCAGGTAAGCGCGAACCAGTACGCTCTGGCGGGCCAATTCAATTTGTTGCAGGATGTCGGGGTTTTTGTCCAAACCCTTACGAGCTGCTTCCTGGGCGATAATTTCACGGTTTACCAGATCGTCCGTAATGGCGCTGCGCAGCTCGGCCGGGGCGGTTTGACCGGCAGGTACGCGCTCTTTGACCAGCATGTCGATGCGGGCGTTGGGAATGGTTTTGCCGTTTACAGTCACGTCGGCCATAACCGGCAGGCTGATTATGCTGGCCAGTAAAGTCAGAACAAGTTGCTTTTTCATCATGTTTCCTTTGGTGAGGTCATTGTAACTCTTCGGGTGAAAACGCCTTGATGCTCAAGGCATGTATCTCGGTTTTCATCATTTCGCCCAGGGCGTCATAGATCATGCGGTGACGCGCAACCGTCGACTTCTCCCAGAACAGTGGCGATACAATGGTGAGGAAATAATGTCCGCCACCGCCGCGTGCACCCTCATGACCGGCGTGCCGGGCGCTGTCGTCCTCGATGTCGAGCTGGGTGGGAGACAATTGCGTCAAACGTGTGCGAATCTTTTCAATGGTGTTCATCATGGCAGCACTTTCTTGAATGGACGCACCTGAACATCGCCATAGACACCGGCGGCCACATAGGGGTCGGCATCCGCCCAGCTGCGCGCGGCAGCAAGGGAGGCAAACTCGGCCACGATCAGGCTGCCGGTGAATCCGGCCGGGCCCGGGTCGGGGCTATCGATGGCGGGGAACGGCCCGGCAAGCAACAGCCGGCCTTCGGCTTGCAACTGTTGCAGACGCTCCAGGTGCTGCGGGCGTGCCGCGAGGCGATTTCCCAGCGTGTCCGGTTTATCCGTACCTGTAATGGCATATAACATCTTAAGGTGCTTCCTCATCATGGATATGCTTGGACAGAAAAAGTCCCTGCAGCAATATGAAAACAAACAGCAGTCCGGTGATGCCGAACAGTTTGAAATTGACCCAGG
>JAJZQI010000028.1 GCA_021851875.1 Pseudomonadota bacterium | reverse complement strand
CGCCAAACTTGGTGGACAACACCGTGGTGATCGCCGCAGTCAACGTGGTCTTGCCATGGTCCACGTGGCCAATCGTGCCTACGTTTACGTGCGGTTTCGTACGCTCAAATTTCTCTTTTGCCATGATGATTCCCTATTGCTGCGTTACGTTAGTTTGACAACAAAATTACTTCTAAACAGTGTGGTGCCCATGGACAGAATTGAACTGTCGACCTCTCCCTTACCAAGGGAGTGCTCTACCCCTGAGCTACATGGGCCCCGAAACTCTTGGCCCTGCGGCTCTCATTCCTGCCTGGAGCGGGTGAAGGGAATCGAACCCTCGTCATAAGCTTGGAAGGCTTCTGCACTACCATTGTGCTACACCCGCCGATAACAACAGTCGTGCGCCCCAAAGAGGCCGCTTACTCACCCTTGCCGACCTGCGCACAGGCAAATCGGACGAATTTTGGTGGAGGGGGAAGGATTCGAACCTTCGAAGGCAGAGCCGTCAGATTTACAGTCTGATCCCTTTGACCGCTCGGGAACCCCTCCGAACGAAACCCAAGATTATCCGCATTTACCCCCACCCTGTCAAACAGTATCTGCAGAAAATTGCAGGCATCCTCACAAATAAAAAGGGGCGCCCGGAGGCGCCCCAATTCAACAACGGATTGTTGCTTATTTGTTGTATGCCTGCTCGCCGTGCTCGTTGATATCGAGACCTTCGCGTTCCACATCTTCCGGCACGCGCAGCCCCATTACCATGTCGATCAGTTTGAACAGCACAAAGCTCACTACGGCGGTCCACAGCACGGTTGTGCCCACACCCCACAACTGGCTCACCAACTGTGCGCCCATGTCGTAGTCGGCCACTTTATTGGCCGCATAGTCGAACACACCGGAACCACCCAGCGCCGGATCCGCAAACACACCGGTACCGATCGCGCCCAGCATACCGCCGATGGCGTGCACACCGAACACATCCAGTGTGTCATCGTAACCCAGCTTGTGTTTCAGCCAGGACACGGACCAGAAACAGACCGCACCGGCAATCAGACCCAGCGCGATCGCGCCCATCGGCCCGGCAAAACCTGCCGCCGGAGTCACGACCACCAGGCCCGCAACAGCGCCGGAGGCACCACCCAGCATGGACGGCTTGCCGCGCACCAGCCACTCGACAGCCAGCCAGCTCACGGTTGCCGCCGCGGTTGCCACGATGGTGTTGAGCAGCGCTACCACAGCGGTACCCGTCGCCTCCAGATTGGAGCCGGCGTTGAAGCCGAACCAGCCCACCCACAACAGCGATGCGCCGATCATGGTCATCACCAGGTTGTGCGGCATCATGGATTCCTTGCCGTAACCGATACGCTTGCCGATCACCAGCGCGCCCACCAGGCCGGCCACACCGGCATTGATGTGCACCACGGTACCACCGGCAAAGTCGAGCGCACCCTTGCTGAACAGGAAACCGGCCGGATCACCGTAAGCGGACGGACCGCCCCAGAACCACACCATGTGCGCCACCGGGATGTACGAGAAGGTGAACCACAGCACGGAGAACAGCAGCACGGCGGAGAACTTCATGCGCTCGGCGAAGCCGCCCACGATCAGGCCGACGGTGATTGCGGCAAAGGTCAACTGGAAGGCCACGAACACCAGCTCGGGAATATACACGCCCTTGCTGAAGGTTTCCGCCACCGCACTGCCGTCAACGCCACGCAGGAATGCCTTGCTCAAGCCGCCGAAGAAGCTGTTCATGGCACCGCCCGGCGTAAACGCCATACTGTAGCCGTAGAACACCCACAGCAGACTGATCACGCTGAAGATCGTGAGAATCTGCATCAGCACGGACAGCATGTTCTTGGCACGCACCATACCGCCGTAAAACAGCGCCAGACCCGGCAGGGTCATCAGAATCACCAGAATGGTGGAGACCATCATCCAGGTCGTATCCCCCTTATCCGGCACGGGCGTTGCCGCCGGAGCTGCAGCCACAGCAGAAGCGGCAGGCGCCGATGCAGCCGCAGCCGCCGGAGCCTCAACCGTTGCAGAGGCGACAGACGCCGAAGCCATAGGAGCGCTGGCAGCCATCTCGTCCGCCATGCCTGGCACCGCGAACCCCAGTGCCGCTGTCAGCGACAGCATTGCTAGCCATTTTTTCATCACCATATCTCCTTACAGGGCTTCCTTGCCGGTTTCGCCGGTACGGATACGCACCACCTGCTCCAGATCGAAGACAAAAATTTTGCCGTCACCGATCTTGCCGGTAGCCGCGGATTTCTCGATTGCCTCGACAACCTGATCCAGCATTGCCTCGTCAATTGCCGCCTCGATCTTCACCTTGGGCAGGAAATCCACCACATATTCCGCACCACGATACAGCTCGGTATGCCCTTTTTGCCGCCCAAACCCCTTTACCTCAGTCACGGTAATACCCTGCACACCAATGGCGGACAGCGCCTCGCGCACTTCATCGAGTTTGAACGGCTTAATAATGGCCGTTACGAATTTCATAATAATCCCCTCCTCAGACGCGGGCGACCCAAGGCCGCCCGCCACGCACTGACGGTTAGAACGATTTGCTTACGGACGCAATCACGCGAGAACCGGAGATGTTGGTACCAAACGAGTTGGTGTAGTAGCCGGCCGCATCGGCATTGGTATCGGTATAGGCCAGACCCACGCTCAGACCGCCGCCCAGGGCTTTGCTGACGGACACCTTGTAGTCGGTGTAGCTGGCGCCGGAGAAGGGGCCCTTGATCTTTTGATGACCGGCATGCAGACCCAGGGTGAAACCGCTGCCCAGATCGAAGCTGGCGCTCGCATCCAGGTAGCCGGAGCCTTTACTGTCAGCCCAGCCGAACAGGTTGGTGGTGGACTGGGAGTACTTCAGGGTGAACATCTTGTAGGTACCGGCAACATAGATTTCGTCGGTATTCGGGCTCGGCTGCATATAGCTGGACGGGTAATCATAGTGCAGGACACCCACGTCATAGCCGAAGTCATCGGTAATGGAACCGCGGAAACCGCCGTACACATCCACCTCAAGACTGGTGCTGCCGGTATCGCCGGCATCTTTCAGCCAGGTAATGTTGGACGCCCAGGTACCCACATAGAAACCGCTGCTGTGAGCGTAATCGAAACCGCCCTGCAGAGCCATTTCCTTGTTGGTCTGATCAATACCGCGGGTAATATAATCACTTACCAGCGACACATTGGCAGTAACCGGGGAAGCATCATCGGCCATCGCGGGAGCCGCAACCATCATGGTCGGAGCAATTACGCCAGCGAACAGCAGTGCTTGGGTCAGTTTTTTCATGTCAGCATTCCTTCTCTGTAGTTATCAGTCGTTAAAAATCAGAATTACCCGCAATACAAATCTAAGGCACAGACCTATTAGCAAGCTCCATGCCATTCGATAAATTTGATTATTAACAATAAATTACAAACAGACCGGGCAGCAAACCGCCCCCATCGCACCTTTTTTGCAACCCCAGGCCCATTCCACGCACCACACAGGTGCACCGACTTGGTGCAACTGATATGGCGTCACCGCCAAACCATATCAGGGCAGCAAAACCACACAAAACCACAAAGGGAACGGCCAAAAAACGAGAAGGGCTGTAGAATAGAAAAGCAAAAAGGGCTCGCATGCGAGCCCTTTTTGAAGAACACTGGTGGGTTGTGCGTGACTCGAACACGCGACCAACGGATTAAAAGTCCGCTGCTCTACCGACTGAGCTAACAACCCGGAAAGACCGCCATTATAGCGGTCCAAGAGAGTTTGTCAAGCCTTACACTTCATCGAGTTGACGCAGCTTTTTCGGCAGCAGCCTCAGGTCGACCAGACCGGTCACCAGCGCCTTGAAGAAAGTCGCATCGTCCTCGTATACCATCTTGTAGTACTGCACCTTCATGGTCAGCGCACTGCCCAGAACGATGCCGAAGAAGGCCACGAAGGAACCGATCGCGAGCGTGGACACGCCGGTGATCGCCTGGCCAATGGTACAGCCCATGGCCAGCACGCCGCCGAAGCCCATCAGCACGGCGCCGATCAAATGGGTGGAGAAATCCTTCCAGGAAGCAAACCATTCGATGCGGAAACGGCGAGACAACAGCGCCCACACCAAAGAACCCACAATCACGCCGCCAACGGCCATCACACCGAAAGTCAGGATGCCGTGATCAAAACCGGATTTGATGTAGCCGAAGGTTTGACCCATCGGATTAATGAAGGTGAACGACTGCGACGCCAGCGAACGGCTGTCTTCCGGCTTGCCATCCGGCGAGGACGCCAGGAAGTCCCATTGTTGCACGTAGTCCTGCAATGTGTGCTGCTCGCCATCCACGGTAACTGCAACATTGGAAGTCACATACCACGCCGCCAGCACGGCCAGGCCGATGATCACGCCGCCGAAAATATTGTCAAAGCTGGAACGGAATTCGGCCGACTTGAAGACAAACGCAATGATGCCGAGCGCCAGCAGTCCGCCAACAACCAAACGGGTTTGCATTGCATGCTCGCTGCCGGAAATCACCGCCCCCAAGTCCTGATGGGTGGACAGATTGGCCGCCAGCGGGCGAAGCCAGTCATAGAACAGCACGGTAAACAACGTTTTATCGGTATTGGGGAAGGGATTGACCATGTAGTAGGCAATCAGACCGACAATGGCCAGCACCATGATCGACTTGATGTTGCCGCCGCCGATACGCACCAGGGTTTTGTTGCCGCAACCGGAAGCGAGTGTCATGCCGATACCGAACAAAATGCCGCCCAGCAGGTTTTCAGCCCAGATCAGCTGATTGGCGCGGTACGGCGGGAAAGTTGCATCCGCATTCACCAACCCCTTCGACTCAAGCAGAATCATGCCGAGCACCGCCACGGCAATAGCCAGCAGCCATGCCCGCATACGACCGGTATCCCCCATGTTGACCCAGTCGGACACCGCACCCATGGTACAAAAATTGGTCTTGTTCGCTACCGCTCCCATGACGAAAGCAATGGCAAAAGTCGCCCAGAGAAAAAAGGACTGCGCCTTGGCAAAATCATCAAAAATCATACTACCCCTCCTAAGTGTGTTATGGGCTTAGCATTAGAAACTTATTCAGCAACCTATTCGCATCCCGAAACAGGATTGCGGTTTGGCGCATATTTTCAACCATCACACCCCTGCTTGCAAACATTTTCTTCATACATTTCATACTGTTGGTATATCAATACCACCCCGCCTAGACAGACCGAACTTATCCTTGCGGCATATCCACTCGCGGGACACGGTTCACTTTAACAAAAGCATCATACAACTGTTATCAGTCTGTCTTGTGACTAAGGCACATTTCGGTGCATGAACGAGACCCCCATCTTATTCCAGCACCTGTCGCCCAACCGGCGTCATATGCGCATTGCCGTCGTAACAGAGACTTATCCGCCGGAAATCAACGGCGTTGCCATGACATTGGGGCGCCTGGTGTCCGCCATGCTGGCGCGCGGACATCAGATTCAGTTGATCCGTCCCCGCCAGAATCAGGCGGAATCCCCGGTCTCCACGCAGCAACTGGAAGAGGTTCTGCAGCTGGGCCTCACCATTCCGCGCTACGACGGGCTGAAAATGGGCCTGCCGGCCAAACGGGCGCTGCTGCAACGCTGGACCAAGAATCGACCTGATCTGGTGCACATCGCCACAGAAGGTCCGCTCGGCTGGTCGGCGCTGGCCGCCGCGCTGAAACTGCGCATTCCGGTTGCCACGGATTTTCATACCAACTTCCATAGCTATAGCAAACATTACGGCATCGGCTGGCTGAAAAAGCCCATTATTGCCTATTTGCGCAAGTTCCATAACAAAGCCCAATGCACCATGGTGCCGACCGAAGGCCTGCGCACGGAACTGACCGCCTGCGGTTACAGGAATCTGCTGGTGGTACAGCGTGGCGTGGATACCCAACTGTTCAACCCGAGCCGCCGCAGTCAAGACTTGCGTCGCCACTGGGGGGCACAGCCCGCCGATCCGGTTGCGCTCTATGTCGGCCGGCTTGCGCCGGAAAAAAATCTTGGTCTGGTGGCCGCGAGCTTCAATGCGATGAAGCAAATCAACCCGGCCACCCGGCTTGTCATGGTGGGCGACGGTCCGGAGCGGACTGCCCTGCAAAAACAGCATCCGGACATCATCTTCGCCGGCGCACGGCGAGATGAAGATCTGGCAGCGCACTACGCCAGCGGCGATATCTTCCTGTTTCCGTCGCTCACCGAAACCTACGGCAATGTCACCATGGAAGCCATGGCCAGCGGCCTGGCCGTGGTAGCTTACAATTACGCGGCGGCGGCGCAACATGTCCGCCATGGCCACTCGGGCATGCTGGCCGAGTTCGACGATGCCAGCACCTTCAGTCATATGGCTGCCGAACTGGCACACAATCCCGGGCTGACCGCCCATTTGCGCGCAACCGCGGTTGACAGCGCTGCCGCCCTGGATTGG
The DNA here is from genome assembly GCA_021851875.1 of Pseudomonadota bacterium. Lineage (GTDB taxonomy): Bacteria > Pseudomonadota > Gammaproteobacteria > Burkholderiales > JAJZQI01 > JAJZQI01. Next base: position 16,168 of record JAJZQI010000028.1, on the reverse strand, counting down.
GAACACATTTATCAACAGTTTGAGTCCATTCTTTTGCAACTCGTTTCGACGGAGGACTGCAATGATCCACAAACTGGCTTCTCGTTTGAATCAAATTAGTCAGTGGGAGCATGGCTGGTGCGTGCCGTTCAATCGCGCCAGCCACTACCATCTGCTCCGCTGGACATTCCGCGGCGTCAGCCGGCTGGGCAACGGCATCTTCTGGTATACCCTCATGTTGCTGTTGCCGGTCATGTACGGCCATGCCGCCTGGTTCGTGGTTCTGCACATGATTGCGGCCGGCCTGAGCTGCACGCTGATTTATAAGTGGCTGAAAAACGGCACCGAACGCCCGCGCCCGTTCACGCTGAACGAGCAGCTGTTCATCAGCACCCACCCGCTTGACCAGTACAGCTTTCCCTCCGGCCATACCCTGCATGCCGTGGCTTTTTCGATTGTGCTGCTCAATTATTACCCGCAGCTGGCCTGGCTGGTTGCCCCGTTCACCGCGCTGGTTGCGCTTTCGCGTCTGGTGCTCGGTCTGCACTACCCTTCCGATGTGCTCGCCGGAGCCCTGATCGGCACGATCGTATCCGGTTTTTCCCTGCTGCTGATTCACTAAGCAGTCATCGCCGCGCCCCAAAAGCAGAACCGTGAAGCCCTGACACAGCTTCACGGTTCTGCTCACTCACACCCAATGCTATCGGTAGACTTGCTTAATCGTTCCCGGCGATCTGGAAAAAATCCACCGGTACGGGCAGGCGGCCCCGCACCTGATGGCGCGAATAGGCCTGCAACTCTTCCCGCTTGCTTTTGGCGCACGGCAGCTCGGCCTGCCAGAAAGGCGTTTCGCCAGCCACCAGGCGATTGATCTGCTCCAAACGTGAGCTGGTCTGCTGAATGTAGTAATCGAATCGGTGCACCAAGCGGCGATCCAGCCTCCGGGCAGCGGATAGCAGGCCTTTCGGCAGACGCGTGGCGCGCAGGAACTGATCGGCCCGCGCCAAGGCGTTCAGCGCCTTGCCAGTCTGCCCCGCGGTACAACCGTAGAAATGCTGCACGTACCCTGCCACTTCATTCTGGCTCAACATCAAATCAGCCGGCGTCTCGAACAGATGACGGGAAATATAGGCATCCATGGCCCACTCGCTGGCGACATGCGACAGCATGGCCCCCTCGAACCACAGCCGCTCGTGTGCCGGGACGAAATGATTATGCGCCACCACGTCCACCAGCAGATGGCTGGCGAAACCCAAGGCCAGTGCACGTTCCTCATCGGTGCGTGCATTATCGAGATGCGCCTGGGCGCTGTCCCAGTTATGAGTAGTGCGAAAGCCGTCCACTCCAGCCGCCTTCCCGACCAGCGCCAGGTCAGGCAGGCAGGTGCCCGCCATTACCAGGCGCGGGAAGCGCTTGCTCGCCCGCCTGAATGCCGGGTCGAGCAAAGGCACGGCCCACACCAGCAACTGACCGAAATAGACATGCGTGTACAACCCCCATGCCAACGCATCGTGGCTGTATAATATAAAGGGCGTGACCCACAGCAGCAGGCGCAGTTTCTTTTCCATACCGCGAATATGCCGCGTCGACTTGATGCTTTCATGACATGCGTGTGATCCTTTTTTGACAGCCCGCAGCGCACCGTCGCTGCTATAATCCGACCTGACCTCCAATCAATTTCAGGATGACAAAAACAATGCATACGCTGATTTGCGGCTCCATGGCGTTCGACAACATCATGGTCTTTCCCGACCGCTTCCGTCATCACATCCTGCCCGAGCAGATTCATATTTTGAACGTGGCCTTTCTGGTGCCGGAAATGCGCCGCGAATTCGGCGGCTGCGCCGGCAACATCGCCTACAATCTGCGTCTGCTTGGCGGCAGCCCGCAGATCATGGCAACGGTGGGCGATGACTTTCAGCCCTACCTTGAACGGCTCGAATCGCTGGACATGGCGACCGATTATATTCGCACGATTGCCGGCACGTACACGGCGCAGGCTTTCATCACAACGGATCTGGACGACAACCAGATCACCGCCTTCCACCCCGGCGCCATGACTTTTTCCCACCATAACCATGTTTCCGCCGCATGCGGCATTTCATTGGGCATCGTCGCGCCGGACGGACGGGATGGCATGGTGCAGCATGCGGATGAATTCCATCAGGCCGGCATCCCATTCATTTTCGACCCTGGCCAGGGCCTGCCGATGTTCAACGGCGATGAACTGATGCAGTTCATTCATCAGGCCGACTACCTGGCCGTGAACGACTACGAAGGCCAATTGCTGCAGGAAAAAACCGGCCACTCGCTGGAACATCTGGCGCAACACGTCAAAGCCGTTATCCAGACACTGGGCGCGCAGGGCTCGCGCATCTATACTGACAACAAGGTCATCGAAATTCCCTGCGTGACGGCAAGCGTCATCGCCGACCCCACCGGCTGCGGCGACGCGTATCGCGCCGGCCTGCTCTACGGCCTGGCCAGCAACATGGACTGGGAAACGACTGGCCGCCTTGCCGCGCTGATGGGGTCACTGAAAATTGCCAGCCGCGGCGGCCAGAACCACCAGTCAACCGCCGATGAGATTCGGGCGTTATTCAAAGAATCGTTCGGCTATAGCATTTAGGGCGTGTTAACCCTTATTTCACAACCGGAGCACACACATGAAAACTCCCCTGCTTGTCATACTGCTGGCTTCCGCTCTACTGGCACAAGGTTGCGCCACCAGCCTGTCCGGCGGCGCCTATAGCCGCACCCAGGCACGCCAGGTACAAGAGGTTCAGATGGGCGTGGTCGAAAGCGTGCGGCAGGTCGCCATTGAAGGCACCAACACCGGCGTGGGCACCGTATCCGGCGCCGCCGTGGGCGGTGTAGCCGGCAGCACGATCGGCGAAGGCAAGGGCGCAACCATTGCCACCATCCTGGGTGCCGTCGGCGGCGCGGTCGCCGGTCACGCCATTGAAGAGAGCGCCACCCGCAAGCCGGGCCTGGAAATCACCGTCAAACTGGATAGCGGCCGCATGCTGGCGATCACCCAGGAAGCGGATGAGAGCTTCAAGCCGGGCGACCGAGTGCGTGTGCTGACCGGTGGCGGCGCCACTCGCGTCACCCACTGAAAGCGGCAACACGTTATTCCTCTGCATTGGGTGACGCCGGCAAGAGTCACCCAATTTTCATTGTCCCGTCACCCTGCTGTCACACAACTCTTTTACCTTTTCCCCATCAAAATATTGCCCTCAAGGAGAGAAGGATGCTGCACCAACGCGAGCAACTGGATACAGCAAAAACCTCATTCAGCCTCAGCTTTGCCCATGACGACAACGAAATTCGCGAGGCTCAGCGCTTGCGCTACAAGGTGTTTGCCGAAGAGCTCGGCGCCACTCTGGCCAGCGCCGACGAAGGCATCGATCGCGACATGTACGACCCCTACTGCCAGCATCTGCTGGTGCGCGAACAAAACAGCGGCGAGGTTGTAGGCACTTACCGCCTGCTGACCCCGGAGATGGCAAAAAAGATCGGCGGCTATTATTCCGAAGACGAATTCGACCTGACCCGCCTGACCCATCTGCGCGACAACCTGGTGGAAGTCGGCCGCTCCTGCGTGCACCCCAACTTTCGCAGCGGGGCCGTCATCGGCCTGCTGTGGGCCGGCGTCATCCACTTCATGGAAACACACGGCTACGAGTACGTTTTCGGCTGCGCCAGCATCAGCATGGCAGACGGTGGACATGTGGCCGCCAGCATTTATAATAAGCTGCAGGTTGACAGCATGAGCCCGGTTGAATGGCGCGTTTTCCCGCGCTGCCCGCTGCCGATCGAGGCGCTGGACGGCAGCCTGCCGGCCCCCCTGCCGCCGCTGCTGAAAGGCTATATGCGTCTGGGCGGTTATATCTGCGGCGCGCCGGCGTGGGATCCCGATTTCAATACGGCAGACGTGCTGGTCATGCTGCCCATGTCGCAGATGAACACCCGTTATGCCCGGCACTTTTTAAGCAAATAACAGTGCGCCTTGCACAGAGCGCGACTGACTGCAGCCGGAAGTCAGTCGCTCAGGAATACATGCCGGATCACACAACAGTCGCCAATTCACGCTTCCAGCAAGCATATCGGCTCGCCCGTCTTGCCCTGCACCTGGTTTGGGGCGCCCTTATCACAGCCGCTTATCTGACCTGGGCGGAAGACCGTCGCAAAAACCGCATCATTCACCGCTGGTCGGCTCAACTGCTGCAGATCCTGCACATCCACCTGCGTGCGGAGCCGTCTGCCCACGCATCGCATGGGGGCCGGCTGATTGTGGCCAATCACATATCATGGCTGGATATCTGGGTGCTGAACGCACGCCAGCGGGTGTTTTTCGTTTCCAAGGACGATGTACGCAACTGGCCGCTCATCGGCTGGCTGGCCCATCATGCCGGCACCTTCTTTATTGATCGCCGCAAACGCCATGACACGGCCCGCATCAATGCCGAAGTGACTGAAGCATTGATGCGGGGCGCGCAGGTGGCTTTCTTTCCGGAAGGCACAACGACCGACGGCAGCAAACTGAAACCCTTCCACACCTCGCTGCTGCAGCCGGCCATTGCCGCAGGCGCGCCGGTACAGCCGGTCGCCATCAGTTATCGCCATAAAAACGGCGCGCGTCATCACGCCCCGGCTTATCATGACGACACCACGCTGATGCAATCGCTGCGGGAAGTGCTCAAGTGCCCGGAGATTGCGGTCTATCTGCATTGCCTGCCGGCCATCGACAGCCGGGGCAAATCACGCCGGGAACTGGCGCGAGAAGCCGAAAACGCTATAGCGCACGCGCTAGATCTGCCTGCGCCGCACAAGATACCTGAAACACCGCCCGGTCCTCCAGCCGCACCGCACTGAGCGCGTTGCCCCACAAACAGCCCGAATCCAGCGCAATCAGCCGCTCGCGCAAAAGCAAACCCAACGCCGACCAGTGGCCGAACACCAGCGTGTGATCGAGCCATTGCGCTGCCGGGTGCTCGAACCAGGGAACGCAACCGGCCGGCGCGGATGTCATTTCCCCCTTGCTGGTCAATTCCAGACTGCCATCCTGATGTACGAAACGCATGCGCGTCATCGCGTTGATAATCAGGCGCCAACGCTCCATGCCCTGCAGCGCGTCATCCCAGCGAGCAGGCTGGTTACCGTATAGCTGCGCCAGGAAAGCGTGGTAGTCGTCCCCCTGCAACTGCTGTTCGACCTCACGCGCCAAGGCTTGCGCCTGGTTAACCGACCAGCCCGGCAGCAGGCCGGCATGGACCATGGCATTCTCGCCGTCGACATGCAGCAGCGGCTGGCGGCGCAGCCAGTCGAGCAGCACACCGCTGTCCGGCGCGCCCAGCACATCGGCCAGGGTATCGCTGCGGTGCTGCCGCGCATGGCCGGCAGCCACCGCCAGCAGATGCAGGTCGTGATTGCCCAGCACCACTTTCACCCGGTCGTTGCGCGCCTTGACCCAGCGCAATACCGCCAGCGAGTCGGGCCCGCGGTTGACCAGATCGCCGACCAGCCAGAGCTCGTCGCGCTCCGGGTGATAGCCGATCTTGTCCAGCAGTTCCATGAACGGGGCATAGCAGCCCTGAATGTCGCCAATCGCATAAGTAGCCATGCATCCATTATAGGTTCAGCAGAGTCTCCGCCTGTAGTAAAATTCAAGTTTTGAGTTACCCCAGCATGGCCGACCTTTCCCACCTGAATCCCCAGCAACGGGCTGCCGCCATGCACCTGGGAAGCCCCCTGCTGGTTCTGGCGGGTGCCGGCAGCGGCAAGACGCGGGTGATCACGCATAAAATCGCCTATCTGGTCGAGGAATGCGACTACCCGCCCCGCCACATCGCCGCCATCACCTTTACCAACAAGGCAGCGCGTGAAATGCAGGAACGCGTGGGCAAACTGTTATCCGGACAGTCGAGCAAGGGACTCACGGTCACCACCTTTCACTCGCTCGGCCTGCACATTTTGCGCGCGGAAGCCGACAAGATCGGCTACAAGGCGCGCTTTTCCATTCTGGACAGCGCCGACCAGTACGGCATCGCTGCGGAAATTCTCAAGACCACCGACAAGAAGCTGGTGCGCCAGCTGCAGTCGATCATTTCCAACTGGAAAAACGCCCTGCTGACACCGCAAATGGCAATCGATCAGGCCGGCAGCGAACTGGAAGCCCAGGCCGCCAAACTCTACCGCGCCTATCAGGATACTTTGCGCGCCTATCAGGCGGTGGATTTCGACGACCTGATCAAACTGCCGGTCGAACTGTTCCAGCAGAACAATGAAGTGCTGGCCAACTGGCAGAACAAGCTGCGCTACCTGCTGGTCGACGAATACCAGGACACCAATGCCTGCCAGTACCAGCTGCTCAAGCAGCTCACCGGAGTACGCGGCGCTTTCACCGCCGTGGGCGACGACGACCAGTCGATTTACGCCTGGCGCGGCGCCGACCAGCAGAACATCGAGCGGCTGGGCAAGGACTTCCCCAACCTGACGGTCATCAAGCTGGAACAGAATTACCGCTCCACCACCCGCATCCTCAATGCGGCCAATACGCTGATCGCCAACAACCCCAAGCTGTATGAGAAAAACCTCTGGAGCGAACTGGGTCATGGCGAGCCGATCAAGATCAGCGCCGCCAGCAACGAAGACGACGAAGCCGAAAGGGTGGTACTGAAGATTCAGGCGCATCAGTTTCAGAACCGTACGCGCTACGGCGATTACGCCATCCTCTATCGCAGCAACCATTTGGCGCGGCCATTCGAGCAGCAACTGCGCAACGCTCGCATTCCGTACATCCTGAGCGGCGGCACGTCATTTTTCGAGCGGTCGGAAATCAAGGACCTGATCGGCTACCTGCGGCTGATCGCCAACAGCGACGACGACCCGGCATTCATCCGCGCCGTCACCACTCCCAAGCGCGGGGTGGGCGCGGCCTCGCTGGAAAAACTCGGCCTCTATGCCGGCCGCCGTCATGTCAGCCTGTTTGCCGCCGTGTTCGAGCCCGGCTTGGTGCACGAAATCCAGGAGCGCCAGCTCGAACCGCTGGTCGAGTTCTGCAATTTCATCAATCGGCTGCAATACCGCGCCGAACGCGAGCCGGCCGGCGAATTGCTGCAGGAATTGCTGCGCGCCATCGAATACGAGACCTGGCTGTACGACAACGAGGAAGCCCGCGCGGCCGAAAGCAAATGGCAGAACGTACAGGATTTCGTGGCCTGGATGGCGAAAAAAGGCGAAGAAGACGGCAAGAACCTGCTGGCTCTGACCCAGACCATCGCCCTCATGAGCCTGCTGGAAAACCGCGAGGAGGAAAATCCCGATGCCGTGCGCCTTTCCACCCTGCACGCCTCCAAGGGTCTGGAGTACCCGCACGTCTTTCTGGTTGGGGTGGAAGAGGAAATCCTGCCGCATCGCGAAAGTCAGGATGGCGAGAAGATCGCCGAGGAACGTCGCCTTATGTATGTCGGCGTCACCCGGGCGCAAAAAACCCTCAACATCAGTTACTGTCACAAACGCAAGCGCGGCGGAGAATGGGCCAGCATCGAGCCGAGCCGTTTCCTGGAGGAACTGGGTCCCGACATCGACAAGCCCGGCAAAGTCCAGCCGGAAGCCGAGAAAAAAGCTCAAGGCAAAGCGGCCCTGGCCGGCATCATGGCCATGCTGGGCGAGAAGACAGGCGACTGAAAAACCCGGTTGACGTTTCCTCAACCAATGGCAATAAACGAAAAAAGCGCGGCATAAACCGCGCTTTTTTCTTGACTGCTTTGCGACTTATTTAGCTGCCGGAGCAGATGCAGCAGCGGCTGGTTCAGGTGGGGTGAACTTGGCACCCGCAGAATTAGCCATGTAGGCAATCGCGCGATGCAGTTCCAAGTCGTCAATATCGGGATCGCCGCCACGAGCCGGCATGGCCTTAAAGCCTTCGGAGGCATGCTTGAACAGGGTTTCATAACCTTGGGCGATACGCGGCGCCCAGTCTGCCTTGCTGCCGTACTTCGGCGCGCCCAGCGCACCCGGAGTATGACAGGCGGTACATACGGCATTGAAGATTTCCTCGCCGGTACGTTCAACCTTCGGAGCGTTGGCATCAATCACTTTCAGTTCACCCACCGGGGCAATACGTGCAGCCACCGCAGAAGCCTCATCAGCCTCGGCCAGCTTGGCGGAGTCGGTCAGATGCGGCTGATACGCACGCTTCAGGATCTGACTTTCACTGCTGCTACCACCATTCACGTTGCTTACCAGCCAGAAAATCAGGTAAATGGCAATCAATGGGGCAAATAAACCGCCCAAAGTGGCCAGCACAACCTGACCTGGTGTGGTCGGGGACTTGGGTGTGTGGTGTTCGCTCATGTATTTTCCCTTGTAAAAAGACTCAAAGATCCTGAAATGGGCAATCAAATCCTGCACATTATAGGGCCATTTATCGGCCCGGGAAAGCCCCATTAGGGAATTTTGCAAAAACCCGCTATAATGCGGCCCATGCGCCCGTAGCTCAGCTGGATAGAGCGTTGGCCTCCGGAGCCAAAGGTCGGACGTTCGAATCGTCTCGGGCGCGCCAGAGACAGAAAAAGCATACGCTACGCTGTGCTTTACTTGTATTTCAGAGCAAACAAAACCCGCCGGCTAATCGTCCTTCGGCCTTGCCGACTGCTCCTGCGCCTCGCACACCATCGCATTGACTATCGCCAGCAGGCCGAGCACCAGCAGCCAGATTCCCCAAGAGAAAGCCTTCCCGGGCGCAGCGGGCGAAATACCGCCGGAAATGACGGTATTTTCACGTGCGATTTGCCGCTCCAGCTCCTTTACCGACTGGGGTTTGGCAAACGGCAAACCGGCCTCCAGCTGCTCCGCTTTCCGCAATTCCATCTCCGCCTGCGTCGGCCGATCCATGCGCGCCAGCAATTCCGCCTCGACATAATGCGCTTTGGCGCTATTGGGGTGAACGCGTAACACACGCCCCATCACCAACTGGGCATCATCGAGACGACCGGCATCGGCTGCCTGGTACACCTGGTGAATGGCCGGTATATCACCTGCCCGCGCCGGCACCCCGGCCGCACTCGCCAGAACGACCGCCATCACAGCTCCTGCCGCAATCCGCTCATTTTCACTCCTCATCCAGACCTCGCCAAGCGAGGCAGCCAGCAACACCATTGCATGGCTTTGGCATCCGGCATGGCGCAAAGTTCGCCATAGCGGGAATCCATCAGCAAGAGACAAGTGCCAATCAATCAATTTTTTACAAAACCATTTCTTAATAAGAAATTAATCGTTCACAAACCATACTGCACGCCATATCGTCCACCCGCATCAAGCAACATTATCAGGAGCAGACATGTCCGGTCATGGTTTTCACGTACACGGCGCGCACGAACACGAACTCGAGCATCAGGCCCATGGCGGCTCGCAGCTGGCGCAGTATGTTGCCATCTTCACCGCCATACTCTCGACGGTGGGCGCCATTGTGAGCTATCAGGGGGGCGCAACCCAGAATGAGGCCATGCTGTACAAGAATGAAGCCGTACTGAAAAAGACCCAGGCATCGGATCAGTGGAATTACTATGAAGCCAAGAGCAACAAGGCTCACCTGATGGAACTGGCGGCCGATCTCGCCCCGGCAGACAAACAAGCCCATTACCGCGAGCAGATCGCCAAGTACGCGCAGGAAAAAAAGGCCATCAAAAGCAAGGCCGAAGCGCTGGAGAAGCAGTCCGAACAGGCCAACCTGCTGAGCGAACAGGCACTGCACCCGCACCACAAGCAAGCGCAGTCGATGACGCTGATCCAGATTGCCATTTCCCTGGCATCCATCACGGCACTGACCCGCAAACGCTGGCTGTTCTCGCTGGCCATGATCGCTGCAGTCGGCGGGCTGGCGCTGTGGATCGCCGCGCTGTTTGCCTGAGTCTCGACATGAAAGGCCAAGATGAAAGCGATCCTGTACGACTGGGGCGGGCTCAACGTCTGGCTGTTTCATCTGCTCAATGCCGTTCACGCGCCCTGGCTTGACCGGCTGATGCAGCTTGGCACCCGGCTGGGTGACCACGCGAATTTCCCGCTCTATCTTGCTCTGACGGCTTTGTTTGCCGTGCTGGCAACACGCCACCGCACTTTGAGCAAAGACGCAGGAAGGCAAACTTGGCTGACGGTTCTGGCCGTATTCAGTCTGGCTTATCTGCTGGACGGTCAGTTTTTAAACTGGCTCAAGCCGGCACTGGATTTTCCGCGGCCGCTGCTGGCCCTGCCGCCGGGCACTGTTATCGTGGTTGGGCCAGCGGAATACCATCACAGCCTGCCCAGCGGCCATTCTTCTTTCGCCATGCTGCTGTGTGCCAGCCTGTGGCCACTGTTCGACCGCCGCGGCCAGTTGGTAGGTGCACTGTTTGTTGGCTGGGTCGGCCTGTCGCGCATCAGCCTGGGCGCCCATTTTCCGGCTGACGTCCTGGCCGGCTTCATCTCAAGCCTGCTGATCGTTCTGGCCGTACGATACGGCATCAACTGGATCGCCGGCACCGACAGGAGGCCGACAACATGAATCTCGTCATTTTGACCGAGCGCTTCGGCCGCCTGATGGGCAGCCGCGGGCTGCTGCGCCATTTCCGCCGTATCGCCGCATTCGATCTGTTTCAGGGCAGCCCCATCAGCAAGGAGCTGCCCTCATCGCTGGCGGACACGCTCATCGGCGCCGCCAAAAAAACGCCCACCGAGCTGTTGCAGCAGCTCAACAGCCATGTGGACGGTCTTAGCGACGCACGCGCCGAACTCATCCGCAGCGAAATCGGCGGCAACACCATCGAACAGGATAAACCGCTCAGTTGGTGGCAACACCTGTGGCACTGCTATGTCGATCCGTTCAATCTGTTGCTGACGCTGCTGGCAATTGTGTCCTATTACACCGAGGACATGAAGGCGACCATTGTGATCTCCAGCATGGTGGCGCTGTCCACGCTGATGCGTTTTTTCCAGGAAGCGCGTTCCAACAAGGCGGCCGACAAGCTCAAGGAAATGGTCAGCAATACTGCTACCGTGCTGCGTCGCGACCTGGCCGCCGACGCAGCGGAGGAAGCGCAGCGCTATTTCCAGATCAGACTCACGCCCAAACCCTCACATCAGGTGGACATTCCTTTCGACCGGCTGGTGCCGGGCGATATCGTGCTGCTGTCTGCCGGCGACATGATTCCGGCCGATTTGCGCGTACTGACAGCCAAAGACCTGTTCGTCAGCCAGGCCGCCATGACCGGCGAATCCCTGCCGGTGGAGAAATTCCCCGACGAGCGCAAGAGCGACGTGCGCAATGCGCTGGAATTGGACAGTATTTGCTTCATGGGCACCAACGTCGTCAGCGGCTCGGCCACCGCCGTTGTGGTCACCACCGGCAGCCGCACCTATTTCGGCGCTCTGGCACAACGCATCAGCTCGGTCAGCCGCGCCCCGACCGCCTTCCAGGCGGGCGTCAACAAAGTCAGCTGGCTGCTCATCCGTTTCATGCTGGTGATGACGCCCATTGTGCTGCTGATCAACGGCCTGACCAAGGGCAACTGGCTGGAAGCGTTTTTGTTTGCGCTGTCGGTTGCCGTCGGCCTGACTCCGGAAATGCTGCCGATGATCGTCACCTCGACACTGGCGCGGGGCGCAGTCGTCCTGTCGCGCAAGAAGGTCATCGTCAAACGGCTGGATGCGATCCAGAATTTCGGCGCCATGGACATCCTCTGCACCGACAAGACCGGCACCTTGACGCAAGACAGGATTTTTCTCAAGCATCACACGAACGTCTTTGGCGCGGAATCCAACGCGGTACTGGAATATGCCTACCTGAACAGCTATTACCAGACTGGCCTCAAAAACCTGCTCGATGTCGCCGTGCTGGAACACCGCGAAGTGCACCGCGACCTCGACCCGGCCGCCAACTTCCGTAAAATCGACGAAATCCCCTTCGATTTCAAACGCCGCCGCATGTCGGTCGTGGTGGCCGAACACGACGAGCATCACCTGCTCATCTGCAAAGGCGCCATCGAGGAAATGCTTTCTGTTTGTGCGCGCCACGAAAAAAACGGCGTGATCCTGGATCTCGACGAGCAGGCGCTGAGCGACATCCGCTCCGTCACCACGGCACTTAACCACGACGGCCTGCGGGTCGTGGGAGTCGCCATCAAAGACATGCCCCCCATGCGCGAGGCCTACGGCATCAACGACGAGCGCGACCTGACGCTGGTCGGCTACATCGCCTTCCTCGACCCGCCGAAAGAATCGGCCGCGCCCGCCTTGCAGGCACTCAAGGAAAACGGCGTGGCGGTAAAAGTGTTGACGGGCGACAATGAGCTGGTCACCAGCAAGATCTGCCATGAAGTCGGCTTGCCGGTGACCCCAATCATGTTGGGGGCAGACATTGAACACATGAGCGACGCCGAGCTGTATCTGGCGGCCAAAGATACCGGCATTTTCGCCAAACTCACGCCCGCGCACAAGGAACGGATCGTGCGCGTGCTGCACCAGTCCGGCCACGTCGTCGGCTTCATGGGCGACGGTATCAACGATGCGGCCGCGCTGCGGGCGGCCGACATCGGCATCTCGGTCGATACCGCGGTCGACATCGCCAAGGAAGCAGCCGACATCATCCTGCTGGAGAAGAGCCTGATGGTGCTGGAAGAAGGCGTCATTGAAGGACGGCGCACGTTCTCCAACATGCTCAAATACATCAAGATGACCGCCAGCTCGAATTTCGGCAACGTATTTTCCGTGCTCACGGCCAGCGCATTCTTACCGTTTCTGCCCATGCTGCCGATGCATCTGCTGGTGCAAAACCTGTTGTATGACATTTCGCAAACCGGCATTCCGTTCGACAATGTCGATCAGGAATTCCTCACCGCGCCGCAACGCTGGGACCCCGGCAGCATTGGCCGGTTCATGCTGTATTTCGGTCCGCTCAGTTCGATTTTCGACATCATGACCTACTGCCTGATGTGGTTCGTCTTCGGCGCCAACAATCTGCACATGCAGACGCTGTTCCAATCCGGCTGGTTTCTCGAGGGCTTGCTGTCGCAAACGCTGATCGTGCATCTCATTCGCACGCGCAAGATTCCCTTTATCCAGAGCCGGGCCTCCTGGGCCATGATTGGCATGACCCTCTCCACCTTGCTGGTCGGTCTTTTCATCGTCATGGGCCCATGGGCGCACTATTTCCGCCTGCAACCCTTGCCGCCAAGCTATTTCCCCTGGCTAATCATCATCTTGCTGGGCTACCTGGCGGTAACCCAAGCCATGAAGGGATTCTATTACCGCCGGTTTGGCTGGCAATAAACGTCCCCATCAAGTAGAGTGGTGCAAAACATGCCGGGCCGGCCGCTGCTGCCACCGGCAAAAATAACGGAGATTTGCGTGAACACCCCCAATACCGCATCGCTCATGGGACTGGCCCCCTTTCTGCGCATGAGCGTCGCCGGCGCCGACCTGGCTCCAATCGGCAAATCCCTGCTGGCCCGCGCCGAACAGGACGCCAGCGATGTTAATGCCATGCACGATCTGGCCATTTTCATGCATTGCGTCGGACTGCACGAACTTGCCCTCAACCTGCAGCAACAGGCATTGCAGCAGCAACGCAACTACCTGCTGCCCGCCCGCCGGCAGCCCGCCTCATTACGCGTTCTGGTATTGATGGCGGCCGGCGACCTGTCGGCCAACATGCCGCTGGATTGCCTGCTGGAAAACAGCGACATCGATCTCGCTTTGCATTATGTGGCTCCCGGCGGCCTGCCGGCCGCGGATCTGGCCGAACATGATGCGGTGTTCATCGCCATCGGCGAATCGGCAGCCAATCAGCCCCTGCTGCAACTGTTGGCGCAGCAACTGGCAAACTGGCCCAAGCCCGTCATCAATCGGCCGGACAACATCCCCAGGGTGGCACGCGACACCGCCAGCCGGCTCTTGCAGGGCATTCCCGGCCTGCTGATGCCGCCCACGCTGCAGGTGCCGCGCCAGACGCTCGCGGCTCTGGCGGGCGGGCAATTGCAGCCGTCCACTTTGTTGGCTGGGCATCATTTCCCGCTCATCATCCGGCCCGTCGGCTCGCATGCCGGCAACGACCTGCAAAAGATCGATACCCCGGCAGAACTGCAAACGTATTTGGCGGGCAGCCGGGCGGAACAGTTCTATTTATCCGCCTTTATCGATTACAGCAGCGACGACGGCCAATTTCGCAAATACCGCATCGCGCTGCTCGAAGGCGTGCCGTATGCCTCGCACATGGCCATTTCTTCGCACTGGATGGTGCACTACGTCAACGCGGGCATGTACGAAGATGCCGCAAAACGGCAGGAAGAAGCGGCGTTCATGCAGCACTTTGACAGTTTTGCCGCGCGCCATGCTGCGGCACTGCAGAGCATTAATGCAAAAACCGGACTTGAATACCTCTGCCTCGACTGTGCGGAAACCCGCGACGGCAAGCTGTTCGTGTTTGAAATAGACCACGCCATGGTGGTGCACGCCATGGATCCGGTCGACCTGTTCCCCTACAAACAGACCTATATGCAAAAACTGATTGATGCATTCCGCGCCATGCTGTTGCGGCATGCCGGCCGTCCCCTCACGCCAATGGCTGCCGTATGATCGAACCATCCATGATTCCGGCCAACCGGCTGAATTTTTCCGGCGGGCCCGGCGCGTTGCCCGAATCCGTTCTGCAACAAATCCAGCAGGCCATCGCCGTGGTGCCGGAGACGGGCCTCTCCATTCTCGGCATCAGCCACCGCTCGGATTGGTTTGCCGCCGTCGTGCGCGAGGCCGAGGACAACATCCGCTCCCTGCTCGGGCTTGGCGCGGATTACCATGTGCTGTTTCTGCAGGGCGGGGCGACCCAGCAGTTCGCCATGGTCCCGCTGACTCTGCTGCACAACCGTAGCGAGCCGGCCGAGTATATCCACAGCGGCTACTGGAGCGGCAAAGCGATTGCCGAGGCAAGCCGCTCGGGCGCCATCAAGGTAGTCTGGAGCGGCGCCGCAGACCACTTCAGCCGTCTGCCGCAGGCCGACGAACTGGACTTGTCCCCCGCCGCCCCCTATTTTCACTACATCTCCAACGAAACGGTGGAAGGCCTGCAATTCCGCCAGCCCATGGGCCTGGACGCAGTCCCGCGCGTATGCGATATGTCGTCGGATTTTCTCTCGCGGCCGAGCGAAGCTGAACGCTTCTCGCTGATCTATGCCCATGCGCAAAAGAATCTAGGCCCGGCCGGCGTGACGGTGGTAGTGGTGCGCGACAGTCTGCTGCAAAACAGTCCGACGCATCTGCCCGCTTTTCTCGATTACCACAGCCACATCAAGGCGCATTCCAATTACAACACGCCGCCGGTATTTGCCATTTATGTCGTGCTGCTCGTTACACGCTGGCTGCTGCGGGACATCGGCGGCGTGGGCAACATGGCTCGCATCAACCAAGCCAAGGCAGCGTTGCTGTACGGTTTGCTGGATCAAAGCGAGGGGTTTTACCGCGGTCACGCCGACCCGGCCGACCGTTCGCTCATGAACGTGGCCTTCAACCTGGCCTCGCCGGAGATGGAGAAACGTTTCCTGGCCGATGCGCTGGCCGCCGGCTTTCATGGCTTGGCCGGTCACCGCTCGCTCGGCGGCATTCGCGCATCCCTTTACAACGCCGTCACGCTGTCTGCCGTGGAAGAGCTGGCGCAGTTCATGACGGATTTCCGCAAGCAGCACATCGCGAACAACTGAAAACAAGCAGTAGAAATGAAAACGGGCACTGCATACGCAGCGCCCGTTGCCAGAATTTGGCGTCCCCAAGGGGATTCGAACCCCTGTTACCGCCGTGAAAGGGCGATGTCCTAGGCCTCTAGACGATGGGGACTAGAGAAGCGAAATTTTACAGGATTTTTGCACGCTTGCCAATGGAATCCGCCGTAAAACTTTAACCGGCTATTTCTTCGACATCTGCGTCGCAGTAACCCCGACCAGCAAGAAAACAAAACCGACCGGCACCAGGTTGATCCAGATGCCAATGACGTCTTCCTTGCCGCTCGGCAAAGTGACCCCGGTACCTATCAGGCCGACCACGGTTAAGATAAACCCCAGCCAACCGCAAAATACGCCAAAACGGTGCACTGTATTTGCCTTTATTCTGGTGGAGGTAAGCGGGATCGAACCGCTGACCTCTTGCATGCCATGCAAGCGCT
>JAJZQI010000027.1 GCA_021851875.1 Pseudomonadota bacterium | reverse complement strand
GACGGCGAGTACTGTTCGAGTTCCGCAGTGGGGCACGCTGTGTGTGCCCCGCCAGGGCGAGTTTACTCGCCACCCGCCAGAAATTCAGCCGCGAGGGGCTGTCGACAAATTCAGGGTCGCCTTTCTTCGCTTCCTTTCTTTGGCGAAGCAAAGAAAGGAAGGCGCTGCCGGGCGCCCCCGGCCAGCAAACGCTTAAGAACGTGACAAAGTGTGCTTACCTGAAAGTCATGACTAATCAGAAAATCCCTTAATTGTTCAGACTGTCGCAGACACGCTGCAATCGCGTCTTGACTTCCCGCGCCAGCTCGTCAATGCCCGGATGATTGACGAGCTGCAACACGGCAGCAGGATCCATAAAGGAAACATGCACGCTGTGGTCGGGCAGCTGCCGAACCACCACATTGCACGGCAGCAGCAGACCGATTTCCGGATCGGTCTCCAGCGCGCGGTGAGCCATCGGCGGATTACAGGCACCGAGGATGCGATAAGGTTGCATCTCGGCGTTCAGCTTGGCTTTCAGTGTTGCCTGCACGTCAATGTCCGTCAACACACCAAACCCCTCGGCTTTCAATGCCGCCGTCACCTTGTCCAGTACGGTTCCAAACGGAAGGTTCAACCTTGTGCCAAAGCCATACATGTAATTCTCCCCTGCAATCAAAAAAACGGAGTGCTCCACACGGAGCACTCGGCACGGTTTACCCGGCTTCGGCCGTATGACCGCTACAGCGGCTATTCAACTTCCTGCTGCAAGGCGTACAGGGCTTCCAGACAATCCAGCCCGCAATAGTGCTGGATATACTCGTTCCCTTCCATGCTCGCCGCCACGCTGGCAGGAATTTCCGCCAGGCACACTTCGCAACTCAATACTTCGCAATCGTTATCCAGTTCGCATGCCAGAACTTGACCACCGGCCATATTGAGAGGTCCGCTCATATCCCTTCCCTCCTTTCGGCGCTTTTGCTATTGGTACAATTAAATTATAGTCAACATATCTGCCTGTTCAACCCGATTGCAGCGCGTCGCCACCGATCTTTTACCATTTGCAATTCGACTGCTGGAGCCGTTTAATGTTCCCTTTGTATGATGTTGCCGCGTTACGAAACTGGGAACAGCATGCCTCCCCCGCTCTGCCGTTGATGGAACAGGCTGGCCAGGCGGCTGCCCAGCTGGCACGCCAGCTGAAAGCCGACCGACAGCACCCCGTACTTATTCTGGCCGGCCCGGGCAACAATGGCGGTGACGCCCTGGTCGCGGCTCGCCTGCTGCAACAGGCGGGCGATGCGGTTGCCGTCGTCCTGCTTGCCTCGCCCGACAGCTTGCCGCCAGCTGCCAGGCAGGCCTGGCAAGCCTGGCTGGCATCAGGCGGCGAGTGTTTGGCCGCGCCTCCGGCCGGCCCGTTCAGCCTGATCGTCGACGGCCTGTTCGGCATTGGCCTTAGCCGGCCCCCCGCAGGAGAGCCGGCCCGCCTGATCGAATGGCTCAACAGCCAGACCGTCCCGGTTCTGAGCCTCGATATTCCCAGCGGTCTGTGCAGCGATAGCGGCACGGCCTTCTCGCCCTGCGTGCGCGCCCGTCACACGCTCAGTTTCCTCGGCAACAAAACAGGTTTCTATACCGCTGACGGCCCGGATCATGTCGGCCAGGTACACCTAGCCGCACTCGACAGCGGCAGCCCCGCGCCGACCGTCATGGGCGCCCTGCTGCAGGAAACGGATGTCACCCGCCATTTCAAACCGCGGCCGCGCAACAGCCACAAGGGCAGTTTCGGCAGCCTCGGCATACTCGGCGGCAGTGCCGGCATGGCCGGCGCTGCCCTGCTAGCGGGACGCGCCGCGTTGTATTCCGGCTGCGGACGGGTCTACATCGGCATGCTGGAAGACCATCTGCCGGCCGATGTCACCCAGCCCGAACTCATGATTCGCCCTGCCTTCGGCTTGCGCGGCACAGCCATGAATGCCGTGGTGGCGGGCCCCGGGCTGGGCCAGTCGGGCACGGCCCGCGAGTTGCTGGGCCATTGCCTGCGAGCAGACCACCCTTTGCTGCTGGATGCCGACGCGCTGAACGTGGTGGCCGGCAGCGAGGAAACGCGCAGCCTGCTGCAGCAAAGAACCGCCCCCTTGATTGTGACGCCGCACCCGGCCGAAGCAGCCCGCTTGCTGCAGTGCAGCACCGCAGCCGTGCAGCAGGACCGCGTGGCCGCTGCCACAACGCTGGCGCGGCAATTCGACGCCCACGTGGTGGTCAAGGGCGTGGGCAGCATCATTGCCTACCCGGATGGCCGCTGGCGCATCAACCCCAGCGGCAACCCCGGCTTGGCCACGGCCGGCACGGGCGACGTGCTGGCCGGTCTGATCGGCAGCCTGCTGGCACAGGGCATGGATGCCGAAGCGGCCTGTGAAGCCGGGGTTTATCTTCATGGTGCGGCGGCAGACGAGCTGGCTGTGCAGGGAACCGGACCG
This sequence comes from Pseudomonadota bacterium, assembly GCA_021851875.1. Lineage (GTDB taxonomy): Bacteria > Pseudomonadota > Gammaproteobacteria > Burkholderiales > JAJZQI01 > JAJZQI01. Next base: position 20,171 of record JAJZQI010000027.1, on the reverse strand, counting down.
ATCGGGCTGACAGCCTCCGAGCTCATGCCGCCGATCAGGCGCATCATCAACCGCTGGAGCGCCCTGCCGGGGCCGCGGCTCTGATTACAACTTGTCCCGCAAGGCCGAAGCACGCTGCACTTGGCGTGTAACCGTCTGCTGCAAGACCTGCATGCGGGCCAGCAGCAGAACACGGCTTTTCGCCCGGGTTACCGCCGTGTACAGCAGCTCACGCGTCAAAAGCGGGGAATCCGCCTCTTCCGGCAGCACAATGCAGGCCGTATCGAACTCCGACCCCTGGCTTTTGTGTATGGTCATGGCAAATGCGGTTTCGGCACTTTCAATGCGGCCGGGCAGTATCCAGCGCACATTGCCGCCCACATTGAAGGCGACCCGCAAGCCCTTGTCGGTCATCAGTGTTACGCCCACATCGCCGTTCATGACTTCCAGACCGTAGTCGTTACGCGTCAGCATGACCGGCCGACCGGCAAACCATTCGGACGGCTGCTGCTGCGGCGCCGGCGGCAGCACCTGCTGCCGTTGCAGCGCAGCCACGATCTGGGCGTTCAGCGTTACCACGCCATGCGGGCCGGAACGCACGGCGCACAAAACCTGAAAACGTGATAAAGCCTGCAGCGCCATCTGCGCGTGACGGTCGGCGCCTGCCCCGCCAACCGGTGTGGTCGCCAAACGCAGGTAATCGGCCAAGCCTTCGCTAAGCGCCGGCAACAAGGCCGCATATGGCGACAACTGCAAGGCTTCGTCACCCTGCCCGCACAGGCGGGTCAGCGCTGCGGCATCGCCCCGGTTGATGGCGGCGGCCAACTGACCGATCACACTGTCCGTACCGAAACGATGGCTGTGACGCAACATGACGGTATGTTGTGCGAGCCTATCCCCGCTCCCGCCATGGGCAGAAAAATCCTGACCGGTGAGCTTGTGCAGCAGCGCCAAGGTAGCCTCGTCATAGCCGGCGCCGGCTGCATCGCGGCACAATTCGCCCAGTACCGAACCGGCCTCGACCGACGCGAGCTGATCACGATCGCCCAGCAGCACGAGACGTGCGTTCAGCGGCAAAGCCTGCAATAGCGCTTGCATCATTGCCAGATCGACCATGGAAGCCTCGTCGACCACCACCACGTCGGCATGCAGCGGATTGTCGGCAGTGTGAACGAAGCGCCTGCCGCGTGTGCCGCTGCCCAGTAGGCGGTGCAGGGTGAGCACGGTGCTGGGCACATTGCCGGCAAACCCGGCCGGAAGCGTTAGCAGCGCTTTGCTGATGGCTTCGGACAAACGCGCAGCCGCCTTGCCGGTGGGAGCGGCCAGACGGATGCGCAATCGCTGGGCACCGGCAATTTTTTGCAGCAAAGCCAATAAACGAATGACCGTTGTTGTTTTGCCGCTGCCGGGCCCACCGGTGATGATGGCCAATGCGTGATGGGCCGCGAGCGCACAGGCGGCCATTTGCCAGTCGGGTGTGTAAACGCCGGCGGGAAACAGCTGCCGCAGCCAGCCGCCGGCGCCCTCCGGCAAAGCCGTGACCGGCTGCTGCAACAGTTGCCGCAAACGGCCGGCCACGGTCTCCTCTGCCAGCCACTGGCGCGCAAGATACAAACGCACGTCTTCCAGTACCAAAGGCTGGTCGCCGGCCGTGCGCCCGACCGCCGCACTTGCTTGCAGGGCCGCGAGCCAGTCGGATAACGGCAGCTCCACCGCCATTTCGGGCCGCGCAGCATGCCAGTGCGCCAAATCGACAAACGCATGCCCCTCTCCCAGCGCCCGGCTGGCCAATGCGGCGGCCAGGCCGACTGGATCAGGCCCAGCGGCGCGACTTTGCACAAAGTCGGCCAATGCCAGATCGACGGCGCGGAAGTCTGCCAGCGTCTGCCAGCGCTTGCGGCTGATCATGCAGCCCCCCCTGCCAGCAGGCTGTCGAGCTGTTCGATGACTTGCCGGGCCGGCCACTCGAAATGGACCGCATTGCCCCGCAGAAATATATACAGCGCACCGCCGATGTGGCGGTCGTAGTCATAATCCGGCAGGCGGCTTTGCAGCAGGCGATGCAGGGCGACCAGATAGAGGCAGTATTGCAGCTCGTAGCGGTGCTCCAGCACGGCGTTTCTCAGGTGTTCCGCGGTATACCCCGGCAAGCGGTTGGATTTATAGTCGATGACATAGTAACGGCCGTCGATTTGCGCCACCAGATCCATGAAACCCTTGAGCATGCCGTTGAGCTGGTTGTGCGGCACGGCCGTACGCTCACGGCCGTCCAGGGTGTGCGTGCGGACAATCCGATCGAGCGTACCTGCATCAACAGCCCGGGCGGACAGCCAGAATTCCATTTCCGCCCGATAGTCGGACGGCTGCATGGCGCCGAGTCTGACTGTGATTGGGGTCTTGCAGGCAAATGGTGCTGTGCCGGCAACGGTTTCCGCCTGCAACGTTACATTGAGAAAATCCTGCAACCAGTCGGCCAGGCCTTCCCCGCCGCCGGCTTGCCAGGCGAGCAACTGCTCTCGCGCCCGCTGCAGCGGCTGCGCCATCAGCGAGACGTCGCCGGCCACCCGGGCGAAGCCCTGCAAAGCGGCCGCTTCCAGCAATTCGTGCAGCACATTGCCGTAGCGTGCGCCCGCCGGGAATGCGGCCAAGCCCTGCACTGTGGCGGCCGATTCCTCTTCCGCCATGCCAGACGGCTCGCTTTGCCTTTTATCCTGGCGGGCGGTTTCCGCCTCCGCCGCGTGGGCATCGGTGCGCATCAGGGCGCTGTAGCTGGCGATCCACCAGCGCGGCAGTTTGCCCAGCTCGCGCCGCATTCGGCGCGCCGCCCACGCTCCGGTGCCCGATTCGGGCACCGGAGCCAGCGGGGCGAACCCATCCGGTGCCTCGGTGCATTGCACGGCTTCATGCCCGGCCTCGGCGAGCAGATTCCGCACGGCCTCCTGCAGCGCGGCATTGTCCAGCTCCACCCCGCCCCCCAGCAGATAACCCAAGGCCGTTTTGAATACATGGTTTTCCCGCTTGCCGTCCCTGCCCGAACGCACTGCCCCCACCCCCAGCCACAGGGCGTGTTCGGCGCGGGTAAGACCGACATACAGCACGCGCAGCGCCTCCTGCAATTCCTCCCTGCCGGCCGCCTCCTTGGCGGATTCCCCGGGCGCCAATTCGACGATGCGCCGACGTTCGGCGTAATAGCGCACCGACCTGCCCCTTGCGCCGGCCTCTTCGGCGGGCGTGGCGACAAACGGCATAAACACCAGTGGATATTGCAGGCCCTTGGATTTGTGCAGGGTAACGACCTTCACCAGTTCGGCATCGCTTTCCAGACGAATCAGCGTCGTCTTGCTGTCCGCCTGCGGGTGGCGAATGGCTGTACGCAGGTGACGCAGCAGGGATTGCTCGCCCCTGACGGCCATTTCCGCCTGCTGCAGCAATTCCAGCAGATGCATCACATTCGTCAGCCGACGCTCGCCGTCGGCCATGGCATACAGACGCACGGGCACACCGTAGCGATCCAGCAGGCGATACAGCATGGGCATCACGCCCTGCTGGCGCCAGATCGCATTCAGTTCGCGCCAGAATCCCAGTTCCTCCTGCCAGCCGTCCGGGTCGGCGAACAACCCATCGAGCTCCGCCAGGGTGCGTTGCAGCGTCGGGCTGGCCATGGCACTGCGTACCAGACTTTCCCTACCAGGCTCAGCGCACGCCTCCAGCCAGCGCAAGACATCCATCGCCTCGGCCGTCTCATACACGGAACCGCGCTGGGATAAATAGACACTGCGCAGACCGACCGTTGCGAGCGCCCTGCGCATCACCTCTGCTTCGCCCGTCCCGCGCACCAGTACGGCCATGTCGCCGGCCTTGACCGGCCGCTCGCCCAGCCTTGCCCGACCGGATTGCAGCAGGCCGGCCATGAAACCGGCGGTACGCCGCGCCATTTCCTCGCGAAAAACGCCAACTTGAATGGTTTGCCAGTTATCCAGCTGCCAAAACGTCATGGCGGGCTGCAAATTGCCGTCAATATGCAGATGCGCCGGCTTGTCCTGCGCCCGTACCGGATGGAACGGCAGCAGCTTGCCCGGCAAGCCGAACGCGCCTTCGTTCCAGGCCGATTCGGCCCGGCTGAACAAGGTATTCACCGCCTGCACCATGGGGCGGGTGGAGCGGTAATTCACGTCAAGGGTATAGTGGTGCGGCGCGCAGGCCTCGCGGGCGCGCAAATAAGTGTGAATGTCGCCGCCGCGAAAGCTGTAAATCGCCTGTTTCGGATCCCCCACCAGCAGCAGGGCGCAGTCCGGCTCGCGGTAGATGCGGTCGAAATTGTCATACTGGATCGGGTCGGTGTCCTGAAATTCGTCTATCAGCGCCACCGGGTAACGCTGCCGGATGGCCTGCGCCAATGCGGGCCCGTTGCCCGCCTGCAGGGCCTGATTGAAACGCACCAGCAAGTCGTCAAACTGCCACACGCCTTGTTCGTCCTTCTGCTGCCGCAGGCGCGCCTTGATCCACTCCCGCGCATGACCCAGCAACTGGGCCAATTCGATGACCGGCTCGCCGTTCCAGCCGTCCAGCATGACATCGAACAGCATAAATGCAGGCAGTTGCGGAATGGCTTGTCCGCCTTTTTTCCGGTTTGCCTCCAGCGTCGAGTAGGCAAAAAGCTGCAATACCTTCCGCGACGCTTCGGTATCACTGCCCGCATCTTCAGCCCATTGCCGCACCTGAGCCAGTTTGTCGTCGATATTCTTGTAGCTGGTCAGCTTCACATCGCCTTGCGCCAGAGCCTGCCGCACCCAGGTTTCCAGCGCGGCACAAGCGGTCAGCCAGCCCTCGCGCGCCGCCTGTTCGCACGGTTGTTGCCGGCTGCGCCACGTTTCCCAGTCGGCCAGCAGTTCCTGCGGGCTTTTTTCCGTGCTAAACAGCTTGCCCGCCGCCCTGACCTCCACACCCTCGGCTAAAGTAGTCTGCAACATCTCCGCCAGGCCATCAGGATCACCAAAGTGACGCCGGATGAGGGCAGACTGGGTTGCATTCAGCGGGTAATAGAACAGCCGCCAGTAGTCGCGTGTCGCGGCCAGCACCGGCTCCATGTCGTCTTCCGTGAGCGTCTGGGCAAACGGACTGTCGCTTTCCACCGCATGCTGCTGCAGCACGCGCTTGCTGAAACCGTGAATGGTGTAGATGGCGGCCTCGTCCATCCAGTCGGCCGCCTGCTCCAGCCGCAACGCCAGCGCAGGCCAGGCGGACGGCTCGAAACTTTGGCGCAGACCGTGCAGGAACACGTCTTCGGCATCGCTTTCCGCCTGCCGGCGAAAAACCTGCGCCGCCGCCGCCAGTTTCTGCCGGATACGGCCGCGCAATTCGAAAGTGGCCGCCTCGGTAAACGTCACCACCAGAATTTCCGGCGGCATCAGCGGACGATCAAAGCGCGTGTCATCCTCACCGTGCCCGAGCACCAGCCGGACATACAACGAGGCAATGCTGTAGGTTTTTCCCGTGCCGGCACTGGCCTCGATCAATCGGCGGCCATTGAGCGGGAAATGCAGGGCATCGAACGGCAGCAGGGCGGGCAGGTTCATGCTTCCCCCCCTGTTTCATCGCCTTGCCCGTCCGACTCGCCCATGCGCTCGAACAAGGGGGCATAGAGTACTTCTACCCAGTGGGAAAATGCCGCCCGCGGCATGGCAGCAAACTGCGGGTAGCATTTTTGCAAAGAGGTGGATTCAGCCAACTCGCCGAACGCGTTCTTGCCACCCTCATAGGCCACGTGAGCCGCCTGCCAGGCAAACTCGTCGCCTTGTGGTTCTGCTTGCTGCGAGCGGTTTGCGGTCAGCCAGGCAAACGCCGTTTTGCAGGCAACCGGCAAGGGACTGCTCATGCCCTGCCGCCAGGCATCGGTCAGCGCCTGCAACAGCGCGGCCGCTTCTTTCTGCCGCAGCGGAGGCAATTGCACCTCCCTGTCTGCCCCCAGCATGACGCTCGTCAGTTTCAACCCTGCAGCGCAGCCCGCCAGATGGCTGACCCATAGCCGAACCAGTTTGTGCAAGGCGAGACCGGCCTTTGCCTTGTCAAGCGCCTGGGGTTGCCAGTCGATGGCAAGCACATTGCCCTTGTCGTCCTGCCGCAAGTGCGCCAACCAGTCCTCCAGCGTATTGCCGGCCAGTTGGACGGTAATCTCCTGCGGCGGCAGTTCGCGCGGATATCTTTCCTGCCACTGGCCAATCCGTTTGACCACCTGCCGGCTGGGCGAAAGCAGCTCGGCCAATGCCCGGTCGGCAAATCCGCCGACCGGCAGCGTGCCAGCCGAACGCAAACGGTGGCCGGCACGCTGCCAGCCATTGTCGTCCCAGCCCGCCATGCTGGCCGCTTCGATCAGCTCACGCCCCAGCATGTGCTGCTGCAGCTTATTCAGGGCAAACGGCTCATGTTCTTCCAGCTCTTCATCAAGCGCCCTGAAACGCACACCTAAACGCTGGTGGAAAAAAGCATCGACTGGCTGACGCAAAAACGCCTGCAAACTGGCCAGGCTCAGTGCTTCACCGGTTACGAAATCGGGCAAGAGCCGGTCCGCTACGACATACCCCTGATGCACTGCCTGCCAGCTCGACTGATAGCTGAACAGGTCGGGTGAAACTGCCGTGAAATAGGCGCTGTCATACGGTTGCAGGGGGTGATAGACAACCTGCTGCCAGGCTGCTTCACCCAGATAATCCAGCAAGCGGGCCAGCAGCACGGACGGCGGCTGTTCGCTGTTGTCGCGCACGCTGCGCCCTACCCAGCTGAGGTACAGCGCACGCCGGGCGGACAACAGGGCCTCAAGAAACAGATACTGGTCGTCGTCGCGGCGCGAGCGGTCGCCCGGCTGCGGACGGGCGCGCATCAGATCGAAACTGAGAGTCGGCTGGATACGCGGGTAATCGCCGTCGTTCATGCCCAGCAAGCAGACTATTTTGAATGGAATCGCCCGCATCGGCATGAGGGTGGAAAAATGCACGCCGCCGCCGAAGAAGCGCTGCGACAAACGCGGCGCGTCCAGCGCGTCGAACAGGGCCTGCCGTACCACCGCCAGGCTGAGCGGCTCGGTCAGCTGCGCCAGTTCACACGCTTCGCGCCAGCTATCGATTTGCGCCAGCAGACGGTCGAAGAAGTCGGTTTCGCCGTCGTCCGGCGCGAAAAACCGCGTCAGCACGGCCCGCAGCACCTCGGCCCACTCGGCAGGCGCATAGGTTCCCGCCAGCCGCGCCAGCGCCCATTTAACGGCCTGCATGAACTCCGCCAGACCGCCCAGCGCCTCGGCCGACAGGCCCGACAGACTGTCGTCCCCCGCCACTTCAAGCCACAGCGCCTCAGCGCCGGCAGCGTAGCCGAGCAACAACCGCTCCAAACCAAACTGCCAGCTGTTCTGCGCCAATCCCTCGGTCATGCCCTGGGCGCGCCGCTGATCGGCGTCCAGCCCCCAGCGCACGTTGGCTGTTTGCAAGGCGTCGTGCAGCAAAGCGACATCCGCCTCGGCGAGGTCATAACGTCGCGCCAATGCCGGCACTTCCAGCAGATCCAGCCCTTCCTCCAATGTCAGGCGGCCCTGCGGCAGCCCCAGCAGGCTCTCCACGGCAGCGCGCAACACCGCTTCGCTGTTTTCGTTTTCATCGGCCAGCGTGAAAGGGATGTAGGTGCGCTCATCCGGCTTGTGCCGCCCGAACACGGCACGGATATGCGGCGCATAAACGCTGATATCCGGCACCATCACCATGATGTCGAACGGCTTGAGCGCGGGATCGGCATCCAACCGGGCGAGCAGCTGATCGTGCAGGATTTCGACTTCACGCTGCGGACTGTGGGCGGCATGAAACACGATGGAGTCGTCCAACACCGTCGGCGGAGCGGCATCAAGCTCAAGAATGGCCTGCTGCACCTGTTGCAGCGTGGTGGCGGCTGTCTCACCCGGATAGTCTTCGAACAGGTCGATGCGGCCGATGGCGGCAGACACATGCTCACGGTATCGCGCCGTATCGTCATATTCATCCAGCAGCCGCACATAATCGCGCCCCTGCTTGCCCCAGGCGGCCAGCAAGGGGTTGGCTTCGGCATGCAGCGCCGCCGGATCAAGTCCGGCCGGCAGACCCGGCTTGTCAGCCTGACGCCGGCGGCTGGCACGAAACAATTCGCGCCCGTCGATAATATCGCCCCAGTAATGCCGGCAGGGGTTGAGCACACACAGCAGGACCTGGCTGAAACGACTCAAATGGGCCAATGCCTCCAGCGTTTGCGCCGGCAGGGAGGAAATGCCGAACACCACGATACGGCGCGGCAGACCGGCTGGCGCCGACTCCAGGCGCGCCAGTGCAGTGATGAAGCGCGCGTGTACGGCCGAGCGGCTACTATAACGCAGGTGCTCCGGCAGATCGGCCAGCAAGGCGCGCCACAGTTTGGGCTGCCAGGGTTGGGCCCGGCTCTCCTCGCCTTCCTGCCCGGACACCCATCGGCTCAGCCACTCGGCACGGTACACCTGGTACTGGTCGAACAGGTCGGCCAGCACCAGAGCCAGTTCGTAGCGACGACGCCCCTGGGCGTCGTCCAGCAGATAGTGCCGCAGCAGGGCAAAATCGTCGTCCTGCAACAGCCGGGGCAACAACCGCATCAAGCGCCAGACCAGGCGCGACTTGTCGAACAGCAGCTCGCGCGGCACGGTCGACTCGCCCAGCACGGCGCGGTAGGCGTGCCACATGAAACGCAGCGGCATGAGCGCCTCGACCGCAGCACAGATGCCCAGCCCGCCCTCCGAAACGGGCTTGGCGAGCGCAAACTTGAGCCACTGCGCCATGCCGTTGCTTTGCACCAGCACCGTTTCATTTTCCAGCGGTGCCAGCGGATGCTGCCTCAGCCAGGCCACCGCGACATCGCGCAGGGATTCCAGTTTGTTGGCGTGCAGAACAATCAGGCCGGGCTGCATGGCATCTCGGGAAAATGGTTAACGTTGAACGCCAGTTTATCCTTACACAGGCTCAGCAGATGAGCCTGTTGCATTGGCGCGCCAGACGCACGTGCCTTTGGCCGCCTTGTCCAGGCTGTCGAGATAGGCCTCGTGCTCGGTCGTTTCGGCGGCATTTGCCGCCAAAACGACCAAATCCGCCGGATTGAAAGCGGCTTGCTCGCTCTGCTGCTCTTCCGCCCCGAGGTCCATGATGAGCGACTCTTGCCCGCGCGTCATGGCCAGAAAGACTTCCGCCAGCAGCTCCGTATCCAGCAAGGCGCCATGCAGGGTGCGCGAGGAATTGTCGATGCCGTAGTGGCGGCACAGCGCATCGAGGTTGTTTTTTTGCCCCGGCCGCATGTTCTTGGCCATTTTCAGGGTATCGGTAATGACCGGGCAGTAGTCCTGTATCCGCCCCAAATCCAAGCGGGCCAATTCAGCATTGAGAAAACCCACGTCAAAGGGAGCATTGTGGATGATCAGTTCGGCTCCCCGCACAAAATCGAGAAACTCCTGCGCAATGCCTTCGAAGCGTGGCTTGTCCTGCAGAAACTCCAGCGTGATGCCGTGCACCTGCTGCGCCCCCTCGTCGATTTCCCGCTCGGGGTTGATATAACGGTGCAGGTAGCGATCGGTCACGCGCCGGTTGCTCACCTCCAGCGCGGCCACCTCGATGATGCGGTGACCCTGCGCGTGCTCCAGGCCGGTGGTTTCCGTGTCCAGTACGATTTGTCTCATAATTTGGCTACGCCCTTGTTGGCCAGTTCATCGGCCCGTTCATTCTCCGGATGGCCGGCATGGCCTTTCACCCAGTTCCATTCGATTTCGTGCTGCAATGCAAGCTGTTCCAGCTGCTGCCACAGATCCACGTTTTTCACCGGCTCTTTGGCCGAGTTCTTCCAGCCCTTTTTCTTCCAGCCGGAAAGCCACTCCGTCATTCCCTTGACCACATATTGCGAGTCTGTATACAAAGCTATCCGGCATGGCCGCTTCAGCGCTTCCAGGCCGCGGATGACCGCCGTCAGCTCCATGCGATTATTGGTCGTTTCAGGCTCACCGCCGAACATTTCCTTTTCATGTTGGCCGGCGCGCAAAATGACGCCCCAGCCGCCGGGGCCCGGGTTTCCCTTGCAGGCGCCGTCGGCAAAAATCTCTATTGAATCTTTCATTGCCCCAGATGCTTTTCTTTTTGTGTTGCCGCTGCCACGGAGCGGCGTGGTTTGATTTGTTCGTGCCAGCCCGGTTTGATCAGGCGCATGCCATGCACCTTCTTCTGCACCAGCAGCATGTAAACACCGCCCCCCATTGCCCACCAGCGATCGCCGGCCGCTTCCAGGAAAGCGAAGCGCTCGATCAGCGAGGGTGCATCGAAGGGCGGCACGTAACAGCCCATCAGTCCCGCCCGTTCTTCCAGGCCAAGCAAGGACAACCAGTCTTTCAGGCGAATGAGCGGCAGCCATTTGCCGTTCCAGGGAAACTGGTCCTTGTCGCGGTAGAACCAGTGCTTGATCTGCCACAGACTGAGCGGGTTGAAGCCGCTGATCAGCATGTAGCCCTCCGGGATCAGCGCGCGTTCCGCTTCGCGCAGCACCTGATGCGGATCAGCGGCGAATTCCAGCACATGCGGCAAGACGATCAAGTCGATGCTGTGGCTGGCGATGGGCAGGCTCCCGGCATCAGCCCGCAATTCCACCGTCCCGGCGGACGACAGGCGAAATTTGAAGGGAACCCGGTTGCTCCGCAGGTAGTCATAACCAGGCATGCCGATCTGCAAGGCATTGAAGCCGAACACATCACTGACGAGCCGGTCGGCACGCTGCAACTCCGCCGCCAGGACATACTGCCCCAACGGAGTTTGGTACCATGTTTCTGCCATCACCAAGTCATCTTCCCCGATTATAATGTTTTCATGCCCATCGATATTCTCCCCGTCCCGGCCTTCCGCGACAATTACATCTGGCTGATGCATAACGCTGCAAGCGCGGTCGCCGTTGATCCGGGCGATGCGCAGCCGGTCCTGCAGGCGCTGGCGGAACGCGGCCTGACGCTGACCGACATACTGATTACCCACCATCATGCCGATCACATCGGCGGCATAGACGAACTGCGACAGCGCTTTCCCGCTGTGGCCGTCTACGCCCCGCAAGCGGAGCGGATCAGCGGCACCACCGTGGCACTGGCAGGTAACGAAACGATTTCACTCGCTGCGCTGCAACTGGAGTTGCAAGTCCTGACCCTGCCGGGGCATACGCTCGGGCATATCGGCTATTATGGCGCAAACCTGCTTTTCTGTGGCGACACTCTGTTTGGCGCCGGCTGCGGCCGCCTGTTCGAAGGCACCCCGCCGCAAATGTTCGGCTCGCTGCAACGGCTGGCCCGGCTGCCGGCCGCAACGCGGATCTATTGCACGCATGAATATACGACCGCCAACCTGCGGTTTGCCGCAACTGTCGAGCCGGACAACCCTGCCATCGTTCAGCGCATCGCTCGCGTCAGCGAATTGCGCCGGGCAGGCTTGCCCTCCCTTCCCTCCACCATCGAAGACGAGCTCGCCAGCAACCCCTTCTTGCGTTGCGACAGTCCCGTGGTGATAAAATCCGTCTATAACCATACAGGGGCCCAGCCGGCCACTGCAGTCGAGGTTTTTGCCGCCCTGCGCCAGTGGAAAGACACATTCACAGGCTAGGGCCTATACACGCCCAATAACAACGAGACAACCATCACATGGCACAAATGAACCCGGACACACTCGGCCGCTACCAGATTCTCGGTGAACTGGGACGCGGCGCCATGGGCATCGTCTACGAGGCGCTTGACCCCTTGATCGAGCGCAAAGTGGCCATCAAGACGATCCGCATGGATTTGTCCGCTGCCGAGCGGGCGGCCTTTGAAGAGCGCTTCCTGCGCGAAGCCAAATCGGCCGGGCAGCTCATCCACCCGAACATCGTGACCATTTTCGATGCCGGCGAAAGCGACGACCTCGCCTATATCGCCATGGAAGTGCTCAATGGCCCGAGCCTGCGCGACCTGCTCGACAAACACACGCCAATCACGCCGAGCGAAATCGCCAACATCATTGCCCAGGCCGCTGAAGCGCTCGCCTTTGCCCATTCGCGCGGTATTGTCCACCGCGACATCAAGCCGGGCAACATCATCCTGCTGGAAAACCGCCACGTAAAAATCGCCGATTTCGGCATCGCCCAGCTGCCGACGGGCTCCCATACGTTGGTGGGCACGGTCCTTGGCTCGCCCAAATACATGTCGCCGGAGCAGCTGTCCGGCAAGGAAATCGACGGACGTTCAGACATCTTCTCGCTGGGCGTGGTCCTGTATGAAATGCTCACCGGCGAAGCGCCCTTTTACGGCGACAATGTCAGCGCCATCATGTACCAGGTGCTGCACAACGACCCGCCGCCGCCTTCAAAGCTGAATCCCCGCCTGCCGACCCTGTTCAACGAAATCGTCGCCCAAGCCCTGAATAAAAACCCTGACTCGCGCTATGCCAGCGCGACGGAAATGGCGCGCGAACTGCGCGAAGCCGAAGCGCAGCTGGCCATCGCGCCGGTGCTCAATTCCCCGCTAACGGCAGAGCCGCGCAACAAAAACACGACGCCCCAAGTTACCGATGCTACACTGCTCGTATTGCCCGGCCCGGCCGGCGCCGCCACCGTACAAGCAGCGCCGCCGCTCAGTCAAAGCGAGCCTGAACCGGTAAGCCAGCCAATGCCCCGCAAAAGCCCCGCACCCCTGCGGCACTTCCACCCCTGGCGCTGGGTGAGTGGTTTCACCCTGCTGATTGCCGCGGGCGTATTGGTGTTTTTCACCGCCTGGTGGCTGAGCCACCGGATCGTCCACAGCCTGCAGCCGGTGGACTCGGCACCGCTGATCAATAACGAGGAAACGGCCGCGAAGCCGGCCCCGTTGCCCAAGGCGCACACCCAATCGGCCATGCCGCAGGACAGCTCGCCGGCCATGGCAACCGAAAAGCAGCTGAGCAAAAAGATCGAGCAAACCGCGGTCAACAATGCCCCGGCTGCGACGGCGGCAACGGCCACGCTCAATCTCACCGTTCTGCCATGGGGTGAAGTGTATGTCGATGGCGAAATGAAAGGCGTGTCGCCGCCGCTTGTTTCGCTCGAATTACCGGCCGGTAAGCACGTCATCGAATTTCGTAACAGCACGTTGCCGGCCCATTCGATCCCGGTTCGACTCAAACCGGGCGAGAAACGTAAAATACGTTATCAATTCCAGTAGGACTTTGCTGTCATGTTGCGTCTGATCACTCTTGCATTACTCCTTGCCAGTCTGGCTGCCTGCAGCCACTTGCCCAATTTTTCTCTGGGCTCACCGTCCCCGGCCGAACAGGAAAAAACCGCCCGCCAGAAAGCCAAACAGGATCTTGCCAGCGGTATCGGCTACTATCAGGACGGCAATTACATCGCCGCCCAGCGTGCCATTCAGGGCGCGCTCAATCTCGGCTTGACGGACCGGCAGGATAAAGTGGATGCGCGCAAGTATCTGGCTTTCATCGCCTGCCTCAACCAGCGTCAGGCAGAATGCAAAAATCAGTTCCGTGCGGCGTTCGAAGTGGACCCGAAATTCACCCTGAGTCCGGCAGAGATCGGCCACCCCTTGTGGGGGCCGGTGTTCAAGAGCGTGCGCGAAGAGCAGGCCCGCAAGGCCAAATAAATCGTCAGGCCGGGCGCAGATTGAACCGCAGGCACGTGCCGGCCACCTCGAGCTTGTCGCCCGCTTTGAGCGGCCCCGCGTCTTTGGTCGACTTGTCGTTCAGTTTCAGCATGCCGTTGCCTTCCACCTGGGCCAGGAAATAGCCGTCCGAGCGGCGCGTAATGACGGCCACCTGCACACCGGGTTTACCCAGCGTCGTCAAGGTGCGGTTCAGCAACAGTTCCTTGCCGCTGCCCGGTCCCTCAATAATGGCCAGCACCCCGAGCTGCTTCTCGTCCATGGCCTTGGGAGGCACCATGACTGTTTCCGCGTTGCCCAGCGAACTGCCCGACCAGGCCGTGTCATGAACGATGCTCTGCATACCGCCCGGCACCGGCGGCAAACTGATACTGGCCAGAGTCGCATCGTCCACAAAGCGTAGCGTGAACTTGCCGATGCGAATCTCATCCCCGTCCTTCAGCAGGCCTTTGCCCACCTTGTTGCCGTTGATACGCACGCCGTTGGTGCTGTCGAGATCTTCAATGAAAGAATCGCCGCGAATGGTGACAATCTTGGCATGCGTGCCGCTTACCGTGGGATGCAGCAGCTGAATGTCGTTGCCGGCCCGCCGGCCAATGACAATGCTTTCCTTCTCCAGCATGTGCTGGCTCTGTTCTTCGCCGTCAAGATAAACGATTAGTACGCTCATACGCTATTCTAGGCATCGCGCCTGCAATACTCAACCGCGTCAGCCAGGCGGCCGACCGCAACAATTTCCAGCCCGTCGACCGGCTGTTTCGGCGCATTGCCGGCCGGGATCAGCGCCCGGGCAAAGCCCAGTTTGGCCGCTTCTTTCAGGCGTTCCTGGCCGCGCTGCACCGGACGAATCTCGCCGGCCAGCCCGACCTCGCCGAACACCACCATTTTATCCGGCAACGGCTTGTTGCGCAGGCTGGACATGATGGCCAGCAGCACGGCCAGATCGGCTGCCGGCTCGCTGATGCGCACCCCGCCCACCGCATTGATGAACACATCCTGATCGGACGAGGTCAAGCCGGCATGGCGATGCAGCACGGCCAGCAGCATGGCCAGGCGATTCTGCTCCAGCCCCACGCTCAAGCGTCGCGGCGACATGCCCTGGGCGCTGTCGACCAGCGCCTGAATTTCCACCAGCAAAGGCCGCGAGCCTTCCTGCGTGACCAGCACGCAGGTGCCCGGCACAGCCGCGTCATGCCGCGACAAGAACAGGGCCGACGGATTGGTGACTTCACGCAAGCCCTTGTCGGTCATGGCAAACACGCCCAATTCGTTGACCGCGCCGAAACGGTTCTTGAAAGCCCGGATCAGACGGAAGGAAGAATGCGTATCGCCCTCGAAATACAGCACCGTATCGACAATGTGCTCCAGCACGCGCGGCCCGGCCAGCGAACCCTCCTTGGTCACGTGACCGATCATCAGCAGAGTCACGTTTTGCTGCTTGGCATAACGCGTCAGCTGTGCAGCGCATTCGCGCACCTGCGCCACGCTGCCGGGCGCGGACTGCAGGTTTTCGCTGTATAGCGTCTGGATCGAGTCGATCACCACAATCTGCGGCTTTTCGCTCGCCATGGCGTTCTGCACCTTCTCCAGCTGAATTTCCGTCAGCAGGCGCACATCCTTCAGCTCCACTCCCAGGCGCTTGCCGCGCAGGGCGATCTGCTGGGCGGACTCCTCACCGCTGACATAAAGCACACTCGACTTCGCCGCCAGCCCACCCATCGTTTGCAGCAGCAAAGTGGACTTGCCGATGCCCGGGTCCCCGCCCAGCAAGATCACGGCCCCCGGCACCAGGCCGCCGCCCAGCACCCGGTCCAGCTCGGCGCTGCCGCTCGGGACGCGGGGATAATCCTCCGCCGCCACGTCGCCCAGACTTTGAACCGTCATGGTCCCGGCGAGCGACTGGAAACGCGACACAGCCGGCTCGGCAACGCTTTCAACCAGGGTATTCCAGGCTTGGCAGTGCGGACACTGGCCCACCCACTTGGGGCTGACGCCGCCGCATTCGGTGCACTGGTAAACTGTCTTATTCTTGGCCATCAGGACATCTCGCGCACCGGCACGCGCGGAGCGAGAGCCGTCAGCAACTCATAACTGATGGTGCCGGCCGCCGCCGCCACCTCTTCCACCGGCAAACCCTCGCCCCACAGCACCACGGGACTGCCGACGCCGGCGAGCGGCACGGCGGTCAGATCCACCGCCAGCATGTCCATCGAGACCCGCCCCAATGTGCGGGAACGCACGCCCTCAACCAGGACCGGCGTGCCTGTGCCCGCATGACGCGGATAGCCGTCAGCGTAGCCGCAGGCGACAATGCCCACCGTCATCGCCTGCTCGGCGACAAAACTGCGGCCGTAACCCACCGCCTCGCCCGGCTTGATCTGCTGTATGGCGATCAGCCTGCTGCGCAAGGTCATGGCCGGCCGCAGATCCAGGTCGGCCGCCGCCTGACCGGCAAAGGGCGAAGCCCCGTACAGCATGATGCCGGGCCTCACCCAGTCCGCGTGTGTCTGCGGGTAACGCAGGATGGCGGCAGAATTGGCCATGCAGCGCTGGCCCCGCTGGCCTGCGGTCGCCGCGGCAAACTGCTCCAGTTGCGCACTGATGCCGCGTTCGTCATCGGCTGTGGCAAAATGCGTCATCAGCGCGCATTGATCCAGCCGCCCGCCCAGCCGCAGGGCATGACATACCTCGGCCACCTCGGCGGGCGGGAAGCCCAGACGGTTCATACCGGTATTGATCTTGAGAAAGACATTGACGCCGGTAATCAGCGCCGAATTGATCGCCGCCACCTGCCAGGGCGAGTGCACCACCACGGAGATCCCCTGCTTGGCGATTTGCGGCAGCTCATCGGCGGAAAAGAACCCTTCCAGCAGCAGGATCGACTGCTCGAAACCCGCCTCGCGCAATTGCTGCGCTTCGCCCAGATTCAGCACGGCAAAACCCTCCGCTTCGCGGAGGGCCGCCGCCACGCGCAAGAGGCCATGGCCATAGCCGTTGGCCTTGATCACGGCAAACACTTGGGAAGCAGGAGCATAACGCCGCACCACGGACAAGTTGTGGCGCAATGCGGAAAGGGAAACTTCGGCAACGAGCGGGCGACTCATGGACTCAGTAGGCACCCGCCGTAGCATGATTCTCGAAGCGGGTGTATTCGCCCAGGAAGGTCAGGCGCACGGTACCGATCGGGCCGTTACGTTGCTTGCCGATAATGATTTCCGCCGTACCTTTGTCGGGCGAATCCGGGTTGTAGACTTCGTCGCGGTAAATGAACAGAATCAAGTCGGCATCCTGCTCGATCGCGCCCGACTCGCGCAAATCCGACATCACCGGCCGCTTATTGGGGCGTTGCTCCAGACTGCGGTTGAGCTGCGACAGGGCGATCACCGGCACTTGCATTTCCTTGGCCAGTCCCTTCATGGCGCGGGAAATTTCGGAAATCTCGGTCGCCCGGTTTTCGCCCTGCCCGCTGCCTGACATCAGCTGCAGGTAGTCGATCACGATCAGCCCTAATTTGCCGTACTGGCGCTGCAGGCGACGCACCCGCGCACGCACTTCCATGGCCGTCAATGCGGGCGTCTCATCGATATGAATGGGCGCCTCGGACAGCTTGCCCAGCGCCATGGTGAGTTTGGACCAATCCTCGTCCTCCAGCTTGCCGGTGCGCAACTTGTGCTGGTTCAGCCGCCCCACCGAACCAATCATACGCATGGCCAATTGCGCACCGCCCATTTCCATACTGAAAATAGCCACCGGCAGCTTGGAATACAGCGCAATGTTTTCGGCAATGTTGATGGAGAAAGCCGTCTTACCCATGGAAGGACGGCCGGCCACCACAATCAAATCACCCGGCTGCAGACCGGCCGTCATTTTATCCAGGTCGGTCAGCTCGGTGGGAATACCCGTCACATCGCTGGTGCCCTCGCGATGGAACAGTTCGTCAATGCGTTCGACCACCTGTTTCAACAACGGCTGGATGTCGACGAAGCCGCCCTGCCCGCGCGCCCCGGCCTCGGCAATCTTGAATACCTCTGACTCGGCCGCATCGAGAATTTCCGTCGCGCTGCGGCCGGTCGGCGACAGGGCGCTGTCCGTGATCATGGTGCCGACTTCAACCAGTTTGCGCAGCACGGAACGCTCGCGCACGATCTCGGCATAGCGGCGGATATTGGCGGCCGACGGCGTATTGTTGGCCAGACCGGCGATATAGGCCAGGCCGCCTACCGTCTCCAGTTCACCCATGGTTTCCAGCGACTCGGCCACGGTAATCACGTCGGCCGGCCGGCTGTTTTCCACCAGACGAGAAATGGCCCGGTAAATCAGCTTGTGGTCGTGGCGGTAAAAATCCTCGCCATTGATCAGGTCGGCGATTCGATCCCATGCGCCGTTGTCGAGCAGCAGACCGCCCAGCACGGACTGCTCTGCTTCCACCGAATGCGGCGGCAAGCGCAGGCCCTGGACTTGGCTGTCATTGGCGGGAATGGGGGGGGGCGGATTGGGTGAATTCATGCCGTCTAGTTTAGCATTTTTGTCAGGCGGACATGAGACAGGAAAATAAAAAAGCCGGGACTGGCCCGGCTTTTTTACAGTACGGCAGAGAGCGCTTAGGCTTCCGGCGAAACGTTAACGGTGATGTCAACGACCACGTCGGTATGCAGCGCCAGAGACACCGGGTGCTCGCCGATCATCTTCAGCGGACCGTTCGGCATACGCACGTCGGCCTTCTTAACGTCAAAGCCTTGGGCTTGCAGCGCTTCAGCGATGTCGGCGGTCGTTACGGAACCGAACAGACGGCCATCCACACCGGCTTTCTGCGCCAGAGCCAGGGTCATGCCGTTCAGCTTCTCGCCGCGTGCTTGGGCAGCAGCCAGTTGCTCAGCCTGAGCCTTTTCCAGTTCGGCACGGCGGGCTTCGAAGGCGGCCATGTTTTCCTTGGTCGCGCGCTTGGCCTTGCCTTGCGGGATCAGGAAGTTGCGGGCGTAACCGTCTTTAACACGCACCACGTCACCCAGTTGGCCCAGGTTAACCACTTTTTCCATCAGAATAATTTGCATGATCGCGTCCCTCTCAGTGCTGGTCGGTATACGGCATCAACGCGAGGTAGCGTGCACGCTTGATCGCCTCGGACAGCTGACGCTGATAGCCAGCCTTGGTACCGGTAATACGAGCCGGGATGATTTTGCCGTTTTCGGCGATGAAGTCCTTCAGAACTTCCACATCCTTGTAATCGATTTCTTTAACACCTTCTGCCGTAAAGCGGCAGAACTTGCGACGCTTGAACAGGTTACGAGCCATTTTATGCTTCCTTTACTTGAACGATTCCGAACACTTCAGTGCTCGGTACGTTGTAATTCGCTTACATGAATAACCAGCCGTTCATTCTTCTGACTTCTCTGCGCCAGGAAACCGCTGATTACCACCTTGTCATCCACTTTCAGAGTTGCCGCCATATTTGCCAGCGGGCCAATCACCACTGCTTCTGCCACCAGCCGGATCTGCCGTTGCCCATTGGCTTCGACCTGAAGCGATTCATGCTGTATGCGCAGTTCCACAACGGGAATGCCTGCCGGGGTATGACGCACTTCCCCGCACTGCACCACACTACCGGAAAGCTTGAGCTTGTTCATTCCGGCAGCCGACTGCCGTTAGGCAGCGGGCGCAGCCGCTTCTTCGCCAGCTTTGCCGCCGGCCAGAGAACGGGCTTTCTCTTCCTTCATCATCGGGGAAGGCGTGGTCACAGCTTCTTTCTTGCGGATGGTCAGGTGACGCAGAACCGCATCATTGAAGCGGAAAGCGTGTTCCAGTTCGTCCATCACAGCCTGGCCGCACTCGATGTTCATCAGTACATAGTGCGCCTTGTGGATTTTCTGGATCGGGTAAGCCAGTTGACGGCGGCCCCAGTCTTCCAGACGGTGGATGGTACCGCCGCCTTGGGTAATGGTGTTGCGATAGCGCTCAACCATCGCGCCAACCTGCTCGCTTTGATCAGGATGCACGATAAATACGATTTCATAATGCCGCATACAAGCTCCTTTTGGAAACGGGCAAAACACTCGCCGCGTTACCCCGTTCGCTGCGGTGCGAAAGGGCAAGGTTACAAAAATCCGGACTGTACAACACGAAAAAGACCAGCCGGATACGGGAACCCGGCATTATTCCAGAAAACCCTTTAAGCATCAATAGCCTTATGCGTTTCCAACAAATCAGGCCGGAATCAGCGCAACATGTCTTCCAACAACGCCGCCACCTCGACATGACCGGATGGCAGAACCGGCTGGGAGCCCCCTTGTTGCAGCAATTCGAGCATCGGCTCCGCCAAACAGCCGGCAGCCAGCTCCTGGCGGCTCACCTTGCGCGCACGACCATGGCGGGTAATCCAGTTTTCCAGCGACACAGTGTCGGGCCAGTCGTCCCGCGCCACATAAATAAGCGGCACCCCGGCTGCAACCGCTTCGACGAACATGCCGTAACCCGGTTTGGTGATGATGAGATCAACCGAAGCCATGATATCGGAATAGTC
>JAJZQI010000012.1 GCA_021851875.1 Pseudomonadota bacterium | reverse complement strand
GCCAGGGCGAGTTTACTCGCCACCCGCCAGAAATTCAGCCGCGAGGGGATGTCGACAAATTCAGGGTCGCCTTTTCTTTGGGTACTTTCTTTTGGCGAAGCAAAAGCAAAGTACCGCGCTGCCGGGCGCCCCCGGCCTACTGCCTGAACACAACAACCATCCGGCGGATTACGCTGCGCTAATCCGCCCTACTCCAACTCACTTCCGCTCCCGCAACCCCGGCTTCCCCTCCAACCACCGATCCCGCGCCTCCCGCGCCTCGGAAAACAACTCGCACAAGCCGTTGCCATCCGCCTTTTCCAGCAATGCCTCAAGCTGCGCCAGCTTGCGCTGATACGCCTGCAACTCGGTCAGCAAGGCCGTGCGATTGGCCAGCGCGATGTCGCGCCACATTTCCGGCGAGCTGCTGGCAATACGGGTAAAGTCGCGGAAACCGCTGGCGGCAAAGTCAAACAGTTCAGCGGCATTATCGCGGCTGGCCACTTCGCTCACCAGCGCATACGCCAGCAGATGCGGCAAATGGCTGACGGTGGCGAAAATCGCGTCGTGCTGTTGCGGCGACATCTGGCGTACCTGCGCACCCGTTTGCTGCCACATGGTCTCGACTGCATTCACCGCCTCCACCCCAGTTTGCGGCAGGGGCGTCAGCACCACCTGGCGCTGCTGGTACAGTGCAGCGCTGGCGGCAGATGCGCCGCTTTTCTCCGCCCCGGCGATCGGGTGAGCCGGCACGAAACGCGGCAGATGCTCGGGAATGGCGGCAAGAGCCGCCGCAATCACATCCTGCTTGGTGCTGCCGCCATCGGTGATGACCGTATTGCCTGACAGCAGCGGCGCCATCTGCCGCAGCAAGGACTCCATCTGCGCCACCGGCGTGGCGAGCAGCACCACGTCGGCGCCGGGCACGGCTTCTTCCAACGAGGCCGCGCGATCAATCACGCCCAGCCGCAAAGCCTCGGCCAGATTGGCCTGCGAACGGCCGACACCGACCACTTCGGCCACGGCGCCGGCCTGCTTCAGCGCCAGCGCCAGGCTGCCGCCGATCAGACCGACGCCGACGATGACTAGGCGCTGCAGCTTCAAGACGCAGGAAACCTTACAGGGTACGACCGATGACGGAAGCGATGCCGGCCATTTCGCCCATCAGCTTCTTCAGTTCTTCCGGGCTCAATGCCTGATCGGCATCACACCAGGCTTCGCACGGGCGCGGGTGGGATTCGATCAGCAGACCGTCGGCGCCGGCTGCGATGGCGGCACGCGACAGGGCGGGCACCATCCAGGCCTTGCCGCCGGCGTGGGACGGATCGATGATCACCGGCAGGTGAGTTTCTTTCTTCAGCACCGGAATGGCGGTGATGTCCAGCATGTTACGATAGTAGGTTTCGTAGCTGCGCACGCCGCGTTCGCAGAAAATGATGTTGTGGTTGCCGCCGGCGGCAATGTATTCCGCCGCCATCAGCCATTCGGAGATGGTGGCAGCCATGCCGCGCTTGAGAATCACTGGCTTGTTCACGCGGCCGACTTCCTTCAGCAGGTCGAAGTTCTGCATGTTGCGGGTACCGATCTGGATCACGTCCACGTCGTATTCCAGGAAGGTATCCAGCATGCGCACGTCCATCAGTTCGGTGACGATGGGCAGGTTGTAGCGGTCGGCCGCCTTGCGGAACATGGCCAAGCCTTCCACGCCGGCACCCTGGAAAGTGTAGGGGCTGGTACGCGGCTTGAACGCGCCGCCGCGCATCAGGTGACAGCCTGATTCGGACACAAACTTGGCCGATTCGTCCATCTGTTCCTGGGTTTCCACCGAACACGGGCCGGAGATGATCTGGATCTGGTTGCCGCCCAGTTTCACGCCCTTGATGTCGATGACGGTGTTTTCCTTGTGCCACTCGCGCGCCACGATTTT
The DNA here is from genome assembly GCA_021851875.1 of Pseudomonadota bacterium. GTDB lineage: Bacteria > Pseudomonadota > Gammaproteobacteria > Burkholderiales > JAJZQI01 > JAJZQI01. The sequence continues at coordinate 86,175 of JAJZQI010000012.1, read as the reverse complement.
GTACGGCTTGACGATGTGCATGGACTGCTCCACGCCCGGCATGGAGTCGAACATTTCCGCATCCAGCTTGCGCTCGTCGCCGATGGCGCCGATGACGGTACGCTCGGTACCACGGGAAATGTTCACATCCAGGCCAAAGCCCTTGATCTTGTTTACCACCGCATCAACTTGCTGGTCGCTTGCGTCGCCGCTCATTACGATAATCATCATTCTGTCCCTTATTTAAGCTCTTGTTCCTGCAGCGCCTGTTGCAAAGCTGCCAGGAAAATACTGTTTTCGTTTGCGGTACCGATGGAAATCCGCAGATACTCGGGCATGCCGTAGTTGCCCACCGGCCGCACAATCACACCCAGCTCGAGCAAGCGTCGGTACATGGCCGTGGCGTTGCCGATACGCACGCAGATAAAATTGCCGAAAGAGGGAATGTAATCCAGCCCCAGCTGTTTGAAACCCGCTTCCAGTTGCGCCATGCCGGCGTGATTGAGTTCCGCGCTTTGGCGGATGAAGTCGTTATCGCCCAGCGCCGCCACGGCCGCTGTCTGCGCCAGCGCATTGACATTGAACGGCTCGCGCACGCGGTTAAGCATGCCCGCCACATCGGCGTGCGCCAGCGCATAGCCCACACGCAGCCCGGCCAGGCCATAGGCCTTGGAGAAGGTGCGGGTAACCACCAGATTGGGAAATTCCTGCAGCCAGGCTACGCTGTCGGCGCGCTGTTCGTCCGTCAGATATTCACCATAGGCTTCGTCCAGCACCACCACCACGTCTTGCGGCACGCTGGCGATAAAGGCATGCAGCTCTGCAGCCGGCAACAAGGTGCCCGTCGGGTTGTTCGGGTTGGCCACCCACACCACGCGTGTCGCCGGCGTAATGGCGGCGCGCATGGCGGCCAGATCATGGCCAAAATCAACTGCCGGCACCTCGATGCCGCGCGCGCCGCAAGCCTGCACGGCCAGCGGATACACGGCAAAGGCATGCCGCGAGTAAACCGAATCGGCGCCCGGCGCCAAATAAGCCCGCGCCGCCAGATCCAGCACGTCGTTGGAGCCGTTGCCGAGCACAATCTGGTCCATACCGACGGACAGCTTCTGCGCAATGGCCTGCTTCAGGGCAAAACCGTTGCCATCGGGATAGAGCGCCAGTTCGTTCAAACATTTTTCGATGGCCCGTTTCGCCAGCGGCGAAATGCCCAGCGGGTTTTCGTTGGAGGCGAGTTTGACAATCTTGTTCTCGTCCAGCCCCAGTTCGCGCGCGAGTTCGGAGATCGGCTTGCCCGGCTGATAGGGGGCAATCGCCTTGACGTAGTCGAGTGCCTGTTCGGCTGCCGGATTCATTACAGCACCGCCACGGGATAAGACCCCAGAATTTTCATAAACGACGCCCGCGCTTCCACCGCCTGCAGCGCATGCGCCACTTTTTCATCGTTGCGGTGGCCTTCCAGGTCAACGAAGAACACGTATTCCCACAAACCGGAACGGGCCGGACGCGACTCCAGCTTGCTCATGCTGACATTGCTGGCCGCCAGGGGCTGCAGCAGTTCGACAATGGCACCGGGGCGGTTCTTGGCCGCCACAACAATCGAAGTGCGGTCCTTGCCCGAAATGCTGGCATCGTGCTGGCCCAGCACCCAGAAACGGGTGGTATTGTTGGGTTCGTCTTCGATATTGGCCGCCAAAACGTTCAGCTGGTAAATTTCGGCCGCGGTTTCACCGGCCAGCGCGACCAGGCTGGCATCCCCGCTGGCCAGGCGGGCCGCTTCGGCATTGCTCGACACGGCTTCGCGCGGCACACCGGGCAAATTGCTGTTGAGCCACTCATGGCATTGCGCCAGCGACTGGGCATGCGACACGATTTTCTTTATGCCATCCAGGCCGTCCACCTGGCGCAAGAGATTCTGGTGAATGCGCAGCTCCACCTCGCCGCAAATCTGCAAGGGGCTTTGCATGATCAGATCCAGTGTGCGGCCAACCACGCCCTCGGTGGAGTTCTCCACCGGCACCACACCGTAGTTGAGCGCCCCGGCTTCCACCTTGCGGAACACTTCGTCGATTGAAGTGCATGCTTCGGCCCGGGCAGCATGGCCGAAGTGCTTGATGACCGCCGCCTGGGTAAATGTCCCCACCGGCCCCAGGAAGCCGGCCGACAGCGGCTGCTCCAGCGCCAGACAGGCCGACATGATTTCGCGGAACAGACGCGCAACGGCATCACCGGCCAGCGGCCCCGGATTCAGTTCCTTGATGCGACGCAGCACCTGCGCTTCGCGTTCCGGACGATAAATCGTGCCTTTTTTCAGCGCGCCGATCGCTTGCGCGTGACCGGCCCGCGCGGAAATGAGCCGCAGGATTTCGGCATCCAGCGCGTCAATCGCTGCGCGATGAGCCTTGAGTTGTTCTTCCATGCCTGCTTATCCGTTCCGCTTGGCAAACAACGCCATGAAATCAGCCAATGCTTGCACGCCTTCAATCGGCATGGCGTTGTAAATGGATGCACGCATGCCGCCCACGGATTTGTGGCCCTTCAGCTGCAGCAAACCGGCGTTCTTGGACTCCTGCAGGAACGACTCGTCGAGTTCCGGCTTGGCCAGGGTAAACGGCACGTTCATGCGCGAACGGTTCTCCAGCGCCACCGGATTGCGGTAAAAACCGCCACTCTCGTCGATCGCCCGATACAGCACCGCGGCCTTGGCCGTATTGTGCTTTTCCATGGCCGCCAGGCCGCCCTTGGCCAACAGCCACTTGAATACCAGTCCGGCCATGTAAATCGCGAAGGTGGGCGGCGTGTTGAGCATGGAGTCATGTTCCGCCTGCACGGAGTAATCCAGCAGGCTGGGGATGTTGCCGGGAGCGTAGCCCAGCAGGTCGTCGCGCACGATGACAATGGTGACGCCGGCCGGGCCGATATTTTTCTGCGCGCCGGCGTAGATCAGACCGAATTTGGACACATCGACCGGGCGCGACAGAATGTGCGAACTCATGTCGACCACCAGCGGCACATCATCCGGCAAGGCGGCATAGTCGTGCACTTCGACGCCGTGAATGGTCTCGTTGGTGCACACGTGCAGGTAGGCTGCGTCCGGGTCCAGCTGCAGTTCCTCGCGGCGCGGGAAACGGCTGTAATTGCCGTCCCTGGTGGAGCACGCCAGACGCGCCTTGCCCACGCGCTGGGCTTCCTGAAACGCTTTTTCCGACCAGGAGCCGGTCACCACATAATCGGCCGACCGACCGGCCAGCAGGTTCATGGGAATCTGCGCGAACTGCAGGGTGGCGCCGCCCTGCAGGAACAGGACCTTGTAGTTGTCCGGCACATTCAGCAGTTTGCGCAGATCATTTTCAGCGGCGTCGCGGATACCCATGAATTCCTTGCCGCGATGGCTCATCTCCATCACCGACATGCCGCAGTCGTGCCAGTCCAGCAGCTCTTCCTGTGCCTCGACCAGCACTTCCCAGGGCAGAACAGCCGGGCCTGCGCTGAAATTGAAAATGCGTTCCATGTTCCCGCCTTTAACGATTACTCAGTCACTTCCGGCGCATCGCCTTCCGCTTCGCCCTCGGCCACGTCACCGCCGTCTTCATCCGACTCGGTTTCGGCCACACGCTGCAGACCGATCAGTTTTTCGCCTTCATCCAGATTGATCAGGCGCACGCCCTGCGCACTGCGGCCGGTTTCGCGAATTTCCGCCACGCGGGTGCGGATCAGCACCCCGCCGTCGGTGATCAGCATGATCTCTTCGTTGCCGTCCACCAGCGTGGCGGCCACCAGTTTGCCGTTGCGCTCGGAGGTGTCGATGGCGATCACGCCCTGCGTGCCGCGGCCGCTGTGGCGGTATTCGCCGGCGGCGGTACGCTTGCCGTAGCCGTTTTCGGTGGCGGTGAGCACGAACTGTTCTTCGCTTTCCACCACCATCAGCGAAATCACGCTGGCGTCGGTGCCCAGCTTCATGCCGCGCACGCCGCGCGAGACGCGGCCCATCGGACGCACGTCGGATTCGTCGAAGCGTACCGCCTTGCCCTCGTCGGAACACAGCATCACCTGACTGTTGCCGTTGGTCACCGCCACGCCGATCAGGTAATCACCCTCGTCCAAGTTCACGGCGATAATACCGCGCTTCATCGGACGGGAGAAATCCGACAGCGGGGTTTTCTTCACCGTACCCATGCTGGTGGCCATGAAGACGAAATGTTCGTCGTCGAAGGCCTTGATCGGCAGCACGGCGTTGATCTTTTCGCCTTCCACGATCGGCAGCATGTTCACAATCGGCTTGCCGCGGGAAATACGGCTGCCCTGCGGAATCTCGTACACCTTGATCCAGTACACCCGGCCGGCGTTGGAGAAGCACAGCAGGTAATCGTGCGTGTTGGCGACAAAGAGGTTCTCGATGAAATCGTCTTCCTTGGTCGCCGCCGCCTGCTTGCCGCGGCCGCCGCGACGCTGGGCGCTGTAATCCGCCAGCGGCTGGGACTTGATATAGCCCTCATGCGACAGGGTCACCACCATTTCAGCGGGGGTGATCAGGTCTTCCAGGCTGATGTCGCCGCCGTATTCCATGATCTCGCTGCGCCGCGGATCGCCAAACTGCAGCTTGATGGCGGTCAACTCGTCGCTGATGATCTGCGTCACACGCTCCGGACGCGCCAGAATATCCAGCAGATCGGCAATGGTGGCCATCACTTCGCGGTATTCCGCCTGCAGCTTGTCCTGCTCCATGCCGGTGAGGCGTTGCAGACGCAAATCCAGAATCGCCTGCGCCTGGATTTCCGACAGGAAGTAGCCCTGCGGCTGCAAGCCGACACCCTGGAGCGCGTCTTCCGGACGGGAAGCGGTCACATCGGTGCGCGCCAGCATCTCCTCCACCAGCGAGGAGCGCCAGGGCCGGCCCATCAGCTGTTCCTTGGCCACGGCCGGGGATTCGGCCGCCTTGATCAGCTCGATCACCTCGTCCACATTGGACAGCGCTACGGCCAGACCTTCCAGCACATGCCCGCGGGCACGCGCCTTCTTCAGCTCGTACACGGTACGGCGCGTCACCACCTCGCGCCGGTGACGCAGGAAGGCTTCCAGAATCTGCTTCAGATTCAGCAGACGCGGCTGGCCGTCCATCAGCGCCACCATATTCATGCCGAAGGTGGTCTGCATTTCCGTGTGTTTGAACAGCTGGTTCAACACCACGTCGGCGATCTCGCCGCGCTTGAGCTCGATCACCACGCGCATGCCGGACTTGTCCGACTCGTCGCGCAGATCGGAAATGCCTTCCACCGCCTTGTCGCGCACCAGCTCGCCGATGCGCTCCAGCAGACGCGCCTTGTTCACCTGATAGGGCAACTCGTCGATGATGATGGCCTGACGGTCATTGTTCTTGCCGATATCCTCGAAATGGGTGCGGGCACGGATCACACAGCGGCCGCGACCGGTACGGTAGCCTTCGCGCACCCCGGCCACGCCGTAGATGATGCCGGCGGTGGGGAAATCCGGCGCCGGCACGATCTCGATCAGCTCTTCAATGTCGATATCCGGCCGGCCCAACACCGCCATACAGGCATCGATAATCTCATTCAGATTATGCGGCGGGATATTGGTCGCCATGCCCACCGCAATACCGGCCGAACCGTTCACCAGCAGGTTGGGAATCTTGGCCGGCAGGATCAGCGGCTCGTCTTCCGAACCGTCGTAGTTGGGCCCGAAATCGACGGTTTCCTTGTCGATGTCGGCCAGCAGCTCATGCGCGATGCGCGCCATGCGCACCTCGGTATAACGCATCGCCGCGGCGTTGTCGCCGTCCACCGAACCGAAGTTGCCCTGACCGTCGATCAGCGGGTAACGCAGGGAAAAATCCTGCGCCATGCGAACGATGGTGTCGTACACCGCCGAGTCGCCGTGCGGGTGATATTTACCGATCACGTCGCCGACAATACGCGCCGATTTTTTATACGCACGATTCCAGTCGTTGTTGAGTTCGTGCATGGCAAACAAGACACGGCGATGCACCGGCTTGAGACCATCACGCACATCCGGCAGCGCGCGCCCCACGATCACGCTCATGGCGTAATCCAGATAGGAACGGCGCATCTCCTCCTCGAGACTGACCGGCAGGGTTTCTTTAGCGAAAACTTCCATATTCAGAACGACGCTTATTTTCTTAGGTATAAACGCCCGATTCTAACATGAACCCACCCCCCGTCCAAATGCCGCACAAATGTTGCTTGACCAGCCAATTAACATACTCTATATGGTTGAATTGTAACGACACACAGTGTATGCTGAATGTGTGGACAATAAATACGGCGGCATATAATGTTAAGGCAGCAAGGCTTGAATACGGCGCGTTGTGTCGTTACAATCAAGAAGCGCTGATAAGGTAAGGTTGTCGTCACTTGGCGATCAAGTGCGATCAAGTCTGGAAAAAAGTCACAAGTAGGTGTTTTAATACATACTGGCCACAACAAATTCGAATCTCAATCTTAGCCTGGAAGGAAAACCCACATGAAAAAGACCTCAATTCTCAGTTCGATTGCCGCAGCCCTGCTGATGTCCGCTGGCGCCGCCATGGCCGCCAACAACGGCTATCTGACCGAAACCGATGGCAGCATCGTCCACAACAGCTACAAGCAGTGCTGGCATGCCGGCTACTGGACCCCGTCCATGGCGGTTGCCGAATGCGACGGCGGCGTAGCCGCTCCGGCTCCGGCGAAAAAGGTTGAAGACGTTCCGGCTGGCCCGGCCGCCCCGGCCATGAAGGTCACCCTGCAAGCCGAAACCCTGTTCGACTTCGACAAGGCCGTCATCCGTGAAGACGGTAAAGCCGTGCTGGACAGCCTGGTGGTCAACAAGATGAAAGATCATCCGGAACTGGAAGTGGTGATGATCACCGGTTACGCTGACCGCATCGGCAGCGAAAAATACAACCAGAAACTGTCGGAAAAACGTGCCGACGCCGTTAAAAACTACCTGATCGCGCAAGGCATTGCCGCCAACCGCCTGGAAGCGGCCGGCAAAGGTGAAGCCGATCCGAAAGTGCCCTGCGACGACGTTAAAGGCAAGGCCACCGGCAAGAACAAAGCGCTGGTTGAGTGCCTGCAGCCGAACCGCCGCGTGGACATCCGCGTGAAGGTACAGAACTAAGACAGTTCGACTCCGGAAAACCCCGCTGCGGCGGGGTTTTTTTTCGCCCTGCAATTGCGCCGGATCATCAACTGTCGCAAGACCGGGCAAGCCCGGCCCTGTACTTGCTCGTCCCATCAGGCAGTCCCCACCTCAGCCCCGCCCGGCGGGCGGGGGTTTTTCATTGTAGAATCGCTTGCATGACACACATTGACACCCTGATATTTGCCGACTGGATCATTCCGGTCGAGCCCGCCCAAACCGTTCTGCCGGACCACGGCATTGCCGTCGACCAGGGCAACATCGTGGCCATTGAACCAGCCGACCAGCTCAGGCAGCGCTTCACCGCCCGTCACACCCACCTGCTGGATCAGCATGTTCTCATCCCCGGCCTGATCAATCTGCATACCCATGCCGCCATGTCCCTGATGCGCGGCCTGGCGGACGATCTTCCGCTGATGGACTGGCTCAAAGGCCATATCTGGCCGGCCGAGCAAAAATGGGTCTACGACGACTTCGTCAACGACGGTACCCTTTTGGCCTGCGCCGAAATGCAGCGCGCCGGCATCACCTGCTTCGCCGACATGTACTTCTTCCCCGAAGCCGCCGCCAGCGCCTGCGCCACGTCTGGTATGCGGGCCGCTCTGGGCATGGTGGTGATCGACTTCCCCACCCGCTACGCCAGCGACCCGGACGATTATCTGCACCACGGCCTGGCCTTGCGCGACGCGCAAAAAGACAATGCCCTGCTCAGCTTCTGCCTGGCGCCGCATGCGCCTTACACCGTTTCCGATGCCGCCTTCGGCAAAATCGCCACCTATGCCGCGCAACTTGATCTGCCCATCCATATCCATGTGCACGAAACCGTGCAGGAGATCGGCGACAGCATTGCCCAGTACGGCCTGCGCCCGCTGCAACGGCTGCAGAATCTCGGCCTGTTGAGTCCCGGCCTGCTGATGGCCCACGCGGTTCATCTGACCGACGATGAAGTCGCCCTGCTGGCGCGAGAAGGCGTCAACATTGCCCACTGCCCCACATCCAACCTCAAGCTGGCCAGCGGCATTGCCCCCATTCACGCCATGCAGCAAGCCGGCATCAACATCGGCTTGGGCACCGATGGCGCCGCCAGCAACAATCGCATGGATCTGCTGGCCGAAATGCGGCTGGCGGCATTGCTGGCCAAGGGCAGCAGCGGGTTCGCCGAAGCCCTGCCGGCCCATGAAGTGCTCGCCATGGCCACCCTCAATGGCGCCAAGGCGCTGGGACTGGCAGAACGCACCGGCTCGCTGCAGCCCGGCAAGGCCGCCGACATTGCCGCCATCAACCTCGACACGCCGGAAACGCACCCCTGTTTCGACCCGCTGTCACACATCGTCTACGCGGCCGGACGCGAGCACGTCAGCCAAGTCTGGATCGACGGCAAGCAGGTTGTGCGCGACCGCCAGCCCACCTGGACCAGTCAGGCCGACCTGCACGCGCTGGCCGCCCGCTGGCAGGTGCGGTTGGCGCAGCATCATCTGGGAGCAGGGAACGGTGAACGGTGAACGGTGAGCGGTGAGCGGGCAAAAGTCTAGGCTGTACAATCCCCCTCAATCCCCCTTTTGCAAAGGGGGAAGCAGTTCAGCCGCCTGCCCGCCTGCCCGCCTGCTCCCTGCTCCCTACTTCCCATTCCCCATTCCCCCGTTCTATGCTTTAATTCCGCCCATGAATACCGAAATCCAGACACTCAACGCCGACCAGCTGGAGCTGGACAAATTTTCCGCCCTGGCACACCGCTGGTGGGACCCGAACAGTGAATTCAAGCCGCTGCACGATATCAACCCGCTGCGCCTTGAATACCTCGACGGCATTGCCAAGATAAGCGGCAAACGGGTACTCGACGTCGGCTGCGGCGGCGGTATTCTGTCTGAAAGCATGGCGGCCAAAGGGGCCGAGGTCACCGGCATCGACATGGCGGAAAAGCCGCTCAAGGTGGCCAAGCTGCATTTGCTGGAATCGGGCAACCGGGTCGACTACCGCTTGCAGGCCGTGGAAGCCCTGGCCGAAGAAGCGCCGGCAAGTTTTGACGTGGTCACCTGCATGGAAATGCTCGAGCACGTACCCGATCCGGAAAGCGTGGTGCGTGCCTGCGCCAAGTTGGTCAAGCCGGACGGCTACGTGTTCTTTTCCACCTTGAACCGCAATACCAAGTCTTATCTCTTCGCCGTAGTAGGGGCCGAATACGTGCTCAACATGCTGCCCAAGGGCACGCATGAATACGCCAAATTCCTCAAGCCGTCGGAGCTGTCCCGCATGGCCCGCAATGCGGGGCTGGATGTGCGGGACCTCACCGGCCTGACCTACAACCCGCTGGAAAAAACCTACAAGCTCGAAGCCGACACCAGCGTCAACTACATGATGTACTGCCAGCCGTCGGCATGATCCGCGCCGTTCTGTTCGATCTGGACGGCACGTTTGCCGACACGGCGCCCGACCTGGGGCTGGCCCTCAACCTCCTGCGCGAATCCTACGGCCTGCTGCCGCTGCCGCATGAGACGATCCGCCCGGTTGCTTCGCACGGCGCCCGGGGTCTACTGGGGTTAGGCTTCGGCATCTCACCGGAGCAGGACGACTTCGAGCGCCTGCGCAGTGAATACCTGCGTCTTTACGAAGACCTGCAACACGGCCACAGCGCCCTGTTTGCCGGCATGCCAGAAGTGCTGCAGCAACTCGGATCGCAAAGCCGTCTGTGGGGCATTGTCACCAACAAACCGGAACGCTTCACCCGGCCGCTCATGCGCGCCCTGGGACTTGCCGCCGAAGCGGCCACCGTCGTGTCAGGCGACACCTGCCCGCAGCCCAAGCCGCACCCCGCCCCCATGCTGCATGCCTGTGCGGAAATGGGGCTGGCACCGGATCAGTGCCTCTATGTGGGTGATGCCCAGCGCGATGTGGTAGCAGCCCACGCAGCCGGCATGCCCGCCCTGGTTGCCGGCTGGGGCTACCTGGCCGAGGACGATCGGCCCCAGGCATGGGGTGCCGATGCCATCATTGACCAGCCACAAGACATCCTGATCTACCTGAAGTCGCACGGTTGAGCGCACAAGCCTCTGCGACCAACAACACCAACGGAGGGGCTATGCAACTTTCCTTTCATGGCGCCGATCTGGGCGTAACCGGTTCCTGCCACCTGCTTGAGTGCAACGGAAAAAAAATTCTCATCGATTGCGGCATGTATCAGGGCGGCCATGAACTGGCCGAAGACAATGCCGCCGATTTCGGCTTTGCACCCTCGGACATCGACTTTCTGCTGCTGACCCATGCCCACCTGGATCACAGCGGGCGCATTCCCCTGCTGGTCAAACGCGGCTTCCGCGGCGAGATCATCACCACCTCCGCCTCGCGCGAACTGGCTCGCCTGGTGATGCTCGACGCCGCCCACCTGCAGGAAGAGGAAGCGCGCTATCAGTCGCGCAAACGCGTGCGGCACGGCTCCAAGGCCATGCCGGAACCGCTCTATTCGGTACTCGATGCGCTCAACAGCACCGAGCAATTCGGCCGCACGGCACAGTACGGCCAGGACATGGAGCTCGCGCCGGGCATCGTGGCCACCTTTTACGATGCCGGCCACATCCTCGGCTCGGCCAGCATCCTGCTGCAACTGAGCGAAGCCGGTCAAAACCGCCGGGTATTTTTCTCCGGCGACATCGGCAACGCCGGCCGTCCCTTGCTGCGCGCGCCGCAAACACCAGCGGAACCCGTTGACGTAGTTATTATGGAAACGACTTACGGCGACCGCCAGCACAAACCGCTCGCCCCGTCGGTGGAAGAACTGTACGCAGCCATCAACGAAACGTTCCGCCGCGGCGGCAATGTCGTCATTCCGACCTTTGCCCTGGAGCGGGCGCAAGAACTGCTCTACTACCTGCGCGAAGGCAGCGAACAGGAACGCATCCCCCGCTCAACCCAGGTGTTCCTCGACTCGCCCATGGCCATCTCCGCCACCAGCATTTTCACGCGCCACCCGGACTGTTACGACAGCGATATTGCCCGGGCCTTTCATCAGGGGCACGACCCCTTTCACATGCCCGGCCTGCACTTCACCCGCGAGACGGCCGAATCCACCGCGCTCAACCGCATTGGCGGCGGCGCCATCATCATGGCCGGCGCGGGCATGTGTACCGGCGGCCGCATTCGCCATCACCTGCGTCACAACCTGTGGCGCAAGGAATCCAGCGTCATCTTCGTCGGCTTTGCCGCCGCAGGCACGCTGGCGCGGCTGATCATCGACGGCGTCAAACACGTGCGTATCTTTGGCGAAGATATCCCTGTGCGCGCCCGCATTCACACCATCAACGGCTTCTCCGCCCATGCCGACCAGGCCGAACTGCTGGCCTGGCACAAACAACTGGGCAGCCCGGCCAGGACCTATCTGGTACATGGCGAACCGGACACCATGCGACAGTTTGCCCTGCAATTGCATGATACCGACGTGATCCTGCCGGAGTTGCACCAGCGCTTTGCGCTTTAGCGGCCGCCAAACAACTCCTCAGCCGGTGGCTGCGGCTTTCATCGCGCCGGCGAGAATACCGTAAGCCTCGGTCCAGGCCGTCTTCACATCAGCGGTAAAAGCATCGCCCAGCCCCGCGCCCAAGGTCCACAGCAGCGCACTGGCCACCGTGTCATAGTGCGCGTCCTTCACCCCATAGCCTACATGACGCCGCCCCAGATCCTGCACTGCCGGCACGATTTCATCCAGGCGATCCAGATTGACCACCGCCGTGTTGATCATGGCCATCAGCTTGCGTCCCTGTGCCGCCATGTCGCCTTTGAACAACGGCTTGAGCGCGGGGTCGAGCTCAAACAGCTTGCCGTAAAACAGTTCGGCCGCTTTATCGCTGATGGGCGCCACCTTGCTCCAGGATTGTTTTACCAGTTCCACTTGTTGCGGTGTCATGCTGTTACTCCCGTGATAAGAATTTACCGAAGCGGGCAATGTCGCCACATGAAGATATATAAAATATGCAACATTTTGCGCAGGCGCCAGCCCGTGAAAATTTTTAAAGCATCTTGCATGCCACTCTTGAAACGCTCCGGAACACCCCCATTTACCAATACAAGGGCACCCCAGGCAGCACCGCCTCCGTGCATGACGCACCGGGATGGTGAGCAGCAAAGCATTAGGGGAACTTTTTTGAATCTGATAGAATCACACACAGCAGTAAAGACGATACCGGGGCCGACCTGGTTTCGACGTAGATTGCAAAGCAACGCAGGGCATACCGAGGCCCAGTTACCTCGTAAATCCATCTGGAAACAAATAGTCGCAAACGACGAAAACTACTCTCTGGCTGCTTAATCCAGCCGGACACTGCACTGGCAGGCCGATGGGCCAGGTCGGGTAAAACCGGCAGCAGTGTCATTTACATCGGATCGCGTTACTGAGTGTTGTTGGCTGGAACGCTAAATTAAGACAACTCGCCGAATGCTAGCCTGTCTGGTTGGCGCGCAAACGGTTAAATCCAAATAATCAGACTAAGTATGTAGAACTGCCTGTAGAGGATTTGCGGACGCGGGTTCGATTCCCGCCGGCTCCACCAATTCCATGTTTCGCACAGTCCAGCGAAATCCATAAAGCCCGCATCTAGCGGGCTTTTTCATTAGATTACCATCCTCCTGATGCACTAGGAAGGGATTCGCGCCCAAGTGGGCTATGGCCGTCGGCCCGGGCCGCGTGCAGGTGCGGCAGCCATCGTCGCGCCCAATCACTTGCAACAGCAGTTCGATGTGAGCACACCGAATCGGGTAATGCATATGCCTGATCCGGATATCAACCGATATGCACGTTTGTGCCGCATGCTAGATACTGTGATCACCCAACCTCGCAATAGTCGCTATCTGATTCTGCCGGAATTGGCACTGCCCGCGCACTGGTTCGTACGCATTGCCCGCAAGCTTCAAGGCCGAGGTATCTCACTGATCACGGGTATCCAGTACTTGCATGCAAGCAAGGCGCGGGTACGCAATCAAGTATGGGCAGCCCTGCTACACGACGGCGTAGGGTTCCCCTCACTGATGATTTACCGGCAGGACAAGCAGCGCCCAGCTTTGCATGAGGAGCAGGAGTTGTTCCGGTTGGCCGGCTTGGAAATGCGGCCTGACAAAACATGGGTAAAACCACCAGTCATTCAACATGGTGACCTTCGCTTTGCGCTGCTGGTTTGCAGCGAATTAACCAACATCAGTTACCGTGCCGACCTGCGTGGCAAGGTGGATGTGCTATTTGTACCGGAATGGAATCCAGATACAGAAACCTTCAATGCGCTGGTTGAATCTGCCGCGCTGGACATGCATGCCTACATCATTCAATGTAACGATCGGCAATACGGTGACAGCCGCATCCGCGCCCCATTCAAGGACAGCTGGAAACGCGACGTGCTGCGAGTCAAAGGAGGGGTCACCGACTACTGTGTGATTGGCGAAATCGACGTACAAGCGCTCCGCCAGTTTCAGAGCAGCCATCGCTCGCCCAGCAAACCATTCAAGCCAGTACCCGATGGTTTCACGACTCGATGGATCACAATCGCAAGGTATTGCCTGTGGCAGATGATTAAGGTGCAATCCGCTGCGACATGCATAGGTAAAGGCAGTCGTTGCATAATGTTGCATTTCGTTGGTAGTTATTGACATCTACCGACCTAATGCAACATTATGCAACCATGGAAAGTACGCACCAAACCATTCTGAATCTTGCCGCCCAGCGCGGTCTCGTCCGCCCGCGTGATCTCAAGGCGCTCGGCCTGCCCAGTATCGCCCTCACACGGCTGGTTTGGCAGGGCCTGCTCGTCCGCGTGGGGCGCGGCCTATATGCACGCCCTGATCGCAGAGTATCCGAGCATGGCACGCTGGCCGAGGTGGCACGCAAACACCCGCAAGCCATCGTCTGCCTGCTTTCGGCACTGCGGGTGCACGACCTCACCACGCAGTCACCGTTCGAGGTCTGGCTGGCTATTCCCAACAAGGCGCGCGCACCGAAGATGGATTACCCGCCGCTGCGCATTGTGCGCTTCTCCGGCGCTGCGCTGACCGATGGGATTGAAGAGCGCCAGATCGATGGCGTGCCCGTACGCGTGACCAACGTTGCCCGCACGGTGACCGACTGCTTCAAGTTTCGCAACAAGATCGGCCTCGATGTAGCGATGGAAGCGCTACAAGAGGCATGGCGTGCCAAGCGCGTGACCATGGACGAGCTCTGGCACTATGCTACGCTGTGTCGCGTGGCAAACGTGATGCGGCCCTACATGGAGAGCCTGCCATGAGTGAACGAAATGTGGCGGCATCCGTACGTGCGAGATTGCTTAACCGCGCCCGCGAGACCAAGCAGGATTTCAGTCTGGTTCTCACGCGCTACGCGATTGAGCGACTGCTGTACCGGATCAGCATCTCGCAGCACGCCGAACAATTTCTTCTGAAAGGTGCACTACTTTTTGATCTGTGGTTCGACATCCCTCATCGCCCAACACGTGATGCCGATTTTCTGGGATTCGGCTCGGCAGAACTGCCGCACATCGGAGTTGTTTTCAGAGAAATTTGCGCGATAGAAACTCACGATGGCGTGGTGTTTCAACCCGACACCGTGCAGGCCGCCGAAATTCGCAAGGAGGCGAACTACGCTGGTGTGCGCGTGATGTTGCTCGGCGTGATCGATGGCGCACGCTGCCCGATCCAGATCGATATTGGATTCGGCGATGCCGTCACGCCTGGCCCGGAGGATGTCGAATACCCTGTCATGCTGTCGGAATTCGCAGCACCCAAGCTGCGGGTCTATCCACGCTACACCGTGGTGGCCGAAAAATTCGAGGCGCTGTCATCCCTTGGCATCGCCAACAGTCGCATGAAAGACTATTTTGACCTGTGGATACTGGCGCAGCACACCGACTTCGATGGTGACACGCTTCGCCAAGCCGTTCAGGCCACCTTCGATCGACGCAAAACGGCCCTGACTGGCAGGATTCCATTCGGTCTCACGGATGAGTTTGCACAAGATGTGCAAAAACAAGCACAGTGGCAGGCTTTTCTACGCAAGAACAGATTGGAAGCGCTGGCACTGCATGAAATCATTGCAGCACTGTCCTCCTTCATGCTGCCAGTCATCGAAGCAGCCAGCGCCAACACAACATTTCCTGCCATGTGGCCGGGCGGCGGTCACTGGTCCCCGGTGACCCGATAGAACAACGTTTCCCCCAGGCTGGTCAAAGGAAGCGCAGTCAATTGAGCGTGCAGATAAGGGTTGATTTTCGGCACTCCTAAAACCCAAAATCACTCCTGAGATTTACCCGCCTCCCTGCGGCGTTTTTCAGCCAATGCACCCTGCAATGTCTCCAGACTCTGTTTTGTTGGCCCATACATGACTTGTTGTAAAAGAGCCTTTGTCCGGATGCGTGCCAATATCTCATCACGACTCGGTTTAGGTTTTTGATTCATCCAGCTTCTCCTGGTGTTTCCGTTTGATTATCTGATCCGCTATTTGAATGGCCTCATCCAGATTGGTCGCGCCATACTTTCGCATTCGTATAAGCAAATTTGCCGTACCGACCATCACCCTGTGCTCCTCAGGAGAAAGCCTGGCGAGTACCATCTTGAGCTCGGTCGACATTGGCGGATAAACCCTTGCTGTCTCATTCGTCTGTTGAGTCATTGAATATCCAATTCAGATTCCGTTTTTCATGCTCTGAATGATAGACATCTTCACGAGCGAAATTCAGACAAAACGACAGCACCGACTTGCTGGGGGTAACTTGAAAAAACAAAACAGGTAGGTCAAGTATTAATAAGGCATACAGAGATTTGTTCGATAGACGCAGGCCCACCAACACCTTGTTTCGCACAGTCCAGCGAAATCCACAAAGCCCGCCCTATGCGGGCTTTTTCTTTGAATTACCGTCCCATCCCACCCAACAACATCCATTAACAGCCGGACAAACAATGCGGGCAAGTGGCGGCTGCTAAAATATCGCTTTGGCGGCAAGGATAAAGAGACTTCCCTTGGTGCTTCGCCTGACGTAAGCCCCCCGAAAGACGCCCGTCAGCGCCGAGACGATGCCCGCTGCTGGCCAGACCCCAGCACCTGAAGCAGCCGCTCTAGGGAGGCTGTTTCATTCAATTCTTCTTTCGCCGACTGGCAGTGTGTCGCAATTTTTTACGCAACAGCTCCAGCGCACTTTCATAATCGAACCCGTCGATACTCTGCCTGAAATCGTCAAACGCCCTGCCAAACTTTTCCCGTAGCAACGGCTCGATGTCGTGCGCCAGCTTGGTTGCACGTGTGTTGTTTTCGGCCAGCAACTGCTCCAACTGCAGCAACATGTCGTCCGACACCGCCTGGTTTGTCGGGCTTCCTGTCTGGCTACCCATGTCCGCCGGAAGATGCCGGACTGCCCGCAGCAACTGTTCCAGCGCCTGTTCACACACGAATGACTGGCGCAGACATGCTTCGTTATCGGCTTTACCGCGCAAGGCGGCATCCAGTTCTGCCGCCAATTCAGCCGTATGGAAGGCGCCCAGTGTGGCCGCCACCCCCTTGAGGGTGTGTGCAATGCGCGCGGCGTCGTTGCGCTGGTTTTCCATGATCAGGGTACGCACTTTTTGCATGTCGTGCCGATGGGTGTCGGTGAACATGCTCAGAAGATGGCGGTATTTGGCATAGTCGTATTTGACAACGGCAAGACCGCGTTTGGCATCCAGTCCGGCGATGGCCTCGAGCTGGGGCACGGCAATATATGCAAGCGGTGCGGACGGGATGGACGCGGACGGCTCCGGGCGGGTTCCCGCGGGCAAGCCGCCGGCATCCAGCCAATGCAGCAGCACGGCGTACAAAGCCGCCGGAATCACCGGTTTGGCGACAAAATCGTTCATCCCGGCGGCTTGGCAGCTCTGGCGATCTTCGTCAAAGACGTTGGCGGTCATCGCCAGAATCGGCACCCGAGCATATTCCGGCAATTTGCGGATTTCACGGGTTGCGGCCAGACCATCCATTTCGGGCATCTGCACGTCCATCAGAATCAGCGCGTATTGCTGCCTGTTCACCCATTCCAGCGCTTCCTTGCCGTTTTCCGCCAAATCGACATTCAAGCCGACGGAATGCAGTAATTCGAGCGCAACCTCGCGATTAATCGGATGATCTTCCACCAGCAGCACCCTGGCACCGCCATGTCTGTTGCGCAGGGCGCCCTCGGCATCGCCCGTGCCTCTGTCCGACACGGGCGTTTCCACCCCGTGACCGCGTTGCAGCAAAGCCGTAAACCAGAAAGTGCTGCCCTGCCCCGGTACGCTTTCCGCCCCCGCATCGCCTCCCATCATGCCCGCCAGGCGCCGTGTGATGGCCAGGCCCAAACCGGTACCGCCGTATTTCCGGGTCGTCGAAACATCGGCCTGAATAAAGGGCTGGAAGAGTTTTGTCAGGTTTTCCGCCGCGATGCCGATGCCGGTATCGCGCACTTCAAAGCGTACCCGTAAGTCGGCCTCGTTTTCTTCCAGCAAACGGGCGCGCAGCCAGATCGTGCCGCGTTCGGTAAACTTGATGGCGTTGCCGGCGTAGTTAAGCATGGCTTGCCGCAATCGGGTCGCATCCCCCCGTAACCACTGCGGCACCCCTTCGTTCTCTATGATGATGGCCAGCCCTTTGGCTGTAGCCTGGCCTGCGATGAGCGAGCGAGTGTGATCGAGGATGGAGGCCAGAGAAAAATCCGCCTGCTCCAGCTCTATCCGTCCGACCTCGATTTTGGACAGATCAAGAATGTCGTTGATGATAGAGAGCAAATGCTGCGCCGCTTCGTCGATTTTGCTCAGGCGGCTGTTTTGCTCATGGTCGAGTTTGCTCAGCCGCAGCAGATGGGTTAAACCCACGATGGCATTCATCGGGGTACGGATTTCATGGCTCATATTGGCCAGAAAAGCGCTTTTTGCCTGGTTGGCGGCATCCGCCTGAGTCCGCGCCGCCTCAAGCTCTGCGGTGCGGGTCGCCACCAGCTCTTCCAGGTGATGACGGTATTGATCCAGCTCAAGGCCCAGCTGTTTTTTCTCGGTAATATCCTCCTGCACCGCCACATAATGGCTGGGACGGCCGTCCGGCTGGTAAATCGTGGTGATGATGGCGAATTCGACGTGTTCGCTGCCGTCCTTGCGCCGGTTGATGAACTCGCCCTTCCATGACCGGCCGTGCAGCATGGCGTGCCACAGCGCCTGATAGGTTGCCGCCGGCGTTTTACCCGAGCGCAGCACGTTGGTTTTCTGGCCGATGATTTCTTCCCGGGTATAACCGGTATTGCGCACAAAGGCCGCGTTGACGTATTCGATGTGGCCGTCCAGATCGGTGATCAAAATGCTTTCCGGACTCTGCTCCACCGCCTGCGCCAGCTTGCGCAGCTGTTCTTCCGCCTGCCGGCGCTCGGTAATATCCCGATTGGCCCCCTGACGCCCGATGAACTCGCCCTGCTCATTAAAAATCGGCTGACAATGATGGCCGATCCAGCACAGGGAGCCATCCTTCCGTTGCAAGCGGAATTCAAGCTCTGTCTCGTCGGCATGCTCGTTTTCATTGACGTGCTGCAAGTAGAACGCGCGATCGGCCGGGTGAATCAGCCGGGACATCAAATCCGCATCGGCCAGGAACTCGTCGGGACTGCAGCCGGAAATCCGTTCGCAAGCGGGCGAGACATATTTGAAGCTGCCGTCCGGCCAGAGCCAAAAAATCCAGTCGGCAGAGTTTTCCGCCAACAAACGGTACTTGGCTTCCGACTCGAGCAAGGAGGCATGGGCGGCCTCAGCGCGCTCACGCGCAGCTATCGCGTCTTCCATCAGGTTGAGCGCCGCCAGTTGCGCTTGTCGCTGCGCTTCGAAGGCAGCCTGCCGGTTTTCCACCAGCGCCTGTTCCGCCTTTTGCTGGCCGCGCAAGGCCTCCTGCTGCGTCAAGGCGCGGCGAATGCCGGGCACCAGCCGGCCAAGATTGCCTTTCAGCACAAAATCATCCAGCCCCTGATGCAACAACTCGACGGCGGTTTCCTCGCCGACACTGCCGGAAACCAGGATGACCGGCAGATCCGGATAATGCAGGCGAACGCGCCTGAGAATGTCATAGGCGTCCATGCCCGGCACATTATAGTCCGACAGAACGACATCCCATTCACTCGACAGCGCCTTGTCCAACTCAGTATTGGTTTCGACTCGCTGACAATGGACCAGCAATCCCTCGCGCTCCAGGTGCCTTTGCAGCAAAAGGAAATCGGCGGAATTGTCCTCGACAACCAGGATATCGAGTATTTTGCCGTCAGCCCCCTCGGTCATATCTGTTCCAGTTAAGTGTTGTATCGACCTGCCGCATGCGGATCAGGTTTCATTTTGCCGTTTTGGCATTTTGCCCGGCGCGGCATCGAGAAAGTCGAGCGAGAACGGCGGTTCACGACCCAGCTCAATGGACAGTGCGTTGACCAGCCGCTTGAGCGTAATCATGTCCATCTCACGCCCGACCGATGCCCGGTTGAATCGTTCCAGCTCTTCATTGCGCTGACGCAGTTCTTCCGCCTGATGATGCAGCGCATCGACCGCCGCCTTGCGTCGGGTAATGTCAATGGAGGAGGACAGCACACGATCCGCCCCATTGATCTCGATCCTGTTCAACAGCACTTCCTGCCAGTATGTCTTGCCGGCCAGATTACGGCTTTTCCACTCGAACCGCTGCGGTTTATCTGCCGCCGCCAAGCGCACGAAAGCGGCAAATTCCGCGGCACTGTATGGGAAGTCAAGCCACGGCTCCAGCGATGCCATTTCCTCCAGCGTCCGACAGCCGCAATCCTCGATAGCCCGGCGGTTGGCAGCCAACACCTGGCCGTCGGCCGGGTCGTGAATCCTGATCGCAACCGCTGCGTTGTCGAACAGGGTGCGAAAACGCGCCTCGCTCTCGCGCAAGGTCTGCTCGCTCTTTTTCATTGCCGTCACATCGCGGTCCAGCCCGCGGTAACCCAGCAATGCGCCGTTTTCGGCCAGAATGGGCACGCCATTGGTGAGAATGTAACGCAGGCTGCCATCCTTGTGCCGGTTGATGTTTTCCAGGTCATGAAAAGGCTCACGGCGTGCGACATAGGCGGCAAACTTTGCTGCCACGCGCCTTCCCTCTTCTTCCGGCATCAGCTCGAACGGCGTACGGCCGACGATTTCCGCCGGGGTATAACCCAGCAGTTCCGTCACGCTGTCTGAGGCAAAAGTGAAACGCCCGCCGGCATCCGCCTCCCAAATCCAGTCTGCCGATGCATTGGCTATATCATGAAAGCGCCGCTCGCTTTGCTGGATGGCCAGTTCCGTCTGCTTGCGCTCGGTAATATCGCGGGCAATGCCGAATACACCGATCAGCCTGCCGTTGCTGCCACGCAAAGGACCGCGTGTGCTCAGGAAGGTACGCCGGCCGACGGCCGTGTCCAGTTCGTCCTCGGCCGTCTCTATTTTGCCTTCCGCAATGACTCGCCGGCTCTCCGCCGCAAGATGATCGGCCTGTTCGCCGGCAAAAAAGCGCTTGACGTCGGTGCCGAGCACTTCGGCTTCGGGCTTGCCGATGTAGCGGCCGGCAGCCTGATTGATCAGAATGCAACGCCCCTCGAGGTCTTCCGCAAAAATCGCATCGGTCGAACTTTCGGCGATGGCCGACAAGAGCTGCAATGCCTGCAGACGCGCCTCCTGCTCCTCGCTGATACGCGCCGCCATATCGAGCTGCTGCCGCTGGCGCAGCAGATAAAACAACGCACCAACCGTAAAAATACTCAGCAAGCCGGTCAGGCCGATCCAAATCGCGTCATGGGCTGCCGCGGCGAAGACTTCATCATTGTCCTGCTTGACCAGCAAATACCAATCGGTGCCATCCACCGGGCGAATCATCCCGACCACAGGAACGCGACGGTAATCCGTCCCTGCCAGAAAAACGAGTGAACCCGATTGCGGCCGGGCGGCCCAGTCCGCCAGCACATTGTCGCCCTTGACGGGTAAACGCACCCTCAATGTCCGGTCCGGCAAAAAGCGCAACGCCGACAGGAACACAAAATCATCGCCCTGCCGTCGGAAAAGGTCTGCCTCGGCTGTCCTGCTTGGCTGCGGCCAGTTATGCAATATCCGTTGCAGCCAGTCCTGCGTATTAATATGCAGGAGCACGACAACGGCCGGGTTCGCGCCGTCGAACAAGGGAATGGCATAATCCAGCAGCACTCGTCCGGCCGCATCCTGATAGGGACCGATCTGCTGCACGCGCCGCTCGGCGATGGCACGGCGGACTCCTGCCTGCGCCGCATCCGCCAATAGCGCGGGAGCCAAAGCGCTGCCGGCGACATTTTGCAGCTGCGGATTCACCAGCGAGAAACTCTCATATCCGCGTATCCGGCGCAGCCGCTCCAAGCGCCCGAGGAGCTGGCTGCGGCTGGCCTGATCGCCGTTGTTTTGCCAACGCAGATAGGTGCTTACCAGATAGGGCGTTCCGAGCAGCAGGTCGGCATCCCCCCGCCGTTCCCTCAGCCAATCGGCAATTTGATGTGATTTCATCACGGCGATGGCGTCAAGACGCTGCATTTCCTCATGCCGTGAATACATATAGCTGTGTCGAATCCCGCCGCCGGCGGCGACGATAATGCCGCACCAGAGCAGCAGCAGCGGCAACGGCAGCACCGGCCTGCTACCGCCCTGCCTGGAGTCGACCTGGGCAGCATTGGACGTATAGCGACGCACACGCATGAGTACTGCATAGAGCAAGACTGAAGTGAACAGCACAAACAGCCCCCCCGTGAGGGTGTTCGCCGGCAAGGACCAGGCTGCATCGCCCAGTACCAGCTCCGCCGCCTTGCCCGACAAGACCACCCAAAGCGCGGCAAACACGGTATAGGCCAACACGATGCGCAGCACGAGCGCCCGGCTGAAGAGGAATTTACGCAAATCACGGAACACAGGCGCCGGCATCAGTCGCTTTCCTGTGCTGGATTGTTCAGCTGGGGGAACGACGCGAGATGAACGCTGGCGACAACGGTGTTGCCATTCCCCTGAAATTCCAGCCGGTCGAAGCTGAGTTTACCGGCCAGGGCAATTCCTCGGCCATGCAGATCGAATGCCCGCTCGGCGGAAAAATCGAGGTACGGCTCCCAAGCGAAACCGTCTCCCTGATCACGGATGGTAAGCTGCAGGCGGGTGGGCGTACGGTCGAATATGACGGTTACCTTGCGCTCGCTGAACTCGGGCAAAGCAAGACGGCGCAGAATCTCCTGGCCCCAACTGCCACGGCGCAGCAACTCGCCTTTTTCCTGGTAGCTGATTGCCAGATTGCCGTGCTCAACCGCGTTGACAAGCAGTTCCTGCATGCCCTGTATCACCCTTTCCGGCTCCGGGCAGGCATGGGCAAGATAATTGGCCAACAGATGCGCCTCGTCGAGATCGCGATAGTGAAACTGCCCCGTCTGCAGCAAAGTCAGCGGTTTTTCCACCCGCCGCACACTTTCCAGCATGTCGCGCCGTTCTCTGCCCTGCTGCAAAGCGGCATTGACGATCGCAAGCAACACGTCCGGCTCGAACGGCTTGGTCAGGTAGTAATACGCCCCCGCCCTCAAGCCCTTGCGGATATTCCCGGTATCATTCAATGCCGTTTCCATAATGACCGGCAGATGGGTGAACGCCGGCGCGCTTTTAATGCGCCGCAACACCTCCATGCCGCTCAGTTCAGGCAGCACGCAGTCGAGCAGCACCGCATCAAAGGGCGACTGCGCGTCTCTCAGGCATTCCCAGGCCGTTATTCCGTCGCCGCAGGTGACCACCTCATGCCCTTCCGCCTGCAGCAGATCCCGGATGATGCGCGCCAGAATGGCTTCATCCTCAGCCAGCAAGATCCGCGCGGCTTCACTCACTGGCCAGCTCCTCCGGTGTGTCCTGATAACGCCTGGCGATATCGCAGAACGCTTCGAAATGGGCCAGGAAGTTGTCCACCATATCCGGATCAAAATGGACGCCGCGGGATTCGGCAATCAAATTGCGCGCCGTCTCAAAGGCCATGGGGCTCTTGTATGCCCGCGCGGAGATCAGCGCATCGAATACATCAGCCAGCGCCATGATACGCGCCGAAACGGGAATGGCATCGCCGGCCAAACCGTCCGGATAGCCCGAACCGTCCCATTTTTCATGATGCCAATGCGCAATTTCCTTTGCCAAAACAAGAAATTCGACGTGTTTCTCGGTGTCGCGCTCGGCCAGTTCGATCGCCTCGCTGCCCAGTTGCGCGTGGGTTTTCATGATTTCCCATTCCTGCGGGGTCAATGGCCCGGGCTTGCGTAAAATGGCATCGGGTATGCCGACCTTGCCGATGTCGTGCAACGGCGCAGATCGCGTAAGCAAGGTAATATAGCGTTCGCTCAGGGTGCTGCTGAAACGCGGATGCAGCCTTAATCCGACGGCCAGCTGTTTGACATAGCCCTGCGTCCGCAGAATATGATTGCCGGTTTCCGGATCGCGAATCTCGGCCAGACGCGCCAGCGCGCGTATGCTGACCTCCTGGATCAGCTCATTCTCGGCCATGCGGCGCGACACCTCGGCCTCGAGCAAACTGTTTTGATCATGCAGCCAGTCGCGCGCCTGTTTCAGCGTAAGCTGAGTATGCACCCTGGCCAACACCACGGGCGGGACAATCGGCTTGGTGATGTAATCGACGGCGCCCGCATCCAATCCCCGCATTTCCGCTTCCACACTGTCCATGGCCGTCACGAATATCACCGGGATGTCTTGCGTAGCCGGATTTGCACGCAACTGGTCGAACACCTGGTAACCGTCCAGTTCCGGCATCATGACATCCAGCAAAATCAGGTCGGGGCGCGGCACGGTCGCGGCAATCCGCAAGGCTTTCCTGCCGGAAGTCGCCGCCCTGACCTGATACGCCGGTTGCAGCAATTCACTCAGAACTGCCAGATTTTCGGGGGAATCATCGACGATCAGAATTGTTTTTGCCAAATCTCCGGCCATACCTGAATCCTATTGCCAGACCACTCCAACAGCAGATTATCGGAAGATATTATTTTGATAATCAAAACAATAAAAAATTCTAGCAGGAAGATACAATCCTTACCATCTTGCCTTCATGGCTAAAGTCTAGTACACCCGATCACATTTTGCCGATAAACTTTCACACCGTTTTTCTCATACGCCTCTTTAATGCGGAACCCGTACAAGGACTTGAAGGCGATGGATGTACGCTTGATAATCCTGCCTTGTGCAAAATTGAAACATTCCGGAGAAAAGCATGAATGCGGTAGTGGACCTGTTGCTGCAACACAAAAGTGACCGCAGCTTCACCGACCAGCCCGTCGACGCAGCGGATATCGCAGCCCCACCTCCATGAATGGCCAGCAGGTGTCCGTCGTAGTCGTGCAGGACGCCGCCCGCCGTGCACGCATTGCCGAACTCGCCGGTGATCAGGCATGGATTGCACGTGCTCCGGTGTTTTTGGCGGTCATCATGGATTTCCACAAGACCGCACTGGCTATCGGCATGGCCGGCCGGCAGCAGCTGATTCACGAAAGTGTGGAAGGCCTGCTGATGGGCGGCGTCGATTGCGGCATTGCCCTGGGCCACATGATGACGGCAGCCCGTTCGCTGGGCCTCGACGTGGTGCCGATCGGCGGCATTCGCCGCAACCCGCAGGCCATGATCGAGCTGCTGCAACTGCCGGATAAAACCTTCCCGCTGGTGGGATTGTGCGTCGGCCATATCGATCAAGCCGCCGCGCAAAAACCGCGCCTGCCCGAATACACTTTCCGCCATGATGAGCGCTACGATGCCAGTCGGCTGGCAGGGGGTATCGCGGAATACGACCACACCCTCATGCAACACTGGCAAAAGATCGGCCAGTCTGACGGCCTGCCGTGGACCAGCAACCTGGCACGCAGCTATGCGCGGGTGTATTACCCCGACGTCAGGCCGGCCGCCGCCAGTCAGGGGCTGTTGGGCGACAAGTGAAAAACCGTGCGGGATTTGATATTGGCAGCGCCGGTAAAGCCGTCTAAACTCGATTGGGTAGCGCCCCGCATACAATAACACTGCAATGGCCGGCCCCAGACAGACAGGAATGTATTGAGCATGCAAGCACCGCCGTTCCCGGAAAATGAAATCAAACGGCTTCAGGCACTGCGCGAGCAAGAACTGCTGGATACCGCGCCGGAAGAGCGTTTTGACCGCATCACGCGACTGGCCAAACACCTGTTCGGGGTTGAAACCGCCCTGGTTTCACTGATCGATGCCGACCGGCAATGGTTCAAATCGAAGCAGGGGCTGGAGGCATGCGAAACGGGACGAGATATTTCATTTTGCGGCCACGCGATCCTGGGGACGGACACCTTTGAAGTCAACGATGCCCGGCTCGACTATCGCTTTGCCGACAACCCGCTGGTCACCGGCGCGCCGTACATCCGTTTCTACGCCGGCGCTCCGCTCAGTACGCCGGACGGATACACCATCGGTACGCTCTGCATCATCGATAGCCGCCCCCGCACGCTGAATCAGGAGGAGAAACAGTCCCTGCGCGATCTGGCCGATTGTGTCGAGGCGCAACTCAACCTGCATCTGACCATCGACGCCCAGCTGCAGCTGGCGCGCCTCTCACGGGTGGCGAGCCAGACCACCAATGGCGTCATCATCACCGACACGGAAGGCAAAATTGATTGGATCAACGAAGGCTTTACCCGCATCACGGGCTACAGCCTGAATGAGGTGATCCACCGCAAGCCGGGGGATTTATTGCAGGGCATGCAAAGCGACCCGGAGACTATCCAGTATATCCGGCAGCAATTGTCGCGCAAGGAATCGTTCAGTGCCGAACTGATCAACTATCGCAAAGACGGTCAACCGTATTGGGTGCAGATCAGCTGCGACCCATTACGCGACGCATCCGGCAAGCTGCAGGGCTACATGGCGATCGAAACGGACATTTCCGCGCGTAAACAGGCAGAGGAAAAACTGCGGGAAACAACCCAGTTTCTCGACAGCATTCTGGAAAACGTGCCCAACATGATTTTCCTCAAACGGGCGGACAATTTGCGTTTTGAATTCTTCAACCGTGCGGGAGAAGTTCTGCTTGGTCTCGATCGCGACCAGTTGATCGGTCACAACGATTATGACTTTTTCCCGCCTGAGCAGGCCGATTTTTTTACCGCCAACGACCGGCGGGTGCTGACGCAAGCCGGTATCGTCGACATTGCCGAGGAACCGATCGAAACGCCGCATGGCACGCGCTTCCTGCACACGCGCAAGCTGCCCTTGCGGGACCGCAAGGGCAGACCGCAATACTTATTGGGCATTTCCGAAGACATCACCGAGCGCAAAGAGGCCGAGCGGATGAAAAACCAGTTCGTCTCGATCGTCAGCCATGAGTTGCGTACGCCCATCACCGCCATTTCCGGCGCGCTCGGGCTGTTGCATGGCAGCGCCCTCGGGGTGCTGCCGCAGCCGGTCACCGAACTGATTTCGCTGGCCTACAACAACAGTCAGCGCCTGGCCTTTCTGATCAACGACCTGCTGGACATGGAAAAATTGTCGGCCGGCAAAATGCATTTCGATTTTCAGCTCTACCCCCTGCACGAGCTCGTCGAACAGGCCATCGCCTCCAACCGCGCCTACGGCAGCAACCGTAACGTACAACTGCACTGCGAGCCGTGCCCGACCGATCTGCTCGTGCGGGTGGACAAGCAGCGCTTTTTGCAAGTCATGTCCAACCTGCTCTCCAACGCCATCAAATATTCGCCGGACAACGGCTTGGTCACCATCGGCTTTAATCAACAGGGCGACAGGGTGACCACATCCGTCATCGACCATGGTCCGGGCATTCCGGCCGAATTTTACTCGCGCATGTTCGAGAAATTCTCCCAGGCGGACTCGTCCAACACCCGCAAAATCGGCGGTACCGGACTGGGACTGGCAATCACCAAGGAGTTGCTCGCCCGCATGGACGGCCACATCGAATTTGAATCGACACCGCACGTCGCCACGCGGTTTTACTTTGATCTACCGGCCTGGCATAGCGAGGCATCGAAACAATAAGGGCGATGATGGCCGGGGAACATCTGACCGGCCGGCAGCCGGATCAGTGGCCGCGTGCCGCAAGCCGCTCTTGACGGCCTCAGCAGGCCATAGAACAATGCCGGCAGCAGTCAGCGAAGCGCGAGCCGTAAGACTGCCCCTGTTTGATCCACCCCCATTGAGGAGCCGACATGAAGAAAACCTTGGTCATTGCCGTATTGAGCCTGTTCGCCGCCAACATCGCCCTGGCCGACGACATGAGCTGTGCTGACAAGGCTGCGCAGAAGAAGCTGGCCGGCGCGGCGAAGAACAGTTTCATGAAAAAGTGCGAGAAGGATACCGCCAAGACAGCCTGCGAGAGCCAAGCCGCCGACAAAAAACTGCGTGGCGCCGCGAAAAACAGCTTCATGACGAAGTGCGAAAAGGATGCCGCGGCGGCAAAATAATTATGCCGCACGCATGGCTGATGCGGGAAACCGCATCAGCCAATCCGGTGCGGCTCAGTCCGGCAGATCTCCTGCCGCCGCCATCCGGCATTGAATCTGGCACACCCCCATGACTCCGAGTCCTTCCAGCCAGGCACTTTTCAGTCCCAGACGGTCGGCTTCCAAAGATTGCCACATCAAACGCCCGCCCGGTGTTTGGCCCTCATGGGCCAAGGTGTAGTTACGTTTAGCCCAGGCGCTGTCATTTTGCAGGTAGCAGCATCCCGGCTCGCAGCGGCAAGCCTGTTTATTGGCGTCTGACACGATCCCTCCCATCCATACCCTGCCGCCCATGCCGTTTTGCTGCGGCATGAGTGAGGCAGACATAATCTGTATATTTTCCCGGCACAAATCTGGCCACAATGAAGTTATTTTCCGTTTATTTTGCAGTGAAAATCACAATCACACCTTTGCCAAAGCAGACAGGATTTTTTCTGCAAAGGAAAATTAGCAATGAAATATAAAAGGAGGCAAAATCATCTCGTATTTCACACGATACAGATAATTAAAATAATTTAACCCATGAGCACAATATATTCCGCGCAGGGAAAACAACAAGTGGCACAATCCGGCATCCTGATCGTCGATCATGCAATCGAAGAACAGCGTACACTGATGGATTTGCTGCGCGCCCACCATTTCAAACTGTCCTTGGCATTTGACGGCAAACAGGCCTATCAACGTGCCCTGGCGACCCGGCCTGGACTCATCCTGCTGGAAACCCGCTTGCCCCGCATGGACGGATTCAGCGTCTGCAGACTGCTCAAGGCCGATCCGGCAACACGCGACATTCCGGTTATTTTTCTCACGCAAGACAATCAAACGGAACACCGCATCGAGGGCCTGACCGTCGGTGCGGTCGATTACATCACCAAGCCGTTTGAGCCGGAAGAAGTCCTGGCGCGCATCCGCATCCATCTGGAATTGGCCGCCCGCTGCAAGGAGGTTGCCGTACCCGCCGCCAGCTCGACGGTGCATCATCCGGACATCACCGTATTCAACGCCGCCACCAAACTGATCAACGAACGCCTGCGCACCATCCCGAGTTTGAGTGAAATTGCCAGGATGACGGGCACGCATGAAAAGAAGTTATCGCAGATTTTCCGTCAGCAAACGGGCCAGACCGTCTTCGCCTTTATCCGCGAAGAGCGTATTCAACACGGCCGCAAACTGTTAAGCGATACCGATCTGTCGGTACAGGAAATCGCCGATCAAATCGGCTTTCAGAATGCCTGCAATTTCAGCACGGCCTTCAGGGAACGGTTCCACATGACACCGTCGCGCTTTCGCCAGGAGCTGCGCGGCGCGAGCAGCGAAACGGACCGGGAACCGGCCTAAGCGGGCAAATGCCCCACTTTGACATAGATGGTGCAGCCCTCACGGCTGAATGGCGCATGTTGACTCATATGCGGATTACGCAGCCAGGTACCCGCCGGATACCGGCCATGTTCGTCCTCGAATATGCCATCCAGCACATAAATCTCTTCCCCGCCCCAGTGTTTGTGGGCCTGCAACAGGGCGCCCGGCTGCCAGCGCACCAAGGCGGTGTGCTCGCCCTTGAATTCGGCCAATGGCAAAACGCTTAGACCCTGCACCAGACCGGGTCGCCATTCAGCCGTCCGGGTATCCACAACCACCTGTTGCAGATCGTCCGGCTGCATGTGGCGCAATTTGACAAACAGCACGCAACCGCTCTGCGTATAAGGCGAATGCGACGAAGCGGGAGGGTTCTTGAGATAAGTGCCGGCCGGGTAGACGCCATGCTCGTCGGCAAACTCCCCTTCCAGCACAATGATTTCCTCACCCAGCTCGTGCACATGCGCGCTGCAATGCGCAGCCGGCGCATAGCGGACGATGGATGTCGCCCGCGCCACCTCGCCGCCACCTCGCCGCCGTCGCGTTCCAGCATGCGCCGTTCTACGCCCGGCATGGGAGTAGACAGCCAGGGCAAAGCGGCGCTCTCGACCACCGCCGGCAGGGAGTAGTCGTTGTTCAGCTGCATCGCGCGCATCACTTGGCTCATGTGCGGATTTTACCATGCTATCTCAAGCGGTACTTTCTGCTCATTGTTCCTTTCGCACGGCTTTTCTATACTGTCATAACAAAAGAGAAATGTGCCATCAGCACACGGAGGAAGACATGAGTCTGCTCAAGCAGATTGCCCCTGACCAGGCTACGGGCGAGGTCGGGCGCATCTACGCCGAGATCAAGAAAACCCTGGGGCATGTGCCCAGCGCCTTTCGCATCTGGAGCGCCTCGCCATTGCTGCTGGGCCAGCAATGGGAGCTGGTGCAGTACAGCATGAACCACCCCACTTTATCAGGCGCGCTGCTGGCCTCCATTCGCCTGCTGGTATCAAGCGAACACAACTGCGCCTACTGCGTCGGCATCAACGCCGGCATGCTGATCAATCTGTATGGCCACTCAGCGAGCCAGGTCGAAGCGCTCAAACGCGCGCCCGACTCCAGCCCTCTGCCCGAGCGCGACAAAGCCATGCTGCTGTTTGCCCTGCAATCCGTTGATCATCCGGAAAGCGTCACCGCAGATGACCTCGAAGCGCTGCGCCAGCTGGGCTGGAACGACCACGATATACTTGATGCCGCCAGTCACGCCGCCCGCATGGTTGCCAGCGACCTCATTTACAACACCTTTAAACTCGAAAGCGATTTCTGACATGCGCCCGTTACTGCAACTTCTTTTCATCATTTCATGCCTGCCACTGCTCGCCCTCGCGCAGGACTACCCGCCCGTCACGGTAAACATGCAGGCCACCAAAGTGGCGCCGCACAGCTACTACATTCAGGGACTGCCGGGTGCCGCCTCGGCCGAGAATGAAGGCTTCATGTCCAATGCCGGCTTCGTCGTCACACCCGCCGGGGTCGTGGTTATCGACAGTCTGGGCACACCGTCCCTGGGGCAAGCCATGATCAAGCTCATTCGCAGCGTTACCAGCAAACCGATCAAATACGTCATCGTCACGCACTACCACGCCGACCATATCTACGGCCTGCAAGCCTTCAAGGCGGCCGGCGCGGAAATCTGGGCGCACGAAAACGGCAAGGCCTATCTGGTCGGCGATGTGCTGGAAAAGAGGCTGGCCCAGCGGCGCGATGAACTGTACCCCTGGGTGGACGAAAACACCCGCGTGCTGCCGGCCGACAAATGGCTCACAGGCGATGCGGAACTGACTTTGGGCGGCATTCATTTCCAGATTCGCTATGTAGGCCCAGCCCATACCAGCGAAGACCTGGCTGTCTATGTGCCAGCCGACAGGGTTCTCTATTCCGGCGACCTCGTCTTTAAAGGTCGCGTGCCTTATGTGGGCGATGCCGACAGCAAGGCATGGCTGTCATCGCTCGACAAGCTGCTGGCATTCCACCCGGCCATCATGGTGCCGGGACACGGCGAAGTGTCCTACGAGGCCGCCAGGGACCTGGCGTTCACGCGCGATTATCTGGCTTATCTGCGCACCCAGATGGGCAAGGCCGTCGACAACTTTGTGCCGTTCGAGGAGGCCTACGGCCAGACGGACTGGAACCGCTACAACCACTTGCCGGCTTTTGACGCAGCCAATCGCCGCAATGCCTACAACACTTATCTGTTGATGGAAAAAGAAGCGCTGGGCAAATAACGCCTTCCTTGCCGTGATGCCGCAATGGCATCACGGTCGAGCCAGAGGCCACTCTGGTGCATTCCTCCTCGCCCCTCCGGACTCGAGCACCATAACGGTGCAAGACAAAAACAATCAAGTATCACAAATCCCTCAACAGCGCACATTTCACAATATATTTCATTATGTTGCAGCTCTGGCATAAAGTATGCTTATACATACCCAACTTGCATCGCAACCATTTAACAAAATTAAAATTTTAATATTATGCCCCTAAAAAGCGCACTCATGCACCTCAGCCATGCAGAAAAGAAATGGCTGCCCTGGTTCGGCAAGAATGGCAAACTGGTTCTTGGCTGGAGCTGTTTGATCAACCGGAAACACTATCCCACAGTGGAAAAAGCCTTTCAGGGCATTGCCGCCACCCGCGTCAACATCCTCAAGGCCTGGACCTCAACCCAATGGGAACAGCTGAATACGCTGGCAGCGGAACTGCCCGGCGATCTGAGCCAAATCACGCCTGACGCGCTGGAACAAAAACGCAGCCAGGCGCCCGATTTTTCAGAAATATTCGTCATCAACCCGCAGGGCACGGTGGTGCAATCCACCTACACACCGCACGTCGGCAAAGCCGACCTGAATCACCGCGCGGTTGCCAACGGCCTGAGCAAACCCTTTCTGCATGGGCCTTACTGCGACGACCTCACATTACGCATCGGCCCCTCCACATCGAGCTTCCATGACGCCGTTACGCTGATGTTCTACCAGCCGATCAAACGCGGCGACAAAGTCATCGGCAGCATCTGCGGCCGCGTGCCGAACGATGTGCTGGGCGACCTCATCCAGCGTGAAGCCGGCCATATCTTCAAGGACTCCGGCGACAATTACCTGTTCATGGTCAATGCGCGTTTCGATCCTGCCATCGAGCAGGGCACAGCGCTGTCCCGTTCCCGTTTTGAAGACAGCACCTTCAGCCTGGGTGAAAACCTGAAACAGGGCGTCAATACGGATTGGGGGGTGGTGCGCGTCAAGCACCATACCGAATTGGAACTGCGCTTCATCGACCCGGCCACCAACGACTTGCACCCCGGCGTGCGCGAGACCATTCGCAATAGCCAGAACCTGTTCGTCACCTACCCGGGCTATTCCGATTACCGTCATATCCCGGTCATCGGCGCCGGCGTCACCTTCCAGCTGGAAGGCTCGGAAGACCGTTGGGGCATGCTGTGCGAGGCCGACCTGGAAGAGGTGTATCGCCGGCGCTCGGTCAACTACATGCTCATGCGTCTGCATTTCGGCATCATTTTCGTCCTCTGGGCCATCAACCTGGCGCTGACCTATGTCATCGACATGCCGCCGGCTCTGGCGCAAGCCGGCACGGGGATATTCTTCCTCGTCAGCGCCTGGGTATTCTACCGTTTCGGCAGCAACCGTATCGCCAAACGGCTGGCACGCATGACCGACGTGATCCGCGAAATTGCCGAAGGCGGCGGCAATCTCAGCCAGCGGCTCGACCAAGACAAGCTGAGCAACGACGAAACCGGCGACATGGGCCGCTGGATCAACAGCTTTATCGACAACCTGGAAGGCATCATCGTCCAAGTCATCCAGGCGACCCATCAGGTGCGTTCGACCACCCTGGAAATGCTCAACAAGAACGGCGATGCCAACACCAAGGCGGAAGAAGCGCTGGACTCCATCCGCCACATGCTGTCGCAATTGGAGCATCAGTTACACAAGGTGCGCACCGCTTCCGGCACCGTACATGAACTGCAAAGCGGCATGGACGAAGCCGCCGTACAGTCGCAACAGCATTTTCAGCTGGTGCGCGACAAAACCCAGGGCATCCGCCAGGCGATCACCGAATCGGCCAACACCATCCAGGATCTGAACCGTTACACCGAGGAAATCGGCCAGATCGTCGGCTTGATCAGCGAAATCGCCAGCCAGACCAATCTGCTGGCGCTCAACGCTGCCATTGAGGCAGCCCGGGCGGGCGAACAGGGGCGCGGGTTCGCCGTGGTAGCCGATGAAGTCCGCAAACTGGCGGAGCGCACCAGCGCTGCCACGCAGCAGATCGGTCAAATGATCGACAATATCCAGAACAAGGCCCGTCTGGCGGTGAGCACCATGGAAAACGGCATGGTCGGCATGGAAGACGGTCTGCGCATGGCGGAAGACGCCGCATTGGACAAGGGAGAGCTGCACGACATGGCCAGCCGCATGCTGTCCACGCTGGACGAAATCAGCTCCAGCAGCGACACGCAGGTGCAACAAGCCCGCACCGTGAGCGACTCGACCGAGAAAATGCGCTATGCCATGGTCGACTTACGCGGCAGCACCGATTCCGTCGGCCACACAGCCAAGCAACTGCAAAACCTGATAGCCCGCTTTCAGGTCAGTATCAAGACGAAACAGCAATGGACATGATGCCGCCATTTACCCCCATCATGGCGCCGTTGCAAGCCGACAATGGCAGTCAGAAGAACAGCACGGCCAGCTTCAAACAACACACACTGGACAGCGCGTTCCAGCCGATCTACAGTATAGCCCACCGCCGCCCGGTGGGTTATGAGGCGCTCATCCGCCCGTACACGCCGGCAGGTGACCCGATATCGCCGTTGCACCTGTTTTCCACCAGCGCCCATGACGAAGCGGAAGCCGTCGCGCTCGACCGGCTCTGCCGCCAGCTGCATCTGGCCAACTTCACCCGTCAGGAAGAAGACGAACACTGGCTGTTTCTGAATGTGAATCCCCGTGTTGCCGTGGGCGGCAAGAAATACGGCGCTTTTTTCCAGCATCTGCTGGAGCATTACAATTTCCCGCCCGAGCGTGTCGTCATCGAAATTCTGGAAAATGCCATCGATGATGAGAAAGACTTGGTCACGGCCGCCGGCTATTACCGCGATCTGGGCTGCCTGATCGCCATCGACGACTTCGGCGCCGGACACTCCAACTTCAACCGCATCTGGCGCATCCGTCCCGACATCGTCAAACTGGATCGCTCCATCATCGTCCAGGCAGAAGAAAACCCGTTTGTCCGACGCGTCTTCCCCAATCTGGTCGGTCTGATCCACGAGTCCGGCAGTCTGGCCCTGAGCGAAGGCATCGAAACGGAAGCGCAGGCCATCGTGGCCATGGATGCGGGGATCGATCTGGTGCAAGGCTATCTGCTGGGCAAGCCGCATGCCAGCATTGACGTGCATGCCGACACGATGCAGATCATTCCGCACCTGTGCAACAAGTATCGCGAGTTCTACGAGGCCGAGTCGCAGCGGACCGCCACCCGCCTGCAGCATTACGTTGACCTGTTTGGCCGAGCGGCGCAGAGTGTAGCCGACGGCATCAGCTTATCCCACTCCTGTGCTGAATTGCTGCAACACCCGCTGGTCGAACGCTGTTTCCTGCTGGATGAAGAAGGCCAGCAAACCGAACCGAACATTATCCCCTCAGGCCGCAACCAACTGGAAGATCGCCGCTTCGCCCCCGTTTCCGATGCCCGCGGCGCCATCTGGTCACGCCGGCATTATTTCCGCAAAGCCATGGCACAGCCCGAACACATTCAGATCACGCGCCCCTACCTGTCGATTATTGGTGCCACCATGTGTATTACGCTGTCTATCGCCTTGCAAACCAACGGTCAGACACGGGTTTTCTGCTGCGACTTGAGCTGGGAAGAAGTGTGACGGGGTGTAGCAGGCTAGCGCGGCTGCTTTTGCAGAAAGGCATCCAGCCGGTCGGCAAACTGCTTCCGGTCGGCCTGACTGAACGCCGGCGGCCCGCCGGTCTGCACACCGCTGCCGCGTAATTCTTCGAGGAAGTTGCGCACGCTCAGCCGCTCATTGATGCTGTCGGGGGTATAAAACTCCCCGCGCGGATTCAGCGCGTGCCCGCCCTTGCCCAGCACCTGCGCCGCCAGCGGAATATCGGCAGTCACCACCAGATCGCCCGCTTGCACCTCCTGCACAATGCGCGCGTCCGCCACGTCAAAGCCGCCCGGCACCTGACGGGCCGTGATATAGGCAGACGGCGGGGTACGCAACAACCGGTTGGCAATCAACGTTGTATTGATTTTCCAACGCTCCGCCGCGCGGAACAGGATCTCCTTGACCACCGCCGGACAAGCGTCCGCATCAACCCAGATCTGCATGAGGGAATCAGCCGTTCAGCCTGGCTGCGTGCTCGCGGGTGGCGTGGAACTCGATGTCGGGCCAGCGCTCCTGCGTAAGCGCCAGGTTGACGCTGGAGGTGGCGAGGTACGCCAGGTTGCCGGAGGCGTCGTGCGCCACGCTGTTGACCAGATTCTTCTCGAAATCCGCCAGCTTGCGGCTGTCCTTGCAACTCACCCAGCGCGCTGTGTACACCGGGGTGCTCTCGAACACGGCATCCACCCCGTATTCGGTCTGCAGCCGGTGCGCCACCACCTCGAACTGCAGCACACCCACCGCCCCCAGAATCAGGTCGCTGCCTAATACGGGTTTAAACACCTGCACCGCGCCCTCCTCGCCCAGCTGCTGCAGGCCCTTCTGCAGCTGCTTGAGCTTGAGCGGGTTCTTCAGCCGCACCACGCGGAACAATTCCGGTGCGAAGA
Source organism: Pseudomonadota bacterium (assembly GCA_021851875.1). Taxonomy (GTDB): domain Bacteria; phylum Pseudomonadota; class Gammaproteobacteria; order Burkholderiales; family JAJZQI01; genus JAJZQI01. The sequence goes on along the minus strand of JAJZQI010000012.1, from coordinate 50,339 downwards.
AAGGAATACCGGTGTACGTCAGCGGCTCGCCCTCGCTGAAGCTGTCGCCGATCTGCACATTGCCGTGGTTGTAGATACCGATGATGTCACCGGCGTAGGCCGATTCGACATGCTCGCGCCGGTGCGCCATGAAGGTCACCACATTCCCCACCTTGAAATCGCGGGCCAGCCGCAGATGCTTCATTTTCATGCCCGGCTCGAACTTGCCCGAGCACACGCGCATGAAGGCGATGCGGTCGCGGTGGGCGGGGTCCATATTGGCCTGGATCTTGAACACGAAGCCGGAAAACTTTTCCTCGTCCGGCTCGACGTTGCGCGCCGAGGCGTCGCGCGCATGCGGCGGCGGCGCCCAGTCGACCAGCGCATTGAGAATCTCGCGCACGCCGAAGTTGTTGATGGCCGAGCCGAAAAACACCGGCGTCTGCTTGCCGGCCAGAAACGCCTCATAATCAAACGGATGCGATGCGCCGCGTACCAGATCCACCTCCATGCGCAGCTGCTCGGCCTCCATGGGGAACAACTCGTCCAGGCGCGGGTTATCCAGCCCCTCGATGATCTCCTGCACGTCGTGCTGCTTTTCCTCGCCCGGCGTAAACAGCAGCACCGCGTCGTTCTGCAGGTGATACACACCGCGGAACTCCTTGCCCATGCCGATCGGCCAGGTAATCGGCGCACACTGAATCTTCAGCACCGACTCGACCTCGTCCAGCAGTTCCAGCGGATCGCGCGCCTCGCGGTCGAACTTGTTCATGAAGGTGATGATGGGCGTGGCGCGCAAGCGGCACACGTCCAGCAGCTTGATGGTCTGCGTTTCCACGCCCTTGGCCGCGTCGATCACCATCAGCGCGGAATCCACCGCCGTCAGCACGCGGTAGGTGTCTTCCGAGAAGTCCTGGTGGCCCGGGGTGTCCAGCAGGTTTACCACGTGCTCGCGGTAATCGAACTGCATCACCGAGCTGGCGACGGAAATGCCGCGCTGTTTCTCGATCTCCATCCAGTCCGAGGTCACGTGCCGGCCGCTTTTCTTGGCCTTCACGGTACCGGCCATCTGGATCGCGCCCGAAAACAGCAGCAGCTTCTCGGTCAACGTGGTTTTACCGGCATCGGGGTGGGAGATGATGGCGAATGTGCGGCGGCGCTTCACTTCCGCGGCAATGGCTGGATTGGACATCGGCTGAATACTGAATTGGCAAAAGCGGCATTATATCATTGACTGTTATTGACTCTTATCGCCCCTCTTCATCTATACTGGCGATAAAAACGGGGAAACACGATGCAGTACGGCTTGGCACATTGGTTTGGCTATAAATTCCTGACACGCTTTGCGTGCCAGGCAATGGTGCCCGACGGTCCTGCAGGCAAGAACGAGAAGGACGAATTCACCGACCTCAACGCCACCCAGGTCATCCGCGAAGCCATTACCGAGGAAGACGAACACGTCCCTGATGTCGGCGAGATCATGGGGGGCGGCGGCGGAGAGGAGGAAGAGGACTTCTCCGCAGAACTGGCACAGCTGGCCGCCATGGTGGACAACATGCCCGCCCCGTCGGAGGCGCCTCCTCCGGCCTTCGAGGATGACCTGGCCGGCCTGGAAGTGATTGAGGCGCCCGACCATTCACTCCCCAAGCCGACCGCCAGCGAGCCGGCGCCGCCACCGAGCAGCCTGCCAGAAGTCCCCGACGCCGTCGCCGAGGAAATCGGCAAGATTTCCCTCATGCAGCGCATCCTTGGCCTGTTTCGTGGTTTCCGGCGGCGCAAGAGCGAAGCAGACAGCGGGCTCGACACGCTACCCTCGATGGACAGCATTGCCAGCCTGGATGAAGAAGAGGCATATCACCCGCCCTGGTACCTGCGCAAAGGCATCATCATCGGCCTGGGTTTGTTGGCCCTGCTGCTGTTGGCCGGCCTGAGTTTCTTTATTGTCGGCCTGTTCCTCGGCGGCAACGAGCACAAAACCCCGTCCGCCCCCCCGCCGGAAGCGGCCGCTCACGCGCCGCCCGCCAGCCGGCACGCGACAGAATCCGCCAAGGCCACCGCCGCCCATGCTGCGACTCCCGCAACCGCCGCAGCCGCAAGCGGCACCGGTTCGCTGCAACAGCAATATGAAGCACTGGTGAAAAAGAACCAGCAGCTCGAAGCGGAAAACAAGCGGCTAAAAGAAGGCAGCACCTCGACAGCCGCGGCAAGCGCACCCGTAAACGGCAACTCGGGCGTCATCGGCGGCGGCGACCAGAAAGGCATGGATTGCCAACTGGGCGGCGGCGGTGCAGAAAATTCGCTGAAAAAATGTATCGAGCAGTTCAATCAGCAGGACGCAGGCCGGAAATAAGCCGTGTTGTCATAGTAGCTCGGCTCGCCATTGCGACCGTCCCAACCGGGCCAGCCCAGTACCGGCAACGGCCGCAGCTCCTGCGGCTGCTGTAACGCGCCGTTCGCCACCTGCGTCGCCAGCCAGGCATCCAATTGCAGGCGCTGCTGTGCCGGCGGCAGGGCAAAATACGCCTCCGGCAGGTGAATCAGCCAGGCTTTGGCTGTCAGGCCAAGATACGGCTGCAGCAGCTTTTCCAGAATGGCGTGGCCGAAAACCCAGCAGCTCGCCTGTCGTAGCAGACGCTCACGCTCCTGCCAGAACACTTGACGCCATTCATGCCGACGCAACCCCTCCAGCAAATCCGGCGCCGACGACACCACCAGCACCCCGCTTTCATCGAACAGCGTCAGTGCATCGCGGCGCCTGCCCCGCCCCTGCTGCGACGATTTCATGGCGGCAATGTGCGCGGCATTCAATGCCGCCTTGGTGCGTGGAAACGCCAGCCACACCAGCGCATTGAAGAAATCGTGCCAATTGTCCGCGCGGGTTGGCACCTCGCCGGTGGCGAAAATATGCCGCTCATAAGCCAGCCGCTCAGTAGCAATCTGGTCGACAAAATGTATCGGCTGCCCTTGCGCCGTGGTCGGCCAGTCGGGCAAGCGGCCGGCCAGCCTGTTCAATGCCTCGGCGGTAGGCGACGCCTTATCCTCAAACAGGGGCTGCAAAAAAGCAAACGGCAGAAAGGCGGGCGATTCGCCCCAGAACTCGGGCCGCCAGGGCGGCGGCTGCCAGATGTTTACCACCACTTTTCGTAAATCAGGCGTTCCGGCGGAATGCGCATCCCATCCAGCACGGCGGCCTGCTCGTCCACCATGGCCGGCGGCCCGCACAGGTAGAACAGCGTGGCGGGGGAAAACTGCAACGATTCCAGCAGGGCGCGGTCCATCCGCCCCGTCCGGCCGCTCCAGCCTTCACTGCGTTGGGTGACGGTGGGCACCAGACGCAAATTGGCATGCCTGGCCGCCAGCTCTTCCAGCTCGGCCCGAAACAGGTACTCAACCGGCTCGGTCATGCTGTACACCAGCGTCACCCGGGTATCCGGCGCCTGCTCAACCGCATAACGGATGATGCTGATCATCGGCGTCACCCCCACGCCGGCGCCGAGCAGAGCAATTTCATTACTCTGGCCGCACTCGAAGGAAAACTGCCCCTGTCCGGCGGAAATCCGCACGCTGTCGCCCAGCGTTGCCTGCTCGTACAGATAACGCGTTACCGGGTGGCGCTGGCCCTGCTTCACCGCCAACTGAATGCGCCCCGCCGTCTGCGGCGAAGAGGTAATGGAATAGCCGCCCACCTCAACCGCGCCGTCGATTTCGACGTGCAGATCGATCCATTGGCCGGACAGAAAGTGATAATCCTGATGCCCCAGCTCCAGCCAGAACGATTTGATGCTGGGCGTTTCCTGATGAATGGCGGCAATCCGCGCGCTATACAAATGCAATCACTGATCCTTGAAATCAAGCGAGGCCGAATTAATGCAATACCGCAAACCGGTCGGTTGCGGCCCATCCGGGAACACGTGTCCCAAATGTGTACCGCAGCGGTCGCAATGCACCTCGGTGCGCACCATACCATAACTGCGGTCAACCGTCTCGGCTACCGGCGCAGACTGCTCCGGCTGATAGAAACTGGGCCAGCCGGAGCCGGAGTCGTACTTGGTCTCGGACGAAAACAGCGGCGCACCGCAACCGGCGCAGAGATACACGCCCTTTTCGTGATGATCCCAATATTTTCCGGTAAAGGCCCGTTCGGTACCGTGCTCGCGGCAGACATGATATTGCTCCGGCGACAACTGTTCCTGCCATTCCGCTTCGGTTTTCTCAACCTTATCGTTCATTTTCTCATTCCTTATCACTCACTCAAATTGTATAATAGTTGAATTATTTAGTCAGGTTTAGCCCCAGCCGGATGGACAAAGCTCCCGCCCTCACCAGCTATCGCCCCTACTGGGCCAAGCGCTTCGGCATCGCCCCCTTCCTGCCCATGAGCCGGCAGGAAATGGATGCGCTCGGCTGGGACAGCTGCGACATCATCCTGGTGACCGGCGACGCCTACATTGATCACCCCAGCTTCGGCATGGCCCTGCTGGGCCGCATGCTCGAATCGCAGGGTTTCCGCGTCGGCATCATCAGCCAGCCGGACTGGACCAGCGCCGACGCCTTCCGCGCGCTGGGTAAGCCCAATTTGTACTTCGGCGTCACCGCCGGCAACATGGACTCGATGGTCAACCGCTACACGGCCGATCGCAAAATCCGTTCAGACGATGCCTACACGCCTAACGGCGAAGCCGGCAGACGCCCCGACCGCGCCGTCAACGTGTACAGCCAGCGCTGCCGCGAAGCCTTCCCCGGCACCCCCATCCTGGCCGGCGGCATCGAAGCCAGCCTGCGCCGCATCGCCCAGTTCGACTACTGGTCCGACACCGTGCGCCGCTCCGTGCTCACCGACTCCAAGGCCGACCTGCTGTTCTACGGCAACGCCGAGCGCGCCCTGCTGGAAGTCACCCACCGCCTGGCCAAGGGCGAAAACATCAAAGACATCAAGGACGTGCGCGGCACCGCCTTCATGACCCGCGACGTGCTGCCGGGCTGGACCGAGATGGACTCCAGCCACCTCGACACCCCCGGCATCATCACCCCGCACCCGGACCCGTACGCCAGCGAACCGTCTGCCCCGGCCCCCGCTGCCAATGCCGACGGCAGCCAGCCCATCATGCTGCACCCGCGCAAAAAGCCTAAACTGGATCGCAGCCACACCGTCATCCGCCTGCCGTCCTACGAGCAGGTCAAGGCACACCCGGTGCTGTACGCGCACGCCTCGCGCATCCTGCACCTGGAAGCCAATCCCGGCAATGGCCGCGCGCTCATCCAGCAGCACGGTGACCGTGCCGTGTGGGTCAACCCGCCGCCCATTCCGCTCACCACGGCGGAAATGGATTACGTGTACGACCTGCCCTACGCCCGCAAGCCGCACCCGGCTTACGGCGATGCCAAAATCCCTGCGTGGGAAATGATCCGCTTTTCCGTCAACATCATGCGCGGCTGTTTCGGCGGCTGCACCTTCTGCTCCATCACCGAGCACGAGGGCCGCGTCATCCAGAGCCGCTCAGAAGGCTCAATTTTGCGCGAGATCGAAGACATTCGCGACAAGATTCCCGAATTTACCGGCATCATTTCCGACCTGGGCGGCCCCACGGCCAATATGTATCGCATGGCCTGCAAGGACGAGAAAATCGAATCGGCCTGCCGCCGCCTGTCCTGCGTGTATCCGGACATCTGCGGCAACCTCAACACCAGCCACGAAGCGCTCATTCAGCTGTATCGCAAGGCGCGCGCCATCCCCGGCGTGAAGAAAGTGCTGATCGGTTCCGGCCTGCGCTACGACCTGGCGGTAAAAAGCCCGGCCTACATCAAGGAACTGGTGACCCACCACGTGGGCGGCTATCTGAAAATTGCGCCGGAACACACCGAAACCAACGTCCTGTCGAAAATGATGAAGCCTGGCATGGGCGCCTACGACAAGTTCAAACAACTGTTCGAGAAGTTTTCCAAGGAAGCGGGCAAGGAACAGTATCTCATTCCTTACTTCATCGCCGCGCACCCCGGCACCACCGACGAAGACATGCTCAACCTGGCCCTGTGGCTCAAACGCAACGACTTCCGCCTCGACCAGGTGCAGACCTTCACGCCCACCCCCATGGCCATGGCCACCGCCATGTACCACTCGGGCAAGAATCCGCTGCGCAAGGTCACCGACGACAGCGAAGCAGTCGTCATCCCCAAAGCCATCAAAACCCGCCGCCTGCACAAGGCTTTTTTGCGCTACCACGACCCGGCCAACTGGCCCATGCTGCGCGAAGCCCTGCAACGCATGGGCCGCAGCGACCTGATCGGCAACGGCAAAAAGCACCTGATACCCAGCTGGCAACCCAAAGACAGCGCCCCTCGGCGCGACGCCCCTGCACCTGCCCGCCCGCGACCGCAGGGCGCCCGCCCGGCCGCCCCGGCAAAACGCACCCCCGGTACACGAACCCCGCAGCGCAAAGGCAGATCATGAGTTCCAACACCCGCCTTAACACTGCCCTGGAATACCTCGCTCAACAAGGCTGCGTTTTTGTCCGCCAAACCATCGTGCAAATGGAACTGGGCTCGATCCCCGAGGCCCTCGCCGAACTCACGCCGGACGAACTCGAATACATATTGACGGAACTGAAATGCATCATGGCGGTGTACGACAGACCGGGACGACCGGAAAAACCATCACTCTGACAACAGGCGATCCTGAAATATTGGTATCACTTGGCTCCGATGATCCAGGCATTTTTGCAGAAAACTTGAATAGTGAGTTTTATCAGCTCTATTCAAGCCTTAGAAATCTTGGCATCAACGACACAACGGCTCTTCAACACGTATCTACCATCAACGAAAATGGTAAACGCTATCGATTCCATAGCCGCTTTCTAGGCTAAGTATCAGACCGCCCGCTCTGAATCAATGATGCAAATCCTTTATACTATAAAACCCTCACTGCAACCATCTGGCATTTGCGCCAAATCCACCCATGCCTGCTATCGGTCTTATCATCATCGGCGATGAAATTCTTTCCAGCAAACGGCGGGACAAGCATTTCTCGCACTTTATCGACGCCCTGGCGCTGCGCGGGCTGGAGCTGGCATGGTGCCGGATCATCGGCGACAACCCGGGGCAGATTGTCGAAACGCTGCAGCAAACCATGGCAGCGCCTGATATTGTCTTCAGCTGCGGCGGCGTGGGCGCCACACCGGATGATCACACCCGTCGCTGTGCTGCGCTTGCGGCCGGCGTCAGCATGAGCCGCCACCCCGGTGCGGTAGCGGAAATCGAGGCGCAGTTCGGCGCAGGCGCTTACCCGACCCGTATCCTGATGGCCGACCTGCCGCAGGGAGCCGGTCTGATACCGAACCCATATAACCGCATTCCCGGTTTCAAGCTGGCCGACCATCATTTTCTGCCCGGCTTTCCCATGATGGCGTGGCCGATGTTCGAGTGGGTGATGGACACGCACTATGCCAAATTGACCCGCACCTTGCCGGAGGCCAGTGCGACGCTGATTGTACGGGACACGGCGGAGAGCGACCTGATGCCGCTGATGCAGCGCATTACACGGGACTACCCCGATTTGCGTTTTGCCAGCCTGCCGCACATTGATACCGACGGCAAATGGGTGGAACTTTCCGTGCAGGGGCAGACGCATCGCGTGGATGCCGCCAAACACACCATGCTGACCGAATTAACCCATCTTGGACTAAATGCCTCATGAGCCGTCAGACCCTGCAAATCACCCCGCCGCTATACGATTACCTGCTCAATGTTTCCCTGCGCGAACCGGAGGTCATGCGCAGGTTGCGCGAAGCCACCCTGGCGCACCCGTTTGGCAACATGCAGACCGCGCCGGAACAGGCGCAGTTCATGGCCATGCTGATCCGTCTGACGGGCGCGCGCAAAACGCTGGAAATCGGCACGTTTACCGGCTACAGTGCGCTGGCCGTCGCGCTGGCGCTGCCGGATGACGGCCGGCTGATCGCCTGCGATGTGAATGCCGATTGGGTGGCCATAGGCCAGCCGTTCTGGCAGGAAGCCGGCGTTGCCCACAAGATCGACTTGCGCATTGCCCCTGCGTTGAAGACCCTGCAGCAGCTGATCGAGGAGAATCGTCGCGACGAATTCGATTTCGCCTTCATCGATGCAGACAAACAGAATTACATCCCCTATTTCGACGCCTGCATGCAACTGCTGCGTCCGGGCGGCCTGATCGCCGTGGACAACGTGCTGTGGGACGGCAAGGTGGCTGACGAGTCGGTTACCGACCCGACCACCCGCGCCATTCGCCGTTTCAACGAGGCGATCAGTCAGCGTAGCGACATTGAGCTCAGCATGATCCCCATCGGCGACGGCGTCACGCTGGCGCGCAAAATTCCAATGTAATACCATTCTGTCAACCCGGCTGTCATGAACGGCGTTTAGGATGCAGGCGCCTGCAATCCATACACTCAACTCGGGAGATATCAGGATGAAATATGCACTGCTTGCCATTGCCCTGCTGGCCACTACCACCGCCCAGGCCGACTACGCTCAGCGTAAAACACATGATCCGCGTATTAATCAGCACCAATACGACCAGCACCAGCGCGTCAAACAAGGTGCCCGCTCCGGCGCCCTGACCAAGGATGAGGCCAAATCGCTGGCGCAAGAGCAAAAATCCATTCGCCAGCAGGAGCATCAGTACAAATCGGATGGTCAACTGACGCAGCAGGAACGCCAGAGCCTGCGCCAGCAGCAAATATCCGCCAGCAAGGACATTTACTCTGCCAAACACAACGACGTGACCCGCACCACCGGCGCCGCATCGCAACCGGCTCAATAATCATCACTTAATCAGGGAAGACATCATGAAACGACTGCACACCGTACTTATCGCATTGACCATTGCCGCCACCAGCCTGCCGGTCATGGCCGATGCAGCCACCGAAGCGGCCTCCGCTTCCGCTACCGCCGCCGCTCCAGCCGCCACCGGCAGCACCAACAGCCGCGCCGCCATGCGCGAGCGTTTCATGCAGCGCATGGAGCAGCGCAGCCAGCAAAATGGCGGCAGCACCGGCGCCCGCAAAATGCCCGGCGACACCAACGGCGACGGCATGATCAGTAAACCGGAAGCGCAATCCATGCCGCGCCTGAGCAGCAATTTCGACGCCATCGACAGCAACAAGGATGGCCAGCTGAGCCAGGAAGAACTGAAGGCATTCGGCCAGGGCAAAGCACAGGGCATGCAAGGCAATATGCCGATGCGTAACCAGACTGCCGCAGCGCCGGCCTCTGCCACCACGGCAAAGTAATTCTTGTGGTTGCCGGAATCAGGCCCGCCCTCGGCGGGCCTGTATTTTTTGGAACGGTCAGTCTTACCGGCCAGACCATTCAGTGCTATGCTGGGCGACCCGAAGAATGACCCTAACAAGCCAACGTGAATTACCCCCGAGCCACCCGCCTGTTTGCGCAACTGACCAGCGGCGCTTTTTCCCGCCTGGACACATTTGACGAGACCAAGAACCGGCTCAAATTTGCCGCCCGCGGATTGCTGACGCTGCCCTATACGCTGCGTTGGCTGGACTTTATTGCCGACGAACCGCAGCGCCTCGAGTTTGTGCGCCGCCGCCCGCGCATTGCCAGCAAGCTGCACCGGCCTTATCTCATGCAATCGATGGGCACGGCCCGCCGCCTGACCGTACTGATTGACCACTACACGCTGCAACAACAGCTGTTCGCCCCCGCAATGCATACTTGCCTGCTGGCAGACGAGGATATTTTGCTGGCGCTGCTGGCCGGCAAAAACGACAAAAACTACTCTGTTGTATTGACGCAAAAGCACAGCTTTGAAAAAGAGGGCGAACTGTCCCTGCGCATGATGGATGCCGCCGGCAACACGCTGGCCGTCACCACCTTCAGCTTCTATCTGCATAACGGCCAGCCCACCCTGCTGATCGGCGGACTGCAAGGCCCCCGCCAGAGCCGTGACCATGCGATCATCAAGGAAGCCACCAAGGCCTGCCATGGCTTGTTTCCGAAAAAACTGGTGGTGGAAGCCGTCATGGAGCTGGCCCGGCGCAGCGGCATCGGCAAGGTCCAGGCGGTCAGCAAGGAAGCGCATATCTACAACCACTGGCGTTATCGCAAGGACTTCCAGGCCGACTACAACACCTTCTGGCAGGAACTGGGCGCCACATCGCTTGATGCCTCGGTTTATGCCCTGCCGGAACAGATTCATCACAAACCGATTGAGGAAGTGGAAAGCAAAAAGCGCGCGGAATATACTCGGCGTTATGCCCTGCTGGCCGATCTGCGCGGCCAGATCGGCAGCGCCCTGACACAGGAGGTCAAGTGATGGAAAAAGCAACGTTTGGCGCAGGCTGTTTCTGGGGAGTGGAGGACCGCTTCCGCCAGCAGGAAGGCGTGATCGACGCCGTCTCCGGCTATGCCGGCGGCCAGCTGGACAACCCGAGTTACCGCGATGTCTGTACCGATACGACAGGTCATGCCGAGGTGGTGGAGGTGACTTATGATCCTCAACGCGTGGGCTATGACACCCTGCTCAACCTGTTCTGGGGCATGCACAACCCCACCACGCTGAATCGCCAGGGGCCGGACATCGGCACGCAGTACCGCTCGGTGATTTTCTTTCACACACCGGCGCAGGAACAACTCGCCCGCGCATCGAAAGAAGCGCTTGATCGCTCCGGCCGCTTTGCCGAGCCGGTTGTGACGCAAATTCTGCCCGCCCCGACCTTCTACCGCGCCGAAGAATATCATCAGCGCTACCTGGAAAAACACGGCCGGGGCGGTTGCCACCTCTGAAAACTACACCTCGACCGGCGTATCCGGACGGTTGCCCCAATCGGACCAGGAACCAGGATAACCTTTTACGTTCTTATAGCCAAGCGATTTAAGCACCATATAGGTATGCGCCGAACGGTGGTGGCTGCGGCAATGCACCAGCACCTCCTTGTCCGGGGTGATGCCGTTTTCTTCCAGTCGGGCGCGGATCTGCGCCTGCGGCAACAGCTTGAGGTGGTTGTTCCGGTCCATCAGTGAAGTCCACTCGATGTTGACGGCGCCGGGCATATGCCCCGCTTTTGCATCGGTTTGCTTCTGACCGGCGAACTCCAGCGGGCTGCGGGCATCGAGCACACAAAAACCGGCCGCACCCAACTTTGGCATGATCTCGTCCGCCGTTGCAGTGGCGCGTTTGTAAGCGGTTACTTCGTAATGCCCGGCCTTGGCTGCAACAGGCTCTTGCGACAGGGGACGGCCCTCGGCCTCCCAGGCCAGAATGCCGCCATCGAGCAGGCTGATGTTGTCATGACCGACCACATCCAGCGTCCACAGCAGGCGCGCGGCCTTGCCGCCGCCCTCGTCATCGTAGGCCACCACTTGCGTATCCGGCGTCAGCCCAAGACTTGAGAACACGGCGGACAAGGCAGCCGGGGCGGGCAGCAAGCCGACGGTCGGCTCGCGCTTGGCCACGATGCGGGAATATTCCAGATGCACCGCGCCCGGCACATGCCCGGCCGCGTAGCGCTCCGGCGAGCACATGTCCACTACCAGTAAACTGGCTTCGCCCAGCCTCTTTTGCAGTTCTTCCGGTTCGACGACATAAGACCACTGGCTCATTATGCTTTCCCCATTTATCAGACCAGTCTAATATTGCACCATATTCATGACAATTCAAGCCAAAATGACCTTCGCCAAACTGCTGCTGTTCCTGCAAAACATCTTGCAACGCCCTATTCTGGTCGATTCCCCCAGCCACACGCTGGAGCTGCTTGCCAACGAGAAACACCCGGACGAGATGCTGGCCGAAATGCTCAAGCTCATGCTGGACTGGTGCCGCATTACCGATGCGGAGCAACCGGTGGAACGGGCCGCCCTGATCAACGCGCTGGGGCCCATGCGGCTCAAACTGATGGGGGACGACGGGGATATCCATGCCTATCGACTGATCGGGGAACTGATCAGCGCGGTAGATGAAGCTTTTGACCTGGAAGCCAGCAGGCCGGATCCGAGCGAGCTGCATTGATTCTGGGGTAGTGGGTAGTGGGTAGTGGGTAGTGGGTAGTGGGTAGTGGGTAGTGGGTAGTGGGTAGTGGGTAGTGGGTAGTGGGTAGTGGGTAAATTGTAACCGCGCCTCCCTACTCCCTACTCCCTACTCCCTACTCCCTACTCCCTACTCCCCCGCTTGTGCCTTAGATAGGCAATCACCCCCGGCATGATCGACACGATGATGATGGCGAAAATCATCAGCGTAAGATTTTCTTTTACTGCCGGCACATTGCCGAAGAAGTAGCCGCCGGCGAGGAAGCTGCCCACCCACAGCACGCCGCCCACCACATTGAAGGCGAAAAAGCGCAGATAGACCATGCCGCCGATGCCGGCCACAAACGGGGCGAAAGTGCGCACAATGGGCATGAAGCGGGCGATGATGATGGTTTTGCCGCCGTGCCGCTGATAAAAATCGTGAGTCTTTTGCAGGTAGGCCTGCTTGAACCAGCGGGTATCGGGCAAGCGATAGGCGCGCTCTCCAACCAGGCGGCCGATCCAGAAATTCAGGGCGTCGCCGGTAATCGCTGCGGTAATCAGCAACACGAACAACAGCCAGATATCCATATGGCCGGTAGCCGCCAGCGTACCGGCCACGAACAGCAGGGAATCGCCCGGCAGGAAGGGGGTGACAACCAGTCCGGTTTCCATGAACAGGATCAGAAACAGCATGCCGTAAATCCATGGCCCATATTCGGCCAGCAGGATGAGCAGATATTTATCCACATGCAGAACATAATCCATCAACATACCGAGCAACATCAATGATGACTTTCCGCCCGCGGGCTCAGTGTTTGGCGTCGTTCTTGCCGTCTGACTTGGCGGCACGGTCGGCCGCCTTGACAGCGGATGCAGCCGGCGCCGAAGCGGCCGACGCTGGAGCCGATGCGGCCTCGGCTGCCGCGGAAGCGGGGTTATCCTCTACCGCATGATCATCCGGCAAGGGCATGGTCGAGATGTTGTTGTCGCGCATGTAGCCGTCCATTTCCTTCCAGCCGGCGTAAATATCCGCCTTGTTCGCCTTGGGCGCGCGCGCATAGCAGTCTTCCAGCGAGCGTCCCACCTGGCGGCAGCTTGAGCCGATGGCGCGGCTTTCCGCCTGGGTGGGCACACCCATTGCCTGATTCATGTAATCGCAACCTGTCAACGACAGCAGCGATAGCAGCAACAGCCCACCCAGTTTCACCTTCACGGCAACACCTCCGCTTCGTTGTCCTTCTTCTCCGCCTTGACGAAGTCCTCGCGCGACACGCCCAGCCACAGCACGATCGGGCTGGCCACCAGCACGGAGGAGTAGATACCGAACAGAATACCGATGGTCAGCGCCAGGGCGAAGTAATGCAGCGCCTCGCCGCCGAAGAACAGCATGGACAGCACCATCAACTGGGTCATCGAGTGGGTGATGATGGTACGCGACATGGTACGGGTAATGGCATTGTCGATGATTTCCGGCACCGTCGCCTTGCGCAGTTTGCGGAAGTTTTCCCGAATCCGGTCGAACACCACCACCGATTCATTCACGGAATAGCCTAGAATGGTCAGCACGCCCGCCAGCACGGTGATGGAGAAGTCCCACTGAAAAAAGGCGAAGAAGCCGAGGATGATCACCACGTCGTGCATGTTGGCGATGATGGCCGCGATGGCGAAGCGCCACTCGAACCGCACCGCCAGGTAGGCCATGATGCCCAGCACCACCACCAGCAATGCCAGCGCGCCGTTGTCATACAGTTCCTTGCCGACCTGCGGGCCGATGAACTCGACGCGTTTGAGCTGGGCATCGCCGTGCGCCACATGCAGGTTCTGCATCACCTGGTTGGACAATTTGGCGCTGGTGGTCCCCTCTTTCAGCGGCAGGCGGATGAGCACGTCGCGCGAGGTACCGAAGTTCTGTACCGCCACGTCCTTCAGGCCCATCTTTTCCAGCGTCGTGCGGATGCCGGGGATATCCGCCGGCTGGCTGTAGCTGATTTCCATCACCGTACCGCCGGTGAAGTCCACGCCCAGATTCAAGCCCTTGGCCCACAACGCCCACACCGCCAGAATAAACGTCAACAGCGAAATGAGGGTGGTCACGCGCGCGTAGCGCATGAAGGGAATGTCTTTTTTGATATTGAAAAACTCGATCATGACTGTATTCCCTTTACCCTTAAATCGCCACTTTGGCCAGACGCGCCTTGCGGCCGTAGGTCAGATTCACCAGCGAACGCGACACCATTACGGCGCTGAAAATCGAGGTCAGAATACCCAGACACAGCACCACGGCAAAACCGCGGATCGGGCCGGAGCCCAGCCAGAACAGCGCCACACCGGCAATAAAGGTGGTGATGTTGGAGTCCAGAATGGTCGAAAATGCACGCTCGTAGCCGGCATGAATGGCCGCCTGCGGCGAGTTGCCGTTACGCAGCTCTTCACGGATCCGTTCGTTGATCAGCACGTTGGCGTCAATCGCCATACCCACCGTCAACGCAATCGCCGCCATACCCGGCAAGGTCAGCGTGGCCTGCAGCATGGACAGGATGGCCACCAGGAACAGCACGTTGGATGCCAGCGCCACGGTGGAGATCATGCCGAAGAAGCGGTAATACATCATCATGAACAGGGCGATGGCGATAAAGCCGCCGATATTGGAATTGAAGCCTTTGGAGATATTCTCCGCCCCCATGGACGGGCCGACGGTACGCTCTTCCACGATATCCATCGGCGCCGCCAGCGAACCGGCGCGCAGCAGCAGGGAAATGTCTCGCGACTCTTCCACGTTCATCATGCCGGAAATCTGCACCCGGCCGCCGCCGATCTCTTCGCGGATCACCGGCGCGGTAATCACCTCGGTGTGGTTCTTTTCGATCAGCAGAATCGCCATGCGCTTGCCCACGTTGGCACGGGTGGCTTCCTTGAAGATGCGCGCGCCGGAGCCGTTGAGCGACACATGCACGGCCGGCTGGCCGGTCTGGCCATCGAAGCCGGGGGCAGCGTCGGAAATGTATTCGCCGGTCAGCACCACCTGCTTTTTCACCAGCATGGGGGCGCCGTCACGCTCGTAATACAACTCGTCGCCGAACGGCACATTGCCGTTCATGGCCGCCTGCAAAGTGGCCGGACCGGAGTTGTCCTCGTCCACCATGCGGACTTCCAGCGTCGCGGTGCGGCCGAGAATTTCCTTCGCCTTGGCGGTATCCTGCACGCCCGGCAGCTGCACCACCACGCGATCGGCGCCCTGCTGCTGAATGATCGGCTCGGCCACGCCCAACTCGTTCACGCGGTTACGCAGCGTGGTGATGTTCTGCTGCAGCGCGTAGTCGCTGATTTTCTTTTGCGCCACGGGCGACAGCACGGCGGCGAGTTTCGGTCCTTCTGCATCGTCCAGCTTATTGACCACCAGATCCGGGAACTGCTTGCGCAATTCGCCGTCGGCACTGTCGCGGTCGGCCGCACTGCCAAACTTGACGACGATCTGCTGACCGCTGGCAGCGACACCGGAATAACGAATTTTCTTCTCGCGCAGATCGCTGCGGATATCGTTGACATTGCGTTCCAGCGCCTTGGCCAGCGCGGCTTTCATATCCACCTGCAGCAGGAAGTGCACGCCGCCGCGCAGATCCAGACCCAGATACATCGGCAGGGCATGAATGCCGGTCAGCCAGGACGGCGAGGCGGACAGCAGGTTGAGAGCCACCACGTAATCGGCGCCCAACTTATCCTGCAGCAGATCCTTGGCCTTCAACTGCGCATCGGTATTGTCAAAGCGCACCTTCAAGGTAGAGGTATCGGCCTCGATACCGCGGTAGCCGATGTTGGCCGCCTTCAGATCGGTTTCAACCGTTCCCAGCGCTGCGGCCGGCAACTTGGTCCCGGCCCGCACCGGCGAAATCTGCACGGCCGGCACCTCGCCGAAGAAATTGGGCAAGGTGTAAAGGAAACCGATGACCAGGGCCACGGCGATGACAATATATTTCCACAGGGGATAACGATTCATGTCGGGATTGTATTTCTGCTAATTCATTAAGCACACTGCCCGCATCAGCGGGCAGTGACAGAGACTTACAGCGACTTCAGGGTACCTTTGAGCAGCACCGCCTGGATGGACTGCTTTTGCACCTGAACGGTCACACCATCCGACACCTCCAGGCCGACATAGACCTCGCCCACTTTGACCACTTTGCCGGCCAACCCGCCCGCAGTGACGATTTCATCGCCTTTTTGCAGGGCTTCGAGCATATTCTTCTGCTCTTTGGCCCGCTTCATTTGCGGGCGGATCAGCATGAAATAGAACAGCACGAAAATGATCACCAGCGGCAGAAAGCTCATGATCGGATCGGCCTGAGCCGGCGCAGCCGCGTCGGCCGCCTGTGCAATATTGATAAACATAAATTTTCCTTCTCCCTGTTTTTTTCTGGTCGGGTGATTCTAACACGACTTGTATTACGACTTTTATATTACGACCCGGCATTATGTCTGTGCGCGCAAACGCCTGAATTCGGTAATGAATTCCCGCAGCGTGCCGGCCTCGATGGCGGCCCGCAGCCCCTGCATCAGCTCCTGGTAGTAATGCAGGTTGTGAATCGTGTTCAACCGCGCTCCGAGAATCTCCTGCGAACGGAACAGATGATGCAAGTACGAACGGGTAAAATTCTGACAAGTGTAGCAAGTGCAAAGTTCATCCAGCGGTCGGGTGTCCATGCGGTAGGTGGCATTGCGGATCTTGACCGTGCCGAAGCGGGTAAACAGCCAGCCGTTGCGGGCGTTGCGCGTGGGCATCACGCAGTCGAACATGTCGACCCCGGCCTCCACCGCGTCGACAATATCTTCCGGCGTGCCCACGCCCATCAGGTAGCGCGGCTTGTCCTGCGGCAATTGCGGCGCGGTATGGCGCAGCACGCGCAACATGTCGCCTTTCGGCTCGCCCACGCTCAGCCCGCCGATGGCATAGCCGTCAAAGCCGATGTTCACCAGTTCGCGCAACGACTCGTCGCGCAGCAGTTCATGCATGCCGCCCTGCACGATGCCGAACAGGGCATTGGCATTGCCCTCGTGCGCCTTTTTCGACCGTTCGGCCCAGCGCAAGGACAGGCGCATGGAATCGCCCGCCACTTTCAGGTCGGCCGGGTACGGCGTGCACTCGTCGAAGATCATCACGATGTCGGAATTGAGCACGCGCTGGATGCGCATGGACTCTTCCGGCGTCAGGAAACACTTGTCGCCATTGATGGGAGAGGCAAATTTCACCCCTTCCTCGCTGATCTTGCGCAGTTCGCCCAGGCTGAATACCTGAAAGCCGCCGGAGTCGGTCAGGATCGGGCCGTCCCAGCTCATGAACTGATGCAGGCCGCCGTGCGCTTCGATCACATCCAGCCCGGGCCGCAACCACAGGTGAAAGGTATTGCCCAGCACGATGTGCGCGCCGATATCGCGCAATTCCTGCGGGCTCATGGCCTTTACCGTGCCGTAGGTACCCACCGGCATGAATGCCGGCGTTTCCACCACGCCATGCGCCAAATGCACCCGTCCGCGCCGGGCGGCGCCATCCTGCGCCAATTTTTCAAATTTCATTCTTTAGACTCTTTACGTGTCAGCAGCATGGCATCGCCATAGCTGAAAAAACGGTAGCGCTGTTCAATGGCATGCCGGTAAGCCGCCATCATGGTGTCGTAGCCGGAAAATGCCGATACCAGCATGAGCAGGGTCGACTTGGGCAGGTGGAAATTAGTCAGCAGGCGGTCCACCACATTAAATTGATAACCCGGCAGAATAAACAGACCGGTTTCGGCACTGCCGGCTCGCAGCACGCCGCTGGCCGCCGCCGACTCCAGCGCGCGCAGCGTGGTGGTCCCCACGGCCACCACCTTGCCGCCACGGGCGCGCGCCTGCTCGATGGCCGCCACTGTTTCGGCCGGCACCTCGAACCATTCGCTGTGCATGGTGTGCTCGGTCAGATTTTCCACCCGCACCGGCTGAAAGGTGCCCGCGCCCACATGCAGGGTCACCTGCGCCAGCTCCACGCCCTTGTCGCGGATCTTCTGCAGCAGCGCCTCGTCAAAATGCAGGCCCGCGGTGGGCGCCGCCACCGCGCCGGGCTCGCGGGCATAGACGGTCTGATAACGTTCGTCGTCATCCCCTTCTGGCGAGCGCTCGATATAGGGCGGCAGCGGCAGCTGGCCGCAGCGATCCAGCACGGCCAGCACCGGTTCGGCCAGCTGCAGGGAAAACAGGCTGCCCGCGCGTCCGCTCACCGTGATTTGCGCGCCGCAATTGAGCGTCAGCACGGCGCCGGCCTGCGGCGAATGACTGGCGCGAATGTGGGCCAGCGCCGTGTGTTCGCCGGTCACGCGCTCAACCAGCAGCTCGACTTTGCCGCCGGAGGCCTTCTGACCATGCAAGCGCGCCTTCAGCACACGGGTATTGTTGAACACCAGCACATCGCCGGCGGTCAACTCATCCAGCAAATCGGGAAACTGCTTATCGTGGAAGGTGTGCGCGTCGCGCACGAGCAGAAGACGACTGCCGGTGCGTTGCTCTGGCGGAAACTGGGCGATCAGTTCTTCCGGCAAGTGAAAATCAAAATCGGAAAGGTGCATCAAACGCAATCAAACGAGCGCGGATAAAAGCCGAATTATCCCGCATCGGCAGGCCAAATGCACGCCCGGCCGCATTGCACGGCCGGGCGTGCACCCGTCAGGCCGCAGCCGGCTTGCCGCCGGCCGCCAGTTCAGCCGCATACAGCAGCATATTGGCGCAGCGGGTGTAGCCTTTTTCCATGGCAATATCCTTCGCCAGCACGCCGGCCGCGTTGCGCACGTCGTATTGGGCGCCATGGTGCAGCAGAATCTGCACCACATCGGAGTAACCCAATTCCACCGCTTCCAGCAGCGGAATCCTGCCGTTTTCCTGAAAATTCACTTCCACGCCGAGCGCCATCAATTTCTGCAGCTGCACCACATCGCCCTTGAGCACGGCATTCATCACATTGGCACGGGAGTCGGGAGAATCGATGCGCTTGCTGGTTTCCTCAAATCCGGTCGGCACGATCTTGAGCAAGGCGTTCACCAGCGAGAAGAATGCCAGCAAGCCCAGGGTAATGGTCAACGCCGTACCGTCGATCCCCAGCGAATTCGCCAATTGTTCCGGCAAATTGGCGCCAATGGCCAACACCACGACAGCCAGGAACAACAGCGCGCGCAAATAACGGAACAGCGCGATGAGCACCGTTGTCATCAGCGCAAGCAGCAGAATCCGCCGATCGATCAGCCCCAGCAGAATACTATCTGGCAAATTCGCCGCAATGCTCATCAGCGCCACGACAACCACCGCCGCGACCTCACCCGGTTTCGCATCAATCCTCATGGTACACCCTCCAAATTGCATGAAATTAACAATAGGCGGAGGGAGATCAGGACTCCTCCGCTGGCGGCCCCGCTGTCGTTGCCGAACCATCGGCATTAGACCGGAAGCTTTGCGTCACCGGCTTTCGCCGGGTTTGCCTTTTGCAGCCACTTCCCTTTATAGCAACAGATATTTAGTGCAGCAAATTTTTTATGCTATACGTATAAGTATCGAGACGAAGTCCCTTTTTAATCAGACGCTTCATTGCATGCAGGCATCAAACAGCATGCCGGTCAGCCGGAAATGGCAGTGCCGCGGAGAAAGATGAGGAAAAGGAAGCTGTGTCGATTTAACAACATATCAGGATACAGACATCTCAAATATAAATTGACATGCGAAATTTGAGATACTAATATCCTGATTGTGGATTATGTATTCGATTTTAGCTAAGGAGGAGTTCCCATGTTCAGCAAAGAAAGCTTGCCTTTGACCATCGTTATCGCGCTGATCGCCTGGTCCTGGATTTCCCTGTTTAGCGTCATACTCTCCTAAGGAGTGCGTCTTCCGCCCCGACTTCCAAAGGACGGGCGGCTTTTTCTTCCCGGAGGCGGGCGGCTCGCATGAGTCGCCCGTTTTCTTTTATGCAGGGTAAAAAGGACAGGGGCGATCACCCCAGGAATGATCAGGCAGCCGGCTGTGCCAGGAAGCGCCGCACCAGGGCGACCCAATAGCGCACACCCAGGGGAAGCACACTGTCGTTGAAATCGTAGCGCGGGTTGTGCAGCATGCAGCCGCCCTCCGCCATACCATTGCCCAGCCAGACATAGGCGCCCGGCTTGCGCTCGAGGAAGTAGGCGAAATCCTCCGCCCCCATGGACGGCGCCACGGCCGTTTTCACCTTGCCGGCGCCGAACAACTCGGCCGCCACCTCGGCGCAAAAGCGCGCCTCGGCTTCACTGTTGACGGTCGGCGGATAGCCGTGACGGTAATCCAGCTCGGCACGCACACCGTAAGCCGTACCCACATGCAGGCAAATGGACTGCATGGCCGCTTCTATGCGGTCGCGCTCGGCATTGGAAAAAGCCCGTACCGTGCCGCCCAGCACGGCCTTGTCGGCCAGCACGTTGTTCGCCTCGCCGGCGTGAAAGCGTGTCACGCTCAACACGGCAGGCGTGAGCGGATCGCGCGTGCGGCTGATCACGGTTTGCAACGCCTGCACAATCGCGCTGCCGGCCACCACCACATCGTTGCCCTGATGCGGCATGGCCGCGTGCGCGCCGTTGCCCGTCACCACGATATCGAAGCGGTCGGCACAGGCCATCACCGGGCCGGCGTGCACGGCCATCTCGCCCTCGGGCATGCCCGGCCAGTTGTGCAGGCCGAACACGGCATCCACCGGGAATTTTTCCAGCACGCCTTCTTCCACCATGACGCGGGCGCCGCCCTCGCCCTCTTCGGCCGGCTGAAAATAAAACACCACAGTACCATCAAGTGCGCCGTCAAAATCGCGTTGCTGCGCCAGATATTCAGCGGCCCCCAGCAGCATGGCGGTGTGACCGTCATGCCCGCAGGCGTGCATTTTGCCGTGGTGCTGCGAACAGTGGCCGAATTCGTTCAATTCGTGAATCGGCAAGGCGTCCATATCGGCACGCAGCCCGATCGCGCGCGCAGAAGTGCCGCAGCGCAGCACGGCCACCACCCCGGTACCGGCCCAGCCGCGATGCACTTCCAGCCCGGCTCGTTCAAGCCGCGCGGCGACCAGATCGCCGGTGCGATTCTCCTCGAACGCCAACTCCGGATGAGCGTGGATATCGTGCCGCACCCCGGTCAGGTCGGCCAGATGCTGCTGTAGAAATTGGTCCAGCGACATGGCTTACCTCGACAATCAATGCAGGTTTTCAGCGGAGAACAGCAACACCTTGTCGCCGGCGAAGCTGATGCTCACCGCAGTCTTGCCGTCACCCCAGTGACAGCTGCGAATCCCCATCACATCGTCGCACTTATCCGGTTTACCGATCAGATCGACCACCTGGTCATAACCCATCCCCATGCCGATCTTGTTGTAGTTTTCCTGCGTCAGCTTGCTATTGCAGCCCCACAGGAACAGCACCAGCAGCAACGCCAGCCATTTCATCCGTTTCATCGTCACATCCTCAGGCAGTAAAATACAGCTCACTTTCACTTTTAAGCATACTGCACTATTCCCAAGCTGTCGAAACCGACACGGCGTCCACTTACACGACTCAACAACAAAGCATGTCGCGCAGGCTAGCGACCGACTTGCTACCGCGTTGAGCAAGTGGTCGATGAAAATCCGTCTCGCATTTCGCCGCGCCGACAAAAAACGCGTCTGAACCGCCTCGACACAGCCAATAGCCAGCCTCTCTCGCTGCGAAAGCGCACTGTTTCCACTTCTTAGCTGTTGCGTTTTTTGCGCAGCTATAGCAAGACACCCCGTTAGATCGCTCTGGATGCCATAGCAGGCGGAGCGGATTGCGGTAACGTTTAGTCTTCCAAAATCCACCGTGCTGACACGTCTATAGCGATGGAGCGGGCTAACTCGGTCAGCCGCTCGCTGACAGATTCCCGTTCGTGTCGTGTATAGTTGCGGTTCCCTCTCCGCTGCCAGACGCAACAGGAAAACCGTGAAGCACGTACTGCTTGCCCTTCTGCTCTCCATTCCGGCGCTATGTCTTGCGCAGCCCCAACCAGCGACGCCGCCAACAGAGGGCGTTGAGTTTCAGTGCGCCTCGCAAGCGGTCCCCGAGCTGGACACGGCATTTTCCAGTTATCTAAGCAGTCTGGACATTCCATCGGCTTGGGTGCAACGGTCGCAACTCAACGACGGCATCCTCTATACCCTGATCGGGCCTGGAGAAGATATTTCTCCCCTGGATTTTTACCGGCAAGCCGCACTCAATTTACGCAATGAAATGGTCCCCCTGCCAAACGGACCTCGCGGGGAACCCGTCAATGTACAAACCGTTTCGAAAAAGGAGCCCTCCTGCACCGTGGACGCCTGACCAGAATGCCCTGCGATATCGCCGCACTGAGAAACCATGTCGGCCTGCGTCAGAACATTGTGGCCTGGACCGAACGGCTTTCCTGGCAATGGCCGGATGGGGGATCCGCCAGCTGGAACAAAAAGTTCTGGCGCTCTGGCATCCCCAAAACCAGCCTGCCTGCCGCGGTAAATGACGCCTTTTTGCACCAGAGCAAGTACAACATCGGCTGCTACACCGCCACCAAGCTCGTCATCATTCAGGGCGTACTGGACTACTACACCCGAGTGGCGCCCGACAAAGCTACACTGCAGCGCGTACTGGATCGCTTACAGGCAGACGGCGATCCATTGGTCGGTATCGAACCACCGGCAATGTGGTACTTCGAAGACGACTATGACCCGGCCAACAATTTCGTGCCCGGCGACTGGGCCTACATATTGAATACGGACCCCATCACCGCCGTCAAAACCGGCTACGAAGGATCCAATGCAATCTACCTCGGGCGAGACCGGTTCGACGACTACTTCAATGACAACAGCCATTCGTATACCTCCCGGGAAAAGCTGAACGAGGTATACCAGTGGCGCAATGGCGTATTCAGCCGCAGTCGCCACGGCCACCTGGCCAGACCTCTGGCGGAAAGCGACTACATCCGCCTCTCCCACCCCCCGGAACAGGGCGGACTGGTGCTCACATTTCGCGCAGTTCCTTATTTTTTCGAGCATTTGCCCTGACGGCTCGCCACCCTTTAATTCCCTCTTGCATTCGCAACTCGGGAACCATAAAAAAAAGCCTCACAATGTGAGGCTTTTTTACCTGCCGGTCGAGGCTGAATGATCAGTCCCAGCTCAGCGCGCCGCCAGACTGGTACTCGGTTACCCGTGTCTCGAAGAAATTCTTCTCCTTCTTCAGGTCGATCATTTCGGCCATCCAGGGGAAGGGGTTGGTGGCACCGGCGAACAGTTCGTCCAGACCGATCTGCTGCGCACGGCGGTTGGCGATAAAGCGCAGGTATTCCTTGAACATCGCCGCATTCAGACCCAGCACGCCGCGCGGCATGGTGTCTTCAGCATAGCGGTATTCCAGTTCCACGCCCTTCATGAACAGGCCTTTGAGTTCTTCGCGGAATTCGCTGGTCCACAGGTGCGGGTTTTCCATTTTGATGGTGTTGATCAGGTCAATACCGAAGTTGCAGTGCATGGACTCGTCACGCAGGATGTACTGGTACTGTTCGGCAGCGCCGGTCATCTTGTTCTGCCGGCCCAGCGCCAGAATCTGCACAAAGCCGACGTAGAAGAACAGGCCTTCCATGATGCAGGCGAACACGATCAGGGACTTGAGCAGTTTCTGATCGTTTTCCGGCGTGCCGGTCTTGAATTCCGGATTGGTCAGGGTATTGATGAACGGAATCAGGAACTCGTCCTTGTCGCGGATGGACTGGACTTCGTGATAGGCGTTGAAGATTTCGCCTTCGTCCAGACCCAGCGATTCCACGATGTACTGGTAGGCGTGGGTGTGGATGGCCTCTTCAAAGGCCTGGCGCAGCAGGAACTGACGGCATTCCGGCGCGGTGATCTGGCGATAGGTACCCAGCACGATGTTGTTGGCGGCCAGCGAGTCGGCGGTCACGAAGAAACCCAGGTTGCGCTTCACCAGACGGCGCTCGTCGTCACTCAAACCATTGGGATCTTTCCACATGGCGATGTCGCGGCTCATGTTCACTTCCTGCGGCATCCAGTGGTTGGCGCAGGTGGCCAGATACTTTTCCCATGCCCACTTGTACTTGAACGGCACCAGCTGATTCACGTCGGTCTGGCCGTTGATGATGCGCTTGTCCACCACGTTGATGCGGTTGGTGGCGCCTTCGGTGTGCAGCGGCGCGGCCTCCGTCTGGAAGGACGGCATGGCGGCCGGCTCCGGCATGGCCGGGCGGAAAGCGGGTTGCGGGGTCGCCACGATTTCGTCGTCAAAACTCAGCATTGTCTTTTTCCTTTATCCGTTTCTCTGGCCGCGATTACTGGCACGCTTCGCATTCTTCGAATCCGGCATCGCCCGGCTTGAGAGTACACACCTTGCCCATCACTTCCGGTTCCGGCAGGTTGGGTGCTGCCGCTGCGGCAGATGCGCCCATGCCCATGCCGCCGCTGGTCGGTACGGCATTCAGCTCGCCGCCCTTGCCGGTGGATTTCTCGGCGCTGGTGGCGCCCAGAGTGCGCAGGTAGTAGGTGGTCTTGAGGCCGCGGGTCCAGGCCAGCTTGTAGATATCGTCCAGTTTCTTGCCGGACGCGCCGGCCATGTAGATATTGAGCGACTGGGCCTGATCGATCCACTTGGAGCGGCGGGCGGCCGCTTCCACCAGCCAGTTGGCTTCCATTTCGAACGCGGTGGCGTAGAGCTGGCGCAGATTGGCCGGCACGCGGTCGATCTTGGACAGGGAGCCGTCGAAGTATTTCAGATCGGCGACCATCACTTCGTCCCACATGCCCTGGCTCTTCAGATCGTTCACCAGGTACTTGTTGGTGATGGTGAATTCGCCGGACAGGTTGGATTTCACGTACAGATTCTGATAGGTCGGCTCGATGGACGCGGACACGCCGATAATGTTGGCGATGGTCGCGGTCGGCGCGATGGCCAGGCAGTTGGAGTTGCGCATGCCGTAGGTCTGGATGCGGGTACGCAGGGCGTCCCAGTCCAGCGTCATGGACATGTCGACATCGACGTAACCGCCGCGCTCGTCGGCCAGCAGCTTGAGGGTATCGTGCGGCAGGATGCCCTGATCCCACAGCGAACCGCGATAGGTGGCGTAACGGCCGCGTTCCTGCGCCAGTTCGGTGGACGCCCAGTACGCGTAGTAGGCCACGGCTTCCATGGAGCGGTCGGCGAACTCAACGGCGTCGTTGGAGGCGTAGGGTACGCGCAGTTCGTGCAGGCAGTCCTGGAAGCCCATGATGCCCATGCCCACCGGACGGTGCTTCAGGTTGGAGTTGCGCGCCTTGGCCACGGCGTAGTAGTTGATGTCGATCACGTTGTCGAGCATGCGCATGGCCACGCTGACGGTTTTCTGCAGCTTGGCTTGGTCCAGCTGGCCGTCTTTCAGGTGGTTCACCAGATTGACGGAGCCAAGGTTGCAGACGGCGATTTCCTGATCGTTGGTGTTGAGGGTGATCTCGGTACACAGGTTGGAGCTGTGCACCACGCCCACGTGACGCTGCGGACTGCGAATGTTGCACGGGTCCTTGAAGGTGATCCACGGATGGCCGGTTTCGAACAGCATCGTCAACATCTTGCGCCACAGCTGCAGCGCCGGAATCTTCTTGAACAGCTTCAGCTCGCCGCGCTCGGCACGGGCTTCATAAGCGGTGTAGGCGGCCTCGAAATCGCGGCCCCACTTGTCGTGCAGATCCGGGCAGTCGGACGGAGAGAACAGGGTCCAGTCGCCGCCTTCCATCACGCGCTTCATGAACAGGTCGGGAATCCAGTTGGCGGTGTTCATGTCGTGGGTACGGCGACGGTCGTCGCCGGTGTTCTTGCGCAGTTCGAGGAATTCCTCGATGTCCAGGTGCCAGGTCTCCAGGTAGGCGCATACCGCGCCCTTGCGCTTGCCGCCCTGGTTTACCGCCACGGCGGTGTCGTTCACCACCTTGAGGAACGGCACCACGCCCTGCGACTTGCCGTTGGTGCCCTTGATGTGGGAGCCCAGCGCGCGCACCGGGGTCCAGTCGTTGCCCAGACCGCCGGCAAACTTGGACAGCAGGGCGTTTTCCTTGATCGCTTCGTAGATGTCGTCCAGATCGTCGCCCACGGTGGTGAGGTAGCAGGAAGACAGCTGCGAGCGGCGGGTGCCGGAGTTGAACAGGGTCGGGGTCGAGCTCATGAAGTCGAAGCTGGACAGCACGTTGTAGAACTCGATGGCGCGGGTTTCGCGGTCGATCTCATTGAGCGCCAGGCCCATGGCCACGCGCATGAAGAAGGCCTGCGGCAGTTCGATGCGGCGGTCGCGGACGTGCAGAAAATAGCGGTCATACAGGGTTTGCAGACCGATATAGCCGAATTGCAGGTCGCGGTCGGCTTTCAGCGCCGCGCCCAGGCGGGCCAGGTCGTACTGACCCAGACGTTCGTCCAGCAGCTCGGCGTCGATACCCTTCTTGATGTATTGCGGGAAGTAAGTCGCATAACGGGTCTGCATATCGGCCTGGGACGCTTCTTCACCCAGGATTTCGAAACGGATGTTGTTGAGCAGCAGCCGCGCGGTCACTTCGGAGTAGGCCGGATCTTTTTCGATCAGGGTACGGGCCGCCATGATGGCGCCCTTGCGCACTTCGGCCTGGTTGATGCCGTCGTACAGGTCGCGCAGGGTGGATTGCAGCAGCGCATCGGCGCTCACCGCGTCGCCCAGGCCCGTGCAGGCGGAGGTGAACAGTGCGGTCAGACCGGCCATATCGAGGGGACGACGCTGGCCGGAATCATCGGTCACATGCAGGGACACTTCATGCTGGGTTTCCGCCTGCTTGGCGGCGCGCTCCTGCGCACGGCGTTCGCGGTACAATACATAGGCACGCGCCACGTCGTGCTCGCCGGAACGCATCAGCGCCAGTTCCACCTGATCCTGAATGTCTTCGATATGCACCGTGCCGCCATTGGGCTGACGGCGCATCAGCGCATTCACCACGCTGTCGGTCAGCGCCGTGACCTGTTCGCGCACGCGGGCAGACGCCGCGCCCTGCGCGCCGTTGACGGCGATGAACGCCTTGGTCAGGGCGATGCTGATCTTGGACGGCTCGAACCCGACCACGCTGCCGTTGCGGCGGATGATTTTGTACTGGGCGTAAACGGACTCGTTACCCGCGGATGTGGCTTCGGCAAAGTCGGGATTCTGGGTCAGGCTGGGAGCGTGAGATTCGGCGGCGTACTGCATCATGGAATGTCCCCTGTTATTAGCAACTTAGTCGAGAATTAGCAAAGCACTATATAAATAATTCTTTAAAAGCATAATTCTTTAAAAGCACTAAATATAGCGTTTTGTTGCAAAAGCATGACTAATTGTAGTGTGCCGGTTTTGGCCAGGCAAGCATTTTTTTAGTCTTTTTCAACTTGCTTTTCAGGCAATTTTTCAGACGCCTTGAAAGACCGGGCACAGCGGCACACAAGGGGCGGTAACCCTGATCTGGTGTCGGGATTTGGTGTATGATGGGGTGCCTGTTTCATGACTCCATATAATATAAAGCCCTATGCGTAACACCGCCGTTCTGCTGATCAGCTGCCCCGACCAGAAAGGTCTGGTTGCCGCCATTGCCGACTTCCTCTATCGCCACAACGCCAATATTCTGCACGCCGACCAGCACCAGGATGCCGAGCAGAATCTGTTTCTGACGCGGATGGAATGGGATATGGCCGATTTCGATCTGCCGCCGTCGGCCTTTCACACCGCCTTCCAGCCGGTGGCCGACAAATTCCGGATGAACTGGCAGCTGAAATTGTCTGCCCAGCGGCCCAGGATGGCGATTTTCGTGTCGCGCTACGACCATTGCCTGGCCGACCTGCTGTATCGCTACCAGAACGGCGAGCTGCATTGCGAAATTCCGCTGATCCTCAGCAACCACCTGGACACCAAGTGGCTGGCCGATACCTACAAGATCCCTTTTCAGCACATCGCGGTGATGAAGGAAGCCAAGGCGGAAGCGGAAAAAGACCAGCTGGCCCTGCTGCGCCACCACCATATCGACTTCATCGTGCTGGCGCGCTACATGCAGGTGCTGTCGCCGGAATTCATCCAGCACTATCCCAACCGCATCATCAACATCCACCACTCCTTCCTGCCCGCTTTCCACGGCGCCAAACCGTACCACCGCGCGTTTGACCGCGGCGTGAAGCTGATCGGCGCGACCAGCCACTATGTCACGGAAGTGCTGGACGACGGCCCGATCATCGAGCAGGACGTGACGCGCATCTCCCACCGCGATCATCTGGACGACCTGATCCAGAAAGGCGCCGATCTGGAAAAGATCGTGCTCTCGCGCGCGGTGAAATGGCACATCGACAACCGCGTGCTGGTATACGCCAATAAAACCGTGGTTTTCGACTAAGCTATAATAAATCGTCACAAAATTCTCGTTCCGCGAATGGAAAAAACCATTTAGAATGAGTCCATGCGTTCGAACCGTCTGAGTTACACAGTCATCTTGCTGTTTGCCATGCTGCAGTGCTTTGTGCCGCTGCTGCATGCGCACGCGAACGGCCTGTCGATCTCGCACGGCATCCACCTGCACGAAACCGACGGCCTGCAGGAACTGCATCCCATCGACACACACATCAAAGCCAGCCTGTTCGGTGATGCAGACGAAGGCGCCGTCATCACGGCGGCGCAGGAATTGAAACAGGACTACTCCCTGCGGCCCGCCGCGGCGGAAGAAGACACACACCACGGCGACGGCTCGCCCGTTTTGCTGCATTCGCTTTATCTGCTGGGCCTGCTGCTGCAGGCAAGCGTTGTTGCAGAAGCCGTTTACCCCCCTGCGGCCGATCGGCGCTGGACGCCCACCGCACCCGACTATACCCTGCCTGCCTCCCAGGCCCCTCCCGCCCGCGCCTGACCCTGCCTGAAAGCGCGCCGGAATTCTTTTCCGCCGGCTTCTACAATTAACTCATCGTGATTCACCTTCGTTGACATACGAAAGGGCAACGCATGCGCATGCTGAACGTCATTATTCTGGCGCTGGCCGGTACTGCTACCACTGTCACCACCGCCATGGCCGCGGATATCGCCATCACCCCGCAGCAGATCAAGGCGCTGGGCATCCAGACGGCCCCGCTGAGCGGCGCCACCGCCGCCAGCGGCAACCCGCTGCCGGCGCAAGTCGCTATCCCCAACAAGCAGATTCAGGTCATCAGCGCGCCGCTGGCCGGCATGGTGGAACGGATCGAGGTCGCCAGCAGCCAGCCGGTCAACATCGGCCAGACGCTCATCACGCTGCAAAGCCCTGACCTTGCCATGCTGCAGCGCGATTACCTGCAGGCCCAGCTGCAGGCCCAACTGGCCAATGAAAGCCTTAAGCGCGACGAGTCGCTGTACAAGGACGGCATCATCCCGCAAAGCCGCTACCAGACCACCCGCAACAACGCCGCCATCCAGAATGCCGCCGCCAGCGAAAAACGCCAGGCGCTGAAACTGGCCGGCATGAGCGATGCCGCCATGCGCAAACTGCAGTCGGCCGGCGCCATTTCCGGCCGGCTGGAGGTGAGCGCACCGTTTGCCGGCGTGATCCTGGAACAGATGGCCACCCCCGGACAGCGCGTCGACTTGTCCACCCCGCTGCTGAAACTGGCCAAGCTCGACCCGCTGTGGCTGGAAATCCAGCTACCCATCGACCTGGCCGCGTCGGTTGAACCGGGCTCTACCGTCAGCGTGCCGGCCGCCCAGGCGTCCGGCAAGGTGCTGACGGTCGGCCGCAATGTGACGGAAAACAATCAGACCGTGCTGGTGCGCGCGGAAATCACCCAGGGCGCCGAACGCCTGCGCCCGGGCCAATTCGTCGAAGCCCGCCTTTCGACCGCCCTGGCCAAGAACGGCGCACCCAGCCACTGGAGCGTGCCCAACAGCGCCATCGTGCGGCAGGACAAGCAAGTCTATGTATTCGTGAAAACCGCCAGCGGTTTCCGCCCGCAAGCGGTCAGCATCGTCAGCCAGACAGCCGCCACCGCGGTGATCAAGGCCCCGCTCAAGGGCAATGAAGCCATCGTCACCCAGGGTGCCGTCGCCGTGAAATCGACCTGGCAAGGCGTCAGCGCGGAAGGAGAATAACGTGCTATCACGCTTGGTCCAATTCGCGCTCACGCAGCGCCTGCTGATCGTGCTGTTCACGCTCCTGTTGATCGGAGCGGGCGGCTACGCCTATATCAACCTGCCTATCGACGCCTTCCCTGACGTTTCCAGCACTCAGGTCAAGGTGATCATGAAAGCCCCCGGCATGACGCCGGAGGAAGTGGAAGCGCGCATCACCGCACCGATTGAAGTGGAAATGCTGGGCATTCCCAACAAGAAAATCGTCCGCTCGGTGTCCAAGTACGCCCTGGCCGATATCACGCTGGATTTTGAAGACGGTACCGATATCTACTGGGCGCGCAACCAGGTGGCCGAACGACTGAACGGTGTGATGAAAGATCTGCCGGCCAACGTCAGCGGCGGTCTGGCGCCCATCACCACGCCGCTGGGCGAGATGTTCATGTTCACCATCGAGGGCGGCAATCTGGATCTGGCGCAGCGCCGTTCGCTGCTTGACTGGGTCATCCGTCCGGCTCTGCGCACCTTGCCGGGCGTGGCCGACGTGAACTCGCTGGGCGGTCTGGTACGCAGTTTCGAGGTGGTGCCTGACAACGCCGCCATGCAGGCGCGCGGCATCAGCATGCCGCAGCTGCAGGCGGCTCTGGAACAGAATAACCGCAACGACGGCGCCGGACGCCTGGGCGACGGTGAAGAAATGCTGCTGGTGCGCGCCGAGGGCGCAGTGAAAACCCTCGACGACGTGCGCGCCATCGTCATCGCCAGCAAAGACGGCATGCCGGTACGCGTGGGCGATGTGTCCACCGTCCGGCTCGGCGCGCTCACCCGCTACGGCACCGTCACCAAGGACGGCAAGGGCGAAGCGGTGGAAGGCCTGGTACTGGGCCTGCGCGGCGCCAATGCGGAAAAAGTGGTCGGCGAAGTACGCGCCAAACTGGCCGAGCTGGCCCCCAGCCTGCCCACGGGCGTGTATACGGAAGTCTTCTACGACCGCGGCAAACTGGTTGAAAGCGCTGTCGGCACCGTGTCTGATGCGCTGATGGAAGCCATTGTGCTGGTGGTGGTGCTGTTGCTGCTGTTCCTCGGCAACCTGCGGGCCGCTCTGGTGGTCGCTGCCGCCCTGCCGCTGGCCGCGCTGATCACCTTCATCCTCATGCGCCAGTTCGGCATGTCGGCCAATTTGATGAGTCTGGGCGGTCTCGCCATCGCCATCGGCATGCTGGTGGATGCCGCCGTGGTGGTGGTGGAAAACGTGGTGACCCACCTGGCGCACGACAACACGGTGAAAAAGCTGCCGCACCTGCACATCATCTACCGCTCGGTGAAGGAAGTGTCGGCCCCGGTGCTGTCCGGCGTGCTCATCATCATCGTGGTATTCCTGCCGCTGCTCACCCTGCAGGGGCTGGAGGGCAAGTTCTTCATTCCGGTGGCCTTGACCATCGTGTTTGCCCTGGCCGGCTCGCTGGTCATTTCACTCACCGTAGTGCCGGTACTGGCTTCGTTCATACTCAAGCAAGGCGCGCATGAAGACCCCTGGCTGGTGCGCAAGGCGCTCGGCATCTACCAACCGACGCTGAACTGGGCGCTGTCCAATCAGCGCAAGGTCGTTGCCAGCGCGTTGCTTGCCATGGTTGTCACCGGCGTGGTGTATACCCAGATCGGCAAGACCTTCATGCCGACCATGGACGAGGGCGACATCATCATAGGAGTGGAAAAGCTGCCGTCCATTAACCTGGAGCAATCCGCCGCCATCGACATGCGCTTGCAGCAGGCCTTGATGACCCGTGTGCCGGAAGTGAAGGGGGTGGTTGCCCGCGCCGGCTCGGACGAATTGGGGCTGGACCCGATGGGCCTGAACCAGACCGACACCTTCCTGGTGCTGAAGCCGCGCAAGGAATGGCGCAAGCAGGACAAGGAATGGCTGCTGGATCAATTACGCGCAGTGCTGAAGGACTTCCCCGGCGTCGCTTACAGTTTCACCCAGCCGATTGAAATGCGCGTGTCGGAAATGATCATCGGCGTGCGCGGCGACGTTGCGGTAAAACTGTTCGGCCCCGATCTGGACAAGCTCAACAGCCTGTCGGCGCAGATTGAGGACACGCTCAAAACCGTCAAGGGCAGTCAGGACGTCTACCGCGTCATGAACGACGGCGTGCAGTATCTGAAAATCGACATCGACCGCCTGGCGGCCGGCCGGCTTGGGCTGAACGTGGACGACATCGAGCAGGCGCTCAAATCCCAGCTCGAAGGCGTCACCCTCGGCACGGTACTGGAAGGCAACCGCCGCACTCCGGTGCTGCTGCGCGGCCAGGATGACTTGCGCCTGTCGCCGGCCAAGTTTGCCGAAATCCGCCTGACGCTGGCCGACGGCCAGACCATTCCCCTGAGCGCGGTCGCCCGCCTGCAGCGTGCCGACGGCCCGGTGAAGATCGACCGGGAAAACGCCAGCCGCTACGCAGTGGTGCAAAGCAACGTGACCGGCCGCGATCTGGTGAGTTTTGTGGAAGACGCCAAAAAAGCCGTGGCGGCCAAAGTGCCGCTGCCGCAGGGCTACCACCTCACCTGGGGCGGACAGTTCGAAAACCAGCAGCGTGCCGCCGCCCGCCTGGGCGTGGTGGTGCCGATCGCGCTGGGGCTGATCTTCATGCTGCTGTTCTCCACCTTCAACTCGGTCAAGCAGGCGGCACTGGTGTTTGCCAACATCCCCTTCGCCATGATCGGCGGGGTGTTCGCCCTGTGGCTGTCGGGCGAGTACCTGTCGGTGCCCGCCTCGGTCGGCTTCATCGCCCTCCTGGGTATCGCCGTGCTCAACGGCGTGGTGATGGTGAGCTACTTCAACCAGCTGAAGGCCCGCGGCATGCCCGTGGCCGAAGTGGTGGTGGAAGGCGCCAAGCGCCGCCTGCGCCCGGTGCTGATGACCGCGGGCATTACCGCCTTCGGTCTGGTGCCGCTGCTGTTTGCCAGCGGCCCGGGCTCGGAAATCCAGAAACCCCTGGCCATCGTGGTCATCGGCGGACTGGTCACTTCCACCCTGCTGACCCTGATTCTCCTGCCCATGCTGTACCGCCACTTCACCCGTGACGAAGAAGGAAGCGCATGATGAATACCCCCGATTGCTGTCTGACCATTGTTTTCCCCAAATCGCTTGAAGAAAATGTAATCGACCTGCTGCTCCTGCACCCGGACCTGGCAGGCGGTTTCACCACCCTCAACGTCGAAGGCCATGGTTCCGGCGCCACTTATCGCACGGTATTCGAACAAGTGCGCGGCCGCACCCGTCACGTCCAGATGCAGATCGTGCTCGCGCGCAGCGATGCCGACATGCTGCTCAATCATATGAAAGCCGGACTGCCCAACCGGGAAATCGCCTACTGGATTACCCCCGTCATGGAATTCGGGAGATTTGCATGAAAAATTTATTTATATCCCCCTCCCTGCCGTCCCTGGCCCATCGGCAGACAAACCTTGCCCATAAAGCGGTCAAGCAGGCGGTTATCGCCACCCTGTCGGCAATTTTGTTTATCTCACCGGCACAGGCGGCGGACTTCAAGGAATATCCGGATCTGCCGCCGCAGCAATCCGTGCTGACCGCCCTGCAAAACTCACCCAGCGTACTCGCTGCCCGCGCCGGCATTCAGGCCGGCCAGGCGGCGGGCGATCGCATTGCTGCCGGTCCGTATGAATTCAGCGTACTGGCGGGCGATTCGCGCCGGCGCATTAGCGACACGGGGCAAAATCAGCGCGACTGGACCGTTGGGTTGGAAAGCGCCCTGCGCCTGCCCAACAAGTACAGCATCGACCAGAAAATCGCCGAGCAGACGGCTACCGCCGCCGAGCAGTCCTACGGCGACGCCATGCATGAGACCGCCCGGCGCCTGTTGGCCGGCTGGTTCACCTGGCTGAAGGAAACGGCCCAGAGCAGCCAGTGGCAGCAGCAAACCGAACTGATGCAGAAACAGGCCGATTCAGTGGCCCGTCGCGTCAAGGCCGGCGATGCCGCCTCGCTGGAAAACGACCTGACCGAGGCAGCCCGGCTGCAGGCGGACGTGGCCTGGCAACAGGCCAAGCTGCGGGCCGACAATGCGGCCGTCAGCCTGCGCAACTACTTCCCCGCCCTGCCGCTGCCGGCCAAGCCACCGCTGCAGCCGCCGGTGGCGGTGACGGAACCGCTGGAACACTGGCTGAGCGTGGGACTCGACCACAACCATGAGCTGATGCTGGCGCGCACCGAGTCGAAAACCGCCCAGCTGATGGCCCAACGGGCGGACACCGATCGTCTGCCGGACCCAACCGTGGGGCTGCATTACACCTCGGAACGGGACGGTGCGGACAAGATCGCCGGCGTCACCCTGTCCATCCCGCTGCCCGGTTCGGCACGCCGCGCCGTCAGCAGGGAACAGGAAGCCCGGGCGCAAATGACCGCGCAAAAAGAAGCCATGGTGATGCAGCGGCTCAAGAGCGAAATCACCGCTTCCTACAACACGGCCCGGATATCCTATCTCAACTGGAAAAGCGCCCACGCGGCAAGCGAACTGATGCAGCGCAACGCCGACAAGATCGCCCGGGCGTATGATCTGGGTGAAGCGGGGTTGACGGACGTGCTGTTGGCGCGCAAACAAAGCCTGGACGCCAAGCTGAGCGAAACGCTGGCCGGCCTCGACGCAGCGGAAAGCCGCTACCGGCTGCTGCTGGACACCCACCAGCTGTGGCCGCTGGGCGCGGACGAGCACGACCACGATGAAGGGCGGTGAACGGTGAACAGTAAGCAGTAGTAGACTGTTGCCGTTCACTGTTCACTGTTCACTGCTTACCTCACCTATACCGCCCCCAGTCAAAAAACGGCCCCGGATCGGTTTTCCGCTCCGGGGCTATTTCATTGTGGCCGGCCAGCGCAGCAATGGGGTAGTGCTGTTGCAGCAGGGCGACCAGCTTATCCAGGGTGGCATATTGCGCCGCCTCAAACGGCACATGGTCGCTGCCTTCCAGTTCCACGCCAATGGAAAAATCGTTGCAGCGGTTTCTTCCCTGCCAGTTGGATGCTCCGGCATGCCAGGCGCGATCGAGGCAGGAAACGAATTGCACCAGTTCGCCGTCACGCCGGATAAAAAAATGGGAAGACACTTCAACGCCGGCAATGCCGGCATAGTAAGGATGTTCGGCTGGATTGAGTGTGTTGGTGAACAGCTGTTCCACACCGGGGCCGCCGAATTCGTCCGGCGGCAGGCTGATGTTGTGGATGACCAGCAAATCCGGCCGCATACCGGCCGGGCGGGCGTCGAAATTGGGCGAGTCTATCCGGCGGGCACCCTTGACCCAGCCATCCGGCGTCAATGTCAGTTCACTTGATATCACGGCTCCTCCTGCGCGTCTGCCGCCAGCAGGCGGGCCACTTCGGTCCGCATTTCCGTCTGGCTCAGTTCGGTTTCCAGCCGTGCGTGATACAGTCCATCGCGAAACAGAAACAGGGCGGGCAGGTGAAACACCTCATACGCCTTGGCGATGCCGGCATGTTCGGCCACATTAAGGGAGTAAAAATGCTGCACTTCCTCCCGCAGCCAGCCCGGCAGCATACGCCGGGCCAGCTTGCAGGCGCTGCAGGACGGCGCCGTCAGCAGCACCAGCGCCACCCCGCGGCTGGCGTGCAGCACAGGGTGAAAGGTGCCGTCGGTGAGCGGCTGCCAGGCTGTGTCAGTCAATGGCGTTAATAACGCGCTGCAATGCCCCGACCTGTGCTTCCAGCCAGGCGCGGGCATGTTTGGCCAGGTCTTCGCCGTGTTTGGGGTTGTCCAGCAGCATGCGGGCGTGCTCGAACACCTCTTCGGCGGTGTGCCCCGCCAGCACGGCGCGGGCCGTTGCGGCAGAACGCACCAGCGGCGTGTTGCGGTGAGCCGGGCCCACCACCACCGGTTTGCCGTGCAAAATCGGCGAAATGATGTCCGGCTGGTTGGTCGCATTGGCGTGCAGCGTGCCGCCGGCCACCACGAAATGAACACAGCGGTACAGCGCTTCCAGCGGCTGCGGGTCCTCGATGAAGTACACGCGGGTTTTCACCGGCACGAACGAGGTCGACAGGCGGCGGTGGCGGATGGTCTGCAGCTTGTACTTGATCGCTTCGCGGTACACCGGTTCGCAACGTTCCTGCTCGCGCGGCGCCAGCAGCATCAGACCCATTTTGTAGCGGATCAGGCGATTGAAAATGGGATAGGCTTCTTCTTCCTCGTCTTCACCGGTGCCGGCAAAATAACCCAGCCAGCGATCGCTTTCGTGCTGCTCCTTGAAGCGCACGCACATGTCCTCGTCCTGCACAATGGCAGGCAGGCTTTGCAGACCCGCCAACGGATCACCGGTCACCACGGCATGGGGCAAACCGTTCAACAGCGCCGGATCGGCCAACAGCAGCTTCACGTCCACGCCCTTGGCCGCTTCCACATCGTGGGCATTGATCCAGAAGGCCGGCACGGCAGCGGCGGGAATCAGCGGGGCATATTCGCCGCCCAGACCCAGCAGGATCAGGCGCACCGGTTTGATTTTGCTCATCAGCCTGGCCGCTTTGTCCATGTCGGCAGGCAGTTCGATGCACGGCAGTGCAGCCGAAACGGCAGTCTGGCCCACGGTGGCCAAGGCCAGCGCACCCAGCTTGTTGCGCAAGGCTTCCAGCAGTGGTTTGGCCACTTCGATATCGGCCGCATTCACCACCACCAGGGTAGCGCCCCGTACGTCAGCCGGTACCCGGCTGAAACCCAGCAGATCCAACAGTCCCATGCTTCAATCCGTCAAAATTTCGCAATCCGGCGATTATAACAGCCAGACCGGTTCACGACACCCGTGCCGGTAACGTTCTGTTACAAACCGTTACATCCGGGAAAGAAGCAGGAAACAACCCCGTCGTAATCTGTCTCCATCGCAAGCAACCCCGCATGCGATGCCAATTGTTCCGGGCAAACTCCTCCGCCCATACCCCTATGGGTCGCCTGGAACAGCCCACCTCAGGTAACGATGGGGTTCTCCTTGCAACATCGTTACCATTTTTTTGTTTTTACCTGAATCGCCCCCTCGTTTTTACTGGCTCACCCAGTGAGCCATACATCCATTAAATTCGTGCTCCATGATCACCCGCTACAGAAGGAGCGCACCATGAAACCGATCTTTGCCAACGACCCCGATAACCTTGTCTTTGCCGCCAGCCTGCTGTTCTGGGGGATTCTGCTGGGCATGTCCTTCGCGTAAGATTGGGCCATGGACCGCACCGAACGCTTCTACCGCATCGACCAGTTGCTCAACGACCGCACCGTGGTGCCGGTTGACGATTTTCTCAATGAGCTGGGCATTTCGCTGGCCACCTTCAAGCGCGACCTGGAATACCTGCGCGACCGGCTGAATGCGCCCATCGAATGGGATCGCGACGCACGCGGCTACCGCTACCGGCAACAAAGCGCAATCGGCCCCAGCTACGCCTTGCCGGGCCTGTGGTTCAACGGCTCGGAGGCTCACGCTCTGCTGACCATGCAGCATTTGCTGGCCAATCTGGAACCCGGGCTGCTCAAGGGTCACCTCGAACCGTTGCAGGCGCGCCTGCGCAATGTACTGGGCAGCCGCCAGCACGACATCGAACAGGTGGAACAGCGTATCCGCCTGCAACATGCCGGCAAGCGCCGCATCGACAGCCAGTCTTTCGGCGCCATTGCTAGCGCCACGCTGGCCCGCCAGCAACTGGCGATACGCCATCACCGGCGCCAGTCGGGCGAGCACATCGAGCGCATCGTCTCGCCGCAGCGGCTCACGTTTTACCGCGACAACTGGTATCTGGATGCCTGGTGCCACCTGCGCGACGGCATCCGCAGCTTCGCCGTCGACGCCATCAGTTCGGCCTCGCCACTCAACACGCCGGCGCGCGAAGTCGATGCGGCTGAGCTCGACCGCACCCTGGCGGCCGGCTACGGCATTTTTTCCGGCAGCGACACGCAGTGGGCCCTGCTCAAATTCTCGCCGCGCATGGCGCGCTGGGTCAGCAATGAGATCTGGCACCCGCAGCAGCGCGGCGAGACGGACGCAACCGGCGCTTATCTGCTGCACCTGCCCTACAGCGACGACCGCGAGCTGTTGATGGACATTCTCAAATACGGCAGTGAAGTGGAGGTGCTGGCCCCGCCGGATTTGCGCCGCAAAACGCGCGACACGCTGACTGCCAGCCTCGCCCGTTATGCGCCGGACTGATATAGTGCAAGCCTTTGCACTTAGAGCATCGCATCATGGGCTTTATCAAGATTTATCCCTTGCAGGAGCAGGAGGATAACCGCGCTCACTTTGGCCGCGGCAATCCGGCCCGTTGCCGGGCCGTCGGCAGCTTTTCGGCCAGCGAATTTTTTCTCAACAGCGACGAAATCGCCGCCTTTGAGGAATGCCCGCTGTACCTCAGCTGCGAGGCCGAGCCCAATGCCCTGGTCAACGGCCTGCGCCTGCGGCTGAAAAGCGGCGACTGGCTGATATTGGCCGACGACCCGGACGAGGACGGTGAGACATTTCTTGCCTTGCTGGCCCGTGCCCAGCAAGGCGAAATCGTCGAAATGCCCTTCTCCCGCCATTTGCGCGACCTCACCCGGCAGAAGCTGATTTAGAACCTGTTTCAATAGCCCCCTAACCCCCGTGCTCGCACGGGTCTCCCTGCTTTCACCCCTGCTTCTGCTGGCGCTGCTGATTGAACTGACTGCTTGCATCATTGTGCCGATCAGTCCGCTCGCTAAAAACCCCGTATCCCCCAGCGGTGCTGTAAAAACTCGCTCAAACGGCCGCGTGTTCATGGAACGCAACGATGACTCGGGCGGCTGCCTGTCCAACGGCCTCCGTACCGGGAAAGCCTTGCTCGCTGTCGCGCCGTCAGCGGCCGTCATGACCGCCTCGGCGGCGGATGATCAGGCCGCCAGACCAACCCGCCGCCGGCTGATGCCTGTCAGCTGTTGATCTAGCCGGAAGCCATGCCGCCCAGGCTGATCTCCCCCAGGCTGTTGCTCAAGGTCGACGGCAAGGAATGCGGCGCCATCCACTACTGCCACACTTACCTGATGCAGCCGCATGCAACGGGCTGCACCATCAAGGCAGGTTCGCAGGCAAGCATCGTGTCCTGCCGTGAGGGAAAATCAGTGTATCCGGGCGACGCCGCAAAGGCCCAGGGGCGGCAAGCATGACATCCGGACTGAAGTGGTAACGGTGGATGCGGCAACAGGAAAAAATGACTTGAGACTTGAGCGCCGGAAAACCGGTTTTGCCTTACCGACGAACCCGAAGAAACCGCTAACTCGTCACTTCCAGATCCTGCGCCCACACCAGCGCGTCGACCAGATGCCGGTTCACCCTGTCGGACGTCAGCCCCAGATACGCCGCCAACCGACCGGCCTCAGCATCCGAGTCGGTTTCGCTGGCCATCGCCAGGGCCAGATAAGGCGCGTAAGGCCCTTTCAGTTCCAGCAAGGCCTGTTCGATCTCGCTTTGCAGATTCAGTGCCGGCAACACTTCCTCCATGGAAACCCGCAACAGCTTGTCGAGCAAGGAAAAGACACCGGTAACGAACAGCTCGTCGCGCACTTCCAGATCATTCAGTTCGCACCACAACAACTCCATCAAGCGGCCGCGAATCAATGCCGCTTCCAGCAGCGCATCATCAAGCGGTTCGCTGTCGCCGCTGACAAACAACAGCAAGGTCAACCAGCGGTAAACCGGTTTATGGCCGAGCAGCAGAAGCGCATGCTCGATGGAGGAAATCTGGCGCGACAAACCGCTGGCAGGCGAATTGATGAAGCGCAGCAACTTGTAGGTCAGCGCCGCATCATGCTTGAACATGGCCGCCACGACTTCCGGGTCGGCCTGCTGCCGTACCTCATTTAGCAAGCGTAGAATGTGCGTGCGGCTGCTGTCGAGCGGGCGGCTTTCCCACTTTTCCCGCCGCATGACGAACGGTCCGTGGAAGTACTGAAACGGCAGCTTCAGACAGGCATGCAGCATTTCCAGCGAATCCACATTGCGCGCCACCAGCTGCTTGCCGATCAATTCGCCCTGGGTCAGCTGCACCTGTTTTTGCACCTGCTCGA
Organism: Pseudomonadota bacterium; assembly: GCA_021851875.1. Classification (GTDB taxonomy): domain Bacteria; phylum Pseudomonadota; class Gammaproteobacteria; order Burkholderiales; family JAJZQI01; genus JAJZQI01. The sequence continues at coordinate 10,161 of JAJZQI010000012.1, read as the reverse complement.
ACGGCAGCTCGTGCACATCCAGCAAAACAAAATCCGCCAGCTCAAAAAACGGTTCCAGCACGGGGTTGTTGTTATAGCGCGTCATGCCGATGCGCAGACCCGCACCGTGCAGCTCCTGCAGGCGCGGCGATACTTCGCGGGCAAAGCGGTCAAAATCGGCGCCGCATTCAGCCGTGCATTCGAGCATCAGCACAACGCTGCTTTGCGACAACTGATTCAACAGCGGATTGTTGAGTGAATAGACCGACAGCGGAATGAATGCCTGGCGGTGACCGAGCAGCCGATCCAGATCGGCCAGCATGATATTGCGCAGCAGCACTTCGTCATACAGGCGCAAAGTAGTAGGCGTTGCCTGATGCACCTGACCGCGTCGCGCGCGGTTAAGGCGGAATTCATAACCTTCCACCCGCTGCCCTCTGCCCAGTACGGTTTCCCGCACCATCAGGCCGTGTTTCACCTCATCGCCCAGATCGAAGGCATTCCTGTCCTGCATACCGGGTAACGAATCAGTCGATAAGGGCGCCAATTCGTTGAGTTCAGTAAAAGCCTTTTGTTCAAGCTGCTGCTTGTCGTCAGCCGCACCCGTCAATTTATCGATAAAGCGCTGAAACATGGATTCACCGTGTTAAGCAGATTTCCGCCGATTAAGTAGCTATTGTGCCACAAACCCATGGCGCAAACCCTCACCGCGTCTACAATCAGCACAACGCCTGTTGTATACATTATCATTCTCGCCACATCAAACAAGCGATAGCTGCACCTGTTTGATACCCGGATCATCCGGGCTGGTCATCACCGCAAACCCAAGACGCTCGACTAGGCCAAGCATGGCGCGGTTATTGGCCAGCACCTCGCCTTCCATGCGTTTCAGGCCCTTGGCACGGGCCACGTCGATCAGCGTGGCCATCAGTTTCAGGCCGATGCCCTGATGGTGCCAGGCATCCGCCACCACCAGGGCGAACTCGCACGATTCGCCGTCCGGATTGCTGATGTAGCGGCACACGCCCACCTCGACCTCGGTTCCTTCCAGCTCCACCACGCCGATGAAAGCCATTTCCCGGTCATAGTCAATTTGCGTGAAGCGCACCAGCATGGTCGGCGTCAGCTCCTGCAGCGTGTCCATGAAGCGGAAGTATTTCGACTCTTCCGACAGAGCGCGCACGAAGGTCTGCTCGATATCGGCGTCCTCCGGCCGGATGGGACGGATGGTCATGTTGGTGCCGTCCGGCAATTGCCACTGGCTTACCAGATAACTCGGGTAAGGATGGATCGCCATGTGCGCATAGTGGCTGGTGGTCGGCTTGACCCGCTCCACCACGATGCGCGCATCCACCGCCACCACGCCGGACTCATCCACAATCAGCGGGTTGATGTCCATTTCGCGGATCCACGGCAGCTCGCAGACCATTTCCGACACCCGCAACAGCACATCCTCCAGCGCCGCCCGGTCGACCGGCGGCAAGTGGCGGAAGGCACCCAGCAGCTTCGCTACCCGCGTGCGGTCGATCAGGTTGGCGGCGAGAAAACCGTTGAGCGGCGGCAGCGCCACGGCCCGGTCGGCCAGCACCTCGACCATGGTGCCGCCGGCGCTGAAGCTGATCACCGGGCCGAATACGGCATCGTTGATCACGCCCACCATCAGCTCCCGGCCGTTGGGCTTGACGATCATGGGCTCGATCACCACCCCGTCGATGCGGGCATTGGGGCGGTTCTTCTGCACCGCCTGAAGCATCTCGTGATAAGCCGCCCGCACAGCCTGGGCATTGGCCAGATTAAGGCGGATACCGCCGGCGTCGGTCTTATGCGAGATATCCGGCGAGTTGATTTTCATCGCCACCGGCAGACCCAGTTCCTCCGCCAGCAACAGCGCCTCGTTGGGCGAGCGCGCCACCATGGAGCGCGCCACGGGAATATGAAAGGCCGCCAGCACCGCCTTGGACTCCATCTCGTTCAGCACCGTGCGGCGCTCGGCCAGCACGCCCTCGATCAGCAGACGCGCGCCGTCCACGTCCGGCGGCACGTGCTGCGACAAGGGCCCCGGCGTCTGCATCAGCAACTGCTGGTTGTGATAGAAGGCGGAAATATGCGAGAACACCTCCACTGCCGATTCGGGCGTGGCAAAACTGGGAATGCCGGCCTGCACGAAACGGGCGCGGCTTTCCTCCACCTGCGTCGCCCCCATCCAGCAAGTCAGCAGCGGCTTGCTGGACTGGTGCGCCGCTTCGCTCACCGCTTCGGCCACTTCCAGCGGCCGGGTCATCGCCTGCGGCGTCAGAATCGTCAGCACGCCATCGACATTGGCATCCTGTAAACATAGACCGACAGCTTGCTGATAACGCTCCGCGCCGGCATCGCCGATCACATCCACCGGATTGGCGTGCGACCAGGTCGGCGGCAGCACGGCATTCAGCTGCGCCACTGTTTGTTCTGACAAAGTCGCCAGCGTCACACCGAGATCGGCGGCCCGGTCGGTCGCCATCACACCCGGCCCGCCGCCGTTGGTCACAATCGCCAGTCGGTCGCCGGCCGGATGAAAGCGTGTTGCCAACGCCCGCGCCGTGGCAAACAGCTGGCCGATGGTCTCCACCCGCACCACGCCGGCGCGGCGCAAGGCCGCGTCGAACACGTCGTCCGCCCCCACCAGCGCACCGGTATGCGACATGGCCGCCTTCGAGGCCGCCTCGTGCCGTCCCACCTTGACCACCACCACCGGCTTGATGCGTGCCGCCGCCCGCAGAGCGCTCATGAACCGGCGCGCATGGTGCACGCCTTCGATATACAGCAGGATGCTTTCCGTTTTCGGGTCTGCCACCAGGTAATCGAGAATTTCGCCGAAATCCACATCGGCCGTGGCCCCCACCGAAATAATGCTGGAAAAGCCCACATCGTTCGGCCCGGCCCAGTCGAGAATCGCCGTGCACAGCGCGCCGGATTGCGAAATGAGCGCCAGATTGCCGGCCTTGGCGCCGCTGCTGCCGAAGGTGGCATTCAGCCCCGTCGCCGGTCGCATGATGCCCAGGCAGTTCGGTCCCAGCAGACGCAAACCGTAGCGGCGGGCATTTTCCAGCACCGCCTGCTCCAGCGCCACGCCGGCCGGACCCGCCTCGCCGAAACCCGCCGACAGGATCACCGCCGCCTTCACGCCATGCTTGCCGCAGGCCTCGACGATATCCGGCACAGTGGCCGCGCGGGTGGCGATCACCGCCAGATCGATCGGCTCGTCAATCTCCTCTACCCCGGCATAGGAACGCTGTCCCTGTACCGTGTCGTGCTGCGGATTGATGGCGAACAGCCGCCCCTGAAAACCGCTTTGCAGCATGTTGCGGAACACCACGCCGCCGACCGAATCGAGCCGGTTGCTGGCGCCGATCACCACCACCGAGCGCGGGGCGAACAGCGGACTGAGATAATGCTGAGCCATGCGAGATCCTGTTTGTATTGTTGTACAGAGAAACTGCCACATTCCAGTATATACACTGCAATGGCATCAATTGCATGACAACGCAGCGTTTTGCCGGCGGGCCGCCAGATCATCTATCATGGATGCAACAGCAATCACTCGGCCAGTAATCGTGCAAACCGCCTTCATCACTCACCCGGCTTGTCTGCAGCACAACATGGGACCCTGGCATCCCGAGTCGCCCGCCCGCCTGCAGGCCATCACCGACCAGTTGATTGCTTCCGGCCTGTATGACCTGCTGCAGCACCACGATGCGCCGCGGGCCAGCTTCGAGCAACTGGCCCGCGTGCACAGCGCAGCGTATATCCGCGGAATCGAAGCCGCCGCGCCCGCCAGCGGCATGGTGCAGCTCGACCCCGACACGGCCATGCTGCCGGGCACCTATGAAGCCGCCCTGCGCGCCGCCGGCGCCGCCGTGCTGGCCACGGATTTAGTCATCAACGGCCAGGCGGAAAACGCCTTCTGCAGCGTGCGCCCGCCGGGCCACCACGCCACCCGCAACCAGGCCATGGGCTTCTGCTTTTTCAACAACGTCGCCGTGGGCGCTGCCCATGCGCTGGAACACCACGGCCTGGAACGGGTGGCCATCGCCGATTTCGACGTGCACCACGGCAACGGCACGGAAGACATTTTTCACGACGACCCGCGCGTGCTGCTCTGCTCCAGCTTCGAGCACCCGTTCTACCCCTACAGCGGCGCCGACAGCGGCAATGCGCACATCATCCCCACCCCGCTGCCGGCCAACAGCGGCGGTGAAGCATTCCGCGCCGCCGTCAGCGACATCTGGCTGCCCGCGCTCGATGCGTTCAAGCCGCAGATACTGTTCATCTCGGCCGGCTTCGACGCCCACCGCGAAGACGACATGGCCCATCTCAAACTCACCGAGGCCGATTACAGCTGGGTCACCGAACAGCTTAAACAGGTGGCGGCCCGACACGCGCAAAAACGCATCGTTTCCACGCTGGAAGGCGGTTACGCGCTCAGCGCGCTGGGCCGCAGCGTCGCCGCGCACATCCGCGTGCTGGGAGACCTTTAGCTGCGGGCAAGCAAGACTCTGAAAATAAATAAAATATGTCTAGGTGATACATGATGAGTGTGGTATGGTGGGCGCAGTCTTAGGAATCAAGCTTCAAAATTGCAGGACCCCGTTGTTTCGCGTTTTCCTTGATCTTCTGTGGCTATGGGCATGTCGCCCGATAAATTCTTGATATTTAAGGAAGATGTAAAATGGAAACAGGTACTGTAAAGTGGTTTAACGATGCCAAAGGCTTTGGCTTTATCACTCCGGACAACGGCGGCGAAGATCTGTTCGCTCACTTCTCCGCAATCCAGTCCAGCGGCTTCAAAAGCCTGCAGGAAGGCCAGCGCGTCAGCTTCGAAGTGACCACCGGCGCGAAAGGCAAGCAAGCCGCCAACATTCAAGCCGCCTAATCAGCCCGGCCTGAGCAAAAAACCCGCCGCGGCGGGTTTTTTTTACGGCCAGCGCTCGGCAATCGGCCTATTTCCCCCCAACCCCGCCCATCAATATCGCGCATGGGCGAACACGGCCGTACCCCGCGGCGCTGTATCCTTTTTCCACTGCCCCCGTCGGCATTTTCCCTGCATCGCCCACATCGGCGATGTCTGCTCACTCTCGCCCTGCAAACGCAAATTCGACCGCCGCACCGGGGAACTGCCAAGAAATCCGAGAAATCCCCAAACAGAGGGTTTTCTGGCAGTCATGCTGAAGACAGCTGTGCTGCGGCGAACAACATCAACAATAATAATTCTCATTTACTTGCGCTCCGGCAAAAATTTAAGGATAATGTGAATTATTCTTGATTGGACAAGGATCACAACAATGTCTCAATGTAATGTACCCGCAACGCTTCCGGCCGCACCCAAGCCGGCCGACCGCATGACTGACAGCAGCACACTCTTCGGCTCCCGTAATGAGGTCCTTATCCGGCACGGCCAGGACATTTACACATTGCGGCTCACCCGCAACGGCAAACTGATTCTTACAAAATAACCCACCTCCAGCCAGCCAGCCTTTCCGGGCAAGCCAGCCAGCAAACTGATTTGACTTAGGAAACGGCATGAAACTGACTCGCACCCCTCTGCTGCTCGCCAGCAGCCTCACCCTCGCTCTGACTTCGCTCACCTCGCAGGCGGATGAAAGCCTGTTCGGCTACATCAAAGGCGCGGAAACCCTGCCCAAAGGCGCACTCGAAATTGTTCAGCACACCACCAAACGCTGGGACAAAGGTGCCGGAGCTTACACGGCCTACGACAGCAAAACCGAATTCGAATACGGCGTCACCGACAAATTCACCGCTGCCGCCTATCTGCTGGGCCAATCGGTCAAAACGCAGGGCCTGCTGGTAGACGGCTATATCCCGCAAGATGCCGCCACCGGCCTCAAGCTGTCCGGCCTGGAAGTATCCGGCAAATACAGCTTCCTCAGCCCCGCCAAGGACGACATCGGTCTGGCCGCCTATGTCTCCGCCGCCTACACCACGCTGGACCCGCATTCGGGCCAGAAAAAGGACAAATACACGGTGGAAACCTGGCTGCTGGGGCAAAAGAACTTCCTCGACGACCAGCTCGTGTGGGTCGCCAACCTGGGTATGGAAGCCACCTACGCCAAGCGCAAACCCATCGAAGGTCTACCCGACGGGTTTGACTGGAACACCAATCCGGAAATGGAAATCGGCCTTCTGGCCGGCACCGGCCTGTCGTATCGGATCGCTCCAAAATGGTTTGTCGGCGCAGAAGCGCTGTACGACACGGAATATGAAACCGACGTCGGTCAGGAACGCTGGAGTATCCAGGCCGGCCCCAGCGTGCATTACGGCGACAAGAAATGGTGGTTTACGCTCACCTGGCTGCCGCAATTGCGCGGTGGCGGCGAGAAATTTCCCGAACAGAACGACAGCAACCTGCACCTGATCGAAAAGACCAAGCAGGAAGTACGTCTCAAGATCGGTTTCAACTTCTGAGGAGCCGGGTATGAACGACCTGAACCGTTGGCTGCTTGTCCCCGCCATCCTTCTGCCGGCCGCCGCCTCGGCGCCGGCTTTTGCGGTGCAGTATCTCGGCATCGAACAGGCGCGCGGCGTCTTGTTTCCCTCCGCGAACCAGTTCGACAGCCGCTCAATCACGCTGACCGAACCGATGCGCAGCAGTATTGAAGCGCAATCCGGCATGCGGGTGCGCAACACGACCCTCAAGGCCTGGCAGGCTCGCCTCAACGACAAAAGCCTGGGCTGGGTGATACTCGACGAAGTGTATGGCAAACATGAGTTCATCACCTACGCCATTGCCATTGGTAACGACGGCACGGTAAAAGGAGTCGAAATCCTCGACTACCGGGAAACCCACGGCAGCGAAGTGCAGAACCCCAAATGGCGCGTCCAGTTCACCGGAAAAAAAGCCTCCGACCCGCTCAAGCTGGATGAAGACATCAAAAACATCAGCGGCGCCACCCTTTCCTGCCGCCATATCACCGATGGCATCAAGCGGTTGCTCGTCACCTGGGAGGTTGCGCTCAAATGACCGCCAGCCCAGTCAAGCCGGTGTCACATCAGCGCGCCCGCCCCTTGCTGGGCACGCTGGTGGAAATTGCCGCCAGCGGCCCCGGCCCGGAGCAGGTGCAGCACGCCATCGACAGCGCCTTTTCCGTCGTGGAAACCGTGCATCGGCTCATGAGCTACCACGATCCCGCATCCGATATCTCGCGCATCAATCGCCAACCCTGCCACACCCCTCTCAGTGTCGATCCGCACACGTGGACAGTCCTGCATACGGCGCAGTTGCTCAGCACCGCCAGCAATGGCCTATTCGATGTCACCATTGCCCCACGGCTCGTGAAGCTGGGTTTTCTGCCGTCCGGCAAGCCGGCTGAGGGTGCCTCCTATCCGGGCAACTGGCGTCACATCGGCCTGCTGCCGGAGCATCGGGTCGTCCTCTCGCAACCGCTGCAAATCGACCTGTCCGGCATTGCCAAGGGCTATGCCGTAGACCAGGCCATCGCCGCCCTGCGGCAGGCCGGCGCCCGGACAGGCCACGTCAATGCCGGCGGCGACCTGCGCATCTTCGGCACAGAAGCGCACACCATCCACGTGCGCCATCCACTGGAGCCGACCCGTCTCATCCCCTTGCTGCAGTTGCAAGACGGCGCCGTCGCCACCTCCGCCGGCTACTACAACCGGCGTCAGCACAATGGCCGCGACATCATGCCCATCATTCATCCGGACAATGGCATGGCCTGCAGCAGCGACCGCAGTGTCAGCGTGCTGGCCCCTTCCTGCATGCTGGCCGACGCGCTCACCAAAGTCGTTCACGCCGACAGCGACGCTGCCAACCACATTCTGCCGCTGTTCCAGGCACAGGCCCTGCTGCTGGATGGCCAGCAGTCCAACACCCCCTGCCGCTTCATTCCGGCTCAACCCGTCCCTCTTCCTCAACGTGAGCAGAACCATGCTTAAGCACCCGCCCCAGCCCATCCGTCTGCCCGCCGGCCACAAAAAAACGCTCTATGGCGTGTTTGCCCTGCTGTGGCTATCCGGCCTGCTGTGGCTGATCTTTCACCACTTCATGCGCCTCAACGGCGAATTCGGCAGCACCGCCCACCCGCTGGAAATCTGGTGGCTGCGACTGCACGGCCTCATGGGCTTTGCCATGTTGCTGCTCATCGGCAGCATTCTGCCCGTTCACGCCCGCAGCGCCTGGCGCCTTAATAAAAATCGCCGCAGCGGACTGGGCATGAAACTGCTGTTCGGCTGGCTGGCGCTGACCGGCTACTGTCTGTACTACTTCATCAGCGAAACCAACGAAGCCTGGCTACCCGTACTGCACTGGAGTGTCGGCCTCGCCACGCCCGCCCTGCTCATCCTGCACATCCGCCTGGGCCGCAAACGCCCGCCGCCCGCCTGGCGCCCTCACATACAAACCGGGCAGCACTAAGCCGCACTAAAAAGGCGTACCACTTGGCACGCCTCCTCACCCATTCACGCCCACCGGCTTTCAGTAACAGGCATTGCCTTCCGAACGCCAGCTTTCCACAATGTTCTTCGGCGAAACCTGGAAAATGATCTTGCAGTTCTCTTCATCCACTCTCGAAGGCATCGGCCGCTCCACCGGCACGCTCACCCACGCCCCGGTACCGCCGTTACTGCCCGGCACATACACCTGCTGAAACACCGTCATCGAGCCGCCGCCGCGGGTCACCACGCGACTGGCGGCATATTCCAGCACCTTGCCGCCGTTCGACAGCGTATAGCTGCCCGTCGGCACGCCCTTCTGCAACACCAGTTCATCCGCCGTCTTGCCGACGAACGGGTCGAGTCTGTTAAAAAACGCCGCCCGCCGCTCCTCCATCGACACACAGCCGGCCAGGCCCAACATGACCAACAGCAAAACAGCTATAAGCGTTTCATCGCTTCAAATCCCGATAAAAATTTTCATGTGGCCCCACTGCCTCCAGATACACCAGCCGCACTGCATCATCCAGCGTGTAACCCAGCAAATAAAGCTGTCCACCACTACGGAATTTATAGACTCGCAAGTCTGCCAGGTCGCCCTTTTTGCGTTCACCGCATTCCGGTTTCAGGGCCACCTGCTCCACCGCCGCATCTACGTCGGCTGCCGTATTGTCCTGCAGCTTCCTGTACTGGCGTGCAAAGCGCCGCGTCTGCAATACCGACCAGCTCATTTACCTTTGGTACTACGCGGTACAAAAGGTTCGGCTTGCTCGCGCGGCTCTGCCATGGAAGCGAGCACCTCGGCAATAAAACTCACCGGCAAATCAGGGTTATCCAGCGCCGCCCGGCCCACACTGGCCCAATATTCCACTTGCCCGGCAATGGTGCGATGCTCCAGTGCCGCATCCTGCCTGGCTTGTTCATATAATTGCTGATTGATTCGAATAGAAGTGCTTGCAGACATTTACAGCCCCTTTTACCACATTTGTGGTAAAAGTATAGATAAACAGCAAAGAAACCGCAAATCGCTCAATACAAGGGCATCGCATGGTCCACCTGGTTCGCCCAGGCATCCACCCCGCCGCCCAGGTTGTAGATGCGGGTAAAGCCGTTACGCTCCAGAAACACCCCCACATGCCGGCTGCGCACCCCGTGGTGGCAGATCACCACAATCTCCGCATCGGGCTGCAACTCAGCGGCCTGAAGCGGCACGCTCTGCATCGGCATCAGCCGCGCGCCGGCAATGTGGCAAATTTCAAACTCCCACGGCTCGCGCACGTCCAATAACAACGGACTCGGCCGGGCCGGGTCGTCCAGCCACTCTTGCAGCATTTGGGGAGAAAGGTTGTGCATAACATCAGGCTCTCAAAATAACCCGATCAGTTTACACCCAAGGAATGGCGCAAGTGGCTGAAGCAAGCAAGAACTTGGGGGTTAACGATGTAAAATAAAAATACAGCGAACCTCAGGAGAACGCGATGGCCCCAGTTAAAGGCTTGCTCATCGATCTGGATGGCGTCATGTACGTCGACAACACACCCATTGCAGGTGCCATCGACACCATCGCCATCTTGCAGCGGCAGGGGCTGGCCATCCGCTTCCTCACCAACACCTCAACCCGCAGCCTCCAGTCCCTGTGGCAAAAACTGCACGGCATGGGGCTCAACATTGGCAAAGAACAGATATTCAGCTCACCGGCCGCAGCCGTGGGCTTTCTGCAACAGCGGCAATACAAAA
>JAJZQI010000046.1 GCA_021851875.1 Pseudomonadota bacterium | reverse complement strand
CCGCGCTACATCGACAGCAGCGAGCCGGAGGACATGCAGGACATCGCCGCCCATTTGCGCGGCGGCATCCCGGCGGCGGATGTGGAGGCGCTGGAGAAATACTGGGCGGTCTGCCCCAATCTCAAAACCGCGCTGTTCAAGCCCAGCCGCACCGGCTACCTCGACCTTGCCGTGGACAAGGCCGGCATCAAGACCACCATTTATCATCATCCCGAATTCGCCAATTTCATCGCTGGCATGAATGGACATTCCGCTTACTGGCGCGAGCGGATGGCGACCCGGCTGAAAGGGATCAAGCCCGGCGATTTTCCCAAGGACGTGATTTTTCATCTTTCCGAACACCTGTTGGCCTGGTACGCCGGCCTGCCGCTGATCGACCGCTACGACGTTTACCAGCACGTCATGGACTACTGGGCGGCCACCATGCAGGACGACGTTTACCTCATCACCGCCGACGGCTGGAAGGCCGAAACCAGCCGCATCGTCGAGAAGGACAAGAAAGGCAGGGAAAAGGACAAGGGCTGGACTTGCGACCTGATCCCCAAAGCACTAATTGTCGCCCATTATTTCGGCGTGGAGCAGACCGTGATTACCAGTCTGGAAACGGCCTTGGAAACCATCGCCGCGCAACTGGCGGAACTGGAAGAAGAACACGGCGGCGGGGAAGGCGTTTTTTCCGAACTGGATAAAATCAACAAGGCCGCCGTCGCCGCCCGGTTAAAGGAAATTTTTGCGTAGCGGAAGCAGGTGGGCAAACTTAAATTGACCACCACTGTCTCGTCATTCCCGCGCAAGCGGGAATCCAGAGCTTCGGATAATCTGGATGCCCGTTTTCACGGGCATGACGGGGTGGCCTTGATGGCGGCCGAAGCCCCCGCGCCCTACGGCGTGCCAGTCATGAGCGAGGCGGAAATCCTACAGTCATGGCTGGAACTCAACACCCACGAGGCGGAGATCAAAAAGGCTCTGAAGGAGGCCGAAGCCGACCTCGACGCCAAGGCCTACAAGAAATATCCCACGCTCACCGAAGCCGAGGTCAAGACGTTGGTGGTGGACGACAAATGGCTGGCCGCGCTGGATGCCGCGATCCATGGCGAAATGGACCGCATCAGCCAGGCCCTGACCCTACGTGTGAAGCAACTGGCGGAACGCTACGAAACGCCGCTGCCGCGCATGGCGGAACGGGTGACGGAGTTGGAGGAGAGGGTGAACCGGCATCTGGCGAAGATGGGGTTTGCATGGAAGTGAGGCCGGGATACAAGCAGACCGAGGTGGGGGTGATCCCGGAGGATTGGGAGCCGGTGCCGATGAGCTCACTGGGCACGTTTGCCAAGGGGCAAGGCATCCGCAAAGATGAAGCCACAAGCGGCGACATTTCTTGCGTCCGATATGGCGAGATATACACTCATCACAACGACATCGTCCGATTCTTTAACAGTCGGATTTCTGCGGAAGTTGCAAGGACAAGCAAGCGATTAAAGAAAGGCGATCTCCTGTTTGCTGTGTCTGGAGAAACCAAGGGAGAGATTGGCAAGTGTGTCTCGTTTGTTGGAGGCGAAGAGGCCTATGCCGGTGGCGATATTGTCATTCTCAGCCCAAACCAAGGGGATTCAAGATTTTTCGGCTATCTGTTTAACGCTCCGATCATCGCAAGGCAAAAGGCTAGCCGAGGACAAGGTGATGCTGTCGTTCACATTAGCGCAGCCGGCCTAGCTTCAATCATGCTTCCTCTCCCTCCCACCAAAGCCGAACAAGAAGCTATCGCCGAGGCGTTGAGCGATGCGGATGCGCTGATCGAATCCTTGGAGAAGCTCATCGCCAAAAAGCGCCAGATCAAACAAGGCGCCATGCAGGAATTGCTCACCGGCAAGAAGCGCCTGCAGGGGTTCAGTGGGGAGTGGGAAGTAAAGCGGCTGAATGTGATTGCCGAGATATTCAGTGGCGGCACGCCGAGTACGAATCAACCAGAATTTTGGGATGGGGATATTCTCTGGTGTACGCCCACTGATATTACCGCGCTTAACGGGGGAAAGTATCTGTCACAGACAGCCAGAACGATTACCGCCGAAGGATTGAAAGCAAGCGCGGCAGGGTTGATACCAGCCTACTCTGTCGTAATGACTTCGCGCGCTACAATCGGCGAATGTGCAATCAATACCGTTCCGGTTTCAACAAATCAGGGGTTTAAGAACTTCGTTCCATTTCAGGATATAGATGGAGAGTTCTTGTATTACCTGTTGCAAACAAAAAAACAGGAGTTTATCGGCCTCTGTAGCGGCAGCACTTTTCTTGAAATCGGCAAGACACAGTTGGCGGCTTTCGAGATCGAATTGCCAAAAGAAAAATCCGAACAAACCGCCATCGCCACCATCCTCAGCGACATGGACACCGAACTCGCCGCCCTCGAAACCAAGCTCGCCAAAGCCCGCCAACTCGAGCAGGGCATGATGCAGGAATTGCTGACCGGGAGGATACGCCTCGTATGAAGGAACACCAGCACATCGAATGGAAAGAGTCTTGGCGGGACGAGTACCTGAAATGGGTGTGTGGTTTCGCCAATGCCGAGGGCGGGGTGCTGGTGATCGGGCGTAACGACAAGGGCGTGGTCGTAGGCGTGGCGGATGCGCACCGGCTGCTGACGGCTATTCCCAACAAGGTGCGCGACATCCTGGGCATCATGGTGGATGTGAATTTGCTGGAAGAGGATGGCAAGGAACTGGTCGAGATTCGGGTTGAACCATATCCCAGCCCGGTGAGCTACAAGGGCGAATACCATTATCGCAGCGGCAGTACCAAGCAAGAATTGAAGGGCGCGGCGCTGGACAGGTTCCTGCTGCGCAAGCAGGGGCGTCATTGGGATGGCGTGCCGGTGCCGTATGTGGGCGTGGGCGATCTGGGCGCGAAGGCGCTGGCCGATTTCCGCAGGCAAGCGCTGAAAAGCCAGCGCCTATCGCAGGAGATGCTGGAGGAGCCGGATGCGGCCTTGCTGGAAAGGTTGCACCTGCTGGAAGGCGCTTATCTAAAGCGGGCGGCGCTATTGCTGTTTCATCCCGATCCGGAGCGCTTTGTCACCGGGGCTTACCTCAAGATCGGCTATTTCGAGAGCGACGCGGATTTGCTCTACCATGACGAAGTGCATGGCGACTTGTTCTCCCAGGTCAGCCAGGCCATCGCGGTGTTGAAGGCCAAATATCTCAAGGCGCTGATTTCCTACGAGGGCTTGCAACGGGTAGAGACCTACCCGGTACCGGAGTCGGCCTTGCGCGAGGCGATACTCAATGCCGTGGTGCATAAGGATTACGCCAGCGCCATTCCCATCCAAATCAGCGTTTATGCGGACAAACTGATGATCTGGAACCCCGGCCAATTGCCGCCGGCGTGGACGGTGGCGCGGCTGCTGGACAAGCACTCTTCGCAGCCTTTCAATCCCGATGTTGCCAATGCGTTTTTCCGCGCCGGACTGATCGAGGCGTGGGGTCGCGGCATCGAGCGCATCCTGCAAGGCTGTGCTTTGGCGGGGCTGCCCGCCCCGGAGTTGCGTTATGAACACACGGGGTTGTGGACGGTATTTCACTTCGCGGTGTCCCAACCGGAAGCTGGGAGGGGTGTTGGGGAAACTACCCAAGAAAATGAAGGTGAAAAGTTGGGTGAAAAGTTGGGTGAAAAGTTGGGTGAAACACGAGCGACCATTGTCAGGGCCATGCTTGCCAACCCCAATGTGACGGCGGTTCAGCTTGCTCAAGCCCTGCAAATCAGCACGACTGCGGTGGAAAAAAACCTGCAATTCCTGAAGCGCCAGGGCTACATTGAGCGCGTCGGTCCGGCCAAGGGCGGACATTGGAAAGTGAAAGGATAACCATGTGCCCCATCGGCCAATCCGAACGCGCCACGCAAAACCGCGTGGTCGCCTTGTTCCGCGACGAACTGGGTTATCGCTATCTCGGCGAATGGGGCGACCGCGAGGGCAACAGCAATATTGAGGAGGGCTTGCTCACGGCCTGGCTGGAAAAGCGTGCTTACTCCACGGCGCAAATCAACACGGCGCTACGCCGGTTGCGCAGCGAGGCGGACAACCGCAACCGCGGGCTGTATGCCAACAACCAGGCTGTTTACCAGTTGCTGCGCTACGGCGTGGCGGCGCAGACGGCGGCGGGACAGAACCACGACACCATTCATCTGATCGACTGGCGCGTGCCGGAAAACAACGACTTCGCCATCGCCGAGGAGGTGACGCTGAAGGGCAACCAAGAGCGGCGGC
>JAJZQI010000026.1 GCA_021851875.1 Pseudomonadota bacterium | reverse complement strand
ATTACATCGAGATGTTTTATAACCCCAAGCGCCGGCATGGTTACACAAATCGGCTATCGCCGGTAGACTATGAAAAGCAGTATCTGGAGAGGCTCAACAGTGTCTAGAAAATCGGGGGCGATTCAGTCCCGTGGTCATATAAGAAAGCGCATCAACCTCAATTTGTACTCCATCGCCATTTCCATTCGCGTCACCTGCTCGGATCATTGCATCATTTGTCAAATCAGCGGGCTTTTGAGCGCTACCATAAAGAAATAAATTTGTAATTGTTTCACTGTCCAACTGAGACCAATCGTAAATCATTTACCTGTCTCCTATTAATCACATTGAGTTGCTGCCGCCGGAAATATGCAGGCATTTCTTCCACGTTTAGTCCATATGCATCCGCAACAAGCCCACATGGCGTAATAACAGAAACCACATCACGATAAGGTGGCTCTTGCTTAGAGATTGCCCCATCTTTCCTTTTGTAAAATAAATGCACAGTGACGTTTTCCCCATCACCAAACAAAATCCGCTCACTCGGAACAGGCTTGTTTCTATCTACGCTGCAGCAATCCGGATGAGAGAAATAATAATCAAGAGAACTTTGGGCACCCTGCATATCCATGATCCCTCTCTCATGATGAATGGAAATTTCAATATAATCGAGGTCCGACAGGTATCGTTTCTTGCTGGAACAATATCCCGGTGGCGAAGCATAGAAAGCCAGATAGAACACATACGCACCCCCCAAGAGAACGATTAACACCGCCCACCATGGAACAGATACATTTACCCGTACCGGCCACTTCATGCCGCCGCCCCCCATTCCCAATCCGCAACGCCCGGCACCACTCTAGCGCCCGGCAAGATGCTACCCTTATGGCTTAAGACTGCATGCATAACATTTTCCACTCCTGAATTTGGGATTTTCTCTGTCCAACCGTGTCTTGTTTTGGTTATTTCCACTCATGTAACTTTTTCCTCTCCCCGTGTTCCGCCTTCTTGTTGGGCTTGTCCCTTACCTCCCACCACCAACACCTCATCCGGTTTCAACCCCTTTGGCACATGGTGTGCGATGAACAGAATGGTCATGTAGCCCTTGAGTTGATTCATGGTCTGGGCGATATGTTCAGAAGCGTGTGCATCCAGGTTGGCAGTAGCTTCATCCATGATGAGCAGCCCGGGGCGCTTGAGAATGGCGCGGGCGATGGCAAGGCGCTGCTTCTGCCCGCCGGACAGGGTGGCGGCATGTTCACCGACTTTGGTCTGGTAGCCTTCCGGCAGTTTCTGGATCGTTTCGTGTATGTCGGCCAGTTTGGCTGCCTGCACGATGTCTTCGAAGCTGGCCTGGGGGTTGGCCAAACTGAGGTTGTAATACAGCGTGCCGCTGTAGAGTGTGGTTTCCTGCAGCACGATGCCTATATGTTGGCGCAATTCGTTAGCGGACAGGTGGGTGATGTCGTGTCCGTGCAGGGTGATGTTGCCTTCTGACGGCCGCATGTGCCCCATGAGCAGTTTGGCCAGGGTACTTTTGCCGCTACCGGAGGCGCCGGTAACGAGGGTGAGGCTGCCGGGTTTGAAGGTGTGATTGAGGTTTTGGTAGAGCCAGGGTGTGTGTTCGCTGTAGCGAAAGCCCAGGCCGTTAAGACAGATTTCGGGGGCACCCTGGTAGGCATGATGCCGTGCGGGAATAAGGCTGTAGGGTTCTTGCGGGGTGGCGAGCACGTCCATGAGGCGGCGGGCGGACATTTGGGTTTTCTGAAAGCTTTGCCACAGCCCCACCAGTTTGAGCATAGGCTGAGAAAATCGCTGGGCAAACATCTGGTAGGCAACCAGCATACCGATGGTGAGCTGCTGATGCATGACGAGCAATGCCCCGGTTACCAGAATGACCAGCGTCATGAGTTGATCCAGCACATTGGACAGGATGTTGTGCAGGTTGGCCAAGCGGGCAGTGGCGGCACCGGTATGCAGGGTGTGCCCGAGGTGCTGGCGGTAACGGTGCTGCAAATGCGGTTCGATTTGCAATGCCTTGCTGGTGTGAATGCCGGACAGTTGCTCGGTGATGAAGCTTTGTGTTTGCGCCCCGGCGGCAAATTGCTGGTTGAGGCGATGGCGGTAGACGGGGGTAATCAGCAGGCTCACCAGCGATATCAAACCGAGAAAGGTCAGACTTACCAGAGTAAGCTGCCAGCTATACCAGAACATGACGCCGAGCAGGATAATCATGAACGGCAGGTCGAGCATGAGCGTGACGGTAGCACCGGTGATGAAGTCACGTATGCTTTCTACACCATGCAAGCGGGCTACTAGCGTGCCCACTGGGCGTGCCTCGAACCAGGACAAAGGCAGGTGGTAAGATGGGTGAAGATACGATCGCCCAAGTTGGCGTCGATACGGTTGCCGATATGAATGAGCAGGCTTTGGCGGATATAACCGAACAGCCGCTGAAAGCAGCCGCAATGAACAGCCCCACGCCCACGGCAATGAGCGTGCTGGTGGTATGGTGCACGATCACCTTATCCACCACTACCTGAGTCAGCATGGGGGTTACCAGACCAATCAATTGCAGTGCCAGGCTGGCGAAAAGAATATCCCACACGAGAGTCTTTTGCTGCAGAAATGCGTGCATGAAGTAACGCAGGCTGCCTTGCTGCTGTGCAGATGACTTGCCTGCATGCTGAGCAGGCGGCGATGCCGGGTTTTGCGCCTGCTCCATAATTTCGCGCAACTCGGGGTCATCCACCTGCGATAGCACCTTGCTGATGCGCAAGAGGGGTGCATGGAGATCAAGCTTGGCGGCTACTGCGGCATACTCAATCTGCGTGGCGAAGAAAACAGGTACAAGCTGGCCTTGCCCTTCCACAACGTCATCGGGCATAAACCCAAGCCAGCAGTATTCTTCCCCATCCGAGCCAGCAGCAACCGGAGGCTCAAATACCTCAACCAGCAGCCCAAGGCGATGTAACACCCTTTGAAGCGCATCAAGCTCCAGAATGGGAGCCGCCGCCAACTGCTGGTGCATGATGGGCGCAGAAAATGGAATCTGAAAATCCCGAGACAAACGCTCCAGGATTTCGAGAACATGCGGGTGACTCAGCAAGCTGTTTTCGTTATGATCGTTTAATCATGGTATGAATTTATCATATGAACAGCGAACCAATCAACACAAAAATAAATAAAAAAGTCCTGTAAAAAATATATTATGTATTGTTAGTATTTTAATTTTTAATAGTCATATCGTACCCAATGAAATTACATTAGTTGATTAAACAACAGCCTAAGACAAGGCAATTATCAAGGTAGAAGTCGCCGCACTAATGAGACATGCAAGCGATGAAACGGCTGAAAACATTACGTAAGAAAATTCTCGGGGGGGAATCCGCACTCAGAATTTTTCACCCAAAAAGCGAAATATAACTGTCCGAGAAATGAACAAGTCGCATCCCTCTTTCAGCAGTCCTCTCAAAAACAGAACATAGTCACATTAAGCAGCATTTCAGACATGATTTTCTTTGCCACAATTTTGCCACACACCCCCATATAACCGTTGCTAACCGAGGGTATTCCAATATAAACCAAGCCCATGACTCGAAGAGCGAATCATATGTAACTTATTGTTTTTTTAATACAACAAAACTACGGTTCGTAATCAGTAGGTCGGGTGTTCGATTCACCTCATCAGCACCACTTTCATACTTCTACTCGCCGGTACATTATTTTCCTCGCACCAGTCTTGCCAGCTTGGCGTGCAGCAGGCCGACACCTCCAGATACACCCGCGACCTTATCCCCATGTGTTTGCGAAAACCGCTCAATTGCCTGTTCACAGGACTCAAAATGCCCTGTCCGGTAATACTCAAACAAATCCAGCAACACATCGACCTCTGCCGCATGCGTCCGCACCTCGGCATCCGTGATGCTCGGCACAAGCGGCGCCCGTTCTTCCCCATGACTGGACAGGCCCAATCTGGCCAGCTTCAGCAGTCCTTCGGCGGTTGCAATCGCATCCATTGCCTCAATCAGCCAATCGGCAACGCGTGCCTGGCTGCGCCAGAGATGATGAAATTCGGATTGAACAGGCAAACCGTCATAAAAGTCTTCATCTGCTATTGCCCGATCGATGATTCCCAAGGATAAGGCGGCGAAGAGCTCATACCAGGCGGCTTCAGGCAACGCCGTGTAGGTCGATAGATCAAAGTGCCCGACGCACAGCGATAGACAAAAACAGGACGAATCGGTGTTGCGCGCATGCGCGTTTGCCGAGACACTCCATTCACTGTTTTCGTTATCAACCTCGGCCCCCAGCCACCGGGACAAGGCATTTCCCAATTCATCACAGACCTCTTCGACCCAGGCCGAGTCAAGCAGCCAGTTAACCAGGTGGATGGCCGCCTCTATTTCCTCTTTGCTGCGCTCATGCAGCACGGCTCGCGCCCGCCCGACAATATCATTGCCATGCCAGCCAAATGCAATGGGCGCAACATCGCTGATCGGCTGAAATGACTTAAAGTGATAGAGCATGCTCACCCGATTTCCTGCAGTAACACCGACAAATGCCCCACACAATCCGTTTCTTTTGTAACATTTTATCCTGTTTACAGTGCGCCGTGATTATGTATTATTGGCAATTCGCAATTTTAAAACACAATTATTCCCTGCGACCAAAAATGCAGAAACTACTGGAATTGCAATGTGTTTCCGGCACAACACCGGACGAGAAACCGGCAATAGCTTCACTTTTACATATGCCGTGTCATAACCCAGAAGTTGGCGGGCACAATGCCATATGCAGGTCCAGAGGATGGCACTTAATACAAGAAGATGAAAACTTAGATCAATAAAAACACTTGCTTATTGAACATAGCAGTTTTTTATTTGTTAAATTAGTTATAAAATACGCTCAAGCAAAGCTTGGGAACAGGTCATCCACCCCCAAAACAGAGGGAGTACGCTCCCACAATAACGCCGTGTGTCACTTAAACCTGGATTCACCCCTGTAGAGGTTAAATGAAAAAGCCAGCCGTTGTAATTATTGACGATCACGCCGTATTGCGGCGCGGTCTTAAGGATTTGTTCCGCCACAGCAACATTGACGTCGTTGCCGAAGGCAGCAATGTCAACGAGGCATTGGAGTTGGCGACCAATCACGCCAGCGCGATCTTTATCGTGGACCTGAATCTGGGCGGGGAAGAAAACGGTTTTCCGCTGATCGCCAAGCTGCGCGGCTTGGACATTCGCGTCATGATATACAGCATGCGTGACAATCTGGACACCATCCTGGCCGCATATCGCGCCGGCGCCTCCGCTTACATTCCCAAAAGCGCGGATTCATCGGCTCTGGTCGACGCCGTGAATAAAATAGCCGAGGGCGGCACCTATTTCATGCCCGGCTCGGCAGAGCAGTTGATGCTGTACATTTCCACCGGCGCCAGCGACAACCCGACCGACCTGCTGAACGCTTCCGAATTGAAGATCTTCATACTTGCCGCCAACGGCAAAAGAGCTGAAGAGATTGCCAAGGAGCTGGATTTTGCCGTGGGAACAGTGCACAACCGTCTGTCCGGCATTCGCCGCAAGCTCAACTGCTCCAATATGGACTTCTACAAAATCGCGCTCAAGCACGGACTGGTTGCCTGACGGCGATCAAACTAGCAGGGTATCCGGAAGTGAATCGCGGCACCCTGCCGTGGCGCGGTGACAATTTCAAAATCGCCGCTCATGGAAGTGACGCGTTCGCGCATCCCCCGCAGACCATTACCGCTTTGATCCACGCGGGCCAGGTCAAATCCCTGACCATTGTCGGAAAAATTGAAGCTCACGCAGTGCTCGCCTGTACCCCCCCCTACCTTCACCATCACCTTGATCTTGCTGGCTTGCGAATATTTCATGGCGTTGGTGAGTGACTCCTGGGCGACGCGATAGACCGTCGCCTGGATGGCCGGGTCGATCTGATCAAGCCCATCATCCAGCTCATATTCAAAATCGATGTCAGGCCGGATTTTCATCCATCTTTGCAGCATGCTGCGAATCGCCTCATGCAACCCGACCGACTCAAGCTCGGGCGGCTGCAAGCGATTGAGAATGTCGGTCACGCCGGTGTACATGATTTTGACCGAATCGAGGATACGATCGGCAATTTCAACCACATCGGGGTCATCACGCGCGATCACTTTCAGGGTGGACGCATCCAGTTTGGTTGAGACCAGGTGCTGGCCATAAAAGTCGTGCAACTCGCGCGCGATGTGCTTTCTTTCCGACTCGAAATCGAGCGTACTGCGCTTGAGTGAATCGGCTTTTTGCTTGCTCATTTCCTGCGCAACCAGAAGCCGCTGGCCGGCCTCCCAGGATTTTTGCTGCTCCTCCAGATAACGACGCTGGGTATCCAGATGCTGCACGATGATCCCGCACACCTCATCGACATCGGCGGCAGCGGGGTCCGCCGGCAGATCAATACGGGTTGCCGGATTGGCGTCATGCGTGTGCAACGACTCGATCGAGCGTTTGATCTGCGACAAGGGCTTGCGCAAAGCGAACAGCACCAGTACAACGAGCACGCCTGACACGCCCCCGCCGATCACCGCCACGGGCAGAGTGACCTTGGACGCAAGCGTATCCGCCTGCGAAACATCCTGCATGAAGAACGGGGCAATCTGGCGCAAGCCTTTGTCCGACACATCCAACTGCACAGGAATATGATTCCGCGCCGTATCGTTAACGATTACGCTGCTTTCCTGCGGGAGCCGCGAATACAAGGTCAAGCCCGAGGTGCGCGAGAGGTTCTGCAACACTTCTTCAAGCGAAATGGTGCCGATGACATGGCCGACGATTTCGCTGTCCATATAGATCGGTATGGCATTTTGCAGAAAGCAGTCTTGCGCCACGCAAATCAGCTCTGACGAAGCGTTGCGATATTGGCCGACTTGCTTGAGTACCCGGGGATAGCGGTTGATCCCCATATCGACGGTTACGTTGATCTTCTGGGCGCTCACCCGGATGAAGCTATAGTCGCCGTTGATCTGCAGATAGGCCGAGCGTCGCTTGAGCGCGCTGGATACGGCTTCGCTCTGCCCGTTGGCGATCGCCCCCAGGAGAATCGGGTCGGCCGAAAGGGTAGCCAGCAGATTGACGGTTTTATCCTGATATTCCTTGAAGACGCTGTTGACCGTATTGGTCACGTGCTGCGCGTCCGCGCGGGCCACGGCAGCAAAGTATTCCTGAATCAGGTAGCGGGTGATAAAAAGCGTCAGCAGGCCGGAAAACAACAGTCCCAGGCCAATCGAGATCATGACCTGGGACTGAATGCTGAGACTGGCCCACCTGCGTCGCATCAGCGCCCCGGCTAGAAGTTCAGGCTATATTGCAGCAGAAACAGGTTCCATTCTTTCTGATGATCGAATGGAGCATCCTCCAGCGGCAACCAACCCGTCCCTGACACATGGTGCCATTCGGCACTGAGCGATTGGCGGGTGTCGATATGCCAGCGCCCACCCACCGTGGTGTCATAGGCATAGGCGTCAAAGGCCGGTCTTCCCGTCGCCGCGGCAAAGTCCTGTCCGCCCCGGTCTTTCCAGTTACGGTACATGATGTCGCGCCGTACAAAGGCTTCCCAGTTGCCGCCGAAGTTGCGTCCCGCCTGGATATAGCCGCCGCGTGGAATAATGGTGGCATCCTCTATCACAGGCGAGAAGCCTTGATAATTGAGTGTTGGAATGAACAATTCGCCGATAAAAGTATACTGCCCTTCCGTATGTTTGGCGCTCAGCCACCAGGCCGCAGCGTCGATATGTCCGGCGGGCAATGGGTCGGAGTCAGCCGGATCATAGTACTTGCGTTCCGTTGCGTAATACGCTTTCAACTCAGTGCTTTGGCTGGCCCAATCAATCGACAGGTGCACGGACGGATCGGCCTTCAGATGTCCCTGAAAATTGTAGCCGAGGAAATAGGCTTTGGTTTCCGGGTTATCCACCCCGACGATCTTCTGATATGCCCCGCTCAGGGTAAGTATCGAGTCGCCCATTTCATGCCTCAGATTAAACTGTATCCCATCGGCATTGATGAGGTATTTCCGTGCGTTATCAAAATAATACGACTGCGGCAACAAAATCGAGGGCCGCGTATTGGCGACATCACGGGTGGCATTAAACAGACCGAAATTGAGCTTGTTGCGCCCCGCCGCCAACTGTGCAGTCCAATCCCCCATGCCGAAATCATAGACCAGATGGGCATAGTCAACGCGAATGTCGCCGTTATCCGTCCCCCCGGCATTGCGCGCCACCACGGCGGCAGAACCCATCAGGTTATCGCTCAGGGTTGTGGTCACGGCCATGCCGATCTCATTGAAATCCCACGAGCCGCCGGATTTCGACGACGAACCGAAATAGTCGTTGTGATCGGTTTTCACCCATCCCTGCGTAAGGTAGCCGTCGAACTGAACATCGGCCTGCACCGGAACGGCAAACAGATATAAGACCAGCGGGAGAAGCTTTCCGAAACTCATTCTTCCACCCTAACAATCACTAAATTTTTGTCCATCATGATTTGCGGATCCAGCGACTCAAGTACGGCGATGCCTCCACCGTTTTCATGCAGATACTTGATCACACTCGGCGGGTCGCTTGCATAAATCATACGATTTCCTTCGGAATAAACCTGCCTGCTCCAGGAAGTCGCCACTTGCCATTGATTGACCCCTGCCGACTCGCAAATCCGCCTCAGCACATCCTCCTCAGCGGGCAGTACCAGCATGATGCGTTTTCCGGACGGGGTAAGGTGGGATTTGCCCAGCAAAATGGAGCGCAGCACAATTAAGTTCATTTCGGTTATACCGAATGTCTTATTTGTAACCACGAACATCTGTGCGTTACAGGCAGCCGCAAACGAAACCGAAAGCAGCAGCCCCAGCCACACAATGATTTTTTTTATCAGACTCATTCGCACGCGTCATTCGAGCCTTTGGATATTGTTTGAATTCTACAACAAAAATACGCCGTTTATTATAGATTCATAACCATGCCGGACCGCCAGGGAACAGTCGGCAGGTTTGACCAATCGCCTGCCGCCAGCTAGAATCGGCCTGCCAGCCCGGAACCAGCAGCAGCCAGGCGATCCAGACACACTCACTCGAGCAAGGACGACGCATGATACGCAAGAACCCCAATGGCGATTTGCCGATAATCGCCGAATCGGCTTTTGTAGATCCGACCGCCATTATTTGCGGCAAAGTCATTGTTGGCGAGAACGTCTTTATCGGGCCTTATGTTGTCATACGCGCGGACGAAGTGGATGCAGCCGGGCAGATGGACTCGATCATCATCGGGGCAAACTCCAACATCCAGGACGGGGTGGTCATCCACTCCAAATCCGGCGGCAGAGTTGAAATTGGCGAGTTTACCTCGATTGCCCATCGGTCAATTGTTCATGGCCCCTGCAAAATCGGCAACCATGTATTTCTCGGCTTCAATTCCGTGGTTTTCAATTGTGAAGTCGGTAACGGCTCGGTCATTCGCCACAATTCGGTGGTGGAAAATTGCCAAATCCCGGACGCTTTCTATATCCCGTCCACGACAAACATTCACTCCAATGCCGAATTGAGCCGCATTACCCCGGTCAAGCCGCATATGACGGACTTTTCCGAAGATGTGGCCCGTACCAATATCGACCTGGTCAAGGGCTACAAGAAATTGCAGAACGAGTTCTGATGAACGGATGAAAGGGAAGCCTGCAGCAAAGCCCTGGCATCCTTTTTACTCTGGCAGCCCTACTTCGTAGCAAAGGCAGGCCCCGTTCTTCCCACGCCAGCACCCCGCCTTTAATCGAATAGGACATGAAATAGCCCAGTGACCTGAGCGGCTTTACGGCCACCCGCTACGGCACAGAACCATAAGCGTTTTATTCTGGAACGCCAGCTGAATCAGCATGGCATTCAGCCCCGCCAGGTCTTTGGCACTCATGCTTATCTCCTTTTCATTCATCCACGCACCCCTGCCGATCACAGCGCCGCCAGGAAATGAACAAGCAAATTTTTTTATTCATGGATAAATGCAATCAATCTGGCGCGAGAGCAATGCAATTGTGACCTCATCGGTTAGAATGGCTGGCGCAGTTTAAATCTGGAGACGGATCATATGGGTTATCGCCTCAGCAAAATAGTGACGCGTACCGGCGACAATGGAACAACCGGCCTGGCCAACGGGGAACGCCTGTCCAAGGCACATCCGCGGATCGAGGCGCTGGGTCTGATTGACAGCCTGAACGCGCACATTGGCGTATTGCTGACCGAACTGGATGCGCAACACAGCGAGGCTATTGAGTTAATCCGCGTGCAGCATGTGCTCTTTGAGCTCGGTGGAGAATTATGCCTGCCCGGGCACGAACGTATGCAGGAACAACACAGCAGCCAGCTGGAACAGGCGGTCACCGAATGGAACGAAAGCCTGCCGCCGCTTAAGGAATTTATACTGCCCGGCGGCGGCAAGGCAGCGGCTCAGGCCCATGTGGCGCGCACCGCCTGCCGCATGGCGGAGGTCGCCATCGTGCGGCTGGCCGACAACGGGGAGCAGCTCAACCCTTTTGCACTGACATACCTTAACCGCTTGTCGGACTTTTTGTTCGTGCTCGCCCGGCGCCTGAATCAGCTGCAAGGTGTGCCGGACCATTGCTGGAAACCCGGCAATTTCTGACTTGCGACTCAGTCATGCTTGTTCTTTTCGGCGGCCCGGGCCGCTTCGTATAACGGGATGACAGACGGCAGGCGGGCCTGGATACCCTGACGCCGGCGTGCGTCCGACGGGTGGGTACTGAGAAACTCCACCGTCCCCTTGTTACCCAGCGCGGCCATTTTGTCCCACAACGTCAATGCCGCACGCGGATCGTATCCGGCACGGGCGGCCAGTTCCAGGCCAATATAATCGGCCTCCTGTTCATCCTCGCGGCTATTCGGCAGTTGAATGGCAACGTTTGCAGCGGTGTTCATCAGATCCGCACCGGCACGCCCCAGTCCAGTCGCCGCACTCAAGACAGAAACCCCGATATTTTGCGCATAAGCCCGGCTCATTTTTTCCCGCGAATGCTCACGCAGGGCGTGGGAGATTTCATGCCCCAGCACGGCAGCCAATTCATCATCCGTCAGGCGCAGCTTGTCGATCAGACCGGTATACACCATGATCTTGCCGCCCGGCATGCACCAGGCGTTGACCTCGTCGCTCTTCTGGACATTCACTTCCCACTTCCAGTTCGTCGCATCCGCGCGGAAATAGGCCGTTTGCGGAATCAAGCGATTGGTGATGGCGCGGACGCGCTGCAGCAGCGCCGCGTCCTGATTAAGCTGGCCTTTAGCCTGGGCCTGGCGCTTGATTTGCAGATACAGCTGTGCCGAAGCCTGTTCGGCTTCCTGTTCCGACACCAGCATATACTGGGTACGGCTGACGCCGACAGCGCCCGGACGCGTCGTTTGCACCGGAGTACAAGCCAGCAGGCCCATGCTCAAGCCAGCCAGCAGGCAATAACGCAAGCATTTCATGCAGGGAAAACTCCGGTCGACAGATAGCGATCACCCCGATCGCACACGATAGAGACAATAACGGCGTTTTCGAGTTCCTGATTGAGCCGCAGCGCCACAGCAAGAGCCCCGCCGGAGGACACACCGGCAAAAATCCCCTCTTCCACCGCCAGACGCCGCATGGTGTCTTCCGCTTCCTGCTGCGAAACGTATATCAGCCGATCCACCAGGTTTTTGTTGTAGATGCTCGGCAGATAGGCCTCGGGCCATTTGCGGATGCCGGGAATATTGGCGCCCTCTTCCGGCTGCACGCCGACAATTTCAATGGCCGGATTCTGTTCCTTCAGATAGCGGCTGCAGCCCATGATGGTGCCGGTGGTGCCCATGCTGGAGACAAAATGCGTGATCGTGCCTTGAGTATCGCGCCAGATTTCCGGTCCGGTGCTTTCGTAATGCGCCAGCGGGTTATCCGGATTGGAAAACTGGTCGAGAATCTTGCCCTTGCCATCTTTTTGCATGGCTTCCGCCAGGTCACGCGCCGCTTCCATGCCGCCCGCCTTGGGTGTCAGGATGACCTCGGCGCCATAAGCCCGCATGGCCTGGCGGCGCTCGATGGACAAATGTTCCGGCATGATCAGGATCATGCGGTAGCCGCGCATGGCGGCCGCCATGGCGAGGGCGATGCCGGTATTGCCCGAGGTCGCCTCAATGAGCGTGTCGCCCGGTTTGATTTCGCCACGCGCTTCGGCATGGCGAATCATCGACAGGGCTGGGCGGTCCTTGACCGAGCCGGCCGGATTGTTACCCTCGAGCTTCACCAGCACAACATTTGAGGTGTTGCCGGGCATTTTCTTCAAGCGCACCAGCGGCGTGTTGCCGACAAAGTCTTCTATGGTGGGGTACTGGATGGACATCAGTTTTCATTCCTGGACAAATAGTCGCACTCGCTCAATACGCCGGCGATGATGACGCAGTTCTTGCCGCCATCCTTGGCCGCTCGCAGGGCCCGCTCCGCACGTGCACACAAGGATTCGCGCCTTTCGTCCGGCAACAGCATGGCCACACCGATGCTGGCCGTCAGCGGCGTCACCAGCGGCAGGATGATCTGGCTTTCCAGCTCCATCCGCAGACGCTCGGCAACAATTTGCGCCCCCATCTCATTGGTCTCCGGCAGCAAAATGGCAAACTCCTGCCCACCGTAACGCACGGTCATGTCGAGTGTGCGCAATGACTGCTTGATAATCGTTGCCACATGAATGAGGATTTCGTCGCCGGTTTCCCGGCCATAGTCGCCATTGACGACGGCAAAGTTATCCAGATCCAGCACCAGCAAGGACAAGGGCCGGTGATACCGCTGCCAGCGGGAGATTTCCTGTTCGATACGCTCGTCCAGCTGTACCCGGGTCGGCAATCCGGTCAGCGCGTCCAGGCCGCGTTGTTCTTTCAACTCTTCCATAGCTTTGTTCAGTGCGTGGTTGCGGCGAGCCAGTTGACGCTTGAGCTCGTCCATTTCCATTTTCATGCTGTCCAGATCATGGCTCATCTGCTCGAATGAGCTGATGTCCACCTCCGCCGCCAGCAAATAACCCTGCGACAGACGATATACCTGGCCGGAAAACACCCGGCGAATTTCGTCTTTGCCCTGCAGGGTGATCAGTCCATGGTACACCAGACCGTCTTTTCCCGGCGGCATTTGCATGAGTCTGGCGAAAGCCGGCTCGATGATATGCACCGTCGCTTCCGTGATGGGCGTATCGCCAAGGTAGACGGCAAACCCCTTGTTGCATGCCTGCAACTCGCCAGCCGCGCTGAACAGGGCCACCAGGATGGAATGGAAGGGGGTCAGCCAGGGGGGTAATATATGGGTCGGCAACGCCTGCATCAGTCCACCCTTCCACGCCAGGAGCCGTCCGGCCCGATGGCTGGAGCGGTATCCGGTATTTTTTGTTGTGCCGCAGCGGCCGAGACCGTCACGCGATTGCGCAGCCGATTGATCAACGCCGGACCGATACCCGGCACCCGATCAAGCTCTTCGACTTGGGCAAACCCGCCGTGCTGCTCGCGATAGCGCACAATCGCCTCTGCCCGGCCCGGCCCGATGCCCGGCAGGCCCTGCAACTGATCGACGGTGGCCGTGTTCAGGTTGACCGTATCGCTTGCCCATGCATGAACGGCAGCAAACAGCATGACTGCAGCCAATACGCTTGTCTTTATGCGCATCTCGCCCCCCTCTCACAAGGTTATAGGACTGCCATTCGCATTTGCCAAACCGACCCTCCCGGCAGCGCCGCTTAGCGCGCGGCTTTGTGCAGATGCTGCACGTAACGCTCGACGCCCTGCTGGACAGTCAGGAAAGGGTCGAGGTAGCCGACCGAGCGCAGGCTGGAAATATCGGCCTGCGTAAAGCTCTGGTACTTGCCCTTGAGCGCCGCGGGGAAATCGATATAGCTGATGATGCCCTGCTGTTGCAGCTCGGTCAGACTCAACACCGGCTCGCCCTTGGCCTTGCGGCAGGCGTTCACGGCCGCCACGGCGACGTCGTTGAAGCTTTGCGATGCGCCGGTACCGAGATTGAAAATACCGGACAACTCCGGGTGATCGAGGAAGAACAGGTTCACCTTGACCACGTCCTCCACCGAGACGAAATCGCGCACCTGCTCGCCGTTGCCGTAACCCTCGCAGCCCTCGAACAGCTTGACCTTGCCTTCGGCCATGTACTGATTGAAGAAATGGAACGCCACCGACGCCATGCGCCCCTTATGCTGTTCGCGCGGACCGTAAACGTTGAAATAGCGGAAACCGACCACCTGGGCGCGCAGGTCGTGCATACGGCGGCGCAGATACTGGTCAAAAAGGAATTTGGAGTAGCCGTATACATTCAGCGGCGCTTCATGCTCGCGCTTTTCCTCGAAAATGCGCCCCGCGCCGTACACCGATGCGGACGATGCGTACAGCAGCGGCACGCCGTTTTCCTGACAGGCGTTGAACAGCGACACGGTGTAACGGTAGTTGTTGGCCATCATGTACTGGCCATCGGTCTCCATGGTATCGGAACAGGCGCCCTCGTGGAAAATCGCCTCCATGTTGTCGTCGAAGGCACCGTCCAGCACCAGGTCGAGAAACTCCTGCTTGTCGAGGTAGTCGGCGATTTCACAGTCGGTCAGGTTCTTGAACTTGTCGGCTTTTTTCAGATTGTCGACCGCGATGATGTCGGTGATGCCGCGTTCGTTCAGCGCCTTGACGATGTTGGCGCCGATGAAGCCGGTCGCCCCGGTAACGATGTAGTACATGTTCTTTTACTTTCCAATATGCCCTTGCGGGCCGTTAAACTCGAGCTGCTCAACAATCCTCGCAGGCGCGCGCCAGCTCGTCCGGATGCACCACGGCCGTACCCAGCTTGCCGACCACCACGCCCGCCGCGCGGTTGGCCACGCGCACGGCTTCGTGAAAATCCGCGCCGCTGGCCAGCATCAGGCCGAGCGTCGCGATCACCGTGTCGCCCGCACCGGACACATCAAATACTTCCTGCGCCTGCGTCGGCTCATGCAAGGACTCGCCGGCGCGGTACAGGCTCATGCCCTCCTCGCTGCGGGTCACCAGCAGCGCGGTCAAATCGAGGCTGCCGCGCAGGGCCTGCGCCTTGGCCTCCAGTTCCTCTTCCGAGTGCCAGCGGCCGGCCACTTCGCGAAATTCCGAACGGTTGGGAGTGATCACCGTTGCGCCGCGGTAACGGGTGTAGTCGTCTCCTTTCGGATCGACCAACACCGGTTTGCCATGTTCACGGGCAAAGGCAATCATTTTCTCGATATGATGCAAACCGCCCTTGCCGTAATCCGACAGGATGATGGCGTCGTGCTTGGGCGCCAGCTTATAGAAGTCGCCCAGCGCCAGATTGAGCACTTCATGATTCGGCAGGTCTTCAAAATCGATGCGCAGCAATTGCTGCTGGCGACCGATCACACGCAACTTGATGGTGGTTGAAATCGTGGCGTCGAAATGAATGGCCGGGTGAATCCGCTCTTCCGCCAGCATGCGGGTCAACGTTTTACCGGCCTCGTCATGACCGGTGACGGAGATCAGTGTCGCCTCAGCCCCCAGCGCGGCAATGTTGCGCGCCACGTTGGCGGCGCCGCCAAGGCGCTCCTCGCTTTTTTCCACTTTCACCACCGGCACCGGCGCTTCCGGCGAGATACGCGACACATCGCCGAACCAGTAACGGTCCAACATCACGTCGCCCACCACCAGCACGCGGGCCTGGGCCAGATTTTTCCAGTTCAAAGCCATGCAATCAGCCTTATTGTCTGCCAATCGGGTAATACTGCAAGCCGGCCTCGCGCGGCTGCGACGGTTCGTACATATTGCGGCCGTCGAAAATCACCGGCTGTTTCAGTTTGCTTTTGATGACGGCGAAATCCGGGCTGCGGAACACCTTCCACTCGGTCACGATCACCAGCGCATCGGCGCCCTCAAGCGCATCCATCGGGTTGTCCACCAGCGCCAGGTCAGTCCGCTCGCCGAAAATGCGCCCGGTTTCATGCATGGCCACCGGATCATGCGCCACCACCGTTGCACCACGCCGCCACAATCCTTGCATGATAACGCGGCTGGGCGCCTCGCGCATATCGTCCGTATTGGGCTTGAAAGACAGGCCCCACAGGGCGAACTTGCGGCCTTGCAGGTCTTCGCCGAAGTGTTTGACGATCTTGTCCAGCAGCACTTCCTTCTGCTTGTCGTTGGCCGACTCCACCGCACCCAGCACTTCAAGCTCGGTGCCGTACTCGCGGGCGGTCCGTTGCAGCGCCTTGACGTCCTTGGGGAAGCAGGAACCGCCGTAACCGCAGCCGGCATAGAGAAAGTGGTAACCGATGCGCGGGTCGGAACCGATGCCGTGACGCACATGCTCGATGTCGGCCCCCATCTTCTCGGCCAGATTGGCCAACTCGTTCATGAAGGAGATGCGGGTCGCCAGCATGGCGTTGGCGGCATACTTGGTCAGCTCGGCCGAGCGCACGTCCATCAGCACCAGACGCTCGTGGTTACGCTGGAACGGGGCATAAATCTGCCGCATGGCATTGGCCGCGCGCTCGTCGGAAGTGCCCACCACGATGCGGTCCGGCTTCATGAAATCCTCCACCGCCGCCCCTTCCTTGAGGAATTCGGGGTTGGAAACCACGCTGAATTCATGCTTCGCACCGCGCTTTTGCAATTCATCGGCCACCGCCGCGGCCACCTTGTCGCCGGTACCCACCGGCACGGTGGATTTGTCGACGATCACACGGTAGTCGTCCATGTATTTGGCGATATTGCGCGCGGCGGCCAGCACGTACTGCAAATCGGCCGAACCGTCTTCGTCCGGCGGCGTGCCGACAGCAATGAATTGCACGGTACCGTGCTTGACGCTTTCTTCAATGTCGGTGGTAAAGCGCAGGCGGCCCGCCGCCACGTTGCGCTTGACCATGTCTTCCAGGCCCGGCTCGTAAATCGGTATACCGCCCTGTTTGAGAATATTGATCTTGTTGACGTCCACGTCCAGACACAGCACGTCGTTGCCCACTTCGGCCAGGCAGGTGCCGCTGACCAATCCGACGTATCCGCTGCCAATAACGGTGATTTTCACTCTTTGCCTCCAGCCTGTTCAATTTCCTTGTTGATCTGTTGCAGCACGGCAACCGGGTCGGCCGCCTGGGTAACGGGCCGGCCGATCACCAGATAATGCGATCCCTGGGCAATGGCCTCAGCCGGCGTCATGATGCGGGTCTGATCGTCTGCCGCGGAACCCGCCGGGCGAATGCCGGGGGTCACCAGACAAAACCGCTCGCCCAACTGCTGCCGCAGGACGGCCGCCTCGCGCGCCGAGCACACTACGCCGTCCAGGCCGCATTTTTGCGCCATTTCCGCCAGACGCATCACCGTCTCTTGCGGCGTGCCCTGCATGCCGATCGCCTGCAATTCATCCGCCCCCATGCTGGTCAGCACCGTCACCGCGATCAGCAGGGGCCGCTGGGTCGAGCGCTCCAACGCCTCGCGCGCGGCGATCATCATGCGTTCGCCGCCGGATGCATGCACATTGACCATCCAGACGCCCAGACGGGCAGCCGCACGGCATGCCGCGGCAACGGTATTGGGAATATCGTGAAATTTGAGATCGAGAAACACCTCGAAGCCCAGCTTCTGCAGCGCATCGACGACTGCCGGCCCGCTGGCGGTGAACAGCTCCTTGCCCACCTTCACCCGGCACATGGACGGATCCAGCGTGCGCGCCACCGCCAGGGCCGACTCGGCATCGGCATAATCGAGCGCGACAATGATGCGTGACTCAGTTTGCATTCAGTACATCTTCCTCTTTACGGCGGGGCGGGAATGTCTCCCAGTTATTGCAGGCCGGACATTGCCAGTAGAATTGCCGCGCCATGAAACCGCAATGGCCGCAGCGGTAGAATGCCACCCGGCGGGTATGCTGGTGCACCAGCGCCTTGACCAGCTGCAGATCGCCCTGCCGCTCCGGCGGCGCCTGCATCAGCTGCACTTCGATCAGCTTGTCCAGACCGGTCATCGACGGATTGCGCCGCAGCTCGTCGCGCACCAGCGCGTAAGCCGCCGCCGGTCCCTCGACTTCCAGCATGGCCTGGTAGACGCCCGCCAACAGGTCCGGGGTGGGGTATTTCTGCAGAAAATCCTTCAACAGAGCAATACCGGCAGTCAGCTCGCCGCGCTGGCGGTACAGCTTGAGCAGACGGTCAACCAGCATATGCAGATAGAGCGGCTGCTGCGACTCGATACGGCGCCAGCTGTGCAAGGCCTGATCCAGTTGACCGGCCTGTGCCGCGATATCGCCCAGCAGCAGATTCGCCCGTACGCACAGGCGATTCACGCTCAGTGCCGAAGACAGGTGTTCTGCCGCTTGTTCGGACTGCCCCTGAGCCATTTCGATGGCCGCCTGTTCGCAATAGAACTGGGCAATTTCCTTGCTGCGCGACTGTCCCTGATCCTCCGCCAGCTCACGTGCCACTTCAATCGCCTTGAGCCATTCGCGCTCCTGCTCGTAAAGCTGCAGCAGAAAGACCAGTGACGATGCGCGGTATGCGGTGGTCAGCAACTGCCGATAATAGCTTTCGGCGCGATCCAGCAAGCCGGCCTTGTGGTAATCCTGCGCCAGCTCATGCAAGGCGCGCAGGCGTTGCTCCGCACCCAGATCGTCGCGTTCGAGCAGGCTGCCGTGCATGCGAATCGCGCGCTCCAGCTCGCCGCGGCGGCGGAACAGGTTGCCCAGCACGAAGCTCAGATCAAGCGTTTCCGGATCGTCATGCTTGACGATCTCCAGCAGGCTTTCAATCGCCTTATCCGTCTGATCGTTGATGAGGAAATTAAGGCCGCGGAAATAGGACCGCGGCAATTGCCGGGATTCGCGCAGCACATGCTGGATATCGATGCGCGCCGCCGCCCAGCCGAGAGCGAAAAACACCGGCAGCGCCCACAACCACCACAATTCAAACTGCATCGGCATCCCTTTCTTCTGCCTTGCCGTGCAGGGCGTTGCGCAAACGGCGTTCTTCCCGCTTAAGACGGAACAATTGCCCCGACATGGCAATCAGGGTCACGACGACACCGAGGGAAAAAGCCGTCAGCACCACCAGCACCAGCGGCGCCTGCCATTCCAGCCCCAGGTAATAACTGACGCGCACCAGCTCGCTATTTTTCAGGGCGAAGCCCAGCAGCAATAAAAACAGCAAGAAACGCAGCAACCAGGTGATATAACGCATCAGGCAATCGTATTATTCGCAATGTGTGTATTATGCGCCAAAAATGTGTCAAATGGATGGTGAGAAGCCGCCTATAGGCAAAATCTCGCCCCCCATCGATACGGCAGATAAAGAAAAAGCGGCATGCAAGCATGCCGCTTTTTACTTTACACCAGCCGTGCCGGATTTACCCCTCGAGGAAATCGACCCGTTCACGCAACTCTTTGCCCGCTTTGAAGTGAGGCACGTACTTAGCCGGTACCTCGACCTTCTCACCGGTCTTCGGGTTGCGCCCCAGACGGGGCGGACGATAATTCAGGGTAAAACTGCCGAATCCGCGAATCTCGATCCGGTGCCCGCCCGCCAGATTGCGGGACATGGCATCCAGGATCGTTTTTACTGCCAATTCAGCATCCTTGGTCACCAGCTGCGGAAAACGTGCCGTCAGCTTGGCAATCAGTTCGGATTTGGTCATGCCGACCACCTCTTATTACTCAGCTGCCTTGTTGTCCAGTTTCGCTTTCAGCAGTGCGCCCAGGTTGGTGGTACCTGCGCTACCCTGATCGCTGGCCATTTTCTGCATGGCTTCGCTTTCGTCGGCCATGTCCTTGGCTTTGATGGACAGGTTGATGGTGCGGTTCTTGCGATCGATATTGATCACCATGGCTTCCACTTCATCA
Organism: Pseudomonadota bacterium; assembly: GCA_021851875.1. Lineage (GTDB taxonomy): Bacteria > Pseudomonadota > Gammaproteobacteria > Burkholderiales > JAJZQI01 > JAJZQI01. The sequence continues at coordinate 3,996 of JAJZQI010000026.1, read as the reverse complement.
CCTTCCTTCAGGTGATTGCGGATGTCTTCCACGCGGTCGCGGGACACTTCGGAAGCACGCAGGTAACCTTCAGCGTCGCCGCCCAGATCAATCACCGCGCCCTTGGCATCGATGCTCTTGACGGTACCGCGCACCACGTTGCCTTTTTCATGGGAAGCCATGAAGCCGGACACCGGATCGCTTTCCAGCTGCTTGATACCGAGGGAAATGCGCTCGCGCTCAACGTCGATGGCCAGAACCACGGCGTCAACTTCGTCGCCCTTCTTGTAGTTGCGCACAGCTTCTTCGCCCGGCTGGCTCCAGGACAGGTCGGACAGGTGTACCAGACCGTCGATGCCGCCGGACAGGCCGATGAACACGCCGAAGTCGGTGATGGACTTGATCTGGCCGCGTACTTTGTCGCCCTTCTTGTGGTTGGCGGCAAAGTCGTCCCACGGATTGGCCTGGCACTGCTTCATGCCCAAGGAGATACGACGACGCTCTTCGTCGATTTCCAGGATCATCACTTCGACTTCGTCGCCCAGCTGGACAACCTTGGACGGATGAACGTTCTTGTTGGTCCAGTCCATTTCGGACACGTGTACCAGACCTTCGATACCCTGTTCGATTTCCACGAAGGCACCGTAGTCGGTCAGGTTGGTCACCTTGCCGAACAGACGGGTAGACTGCGGGTAACGACGGGACAGACCCACCCACGGATCTTCGCCCAGCTGCTTCAGGCCCAGGGATACGCGGTTCTTTTCCTGATCGAACTTCAGTACCACGGCTTCAACTTCATCACCTACGGCCAGAACTTCGGACGGGTGCTTCACACGACGCCATGCCAGGTCGGTGATGTGCAGCAGACCATCGATGCCGCCCAGATCGACGAAGGCGCCGTAGTCGGTGATGTTCTTGACGATACCCTTGACGCGGGCGCCTTCTTTCAGGTTTTCCAGCAGCGCCTGACGCTCTGCACCCTGAGTGGCTTCCAGCATGGCGCGGCGGGAAACAACCACGTTGTTGCGCTTGCGATCCAGCTTGATAACCTTGAATTCCATTTCCTTGCCTTCGTACGGCGTGGTGTCTTTCACCGGACGAATGTCTACCAGGGAACCCGGCAGGAAGGCACGGATGCCGTTGACCATAACGGTCAGACCACCCTTGACCTTGCCCTGTACGAAGCCCTTCACAGGAACGGCTTCTTCCATCGCCTTTTCCAGATCCAGCCATGCAGCCAGACGCTTGGCTTTTTCGCGAGACAGTTTGGTGGAACCGTAACCGTCTTCCAGCGATTCGATCGCTACGGTAACGAAATCGCCGACTTTAACTTCGATTTCGCCTTTGTCGTTCTTGAATTCGTCAGCGGGAATCACGCTTTCGGATTTCAGACCGGCGTTAACGATAACGATGGAGCTGTCCACGTGCACAACTTCGGCGGTAATCACTTCGCCGGAGCGCATTTCCTGACGCGTGAGGCTTTCCTCGAACAGCGCGGCAAAACTTTCCATGGATTCGGATGCAGGAGAAAGGGTAGTCATAACAGGTACTCGGTTAACTGCCATCGACCTTAAGGCAGGACAATCGGCAGGGTTGGTTAAACATAAACCAGCGAACTGGCTAAACTGTTTTATTACTCAAAACATCTAGTCTAGACTCAAAACATTTAATTAGACACGTCAAACGACAAAACGATCCAGCACAAACCGCACCGCCTGATCGATGGTCATATCCGTCGTATCCAGCAGGATTGCGTCTTCCGTCGGCTTGAGCGGCGCCACCGGGCGGGCCGCATCACGCGCGTCGCGTTCACGCAGATCCTGCAGAAGGGTATGGATATTAGCACCCATTCCCTTTTCGATCAACTGTTTATATCGTCTTTCCGCGCGCGCTTCGGCTGTGGCGGTCAAAAATATTTTCAGCTGGGCGTCGGGGAACACCACCGAGGCCATGTCGCGGCCATCGGCCACCAGGCCGGGCGAGCGGCGAAAATCACGCTGGCGCTGCAGCAAGGCATCACGCACCCTGGGCCATACGGCCACCCTGGATGCTCCGCGACCGGCTTCTTCGCTGCGAATGGCATCCCCCACCGCGGCGCCGGCCAGCCAGATTTCGCCTTCCTTGAATTGCACGTCCAGCGCACGGGCAACCGGCTCCAAACCCGCTTCGTCATCCCACGACACGTCTTGCTGCTGCGCGGCATAGGCCGTCAGGCGGTACAGCGCGCCCGAATCGAGATAATGAAAGCCGAGCTTGCCGGCCACAATGCCCGCCACCGTGCCCTTACCCGAGGCGGACGGTCCATCGATGGCAATAACCGGAATCACGTCGCTCATTTGGCCAACTTTCCGAATTCGTCAAAATAGGTCGGAAAGGTCTTCGCCGTGCAGCCAGGATCGTTGATGCGCACCGGCACGCCGCCCAGCGCCACCAGCGAGAAGCACATGGCCATGCGGTGGTCGTCATAGGTATCGATGGCCGCATTTGGAAGCAACTCTGCCGGCGGAGTGACTTTAATAAAGTCCGCCCCCTCTTCTACAATAGCCCCCACCTTGCGCAATTCAGTCGCCATGGCGGCGATGCGGTCGGTTTCCTTGACGCGCCAACTGGCGATATTGCGGATGGTGGTGCTGCCGTCGGCAAACAAGGCGGCCACGGCAATAGTCATGGCCGCATCGGGAATATGATTCAGGTCCACGTCGATGGCCTTGAGTTTACCGCTGCCGCTGGCTTCGATCCAATTGTCACCCATCTCGATCCTGGCGCCCATCAGCGCCAGCGTGTCGGCAAATTTCACATCGCCCTGTATGCTGGCCTTGCCCACGCCTTCTACCCGCACCGGCCCGCCGGCTATGGCGCCGGCCGCAAGGAAATACGAGGCAGACGAAGCATCGCCTTCGACGTGAATCACACCGGGGCTGCGGTAACGCTGACCCGGCGCGATGATGAAGCGTTCCCAGCCTTCACGGGTCACTTCCACACCAAAACGGCGCATCAGATTGAGGGTAATCTCGATATACGGCTTGGAAATCAGCTCGCCCACCACACGAATGGCCAGACCGCCCTCAACCAGCGGCGCGGCCATCAACACGGCCGTGAGAAACTGGCTGGAGACATTGCCGCGAATCGCCACCTCTGCGCCCGGCTTGATTGAGCCCCGCTCAATCTGCAGCGGCGGGTAGCCGGCATTGCCGAGGTAGCGGATATCGGCTCCCAGCTGCGCCAGCGCCTCCACCAGATCGCCAATGGGCCGTTCGTGCATGCGCGGTACGCCATGCAGGTGATAACTGCCGCCCGACAGGGCCAGCGCGGCCGTCAGCGGGCGGAAAGCGGTACCTGCATTACCGAGAAACAGATCCGCCTGCCTGACCGGAAACACCCCGCCCACGCCATGCACGGTATAGTCCTGCGATTCGCCCTGGCGCTCCACCTGCACACCCAACTGGTCGAGCGCAGCCAGCATGACGGCGGTGTCGTCGGACGCCAGCAGGCTTTTCACTTCGGTCACGCCTTCGGACAGGGCGGCCAACAGCAAAGTACGGTTGGAAATGCTTTTGGAACCGGGCAGAAGCACGGTGCCGGACATGCGGCTCACGGGAGCCAGATCGAGATATTCCATGTAAACCTCAAACACAATTCATTACGGCATCCACGGCTGGTATAGCCACTGATAGCCGTGATTTAACCGTTGGCAGGCCGGGGGCGCCCGGCAGCGCCCTTCTTTCTTTTGGGTCGCCAAAAGAAAGAAGGCAAAGAAAAAGCGACCCGCTATTCGCTGACTTCCCCGTGTTTGAGCGGGCGTGTGCGGGCGGCTGCGCAACTCGCCCTGGACAGGGCACACACCCCGTGCCCTGCTGCGGAGCTCAAACAGTGCTCGCCGACTTCCCCCACACCCACCCGCTCAAACCCGGCAGCGAATAAGGGGGAGTTTAAAAGCAACGGCAACACCCAAACCGTCTGCAAATCGCCTTCGCTGATAAAGTTGGATACGGCAGGCGCTCAGAGGGTTTAGTTTTT
>JAJZQI010000045.1 GCA_021851875.1 Pseudomonadota bacterium | reverse complement strand
GTGTTCAAGGTACTCGTCAAAATCATCGAGAAGTTCCATTTCGCCCCCTCACAAGACACTGTGGTCTTGTTATCGGCAGCAAGGGGAATTTATTTAACACAGTCCAGTTAAGGAAGAAGCCATGGCATACCCACCTGAATTTTTAAAGCTCGTTGATAAATTCGTCGAACTCGCCAACCAGTTATCCCCAGAGAAGGGTCGCGGGGAGGTCAGTGCTGCGATCCTGTTCGCTGCGGGCCGCTATAACGCCTTCAATTTTCTCTCGCAGGGCGGCACGGATAAAGACCGGGCTAAGGCAACGGATTTTTATGTCTCCGAATACCGGAACGCCTTCGTGTCGAATCTGGAGGGGGTTGTCGGTCCGGTCATGGCCGGCCAGGACGAAACTTCTGGCAAATGAAAATCAGATTGGTCATCGGCTCACGGGCAAGCGAGGCCGATTTTTTTAAAACCACTGCCACGGGGCGCTCGCTCGCATTTAACCGGCCATCCTTTGTTGATTTGCGTATTTTTCCGGAAAACAAACTAGGGCTTCCGGTCATTTACAATCAGGCCATCAGGGAGTGCATTTCCGATCCCGCAACCCTCGTTTTTGCCCACGATGATTTGCATTTCCTCGACTACTTCTGGGCTAGCCGGATTCTGGAAGGGCTACAAAGTTTCAGGATAATTGGGCTGGCTGGAAATACTCGGCGGGTTCCACAGCAACCCGCCTGGGCGTTCGTGGATACGAATTTTACCTGGGATAGCGTCGAATATCTGAGCGGGGTGGTTGGCCACGGCCATGCCTTTCCGCCGGTCAATCTCAGCGTTTTCGGCCAACCGAGACGACAGGTGAAGTTGCTGGACGGCTTGCTGCTGGGCTGTGAGAGCGAGACCCTCATCGAGAACCAGCTTTATTTTGATGAGCGCTTCGACTTTCATTTTTACGACCTCGATTTTTGTCGCCAAGCCGAAATGAAGGGCATCTCTTGCGGCACCTGGGATCTGTCGCTGATTCATGAGAGCGGCGGAAATTTTGGTTCCGAGGACTGGCAAAACGCGTATCGAAAATATCTCGACAAGTGGGGTGAGTAAGTGCAACAGACACCGGTCCACGTGCAACACAATCCCGATCTGCTCGGCTTGATTCCCATCGAATCAAAAAGAATCATTGAAGTTGGCTGCAGTTCCGGCGCCCTGGCGAGAGAGTTCAAGGCCTTGCAGCCGGACTGCCACTATGTCGGCATCGAGATAGATCCGAGCTATACAGCCTTGGCAAAACGTTATTGTGACGAGTGCCTGACCCTTGACATCGAATCGGCTTCCGCAGATTTTTGGGACAGCAATGCGGACACCGATTGCTGGATTTTTGGCGACACGCTGGAACACCTGAGAGATCCATGGCAGCTTCTCCAACGTATAAGAGCGCATCTGCCAAAGTCCGGATCAGTAGTGGCCTGCATTCCAAACGCCCAGCATTGGTCCTTGCAAGCAAAGCTCAGTATCGGCGATTTTCGCTATCAGGCGAGTGGGCTATTGGACAAGACCCATCTGCGCTGGTTTACCCGGCAGACGATCATCGAGATGTTCGATCAAGCCGGGTTTCGAATTGCAGAGGGCTTGCCGCGAATTTTCGATGAGCCGGGACGAGCGCCTTTTCTGACCCTCATCGAACAGATGGCAAAAGCAGCAGGCGGTGACCCTGGAATTGCCGTGTCTGACGCATTAGCTCTCCAGTATGTAATTCGGGCGGTCCCTAACCCTTAGTACCCGTTTTATCGGCGGGATGCTGAGCGGCCGGCAATTCGCATCGCGCCCCCGGGATTTTCCAGGAATCTGCAAACAGCGCTCCAGGATTCCGGAAATTGCCGCGCGGCCATCGCAATGATCGCCGCCCTTCCCGCCCCACCCTCTCGCCAACCATTTCCCCGGGAAGCCCGCACTGCCAGCCCCGGCCGGGGCTGACATCCAAGCAAGGCTCTGGTTTCTCATCCTCAGGCACGAACCCTGCTAAAAGAAGGGCAAGCCAATGGATCTGCAAAACGGGGCTTCGTTTGATATTCAACTAGAGAGGGGAACATGATGAAAATGAAATGGGACAAATCGGCAAAACTGCTCGCAGTCGCGAGCCTGGCGTTTGCCACCAGCGCTGCCTGGGGTCAGGTGGCGATTACCAATGGTGGCAAGGTCGGGAGCACCATCGGTACCAACGCCACGCCACTCGTGGCACCAGGTGCAACTTATCCGGGGGGCACAACAACGGTCCCGTCGCTGACCGCCACCAACGGCGGCAAGGGCATCACCGCAGCAGGCAGCGCCGGCTTGAGTACCTTCGGCGGCAACGGTGGTCCGGGCGCAAATGCGGCATTTTCCGGAGGCCTGACCAATGGGCCAGGAGCGGGAGCGGGCTTGATCGGTACATCCCACGATTTCGTCAACGGAGCCGGTAGCAGCGGCGTTTCCAACGGAGCCGGCCTTTGCACCTACTGCCATACGCCGCACAAGGCCAAGTCCACTCTGCTGCTGTGGAACCACACCCTGTCCTCCAACACCTTCCAGTGGGATGTGGCTGCCACCACCTCCGGCACCGCACTGCCTGGCTTCACCGGTAACGCCTACAACGGCCCCTCGGCGAAGTGCCTCTCCTGCCATGACGGCTCGGTCGCCATCGGCGACGTCGGCTGGTTCAACGAGGCCGCTGTTACCCCCACCGCAGGCAGCGCTACCAACACTGGCAGTGGCTTCAAGGTGGGACAAGCAGGTGTCTCCAACAGCACCCTGGCCGGAACCACGTCGAAGCTGGTGGGCGCAGGCGGCAATTTGAGCGGCAACCACCCGGTGGCGATTCCCTATCCGCTCGGCGGCGCGCCCAACGTCTATAACGGCAGCACCACCGGCGCCCAGTTGGCCACCGCCGATTTCGTGACCGATCCGACGGTGAACAATATGCGCCTCTACTCCGATGTCGGCGGTGGCGCCATCATCGGCAAGGCCACCCCCGGCCAGACCGGCATCGAGTGCTCTTCCTGCCATGATCCACACAACAAGGCTTCCAAGGATGACTTCTTCCTGCGCGGCAATTTGACCGGTTCAACCCAGGCGAGCGGCTACATCTGCCTGCAGTGCCACATCAAGTAAGAAGTTAGAGCAACAGCAACGAACCCGTCGGCAGGCTCACGCCTGCCGACGGGTTTTTGGGGTTCGCAATACAGCACCACCACAGCTTTGCAACAACCTATTGTTACTTCAAAGGAGATTGTCTTGAAAGTTCTCGTCACCACCCTCACCGCCGCCGCCGCGTTGACGCTGTTTTCCGTTTCCGCCAGCGCCGCACTCGACGACGCCAAGGCCGAGGCCTTGATGAAGAAGAGCGGCTGCGCCGCCTGCCACACCGTCGACAAGAAGCTCGTCGGCCCGGCCTATACCGCCGTCGCGGCCAAGCGCAAGGGCGAAAAGGACGCCGTCGCCGTGATGGAGAAGTCGGTGCGCGCCGGCAGCAAGGGCGTCTATGGCCCGATGCCGATGCCGCCCAATCCCGCCGCCAAGATCAGCGATGCCGATCTGCACGACCTGATCGAGTGGGTGCTGACGAAGTAAGGGGACGGGCACACCAACAAGATTGCTTCGCCTGCGGCTCGCTATGACGAGTCGGGCTAAAGCCCGACCTACGTACACCACCGGTGCGGGCGGAATGTCATCGTCATTCCGCGCCGCGCCGGCGCAGCGTCGCGATCAGCAGGACCGCGGCCGCGGCGCAAGCCGCGAGCAGCAGTCCGAGCGGGCAGAGATCTTTCGCCCAGGAGGGCGACGGGCGATCCACGAAATCGCCCTCATGCGCCAGCAGCCAGGCCTCGATCTGGGCGTCGCTCCTGCCCTGTTTGATGAGTCCGCGCATTTCGCGGCGCAGGGCTCGCGCCAGGCTGCTGTCCGAGTCGGCCAGCGATTGACTGCCGCAAACCCGACAGCGCAAGTCCGCGGCGATGGCGGCGATTCTCTGTCCGGCCCGTTGTTCTACCCGCCGCTCGACTTGCTGCGCCACGGCCGAGGGCGCCACCTTTGCAGCCGTCGTAGCCCCCGTCGCTGCCATTGCGACCGACGTCGGCAGACCGAACAGCATCAACGTCAACAGTATTCGCCTCATGGCCAAACCCGTTCCGGGAAGGATTGCAATTATGCAATTTTCATCGCTCGCAACATTCATTCCCGGTCGATTGTTCCCGGCGGCAACTCACCATTCCAGAATCCTGCAAAGCGTTCGCGGGCCGGATAACAGGCAGCTTGATGCCGCCGTCACTCGGTGCATGGGCTCGCAACTTGCATAAGGACGCTCAGGGTAGTCC
>JAJZQI010000025.1 GCA_021851875.1 Pseudomonadota bacterium | reverse complement strand
TCCGGTTTATCCGTACCTGTAATGGCATATAACATCTTAAGGTGCTTCCTCATCATGGATATGCTTGGACAGAAAAAGTCCCTGCAGCAATATGAAAACAAACAGCAGTCCGGTGATGCCGAACAGCTTGAAATTGACCCAGGTGTCGGTTGAAAAGCGATAAGCGACAAACAGATTAAGCACGCCGATGGCGATAAAAAAACCGGCCCAGGACAGATTCAGGTTGTGCCAGACACGCTCGGGCAGGGTCAGCTGTTTTTCCATCAAAGTCCGGATGACGTTTTTGTCCATCAGGATGCGGCTGCCGAGCAAGATGGTGGCAAACATCCAGTACAGGATGGTGGGTTTCCACTTGATGAAGGTTTCGTTGTGGAAAAACAGCGTCGCGCCGCCAAAGACGCCGACAATCAGCAAGCTGACCCACAGCATGCCGTCGACTTTTTTATGGCGCCAGTAGCTCCAGCCGATCTGCACAAAGGTGGCGGCTATGGCAACCGCCGTGGCGACAAAAATGCCGGCAAATTTATAGGCTGCAAAAAACAGCAGCACCGGGAACAGGTCGAACAGGAATTTCATTTTAGTGGCGTGTGGTCCAGCGGGCGAAATACGCTTCCATGACGGCTTTGACTTCAGCTTTGAAATCGCTGCGGTTCACCTGCTGCATCCCTTCGGCGAAGAATTGCGGACAGTCTTCCGGCAGGTTGCGGCTCAAAGTTTCGAAGGCCTCGCGCATCAATTCAGGGTCTTGGCTGCGGGTGGCAACGATGGCGAAGTTGAAGTTGACAATGCGCCATGGGCGGGTCGGGTCGGATTTGTCGAGGTCGGCCCGAATGCCGTTGGATACATGTTCCAGCACGTCCCGAATAACCAGGAAGGTGCTGCGCAGATCGGCTTCGGCGGCGGTGGCGTTGGCGCGAACGGCCAAGGCATTGACCAGCGGCTCAAGAATGCGGATCTCGCCATGGTGACGGATGGCCCAGTGCGCAATACCCAGGGCAATGCTTTCCATCGCCTGTTTTTCCCGCATCAGTTTAAAGCGTTCGGCCCAGACCGACAAATCCATCAGGCAGCCCGTCGCATGTTCGGCGAGTTGGCTCGCATCGTCGATGAGAATTTCGCTGTACTCGCCTTGTTCGCGGTCGAGTTTGTCGAAAACGAGGAGAAATTGCTCCACCGCTTCGATAAGCTGGCTAGGGGTGACATTGCCGCCACCGGAAATGGTGTTCTCGCCAAATGCCTGTGCAATGGGGGCGCTGGCTTGATTGAGGAGTTCCTGTAAATCGTTGATTGCTGCCATTTTTTAATGCGTCTTATTTAATGCGTCATGTGTGTCGTTAGAGAAAACAGCCCGACGAGCAGTAGACGGCTCGAAATAGGCCGAAGGAGCAGAATAGACGATTTTCCGCTATTTGTCTGCCTCCATCGGATGAAATGACACTGTCACCAGCAGGCCGCCCAATTCGGCGTCTCCCAGGGTAATGCGGGCGTTATGCATGGTTGCCACTTCGGCAACGATCGACAGGCCCAGGCCGCTTCCTTGGACGTCGTCGCCGCCAATTCGGTGAAACCGCTCAAAGACGCGCTCACGTTCACTTTCAGGTATGCCGGGACCTGAGTCGGCAACCTGCAGCAGCACTTCACCGTCGGACTCGTGCAGTGAGACATCGATCACACCGCCGCGCGGTGTGTAGCGAATGGCGTTGTCGATCAGGTTCCTGATCAGCGCCTGGATGGCCTGGCTGTGCCCCATGATCTTGATCGAGTCGCATTGGGTGACCCCCAGGTCGATGGCCTTATCGGCTGCAAGAATGGACGAGTTCGCCACTGTTTGCTTGAGCATTTCGTCCAGCTGGATGGGGTGGGGGGCGCTCAGCTGCGCATCCGGGTCAAGTTTGGCCATCTGCAGCAGCTGGTCGATCAGATGTGCGGCACGGCTGATGCCGGCCTGCAGATTTTCCAGCGAAGTGTTGCATTGCTGCATGTTTTCCGCCCGGGAAGCCAGTTGGGCCTGGAGTTTCACTGCCGTGAGGGGGGTGCGCAGTTCGTGCGCGGCATCGGCAATGAAGCGACGTTGCACGAACAGCATGTCCGAAACGCGTTTGAACAGATGGTTGAGTGTGTCGACCAGGGCACTGATTTCGCTGGGGACTTGTTCGGTCGAAATGGCGGTCAGATCGGTCGGGGAGCGGGCGGAAATGGCTTCACGCAGGTCGTTTAACGGCATGAGCGCGCGATACACCACATACCAGAGCAGCGAGCCGAGGCCTACCACCAGCGCCAGCCCCGGCGTGAGCAGCGCCCACATCATGGTACGGCTGAAAATGGCTTCGCGTTCGCGCAGACGGTGAGCGGTTTGGATGGTGTAACCATCGTATTCGACCGCATAAATGCGCCAGTGATGGCCGTTCCAGGAAAGATCGGAAAAACCGGGACGGGTATAGGGCAGCTTTTCTTCCGGTAAGGAGCTGTAGACGCGTGCAACAGGAGTATTCCAGATCTGGCTCAGCACGTCGCTGGCTTCATCTTCCAGCGGCAGGTCGCTGCTGAAACCGTGCTCTTCTGAACCGTGTCGCATGATCGATACGGCAATTTGCTGCAGTTCGTGGTCGAGCAATACGTTGAAGGAATGCCAGACGGTGATGTAGGTGAGCAGACTGGCGAAACCGACGGCGATGATGAGTGCGCTGGTTTGCCAGAAAAGGAGTTGCGACCGAATTGAATTCATTCGCCACAAGCTATTTTGTAGCCCACGCCCCGAACGTTAAGAATTTTCTCCGCCCCGAGCTTGCGGCGCAAGTTGTGTAAATGCACTTCGATGGCATTGCTGGCGATTTCCTCGCCCCAGCCGTACAGCTGGTTTTCCAACTGGTCGCGTGAAACGACGGCACCCGGCTTGATCATCAGGGCTTCCAGCAAGGAAAACTCTTTCGAGGACAAATGAACATATTGGTTACCCAGCGTTACCTGTCTGCCGATCGGGTCAAGGCAAATTTCGCCCGCCACCAATTGTGCATGATGCTGGCCGACTTGTCGACGCAACAAGGCGCGAATGCGGGCGATCATTTCATCCAGATCGAAGGGCTTGGTCAAATAATCGTCCGCCCCCAGGTTCAGGCCGGCAATCCGGTCGGCCACGGCATCCCGGGCGGTGATGATCAAAACCGGCAAGGTCAGCCGTTTGCTGCGGATGCGGCGCAACACTTCGATTCCATCGATTTTGGGCAGGCCCAAGTCGAGAATCAAGAGGGAATATTCGGTCGTGTCCAGGGCCAGCAAGGCCGACTGGCCATCATGCACCCAATCAACGGCAAAGCCGGCGAGCTTCACTCCTTCGGCAATGGCGGTGCCGATCATGGAGTCATCTTCTGTCAGCAGTATTCTCACTTCGGGTCCTCTTAAAGCGTATTGCAGCCGACTTTGAGTGTGCAATAAATCGGCTGGAATAAGCTCTGGTATTCAAAAGCCGGGCAGCCACCGGCCGCCCGGCCCAATGCCATTACTTGGCGGCAGTGCCGGAAGCAGCGGCAGCTTCTTTCTTGGCAGCTTTCTTGTGAACAGCTTTCTTGTGCTTGGTCACTTTCTTGGCCGGCTTTTCAGCAGCAGGAGCAGCGGCGCCGGTAGCCGGGGTTTCGGCAGCATAAACGGCATTCGCGCCAACGATGGAAGCAGCAGCCAGTACAGCAGCGATCAGAGTAGTTTTACGCATGATGTTAAGTCTCCCGATTGAGGTTTAAAAGTGCCAGTGAATTGTTTTGGCATGAGTCATTCTCCACCTCGTTACTTAAGAAATACTTAAAATCATTTTAATTCGTCATAAAATTTTCAAAATTCGTATTCGTGTGGCGGGAAGATGTTTTTGTCGCATTAAAACGCCTTAAATAAGACTGGAGGGGCGGCAAAGAGTTCCCGGTCTGGAGTGGCAGCGTGGAATTTGCTATGATGGCAAAACAATTCATTCCCGCTTGGGCGTATGTCCAACTACGACCTCCATACCCATTCCAATATCTCGGATGGTTTGCTGCCGCCTGCCGCGCTGGTTGAACGGGCCGCAACCGCCGGTGTTTCGACGCTTGCCCTGACCGACCATGATGACGTGGCCGGATTGCCGTTCGCGCGGGCAGCGGCAGACCGACTGGGGATCGCGCTGGTGAACGGTGTGGAGATCTCGGTCACCTGGCGCAAGCGGACCATACACATCGTCGGTTTGCAAATCGATCCGCAGCATCAGCCGCTGGTTGCAGGCTTGGCGGCAATCCGCCAAGGCCGTGCCATCCGTGCGCAACGCATGGCCGACTCGTTGGCACAAGCCGGTATTCCGGATGCGCTGGCAGGGGCCTATCGTTATGCCGACAACCCTGAAATCATCGGTCGTACGCATTTCGCCCGCTTCCTTGTGCACCAGGGTTATGCCAAGGATGTGCGGACGGTTTTCCGCCATTTTCTGGTTGGCGGCAAGCCCGGTTATGTGGCGCACGAATGGGCCGCATTGGCAGATGCCGTGCAGTGGATCAATGCGGCCGGAGGCATTGCCGTTCTGGCACACCCGGGCCGCTATGACCTGGGGCGGCAGTTGCTGCCCGAGCTGATCGGCGAATTCAAGGCGGCGGGCGGTCGGGCGATCGAAGTGGTGACCGGCAGTCATACGCCTGATCAATATGCGCTGTTTGCGCGCTATGCGCAGGAGTTCGAGTTGCTGGCTTCGCGCGGGTCGGACTTTCACGGCCCGGGCGAAAGTTATGTCGAACCCGGCGCATTGCCGCCATTGCCGCCGTCCTTGTTGCCTGTTTGGCATGACTGGACCTGACTATGTCGCAATTTTTCGCCATCCATCCGGAAAATCCCCAGGCGCGGCTGGTCAAGCAGGCGGTCGAAATCGTCCGCCAGGGCGGGGTGATTGTCTACCCGACGGATTCCTGCTACGCCCTGGGTTGCCACCTGGGCGACAAGGATGCCATGAGCCGCATTCGCGCGATTCGCGCGGTTGACGAAAAGCACCACTTCACGCTGGTGTGCCGCGACCTGTCTGAAATCGCCCAGTACGCCAAGGTGGATAACCAGCAGTACCGTTTGCTCAAAGGCCATACGCCGGGCAGCTATACTTTCATCCTGGAGGCGACCAAGGAGGTGCCGCGCCGGCTGCTGCACCCCAAGCGGGCCACCATCGGCTTGCGCATTCCCGATCACCCGGTGGCTTTGGCTTTGCTGGAAGAGTTGCAGGAGCCGCTGTTGTCGATGACGCTGCAGCTGCCGGGCGAGGATTTGCCCTCGACGGTGCCCTGGGAAATACGCGAGCAGCTGGAGCATCAGGTGGATCTGGTCATTGACGGCGGCCACTGCGGGGTGGAAATGACCACCGTGGTCGATTTGTCTGAAGGCGTGCCGCAGCTAGTCCGGGTCGGCAAAGGCGAAACAGCTTCTTTCGGATTGGCATGATGGAACTCAATCTCATACAAAAAATCGCAATTTTCGCTATCCCGGTCATTTTTGCCATTACCCTGCATGAGGCGGCGCATGGCTACGCGGCCAAACGGTTTGGCGACAAAACGGCTTTTGTGCTGGGGCGCATCAGCCTGAACCCGTTGCGTCACATCGATCCGTTCGGCACGGTCATCCTGCCGCTGCTGATTCTGCTGTTGAGCAAGCTGACCGGCGGGGCGGGCATCCTGTTCGGCTGGGCCAAGCCGGTGCCGGTCGATTACAGCCAGCTCAAGAATCCCAAGCGGGATATGCTGTGGGTGGCGGCGGCCGGGCCGGGCGCCAACTTTCTCATGGCGCTGATCTGGATCCTGATCATCCGCTTCGGCGGCATGGTGCCGGACCAGTTCTTTTCCACGCCGCTTGCGCTGATGGGCGCTGTCGGGGTCATGATCAATACCGTGCTGATGGTCCTCAATCTGTTTCCCTTGCCGCCGCTGGACGGCGGGCGCATTCTGGTCAGTCTGCTGCCCAATCGCATGGCCTGGAATGTGGCCCGGCTTGAGCCGTACGGTTTCATGATTCTGCTGGTTTTGCTGTTTACCGGTGTGCTGGGAGCCATCATGTGGCCCTTTATCGGACTGGTGCTGGGGCTGCTTGCCGCCATGTCCGGGGTCGATCCCAATACACTTATGCAATTGATTAACGTAGTTTTATCATAGGATTTGAACACGATGTACGCGGCTAGAATTCCGTCCGGCATGCGCCCCACGGGCAGCCTTCACCTGGGGCATTACCATGGCGTGCTGAAAAATTGGATCAACCTGCAGCACGAACACGAATGCCTGTTTTTTGTGGCTGACTGGCATGCCCTGACCACACACTACGATGCGCCGCAACAAATCGAGCAACACGCCTTCGATATGGTGGTGGATTGGCTGGCAGCCGGTGTTGATCCCGCTCACGCCAGCATTTTCATCCAGTCGCAGGTGCCGGAACACGCCGAGTTGCATCTGCTGCTGTCCATGATGACCCCGCTGGGCTGGCTCGAACGCGTACCCACCTACAAGGACCAGCAGGAAAAACTGAGCGAACGGGATTTGTCGACTTACGGTTTCCTTGGCTATCCCTTGCTGATGAGCGCCGATATCCTGATTTACCGTGCCAACATGGTACCGGTCGGCGAAGACCAGATCCCGCATATCGAGTTCACCCGTGAATTGGCCCGCCGTTTCAATCATATGTACGGTCGCGAGCCGGGTTTTGAGGAAAAGGCCGAGGCGGCCGTGAAGAAGCTGGGCAGTAAAAAGGCCCGGCTGTACGAGGAAATGCGCACCCGCTATCAGGAGCAGGGGGATGAAGGCGCGCTCGAATCGGCTCGCGCTTTGCTGTATGAAACCCAGAATCTGACCGTGGCCGACCGCGAGCGTTTGTTCGGTTATCTGGAAGGCAGCGGCAAGATGATCCTGGTCGAACCGGAGGCGCTGCTGACGCCAGCTTCCCGCATGCCGGGGCTGGACGGACAGAAAATGTCCAAGTCGTACAACAACACCATCGGCCTGCGCGAGGATGCCGAGAGCGTGCGCAAGAAAATCCGTACCATGCCGACCGATCCCGCGCGGGTCCGCCGTACCGACCCGGGTGATCCGGCCAAATGCCCGGTTTGGCAATTGCATGTGGTGTATTCCGACGACAGCACGCGCGAGTGGGTGCAGCAGGGTTGCAAGAGCGCCGGCATCGGCTGTCTTGACTGCAAGCAACCGGTGATCGAGGCTGTGCTGAAGGAGCAGGAGCCGATGCAGGAGCGCGCGGCAATTTATCTGGATGATCCGGCACTGGTGCGCAACATCGTTGCCGACGGTTGCGAAAAGGCCAGCAAGCTGGCCGGCGAGACCATGCGCGACGTGCGGGAAGCCATGGGGCTGCGTTACACCCGTTGATGGAAATCCGGCTGGCAGATCAGATGGACATGGCGCCGGGGGAGGAATCTCCACTGGCGCGCATTTATGGCGAGCCGATTCTTGAGCTGCCGCAGGATCTTTATATCCCGCCCGATGCACTGGCAGTCATGCTGGATGCCTTCGAAGGGCCGCTCGATCTGCTGCTTTACCTGATCCGCAAACAAAACCTGGATGTTCTGGATATTCCCATGGCGCAGCTGACACGCCAGTATCTGGAATATGTCGAGCTGATGCGGGAGAACCAGCTGGAACTGGCGGCGGAATACCTGCTCATGGCCGCGCTGCTGATCGAGATCAAATCGCGCATGCTGCTGCCGCGCCCGGTTCTGGCCGGGGACGACGAGGCGGCCGGCGATCCGCGTGCCGAACTGGTAAGGCGTCTGCTGGAATATGAGCAGATGAAGCAGGCGGCGCAGCAGCTCGACCGTATTCCGCTGGCCGGGCGGGACTACAAGGTGGTCGAGGTTCTGTTCGAGAAAGTCGCGACCGAGCGGCTGCCGGAAGTGGAACTGGCAGACTTGCACAACGCCTGGCTTGCCATCCTCAACCGTGCCCGCGTTAACCGCCATCATACGGTGACGCGCGAATCGTTGTCGGTGCGCGAGCAAATGAGTCATGTTCTGCGTCAGCTGCGGGAGCGGGAATTCGTGTTGTTCGTCGAATTGTTCGCTGAAACGGCCGATGTTCCCCATGCAGTTGTTACTTTTATTGCTATTCTTGAATTGGCGCGTGAGCAACTGGTAAGCATCAGCCAGCAGGAAGAGTTTGCGCCGATTTACGTCAAACTGCGCCTGGCGGAAGCGGAAGATGAATCTTAATCTGACTGAAATCAAGCGGGTGCTTGAAGCCGCTTTGCTGTCCAGCCCGGAACCCATTCCGACTGCCCAGCTGAAGAAATTGTTCGATTTCGAGCTGGCAAACGAGATGTTGCGTAAAGTGCTCGACGAACTTAAACAGGACTGGCAGGGGCGCTCGGTCGAGTTGCTGCAGGTATCCTCCGGCTGGCGTTTCCAGGTGCGGCCGGAATTTCAGCCTTACCTTGATCGGCTGAATCCGGAAAAGCCGCCCAAATATTCCCGTGCCGTGATGGAAACCCTGACCATCATTGCCTACCGCCAGCCGGTTACGCGTGGCGATATCGAAGATATCCGCGGTGTCTCGGTCAACCCGCAGATTATCAAAACCCTGGAAGCACGAGGGTGGATTGAAACCGTAGGAC
This sequence comes from Pseudomonadota bacterium, assembly GCA_021851875.1. Taxonomy (GTDB): domain Bacteria; phylum Pseudomonadota; class Gammaproteobacteria; order Burkholderiales; family JAJZQI01; genus JAJZQI01. The sequence continues at coordinate 15,770 of JAJZQI010000025.1, read as the reverse complement.
ATAAGGATGTACCGGGCCGGCCCGCATTGCTGGCGACGACCCGTAAATTTCTCGACGACATGGGCTTGCGCGCGCTGGCAGAGCTGCCGCCGCTGCCCGAAACCGGCCAGCTGCTTGCGGCATTGCCGGAAACCGAATAAGAAGGATAGTTATGGAAAAACGTCGTCCCTCCGGGCCGCGTCAGCCTCCGGCGCCGCGCAAGAATGCCCGTTCCGCGTCACCGTTAGCGCCTGAAAAAACCCGTTCCAATGAGCGTCGTCGTCCGGCAGAGGCAGCAACAGGCAAGTCTGCGCCGCAGCGCCCCGCCCCGGCCGGCGAGGGCAAGGCGGCCGGTCATGGGGCGGCGAAGGCCGGCCCGGGCAAAGAGCGGTCGCGTCGCCGGCTGGTGAAAACGGAACGGCTGCCTCGCCAAGCCGTTGCGCGGGCAGTCGTCGCACCCAAATCCAAAGCCTTGAGCGATCGCGAGATTGACCAGACGCCGCAGAAATTGCAGAAAATGCTGGCTCAGGCCGGCGTCGGTTCGCGCCGTGATATGGAAACCCTGATTGCGGCTGGCCAAGTCACGGTGAACGGCCAGCCGGCTACCCTTGGGATGCGTGTGGGACCAGAGGACGATGTATGGGTGAACCGGCGCAAGGTCGCCTGGCCTTTTGCGGCTGACAAAATCCGGGTGTTGGTCTATCACAAAGAAGAGGGCGAGATTGTCAGCCAGGACGACCCGGAAGGCCGTCCCAGCGTTTTCGCCCATTTACCCCGCATCGCACGCGGTAAATGGCTGGCCATCGGGCGACTGGATTTCAATACCAGCGGTTTGCTGTTGTTTACCAATTCCGGCGAATTGGCCAACCGGCTCATGCATCCGCGTTTCGAGGTCGAGCGCGAGTATGCGGTCCGCCTGCTGGGTGAACTGACCGATGAGCAGATCCGGCACTTGACCGAAGGCGTGCAGCTGGAAGACGGTCCGGCACGATTTGATGTATTGCTGGACATGGGGGGGGAAGGCAAGAATCACTGGTACCGGGTTCTGCTGCGCGAGGGACGCAACCGGGAAGTGCGGCGCATGTTCGAAAGTCAGGGGCTGACGGTGAGCCGCTTGATGCGGGTGCGTTTCGGGCCCGTCACGCTGCCGCCGGCCTTGCGCCGCGGTCGTTTGATGGAGCTGCCGGAAGAGCAGGTGGCTGCGCTTTACAAATGGACTCTACGTGAACAAGCTGAGTGAATAAGATATCTGCTAAAATAAAAACATGTGATCGCTTTCTGGATACAGTTTGCCGTTCTGCACGGCTTAATCGAAAAGATAAAAAAATTTTGGCATTGAGGATGTAATTATGCATATTGCGCTGCTGGAAGATGATGTCGAGCAAGGCAATTTGTTGAAAACCTGGCTGACGGCTGCCGGTCACAAATGCGATTGGTTCGAGCGTGGCGGCAAAATGATCGATGCCCTGCAGGGCAAGCGCTATGATCTGCTTGTGCTGGACTGGATCGTCGAAGACAAGGGCGGCGACGAGGTGGTGCAGTGGCTGCGCCAGAATATCGGCTGGGGTGTGCCGGTGTTGTTTGTCACCGTGCGGGATCAGGAAAGCGATGTGGTGGCAGCCCTGAAGATGGGGGCGGACGATTATCTGGTCAAGCCGGTCAAACAGGCTGAATTTGTCGCCCGTGTCGAAGCCTTGGGACGTCGCGCGGGCATCGCGAAAATCACCGGTAAGCAACGCAGCGACTTTTCGCTGGATGAGAGTTCGCTGACCGTCAAGCTGGGGAGTTTTTCTGCGCGGCTCACACCCAAGGAATTTGATCTGGCCGCATTCCTGCTGTCTCACCCGGGCGAATTGCTGAGTCGTGAAGTGATCGAGGCTAATGTGTGGGCATCCCATGTCGGCGGTAGCAGCAGAACGGTCGATATCCACATCAGCCGCTTGCGCCGCAAGCTTGAGCTGGATGGCCGTCATGGCTACAAACTCATGCCGGTATATGGTCAGGGTTACCGGCTCGATTCCCGCTGAACTGAGAGGTGGCTGGTTTTAAAATAAAAAAGCGGTGAACCTTCAAGGTCACCGCTTTTTGTTTGGGGAAAGCTGACAGACTTACTGCTTTTTGTCCTTGCGTTCGCTCATGCGCCGGATGACGCCGGCAGCCCAGTCTTTTCCGCCCAGGCCGAAAGCCAGGGCGAGGGCAAAGCAGATCGCGCCGAAACCGATTTGGAAGGCGGCGGTCAACAGTGCGACGCCAATCTGCAGTTGCTCCAGCGCAACAAAAACAACGAAAATCTGGATGGCATATTCCGCCATGGTGCTGATGCCCAGCGCGCCTTCCACTCCCATATTGTTCAAATAGGCAAAAATAATCCGGTTGACCAGGCGCGACAGCAGGGTGCCAAACACCAGTACCAGAATGGCGACGATGATGTTGGGGATGTACAGCACGACCTTGTTGAACAGATCGGATACCATTTGCAAACCGAGGCTGTTCGAAACCGTCACGACTACGATCATCAGGATCAGCCAGTAGGCCAGTTCCCCCAGCATCCGGCTTAATGAGATGGAAAAGCCGCCCTGTTTCAGGAAGGCTTCAATGCCGGACTTTTCGGCAATGCCGTCGAAGCGAACCAGTTTGAGGAAATGTCCGGTAGCCGTGCGGACCACTTTTGCTATCAGCCAGCCGATGAACAGCAGAACAAGTGCGGCGATGAGTTTGGGCATGAAAGTGGCAAACGAGCGCCAGAATGCCTCAAACGAGGAGAAAAAAATGTCCAGTTGTTGCATGTTGGGGTCTCCACGGTTCGTTGTTTTTGTCGGTTGTCTGTCAGGCGACTTGTGCAGCAGTGCCTGTGCCCAGTATAGAACACAATGAGGCGCTGGGTGGGTGTCTTGCAATGCGTGTTGCAACAAACATCGGCTGCATCGAGTTATTTTGTACAAAATCATTATGCCGCAACCCTGATCGGGGTCGCGGCATAGTTTAGAGAGTCAGGTCCTCGCGTTTGAGAATGAACACGAAGCCGTCGCCACCGCTGGTTTCCGGCCAGAAGAAGGGCAATTGCGGGAATGCGGCTTCCAGGGCATCGCGGTTGTGGCCGATTTCAACCACCAGCACGCCATTGGGATTGAGGTGCATGGCGGCATTGGCAAGGATGACGCGCGTCGCATCAAGGCCGTCTGCTCCGCTGCCTAATGAGAGCTCCGGTTCGGCCAGGTATTCGGCCGGCAGGGCGGCAACCGACTCGGCATTGACGTAGGGCGGATTGCTGATAATGACGTCATAGGTGCGCCCTTGCAGTCGGCTGAACAGGTCGGACTGCACCAGTTCAATGCGGTCGTTAAGATCGTAATCAGTCACGTTGCGTTGCGCCACGGCCAACGCATCCGGCGAAATGTCCACCGCGTCGATATGCGCATTGGGGAAGGTGTCGGCCATGAGAATGGCCAGGCAACCGGAGCCGGTGCACAGGTCGAGCGCTGTTCCAACGTCTTCAAAGTCGTCAATCCATGCTTCCAGCCCCTCGCGCAGCAGTTCGGCGATATAGGAGCGCGGCACGATAACGCGCTCATCGACATAAAAACGGTACTCGCCCAGCCAGGCTTCATGCGTCAGGTAGGCTGCAGGAATGCGCTGTTCGACGCGTTTTTGCAGGACCTCCAGCACGGCGTTGCGTTCTGCCGGTAACAGATGGGCATCCATGAATGGATTCAGCATGTCCAGCGGCAGGTGCAGGGTGTGGAGAATCAGGTAGGCCGCTTCGTCCAGCGCTGTCTGGCTGCCATGGCCGAAAAACAGTTTGGCTTCATTGAAACGGCTGACTGCAAAACGCAGCAGGTCCCTTACGGTGCGCAATTCATTGCGGGCAGCATCAAACATGGGCAAGCAGATTCCTCAGGGTGGTGCGGTAAATATCCTTGAGCGGCTCGATCTCGCTCACGGCAACGCATTCATTGATTTTGTGAATGGTTGCATTGGGCGGGCCCAACTCGCACACTTGCGGGCAGATGTCGGCGATGAAGCGGCCATCCGACGTGCCGCCGGTGGTCGATAATGCGGTCTCGATACCGGTGATTTCCTTGATGGCGCTGGCCAGGGCGGCGACCAGACTGCCGCGCGGGGTCAGGAAGGGGCGGCCGGACAGTTCCCACATAAGGTCATATTCCAGGCCGTGTTTATCCAGAACGGCATGCACTTGCTGTTTCAACCCGTCAACGGTGCTGGCCGTGGAAAAGCGGAAATTGAACAGAATGTCCACTGTGCCCGGAATGACATTGGTGGCACCCGTGCCGCCCTTGATGTTGGAGATTTGCCAGGAGGTCGGCGGGAAATATTCATTACCGTTGTCCCATTGGGTTGCCGCCAGTTCGGCAATGGCTGGAGCCGCCATGTGGATGGGGTTTTTCGCCAGATGGGGATAGGCGATGTGGCCTTGCACGCCCTTGACGGTCAGCTTGCCGGAAAGCGAGCCGCGGCGGCCGTTTTTGACCATGTCGCCCAGCTGGTTCACGCAGGTGGGTTCGCCGACGATGCAATGGTCGATCAACTCGTTGCGTGCCTTGAGCGTTTCCACCACCTTGACGGTGCCATCCACCGCCACACCTTCTTCGTCTGAGGTGATCAGCAAAGCGATGGAACCGGCATGGTCGGGGTGTGCGGCCAGGAATTCCTCGATTGCCGTAATAAAAGCGGCGAGGGATGTTTTCATGTCAGCGGCTCCGCGACCGAACAGGTAACCGTCGCGAATGGTCGGGGTGAACGGTTCGCTGTCCCATTGCTCGATCGGGCCGGAGGGAACAACGTCAGTGTGCCCGGCAAAGCAGACCACCGGTGCGGTGGTACCGCGCCGCGCCCAGAAATTGTCAACGTTGCCGAAACGCATACGCTCAATGGTGAAGCCCAGTTTTTCCAGCCGTTCGATCAATATGTCCTGGCAGCCGGCATCGTCCGGCGTGAGGGAGCGGCGGGCAATGAGGGCCTTGGCCAGTTCCAGTGTGGTGCTCATGCGCTGTCCTTGTGTGTTATTGTTTGAAGAGTTGAGCGTAGGCGGCCGCGTCGAAACCGAGCAGGATGCCCTTGTCGTGTTCGAGCACCGGGCGCTTGATGGCCGAAGGCTTTTCCAGCAGCAACTGAATGGCGGAAGCCTGGTCGGTGACACTGCTCTTCACTTCATCGGGCAGCTGCCGCCAGGTTGTGCCCTGACGGTTCAGCAGCTTCTCATAGCCGACATGTGCGCACCACTTTTCCAGCATGGCTGCATCGACGCCGTTTTTCTTGAAATCATGAAAAGGCATGTCTATCTGGTGTTCGGCAAGCCAGGTGCGGGCTTTTTTTACAGTATTGCAATTGGGGATGCCGTAAAGTTTCATGTTGTGTTTCCGGGCGGGAGGGAAGTAGGCCGTCATTTTAACGTGAATGCGTGCCCGGTTGAAAATTTGCGCAAAACCAGTCATATTCGGACACAATCAAAACAAACGCCAATTCACACACTATGCCGCAATATGTTGCCTTGATTCCTGCCGCTGGAGCCGGCTCGCGTATGGGAAGCGAGATCCCCAAGCAGTATCTTTCCCTGTTGGGCCAGCCCATGATCGCCCATACGCTGCGCGTGTTCGTCGATGCGCCGGAAATCGATCGCGCCTACGTCGTGCTGTCGCCTGGCGACGAATGGTGGCGGGGCTACGACTGGAGCGGTTTTTCGCCCAAACTGACGCCTTTGTTCGTCGGCGGACGAACGCGTGCGGAAAGTGTGGGTAACGGTTTGCAGGTGCTTGCGGCAGAGCTGGCCGCAGACGATTGGGTGTTGGTGCATGATGCGGCCCGTCCTTGCCTGACCCACGCCTTGCTGCTGCGCATGCTGGAAACTTTGCAGGATGATGCGGTGGGGGGGCTACTGGCTGTGCCGGTGGCCGATACACTCAAGCTGGGCGACGCGTCCAACAAAGTGGTACGCACACAATCGCGCGACTTTCTGTGGCAGGCGCAGACGCCGCAAATGTTCCGCTTCGCTTTGTTGCACCGGGCGCTGACGGCGGCCGGCGGGGCGCCCACGGATGAGGCTCAGGCAGTAGAGGCGCAAGGCCTGGCGCCGCGCCTGGTGCCCAGCGACAATCGGAACTTCAAGGTAACGTATCCGGATGATTTGGAATTGGCCGCTTTGGTGCTGGCCGCAAGGAGGGAATAGCAATGCGAGTGGGACACGGTTTTGATGTGCATGCCTTTGCCAGCGACCGCAAGTTGATTATTGGCGGGGTCGATATTCCCTGGCATCTGGGTTTGGCGGGGCATTCCGACGCCGATGTGCTGCTGCATGCCATTTGTGATGCCTTGCTCGGCGCAGCGGCAATGGGTGATATCGGGCGGCATTTCCCGGATACCGACGCGCGCTACAAGGGCATAGACAGCCGCAAGCTGTTGCGCGAAGTGGCGGCAAAGATTCGCGCGGCCGGTTATGGGTTGGTGAATCTGGACGCGACCATCATTGCACAGGCGCCCAAGATGGCGCCGCATATCGACACCATGCGGGCCAACATTGCGGAAGATTTAGGGGTCGATGCGGCGGCAGTCAACGTCAAGGCGACCACTACCGAAAAACTTGGTTTCACCGGGCGCGGCGAGGGGATTGCGGTTGAAGCCGTTTGCCTGCTGGAGTCGCTGAGCTAAGCCGGCCATGCGCCTGTTTTTCGCCTTGTGGCCGGGTAAAACGCTGGCCAGAAAGTGGCACGGACTGGGGCGGCGCTGGCACCCGGTGGTCGGCGGGCGACTGATGCCCATTGCCAATTTGCACCTGACACTGGTTTTCCTGGGAGAAGTGCCTGAACAGCGGGTAAGCGAGTTGCAGACATGTGTTGCCGCTCTCGTGTCGCCGCCTGTTCGGCTTGTGCTCACACATGCAGGTTACTGGAAGCATAACGGTATTGTTTGGCTAGGACCGGAAACGCTTGTGCCAGAACTCGCAGCGCTGATGGATGAGTTGCATAAACGGTTAACGGCTGCCGGTTTCGCTCTGGAGCAACGCGAATACGTGCCGCATATTACTTTATTGCGGAAGGCCCTGCGTGAGCCGGGTGAGTCGCTGAAGCCGATGGTGTGGGAAAGTGCCAGTTTCGTACTGGCGGGCTCGACCCGGGTTGAGGGCGGATCGAGCTACGCCATTCTGGGTCGTTGGCCGCTTACAGGTAAATGCAGTGAGCCAGCTGCTCGCTGATTTTTTGCGCGGTCATTTTGGTGTAATCCTTCTCGACAACATCGCTCAGACGCTGTTTCACGTGCTGGGAAAATTCGGTGTTCAGCATGCCGGAGAAGGGTTTCGAGGCCACCAGGATGAGCCTGTCGTAGAAGTTGCTGACGCGTCCTTCCTCGACGGCGCAGGCCAGTTCCTGAGCGAAGCGCCCGGCTTCCACTTCCTTCGGGCTGCTGGGTGGAACAAATGAGCCGTGACCGTTGCCTGCGCCGGGATTATGTCCTGGCCGGTCGCTGACCAGATTCGAACTCTTCTCCCGGCTTTCCGGGTGACTGAATTCCTTGACCAGCTCCAGTCCCTTTTTGATGCCGTGGTTGGCGTACAGCTTTGCCATGCTTGCATTGGCGACAAGAATCCATGTTGTACTCATAGAACAATGCTCCTTGCGGTTGAGGCGTGATACTGCGGAGAATGTGCTCTCCGGATTACCGGGTATCGCCTTCGTGCTCGGTTGGCGGTCAGACGCACCAAGACGATGAGCAGGCGGTGTGCCAAGGCGTGTGCTTGTGGCATGCGGCTGAGGGCTGCCTGCTTTTGGCGGGCTAACCGTTTGATTTCCCCGAAATTTAAAACTAGCACCTGGGGTTGGAGTGTCAAGGCGATTTTCGTTCCTGTCGCCGGAATTCCCACGGGGGAATGGGGTTCGCGTCTTGCCACAGGCCGAGGTGGTGCTGCCGTGCGGAGATTTCCGCTGCGGTGTATTGACTGCGTAGCTCGGGCGGCTGTGTACCGGCGTATTGCTTGTAGTGCCAGGCCCAGCCATGCCGGATCTGCCGCAGACAAACATCGGCGCCATTGAGTTTGACGATGCCGATATAACGCCCGTAGCGGTCATGTTTGGACAAGAGCAGTTGCACTTTGGCGCCTTCAAGGTCCGCCAATGCATCGCGCGCCTCCTGACCGTAAGGCTGGTTGTGTTCCGGCGCGTCGATGCCGGCCATGCGCAGGTGATATGTGCGTGCGCGGCTGTCGGTAACCGCCAGGGTGTCGCCATCGATTACCCGATCGACCACCGCGCTAACGGTTTTGATGCCGGAGCTTTGCTGAGCGGCAGTGGCTTGCTGGCATCCCAAAGGGATAAATGCAAGAAAGAATACACAGACTTTTACTCGCGTTTGCATGTTTGGTATAATAACAAAATTAACAGGTGGGCTTTGCAGCCCATTTTTTATTTGTGGCGGTGAAAATGGATTTGCAGACGCTTGTGGAGTCCACGGTACAGGGGCTGGGTTACGAGCTGGTTGACTTTGAACTCAGCCAGCGCGGCAGGATGCTGCGCGTGTTTCTGGACAAGCCGGGCGGCGTGACAATCGACGATTGCGCGCAGGTGAGCAATCATCTGAGCCGCTTGCTGGCAGTTGAGATGGATTACGACTATGACCGTCTGGAGGTGTCTTCCCCCGGCCTTGATCGTCCGCTCAAGAAGGAAAGCGATTTTGTGCGTTTTGCCGGGCAGAAGGTGCAGCTTAAATTGCGCATCCCGCTGGAAGGACGCAAGAATTTTATTGGAATGTTGCAGGGTATAGAGGCAGGCGAGGTGCAGCTTGACGTGGATGGCGTAAAAACGTCCATTCCGCTGGGCAATGTGGAAAAAGCCCGTCTGGTGCCTCAATTTTAGCCGGAGGTTGAGAGGATGAGTCGCGAAGTATTGATGTTGGCTGACGCCTTGGCGCGTGAAAAAAACGTCGACAAGGAAATTGTCTTTGCCGCGCTGGAAATGGCGCTGGCATCAGCCACGAAAAAACGTTTTACCGACGATGTTGAAGTGCGCGTCTCGGTCGATCGCAATTCCGGTGATTATGACTCTTTCCGCCGCTGGGAAGTGGTGGAAGACGAGCTGCTGGAAGAGCCCAGCCGGCAGATGACGGTGGAAGAGGCCGGCAAGATCAAGCCGGGCATCGGGCTGGGCGAATTTATCGAAGAGCCGCTGGAGCCGGTTGAATTCGGCCGTATCGGCGCGCAGGCCGCCAAGCAGGTGATTCTGCAGAAGATTCGCGATGCCGAGCGCGACCAGATCCTCAACGACTTCCTGATGCGCCGCGAACACATGGTGACCGGTGTCATCAAGCGGATGGAACGCGGCAACGCCATTGTCGAATCCGGCCGTATCGAAGGTCTGCTGCCGAAAGACCAGATGATCCCGAAGGAAAATCTGCGTTCCGGCGACCGCGTGCGCGCTTTCCTGAGCCGCGTGGATCGCGGCGGCCGCGGTCCGAGTCTGATCCTGTCGCGTACCGCAGCGGAATTCCTGGTCAAACTGTTCGAGCTGGAAGTGCCGGAAATCGAAGAGGGCATGCTGGAAATCAAGGCGGCCGCCCGTGATCCGGGGCTGCGCGCCAAGATCGCCGTCAAATCCAACGATCCGCGTATCGACCCGATCGGCACCTGTGTCGGCATGCGCGGCTCTCGCGTACAGGCAGTCACCAACGAACTGAACGGCGAGCGCGTCGATATCGTGCTGTGGTCGCCCGAAGCGGCCCAGTTCGTCATCAATGCGCTGGCGCCGGCTGAAGTGAATTCCATCGTGGTGGATGAAGAAAAGCGCAGCATGGATGTGGTGGTCGACGAAGAGCAGCTGGGCAACGCCATCGGCCGCAATGGCCAGAACGTGCGTCTGGCTTCCGAGCTGACCGGCTGGAACATCAACATCATGACGGTGGAAGAAGCCGAGAAAAAGAGCGAAGCTGAAGCGGCCACCATCCGTTCCCTGTTCATGCAGGCGCTGGATGTCGATGCCGATGTGGCCGATGTGCTGATCGAAGAAGGTTTCTCCACGCTGGAAGAAATTGCCTACGTGCCGCTGAACGAAATGCTGGAAATCGAGGCATTTGACGAAGATACCGTTAATGAGCTGCGCAGCCGTGCGCGCAATGCTCTGCTGACGGCCGCGATCGTCAAGGAAGAAAAAATCGAAAACATGGCCGAGGATCTTGCCTCGGTTGAGGGTATGGATGCGGACACCGCACGTGTGCTGGCAAGCCACGGTGTGGTCACGCAGGAAGATCTGGCTGAACTGGCCGTTGATGACCTGGTCGAAATGACATCCATGGATGCGGAACGGGCCAAGCAGCTGATCATGACTGCCCGCGCACCCTGGTTTGCCTGAGCGGAAGCCCGATCATGTCTTATTGAAACAATAGTATGCAATCATCGCCCGGATGTCCGGTGCGTGAAGTGGAAAGAGATAGATGAACGTAGAACAATTCGCAACCGAGCTGAATCTGCCCGTAGCCTTGCTGCTTGAGCAGCTTAAAGAAGCCGGGGTGGCCAAGCAGAATGCTGCCGATACGGTGAGCGAACAGGATAAGGAAAAGCTGCTGGATTTCCTGCGCCGTTCCCACGGCGCCAAGGATCCATCCAAGCCGAAGATTACCCTGACGCGCAAGGAAACCACCGAAATCCGCAAGGCGGACAGCAGCGGCAAGGCACGCACCATTCAGGTGGAAGTTCGCAAAAAGCGAGTGTTCGTTAAACGTGAAGAAGGCGAGGCCGTGGTTGAAGCGCCGGCGCCGGCTGCGCCTGCGGTTGCGGCAACTGGCGTGCAGGACAGCGAACTGGCCAAGCGCGAGGAAGAGGCGCGCAAGCAGGCCGAGCTGTTCGCTCGCCAGGCGGCCGAGGCGCAGGCGAAACAGGAGCGCGAGCAGCGCCATAAGCCGGTGACCGAGGTCGAGGCCAAGCCGGCTGAAGCCGCAGCGGCGACAGCGGCCAAGCCGGGCGCAGCCGAAGCGTCCGCGCAACCTGCCCAGGCCGAAGCGCCTGCCGCCAAGCCGGCGGTGAAGCCCGAGGCCAAAGTCGATAAGAAGGGTCCCAAAAAGGGGGGCACGACCGGTAAAGAAGGCGGTTGGGGTGATGAGGCCGGCAAGAAGCGCGGCATCAAGACCCGCGGCGATTCGAGCGGTGGTGCCGGCGGTTGGCGCGAGCGCAAGGCCGGCGGCAAACACAAATCGGCCGGCGAGACGCAGCATGCCTTCTCCATGCCGACCGAACCGGTCGTGCACGAGGTGATGGTGCCGGAAACCATTTCCGTCGCCGAACTGGCGCACAAAATGGCCGTCAAGGCGGCCGAGGTGATCAAGGCGCTGATGAAGATGGGCATGATGGTGACCATCAACCAGGTGCTGGACCAGGAAACCGCGCTGATCGTGGTGGAAGAAATGGGCCACAAGGGTCATGCGGCCAAGCTGGACGATCCGGATGCCTATCTGGGTGAAGACGAAGCCCACCACGAATATGAAAGTCTGCCGCGTGCACCGGTGGTGACCGTGATGGGTCACGTTGACCACGGTAAAACCTCTTTGCTGGACTACATTCGCCGCGCCAAAGTGGCGTCCGGCGAAGCGGGCGGCATTACCCAGCATATCGGCGCCTACCATGTGGAAACCCCGCGCGGCATGATCACCTTCCTCGATACCCCGGGTCACGAAGCGTTTACCGCCATGCGTGCACGCGGTGCCAAGCTGACCGACATCGTGGTGCTGGTGGTGGCGGCTGACGACGGCGTGATGCCGCAGACGATCGAGGCGGTCCACCATGCCAAGGCGGCAGGTGTGCCGCTGGTGGTGGCGGTGAACAAGATCGACAAACCGGATGCCAACCCCGAGCGTATCCGCCAGGAACTGTCGCAGCACGAAGTGATCGCAGAAGATTGGGGCGGCGATACCCAGTTCGTCAATGTATCGGCAAAACAGGGTACCGGTATCGACGAATTGCTCGAATCGATCCTGTTGCAGGCCGAGGTGCTGGAACTGACGGCGCCGAAGGACTCCCCGGCCAAGGGTATTGTGGTGGAAGCCCGTCTGGACAAGGGCCGCGGCCCCGTGGCAACGGTTCTGGTGCAGTCCGGAACGCTGCGTAAGGGGGATGTGGTGCTGGCCGGCGCGGTCTTCGGCCGCGTGCGTGCCATGGTCGATGAAGCCGGACATCAGATCGGCGAAGCCGGCCCGTCCATCCCGGTGGAAATCCAGGGCTTGTCCGACGTACCGGCTGCCGGTGAGGACATCATGATGATGCAGGACGAGAAGAAGGCGCGTGAAATCGCCTTGTTCCGTCAGGGCAAGTTCCGTGATGTGCGTCTGGCCAAGCAGCAGGCTGCCAAGCTGGAGAACATGTTCGCCAATATGGGCGAGGGCGAAGTCAAGACGCTGCCGCTCATCATCAAGGCCGACGTGCAGGGTTCTTACGAAGCGCTGGCCTCTTCGCTGCAGAAACTGTCGACCGATGAAGTGCGCGTCAACATCATCCACTCCGCCGTGGGCGCGATTACCGAATCCGACGTCAACCTGGCCGCCGCATCCAATGCGGTGATCATCGGTTTCAACACCCGTGCCGACGTACCGGCCAAACGCCTGATCGAATCGACCGGTGTGGATGTGCGCTACTACAACATCATCTACGCGGCCGTCGATGAGGTGAAGGCGGCGCTTTCCGGCATGCTGGCGCCGGAGAAGAAGGAAAACGTCATCGGTATGGTGGAGGTGCGGGAAGTCTTCAAGATTTCCAAAGTGGGCACCATCGCCGGTTGTTACGTTACCGATGGTCTCATCAAGCGCAACTCTTCCGTCCGCGTCATTCGCGACAATGTGGTTATCCACACGGGCGATCTCGAATCGCTCAAACGCTTCAAGGACGACGTCAAGGAAGTGCGCAACAACTTCGAATGCGGTCTGCAGCTCAAGAACTTCAACGATATTGAAGTGGGCGATCAGCTGGAAGTGTTCGAAGTGGTCGAAGTGGCCCGTTCGCTGTAATCCGATAGAGCTGCCATCATGCCCAAGCATAACGCGCGCGTATTTCGCATCGCAGACCAGATTCAGCGTGAGTTGAATGACATCCTGCGCTACGAGCTGAAGGATCCGCGCGTAGGCGATATCACCCTGACCGGAGTTGAAGTGTCGGCTGACTACGGTCATGCCAAGGTGTTCTTTACCTCGCTGGCTCCGGTTGAGCAGCATGAAGAGATTGCCCGCGCCTTGGGTAAGGCGGGCGGTTTCTTGCGCAGCGAACTGGCTCGCCGCATGAATACCCGCACCGTGCCGCAACTGCATTTCGTCTACGACGTATCTGTAGAGCACGGCATGGAGCTGTCGCGTCTGATCGACAGCGCCGTGGCCGACCTGCCTCCCGAGTCGGACGACGATTCGAAAGCCTAGGCTTCCGAGGCCGTGTGACTCAGTTCAAGCGACCCAAGCGCAATATCGATGGAGTGCTGTTGCTGGACAAACCCAAGGGTTTATCCAGCAACACGGCGCTGCAGCGTGCCAGATGGTTGTACCAGGCCGCCAAGGCCGGCCATACCGGCACGCTCGACCCCATGGCAACCGGCCTTCTGCCGCTTTGTCTGGGCGAGGCGACCAAGTTCTCGCAGTACCTGCTCAATGCCGACAAGACCTATATCGCCGAAATCAAGTTCGGCACCGCAACCACGACGGGCGATGCCGAGGGGGATGTGGTCGAGCAGTGTCCCATCAATTTTGATCAATCCCGTCTGCAATCGGTTCTGGGTGAGTTTGTCGGTGCGATCTGGCAGACTCCGCCCATGTATTCCGCGCTCAAGCACGAAGGTAAAGCCTTGTACGAATATGCCAGGGCGGGCGAGGAAATTGAGCGAAAACGTCGCCAGATAACCATTTACCAACTGGAATTGCTGGCCTGGAACGGCGCCGATGGCGCTTCCGTGCGGGTTCAGTGCAGCAAGGGCACTTATGTGCGGACCCTGGCTGAAGATATTGCCAAGGCGCTCGGCTCATGCGCCCACCTGAGCGGGCTGCGCCGTACGGCGATCGGCGAATTCGGGGTGGAAGATGCGGTTACCTTGGCAGCGTTGGAACAGTTGGAACTGAAGCAACGCGACGCACTGCTGGCATCGGCGGATCGGCTGGTCTACGATAGGCCGGCGGTGCAGCTGGATGCTGACAGCGCCTTCTATTTGCAGCGCGGCCAGGCCGTGTGGGTGCCAAAACTCCAGGTATCCGGCATTTTGCGGCTGTACGGCCCGGGGCAGGAATTCCTCGGCGTGGGTGAGCCGGACGAACAGGGGCGGGTGCAACCGCGGCGGCTGGTCGTGAGCGCAGCATCCGAATAAGGGTTGCGGGGTGAATATGGAAAAACCGGGGGCCGAAATGGAAAAAGTTCGCCTGTCCAAATTGATGTCCGAGCAGGGTCTTTGCTCGCGCCGCGAGGCCGATAGCTACATCGAGCGAGGCTGGGTAATGGTGGACGGTCAGCCGGTTACCGAATTGGGGACGAAAATCTTTCCCAATCAGAAAATCACCCTGAATAAATCCGCCCAGTCGCAGCAATCCCAGCGCGTGACTGTTTTGCTGCATAAGCCCATCGGCTATGTTTCGGGTCAGGCGGAGCAGGGCTATAAACCCGCTTCCGTGCTGGTCGTGCCGGACAATCACTACAGCGGCGATACCTCAGGCATGCGCTTTTCACCCCGCCATCTGAAAGGCCTGGCGCCGGCGGGTCGGTTGGATATTGATTCGCAGGGGCTGCTGGTGCTGACGCAGGATGGCCGTATCGCCAAAATGCTGATCGGCGACGACTCCACGATCGAGAAAGAGTACCTGGTGCGCGTGAGCGGCAGGCTGTCCGAAAACGGTTTGGCCTTGCTTAACCACGGCCTCAGTCTCGACGGGAGGCCGCTCAAACCGGCAAAGGTGAGCTGGCAGAATCAGGATCAGCTGCGTTTTATCCTGCGCGAAGGCAAGAAACGGCAGATACGTCGCATGTGCGAGCTGGTGGGGCTGAGGGTCGTGGGACTCAAGCGCGTACGCATCGGCCGGGTCATGCTGGGCGACTTGCCGCCGGGGCAGTGGCGTTACTTGAAAGAAAACGAACGATTCTGAAGTTGAACGCCGGTTCGACTTGCCTAAGTGGTCTGATTCAATTAAAATAAGCGACCCTCTTTAGTGAGGTTGTGAGTGCGGGGTTTCTGTTGGTTGAGACGGTGCCCCGGTATCCGAATAGCGGATATATTTTGTATATTTGATTGGAGTAATCATGATTTCAACCGAACAAAAAGCCGGTATTGTTAAAGATCACGCCCGCGGCCAGGCCGACACCGGTTCCCCGGAAGTACAGGTTGCCCTGCTGACCGCCCGCATCAATGACCTGACCGGTCACTTCAAAACCCACGCCAAGGATCACCATTCCCGTCGCGGTCTGCTGAAGATGGTCAGCAAGCGTCGTCGCCTGCTGGACTACCTGAAGCGCAAGGACGATGCCCGTTACCGTGATCTGATCGCACGTCTGGGTCTGCGTAAGTAATTTTGCGCGGGGGCAAAAGTTGTGTCACTCCTTTTGCTGCCGCGTCGCTTGAAGTAAATAAAAAAGACCAGGGATAAGCCCCTGGTCTTTTTTGTTATTATCGTAATGAATTGTTGAGTTGTCGTGTCAGTGGTCTACACAGATAGTGCATTGAAAGTCGTTGTTGAATAAGGAAGATAAATTGAAACCGATTAAAAAAACATTTATGTATGGCCGCCATGAAGTGACGCTGGAAACCGGCGAAATGGCGCGTCAGGCATCCGGCGCTGTGCTGGTG
>JAJZQI010000001.1 GCA_021851875.1 Pseudomonadota bacterium | reverse complement strand
TAGATAGTGTCGGGCCAGTCGTCCCGCGCCACATAAATAAGCGGCACCCCGGCTGCAACCGCTTCGACGAACATGCCGTAACCCGGTTTGGTGATGATGAGATCAACCGAAGCCATGATATCGGAATAGTCAAACGGCAAATCGCCCAGGCAAGACGCATGCGCACCCGGCGACTCCCAGCCGGCTGCCAGCAGATAATGCACGCTTCTTCCGCCCGCCTCTTTCGGCCAGTCCCGCATCGACACGCTGAACGGCATCCCGCCCATGCCGACCAGCACCAGCGCCACTGTGTCAGCCAGCCCCAGGCGCTTTCGCAGGATTTCAGGCTGCGCCGCGCCGGGGCTGCCCAGGGCGCCAACGGGACGCAGCCCGACTCCAGCCGCCTGCAGTAGCGGCATGGCCATGCTCGGCGTCGCCTGCATGAAGCATTGCGCCGAAGCGTAGGATTCGCAGATACGCGGGATGATGTTTGTTCGCGTCAGCGTGTCGGCATACCAGTCCAGCACATCGGCCCAGTTGAGCGAACACAGCGCCACAGCCGGAATACCTGCACGCTCTGCCGCGGACAGGGTCAGGTAGGGGGCGTCGGCCAGCACCAGATCCGGCTTGGCCGTCTTCAGCGCCGTGGTGGCGGATTCGAGCAAACGCGGCCAGTCGTCATGAAATAGCCTATAACGCTCAAGGCTGGCAGCCACGTCGACATCGATCGCATTGTGCATGAGCATGCCGAAATCATCCGCCACCGCCTGCACGGCAAAAGGGTGTTGGATGCGTGCTGCGATCACACCGGCCGGCAAGGTCGTCCTGAATGTCAATTGCAGACGGGGCATCCGCTTAAGCAGATGATTTACCACGGGAGCAACCTGGGCATAATGCCCGAAACCGTGCGCAGACAGCGCAATCAATAAATGCATTCTCCTCCTTCACGTCGCGCCGCATGCCGAGCTGCACATTCTGACCGACAGGCAAGATGCTCTGCAAGCCGTGCGCCGACCATTACTTGACACAGGCAAAATCACTTTCTATCATTCAATTATTCTAACGTTTATTAGATTGTTTTAAGTATCATGAGCGCATCGCGTCAAATCAAAGATCTGCTGTATGAGCAGGTGGCCAGAATCGGCAAGGCCGTCTCCAGCCCCAAGCGGCTGGAGCTGATCGAGGTACTGTGCCAGGGAGAAAAACACGTCGAGCAGCTCGCGGCGGATACCGGCATCTCGCTCAAGCTGGCCAGCGCACATTTGAAAGAGCTCAAGCTGGCGCATCTGGTGGCCACCCGGCGCGAAGGCAAGCATGTCTTCTATCGCCTGGCCGATAATCAGATCGCCGATCTGTGGGTGGTATTGCGGACGACCGCGGAGGAACACCTGCTGGAGCTGCAAAGCGCCATGCAGAAGATGGTCGCGCACCCCGAGGAACTGGCGGCGGTCAACGCAGAAGACCTGCTGCTGCAGGCGCGGCGCGGCGACGTCATCGTACTGGATGTACGCCCTGCAGCGGAATACGCCACCGCCCACCTGCCCTATGCGCGTTCCATTCCGGTCAACGAGCTGCATCAACGCATGACCGAACTGCCCGCCGACAAACCCATTGTGGCGTACTGTCGCGGCCCCTTCTGCCTGATGGCAAAAGAAGCTGTCAGCCTGCTGGAACAGCAGGGCCGCCGCGCCCGGCGAATCGAGCTGGGCGTGGCGGAATGGCGGGCGCGGGGTCTCCCCGTCGAGCACCCCGGCGATTAAACCAAAGGAGATTTTCCATGTTCTTCAAACAACTCGCCACCAAGGAAGCTTCCTTGTCCTATTTTTTCGGTTGCGGCACGCTGGGCAAATCCATTGCCGTCGACGTGGTCGCAGGCGACGAGCAGTGGTTCATCGACGAAGCCGCCAAGGCACAGGTCAAGATTACCCATGTGATCGATACGCATGTGCATGCCGACCATTACACCGGCGGCCGCAAACTGGCCGAAATGGTCGGCGCGCCTTATTGCCTGCATGAAAATGCCGCCCATTTCGTCAAATTTCCCTATCACAAGCTGCACGACGGCGAGCTGCTTGAAGTCGGCAATGTAATCGTAAAAGTCCTGCATACCCCGGGGCATACGCTGGACAGCATGTGTCTGTTGGTGACCGACAAGCGGCGCGGCGAAGAACCCTGGTTCATCCTCACCGGCGACACGCTGTTTGTCGGCAGCCTCGGCCGCCCCGATCTGGCCGGCCGCGAAAGGGAAATGGCCGGCATGCTGTTCGACAGCCTGCAGAGCAAAATCCTGACACTGCCGAACGAACTGGAAATTTTCCCCGGCCACCAGGCGGGCAGCGCGTGCGGCGCAGGCATTTCCGGCAAACCGTCATCCACCCTTGGTTTTGAAAAGCGTTTCAACGCCGGCCTGCAAATCGCCGAGCGCGAAGCGTTTATTGAGCACCTTACCCGCACCATTCTGCCCCGGCCGGTCGAGATGGACCAGATTGTTGCCGCGAATATTGCCGCCTGAAGGACACCCGCATGACTTCGACCGCCTCCCGCGATACGTACCGTGACTACCAGCACGGCATTCGCATCAATCTGGACCAGTTTCTGCAGCAGCTGCTGCAGGTTTTCCTGGTGGGTCTGACGCTCGGCATGATGCGCACAGTCATACCGGCGCTGGCCGAGAACGAATTCGGCGTGCCCAAAGGCTCGTTCATGCTGCTGATGACCTTTGTGGTGGCCTTCGGCTTCGTCAAGGGCACGCTCAATTTCGTCGCCGGACGACTCTCCGAACGTCTGGGCCGCAAAAGAATCCTGCTGCTTGGCTGGCTGTTCGCCCTGCCCATTCCCTTCATGATCCTCTACGCGCCCAGCTGGAACTGGATTGTCGCAGCCACCGTGCTGCTCGGCATCAATCAGGGTTTCACCTGGTCGATGACGCAAACCTCCAAGCTCGACATGACCCGGCCGGACCAGCGTGGTCTCACCATCGGCCTCAACGAGTTTGCCGGTTATGTCGGAGTGGCTGCAGCCGGCGTCATCACCGGCTATATGGCGCAGCATTTTGGACCCCGCCAGGGCCTACTGATTTTCGGCCTGAGCGTGATCGGGCTGGCTATCGCAACCACCCTGCTGCTGGTCAGGGAGACGCTGCATTGGGCCAAGGCCGAAAGCGCGCGCCATGCCGCGGGTAAAGGCAGCCCGCTCAAACCGCGTTATCCGCGCACGCTTTCCGCTCGGCCGGGCAGCGGGGAAATCTTCGCCCTGATGTCCTGGCGCGACCGGCGCATGGCGGCCATCAGCCAGGCGGGACTGGTGGAAAAATTCGTCGATGCGCTGATCTGGGTGTTCTATCCGCTGTTTCTTTACCAGCACGGCCTCGGCCTGGCCCAGATCGGCTGGGTGGTGGGTATTTACGGTTTTGTCTGGGGCGGCTCGCAGTTCTTCACCGGCAAGCTGTCGGACCATATCGGCCGGCAAAAACCCATCGTCTGGGGCATGTGGCTGTGCGGCGCAGGCGTGGCCATGATGCTGCTGGGCGAGCAGGTGTTGTGGTGGTCGGTTTCCGCCGCTGTGACGGGCTTCGGCATGGCCCTGCTTTACCCCAACCTGAGCGCCGCAGTCAGCGACATCGCCCATCCCGACTGGCGTGGCACGGCCATTGGCATTTACCGCTTCTGGCGCGACCTGGGATACGGCATCGGCGCCCTCGCTCTGGGGCTGGTTGCCCGTGCCAGCGGCAATATGGAGGCCGCTTTCTGGTTTGTCGCCATTGCCATGTTCATCTCGGGGGCCGTTGTGCAATTCTGGGGGGAAGAAACCCACCCGCGTCTGAATCCTGCGGAATAACCATGAAAGGTGGAAACAGAAAGGCGGCTTCGATGCCCACCGGCGTGCCAGCCAGTCACCCAAGGAGTGACAGCCGGGGCATAAGCGAACGCTACGAAGCCTGGTACCACAGTTCGCGCGGCAGCTGGATCGGCACAACGGAGCTGCAGTTGCTGCGGTCTTTGCTGCCGCCGGCCGGTGCAAGCCTGCTGGATGTCGGCTGCGGCACCGGCTTTTTCAGCCGGCAGCTTGCTGCCGGCGGGATGAACGTCACCGGAATCGACGCCAGCCCCGCCATGATTGCCTATGCACGCCAACAGGATCGGCACAGCCGTTATCTTATCGGCGACGCCGCCCGCCTGCCCTTTGCCGACAAATCATTCGACTGCCTCACGGCCGTCACATCGCTGTGTTTTATCGCCGACCAGGCTGCTGCCCTGCAAGAAATGCTCCGCGTCAGCCGCTCGCGCATCGTGCTGGGCCTGCTTAACCGGCACAGCCTGCTGTATTGGCAAAAAGGCCGCCACGGCGGCACGGGAGCCTATGCGGGCGCGCATTGGCACACCGCCGGCGAGATCAGACAACAGCTGCAAAAATTGGGCGTGACTGAAACGCTTTTTCGCTCGGCCATCCATTGGCCGGCAGGCCATCTGGCCAGTCGCGCCCTTGAACGGGTCTGTCCGTCTTACAGCCCGTTTGGCGCCTTCCTGGCCGTGGCGTTCAATCCGCTATAAGGCGGCGCCGGCGAACAGATAAGCGGTCAATCCCAGGCCCAGGCCGGCAACCAGCAGATTGACCAGTACCGCCATCTGCGTGTTGTAGCCGATGGGAATTTCCACCGGCTTGAGCGTCCGCAACACCCGGTGATACTGAATAATGGCCCCCGCCGAGGCAAACGCGCCGAGGGTAATGAAAGCCAGTCCGATCCAGAACGACATGCCGCGCTGCATGGCGTGACTGGCCTGCCCGTTCGGCATCAGCATGTGGACAAACAGGCCGAAACGCTCGATCACAAAACCGAACGCCATCAGCGTCAGCGCTGTGCGGTTCCAGGCCAGCAAGGTTCGCTCGGCAGCGAAGAACACGCGCGGATCATTCAGGTCGGACATCACGCTCTCCCCAGGTAAACCGGCCTGCCGCCGGTCAAAACATTGAGTCTGTCCGCGCCCTCAGGCTGGCAGACTTCTCTGTCTGCGCGACTCTGCCAGGCACACCCCGGCGGAAACAGACACGTTGAGGCTTTCCACTGTGCCGAACATGGGAATGCGCACCAGCTCATCACAATGTTCGCGCGTCAGGCGCCGCATGCCGCTGCCTTCGGCGCCGAGCACCCAAGCCATGCCGGCATCAAGCTTAATATCCCACAGACTGTCTTCGGCATCGGCCGCCGTACCGACGAGCCAGACATTGCGGTCCTGCAGCTCGCGCAGACTGCGCGCCAGATTGGTGACCAGCACATACGGCACGGTTTCAGCCGCCCCGCTGGCCGCCTTGGCCGCCACCTCGGTCAGCGGCGCCGAGTGATCCTTGGGCGCGACGATGGCGTGTGCGCCAAAGGCATCCGCCACGCGCAGACAGGCCCCCAGATTGTGCGGATCGGTCACGCCGTCGAGCACCAGCAGCAAAGGCGGCTCTTTCAGATCGTCGAGCACACTGTCGATATCCTGCGGCATGGGCAGCTCATCGACTACGGCCACCACCCCCTGATGGGGAGCTTTGCCGGCCAGCCCCTGCAAACGCTCCTGGCTCACTGCCACAACCCGCACGCCCTGCGCCTTGGCCAATTGCAGAAAAGATTTGACCCGCGCATCGTTGCGCTTTTCCGCCACGTACAGCTCACGGATGCTGTCCGGCGCACGCTTGAGCCGCGCCGTCACGGCATGAAAGCCGTGCAATAATTGCCGCGCAGCCATGCCTACTCTCCGCGTGCAACTGCGGCAGCCTTTTTCTTCGCCCGGCTGCGGCTGCGCTTGCGCTTGGGTTTACCGGCTTTCTGCTCTTCCGGCCGTTGCGGCTGGGCTTTGGCCACCTGCTGGCGCCCTCTGGATTTGGGGGCTGCCGGCGCGGCGGGCTGCTCATCTTCGTCCGGCACGCGCATGAAGTCCATGCGGGTGGTATCCATATCCACACGCGCCACCTTGATGCGCATGCGGTCGCCCAGGCGGAAACGCTTGCCGGTGCGTTCACCCAGCATCTGATGCTTGGTCGGCTCGAAATGGAAATAGTCGCTGCCCAGCTCGGACACGTGCACCAGCCCTTCGACATAGATATTATCCAGCGCCACGAAAATGCCGAAACTGGTGACTGCGCTGATCGTACCCTCGAATACTTCGCCCACCTTGTCCTGCATGAAATAGCACTTCAGCCAGGCCTCCACGTCGCGCGTGGCATCGTCGGCGCGGCGCTCGGTGGAGGAACAGTGCGCTCCCAGCTGATGCCAGTCGCCCGGGCTGTAATGCTCGCCCTGCAGCACGGCCTTGATGCCGCGATGAATCAGCAAATCCGGATAGCGGCGGATCGGCGAGGTGAAGTGGGTATAGGTTTCGTAGGCCAAACCGAAATGGCCCACGTTGTCCGGACTGTATACCGCCTGCTGCAGCGAGCGCAGCAGCACGGTCTGCAGCAGCTGCGCATCCGGCCGCCCCTTGATGCTGCCGAGCAGGCCGGCGTAATCCTTGGCATTGGGCTCATCCCCGCCCCCCAGCTGCATGCCGAATTCGCCGAGGAACTCGCGTACGTTCTTGAGTTTTTCCGGCGTCGGGCCTTCATGGATACGATACAGCGTGGTTTGCTTGTGTTTCTTGAGGAAGTCCGAGGCACACACGTTGGCGGCCAGCATGCACTCTTCAATCAGGCGGTGCGCATCGTTGCGCACTACCGGCACGATACAGTCGATCTTGCCCTGCGCATTGAACACCATGCGCGTTTCCGTGGTCTCGAAGTCGATCGCGCCGCGCTTTTCACGAGCCTTGAGCAAGACCTTGAACATCTTGTACAGCTGCTGCAGATGCGGGAGCAATTCCGCGTGCTGCTGCGCCTCTGCGGATTCCGGATTGGCCAGCCAGTCGGCCACCTGGGTATAAGTCAGGCGCGCATGCGAGAACATCACCGCCGGATAGAAACGGTATTGCTTGATATTGCCGGCGCTGGTCACGCTCATGTCGCACACCATGCACAGGCGCTCGACCTGCGGGTTGAGCGAACACAGGCCGTTGGACAACACTTCCGGCAGCATGGGAATCACGCGCCGCGGGAAATACACCGAATTGCCGCGGTCAAACGCTTCCACATCCAGCGGATCGCCCGGCTTGACATAATGACTCACATCGGCAATCGCCACCAGCAGACGCCAGCCGCGACCTTCCGGGGCGCAATACACGGCGTCATCGAAATCGCGGGCGGTTTCGCCGTCAATCGTCACCAGCGGCAGACTGCGGATATCCTCACGGCCTTTGAAATCCTTTTTCAGCACGCCCTTGGGGAATTTTTTGCTGAGCGCTTCGATAGTCGGACTGAATTCATGCGGCAGATCATGCTTGCGCAGGGCAATCTCGATTTCCATACCCGGATCGCCGTAGGAACCGAGGATATGGTCCACCCGCGCCAACGGCTGGGCATGCTTGTCCGGCTGCTGCAGGATTTCCGCCACCACCACCTGGCCGGGCTTGGCTTCGCCGACGTGTTCGGCCGGAACGAGAAAATCCTGATTAATACGTTTATTTTCCGCCACCAGAAACCAGATGCCGTGATCATTATATAAACGGCCGACCACTTTCTGATTGGCGCGCTGCAACACCTCAACAATAGTCGCCTCGCGGCGGCCACTGCGCTGCTCGGAACGCAATTCGCGCCCGACCACACGGTCTCCATGCAGCACCTTGTGCATTTCCTTCGGACCGAGGAACAAGTCCGGCGTGCCATCGTCCGGCACAAGAAAGCCGAAACCGTCTGCATGCCCCTCTACCTTCCCCGGAATCAAATCGATCTTGTCGACCACGCAAAGGGCGTGCTTACGGTTGCGCATCAACTGCCCGTCGCGCTCCATCGCACGGATACGGCGCAGGAACAGATCGCGCTCTTCCTCGGTGATGTCGAGGAGTTCGATCAGCGCATCGGGGACCACCGGCATTCCCTGCTCACGCAATACCTCCAGAATAAATTCGCGGCTCGGTAGCGGAGTCTCATATTTCTCGCGCTCAGTCTCCAGATGGGGATCACGATCACGCAAACGTAAGGAAGTATTATCTTCGGCCTTGTGGCTTTTTTTAGTCATTGACAGCTCTCAAAGTGGTCTCTATAATGCGGTCTTCTTTAGCCGAGATGGCGGAATTGGTAGACGCACTAGGTTCAGGTCCTAGCGGTGGCAACACTGTGGAGGTTCGAGTCCTCTTCTCGGCACCAGTCCTAAATAAAGGGTAGCTCAAAAAGCTACCCTTTATTTTTTTCATCGTACCCATCACGCTCATTCGGGCGAAATCAGCCCCGCTAACAGCTTTTGTCGACAGACGCATTGCGTCCGCCAGATGCGCAAACAGCCCACACAGCAAATTGCGCGAGCTGCATTGAACATCGGTTGCTAAAACATGGCGGCTTTCAGCGAGCACCTTAACCGCCACAACACATTCACACTTACTCAAACGGGTGACGCAACACAATGGTTTCGTCGCGGTCCGGACCCGTCGAAACAATGTCCACCGGCACTTCGCAGATTGCCTCAATACGGCGCAGGTAGTTCTGCGCGGCCTTGGGCAAACCTTCCCAGGTTTTCACGCCGACCGTGCTGTCGCTCCAGCCCGGCATTTCCTCATAGATCGGTTCGCACTCGGCCAGCATTTCCGCGCCCACCGGCAGAATGTCGCTGTCACC
This sequence comes from Pseudomonadota bacterium, assembly GCA_021851875.1. GTDB lineage: Bacteria > Pseudomonadota > Gammaproteobacteria > Burkholderiales > JAJZQI01 > JAJZQI01. Next base: position 243,757 of record JAJZQI010000001.1, on the reverse strand, counting down.
GTCCTTCAGCTTGTAGCCGACGCAGACGCGCACGGTTTCCATGCCATCGAGCACGTCCAGCTTGGTCACGCACAGGCCGGAAACGCCATTGATCTGGATCGAACGCTTCAGCGCCGCCGCATCGAACCAACCGCAACGACGCGGACGGCCAGTGGTGGAACCGAACTCATGACCGCGCTCAGCCAGGTAACGGCCGTTGTCGTCCATCAACTCGGTCGGGAACGGACCCGAACCGACACGCGTGGTGTACGCTTTGGTGATACCCAGTACATAATGCAGCGTATGCGGGCCGACACCGGCACCAATTGCCGCCCCGCCGGCGGTACAGTTGCTGGACGTCACGAACGGGTAGGTGCCGTGATCGATGTCCAGCAGCGTGCCCTGAGCACCTTCGAACAGCAGGTTCTTGCCGGCCTTGTTGGCCTCATACAGCATGCGCGGCACATCGACCACCATCGGACGGATACGCTCGGCCAGCTTCATGGTTTCTTCCAGACAGGCATTGAAGTCCACCGTCTCGGCATTGAAATAGTTTTTCAATACGAAGTTGTGGTAGTCCAGCACCTCGCCCAGCTTGGCGGCAAAACGCTCACGATGGAACAGGTCCTGCATGCGGATGGCACGGCGCGCCACCTTGTCTTCATAAGCCGGCCCGATGCCGCGACCGGTGGTGCCGATTTTCGCTTCGCCCTTGGCCATTTCACGCGCCTTGTCGAGCGCCACGTGATACGGCAGGATCAGCGGACAGGCTTCGGAAATTTTCAGTCGCCCGGCAACCGGCACGCCGGCCGCTTCCAGCTTGTCCATCTCGGCCAGCAAGGCATCCGGCGCCACCACCACGCCGTTGCCGATAAAGCAGTCGACTTCCTGCCGCAAGATGCCGGATGGGATCAAATGCAGCACCGTCTTGCTGCCGCCGATCACCAGCGTGTGACCGGCATTGTGTCCGCCCTGGAAACGCACCACGCCCTGTGCGTGATCCGTCAGCCAGTCAACGATTTTACCCTTGCCTTCGTCGCCCCACTGGGTGCCGACCACGACAATATTTTTTGCCATGCTATGACTTCCTAACTGTTTGATTCCTTGGGTCGCTGCCGGCTCAGGAACCGACCGCAACAAAATTACAGCCGTGGCTGCACGCGCCACTCCCCGGCCTGCCAGACCAGCTCCCGATCGCACCAGCTGTCCGCTGCGTCGAGTTCCGCACCGGGCAAACGGGAAACGACCATTTCACCCGCAGCGCGCAATTCGGTGATTTTGTTTTGCAAAGCACGCACCTGGTCCGCCTTATCCAGCGGATCGGCATAAGGCGCGACGATGCCGCCGGCCGGAACATGCTTGGCCACCACTTTTGCCAGCTCGCGCAGATCGAGACTGAAACCGGTGGCAGGACGCGCGCGACCAAATGCATCACCCACCTCGTCATAGCGCCCGCCCTGTGCCAGCGCATTGGATAATCCCGGGGTATAAAGCGCAAACACGACGCCGGTGTGATAGTGATACCCGCGCAACTCCGCCAGATCGAAACAGCATTCATCGACATGACCGGCAAGACGCTGCGCCAGCCATTCCAGCTGATCCAACGCCGCCCTGATGGGCGGCAACTGCGGCAGGATTTCGCGCGCACGCCGCAGTATTGCATCCCCGCCATACAAGGTCGGCAGCGCCAGGAAAGCTGTTTGGTACACAATCGGCAGCGGCGCGACCAGCTGCCGCACAGCCGGAACGTCCTTTGACTGCAGGGCCGCAAACAAGGCGCTTTCACTTTCCGCATCACAGCCGGCCGCCTGCGTCAAAGCGCGGAAAATGCCCACATGCCCCAGATCGAGATGCAGGTGAGGTACGCCCACGCGGCGCAAACCGGACAACATCAGCTGCTGGATTTCCAGATCGCTTTCCGGTCCGGCGTGTCCATAAAGCTCCGCCCCCACTTGATACGGTTCGCGCGTGGTATGAAAACCGGAGGACAGCGTATGCAGCACACTGCCGGCATAGCACAGCCGGGTCACGCCGGCGCGATTGAGCAAATGGGCATCGATGCGCGCGACCTGCGGTGTGATATCGGCGCGCACGCCCAACAGGCGGCCGCTGTACTGATCGACCACACTGAACGTTTTCAGATCAAGCTCATGCCCGGTACCGGTCAACAAGGATTCGCGGTACTCAAGCAGAGGGGGCATGACGAACTGATAGCCATGCGCATGGAAATGCTCCAGCAATCCCTGGCGCAACGTTTCCACATGAGCCGCTTCGAGCGGCAGCACATCCTCAATATATTCAGGTAACAACCACGTATGCATGCAAAATCCTAATGCTGCAGCCATGTCAGCAGTAACAGGCCGATGAGCATGGAAAACAAACCGACAAAACGCAGCTGACCATCGGTCAGCTGCGTCATTCGCTGGAACGTGTCTCGCCAGAGGCGAGGCGCCATGAACGGCAAAATTCCTTCAAGTACCAACATCAAAGCGGCTGCCGCCATGAAATCAATCATCACCACCGCCGCTTCAGCCCGTGTCAGTTGCCTGCCTTACCGGTTCCGGTACCACGCATGTACTTGAAGAACTCCGAGTTCGGCTCGAGTACCAGCACGTCACTCTTCGAGCTGAAGCTCTTGCGATATGCATCCAGGCTGCGATAGAAGGCATAGAATTCGGGGTTTTTACCAAAAGCGGCGGCAGAGATGGCGGAAGCTTTCGCATCGCCCGCACCCTTGGTTTGCTGAGCCTGCTTGTAAGCCTCGGCCAGAATCACTTCACGCTGGCGGTCCGCATCGGCGCGAATCTTCTCGGCTTCGGCGGCACCGGTCGAGCGCAGCTCATTGGCCACCCGTTTACGTTCGGATTCCATGCGGCTGTAGACGGTGGCAGAAACCTCCTGCGGCAAATCCACGCGCTTGATACGCACATCCACGACTTCCACGCCGATTTTGCGGGCATCCTGATCCACCAGCTTGCGCAAACGATCGGTGATCTTGTCGCGCTCGCCGGACACCACGTCATGCACGGTCAGCTTGCCGAATTCGGCCCGCAAGCCGTCGTTCACCGTCTGCGACAGGCGTGTTGCCGCGCGCTGCTCGTCGCCGCCCACCGCCACGTAGTACTGCTTCACATCGGCGATGCGCCACTTGACGAAGGAATCGACCAGCACGTTCTGTTTTTCCGACGTGATGTAACGCTCCGGATCCTGCGAATCGATCGTCAGGATGCGGGTATCAAACAGGCGAACGTTCTGCACCAGCGGAATCTTGAAATACAGGCCGGGCTTGGTTTTAACCGCAACCACCTCGCCCAGCTGGAAGACGATCGCATTCTGCCGCTGATCCACGGTGTAGATTGACAGGCTCAACAACAGCAGAACCGCCACGAGCATAATGAGTATATTACCAGCACTGCGCATCATGGACGGTCCCCCCGGTCAAGCATGCGCAGCGAACCGCGCAATGAATCATCAGACGGGGCAGTTCCCGTACTCTCGGCAGCCTTGCTGACCGGGGCAGCAGGTGTGCCGCTGGTTCTGGCTTCTGCCGCATTTTTCTCCATCAGCTTATCCAGCGGTAGGTACAACAGATTGCTGCCGCCCGCTTTCTGATCCACCATCACTTTGGTGGTGCTGGAGAGGATTTGCTGCATGGCATCCAGATACATCCGTTCACGGGTCACGCCCGGGGCCTTGCTGTATTCCGCCAGAATTTGGTTAAAACGGCTGGCATCGCCTTCAGCAGTGTCGATCACGCGCTGACGGTAACCATCCGCTTCCTGGATCAGGCGCGCAGCCATACCTTTTGCCTTGGGCACCACATCGTTGGCATAGGCCTGACCCTCGTTTTTCAGCCGCTCGCGGTCCTGTTTCGCTTTCACGGCATCATCAAACGCCGCCTGGACCTGCTCAGGCGGTTGGGCATTCTGCATGGTCACCTGGCTGATGCTGATGCCGGTCTTGTAACGGTCGAGAATGCGCTGCATCAGATGGGTCGCCTGGGCGGCGATATCCGCCCGTCCCTCATACAGCACATAATCCATCTTGTTTTTGCCGACCACTTCCCGAATCGCGGTTTCCGCCACTTGCATCACCGCATCATCCGGGCTGCGGTTATTGAACACATAATCTTCCGGATCTTTCAGTGTGTACTGCACGGCAAACTGCAGATCGATGATGTTTTCATCATCGGTCAGCATCAGCGACTCATCGGGCACCTTGTTCTTAACTGTGCCGCGATAGCCCACTTCCACCGTGCGCACCTGGTCGATGTTCACGACCTTCACGGCCTCAATGGGATAAGGCAGGTGCCAGCGCGGACCGGCCTGGGTCGTTTCGACAAATTTGCCGAAACGGGTCACCACGCCGCGCTCGCCGGCATCGACGATATAAAAACCGCTCGCCACCCACAGCAAAAAGACCACGCCGACAACCAGTCCCACTCCCAGCCCGCTTCCGCCGGACGAGGTATTGCCGGAGCCGCTCTTGCCGCCTTTGCCACCGAACATACCGCTCAATCGCTGATTGAAACGGCGCCACAGTTCATCCAGGTCGGGGGGGCCATCATTGCCACCTTTCCCCCACTGAGGTTCGTTTGCCATTATTCCTGATTTCCGTTCTCGAGTTGAGTCGATTCCGCCGCGGCAGATTGCCCTGCCTGCGCCTCTTCGGCCAATGCCTGCCGCAGGAAGTCCACGCCTTCCCCCGTCAGAGCGCTTAGACGGACCTTTTTAATTCTACCATACTCATCCCGCTCCAGCCCGCCCGATAACCCGGCCAAGTCGATTTTGTTCCACACGCTTATTTGCGGAATGTGATGCGCGCCGATTTCAGCCAACACTTTGTTGACCTCATCAATCTGTCTGTCCCGCTCTTCGGAATGGGCATCCACCACATGCAGCAGGACATCTGCCTGCGCCGCCTCTTCCAGCGTTGCGCGGAAGGCATCCACCAGGGTATGCGGCAGGTTGCGGATAAACCCCACCGTATCGGATAAAACGACTTGCCGCCCTTCACCAATATAGACGCGTCTTGATGTCGTATCCAGGGTGGCAAACAATTGGTTGGCCGCGTAGGTTTGCGCATTGGTCAGCCGGTTAAACAAGGTGGACTTGCCCGCGTTGGTATAGCCCACCAGGGAAACCGACAAAACCTGCCCGCGGACGCGGGAGCGGCGCTGGGTGGCGCGCTGCCGCTGCACCCGCGCCAATTTCTCCTTCAGCGCCTTCACCCGCAAGCCCAGCAAACGGCGGTCGGTTTCCAGCTGCGTTTCACCCGGACCACGCAGGCCAATACCGCCCTTTTGCCGTTCAAGGTGGGTCCATCCCCGTACGAGACGTGTGGACAGGTGCTCAAGTTGGGCAAGCTCAACCTGCAACTTGCCTTCATGGCTGCGCGCGCGCTGGGCGAAGATATCGAGAATCAGACTGACCCGGTCGACCACACGGCATTGGATCGCCCGTTCAAGATTTCGTTCTTGTGCAGGAGAAAGGGAATGATTAAAAATGACGACTTGCGCCGCCGTAGCGGCAACGGCAGCGGCAATTTCCTCAACCTTGCCGCTGCCTGCATACAGCGCCGCATCGGGCCGAGAACGCTTGCCGCTCACCAGACCGACGACCTCAATGCCCGCACTGCGGACCAGCTCTCCGAGTTCTTCGGTATTTTCGGCATAGTCATTTTCGCCGAAATCAAGACTAACCAGTAATGCAGTTTCGCCACCTTTGTGGCGCTCAAACATAAAGTCCTTCAATGGCTCTCAGCTTGCCGCTTCATCGGTCGCAGGAATGGCGACAGGCCGGCCGGGCACAATGGTCGAAATGGCATGTTTATATACCATCTGGGTCACCGTATTGCGCAGCAGCACGACATACTGGTCGAAAGACTCGACCTGCCCCTGTAATTTGATGCCATTCACCAGATAAATCGAAACGGGTACATGTTCCTTGCGCAAAATATTAAGGAAAGGATCTTGTAGTTGTTGTCCGCGTGCGCTCATGGGTCTAATCTGCTTTTTAGAATATAGGCTAATTTTTCATTATATCTTGATTCACTCATGCAGGTAAGACTCGAGCCTTACCATCTTTAAAACCTGAATCGTCTCTCCAGCCCAAGCGACATTGGCTGTTACTATCTTAGTATAGGCGGAGGCAGCGGTTTTCAAGTCTACTCCAGCTCAGGATGGCCAAAATAGTAGCCCTGCCCCCAGTCGACGCCCATTTCCTGCAGCCGTGCGGCAGTTCTTTCGTCCTCGATGAATTCCGCGATGGTGGTGATACCCTGGTGCTTGGCAAACAGAACGACGCTTTCCAGCATCGCCGCAATACGCGGGTTGTCCCACATATTCTGTATCATCCATCCCTCAATCTTGAGAAATGCGACCGGCAACTGCGCCAGGTACAGGAATGAGGAATAGCCGCTGCCAAAATCGTCCAGGGCAAAACGGAAACCGAAATCGATCAGCGGCTGCAACTGCTGCCTGAGACGGTCAAAATCCTCGACGAACTGCCGTTCGGTAATTTCGAATACCAGCGGTTTCGGGTTGGTACTGTCCAAATTGCAGTTGGCGCAAAACAGCTGCGCATCCCGCAAAAGATTGGCAACCAATTCAGGACGCTGCAAAAACTGCGGCGACACGTTAACGAAGTGCGCCAGGCTCTGCGACATGGTGCCGCCGCCAATGCGCGCCTTGCACCGCATCATGGCCTGTTTGATGATGATTTCGTCAACCGAGTGGATAAGATGCACGGCCTCGGCCGCCTCGACGAACTCACTCGCGGCCAGTACTTGTCCGCCTGGCAGCTTCAGCCGCGCCAAGGCCTCATCGGCCACTACCTGGCGCGTTTTCAGATCAACAATCACCTGGAACGCCGGGTTGATGTTGAAGTCCTGCAAGGCGCGCTTGAGCATGCCGGCATGCCACAGCATGGACTTTCTTGTTTCACTTTCATGCACGACCACAGCGTCGCGTCCGCCGCGTTTGGCTTCATACAAGCAGCCGTCCGCCTCCGACAGCACTCTGGCCAGCGTATCGTCTTCGCCGCGGAACACCCCGATGCCAATGCTGGTGGTCACATCGAGATCACCGTCATGCGTTCGGATGGGTGTGGACTTGACTGCCAGCCGCAATCGCTCCATGGCCAGCGTAGCGGCAAGCGCATCGGAATCGCGCAGATAAACGATGAACTCTTCGCCGCCCCAACGCGCCAACCAGTCGCCTTCGCGCAGCGAGGCCTTCATCACTTCAGCCACCTGTTTGAGCACTTCGTCTCCCACAGGATGGCCATAGTGATCGTTAATCAACTTGAACCGGTCAAGATCGCAGACGGCCACGGAAAAAATATCGTGCGCCCGCCTGATATTACTCATTTCGCTCGCAAACCGGAGTTCGGCCGCGCGCCGGTTCGGCAGCCCCGTCAGACCGTCCGTCAATGCCTGAGTCTCCAGCACCGACCGTTGGTGTTGTTCAAGTTTCACGAATCCGAACCACGATGCCAGCAGTGCCACGTAGGCCAGATCGCTTTCCTCCTGCGCTCCGGGCAAGTCGCCGGGGCCTTGGTAACGCCAGAAGAGCAGCACGCCGTAGTCGCCGCCGCCCACTCTGACAGGGGCTCCTAGCACATCGTATATATATGCCTGATTACCGCTTTGCCGCTCAAATCCCAGCGTTTCCAGCGAGCAGTCGGGTAAAACGAACGCCTGCTTGCTGTTATGGACCCAGTCGTCGTACAACTCGCCCGCCAGACTCAATCGCTCTCCCGCAACGGCCATGCCCTGTCCATCAAGCGCAAAGCGAATGAACGCCTCCTGCCCGGTGACCTCGACAATCATGGCCGCGTCACAGCGCAGACTCATTTGCCCAAGTCGCAGCATCAGTTCGATGCGCTCGTTTTCCGTCAAATCCCGATCGGTTGCCAGTTGCCAGAGCGCCCGCAGGCGTTCGGACTGGTTATGAACGGTCTCCAACAGTTGTTCCCGTTCCGTCACATCGATAGCCATGCCGTGACGCGTAACCTGACCTTTTTCCACCGTATCGTACTCGGCCAGGGCAATCCAGCACGGCTGCCCATCCGCATGCCGCAGCATGACCACCTGCTGAACCGGTGCGGAACGCTGTCCATGGATGCACGGCTTGATGAACAAGTTTTCCCATGGACGACCCACAACGGCGTCCGCCCGCGCGGGATAACCCAACATGGCCAGGAACGTCGGACTGGCGGCCAGCACCAAGCCGGTGGACAAGTCCACCGAGTAGGTGCCGGCATGCGCGGCCGACAGAAGCATTTTCTCCCGGTTTTCCGCCACACGCTGCAATTCAGTGCGCGACTGCGTCAGCTCGCCTACCAGATGATCAATCTCATAGACGCCGCTGCTGGGCATATCCGTATCGCCGACACGCTGCAAGCGTCTACCGATCATTTCCATACGGCGGCTGAAACGCCAGGACAAAAACAGATAGATCCCGAGCGCCGTCAGAGTCATACCGGAAATCAGATAAACGGGGAGCTGAACGCTTTTCCACCATGCCTGGATGATGGCGCTTTTATCCACGCCGATAATCGATGCGATGCGGTACTTGTGCAGTGCAGCGACTGCGGTATAGCGCGTTACCCCGTCCGGCCATTGCAACTCATGTCCGGCAAAATGAGTCAGGGTGGACTCGCTTAATATCTGCTCGCCGGCCCACACCATCTGCTCTTTGCCGCTGTCAACCCACGCCAGCGGAATGCCGTCATGGCGCAACAAGGCAATATGGAGACCGCGTTCTTCCGACATATGTTTCCACGACTGGGAAATCGTCTGTATGGGGAAAAGCACCACCAGGGAGAAATGCGTGTTGCTTTCCTCATTGCGCCAGTAATAGCGGAAGGGCAGACAGTAATGGTAGGTTTCACAGGCCAGGGGCCGGCCGTACTCGAACAGATGATTGATGAAATCGCCCGGCTGGGCGAGGGCTTCCTGCAGAACGCCGGGGTTTCCCAGCATGGCGATCACGCGGCCGGACATATCCTGTAAGGCAATGGCGGTAGCGTCATGATTATCGGTCAGGAACTGCCGCAGCATGAGACGGGCGATGCCCGGCGAACTGGTGGCCTGGTTGCGGTCCATGTCGGCCGAAAACCGCGACATGGCGCCGAGCACAAGATCAAAATGCTTGTTCGCACCGTCGGCAATGATATCCGCCGTTCCTTGGATGCGGCTGATTTGCTCTTTACGCGCGCCGTCCCAGGACAACATCAGCCAAGTCAGCGTGAAAATCCCGACCACCAGACAGGCCGCAAGAAAAACGCGCAGCCCCAGTACCCTCAGTGAGGGCGCACCGAGCAAGGAAGAGGAATGCAGCTTATGAAGAGAAATCAATTGCTTCCATCAAACACTGGCGTTATATCTGTTTATACAACTGGACATTCCACTAAGCGTCTCAGCAAATTTTATTTTTAACGCAGTTATTTTTTGCTGCCAAACGTTTTTCTGCCCCAGCGGCGGCGGCGGTGGGCACGCTTTTCCTCGCTCTCGGTAAGTGGCGCTCGCTTTTTACCTTCAAAAGGATTATGCCCCTCTTTAAACTGCACGCGCAACGGCGTACCCGCAAGTTCAAATACGGTGCGGAAGGTTTTTTCCAGATAGCGCACGTAACTTTCCGGCACGTGCTCCAGCGCATTGCCGTGAATGACGATAATGGGAGGATTGCTGCCCCCCTGATGGGCATAGCGCATTTTCGGCCGGACCATGCCGGATTTGGGCGGCTGGTGTTTGGCCGTCGCATCCAGCAAGGCACGCGTCAGTTTGGGCGTGGGCAACTTGGCCATGGCCGCCGCATACGTCTGGTCCACCGACTTGAGCAGTCCGCCGATGCCTTCGCCGCGTAACGCCGAAATGTAGTGCAAACGGGCGAAATCGAGGAAATTCAATTTACGCGCCATATCGCGCTTGATCTTCTCGCGTGTGTAAGTGTCGAGGTTGTCCCATTTATTGATGGCGACCACCAAGGCCCGTCCGGCATCCAGGATATAGCTGGCAATATGCGCATCCTGGTCGGCAATATCCTGCTGGGCATCCAGCACCAGAATCACCACATTGGCATCTTCAATCGCCTGCAGGGTCTTGATGACCGAGAATTTCTCCACCACCTCGGTGACCTTGCCGCGACGGCGTACGCCAGCCGTGTCGATCAGGGTATAGCGGCGATTGCCGCGCTCGAAATCAATATAAATGCTGTCGCGCGTGGTGCCCGGCTGATCAAAGGCAATCACGCGCTCTTCACCCAGCAACGTATTGACGAGCGTGGATTTGCCCACGTTGGGCCGGCCGACAATGGCGACCCGCGGAATCTCTTCTTCCTCGGCTTCGGTCTCTGCCGGCTCATTGGGCAACTGATCCAGCGCCAGCTCGACCAGTTCGCGCACATTGTCGCCATGCGCAGAGGAAATGGCCACCGGTTCGCCCAGACCGAGTTCATGAAACTCCGCCGACACCATGGCATGTTGCATCCCCTCGGCCTTGTTGACGGCGAGAATGATGGGGATGCCGCGCTTGCGCAACTGGTCGGCAATATGTTTGTCCTGCGCCGTCAGACCGCCCCGCCCGTCCACCAGAAAGACCACCAGATCTGATTCATCCACCGCCTGGAGGGTTTGTTTGGCCATTTCCGCCAGAATCCCCTCCTTGACCACCGGCTCGAAGCCGCCGGTATCAATCAGCAGATAGGGACGTGAGCCGATCTTGCCGCGACCGTAGTGGCGATCGCGGGTGAGACCCGGCAGATCATGCACCAGCGCATCGCGCGATTTGGTCAGGCGGTTGAACAATGTGGACTTGCCGACGTTCGGTCGTCCGACTAAGGCAATCGTTGGAAGCATACCGTCCTGTTACTCCGCTTTGATGGCGAACACGCCACCGGCATGCGTCTGCACAATCAGCCCATGCGCCAGCGGCACCATTGCGGCATTACCGATTGCGCTGCCATCTGTGGCGATACGACCGACAAATGCCCCGTCAGACTGGGACATGAAATGGACGTAGCCCTGATAATCGCCTACAGCCAGCCAGTTTGCGACAACGCTGGGGGTGGACAGGCGGCGATTCAACAGTTTGCCCTGTTTCCACATGCCGGCCCCGCTGGTACGGTCGTAGGCAATCACGCCGCCCTTATCATCGCTGACATAAACCTGGCGGCCATCCACATCCAGACCGGCCGTGCTGGAAACGTCCTTGGCCCAGACCGATGTGCCATTGCGGGCATCGAAACAGGCTATGCGCCCCTGATAGGACGCAGCACAGACCGTTGCGCCGGCAACCACCGGATTGCTGGTCACGTCCGTTATCCGCTCCAGTTCGGTTGCCCCGCGCGGCGTGGAAACCGGCGACTCCCAACCCACCGCACCATTGGCCAAATTAATGCCGACCAGCTTACCGCCCGCGAAGCCTGCGAACAGGGCGCCTTGTTCCAGCACCATTCCGGCATTGCTGCGCAGCGCCAGACTGGGGTTGCGGCGCTGGTAAAACCAGTCCTGTTTCCCGTCGCCGGAGGCATACGCCACGATACGGCCATCGTCGGTGCGTACCACGACTTTCCCGCCTGCCACCAGCGGAGCGGCCAGCACTTCGCCCGGCGCCTGGGTACGCCACAGCAGTTTTCCATTGGAGTCGTAAGCCAGCACCATGCCGCTGACAGTGACCACGGCCACGACATCGCCCCCTACGCCCACCCCCGCGCTTAGCCGGCTGTCCGTGTCAACCCGCCAGAGTTGCTTGCCGGTGGCGATGTCGAACTTAGCCAGCGTCCCTTTTTGACCGGCCGCATAGACACTGTCGGTGGTCACTGCCGGGGTGAACAGATAATCACCCGCTATTCCGACGTCTCCGCGCCATTGTATGACAGGAGTCATGCTGGCGGTGAAATTGACCAGTGCGGCGGGCGGATCGACCGGCTTGCCGTCACCGCCAAACCAGCTGCAGCCGGTTAAGGATGTTAGCAGCAACAAGGCCGCCGCTGTTGTCAGATGTTTCTTGTTCATGCCTGGCTCCCCAAAGCATCTCGCTTAATTTGGATAACGCGGGAATAGGGTTGGTTTGCATCGACCTTCTGCAATGCCGCGTCATAAGCACGGGCTGCCTCGGCTTTTTTCCCCAGGGCAACGAACACATCACCACGCCGATCGAGATAAAGCGCATCCAACGCCGTATCGTGCGGCTGATCCAGGACTTTCAGAGCCGCGTCGGCCTGTTTCTCGTCCAGCAGCACGGCAGCCAGGTCCAGCCGTGCCAGATCGCGCAGACCGGCTTCCGTGGAATGATCAATCACCCATTGCAACTGGGCTTCGGCACTCTTGTCATCCTGCGCCGCATGGTTGGCGCGCGCCACCATCAGTGCCGCGCGTGTGGCGAAGCCGGTCGAATCATATTTATCCATCAGCTTGCCGGCAATTTCACGCATGTCTTTCAGCGCGCCCTGATCGCTTGCCTGCTGCATCAGCGAGAACATGGCAGCGGCTTCAGCCTGTTGCTTGCTCTGCCAGGATTGCCATACTTGCCAGCCGGCCATGCCGAGCACGGCAGCCACAATCACTGCCGTGACCAGTTTGCCGTTCGTTTTCCACCAAGCTTTCAGCTCGTCGAGTTTTTCCTGCTCTTCCAGATCGAATGTAGCCATGACCCCTGCTCTTTCAGTTAATTCTGCAATTATTTCTGTTCGTGTATCAGACGCGCCGCGTCGGCCACATTAACCAGTGCCTGCTCACCCAGCTCACGCAGCGGTTTGAGCGTGACCTGCCCGCTGTCGGCCTCGTTGTCGCCGATAATCACGGCAAAAGCCGCACCGCTGCCATCCGCCTTTTTCATTTGCGACTTGAAGCTGCCGCCACCGCAATGCAGCAGCACATTCAGTCCGCTCTCGCGCAACTGCATGGATGCCAGCCAGGCAAAGCGACTTGCCGTCTCGCCTTGATGCACGACATAAACATCGGGCGCCAGATCAGGCACCGGCACCTGCGCCTCTTCCAGCAGGGCCAGCAACCGTTCCACGCCCATGGCGAAACCGCAGGCGGGCGTTTCTTTCCCGCCCATCTGGCTCACCAGCCCGTCATATCGTCCGCCGGCGCACACGGTGCCTTGCGCGCCAAGGCGGTCAGTCACCCATTCGAACACGGTATAGTTGTAGTAATCAAGCCCGCGCACAAGGCGCGGATTGATGGTAAAACCGATGCCGGCATCGCGCAGCATCTGCTGCACCGCCTCAAAGTGCGCCAGATCCTCCGGCTCGAGTTCATCCATCAAATGCGGAGCCGCCTCAACCAGCGCCTGCATGGCAGGGTTTTTGCTGTCGAGGATACGCAAGGGATTGGCATGCAGCCGCCTTTGGGCATCCTCGTCCAATTGCTCCTGATGCTGCTCGAACCAGGCGATCAGCTTGGCACGGTGCCGCGCACGCGCCGCCGCGCTGCCCAGGGTATTGATTTCCAGGCGAATGCCGTCCAGCCCAAGGCGCTTCCACAAATCGGCCGTCATGACGATATGTTCCACGTCCATGTCCGGTCCGGAGTAGCCCAGCGACTCCACGCCGACCTGATGAAACTGGCGGTAGCGCCCCTTTTGCGGCCGTTCGTGGCGGAACATCGGTCCCATGTAATACAGGCGCTGCGCAGCGTTATACAACAGATTGTGCTGCAAGGCCGCACGCACGCAGGAGGCCGTCCCCTCCGGCCGCAAGGTCAGACTCTCGCCATTGAGGGTGTCGACAAAGGTATACATTTCCTTTTCGACGATATCGGTCACCTCACCGATCGAGCGCACAAACAGCTCGGTGCGCTCCAGAATGGGCATGCGGATCGGCTGATAGCCGTATGCACGCAGCCAGTCCCGCACGCACGACTCAAAAAATTCCCAGCGCGGCGCATCCGCCGGTAAAACGTCATTCATGCCGCGCACGGCTTGCAAGGTAGTGCTCATTGGTTCTTTTACTTACGATGAATCGTTCAAACGGCCTTGATCGGAATTTCCTTGCCGCTGCGAATGCGTTCGAGGCGGGCGCGAATCTGCTTTTCCAGTTCGCCGACCAGGTCTTCGGACTGGACTTTATGGCTCGGCTTGCCGTCGATGTAAAACAGGTTCGGCTCGCCGCCGGCCACGCCCAGATCGGCTTCCTTGGCTTCGCCCGGACCGTTGACCACACAACCGATGATCGCCACGTCCAGGTGCTCGACCACATCTTCGAGACGCTCTTCCAGCGCATTGACCGTGCCGATCACGTCAAAATTCTGGCGCGAGCAGGATGGACAGGCAATGATGTTCACGCCCTTGTTGCGCAGGTGCAGACTCTTGAGAATATCAAAACCGACTTTGACTTCCTCGACCGGGTCGGCTGCCAGCGAAACGCGAATGGTATCACCAATACCTTCCGCCAGCAGCATGCCCAGCCCGATGGCGGACTTGACCGCGCCGGAACGGAAACCGCCTGCTTCGGTAATGCCCAGATGCAAGGGCTGCTCGATCTCCTTGGCCAGCAGCTTGTAGGCTTCAACCGCCATGAACACTTCCGACGCCTTGACGCTGACCTTGTAATCCTTGAAGTTCAAGCGATCGAGAATCTCGACATGGCGCATGGCCGACTCGACCAACGCCTCAGGCGTCGGCTCGCCATACTTCTTTTGCAGGTCCTTCTCCAGCGAACCCGCGTTCACACCGATACGGATGGGAATGCCGTGATCCTTGGCCGATTGCACGACCGCCTGAATCCTGTCTTCGCGGCCGATGTTGCCCGGGTTGATGCGCAGGCAATCGGCCCCCAGTTCGGCTACCCGCAAGGCAATCCTGTAATCGAAATGGATATCGGTCACCAGCGGCACCGGCGAACGCTTGCGAATCTGTCCAAAAGCCTCGGCCGCTTCCATGGTCGGAACGGATACCCGCACGATGTCCGCGCCGGCGCGGGCCGCGCGCTCGATCTGGGCGACCGTGGCATCCACATCGCAGGTCTCGGTATTGGTCATGGTCTGCACAGCAATCGGCGCATCGCCGCCCACCAGCACATTGCCCACCTTGATTTGCCGGCTTTTGCGCCGGGGAATATCTACTTTGAACATCGGCTCACACTCACTGCAATTTCAAACGTGCCACGCTCACCCTGGTGAACGGGGCGAGATCAATCGGCTTGCCCCGGTAGGCCACCTGCACCGCTGACGCATTGCCGACCACCACATCAAAGGGTGGTGCGCCGCTCACGTTTGCCACCTGGCTTGCATGTCCCACCTGATAAAACACACGGCTCCCGGCACCGTCATGAATTTCCACCCAGGAGTCGCCACTGAAGGATAAGCGGATCAGACCCGCCGAGGTGCTCACCACGGCCGAGGCGACATGCATCGCCGACGCCGCGGCAACGGCCAGTTCACTGGCCTGCTGGCCCAGCCCGGCAGCCGATGCCGCCACGACCGGATACAACTGTTCTTTGCGTACCGACGCCACTGCCGGACCGTTTGCTGAATACCCGGTCACTTCGCCAAGCGGCAGCGTGAGATCACGGTTAAGACCATAGTAGACGACTGCCGGCACAATCAGCGCAAGAAGTCCCAGAACACCCAGCACAATCAGCCAACGGGGCAAATGCTTTGAGCGCAGGGCAATGTTCTCGCCCTCGGCAACGATGGCCGGCGCAGCGGCAGGCTTCAACTCAAAATTCAGTGTCTGCTGCAGCATCTGCTCATCGGCCCCCACCAGGCGGGCATAATTGCGGACGAAACCGCGCACAAAAAGCTCGCCTGGCAGCTCGTGATATCGCCCCGCCTCAAGCGCCTCGACCTGACGCATACCCAACTTCAGCTTTGCGGCCATATCTGCCACACTGAGTCCGGCTCGCTGGCGGGCGGAGACCAGCATACTGCTGACCGTCAGCTGCAGGTTATCCGGCTGGACTTCGCTCATCAGAATTGCCCGTTTCGCAGCATTTCGGCCTCTTTGGAAGCCGGGAAGCGATTGCGCAACTGCAAGGCGTAACTGTCCATGGCCGAGCGGTCTTGCCGCATGCGTTCAACCCGCACCCCGAGCCACAAAGCCTGCGCATCCAGCGGCCCTTGCAACTGCAGCCGTCCCAGATAGGCGCGGGCATCCGTATAACGGGCTTCGCGGTAGGCAATGTCCGCCAGATTCAGCAAGGCAATGGGAAACTCCGGCCTGACCTGCATGGACCGTTCAAGATAATCCGTGGCCATGACCAGATCCCCCTTGCGGGCAGAGCAAATACCGATATTTGCATAAGCCGTTTCGGGATGCTGATACAGCGGATTTTTCAGCGCCACGTAAAAATGGTTGATTGCTTCCTGGTATTTGCCTTTCTGGCACAGGAACCAGCCGTAATTGTTGTTGGTTTCGGAGTCATCCGGCGTCAAGCGCAGGCCTTTTTCGAAGTACCAGGTAGCATTGGCGTCTTCACCCAGGTTCATATAAACCAGCCCCATGGCGTTATAAGCGGGTTCATAGCTCGGGTCCAGCCTGATCGACGTATTCAGTTCATCAAGCGCAATTTGCATCTGTCCGCGGGTGAAATAACCCACTCCCAGATCCGTGTGCAGCATGGCGCGCGTGCGCGCATCGGCCGGCCCGGTAATATCGGTGCTCTTGGGATTGCCCTGGGAAGCACCGGCATCGGGCCGCGGCGGACCATCTCCCGCGCATGCGCCGAGCAAAAGAGCCAGCGAGATGACTGACAGTGCCTTCAACATACCCTCCCCCTTCTTATTTTGTGTGATGAACGGTAATGCGTTTTTCTTGCCGGCGGGTTTTGTCCAGCACTTTTCCAACCAGTTGACCGCACGCTGCATCGATATCGTCCCCCCGCGTCTTGCGCGTTGTAACGACCAAACCCGCATCCTGCAGTATCGCACGGAATCGCGCAATGGAATTATTGGATGAACGGTCGAAACCGGAATCCGGAAACGGATTGAACGGGATCAGGTTGAACTTGCAAGGCACATCCTTGACCAACTCGACCAATTGCCGCGCATGCTCTTCCGTGTCGTTCACACCATCCAGCATGACGTATTCGAAGGTCACGAAATCGCGCGGCGCGAATTCGATGTAGCGGCGGCAGGCGGCCATCAGTTCGTGCAAGGGGTACTTGCGATTGATCGGCACCAGCTGATCGCGCAGTGCATCGTTCGGCGCATGCAAGGACACGGCCAGCGCCACCGGACATTCCTGACTCAGCCGATCCATGGCCGGCACCAGCCCGGAGGTGCTGACCGTCACCCGCCGGCGCGACAAACCGTAGGCATGGTCATCGAGCATGACGTGCAGGGCGGTCACCACATTGTCAAAGTTGGCCAACGGCTCCCCCATCCCCATCATGACGACATTGGAAATGATGCGCTCGCCGCCCTGTTCGCGCCCCAGCGCCCGGTCCGCCCACCAGAGCTGGCCAATGATTTCGGCGACCGACAGATTGCGGTTGAACCCCTGTCTGGCCGTGGAGCAAAAAGCGCAGTCCAGCGCACAGCCGACCTGGCTGGAAACGCACAGGGTGCCACGGGTTTCTTCAGGGATGAAAACGGTTTCGACACTGTTGCCGCTGCCCACTTCGAGCATCCACTTGCGTACGCCGTCCGATGCATTTTGTTCGGTCCGGCACACGGGCGGAGAGACAACCGCCGCTACGGCAAGTTTCTCGCGCAGCGATTTGGCCAGGTCGCTCATGGCGGCGAAGTCCGCCACGCCGGCCTGATGAATCCAGCGGAATACCTGACGGGCGCGGAACGGCTTTTCGCCCATCTCGGCGAAAAAAGCCGTCAACCCGTCCAGGTCATAATCAAGCAGATTGACCATTGCCAATCCGCATTCCCGCTCCCGAATTAACGGGAGTAAACCGCCATTTGCGGGAAGAAGAAGGCGATTTCAACGGCAGCGGTTTCAGCCGCATCGGAACCGTGTACGGCATTGGCGTCGATGCTGTCGGCAAAGTCCGCGCGAATGGTGCCTTTGTCGGCTTTCTTCGGATCGGTTGCACCCATCAGGTCACGGTTCTTGGCAATAGCGCCTTCGCCTTCCAGGCATTGCACCATAACCGGGCCGGAAATCATGAAATCAACCAGATCCTTGAAGAAGGGACGCTCGCGGTGCACGCCATAGAAAGCCTCGGCTTCCTGCCGGGACAGATGCATCATGCGCGCGGCAATGACCTTCAGACCGGCATTTTCAAAACGGGTGTAAATTTGCCCGATCACATTCTTTGCCACTGCATCGGGCTTGATAATGGAAAGGGTGCGTTCGATAGCCATTTAAAATAACTCCTGAAAAAGAAAGCGAAAAACTTTAAAAACCGAATTCTACCGGATTGCCAATATGCCAGCAAATGCGTGGCTTGGCGGAAAAGCGGCGCTATGCTACAGTTCCTTGCAATTCACGCCAAAACACAAACCCAACAAACGCAAAATGGCTTCCAATACAACACGTTCCGCCCCGCCCTCCGACGACCAGAAAGAGGTACGCAATCGCGCGCTCAGGCGCCTGGTTGTCGCAGTTGTATTGATTGCAGCGGCAGCCGGTGCGCTGCTCTTATTGAATCGCAGCAAGACACAATCGCCGCAAACCGCTGCCAGCGAGCCCCCGCCGCTTATCGTGGCGGCCCCCAATGCAGCGCCGGCCGTCGTGTCGGAACCGGTCAGCGCCCCCGCCAGCTCCACCGATACCGAAGCCGCGCCGGCATCAGCACCGGCCGCAAACGCAGCGTCCGCGACCGGAGCACCGCTCGAGCAATCGACCGATACGGCTCCGCCGCCGCCACAGGTCGCGGCAACGCCGACGCTGCACCCCGCCTCCCGCGCGACCACACCGCCGCCCCAACCTACCCAGGCTGTCACAACCGTCCAAACCGTCGCGCCCTCACCAGCCGCCAAATCGGCCGCATCCAAACCGGTCACGCAAGCTGCTGCAGTGGAGCCGTCACACCCGGCCGCCCAACCCGCGCCGCCGGCGCAGGCGGATCAGGCAGTCAAGGGATTTGTGGTGCAACTCGGAGTATTCAGCAACCCGCAAAATGCCATTGAACTGCAGCAAAAACTTGCTGCTGCGGGCATCAAATCGTATACCGAGACACGCGTGCATGTCGGACCATTTGCCAGCCGCGCCGAGGCCGAACGGGCCGAGGCAAAACTCAAGGCGCTGGGTTTGCACGCGGTCGTCAGCCCCCGCTGACCTCATGCTTGACGGCAGCCGGACAAATACCGGCTGCACGCCGTGGCATAAGTGATTTCAACGCCTGCCTCACCCGCTGCCGCCGCATAAGCCGCAGCCGCCCCCAAGCCCGCCACCCAAACCAGTACGTCGTCGGCATAGATCAGCGGAATCCGATCGCGCTGCCATGGCGGGATGCCCCGCTCCTGAAACCAGTGCTGCAGGCTTTTCCCCGGCCCGGCATGGGCTAACCGCAAGCGCTCCCCGCCGCGGCGAAAGCGGATTGTCACCGCTTTTCCCTGCAGCTGCCGGGCACATAAGCCGCTCCCCTCCGCAGACGTGAAGTGCAAGCTGCCCGCCCTCTCCGGCAATTCCAGCCGGGACTCGCCCGACCAGCTCAGCTGCAAGCCCGGAGGCATTGGCGCATGCTGCTCGACCACCCATGCCTTGGCGCGATAGCGTCTTAGCGACAATCCCCGACCCAAATCCACTTTGGGCTGAGAATCGGGCCGACTTTGCAGCAATTGCCGGAAAATTTCCTGCAAGCGCCGCTCCGACGGAGCTCGCACGCCCTGCTGCGTCAACCAGTAGCGCAACACATTGCGTTGCTGCTCCAGCGCGAGAGAACGCCAACAATCCAGCGCCAGGGCCGTATCTTGCACACATCCCGCCTGCGCCGCATGGGCATCGAGCAACTGCCGCGCCTCGGCCATATGCCGCGCGGTTCTACCCAACGTCTCCAGCGCTGCCGGAAAACGTTCCAGCAACTGCGGCATAATCCGGTGGCGCAAGAAATTTCGGTCAAAATCGCAGTTGGCATTGGAGGGGTCTTCGACCCACTGCAGCCCGTTTTGCCTGGCATACGATTCGATTTCGCGGCGCGCGCAAGTCAAAAACGGCCTGAGCCACACTTTGCCGTTGCGCGCCTGCCTCGCCGGCATTGCCGCCAGACCTGCCACTCCCGCACCGCGCAGAAGCTGCAGCAAAATCGTTTCGGCCTGGTCGTCGGCATGCTGCGCCAACAACAAACAGTCCGTTTCGAACGCATCAAATGCGTCGTATCGCCCTGCTCGCGCCACGGCCTCCAGGCTTTCGCCTCCCGCGCGCTCAAGCCGAAGCGTTACAACGCTCAAGGGAATTCGCATGCCGTCGCAGACACGCTGACAAAACGCAACCCAGGCAGCGGCCTGGGTTTGCAGTTGATGATTGACATGAATGGCGGACAGTTGCAGGCCCAGCTGCGCCGCAACCCTGCCCGTCAGATGCAGCAGGACCACGGAATCGACCCCGCCTGACAGGGCTACCGTTACCCGTTGCCCCTCGCTCACGCCACTTTGGCGCAGCTGCTCCCGCAAGGAGGCAGCCAGGCTGTCAGACAACGGCTTCCTTGAATTTGCCATAACTCATCAGTCGCTCATAACGCGTCGCGAGCAGCGCATCGCGCGGCTTGTCCGCCAGAGAGCGCAAGGCATCGTTCAACGCCTTTTTCAGCGTTTGCATCATGGCCTCGGGATTGCGTTGAGCCCCACCGAGCGGTTCACTGATGATTTTGTCGACCAGCCCCAGACTCTTCAGGCGGGTAGCGGTAATGCCGAGTGTTTCGGCCGCGTCGGCCGCCTTGGCCGCACTTTTCCACAGAATGGAAGCGCAGCCTTCGGGCGAAATAACCGAATAAGTGGAGTACTGCAGCATCAGGGTGATATCACCCACACCCACAGCCAGCGCGCCGCCGGAGCCACCCTCGCCGATGATGGTGCAAATGACCGGCACCTTGAGTTCGCTCATGACATACAGATTGCGGGCGATAGCCTCGGACTGGCCGCGCTCTTCCGCGCCGATTCCGGGGTAAGCGCCGGGCGTGTCGATGAAGGTCATGATCGGCAAGTTGAATTTTTCCGCCAGACGCATGAGCCGCAATGCCTTGCGGTAGCCTTCCGGACGCGGCATGCCGAAATTGCGGTAGATTTTTTCCTTGGTGTCACGGCCCTTCTGATGGCCGATCACCATGACGCTCTGGCCGTTGAAACGTGCGATACCGCCCACGATGGCCGGATCATCGGCAAATGCGCGATCGCCATGCAGCTCGTGAAAGTCGGTAAACATGCCCTGCGCGTAATCCAGCGTATAGGGGCGCTGCGGGTGGCGCGCCACCTGGGAAATCTGCCAGGCGTTCAGTTTGCTGTAGATATCCTTGGTCAGCTCTTCATTTTTTTTCTGCAGACGCGCAATTTCCTCGGAAATATCCAGTGCCGAGTCATCCTGCACGTAACGCAGTTCTTCGATTTTTCCTTCCAGCTCGGCAATGGGCTGTTCGAAATCAAGAAATGTGGTCTTCATGAAAGCGGTACTTGATGGAAACAGCGCGTATCATACCGCAAAATTGCCGCCAAAGCTGTAGACCATACCGGAAGCACCGGTACACCCTTACATTTTCTGCTTGATTGCCAGCACGGCCTGATTGCGCAGGGTTTTGAGCAGGCTCAGCTCTTTCTGTGGAATGCTCATGCCTTCCTTTCCCAGCCTGTCGGCATACAGCAGGCCGACGGGTTTCTTGTCGATCACCAGCGGGAAAAGGATAAAAGAGCTGGCCTCCATGGCGTCCCGATACCACTGGGGTATACGGTCGCGTATATTGGGCGCATCGATGTCCTCAATATGGATGTCCAGCGCCTGGGTCAAGGCGATCTGGAACACATTGGGCGCTCCGCTCATGGGGAAGTAAAATTTAGCGATCACAGCCCCTATATCCTTGCCGAAACCGAACCGGGCATGCATGCTGTTTTTCTTGGCATCCCGGATACACAGCACCACGCGGGAGAAGTTCATACCGCGATACATGGTTTCAAGAATCATGCGCAGCAAGTCGTTGAGCGAATAATCGTCCACCAGGGTACTGGTGATATCCTGAATCCCGGCTGCCAGGACCGACTGGGCATTGCCCGGAATGCCGCCGGCCATATCCGCTTCCTCGGCCAAGCCGTTCTCGCTGACCAACACGGTATTTTTCAGCGTATCCGACAGCATGTCGTTTGTCTTGCCGCCAGCCGTACCCTCCAGCGACTGCCGCGTGCCGCTCCATTTCGTCACCTTGCCGAGGAAGATGCTCTCCTGGGCATTGACCTCGAGCACGCTGGCTTCACGGCGGAATTCGTTCATGGATTCTTCCACCACCGAAATCAGGGTCCGGTCGGTCACCCCCAGCGCTCCGCCGTAGCGGCCGACCAGCGCCTGCACATGCTGATGTTTTTGCTGTGGATCGGTATAGCCCGCCACCCCCACCAGCGCCTTGGACAAACCGGCAATAACGCGCAGCTTTTCCGCATCGGTTTGCGGTGCCTTGACTTTCTCTTCGGTCAATTCGCGCATGCTGTTGATAATTTTGTCGGGAAAGTGCCAGGTACGGGCAACCCCCACCCCCAGATCCTGATAGCCGGTACCCAATATTTCCAGCACTGCCCGGCTCTCGGCCGTGCCGGACGCCACCATTTTCTCGATTTCCGTGACTTCCTCATGGAAGTAAAAGGTCGCCAGCAGTTTGCCCAGATTATGGAACATGGCGCATATCAGCGCCTCTTCCACATCGCGCATTTTGGTACGGATGGCCAGCTCGCGACCGATCAGACCGGTAAAGAAGGTGGCGATGACCTGATCCTTCAGTTGCTGCGCCTGTGACTTGTTCTGCAAGTGTTCGAACAGCATCAGGCTGACGGCAATATTGCGGACGGTATCGAAACCGAGGATCACGATGGCACGCGAAATGGTGCTGATGCTGCCGCCGAACTGGCCGTAGAAAGCCGTGTTGACGAGCTTGAGCAGTTTGTTGGTGAGCGAAAAATCGCGCAGGATGACGTTGGACAGATCGGCAACGCTGTCGGAATCGGAGGAAACGATCTTGTTGATCGCCGAAATGGATTGCGAAATCGCCGGGAAATCGCTCTTGTGGCGCATCCGGCGCAACAGGAAATCCAGCGTACTTTGGCCCGTAGTGGATTGTGCCTGGCTGGTTTCAGGACGCAGATACGCCTCCAGCGCCTCCGCCATCTGGCTGGCCGACTGGTAGCGATCGTCCGTATTGCGCGCCAGTGCCCGCAGCACGATACTGTCCAAACGTTCATCAATTTCCGGGTTCAGCGTGGACGGGGCGGGTATTTCATGGCGCGTAATGCGCTCCAGCACCTCCTTCAAGGTGGGGGCACGCACGGGGTTCTTGCCGGTCAACATTTCGAACAGGATCATGCCCACCGAAAACACATCGGATCGCGGGCTGACAATGCGCTCACCCACCGTTTCGGGCGCCAGATAGAGCGGCGTCCCCATCAGGGACACCTTGCCGCCCCCTTTCTCGACCTGGCGGGCGATACCGAAATCCATGATACGGGGCAGATTGTTGCTGTCGAGAATGATGTTGGACGGTTTCAAATCGCGGTGCACAATCCCCTTGCTGTGAGCGAAAGCCACGCCGGCAAGAATCTGCAGGGTCAGCTCGACCGCCTGCGTCTTTTCCAGGAGGCCATCCCACTGCATCCGCTCGGACAATGTCATGCCCGGCACATACTCGAACACCAGATAAGGTTCGTTTTTTTCTTCGCCGGCATCATACAGGGTCACAATATTGGGGTGCTGCATGCGGCTGACGATGCGCGCCTCATCAAGCAGGATTTTTATCTGCTTTTCGCGCTCTTGCGAAGGATCAAGTTTTACCGTCTTGATGGCAACCTGGCGGCCCAGCTTGGAGTCTTCCGCCAGGTACACTTTGCCTTGGGTACCCTCACCCAGGACCTTTTCAATGTGGAACCGACCAATCTGCAATTTTGAAGCTGCCACGCTATGCCTTCGAACCCGTAATCTGTCTGTCACAATCTCGTCAAGCAATGAAGTATGCCGTCGTTCGGCGCTGACGGCAAATGCTGCTTACCCACTCAATATAGCCACAAACACAGCCATACGTCATTTTAATCGTTTTGCAACACACTTTTTCGGCATCAAAGCCATTCATGAGCTATAAATAATCATATATTTGTAATGAAGTTGTGGTAGGTGCCCCATGCAGCAGCGGACATTACCCTTCACTTACCGGTCGCTCGCACTGGCCTCCTGCCTTGTGCTGGCTGGCCTGTGCCTGCTTACAACACATGCCCGCGCAGGCACGGCCAATGCGGCCGACAGCACCATTAACAAGGCCAGCTGGTTTCCCGACACACCTGACGTGCCGCATTTCCGCTGGGAACAGCGCCCCTGTCCGTCGTGCACCGAACTGGCGCCAACGGACAACTGGCGCAAAATGGTCGGTCTGGCCGGGCTGCACGGCATCCGTTTTCTGCTTGCGCCGAACGATCGCGCCGGCATGGCCTACGCCATCCCTCCTGCCACCATAGTCCTGTCTCCGACTGCCATGAAACTCAGCGGTTGCGCGCTGAATTTCGTGGTGGGTCATGAACTGACCCATCTGGCATTGCGGCATTACGACCAGGACGTGGTGACGCTGGCTTCCCTGTCACATCAAACGGTGACCCCGGGCAGCAGCGGCGATGACGTGATCCAGATACTGGATAGCGATTTCCCCCTTGCGCTGAAAATGTCGCCGTACTGGGAAGCGGAAGAGCGGGAAGCGGACTGGGCCGGCTCACTGCTGGCCGCCCAGGCGTGCGGCTGCTCCATAGAAAAAGGCGCCATTGCCTTTCTGCGTTCGGCCGGGAATGAGGGAGGCGGCATTGCCGCCGCTCACGAAACGGATAAAGAACGCATCCGGGAACTCAAACCGTTCATCCCCTCCGCCCACATCCTTGCCGACAGCTCGCACTGACACTTTTCCCGCGTAATCATCCGCCCGCTTCTGGTAGCATTGGCGGATGGATTACTTGCCGCTGTTTCTCAACCTGCACAACCGCAACTGCCTGCTGGTCGGCGAAGGCGAGCGGGCCCTGCCCAAGCTCGACAGCCTGGCGGCGGCAGGCGCGCGCATTACACTGGTAAGCTGCTCGCCCGACCCGCGCCTGCGACAACGGCTGCTCGATGCCGGCGGAAGCCTGATCGCGGGCGAATTTTCACCCGGCCAGCTCGATCATTGCTGGCTGGCCATTGCCGCAAGCGAAAGCGAGGAAACCAACCGGCGTGTCGCGGCGGCGGCAGAAGAAAGACGCGTCTGGCTCAATGTCGTCGACACCCCGGCGCTCTGCAGCGCTATTTTGCCTGCCGTAATGGATCGCTCCCCGCTGCTGGTGGCCATCAGCAGCAGCGGCGCCAGCCCGATGCTGACAACTTGGCTGCGGCAGCGCCTGGAACGTGATTTCCCGCCCGCCTGGCAAACGCTGGCG
This sequence comes from Pseudomonadota bacterium, assembly GCA_021851875.1. Lineage (GTDB taxonomy): Bacteria > Pseudomonadota > Gammaproteobacteria > Burkholderiales > JAJZQI01 > JAJZQI01. The sequence continues at coordinate 218,303 of JAJZQI010000001.1, read as the reverse complement.
CAGCAAACTGCCCGCCTGCGCTCCCAGGTGAACCCGCATCTGCCCATGGGCAGCGCACGCCGCCAATTCTGGCTGGAGCTGTTCGATGCGCTTGAACCGGCTGACATGAGCAACTGGACAGACGCGCAGTGGGATGACTGGGTAAAACAGCGCCTGACACAGGTTGAAACGTCGCACAAAACGCTGTTTTATGCCATCCGGCAGCCGGCGGCGCCCGATCTGCTCTCCCTGCGCGCCTATCGCTGGCTGAGCCAGGCCGACGTGCTGCTGCTGCCGCCCGGTCCACGGCCGGTCATTGCCAGCTATGCCCGGCGAGAAGCGCAGGTGGCGGAAATTGCGGCTCCCACCGCTCTCACGACACAACTCGATTCACTGCTCCAGCCAGGAAATCGCATCGCCTGCCTATATGACGACGAATACAGCGGGCTGCTGCCCGCGTTACGGGACTGGTCAAGGCAACAACCCACAGTCAGCCTGCAGGAAGGCTGACCCTCCCCACCTCATCCGGTATAATGCGCACATTTCGCCGTACTGTGCCTTAAATCATGCCCCCGTCCCACACGTTTCCGCCCGCCGGACAACGCCGCAGCTACCCGATCCCGCACGGATCGGCTGATGCCCACGCCCTGTCCGAACTGGCGGGCGACGGCCCCATCGTGGTGTTTACCGCCGGGGCTCAGGATGCTCAGCGGCTGGCCGGTGAGTTGGGCTGGTTCAATCCGCAGCTGCGCGTGTACGTTTTCCCTGACTGGGAAACCCTGCCTTACGACAGTTTCTCGCCGCATCACGATCTGGTATCCGAACGACAGGCTGCCCTGTACCAGTTGCTGCAACAGCAAGTCGACATTTTCCTCGCACCGGTTGCCACTGCGCTCACGCGCCTCGCGCCAGTCGCCTACCTTGCCGCCCACACGTTCTTTTTGCGCACCGGCAACACCCTGCAGCTGGACGGCCTGAAAACCCAGCTGGCCCTGGCCGGCTACCATGCCGTGAGTCAGGTATACAGTCCGGGCGAATTCAGCGTGCGCGGCGGCATCATCGACCTGTTCCCCATGGGCTCGGCCGTACCGTACCGGATCGACCTGTTCGACGACGAAATCGAGACCATCCGCACCTTCGACGTCGATAGCCAGCGCAGCATTTACCCGGTCAAGGAAATCCGCCTGTTGCCGGCGCGGGAATTTCCGCTGGATGAAGACGGCATTGCCCGCTTCCGGCAGAATTTCCGCGCCACCTTCGAAGGCGACTTTTCCCGCAGCCGCATTTACAAGGATGTCAGCAACGCGATCGCCCCGGCCGGTATCGAATACTACCTGCCGCTGTTCTTCGACACGACGGCGACACTGTTCGATTACATGCCGGCGCAAGCCAAACTCGTGCTGCATGGCGACATCGCCAGCGCGGCCGAAGTGTTCTGGCGCGATACGCAGTCGCGTTTCAACCTGTTGCAAGGCGACCCGGATCGCCCCTTGCTGCCGCCGCCGCAACTGTTTTTGCGGGCCGACGAATTCTTTGCCGCGCTTAAGCCCTATCCGCGCATTGAATTCGCCGGCGAGACGCAGGCCGAGCACACGGAACCCCTGCCGCCGCTGCAGGTGGAACGGCGGGCGGAAAACCCGCTGCTGCGGCTGGACAGCTTCATTGCCACCTTCAAAGGCAAAACCATTCTGCTGGCCGACAGCCTGGGTCGCCGTGAGGCGCTGCTGCCCTACTTGCGGCAGTACGGCCTCGGCCCGCAAGTCGGCGAAACCTGCGCCGATGCGCTCTCGCTCGACGCCCGCTTCGTCATCACCACCGGCAATCTGGCCAAGGGCTTCGTGCTGCCTGATGCCGGGCTGGCGTTCGTCACCGAGAACGAACTGTTTGCCCAGCAGGTACGACAGAAGCAAAGCCGCGAGAGCAAACGGCGCGACACGGAAAACCTGCTCAAGGACTTGTCCGAAGTCAAGCCGGGCGACCCGGTGGTGCACGAACAGCACGGCATCGGCCGCTACCGCGGCCTCATCAGCATGGATCTGGGCGAAGGCCCGACCGAACTGCTGCAGCTTGAGTACGCCGGCGGCGACATGCTCTATGTGCCCGTTTCCCAACTGCATGTCATCAGCCGCTACAGCGGCGCGGCACCCGATTCCGCTCCCTTGCACCGGCTGGGCAGCGGCCAGTGGGAAAAAGCGCGCCGCAAGGCATTCGAACAGGTGCGCGACACGGCGGCCGAATTGCTCAACCTGTATGCACGGCGGCAGGCGCGCCAGGGCCGCCAGTTCGACATCAATGAGCACGATTACGACGCCTTTGCCGAAGGCTTCGGCTTTGAGGAAACGCCGGATCAGGCAGCCGCCATCCGCGCGGTGATGGACGACATGCAATCCCCACGGCCGATGGACCGCCTGGTCTGCGGCGACGTCGGCTTCGGCAAGACCGAGGTGGCCCTGCGCGCGGCCTTCATCGCCGTCGCCGCCGGCACCCAGGTGGCGGTGCTGGTGCCCACCACCTTGCTGGCCGAACAGCATTACCAGAACTTCTGCGACCGTTTTGCCGACTGGCCGGTGAAACTGGATGAACTGTCGCGCTTTCGCAGCGCCAAGGAACAGAAGCTCGCCCTGCAAGGCGTCAGCGACGGCAAGGTGGACATCATCATCGGCACCCACAGGCTGCTGCAGGAAGACGTGCGCTTCAAGAATCTGGGGCTGGTAATCATCGACGAAGAGCACCGCTTTGGCGTGCGGCAAAAGGAAAAACTCAAGGCCCTGCGCGCCGAGGTGGACATGCTGACGCTGACAGCCACGCCCATCCCCCGTACCTTGGCCATGTCGCTGGAAGGCATGCGCGACTTTTCCGTCATCGCCACCGCGCCGCAAAAACGGCTGGCCATCAAGACCTTCGTTACCCAGTACAACACCGGCATCATTCGCGAAGCGGTGCTGCGCGAGCTCAAACGCGGCGGGCAGGTGTATTTCCTGCACAACGAGGTCGACACCATCCATGCCATGCGCGAGAAGCTGGCCGGCCTGTTGCCGGAGGCCCGTATCGGCGTCGCCCACGGGCAGATGCCGGAACGCGAGCTGGAACACGCCATGCGCGATTTTCACCAGATACGCTTCAATGTGCTGCTGTGTACCACCATCATTGAAACCGGCATCGACATTCCCAACGCCAACACCATCATCATCAACCGCGCCGACCATTTCGGCCTGGCCCAGCTGCACCAGCTGCGCGGCCGTGTGGGGCGTTCGCACCACCAGGCCTACGCCTACTTGCTGACGCCGGAGCCGGCCGCACTCACCGCCCAGGCGAAAAAACGTCTGGAAGCGATCCAGGCCATGGAAGAACTGGGCGCCGGCTTTTATCTGGCCATGCACGACCTGGAAATCCGCGGCGCCGGCGAGGTGCTGGGCGAATCGCAATCGGGTGAAATGCAGGAAATCGGTTTCAACCTCTACGCCGACATGCTCAACAATGCCGTCAAGGCGCTCAAGGCCGGCAAAGAGCCGGACATGGATGCGCCGCTGGGCGTCACCACCGAGATCAGCCTGCATCAGCCCGCCCTGTTGCCGGACGACTACTGCGGCGACATCAACGAGCGGCTGACCCTGTACAAACGGCTGGCCAACTGTGAAACGGCCGAGGAACTGGACGAGCTGCAGGTGGAACTGATCGACCGCTTCGGTCTGCTGCCGGAAGCGTCCCAGGCGCTGCTGGCCTCTCACCGGCTGCGCCTGCTGGCGAGGAATTACGGCATCAGCAAGATCGACGCGCACAGTGAAGCGATACAATTGCACTTTGTGCCCAAGCCGCCCATCGACCCGATGAAGCTGATTAGCCTGATACAGACCCGCAGGAATTACAAACTGAACGGCCAGGACAAACTCAAGGTGGAAGTCAAAACCCTGACGCTGAACGAGCGTGTCAACGCCATCCAGACCCTCTTGAAAGAACTCGCATGACCTCGCATCTCGTCATCCTCGGCAATGAGATTGCCACCCAGGACCTCAAGCAGCTGGCCAAGATCAGCCGCGCCGAACACATCCAGGCGGTCAACCCGTCCGCCTTCCGCCTCGTCAACGCCGATGCGGCCAGCCGCGACGAAATTGCCGCTTACTGCGAACGGGCTGAACTCGACTTCGGCTTCATCAGAAACGGCCAATCATTGCAGGATATCGGCCTGGTGGTCATGGACATGGACTCGACGCTGATCAACATCGAGTGCATTGACGAAATTGCCGACTTTGCCGGCATCAAGCCGCAGGTGTCGGAAGTCACCGAAGCCGCCATGCGCGGCGAGATCGACTTCAAGGAAAGCCTCACGCGCCGGGTCGCGCTGCTCAAAGGACTGGATGCGGGCGCGCTGGCGCATGTGTACGACGAACGCCTGCAAATCAATCCGGGCGGCGAGCTGATGCTCAAAACCCTGCAGAAGCACGGTGTGAAAACGCTGCTGGTATCGGGCGGCTTCACCTTCTTCACCGAACGATTGCAGCAACGGCTGGGCCTGACCTACGCGCATTCCAATCTGCTGGAAATTGTCGATGGCAAGCTCACCGGCAAAGTCGCCAGCGACATTCTGGATGCGCAGGGTAAAGCGGACAAGCTGTGCCAGGTGCGCGACGAACTGGGCCTGAGCAAAGACCAGGTCATCGCCATGGGAGACGGGGCAAACGACTTGAAAATGATGGCCGAGGCCGGCTATTCGATTGCCTACCACGCCAAGCCCATCGTACGCAGCCAGGCCAGTTACGCCTTCAACCATGTAGGTCTGGATGGCCTGCTGGGACTCTTTGCGCCGCGATAAGGGCCATGCCGGGCTGCTCCATGGCGTACTCGTCGATAATATGGTCGTCGGGCGGGATCGGCCGATGCGGGATGTCGCCCGCAGGTGATCTGTTGGCCGGGTTGCGCGGCTGTTTGCGTTTACGGGAAGGGTTCTCGGGCCAGCGCAGTGGAACGTCGCCATGCGTCGGCACGGCCGGGGCCAACGGGCCCACCGGATCATCCGCCGCCGCCCGTCTGGCTAGCGCTTCAGGTAAGCCTTGTTCAAGCGCTGGACGGTAGACATTTGTGTCAGGATTGAGCGCAGTTCGTCCATCCATACCTGCACCTTTTGCACGATTTCACGGTCCTGATCGAGGATGTTCTGCACAATGCCGCGCAGCTCCTCGTTGTTACCGATCTTTTCCTGTTCCAGTGAAGCCAGCACCGTGCGGCGGTCAGCCTCAGCCTGCATGAACCGATCCCACTTCTCGGCGTCTGCCAGTTCACGCATTTTCAAAGTCAGGCCCATTACCTGACGATAACGGTCCAGTTGTTCCTCCGGGCTCACGCGGACCTGCGCCCGGCGGTCTCGCCGGCACTGGCCGACGGTGCCGCAACTGAACGCGAAGCCAGCGCCTTCCAGGATTCGTTGATGCCCAGCAACAAGGCTGCCACTTCGTCCAAAGCAGCTTCATCGTTGTGCATATTGGCCGTCAGCAAGCGACGCCGCATATAATCGTACAGCGCTGACAGATTGGCCGAAATTTCCCCGCCCTTTTCCATGTCCAGCACTGCAGCCAGGCCATCGATAATACCGATGGCGCGCGAAATCTGGTTGCTCTTCTCGGAATACTGCTGTTGCTGCAACATGCCTTTGGCCTTGGCAATCGCCCCTACGGCACCGTCATACAGCAACACGATCAATTGCACCGGACTGGCAGTCATGATTGAGGCATCAAGATCCACCTGACCGTATGCATTCAGTGCATTTTTTACAGTATGCGTATTCATCCGGCTTATCTCAGCTGTGAAAGGAGGAAGTTGGCTGAAGATTGCATCGTTCCCAGCAGGGCGTCAAGTGCCGAATATTGCGCCTGAAGACTCTGCTGAGTCTGGTCCAGGCGCGTCTGCATCTGGTCGATGCGGGTCTGCAGCAAACTCAGGTTGGCGTTGATGCCATCGGTTGCCGCCGTGACAATGCCATTCGACTGCAGCAGACCGTTCAACGCTGTATTGAACCGGTTGGAAAAACCGTCAGTTGCATTGGTGAACAGGCTGACCACATCGGAATAGTGACTGGATACCGCCGAACTGAAGGCAGCGCTGTCCAGCGACAAGGTGCCGTCCTTCTGCAGTGAGATGCCGACCTGGGAGAGGTAATTATATAAACCACTGCTCGTGCCCGAATTAAATACGTTGCCCAGCACGCTGTTGATCGTGAGAATCGTATTGTCGGCCTCCAGCGTCCCGCCCTTGCCATGCAGACTGGATATGTCGCTTTGCAACGCGTTATAGGCCGATACAAATTTATTCACGAGACCTGTAACGGCTGTGGTGTCAGCTTGCACAGTCAGCGTGGTAGTGCCGGTGCCTTGCAGATTGAGAGTCACACCTTGCAGCACATCGCTGATCGTATTGCTTGATTTGGTGATTCCGGTTACCCCGTCAACTGTCAGACTTGCGTTTGCAGCCGCCTGGGTAGTCGCGAAACTCAAACTGGTAGCCAAGGTACCGGACAGAGTGACGGCGTTTGCCGTACCCGAAGAATTCGCAGTAATGACCAGACGGTTGCCGTTGGCCGTACCGTCATTCAGTATCGACGCCGTTATGCCATAGTTGCCCGCTGCCGAGTTGATTGCGTTTTGCAGTCCCTGCAGGGTATTGTTGGTGCTGTCAAGCGTCACCGTAAAGGTATTGGAACCGGTGGTAAAGGTCAGCGTATCCCCCACCGCACCTACCGCCGTTGTGCCCGTGTCGGCAAAACCGGTTGCCGCGACCTGGATCTGCGCTTGGGCAAGGGAATTTACAGTAATGCTGTGGGTCCCTGACAATGCCGTGGTATCAGTTGAGGCCGACAGGACAGAAGTATTGGAAGAGGTCGCGCCATAGAGCGCGAAGCTGGTGCTGTACTGCATCGCCTGCACGGCTGTCTGGAATGCCGCCAGGTCGCTCTTTATCTTGCCGTAGGCGGACAGCTGGGCGTTGTATTGGGACCGGCTTTGATTCAGGGCATCGAGCGGCTGGCGCTCGATTGCCATCAACTGGCTGACAATTGAACTCACATCGATACCGGACCCGATGCCTGCTGCTGTAATGGCCATGATCTAACTCCTCGCACACCGTCTATTATAGACAATCATGCCTTTTGCTGGATAAGTAATCCACGCAATTCATCCAAACGTTTGCTGATTTCCAGCATTTCCTTGGAAGGAATCTGCCGGACAACTTCATTCGTCTGCTTATCGACGATTTTCACCACATACTCACCCGTTCCCTGGTCCACGCTGAATTGCAATTCATTGGACAGGTTCTGGATTGTTTCATTTGCCTGATCAACAGCCTGCTGCAAGGTATTGGAATCAACGGGCTTCTGTTTCCCAGCTATTTCATGCATCGCATCGTGAGTCGCCCCCTCCCCGGCCTCAGTCACGGTCTGCTGAACCGCCGGCGGACTGTTGTTTTGGCTGGAAGTCAGCGTCTGATGTGAAACGGCTATGGATTGGATTTCCATTTTACACCTCCTTTAACGGTTAAAGCCGGAACACTTCTGTTATAGAAGGTCCCGGCCTTTTCACTTACCCGTTCAAGAATTAACGCAACAGGGTCAGTGCACTCTGCGGCAAGGCATTGGCCTGGGACAGAATCGCGGTACCCGCTTGCTGCAGAATCTGATTACGGGTCAGGTTTGCAGTTTCAGAGGCAAAGTCGGCGTCCACGATACGGCTGTTTGCAGCGGTCAGGTTCTGCACGTAGTTCTGCAAGTTGGCCACCACGGCTTCGAAACGGTTTTGCACCGCACCGAAGGTGGAACGTACGGTGGAAATCTGGGAAATATCCGCATCCAGGTTGGCAATCGCAGCAGAAGCCGCACCGGAGGTGGTGATATCCACGGTACCGGTTGCAGTCAGGCTGGTTGCATAGGAATACAAGCCGGCAGCGCCGCTTTGCGCCAGGTTGGTGGTGGTAATGCTCACCTGGTTGTTGCTGGAGCCGGAAGCGCCCACCTGGAAGGTCAGGGTGCTGGCGCCGGACAACAGGTTGGTGCCGTTGAAGTTGGTGGTCTGAACGATACGGGAAATTTCCTGGGTCAGCTGGTTCACCTCGTTCTGCAGCTGAGAACGGTTGGTATCGCTGACGGTACCGTTGGCTGCCTGTACGGCAATTTCACGAATACGTTGAACGTTGTTGGCGATCTGACCCAGCGCGCCTTCAGCGGTTTGACCCAGAGAGATACCGTCGTTTGCGTTACGGATCGCCTGGTTGTTACCGCGGATTTGCGCGGTGAATGCCTGGGAAATTGCCAGACCTGCCGCATCGTCCTTGGCGCTGTTTACGCGCAGACCGGAAGACAGACGTTGCAGGGAAACCTGCAGTGCGCTTTGCGAGTTATTCAGATTGTTCTGAGCAACCAGCGAAGCGATATTAGTATTGACGACGAGTGCCATTTTTCTTTCTCCTTAACCGGATGAACCAATTAAAACAAGGTTTAAGCCTTAGACCCCGGTTGAGGCTTAAACCGCATTTCAACCGCTGTCATGTTGGTTATCGGCAGTACCGCAAAGAACTTTAGGCCATATTTTTATTTTTTTGTCAGGGCCGCTGCCAGATGCCGCAGGACAGAATCCCAATCACCCGGCGACGCCTGCCTGAGCAAGTGCATCTGACCGTACCAGACACATTCCTCGGCGGACCTCCCCCACCTCCAGTCGGGCGCAAAAGGCAAAAGCAGATAGACCCGCTTACCCAGCGCACCCGCCAGATGTGCGACGGCCGTATCCACCGTTACCACACAGTCAAGCTCATGCACTATAGCGGCAAGATCGTCGAAATCTTGAATCTCTGTCCGCCAGTCCGTCACACCCTGCGGCACGTCGGGCGCATCGTGCCCCGCCTGCAGGCTGTGCAGCGCAATCCCGCTGCCGGCAAGCGCTCCGGCCAGCCGCTCGGCCGGAATGGAGCGCAGGGCGTCGCCCTTGTGCTTGCGGCTGCCCTGCCAGGCAATGCCAAGCCGTTCGCCGGCAAATTGGGACAGGCGCGCTTGCCACCTCGCCGCATTCGCCGGATCGGCTTTCAGGTAAGGCGTTGCGGCGGAAAAATCGGCCGGCTCCACCCGCCCCAGCCGATGCGGCAGACTCATCAAGGGCAGCACGGCATCATAGTCCCGCTTGTTCAGCTGCGCCTCCGGCGCGACCCGGACGGCCGGGAAAGAACGCTGCAACAGACGCTGCAATTCCACCGGCACGGCCAAAACCAGTTGCGCAACCTTATCCTGCAAAGCGGGCAGAAAACGCACGAACTGCAGGGTATCGCCAAAGCCTTGTTCGGCGTACACGATCAGCCGCACACCGGGCTCCCCCTGCCACACCGGCAAAGGCTGAAACTTCAGCGGCCGCAGCCCGCACGCAAAGCCCCATTCGTATTCATTCCAGCCGGTACGGTAATCGCCCTTGAGCAATGCAGCGATGGCATGATTCCAATGCGCCATGGCAAAGTCGGGATCCAGTTGCAGCGCCCGCTCAAACGCCTCGACAGCCGCATCCAGCCGCCCTGCCGCCTGCAGGCCGTTGCCCAGATTATTCCAGGAAACCGCATTATCCGGCTGCAGTTGCACCGCCCGATCGTATGGATCGAGAGCGTCCCGGTAACGGTGCTGCACCCAATAGACATTGCCCAGATTGCTCCATGCCTCGGCATAGTCCGGCGCCAGGTTGACCGCGGCCTGCAGGGCACCCTCGGCTGCCGGCCAATCGCCCTGCTCTTTATACATCACTCCCAGGTTGTTCCATGCCGCCGCACTGGGATAGTGATTCAGAGATTCCTTTGCCCACTGAATCGCCGCCGGAAAATCCCGCCGCTGATAGGCAGCAAGCGCAGCCTGCATGGCCTGCTGTGCAGCGGCTACCAACGCCGCCAGGCATTCGGCCTCGCCGGCGCGGGCAGCCGCATTATCCGGCGACAGCTGCAGCACTTGCCGGTAGCAATGCAACGCCGCGGCAAACTGTCCCGTGGCGCGATGCAACTCGGCCAGCTGCCCCCATCCATCCATATGATCCGGTTTAAGCTGCAGAAGGCGGGACAAGGCGGCCAGCGCCTCGTTCATTGCTCCTTGCTGGACCCGCAGGGTTCCCAGCAGAAACAGTGCATCGACATTGTCCGGCTGCCCGGCGAGCAGGCGGAGATACGCCTCCGCGGCTGCCTCGAGCTGGCCCGCCAGGTGCATTGAAATTGCCTTGGCCAAGTCCTCTTGGGCATTCATCATGACACCCCGCCGGAATTAGCGGGCAAGCGCCCCGAACCAGTCATCCAGATGATTCTCGAGTATATAGTTCTGCTCCACCCAGGCCTTGAGCCGGTCGCCTTCCCGGTAGGCGGACTGCAGGTCGTAGATGCGTTCGCGAATCGCATTCACCCAGGCGCCCACATTGTTCGGCAGGCGGCATACGGGGGCGGCGTTGGTCTGATAGGGATAAATGTCGGTACAGATCACCGGCCAACCCATGGCGCCGTATTCCAGCAAACGAAGATTGCTCTTCGCCTCATTGAACGCGTGTATTTCCAGCGGGGCGATGGCCAGATCGAGATTCAGACTGGCCAATTTGGCCGGGTAGTCATAAAACGACAGTACGAAGTCATGGAATTCATGCACGTACGAACGGATTTCATCCGGACACATCCCCAGAAAGACCCACTCGACTTCATTCGCCGTTTCTTTGACCACGTCCTGAATCCACGCCAGATCGCCCGCGTGCTGTTGCGCCCCGGCCCAGCCCACGCGCGGCTTCTTGCCGCTCCCGCGCTGCGAAGTGAGCCCGCCCCAGATTGCCGCTTCCAGTCTGTTCGGCACCACTTTGACGTCTTCGATCATGGGGCGGCACAACTCGGCCAGCGGTTCGGTGCTGACAATTGCCCGGTCGCACAAGCTCAACGCTTTTCTGAGCCGCGGTTTGGCATCCCGGTACGAATGCCGGTAGAAGGAGCTCTTCTGCGGAATCTGGGTGACCAAGTCATCCAGGGTAAAAATGCGCTTCACACCCGAGTTGAATTGTTTGAATTCATCCAGGGCGCGCAACTGCCGGTCATCCACTGCGGCTTGCATGACCAGCACATCCGGCGCCGCGCGCTCAAGCTCAACCGGCAGCATGACGCGGGTCTCAAACATCTTGCCGGCCTGAATAAGGGTGGTTTGCGCCAGGCCGGCCCGGCTGAGCGCCCTGAACGGACTGATCACCCGATATTCGCCGGAGGCGCCGGTCAAAGGCACGCCGAGGATACGTTGGCGATCATGGAAATGGGGGTCCCAATCGACCACGATGCTGCTTTCCGCACGGCAGTCCGGCGCCATCAGGCTCAAATGCCGATTGTAGGCCGGGTCGTTGGCCAGTTGCGGCAGCCATTTGCGCAGCATGGCGTGTTGCTCGGCCTCGAACCGCTGGGCATTCAATGCCCGCTTCATCAGATCGACGTTCGATGCTTTTTGCGAAACGGAGCCATGGTGAACGACCGTCGCATACGGCGTCCAGATGATTTTGTAATTGAGCGCACCGATCTTGAGACACAGGTCCACGTCGTTGTACGAAACCTTGAATGCTCCCTCATCCAGCCCGCCGACCTGGTCATACAGGGCTTTTCGCACCAGCATGCAGGCAGCGGTGACCGCCGAGTATTCCTGGTCCACATGCGCCCGGCCGAGATAGCCCGGTTCATCGATCTTGAGCTGGCCGTTGAAAATGTGGTCGGCGACCCCCTGCATGCCCAGCACCACACCCGCATGCTGCAACACGCTCGTTTCCGGATACACCAAACGCGCTCCGACGACACCTACATCCGGGCGCTGGCCGTACGACAACATACGGGCCAGCCAGTCACCCTGCACGATCTGGGTATCGTTATTGAGCAGCACCAGATACTCGCCCCTGGCTTCGCGCGCCGCAAGATTGTTCATGGCCGAAAAATTGAATGGCTGCGGGTCGCGCAGCAGCCGCAAACGCGGTTCCTGCCGCAACATCAGCTCGTAGTACTCCAGCACATCCGGATCGGTACTGCCGTTATCCACCACCAACACTTCAAAGACGGGATATTGGGTTTTCTCAAACACGCTCTGCAAACAGGGCTGCAGGTACTCCAGACTGTCCTTGTTGGGAATGATGATGGAAACAGGCGGCCGGGTTTTCCATTGGTATGCCACCCTGCGCGTGCCGGGCTGATAACCGTCCACCACTTCAGCCTCGATGCTCAGGCGCTGAAGGTGGCTGCGCACGGCTTGCATCTCGCCTTCGGCGTCACCCAAGGACCAGAACTGCGGCGTCAGGGAAACCAGCACTTCGGAAATATGGCCGATGCCCTTACCGCCAAAACGCTCATAAAGCCGCAACGACAGATCGTATTGATAAGCGCCCGGCAAATCGGCAAAGCCGCCGACTTCATCAATCGCGCGCCCGCTGCAGAATATGACATCCCCCATATAATTGGCTGCCCGCAACCATTCGAGATTGAATTCCGGCTTGAAACGCGCATCGGCATGTCGGCCATGCAACTCCAGCCGGTCTTCGTCCGTATAAATCAGCTGCCAGTCTGAATACGCGTTGATGTAATTGGACAAGACCAGCAAGGCTTGCGGCTCCAGCGCAAATCCCGGCGCGGTCACGCTAAACCAATCATCCTTGCGGCGATCCACTACAACATTGAGCACATCCGCCAGCGGCCACTCGGACTGCATCTGTATCCACTGCAATGTATCGGACTGATTGAAGGCCGCGTCTGGCGAGGCGAAATCCGCCACAACAGTCAAACGCCAATTGCCGTACATTTGAGCCGACAGATTGTCGATCACGTCCGCCAGCGCTTTTTGCTGTCCTTGCACGACCAGCACGACGAAATGGAACACCGGTTTGGTTTTCCATTTCATGACCATTCGTTCCGCCAGAATCTGCGCGTCGATTTCCTGTATGGAATGCTTGTTCCGCCATGTCTGGTAAGCTTGGTCGAGCACACCCAGACCAGTAAGAGCAGCGGCGCCTTCGTCAATTTCAACCGCATGCGGCAGAAACTGTTTGTGTTGCCAGATGGCATGCAACTCGGAAACAAATCCAGCGGCACTGGCCTGCTTGTGGTGCATGGCCATGGCACGGGCCGCTGCCTGCCCTATTTCATTACGCAATTCGGGCGCGGCGGCCAATTGCCGCATCCAGGCCGAAGCATGGGCGAGCGAAGGTTCCGCCCACTTGGCCTCGCGCCCGAGTTCCGCGATGGTGTAAGCAGGAATGCTGCCGTTGACGGGAATAAGTACATAGGGCACCAGGCAGGCGCAGGTGTGATCCATAAACGACATGTTGCCCGACCAGCCGGTTGCGATCACCGGCTTTCCCAGCGCCATGGCTTCCATTAGCCCAAGCCCCAGCCCCTCCGCCCGATGCAGAGAAACAAAAACATCACAGGAGGCATAAAGTCCCAGCACATCGATATAAGGCATGCTCGCTGTAACAAAGACAATGCGGTCATCGGCATTGGCAATGCGCTGCAATTCCACCACCGACGGATGCAGAATCCCATCTGAATAGGCATTGTTGATCTTGATCACCAGACAAACCGAGTCGTCGTCCGGAAAAGCGGCAAGAAAGGCGCGCAAGGCACCGCGCGGGTTTTTCCTGACCGGATCGCTGTTCGGCTCGAAAGCCGTGACGAAAATGGTCTTATCAGCCGGCAGACTGAATCGCTGCCGATCCCCCGTAATGTTATCGGGCAGGTAGAGCGGATGCTTGGTCACAATTGTCTGAACTTTGGACAAATTGAATTCAAAGGCATGCCGAATGAACTCGGAACCCGCCACCAATACATCAAACGACTCCAGCGCTTGCATCCACGGCGTCGGCAGAACCGGCAGCTCCCACATGCTGTACGCCACCAGCAGCTTGTCGGCGGGGAACAGTCCGGGCAATGCCTCTTTCAGCCAACCAATGGTTGGCGGCATCATGAACAGCGTTATCGGGTAAACCAATTCATCCAGCGACTTTACGTGATATTGGGCAAAAGTCAGATCCTTGCGCCCGCGCCCCAGTCCCGGATCGATGTCAAAAATAGCAATGGGAATATTGTTTTCCAGCAACGACTTGACCACGCTACGGGCCGAAACGCCCAATCCAAGATTGCCGGAAATATGCCCAACCACGTTGATGCCGAATTTGCCGCCGGCCTCAACCCCATCGGTCCTGGTTGCGACAGGAGCAGGGACAGGAGCGGACTGGACGGCCGCAGCAGGCAAGACAGGCCCAGGCCCCACCGCCGGCGGCGTAACGATGGAAGACATGGGCGGCAGCGTGGCGGCCTCCTGCGCACGCTGCTCCCTGTCAAGCTGGTACGCCCAGCTGGGTTGTTTTAGCACTGTCTGCAGAAGGGCATCGCTGATTGTTTTTCTTTGCTCGACCGGCACCTCGGCGAACAGAAACAGTACCTCCAGAATCGATTCCAGCAGTCCCGTATACGGCATCGTGGCAACGGCTTGCCCCGGCAGCAAATCCTGTGCGTAGACCGTCGCTGACTTTTCGGTATCCGCTTCCCGATAAAAAAATGTTGTACCCTCCGCCGCGGCAATCTGGCCCTTGAGCAGCATCCCTGCCAAAAAGATCACGTCCGCGCCAAACCGCGTTTTGTACGGCGCGATGTTGGACCACACCTCGCCAAATATGCGCGTACGGCTCACGCCGTAAAACGATACCCACATGATCCGGTCGAGCATGTGACATAAGCGTTCCGCCAGCGACATGCCCGTGGTATTGAAATTGCTCTCGGCCCGCTTGATAAAACCATTGGCGTTAATCACGGCAATCTGGGACGGCGCCGCCAAAACAACGGCAGGATTCTCGATCAGCTTATTCAGGCAAGCTTCGAGAAAATTGAGGGAAAAATAATCGTCGTGCGAAATCGGCGTCCAAAAGGGCGTCTCGACCTTTTGGTAGAGCAGTTCGAAATTTTTGGCCGCCCCCAGGTTCTGCTCATTACGATAGTACTTGATGCGCTTGTCGAACTTCTCGTACTGACGGCAAATATCCTGGGTCGCATCGGTGGAGGCGTTATCGGAAATAATAAAGACGTAATCCGAATAAGTCTGCTCCAGCATGCATTCGATCGCATTGCCGACGAACTTCTCGCCGTTGAATACAGGCAAACCGACGGTCAATTGAGGACTTTTGTTCTTCATGCACAGGACTTTCCAACATTCATTGTCGACGCCGCCAGCTCAGCGAAAGAATTCCGCCGCATAGGACTTTTTCTTGGGCTTGAATACCAGGCCCGCCGGGCCGGCAAAGACCACACAATCGTCCGGCACCGTCTGGTTGATAATGCTGAGGCCAGCAGAAATCACCGCCCCATTTCCAATCATCGAATTGCCCGCAACGATCACGCCGGGAAACAGGATGACATGCTGCCCTATGGTTGGCCGGCTCTCGCCGTATCGCCCGACCGTCACATTATGAAAGAGTACCAGCTTGTTGCCGTACTCCGTGTTTGCCAATACCGAGCCGCTGCCGTGGGACAGGAAAAACACCTCCGGCATGGCAATTTTGTAATACAGATCCAGACCGGCCAGCGCCTTGTTCAGCAGAAAAAGTCTTTCGCACAGCGCGAATTGTTCTTGCTCCGCGCCATGCTGCCACAACTCGTTGGCCAGCAAATAGACGAAAGTGGCATATTGCATGGAATTGAAGTGATCGAACTCGTCTTGTCGGAACGCCTTGCAAGCCGAAAGAATCGGCTTGATGCGCTGGAGCGCGCCGGGCACATGCGCTTGCAGGAGTTCAGCCCCATTGGGGGCGTGTGGAAACAGATGATCAAGCTGGTGCATCACGTAGTCGGCCAACTGCCTCGCCGTCCCCGCGCGCAATTGCAACGGGCTCATACGCCCTCCCCCTCATCCTGCGCCGCTTGTTCAGGAAATAAAAGGGAAAACGAATCCTCCCCCCAAAATGCCATGGGCTCGTAATCCGGGTAAGGATAAACCCCCAGATTCAGCGTGATGTTCCATTGATTCTGTTCCACCCATCCTTCCACCAGCCGGCGCACCGAAACAGGCTGGCCCGAGCAAATGTTCTGCACCCCGAGATTGCGATTGGACAGCGCCAGCACGGCAATTCGCCGGGCCACTTCGGCAACCGGCAGGTAATCCCTCAGCTGCTCGCCACCGGACATAGCGAAGGTAGTCGCGCCGGCCGCGACCGCCTCTTGCAGTTTGGGATAAAGCGATGCAGCCGACTGACCATCGCCATAGAGATAAAATATCCGCCCCCAAACCAGATTGAAATCCTGCTCGGTTTGCAACATCTGCAATTGCCGCCGCAGCGCATCCTTGGCGTAACCATAGGGATTCGCCGGCATCGCCGGCATGGCGGGACTCAGCATGCCGGACTGCATGCCGTACTCAAAACAGGTACCGGCCACCAGCATGGCGGGCAACCCCTCTCGCACAAGCGAGGACAGAAATTGATACTGTCTGGGCAGTTCGGTTTCGAAGTGATGCAAGGAGCGGTAGTTGGGCAAACCTGCCCAGGCCAGGTGGATCAGCCCATCCGGCTGGCGCAGCCGGTCATAGAGTCCGAGTCCGCTTTCCCCCAAAGCAAACGGCACGACCTCGACGCGCCCCGCCCATTCATCCGGCTGGCGCGCCGGCTCGCGCAACAGGGCGACGACTTCGCAGCCGCGCCCCAGCAGCTGGGCGACGACATGCCGGCCGATGAATCCGCTGGCACCGGTTACGGCAACCCGCATCAGCACACCTCCAGCGACGGTACCGCCACCACGAAACGCCCGCCCCATTCCTGCATCGCGCTATTCTGGCGCACCACCTCCGCTTTGATATTCCAGGGCAGAATCAGGACATAATCGGGCCGTTCCGCCGCCAGGTTTGCCGGCGGCAAAATGGGAATATGGCTGCCGGGCAGGTATTTCCCTTGTTTCGACGGTGCGGCGTCAAAAACCTTTGCCAACAGGTCGGGCTTTACGCCGGCGTAATTCAGCAGTGTGTTGCCTTTGGCGGCAGCGCCGTAGGCCAGCACCCGTTTTCCCGCCCGCTTCTGTTCGAGCAGGAACGCCAGCAGATCATCCTTGATGCGGTTCGCAGTCGCCTGAAAGGCAAGATACAACGGCAGCGCCCGCATGCCTCTGCGCTGCTCCTCTGCCAGAATGCGCTGCACCGATGCGTCATCGGACCGCGCATCGTCAATATGACAACCGTACACCCGCAGGCTGCCGCCATGGGTCGGCAATTCTTCCACCTGCCACACACGCAACCCCGCCGCAGTGAAAATGCGGGAAACGGTATAGAGCGACAGGTAGGAAAAGTGTTCGTGATAAACCGTGTCGAATTGGCCGAATTCCAACAGGCGCATCAGGTGCGGAAATTCCAGCGTGATCACGCCCCCCTGCTTCAGCAGCGCCTTCAAACCACGGGTAAAGTCGTTGATATCGGGTACGTGGGCAAACACATTGTTGCCGGCCACCAGATCGGCCTGTTGTCCCTCACTGGCAAGACGCAGCGCCAATTCTTCGCCGAAAAATTCCTGCAGTACGGGAATGCCCATCGCACGTGCCGCCTGTGCGGTGCTGGCGGTCGGCTCGATGCCCAGGCAGGGAATATTCCGGGCGACGAAATTCTTCAGCAGATAACCGTCATTGGAGGCAATTTCAACCACCCGGCTGTGCGGCCCGAGCTCCAGCAGCCCGACCACTTTTTCTGTGTAACGCTCGGCATGCTCCAGCCAGGTTTTCGAAACCGAGGAAAAATAGGCGTAGTCGTGACTGAACAACTCATCGGCGCGGCTGAAGTCGAGCGTCTGCACCAGCCAGCAATGCTCGCAGACATACAGCTTGAGCGGAAAATAGAGTTCCGGCGCCGTCAGGTCGGCTGCACTCAAATAGGCATTCGACGGCGGAGCAAAACCCAGATCGAGAAAGACATGCTCCAGCGGCTGACCGCAATGACGGCATTTCATAAGCGCATTCCCGCAAAATCCTCCGCAATGGCCGCATGTTCCCGGTCCCGGCGGGAAATTTCCGTCGCCGGCAGGGGCCATGCGATGGACAGACGCGGATCGTCATACAGCAAGCCGCCTTCCGCGGCCGGCTCATAAAATGCCGTGTGCAGGTAAAGCAATTCGCTGTCCTCTTCCAGCACCTGGAAGCCATGCGCACAGCCTTCCGGCACGACCAGCATTTTTGCGTTGGCGGGGGTCAGCTCTTCGGCATGCCAGTGCAAAAAGGTCGGGGAGCCTGCCCGGATATCCACCGCCACGTCCCACACCCGCCCTTTGAGGCAGCGGATCATTTTCATTTCGGCATGCGGCGCATACTGAAAATGCATGCCGCGGATGGCCCCCGCCTTGCGCGTAAGCGACCGGTTGATCTGCACCACGCGGCGCGCCCCCAGCACGTCCGCCAGGGCGCGCTCGCAGTAAAGGCGCGCGAAGGCACCGCGCTCGTCCTCATAGGCTTCCGTGCGGATGACGACAACGCCCGCAATCGCAGTCAGCTGGATATTCATGCTTTGGCCCATTCCACACCTGCGTCTTGCGCCGCCCGGAAATAGCCGGCCAACTGCTGGCGGGATTCCACCCGGCCCGCCGTATAGGCGCGGTACCACTGAGCTGTCGCCGCAACAGCCGCTTCCAGCTCCCATACCGGCCGCCAGCGCAGCGTCTGCCTGGCCTTGGCGCTATCCAGGTAAAGCTGACCGGCCTCATGCAAATCGGCATTGGCCGCAACCGCCCAGCGCACTTCCGGCCAGTGTCGCGCCAGCATGTCGAGCAACTCCGCCACCGTGCGGTTGTCGTGCACAGCCGGACCGAAATTCCAGGCCGCCGTCCAGTCCCGGCGACCTTGCAGCAAGCCCTGTCCCAGCTGCAAGTAGCCGGACAGACAATCCAGCACGTGCTGCCACGGGCGTGTGGCGTTGGGGGAGCGTATTTCCAGCGTCCCCGCTTGGCCGATAGCCCGGACCAGATCGGGAATCAGCCTATCTTCCGACCAGTCGCCGCCGCCGATCACGTTGCCCGCGCGTGCCGTTGCCAGCAACGGCGCATCTGCCGCAGAAAAAAAGGCTTTGCGGTAACTGTCCGCCACAAGCTCGCAAGCCGCCTTGGAGGCGCTGTAGGGGTCGTGCCCGCCGAGCCGGTCATTTTCCCGGTAGCCCCAGGACCACTCCTGGTTGTCGTACACCTTGTCCGTCGTCACGGCGACCACTGCACGCACGCTGGGCGTGTTGCGACAGGCCTCCAATACGCAGGCGGTCCCCATGACATTGGACGACCAGGTATCCAGCGGATTGCGATAGGAACGGCGAACGAGCGATTGGGCGGCGAGGTGAAAAACAATTTCCGGCCGGGCTTTGGCAAACACCTCCTGCACCGCATCGGCCGCGCGGATGTCCGTCAATTGACTGTCAATCGGCAGGGCAATGGCATCCCAATGACTGGGTGCCGCCTCCGGCTCCAGCGCCAGGCCCGTCACCTCTGCCCCCATCTCGCTCAGCCACAAGGCCAGCCAACTGCCTTTGAATCCCGTATGCCCGGTAATCAGTACCCGTCTAGCCGAATAAATGCCGCCGAACATGCCTTACCAGACTTTCCAAGGAGGGTTTGGCCTGGCCCAGAGCTCTTCCAGTTGGGTTTTATCGCGCAACGTATCCATCGCCTGCCAGAAACCCCGGTGCTGATAGGCTTTCAGCTCGCCCTCGGCGGCGATGCGCTCAAGCGCCTCGCCTTCCCACATGGAATGGTCGCCGGCAATGTAATCGATAACGGACGGATGCAGCACAAAAAAACCGCCGTTGATCCACGCCCCGTCGCCTACCGGCTTTTCCTGGAAATGCATGACTGCCGCGGACTCATCCAGCTTCAGCGCACCGTAGCGGCCCGGCGGCTGGATGGCCGTAACGGTCGCCTTCCTGCCATGCGCCGCATGGAACCGGACCAGGTCGGAAATATTCACGTCCGACACGCCGTCGCCATAGGTGAAGCAGAACGTTTCGTCGCCCAGGTAATCTCTCACCCGCTTGAGCCGTCCGCCGGTCATGGTCTCGGCGCCGGTGTCGACCAGCGTAACGCGCCAGGGCTCGGCGTAGTTCTGGTGAATTTCCATCTTGTTGTTCGCCATATCGAACGTCACGTTGGACATGTGCAGAAAGTAATTGGCGAAATATTCCTTGATGACATAGCCCTTGTAGCCCAGGCAAATGATGAAATCATTGATGCCGTGGTGCGAGTAGCACTTCATGATATGCCAGAGAATGGGCTTGCCGCCGATCTCGATCATCGGTTTCGGCCGCAGGTGGGATTCTTCGCTGATCCGCGTACCCAGGCCGCCCGCCAGAATCACAGCTTTCATCAGATAGCCCCGAGATCTTTTGCCACAGCATCCAGAACGTTGCTCCAGTCGCCCGTCTCGCTCTGGCGGTAAAGACGCATGGCCGGATACCAGGGCGTATTGTCGCCTTCGACACCCCAGCGCCATGCCGGCACCTTCGTCAGCATCACCCAAACCGGCGTCCCCAGCATGCCCGCCAGGTGAGCCACCGACGTTTCCACGGTAATCACCCGATCCAGCGACCTGATGGCCGCGGCTGTTTCGGCAAAATCGGTCAGCCAGGGCGATGCATCGAAAATGGCCACATCAGACTGCTGCATCTGCTCTGCGGCTGTCCCCACCTGCAGGCTGACAAAGCTGCAATCGCCGGCCGCACGCAGCAGCGGCAGCAGTTCGCTCAACTGCATGGAACGCTGCACGTCATAGGCGCTGTTCGGATTTCCCGCCCAGACGATGCCGACTTTGCGGCCAGGCAGCGAGCTCAGGCGCTCTTGCCAAGCCGCCAGCAATTCGTCCGGCAAGGTCGGCGCCACAAGCGGGGGGATGGAATCGGTGCGCGTAGCGAAAACAGCGGGCAGGCTCTCCAGCGGCACCAGCAGATCGAAATCGCTTTCCGGCTGCGGCTGGCTGCCCCGCTCGCGCACCTCGTCAACGCCCGGGAATCCTTCAAACAGGCGCTTAAGGCCCGGCTTCACTTCCAGCAGCACACGCCCGCCGCGCTGCTTCACGCGCGGGAAATAACGCGAAAACTGGAACACGTCGCCATAACCGATTTCGTCATGGATCAGCAGGGTCTTGTCGGCAAATCCCTCGCCCCGCCAGTGCGGTCTGGAATAGGCGAAGGGATAGGCTGCCTGCATGCGAAAGCGCAGCTCGTAATCCTGCCAGGCAGTATCCCATTGCCCCAGGCTCAAATTGACCAGGCCACGTCCCCAGCGGGCGTCGTTGTTGCCCGGCTCGAGCAATAAAGCGGTCTCGTAGGATGTCAGGGCAGCGTCGAACAGCCCTGCACGGGACAAGGTGTTGCCCAATCCGACATGGACCTTGGGATTTTGCGGTTCCAGATCGAGCACGCGATTGAATGCGGTTGCGGCATGCTCAAGCCGTCCCTGCATATTCAGCACCGAACCGATATTCAGCCAGGCATCGACGTAGCCGGGCGCAAGATTGATGGCATTGAGGAAACAATCCAGCGCATCCGCCAGATACCCCTGGTGCCTCAAGGCGACGCCGGTATTGTTCTGCAGCACGGCATTTTCCGGCTGCAATGCCAATGCATCGGCATACACCGCA
The DNA here is from genome assembly GCA_021851875.1 of Pseudomonadota bacterium. Classification (GTDB taxonomy): domain Bacteria; phylum Pseudomonadota; class Gammaproteobacteria; order Burkholderiales; family JAJZQI01; genus JAJZQI01. The sequence goes on along the minus strand of JAJZQI010000001.1, from coordinate 196,691 downwards.
ATGGCGCCGGGGTAGTCCCCCGACTGTTGCAGAGCATCGCCAAGCAAGGTCATCACATCAATGTTTCCCGGGGTGAGTGACAAAAATTGCCGGTAGGCGGCAACCGCACCGGCAAAATCTCCCGCGTCATGGGCAGTAATGGCCTGTTCAAGCCAGTTGCCGACAGTCATTCCGTCTTGCATCCCCGTCCTTATAATTAATATTTACAATCATCCGGTTACGCCACCACCGCGTACACCGCGAATACACTAGTGCGCAGTCACCGCATTCAACCAGTCGGAAACGCGGCTATAGCCAATTTATCTTTTTGCAAGCCGTTGCAAGCCGCGTGCCAACCCCGCCAGCACCTGCCTGTCCGCTGCTGTGAACTGATGCGCCAACGCGAGCGCACGCTTAACGCACGCTTCAGGCGAATGTACCACAGCATCGAGCCAGCCGATCTGCCCGTAACACGCCAGCGTTCCCCGGCTGCGCCTGAAACTGCCCGCCAAAGTCACCACCGGCAAACCCGCAGCCCCCGCAGACAATGCATCCAGCGTCGTCTTGCCGCACTATTTGCAGCAGCAACGCATCAAAGTCCGGATGAAACTTGCACAGGCTCCGCGGACAAATATACAAAAAACTATCGGCAGCCAGGCCGGAATCTTGACCTGAAACAATAGATCCACTGAAACCGTCATGGCAAAGCCGCTATCATGGTCTTTGACTCTATCGTAGAATGCCTGCATGGCTTTGTTTGAACCGCCTCAACTCGCCCTCAAGTCAGCGTTACAGTACGGTGGGCTGTTGTTATTGCTATTGCGCGGTCAGCCGGCTTGCTGTAAATAATTGACCAAATTTGCAGCCAGGTCGAGTCAAGCCGGGTAAAAAGTCTTTACCATTTTCCTGGCAGCCCGACTGGGCTGAAGAAAACAAAACCAATCAGAGGAGCACCATGCCGCGCAAACTGTTGCGAAAATTTCTGCCCAGCCACGATTCAGTCAGGAATCATCCACATCTGGCACGTTTCGGCCGCTTCCTGCATCACCCCAATCTGTGGCACTTGAACCGCAAGTCCGTTTCCAGCGGCCTCGCGCTCGGTCTGTTTGCCGCCTACAATCCCTTGCCGCTGCAAATGCTGACCGCCGCCGTACTGGCCATCGTTTTCCGCGTCAATCTGCCGGTTGCTGTCGCCGCCACCTGGATCACCAATCCGCTCACGACACCGTTTCTTTTTGCCCTGGCTTACTGGCTGGGCAGCCTGCTCACCGGCCAGAGCGTCGGCGCCTTGCCGCCGCTCGATTTTGACTGGCACGACACGGACTGGTCGAAACTTCTGCCGGCTCTGTTCAGCTGGGTCGTTTCGCTCGGCCCGACATTCCTGCTGGGACTGTTGCTGCTCGCCAGCCTGACATCCCTGCTCGGCTATCTGCTTTCACGCCTCGGCTGGCGCCTTTATATCCTGTGGTATTGGCGCAGACGGCAGGACCGCACCTACTGATACGCCATGCCAGCTCCCGTAATCATTTTCGGAGCCTTCGACCGGCATAATCTGGGCGACCTGCTGTTTGCCCACATCACCCAATCCTTGCTGCAAGACCGCCCATGCATCATGACAGGACTGGCCCGGCGCGACCTCACCCGCTGGGGCGGTCTGCGGGTCGTCTCTCTTGCTGACGCCGTGCAACACACGGCAGGCAAACGCGTCCACCTGGTCCATGCCGGCGGCGAATTGCTCACATGCAGCAACTGGGAAGCGGCCGTCATGCTGCAAACCCAAGCCGAGGCGATGCAGGCCATTGCGCTTTACGACGCCGCAACGCCGTCAATACGCGATCAATGGGCCCAGACGCAGACGGGCAGCGACCGCATTGCCCCTTACGTGGTACCGCGCAGCCGTTTTCACTCAGCCGGTCGGTGGATATTCAACGCTGTGGGCGGCGTCGATCTTGCACTGAAAAAACCCGTACAAGTATATGAGGCACTGCGTGAAGCCGACTTTATCGGTGTGCGCGATCACGTCACTCACGGCGTCCTGCAAGCAGCCGGACTCGCACCGCACTTGCTGCCCGACCCCGCCGTGCTGGTGCGCCGCCTGTTTCATCCGCGTGTTACGGCAGCCTCGCACGACGGCGCATTGGCTGCCCTGCGCGAAGCCATGCCGAATGGCTACCTCGCGCTGCAATTCAGCGCCGACTTTGGCGACGATGTGACGCTCGACCAGTTGGCCCGGCAGCTGCTTCCCTTCATGACCACAAACCGCTTGGGAATCGTCCTGTTTCGTGCCGGCGCTGCCCCCTGGCATGACGCGCTGGAGCCCTACCGACGCCTGAAGACGCGCTTGCCGCCAGATCGCGTGCAGCTATTCGAAGACCTCGACATCTGGCGCATTTGTGCCCTGCTGGCGGGCAGCGCGCTCTATTGCGGCAGCAGCCTGCATGGCCGCATTGTCGCCATGGCCTATGGTCTGCCGCGCATCAATCTGCGCCACCCGTTACAGCAGGGGAATATCAGCAAACAGGCGGCTTATGCCGAAACGTGGGAAACCACGGGCATGCCGGGTTGCGTGGCCATACCGGAATTGGCCGATTCGCTGAGGCAGGCGCTGGCGCTAAAAGACAGTCCACGTTTGCGAACCGCCGCCCGCGAATGGGAAGCGAGGTATTTGCAAGGTGCGGCTGCCTGGCAGGCGCTGCTCGATTAACCGCCTTGCGTCAGCCGGCCTTCGTGCAATGTCAGGACACGCTGCATCCTGGCCGCGAAACGCGTGTCGTGCGTCACGATCAGGAAACTCACGCCGCTTTGCTCATTCAACCGCAGCAACAACTCCTGAATCGCCGCCGCCGTATGTTCATCAAGGTTGCCGGTCGGTTCGTCCATCAGCACAGCCGACGGCTGGGTCACCAATGCCCGCGCGATGGCCGTGCGCTGACGCTCCCCGCCCGACAACTCGCCCGGCTTGTGCGTCAGGCGATGTCCCAGGCCGACAGCCTGCAGCGCTTCAGTGGCTTGCCGGTATGCCGCCTTGCGCTCTTCACGGCGAATCAGCAGCGGCATGGCGACGTTTTCCAGCGCGGAGAATTCCGGCAGCAGATGGTGAAACTGGTAGACGAAGCCCAGGGTACGGTTACGCAACTGGCCTTGCGCGGCTTCATCGAGTCTGGTCCAGTCCTGCCCCTTGACCAGCACATTACCGGCAGTCGGCATATCCAAGCCGCCCAGCAAATGCAGCAGCGTGCTCTTGCCGGAACCGGAGCTGCCCACGATGGCCACCCGCTCGCCCGGCTGCAGGCTAAAGTCGATGCCCTGCAAAACCGCCACGGCGTGCTCCCCGCGCCCGTAGGTCTTGCTCAGATTGTCGCAGACGAGCACCGCATCATTCATAGCGCAAAGCCTCCGCCGGTTGAGTACGCGACGCGCGCCAACTCGGGTAGAGCGTCGCCAGCAACGACAACAGCAGCGACACGCTACCGATCACCCCCACATCGCTCCATGCCAGCTTGGACGGCAGCTCGCTGATGTAATACACGTCCTTGGCCAAAAACTGGGTGTGGAACAGCCGTTCGATGGCCGGCACGATGGTTTCGATATTCACTGCGATCAGCACGCCGGAAATCAGTCCGAGCAGCGTCCCGATCACCCCGATCACCGCCCCCTGAATCATGAAAATCGCCATGATGCTGCGCGGCGCCGCCCCCAGCGTGCGCAGGATCGCAATATCGGCTTCCTTGTCGGTCACCGCCATCACCAGGGTGGAAACGATGTTGAACGAAGCGACGGCCACAATCAGCAGCAGGATAATGAACATCATGCGTTTTTCAATCTGCACGGCACGGAAGAAATTGGCATGCTCCTTCGTCCAGTCGGAGAAATACATGTCGGCCGGCAGCCCCACCGCCAGCTGTTGCACCACGCGCGGCGCATCGAACAGGTCGCGCACTTTCAGCCGCAGCCCGGAAACGGCGCCGCCCATGCGATAAAGCACCTGCGCGTCGCGCAGATTGATCAGCGCCAGGCCGCTGTCGAACTCATACATGCCGGCCTCGAACACCCCGGTGACAGTAAAGGTTTTCAGCCGCGGCACCACACCTGCCACGGTCACCTGCCCTTGCGGCGCAATCAGCACCAGCTTGTCGCCTACCCCGACGCCCAGGTTGCGCGCCAGCTCGATTCCCAGCACGATGCCGAAACGGCCCGGTTGCAAGCTGTCGAAACTGCCCACCTTCATTTTCGCAGCGAAATCCGCCACCTGATTTTCCAGCCGCGGGTCCACCCCGCGAATCAAGGCGCCCTGCACCGTCTGGCCGTAGGACAGCATGCCCTGTTGCATCACATAGGGCGCCGCCCCGGTCACATCGGGATGGCGCAACACCTTTCTATCAAGGCTCTCCCAGTCGTACAGCAAATTGTCCGGCCCGCTGATGGTGGCATGCGAGGCGACCGCCAAAATACGGTTGCGCAGCTCGTCCTGAAAGCCGTTCATGACCGACAGGACGACGATAAGCGCCATCACGCCGAGCATCACACCCAGCATGGAGATTAACGAGATAAACGAGATGAAGTGGTTACGCCGCTTGGCACGGGTATAACGCAGTCCGATAAAGAGTTCAAATGGGCGCACGCTTTGGGCTTCAGTCAGGATGGGCAGAAGGAGGAAAGACCGGCAAACAGCCATTCCGTTCCATACACGTTGGCTATTATAACGCTGTCAAGTTACAGCTCATCGCTATTCTCACTCACCCAGCAAATGGGCCACCACACGCCGGCGTTGCGGCGCCTTGCGGTGCTCCCACAAATAAATACCCTGCCAGATCCCCAATGCCAAACCGCCGGCGACCAGCGGTATCGACAGGCTGGTTTGCGTGAGCGCCGCGCGCACATGCGCCGGCATGTCGTCAGGCCCTTCCTGCACATGCTGATACAAAGGGTCTCCTTCGGGCACCAGACGGGAAAGAAAATTTTCCAAATCGACCTGCACATCGGTGTCGGCATTTTCCTGAATCAGCAGACTGGCGGACGTATGGCGAACAAACAGGGTCAGCAGTCCTTCGCGCATACCGCTGGTACGCAGCCATTCGTGCAGATAGCCGGTCAAGGCATACAAGCCTTTTCCGCGCGTTTCGATCAGTAATTCCTTGTGCATCTGCCGCATGACTCATTTATCCCGAATCTTCTACACGAGCCACTATTGTAACCGAATTGCCCAGTGGCCTCGCTCGCAACAATCAATCCCGGTAAATCACCAAATAATTAACCAGCCAATCAGCCCATTGCAAACAAATAGATAAAAAAACCTGGCTAATGTTCTATAGTTGAATTCATAATATTCAGATTCGCTTTTTACTTTCAGTTCAGGCAAACCAAAAAATCATAATTCCTGGATGGAAATAAGCGATACGAGGCGGAAGCAGGTGGCATGAACGCACAAACCATGACTGACGCAAGCGGGCAATTTGTGCCCCAGGTCACGGGGGAGTTTACACTCAACCGCTGGGCGGCGCTGTGCCGCAAACTGGGCCAAACGGCCGCACTGCTGGTGCTTGCCGGATCGCTCCTGATCCTGCTTGGCTGGCTGGCCAATATCGATTTGCTCACGCGCGGGCTGCCCAGCTGGCCTGCCACGCATCCGCTCACAGCCATCTGTTTGCTGCTGCTCGCCTCGGCGATGCGGCCCAGCCCGTCAAACGAGCTATTCCTCTTCCAGCGAATCTTTGTCTGGCTGGCCTTAACTGCCGGCTCCGTCCAGTTCCTGATGTATCTGCTGAACACCGAGATTCAGCTGGATCAGATACTGTTCCCCGCGCTTTCCTCCAGCAATCTGGCAAAACCGTCGCGCATGTCGCTGCCGACATCCCTCATCATCGCCAGCGCCTCGGCAGCATTGCTGCTTCTGTTCGACAAGCGGCGGCAGCTTGTCGAAACCGGCCAGTGGCTGGCATTCTTCCCAACCGGCATTGGCCTTGTTTCCCTGGCCGGGCATGCATTTGACGTTACTGCACTGTTCAGCGTCTTTACCTCGATTTATACCTCCACGCTGGCCTGCCTGCTGGGCCTCGCACTCTTTTGCCGCAAACCCGATTACGGACTGATGCGCATTCTGGGCGAACCCGGTTTCGCCTCCGTTGTGCTTAAATGGATGCTGCCTATCGGCATCACCGTGCCGTTCATGCTCGGCTTTATCGAGCTGTGGCTGCGTTCACATGGTATCGTTGAACGACAAACGGGGATTTTTTCCCACGTGCTCGCCATCTCGCTGCTGTTCGTACTGGCGGCACTGATCACGGCCAAAGCCGGCCACACCCTGGATCTCAATCGGCGCAAGGCCGAAAATGCGATTCGAACGCTAAACGATGAGCTGGAACAGCGCATTCTGCACCGCACAGCGGAACTGCGCGAAAGCGAGTCCCGTTTTCGCAACCTGATCGAGGTGGCTCCCTACGGCATCGTCGTGACGAATAGCGACGGCATTATCACCCTCACCAATCCCCAGGCCGACAAGCAGTTCGGGTATGACCGCGACGAACTGATCGGCCAGGCGATTGAAGTTCTGTTGCCCGCCGAATTACAGCAGCAGCACGTCGCATACAGGCATCAGTTCATCCTTCGCCCGTCCTACCGGCGCATGGGAGCAAACCGCGATCTGGAAGCGGTGCGCAAGGACGGTACACGCTTTCCCGTTGAAATTGCGCTGGCCCCGATGAGTGAAGGCGAGGCAGACCAGGTGGTGGCCACAGTCATAGACATCACCCTGCGCAAACGAAGTGAAAACGAAATTCTCCAGCTCAATACCGAACTTGAACAGAAAGTGCTGATCCGCACAAACGAATTGCACGAAACCAACAAGGAACTCGAAGCATTCACCTACTCTGTGTCGCACGACCTGCGCGCCCCGCTCAGACACATTCAGGGCTACCTCGAACTGCTGGCGGAGGACGCATCGAATCAGCTTTCGGACGAAGGCCGGCGGTATCTCGAAATCGTCTCCACCTCCAGTCGCGAAATGAACACATTGATCGACGATCTGCTGGCATTTTCCCGTATCAGCCGCGCCGACATACAACTGCAGGAAATCGACATGAGCACCCTGGTGCACAGCACGATCGACAGCCTGCGCCAGGACATCAAAAATCGCGCCATCGACTGGCACATCGGTCATCTGCCGCCCGTTTGCGGCGACCCTGCGCTGATCAAGCTGGCCTTGCTCAATCTCATCGGCAACGCCATCAAATATACCCGGCAACGAGAGCAGGCCCGCATCGAAATCGGCTTTCAGCCGGCCGATGAGGGAGACGCAGCTTATTTCATCAAGGACAACGGCGCCGGTTTCGACATGAAGTACATCGACAAGCTATTCGGCGTATTCCAGCGCCTGCACCGGCAAAGCGAATTCGATGGAACCGGCATTGGCCTTGCCAATGTCAAACGTATCATCGGCAAACACGGAGGAAAAGTCTGGGCCGAAGGTTTGGTTGACCAGGGCGCCAGCTTCTACTTCACCTTGCCCTTGCAACAGGAGGACAGCCCTTGCTTACCCGAGAAGAAAAAATGATTGAACTGCGCCGGATTTTTTATGTGGACGACAACCCGCGTGACACCGAACTGGCGCTCACCGCCTTGAAAAAAAACAATCTGGCCAATGATGTGGTAACGGCGGAAGACGGCGAAGATGCGCTGGATTACCTGTATCTGCGCGGCAAATACGCCAACCGCGCGCCGGGCAACCCCGCCGTCATGCTGCTGGATCTGAAGATGCCGCGCGTCGATGGGCTGGAGGTCCTGCGCCAGGTCAAATCAGACCCGCAATTGCGCTCCATCCCCGTGGTCGTGATGACCTCCTCACGCGAGGAACAGGATCTGATCCGCAGCTATGAACTCGGCGTCAATGCCTATGTAGTCAAACCATTGAGTTTTTCCGAATTTCTCGAGGCCATCAAGCAAATCGGGGCTTTCTGGGGAGTCATCAATGAACCACCGCCTGGCACAGCACATAACTGAATCCCCCCCGCTTTCGGCAGCGGCAGAAGCGCCGGCAAAGTGCATTCAAATTTTGCACCTGGAGGATGACCCGCTGGACGCCGAGCTGATTGGCAAAAAACTGCACAGCAGCGGGGTGTCGTGCGAAATCACCGTTGCTCCCAATCATGACGCGTTCCAGCAAATACTGCAGCAAAGGGCCTTCGATCTGATCCTGTGCGATTACAATCTGCCCGGCTTTGACGGCTTGTCCGCCTTGCGTCTGGCCCATACCATCCGCCCCGACATCCCGGTCATCATCATTTCCGGCGCGCTGGATGAGGAAGAAGCCGTCGGATGCCTGCGCAACGGTGCCACCGACTATGTCCTGAAGCAGCGGCTGCAACGCCTCGGCACCTGCGTGACCCGCGCCATGGCCAGCGTACAGGACAAGCAGGAGCTGCAAACTTCGCGGGAAACGGAAAACCGCCTGATGGCGATCATGGAAGCCACGCCGGACTTCATTGCCACCTCCACGCCAGACGGCAAAATGCTCTATTACAACCCCGGCGCACGGCACATGCTCGGGGTGACCGACAGCGAAACCATCAGCAACATCCACGTTGAAGACATCTATCCGCCGGAAGATGCCATGACGATTATCACGCGCGGCATACCGGAAGCCATACGCACCGGCATCTGGCAGGGTGAAACCACCTTTGTCCGGCGGGATGGGCAACCTATTCCCGTGTCGCAGGTCATCATTGCACACAAGGACCCGGACGGCAGGCTGCAATACCTGTCCACCATCGCCCGCGACATCGGCGCCCGCAAGGCCATGGAAGACGCGCTGCGACAAAGCGAGGCACTGTTCCGCAACATCCTCGAAACCACGCCTGATGGCGTTCTGCTCAGCAATCCGGACGGCACCATTACGCTTGCCAATCCGATGGCGGAAAAAATCTTTGGCCGGCAGCTGTTGGGATTCAAACTGGAACAACTGATGTCCAGCCATCCCAACCAGCATGTCAAATACACGCCGGCAGCCGGTCACAAGGAAAACGTCACCGGCTACCGCAAAGACGGCACCGAATTTCCGGCGGAAATTCTGTTTAGCCGCATGAGTCTGCCCGGCAAGCAATACGGTCTGACCGTGGTACGCGACGTGACCGAGCAGCGTTTGCTGGAACACCAGTTCCGCCAAAGCCAGAAAATGGAAGCGATCGGTCAACTCACCGGCGGGCTGGCACACGATTTCAACAACATGCTGGGCATCATCATTGGCAACCTCGACCTGCTGGAACTGGAACTGCAAGGCAATGAAAGCGCCCTGAAAAAAGTGGCCTCATCGCTCAAGGCGGCATTGCTGGGTGCCGACCTGACCAAACGGCTGCTTGCCTTTGCCCGCAAGCAAACCCTATCCCCGCGCAACATCAACATGAAAACGGAAATAGAGGAAATGCTGCCGCTGATCGAGCGCGTCATGAAAGGCGACTACCATATCAAGCTGGCGATCGCGGACGATCTGCCCGAGGTCGCCATTGATCCGTCCGAATTTGAAAATGCGCTGCTCAACCTCGCCATCAACGCCCGCGACGCCATGCCTGAAGGAGGTTCATTCTTTATTGCCGCGGCCAACATTTCCTTCAGCCCGGAAGACACTCGCCACATGGGCACCGATTTTCAAGCCGGCGATTATGTGCGCATCAGTCTCACCGACACCGGCTGCGGCATTCCCGTCGCCGTGATCGACCGGATATTCGAACCGTTTTTCACCACCAAGGGCAAAGGCAAAGGCACCGGCCTCGGGCTGGCCATGGTATACGGCTTTATCAAGCAGTCGCAGGGGCATATCCGTATCTACAGTGAGCCTGGCCATGGCACGGTAGTGCACATTTATTTGCCGGCCAGCAAAAGTATTCTGGCCGGTCAGGCCGCTCCCAATGTCAACCAGCCCCAAGACACGCCGTTCAGGACCGAAGGCCATCATATTCTGGTTGTCGACGACGAAGCCGATCTGGCCGAAATTGCCCGCACGTATCTGGAATCGGCAGGCTATCTGGTAACAATCATCACCCATTCGAGCGATGCCCTCGACCTGATCAATCAGGGAATACGTTTTGATATGGTGGTTTCCGACCTGGTGATGCCGGGCCATCTGGACGGCCTGGAATTGCGCCAGCGCATCCTGGCGATTGATCCCGACATGCCCATTCTGTTCGCCTCAGGTTTTTCAGAGGACGCCATCAAGGCGAGAATGGGGGGCACCCTGGACACGCCGATCCTGCAAAAACCCTTTAGAAAGCAAGACCTGCTGGCAGCCGTAGAAAACGTGCTTCACCTGCATTCATCAGGAATGGCACAGCCATGAACTCACCCTATGCCCCCTCCAACGGACAGTCACAACAACCGCGTCTGCTGGTCATTGACGACGAAGCTGAAATTGCCAATCTGGTCGCCAGCGTGGCTCAGATGGTGGGATTTGCAGCGACCGCGCTGACTGACTCGCGTGAATTTGAAAAAGCATACGAGCACGATGGATTCGATACCATCGTGCTGGATCTCGTGATGCCGGAACGCGACGGTATCGAAATCCTGCGGCAACTCGCATCGCTGCACTCACGTTCGCGCATCATTCTCATGAGCGGTTTTGATGGCGCCACGCTCTACACCGCCAACCAGCTTGCCAGCGCACATGGCCTGGACATCGTTTGCTCCATCAGCAAGCCGTTCCGCATCAGCGAGCTCAAGCTGATCCTGGACAAGCTCCAGCAGCAAAACACCTCGTTCAGTCATGGCCCTTCCATTCCATCACGGCTGATTTCGCCCTCCGAGCTCAACTATGCCATCAAACGCGGCGATTTCTGCTATTACTATCAGCCGCAGATCGAGCTAGGCAACCGGAGAGTCATTGGTTTCGAAGCCCTTATGCGCTGGAAGCAGGCCGATGGCAGCATGGTCTCGCCGGCCAATTTCATCCCCGTCGCCGAAATATCCGGCCAGATCGGCGAACTCACCTGGACCACGCTCGAACGCTCGCTGCTCGACTTCAAGACCCTCGATTGGCTCGCACCCGGCTGCACCTTGTCCGTCAATCTTTCGCCGGATCAGCTGTCCGATCTGAGCCTGCCGGACAACCTCAGCAGCCTCGTGCGCCAGTTCTACATCGACCCGCAGCGCATCGTCATCGAAATCACCGAAAGCGGCATTTTGCGCGACCTTACAGTGGCGCTCGACATTCTCACCCGGCTGCGGCTTAAAGGTTTTGGCATGTCCATTGATGATTTCGGCACCGGCAGCGCCACCCTGCAACAGCTGCGGCAACTGCCGATCACCGAACTCAAGATCGACCAGTCCTTTGTGGCCGACCTGACGCGCGGACAGAAAGACCGCATCATTGTCGAGTCGACCATCGTGCTGGCGCAGAAACTTGGCCTGCGCACGGTGGCTGAAGGCATTGAATTCAGCGAGACGGCCGAGCTGCTGAAAAGCCTTGGCGTCGACATCGGCCAGGGTTTTGCGCTCGGCAAACCGATGTCCATTGAAAATCTCGGCAGCATAATCACGTAAGCACTCACGGCGGCAAGATCGCGTACAATACGCGCATGAAATCCGCCGTTACCCTGCTTGTTCCCGACCTGTTTTTTCCGCCCTTGCGGCAAGTGGACATCTATCAGTCGGTCAACCTGCCTGCCCTGTCCACCTTGCTGTCGCGTGGCCGCTGGCAGGCGCTTGCAGACATATCGGCCGAAGGATGGCTGTGCCACCAGTTCGGCCTGGATGGCAGCAACCCGCCGCTGGCTGCGCTCACGCTCGCCATGGACGGCGGCGAACCGGGCACGGCCTGGTGGCTGCGGGCCGATCCGGTGTACCTGAACGTCATGCGCGATCAGTTGAGCCTGGTCACCAGCGATGCCTTCAGTTTGAGCCAGGCCGAAGCCACCGCCCTCACCGACGCGCTCAATCGCCATTTCGCCGAAGACGGGCTGGTGTTCTACCCGCTCCACCCCACGCGCTGGTACCTGCGCTTCGACCAGCCGCCCAGGCTCATCACCACTCCGCCCGAAGCGGTGGCCGGCAAACATATCGATCCCTTCCTGCCCAAAGGCGAGGATGGCCTTAAATGGCATGCCTGGTTCAACGAAATCCAGATGCTGCTGTTCAGCCACCCGGTCAATGAAGCGCGCGAGGAACGCGGCGAAACGCCCGTCAACAGCATCTGGCTGTGGGGCGGCGGCACGATGCCCAGCCTCTCAGCCCCGCCCTTCAAGCGTATTTACGCGCAGGACCCGGTTGCCGCCTCGCTGGCACTGGGCAGCGATACCCCGCTGTCGCGCCTGCCGGATAATGTCGGCGAAGTCTTGGCGGCGTCGGACTCAAGCGCGCTCGTCGTGCTCGACAATGCCCGCGGCGCGGTGCAATACAACGACCTGTACGGCTGGCACGAAAGCATGCAGAGACTGGAAGAAAACTGGTTTGGCCCGCTGGTGCAGGCGCTCAAAAAGGGCCAGATCAGCTCCCTGCGGATCATCAGCACCGGTCTCATCAACGCCGAAATAACCGTACGCCCGCTCAACCTGTGGCAATTCTGGCGCCGCATCAAACCCATGAAACAATTCCTGTCGTGATTCCCACCCTGCAAACGCGTCTGGCCGACGCTGCGGCCGCCCGCAATCTGGAACAGTCCGGCATTCCTCCCCTGCTGGCCCGGCTGTTTGCCGCCCGTGGCATCCAGTCTGCCGACCAGCTGCCGGGCCAGCTTGACAAATTGCTGCCGCCTGGCCTGCTCACGGGTGCCGAACAGGCCGCCGTGTTGCTGGCCGACGCCATTGCGGCCGGCAAAAAACTGTTCATCGTGGCCGATTACGACGCCGACGGCGCCACCAGCTGCGCCGTCGGCGTCAAGGCCTTGCGGCAGATGCGCGCACAGGTCGACTATCTGGTACCCAACCGCTTCACCGACGGTTACGGCCTCACGCCTGCCATCGTCGCCAGCGCCAAGCAAAAAAACGCCGATATTTTAATAACCGTGGACAACGGCATCGCCAGCATCGAGGGGGTGGCCGAAGCCCACCGGCTGGGCATGCAGGTCATCATCACCGACCACCACCTGCCGGGCGATGAACTGCCCACGGCTGACGCTATCGTCAATCCCAACCAGCCCGGCTGCGGCTTCCCCAGCAAGGCCATGGCCGGCGTGGGCGTCATTTTCTACGTCATGCTCGCGCTGCGGGCGGAGCTGCGCAAACGCGGCGCCTTTGCCGACAAACCCGAACCCAACCTGTCCGCCCAGCTTGATCTGGTGGCTCTGGGCACCGTGGCCGACGTGGCCAAACTCGACAGCAACAATCGTCTACTCGTCTCTCAAGGCCTGGCACGCCTGCGCGCCGGGCGCGGCAGTCCCGGTATGGTGGCGCTGCTTAATGTCGCCGGACGCAACCCGAACAAGGTCAGCGCCACCGATCTCGGCTTTGCCGCCGGCCCGCGCCTCAACGCCGCCGGCCGCATGGACGACATGGGCCTGGGCATCGCCTGCCTGCTGGCAGATACGGATGCCGAAGCCTTACCCCTGGCGCAAAATCTCGACCAGCTCAACCGCGAGCGGCAGGAAATCGAGGGCGACATGCAGGCTAGCGCACTGGCCACGCTGGAGCAGTTCGACCCCGGCGAGCGTTTTTCGCTGGTGCTGTTTGAACCTGACTGGCACATGGGCGTCATCGGCATTCTCGCCTCGCGCCTGAAAGAGCAGTTCCACCGCCCCGTCATCACCTTTGCCGCCAGCGAAAATGGCGAACTCAAAGGCTCCGGCCGCTCCATCAGCCGCTTTCACCTGCGCGACGCGCTCGACCTGGTGGCCAAGCGCCACCCCGGCATGATCATCCGTTTCGGCGGCCACGCGGCCGCGGCCGGCCTGACCCTGGCCGCCGACAAACTGGCCGACTTTGTCACCGCGTTCGAAACCGTGGCGCAGGAATGGCTGGACAAGGCCGACCTGGCCCAAATCATCGAAATCGACGGCGAACTGCAGGACAGCGAGCTGAACCTCGCCGCCGCAGAACAGCTGGAACACGAAGTCTGGGGCCAGGGTTTTCCGCCGCCGCTGTTTTACGGCCAATTCACCGTGGCGCAGCAGCGCGTGGTGGGTGGCAACCACCTGAAACTGCAATTACAGGCAGCCCGCCAGACCGTCGACGCCATGCTGTTCCGCCACAACACCCCCCTGCCGGCGCGCATCAATGCCGTCTACCGGCTCGGTGTGAACGAATACAACGGCCAGCGCACCGCACAACTTACCCTGCAATACTTCGAAGCCGCTGCGCCGGCCTGACACCCCTCTGTGCTTACGCTATAATATCCGGTTTGGATGCACTTTTTGCCGGACTGAAGCCATGGAAGCAGAACAACTCAACCAACTGTCCAACCACCTGACCGACCTCGCCGAGCGCGAACGTGGGTTACGGGGGTATCTTTGACTACGACCGCAAAAAAGACCGCCTCGAAGAAGTAAGCCGCCTGCTGGAAGACCCCAAGGTCTGGGATGACGCCAAAAAAGCCCAGGATCTGGGCCGCGAGCGCGCCGAACTGGAGGGTGTAGTCAACACTCTGCAAAAAGCCGAATCCGACATCGAAGCCGCCAAAGAGCTGTTCGACATGGCGCGCGAAGAAAACGACGACGACACGCTGCAAAGCGTATCCGCCGACGTCGATGCCATCGAGCAGGTCATCGGCGGGCTGGAATTCCGCCGCATGTTCTCCAACCCGATGGACCCCAACAACTGCTTTATCGACATCCAGTCCGGCTCGGGCGGCACCGAAGCGCAGGACTGGGCCTCCATGCTCGAACGCATGTACCTGCGTTATTGCGAGCGCAAGGGCTTTACCGTCGAACTGCTGGAAGAATCCGAGGGTGAGGTGGCCGGCATCAAGAGCGCTACCATCAAGGTCTCCGGCGAATACGCCTACGGCTTCCTGCGTACCGAATCCGGCGTGCACCGCCTGGTGCGCAAGTCGCCGTTCGACTCCAACGCCCGCCGCCACACCTCATTCTGCAGCGTGTTCGTCTACCCCGAGGTGGACGAGTCGATTGAAATCGACATCAACCCGGCCGACCTGCGCATCGACACGTATCGCGCCTCCGGCGCCGGCGGTCAGCACATCAACAAAACCGACTCCGCCGTGCGGATTACCCATGCGCCCTCCGGCATTGTGGTGCAGTGCCAGAACGACCGCTCGCAGCACCGCAACCGTGCCGAAGCCATGGCCATGCTGAAATCGCGCCTGTATGAAGCCGAGCTGCGCAAGCGCCAGTCCGAGCAGCAGCAACTGGAAGACGCCAAGACCGACATCGGCTGGGGCCACCAGATCCGTTCCTACGTGCTCGATCAGTCGCGCATCAAGGACCTGCGCACCAACCACGAAGTGGGCAACACCCAGGCCGTGCTGGATGGCGCACTGGACGATTTCATCGCCGCCAGCCTCAAGCAGGGCGTGTAAGCCATTGACCCGGCCCGCCCACCATGCCCGTCCTCTTGCAAACCGCCATCCTGCTCACGTTATCCAACGTGTTCATGACCTTTGCCTGGTACGCGCATCTGAAAAACCTGGCCGACAAGCCCTGGTGGACGGCCGCCCTCATCAGCTGGTGCATCGCACTGGCCGAATACATGCTGCAGGTGCCGGCCAACCGCATCGGTTTCACCGCGCTGTCCCTGCCGCAACTGAAAATCATGCAGGAAGTGATCACATTGGCCGTGTTCGCTCCCTTTGCCATGCTGTACATGCGCCAGCAGCTCACCCTCAATTACCTGTGGGCGTCACTGTGCCTGATGGGCGCGGTGTATTTCATTTTTAAGGAATAATCCGATGACCTCCACCCTGAACGAAGAACTGATCCCTTCAGCCGAAGACGAAAACCAGATCATCGGCGAACGCCGCGCCAAGCTGGGTGAACTGCGAAAACAGGGCATCGCCTTCCCCAACGACTTCCAGCGCGAGCACTGCGCCAACTACCTCATCGGCCAGTACGAAGATAAATCAAAAGAAGATTTGGAAAGCCTCAACGTGCAGGTCGCCTACGCCGGCCGCATGATGCTCAAGCGCGTCATGGGTAAGGCCAGCTTCGCCACCGTGCAGGACAGCACCGGCCGCATGCAGTTCTACATCAACGATGAAGGCGTCGGGGCCGACGTGCACGAAGCCTTCAAACACTGGGACATGGGCGACATCATCGCCTGCCGCGGCACCCTGTTCAAAACCAACAAGGGCGAACTGTCCATCCGCTGCAGCGAACTGCGCCTCTTAACCAAATCGCTGCGCCCGCTGCCGGAAAAATTCCACGGCCTCACCGACCAGGAACAAAAATACCGCCAGCGCTACCTGGACCTGATCACCAACGAAGAAGCGCGGCATACTTTCATGGTCCGCTCCAAGATCATCCAGGCCATGCGCGAATTCATGACCGGCTGGGGCTTCCTGGAAGTCGAAACCCCCATGATGCACCCCATCCCCGGCGGCGCCAACGCCAAGCCCTTCGTCACCCACCACAACGCGCTGGATACCCAGCTGTTTTTGCGTATCGCACCGGAACTGTACCTCAAGCGCCTGGTGGTCGGCGGCTTCGAAAAAGTATTCGAAATCAACCGCAACTTCCGCAACGAAGGCATGAGCACGCGGCACAACCCGGAATTCACCATGATGGAATTCTACGAGGCCTACCGCGACTACAAATACCTCATGGACTTCACCGAGCAGATGTTCCGCAGCATCGCCAGCAAAGTGCTGGGCACCAATGTTGTCAACTACCAGGGCAAGGAAGTCGATCTGGGCAGCCCCTTCGACCGCCTCACCATCGTTGACGCCATCCGCAAATACAATCCGCAATACACCGTTGAGCAGCTGAATGACCGCGCTTTCCTCACCAGCACCATGGACCAGATGAAAGCCAAGTACCGTCCGGAAGACGGCATCGGCGGCCTGCAGCTCAGCTTCTTCGAAGAAACCACTGAAACCCAGCTGTGGCAGCCCACCTTCATCATCGACTACCCGGCCGAAGTCTCCCCGCTGGCCCGCCGCAACGACAACAACCCTGACATCACCGACCGCTTCGAACTGTTCATCGTCGGCCGTGAAATCGCCAATGGCTTCTCCGAGTTGAACGACGCCGAAGACCAGGCCGAACGCTTCATGGAACAAGTGCGCCAAAAAGAAGCCGGCGACGCCGAAGCAATGCACTTCGACGCCGACTACATCCGCGCCCTGGAATACGGCCTGCCCCCCACCGCCGGCGAAGGCATCGGCATCGACCGTCTGGTCATGCTGCTCACCGACGCCCCATCCATCCGCGACGTCATCCTCTTCCCGCAAATGCGGCAGGAACACCATAGGGTGTGAGCAGCGAACAGCAAGCAGCAAAAAGGCGAAGGGTTGAACCCTTCGCCTTTTTTATTGCCGCTTCACCCGGATAGTGAGAAATGATGAATCCATACACACATTTGCCACAAACGCATCCGCAGCAAGCGTAGGGCGCAATAACTGAAGGCATTGCGCCGTATTCATTCAGATCGACACTGGGTGTGATGTTGCCCCCATTCGGCGCAATAACGATTGCGCCCTACGCGTGCCTCTTCGCCGCTTTCGCCAAATGCTGAGTGCCCCATTCCTGTAGCGAATAGATAACCGGCGCCAGTTTCCTGCCGTATTCCGTCATTGAATACTCCACTTTGGGCGGCACTTCCGGGTAAACCTTCCTGGCAATCAAATCATCCGTTTCCAGTTCCCTTAGTTGCTTGGTCAGCATTCTTTGAGTCACGCCCGGCATTAAGCGGCGCAATTCGTTAAAGCGCAGCGTTTCCTCCAGCAGGCGGTAAAGGATCACCCCTTTCCACTTGCCGCCAATCACTTCCAAAGCCGCTTCAACCGGGCAACCCGGGCTGCAGTCATATTTGGCATGGGCCATAAGCGTCTCCAATGGTATACCAATAGATACTATATAACATTTCCGTATGTACTTATATTCTTAACAGGCATAGTGTATTCTCGCTGCACTTTAACAGCAACCCGATAAGCCGCCAGGAGTGATCCATGAACAACCCGATTATTGAAGACCTCAATTGGCGATACACCACCAAGAAATACGATCCCAGCCGGAAAGTGTCGCAAGCGGATCTTGATGTGCTTTTGGAAGCCTTGCGCCTGTCGGCATCGTCCATCAATTCACAACCCTGGAAATTTATTGTGCTGGAGAGCAATGCCGCCAAAGCCCGCATGAAGAAAACCTTTGCCAACAAGTTCCAGTTTAATGAGCCGCATATTCTGGAAAGCTCGCACATTATTCTGTTTGCCCACAACCCGCGTTATACCCGCGAAGACTATGCCGAGGTGGTGGATAATGGTATCGAAGATCAACGCACCACGCCGGAAAACAGAGACAAGGCCTTTGGCGCCTATGTGTTCGCCGAGATGAACACGGATGAGAACGGTTTCAACGGCAACTGGACCAAAGCACAGACATACATTGCGCTGGGTAACGCGTTGCATACGCTCGCCCGGCTGAGAATTGATTCCACCACCATGGAAGGGATGGATGCCGAGCTGGTGGGTAAAGAGTTTGAAAAGGAACTCGGCGGCTATGAATGCCATCTGGCCTTGGCCATTGGCTACCGTCACCCCGCCGAAGACTTCAATGCGAAACTGCCCAAGTCCCGCCGCAGACTGAGCAGCGTTGTCGTGCGCGTATAAGCTCAGTCGATCACCGACTCTGCAAGGCCTTATCGCTGGATCAGGCCTTGCGCTCGGGTTCAAGCTAAAACGACTTACCCCACTTCTTTTCAAACAACGTGGACAGGGCTGACGAGTCCTCCTCCCCCAACCCCGCTTCAACCACTTCTTTGATATAGCCGGCCACCAGATCGGTGCCGGGCAAGTCGATTCCCAGTTCCTCGGCAAACCGTTGCACGATGTCCATATCCTTGTTGTGCAGCTTGGCCTTGAATCCGGGAGTGAAGTTATGCGTGAGCATGCGCTGACCGTGCACTTCCAGCATCTTGCTGGCGACAAAACCGCCCAGCAACGCCTGCCTCACCTTGGCCGGGTCCACCCCGGCCGCCGCTGCCAGGGTGTAGGCTTCGGCAATGGCGCCCAGTGTTTGGCTGACGACGATCTGGTTGCAGGCCTTGGCCACTTGCCCCGCACCGGAATCACCAACATGCACGATATTTTTGCCCATCACCTGCAACACCGGCAGCAGGCGCTCAAACACTTTTTGCTTACCTCCCACCATAATGGAGAGCGTCCCGTCGATGGCCCCCTGGCTGCCGCCGGAAACCGGTGCATCCAGAAATTCGACACCGTTCCCGGCCAGCTCGGCAGCAATATTGCGTGCAGCAGATGGCAGGATGGTGCTCATATCCACCACCACGCTGGATTTTTTAGCCCCATGGACGACGCCATTTTCTCCCAGCACTACCTGCTCGACATCGGGCGCATCGGAGACGTTGGTGAAAATCACGCTGCAGTGCCGCGCCAGTTCTGCCGGGCTGGCGTGTGCCACCGCACCGGCTGCAACAAGGCCTTGCATCTGCTCCGGCCGACGGGCATATACATGCAATGAATAGCCGGCCTTGAGGAGGTTGCCGGCGCAGGCGCCGCCCATGACGCCCAGACCGATGTATCCAACTGCAGGCTGCATGTTATTTCCTTTGAATAGAATCCGTTTTGTCGCTGATCCAGCCGAATGGGCCAGCCCAATAAGCTGACACGGCCCAATGGTAGCATGACCACCACGCCCGGCCAGTACAGCGAGCCTCGCTTGACGCCTACAGCGCTTGAGCCGGGAACGGTCTATCATTACCCTAAGTTAAAGTCAGCATCGAGGCCGTTTCATGCAATCCCGTTCATCGTCACCCGCCAACCCCAATGAACCCCAATGAACCCCATTATGGCAAACCGCTGGCCGGCTGGCGCCTGTCGCTTTACACCATTATTTTTGAAGCCGACACCCGTGCCGGCATGCTGTTTGACCGGGTGCTGATTGCGCTGATTCTGCTCAGCGTGGCAGTTGTTCTGGCCGACAGCGTGCGTGCACTGCATGACAGCTACGGCGAAACATTTACCGTTCTGGAGTGGTTTTTCACCATTGTGTTCACGCTGGAATATGTGGCCCGATTGATCTGCGTACGTCACCCGCTCCGCTATGCCACCAGTTTCTTTGGCATTGTTGATCTGTTATCAGTAATGCCGACTTATCTGGCGTTTTTCGTGCCCGGATCGCACGCCCTGCTGGATGTCCGCATTTTGCGCATGCTGCGTGTGTTCCGGATTTTGCGCCTGGCCCAGTTTGTTGTGGAGTATCAGCAACTCGGCCGAGCCTTGCGCCTGAGCGCGCGCAAGATCATGATTTTCTTGTCCGTGGTACTCATGACGGTGGTGATACTCGGCACGGTGCTGTACGTAGTAGAAGGCCCGGAGAATGGTTTTACCAGCATACCCGTTTCGATTTACTGGGCGATTACGACCGTGACGACGGTCGGGTTCGGCGACATTACGCCCAAAACCGATCTGGGCCGCTTTATCGCTTCGGCGATCATGCTTTTGGGTTGGGGCACCCTGGCTGTACCCACCGGCATTGTCACCAGTGAAATGGCCGCCGAGCGCTTTCGCAACTATGAAGTGACCGCGCGCACCTGCCCGGAATGCCTGTCGGAAGGCCATTCGCCCAGCGCCAAATTCTGTCGTGATTGCGGTGCGCCGTTGCCTGCATACGAAAAGGATAAACGCGCCCCGCACCCAGTGACACAATAACCCAGTGATCACGGTATGATGACTGTTTATGCCATTCATTTGAAACAGCACCATGCAAATCCACCGCATCAACAGCAACAACCGCTGGTCTGAGATCACCATTTTCAACGGCATCGCGCATTTTGTGGAAGTGGCCGACACGGACACCACGGCCGATATCAAAGGCCAGGTGCGGCAGATTTTCGACCAGGCCAAGCAAAAGCTTGCCAGTATTGGCAGCGACAACTCGCGCATTCTGTCGGTCACGATTTATCTGACGGACTTTGCCAACTACGCCGCCATGAATGAACTATGGGACACCTGGTTCCCGTCGGACAGCGCGCCTGCACGCGCCTGTGTGAAAGTGGAGCTGGCCAACCCGGAATATCTGGTGGAGATGGCATTTGTGGCAGCCGCCGGCGACGCATACAAATAAGTGATGCACCGAGCCATGACACACGCGGTTCTGCAAGCAATTGAACAGGCCGATGCGGCGATCAACCGGCGCGACATTGCTGCGCTGCTGGAGTTTTATGCTGACGATGCCACCCTGGTGATTGAACCGGGGCGACTGGCTCAGGGCAAAACGCAGATTGCCAAGGCATTCGAAGCGATCTTTGCCTATTTCAACCACACACTCCCTATCAGCCAGAGCGATTTTCACGTGATTGAGGGCGGCGGCGTGGTGCTGGTGGTGTGTTCCCTGAAACTGGCGGCAGAAGGTGTAAACGTTCCGCGCGTGTCCATGGAACGCAAACCAACTTACGTGTTCCACCTGGATGCCGACGGCAAATGGCGTTGCCTGATCGACAACTCATACGGAGTGGAGCTGCAATGAACCGCATGGAACAACTGAAACTGCTGGCAACGTATAACCGGTGGATGAACGAGAAAGTCTATGCTGCTTGTCGCAATCTGCCGGAAGCAGAGCTGCAGCGGGACCGCGGAGCGTTTTTCAAGTCGATCTTCGGCACGCTGAACCACCTCGCCGTGGGCGATACGCTATGGCTCAAACGCTTTGCCAATTTCGTGCCAACGATGGCCAATCACCCCACCCTGCCTCAGCTGGCATCGCCCACCAGCCTGGATGGCCATCTGTTTGAGAGTTTCGAACAATTGGCCGCATACCGGCTGCTGCTCGATGCGTTCATTCTAGATCTGGTGGACGCCATTCCTGACGCGATGCTGGATCAACCCTTCAGTTTTGTCACCACCAAAGGCGTGCCGGTGACGAAAGATTTTTTCGGCACACTCACGCACTTTTTCAATCACCAGACGCACCACCGTGGTCAAACAACGACATTGCTGACACAGCAAGGCGTGGATGTGGGGGTGACCGATTTACTGATGTTGCTGCAAGACTGACCGCCAACTTTCCCATGAAATGCCGGAATCACGCGTGGATTCCGGGCGAATCGGCCGGCTTAGGGCTATGAACAGGATGTATTAAGATGAATTCACCCCCAAGCAGCCGGAACGGAGTCCCACGCATGGCAAAAACGGAATTGGCGTTGCCAGAAGTCTATGGCCTGCTGAAAACCGGTCCTGTCATCATGCTCAGCACGCTTTTGAAGGCAAGATGCAATCCTGGCACACCATGATCGAGTTCGTGCCGCCGCTGATCGGCTGTGCGGTGAGCAATCAGAACGATTCCTTTACCCTGCTGGAAGCCACTGAAGAATGCGTGATCAACATCCCTGTGCGGGAAAATGCTGAACAGGTAGTCGGATGCGGCAACACACATGGATCGCGTTGCGACAAATTCGATCATTTTTGGGTTGACCGCCGTTCCGACCCTGAAGGTAGACGCTTACGCTCGGCTCGAAAATGAGATAAGCCGGGTATTTTCGCTCTCCGCCCCTGGCCGACCGGTCTTTCTGCCGCAACAGCTCCCCGTCTAATCTTGGCATTACAGAGAATTTGTCATTTCTAAAACTGTTTTTCCTGTAGTACAATTTTGCAATAACCATTTTTACAAAATGGTTATTGCAGCAAATTATCAGCACATTTTCTGATTTTATGGAGTGATCAATGGTACGAGAGTTTCTGTATGGCGGTGGCCGCTATCGGGCGACTGTGCATGGCAAGCCGGGCAAGGAAGAGATTTTTATTGTGCAAATGCTGGAAGACGACGAGGAAGGCCCTGAAATCTCCCTCGACCGTTTCGAGCATCCGGAAAACGACCCCAACGCCAGCCTGGAAATTGTGCTGGCCTCCATGGTTGACACCCTGATGCAGGAACAAGGTATGTCCAGCGACAGCGTTCCTTTTTCCTGGGTTGATGCCAAAGTGGCCGTAAAAGTTCATAGCGGCGTACAGCACTAAGCAGGACAGTTAAACACGCCGGCGAACACCACCGGCGTGCCCCCTCTGCCTTCGGCACCCTTTTTGCTCCTTCCACTTAAACCGGAATTTTTGTCGCGTTCGGAACAAAAAATCTGCTTCAGGAAGTGAGATAACCTTGCAGCTAAATTCCAACCTGAGCTTTGTGGTAGCCGAATTAAATACCCACCACTTCATGTTTCGCGGTGCCGGGCATGACCGGGAAAGTGCCCGCCAGGCGTTGCTGAATGCTTGGCGCACGCATCGGGACGAACTGCTCCGGCAATATCCCGATCGCCAGGCCAGTGTGCCGGATGAGCAGCACCTGGAATTGCACTTCAGGATTTATTATCTGGAATTTGAGCTGAATGCCGGCTATCGTGACGGCTTGCGCCTGGTATGAGCAAACCGGCATAACGGCCACCCAAACCCGATTTCATTAGCTGCAGGAACAGAACCATGAATTACGCCTTCCCTCCCGCTCCTGTCGTATCGCTGGACGCCATGTCGAGCCATCCCTTCCCGGTAAACCGGATTTTCTGCATCGGGCAGAATTACGCCGAACATGTGCGCGAAATGGGCGGCGACCCGGATAAGACGCAGCCGGTGTTTTTCATGAAACCGGCCAGCGCCCTGGTGCAGAACGGTTCGGTCGTGCCCTACCCGCCCGGCACCAGCGATCTGCAGCCCGAGGTGGAACTGGTGCTGGCTTTGCACAAAGGCGGCAAGAACATTCCGGCGGACAAGGTGGAATACGATTATGTGTTCGGCTACGCCGTGGGACTGGATATGACGCGCCGAGACCTGCAACGGGCCGCCAAGGACAAAGGCGAGCCATGGGACATGGCCAAGGCATTCGACAACTCCGCCCCCTGCACGGCCATTACGCCGGAATTCTATTCAGGCGCGGTTTCACGCGGCAAGATCGAGCTGAAAGTGAATGGCGATGTCCGCCAAAGCAGCGATCTCAGCGACATGATCCTCAAGGTGCCGCAGATCGTGCATCGGTTGTCGACCCTGGTGGAACTGAAGCCGGGCGACCTGATTTATACCGGTACGCCTGCGGGCGTGGGGCCGGTGGTGTCCGGCGACGTGATTGAAGCCACCATAGCGGGGCTGGAGCCGCTGACGATCACCATCGGCTAGATCGACGCGAACCAGGCCGCGAACTAGCCGGAGTGTTCCGCCGGTTGCTTTTTTACGGGCGAGCGCATGACCGGCAGACAGAACCAGAAACTGGCCCCCTTGCCTTCTTCGGATGCGAAATCGATTTTGCCGTCCATGCGCTGCACCAGCTCCTTGGTGATGGCCAGCCCCAGCCCGGTGCCGCCTTTTTCGCGCGAATCGGACGAATCCGCCTGGGAAAACTTCTGGAAGATCCGTTTGCGGAATTTCGCGGGAATGCCCGCCCCCTGATCGGTGACCGTTACCCGCACAAATCCGCTTTTTACCTGAGCGCTCACGCTGACCTTGCCTTTTTCCGGCGAGAATTTGATGGCGTTGGAGAGCAAATTCGACAGCACCTGCTGGAAACGGATTGAGTCGACCCGGATCAATACCTCGGGAACGGGTTCGACCAGCTCCAGCTCCACTTGCCGCAGGGTGCCATAGTCCCGATTCGCCTCGACGGCGTGTCCAAGCAAGGGCGCAAAGGGTTGCACCTGCATGTCGAACTGCATTTTGCCGGCAACGAGTTTTTCCATGTCGAGCAGGTCGTTGATGAGATAACCCAGGCGCTGACTGTTGCTCTGGGCAATTTTCAGCATGTTTGCCATACCCTCGTTGACCGGACCCAACGCGCCGCCCAGCATCAAGCCCAGCGACCCGGAAATGGCGGTCAGGGGGGTGCGCAGTTCATGGCTCACCACCGAGATGAACTCATTTTTCATGCGGTCGACGCGCTTACGTTCGGTGATGTCCTCGACAATCGACCAGATATAGGCCCGGCCCCTGGCATCATAAATACGCATGCCGCGCAACAGCACGGGATAACGGCTGCCGTCCTTGCGGGTGTACTCCTTCTCGTATGGCCCGTAGTAACCGTGTGTTCGCAGACTCTCCAGCTGGATTGCTTCCTGCGCCTCGTATTCGCGCGGGGTGATGTCCCAATAGCTCAGATGGACAAATTCGTCCTTGCTGTAGCCGCTAGGCGCAATCAGGGCGTCATTGATTTCGACGAAATCGCCCGTTTCCATATCGTTAAGCGCAATGCCAACAGGGGACAGTTCGAACAGCCCCCGCAGGCGCGCCTCGCTTTCCCGCAGCGATTCTTCCGCCTGTTTGCGGGCAGTGATGTTTTCCGCAATACCGAGGTAGCCGATAATCTGGCCGTCTTCGTTGTGCATGGTGGTCACAACCAGAGAAACGGGAAAATGCGAACCGTCTTTTCGCACATAGGTCCATTCACGCGTTTCCGAGCCGTATAACTCCGGCAGATGAACAAAAACACGGAAACCTTCGATAAGCGTAGCATAATCGCGGCTCAATTCCTCGCCGCGCTGTTCGACCTCGATCGCCAGATGGATGGTTGCGGTACTGTGCCGCCCGACGACTTCCTCCGCCTTGTAACCGAGCATGCGTTCGGCACCTTTATTGAAGATACTGATGATTCCGTCCGGGTCGGTGGCAATAATGCTCACCTCGGTTGCCGCATTCAATACATTGCTCAACAGATTGGCCGCATCCTTGAGGCGCTGGTCGGTTTCTTTCTGGTGGGAAACATCGACATGCGTCCCCACCATGCGCAGCGGCCGCCCTCTTGCATCCCACTCAACCACTTTGCCGGTATCCTGCACCCACACCCAGTGACCGTCCTTGTGACGCAAACGGGTTTCGCAGCGGAACAGGTCGGTTTCACCCTGCCAGCAGGCGGCAAGCATGCGTTGCGCCGTGACCAGATCGTCTGGGTGCAACAGATTGAACCAGGTCTCGATATGGATGGGGTCCAGCTCTTCCAGCTTGTAACCGAGCATCCGCCCCCACAAATCGTTCAACACGATCTCGCCGGTTTGCACGTGCCAGTCCCACACGCCCACTCCGGCACTGCCGACAACCAGTTCCAGTAAATCACGGATTCTGACGTCGTCCAGATGACTTGGCTGATTGGTCGCTATCCAATGCTTCATATCGATAAGCCTCCCCTCCGCTGCTTTCATTTTAGAAGCTCACGAAAAAATATCAGCTTTTCTGCTGACCATTGCCGATTATTTCGCGGCTATGGGCACCTTTTTTGCTGAATCACTCATTGCTGCGCTTTTATGCTGGTTTTTGTCGCATTTGCTACCAAGCCATACAAAGCTGCCTTTTTATACATACCATATCAGGACTGAGCACATGAGCGAAACCAATCTCCCCTGGGATGAAGATGCCCTGCAGCGGCTGGAGAAAATTCCCGCCTTTGTACGCAACATGGCCAAAAGCAAAATCGAGAAAGCCGCCAAGGAAGCTGGCGAAGAACGCGTGACGGCGCAATTCATGGAGGCCAATCGGGCCAAATTGATGGGATGAGGCAAACATGGCCAACCTCAAGTTTTACATGACCCCCGGTTCGTGCAGTACCGGCATCCATATCCTGCTGGAAGAACTGGAACTGGTGTTCGAGGCGTACATAGTCAATTTACCGGCAGGTGATCAGTTCAAGCCCGAATTTGTCGCCATCAATCCCAAATCGACCATTCCCGTACTGGTGAAACAGGATGGTACGCCGATCACTGATTTCGTGGCGATTGCCTGGTGGCTGGCGAAGCGCTACCCCAAGGCCGGGTTGCTGCCGGCCGACATCGAGCAGGAAAGTGCCGTTATTGAGACGATGAACCACATTGTCGGCACCATCCACATGCTTGGCTATACCCGCATCTTCACCACCGACAATTACGTCTTCAGCATGGAAGACCATGCACGCGTGAAGGCCC
Source organism: Pseudomonadota bacterium (assembly GCA_021851875.1). Lineage (GTDB taxonomy): Bacteria > Pseudomonadota > Gammaproteobacteria > Burkholderiales > JAJZQI01 > JAJZQI01. The sequence goes on along the minus strand of JAJZQI010000001.1, from coordinate 169,749 downwards.
AGGGCGAGGTCATCGTGAAAAAAGGGTTCACCATCCTGAACCGGCAACTGGCCGGCAAAGGCTATCTGTTCGACAGCTTTTCCATCGCCGATGCCGCGCTGTTTTATATCGAGTTCTGGGCCGACAGGATAGGCCTGCCCTTGCCGGAAAACTGCCAGGCCCACTATCGCCTGATGCTGTCGCGGCCGGTCGTGCAACGCGTCCTGCGCGAAGAAGGGTACAACCTGCCGGCCATGGCAACCTGATCATGCGGCCGGCAGGTGCGTTAGTTGCAATGGCCGATGCCACCGCCGGCCTGTCATTCGAATCTGTCTGCCGCGACGGGGTGGAGGTCCGGCTGGCGCGGTTTTACACGCCGGCAGACGGCCGTCATGTGCCCTATTATCACTTCCAGATACTGCAATACGGCCGCGAAGCGGGGCGCGTCAATTTCAGGCCTGCCAGCACGCCGTCCGTGCTCGAATACGACGGCCATATCGGCTATGAGATTTTTCCCCGCTATCGCGGGCAACGCCTGTCGCAGCAGGCAGTCTCGCTGTTGCTGCCGTTTATCGCCCGGCATGGGTTTGACTCGGTTGTGCTGACCTGTCACCCAGCCAACCGGGCCTCTGCCCGCATTATCGAGGCGCTGGGCGGCATTTACCGGGAGACACGCGCATTTCCGCACATGCGGTCCTTCTGGGGCCGGCAACGCAGCATCTATCACCTGACCGTGCCGCACGGCTGTGACTGATGTACGGCCGACACAGGCATTTTTCTTGCTGACACCCAGAAGAATCCGCTGTTTTGTCTGCTTTGCGACAGACAACCCTGACCCAATCCGTCGAATGGATACACCATGAAACTGCAAATCGAACAACCGCACATCGAAAACATGATCGCCGCCTTTCCCGAGCTCTCCGGCCTGAAAGACCAGCTGTGCTTCGGCAACAAGGTGGAAGTGCCGTTTGGCCAGCTGACGGAAGCTCAGCTCGGTTTCCTCAGTTCGCTCTACCGGCAGGGCGGTGCCGATCTGCAGGCGCGGGCGGCTCAAATCGACACGCTCAAACACGTGCGCAGCGACGGCGGCAAACGCTTTGCCGAGGGCGAGCTGGAAGACGTGCTGCCCGCCCTGCTGGAATACCTGACCAAGGACGGTACGCGCGGCTGGCTGTTCAGCGCCAATACCACCACCAAACCGCTGCCCTACGTTGTCACCCGGCTGGATTACGTGCCGGACTCGAACGACGAGGCCGGCAAGGTATTCATCGAGCTGAAAGCCAATGCCCGCGGCTCCATCAGCACCCAGCTGATCCGCATCACCGTCAGCGACATTGCCGATAAGACAGTCGGCGAAATCCTGCTGAGCAAAGGCTATGTGAAGGAAACGCCCGTCCTGCTGCGCACCTATGACAAGGCGCTGGAGAGCTACATGGAATGGCGCGGCCAGTATGGCATGCAATTTTCCGGCCAGGGCACCGGCTTTTACGTGGAAGACCCGTCCGCCACCCACCGCAATACCGACTGGCTGCGCAAGGACGTGGTGGTGCTGACCAGCGGCGGCAGCCGTGCACGGCTGGTCAACGACGAGAGCATTCTCACGTCACGCAGCTTGACATTGGAATCGCCGGGCGACGTGGTGGGCGCCTATCTGCGCAAGGCGGCCAAAAGCAACAGCTATGATGCGGAAGAAGAAGTCGGCAAGCTGCAGGAATCCATCCCTGCCGGCCTGTTTACGCAAATGCCGATCCACCCCTACATTTTCATGTTCCATCTCGATCTGCACCACTATCTGTGGGTGCATGTCGACGACCTTGAACCCTATGCTTACCAGCCGGCGCTGAAACAGAAACTGGTGCTTCCGCCGGAACAGACCGACCTGATCGACATTCTCACGGCGGAAATGGATGTATTGATGGACGACATCGTCGCCGGCAAATCGGGCGGCACGACGGTGCTGTGCGCCGGCCCGGCCGGAGTGGGCAAAACGCTTACGGCGGAGGTGTACGCCGAGATCATCAAACGCCCGCTGTATCGCGTGCATTCGGGTCAACTGGGGCTGGACGTGGCGGAAATGGAAGTCGCGCTGAAAGACGTGCTGACACGGGCGCAGCGCTGGGGTGCGGTGATGCTGATCGACGAGGCCGACGTGTATATCCGCCGGCGCGACGACAACATGACGGCCAATGCCGTCGTGGGCGTATTCCTGCGCGTGCTGGAATACTTCAACGGTTTGCTGTTCCTGACCACCAACCGGGTGGACGACATCGACGAGGCCATCGTGTCGCGCTGCATTGCGCTGATCAAGTATTCGCCGCCGGATGACGGCGCCCGTCGGCGCATCTGGCAGGTGATGACGGAGCAGTTCGGGCTGGAAGTCGCGGCACCGCTGCTGGACGAACTGGTGGACATGTTCCCCGGCGCAACGGGACGCGATATCAAGGGCTTGTCCAAGCTGGTGTCGAAATACTGCAATCACAAGCAGGCCGAGCCGACCGCCGAGGTATTCAGGCGTTGCTCGATTTTCCGCGGCATGGACCTGGGTCAGCCCGCCTGAGATTCAAGCGACCGCGCTGCCCGGCAGTGCAGTCGGTTTGCCGATCGCATAGCCCTGGGCAAATTCGACGCCGATGCCACGCAGGATCTGCAGAATAGCCTCGTTTTCGACATACTCGGCAATCACCTGCTTACCCATGAAGTGGCCGATCTCGGTGATGGAGCGTACCACGGCCCGATCTTCCGGATTTTTGTCCAGATCCTTGACGAACACGCCGTCGATCTTGAGAAAGTCGACCGGCAGATTCTTCAGATAAGCGTAGGACGACATGCCGCTGCCGAAATCGTCCAGTGAGAACGAGCAACCGGTCGCCTGCCTGAGCTTGCGAATGAAGGCCGAAGCATCGGACAGACTGCTGATACCGGCCGTCTCGGTAATTTCAAAGCAGACGGACTGCATGGGCACATTCAGGCTGGCGGCACGCTCGATGATGAAATCGGCAAAGGAATCGTCATTAAGCGAGGGGCCGGACAAGTTGATGGAATAAATCTGCACGCTTGCAACCCGGTCTTTACCGGTCGCCAACCAGGCAAATACCTTTTCCACCACCCAGCGGTCGACTGCCGTCATGCGCCGCAGCTGCTCGGCAGCCAGAATAAAATCCACCGGCGAGTCGAGGACGCCATCCTCGTTGCGCACACCGAGCAAAATTTCAGCATGATGCACCGGGCAACCCGATGGCAGGATGCGGGCTATGGGCTGATAGCGCAATTCCAGCTCGCCCTTGTCCAGAGCCTCGTCGATGCGCGTCGCCCACTTGGACATCAAGGCGCGCTCCGTCATCTGCTGGTTCGCCTGGCTGAACACCTGCACGTAAAAATTGCCCTTGTCGCGTGCGGCGCGGCAGCTGCTCTCGGCCGCCTGCAGAATTTCATGGCAGGACTCCAGCGGCGTGCTGACATCGACCAGACCGGCACTGTAGCTCACAGCCAGGCTCTTGCCCTCCGCGATGAACCGGTAGGTCTGCACCTTCTCACGAATTTTCGTCATGATGACCAGGCTTTCGACCCGTGTAGCCGGGTGCAGCAGGAGACCGAATTCATCACTGTCCAGCCGGCCAACGACACCCTGCTCGCCCACGGTTTCCTGCAGAATAGCGGACAATTCGCTCAGCAGACGATTGCCGCCCTCATAACCGAATGCATTGTTGACGACATTCAGCTGGCTGATGTCGATGTAGGCCACCACACCGGAGGCATCCCCTTCATGCACGGCCTTGTATATGACATCCAGCTGACGCTCGAATTCGCGGCGGTTGATAAGACCGGTCAGCGGATCATGGGTCGTTTCATACAGCAAGTCCCGGTGCATTTTCTGCAACATGGAATATTGCGCCCGATCCAGTAATGGCTCGCTCCCGTCATCCATCACCAGCGCAGAACCGTTGTCGAGCAACTCGGCCAGCTCCTGCGGCCCGAGCGTCTTGCTCAGCTGCCCCTTGGCATTCACAAAGGCATAGCGGCTGCCGTTGCGCGCTTTCCATGCCAGACTCAGGCGATGAGGGTTCGTCACGGCATCGAACAGCACGGCATCGCCAATAGCCATGCGGCGCAGCCGATGAAGCCATTCTTGCTGGCGCCTGCTGAGATGAGAGGCATCAATCGACTCGGCCGGATGAATGGCATGCCGGACTTCGTAGGCTTCACATTGACGAACGACATCCTGCACGTTTTCATTAAAGGCCTGCTGCTGAATGCGGACGACCAGATTCAGTTCCTGCACCACCTTGGTCATGTCGGCCGGCGACACGTTTTCAGCCGTCACCAGACCATCGACCAGCGCATTCACCCGGCTGCGAATACGGTGTTGCGAGGCGTCGCCTTCGCCATAAAATTCGAACTGCGCCAGCGTATTCAGCAGTTGCCGGGCGGGGTGCTGCAAATCCGAAAACAGCGTGTCGTCCTTGATGGCCAGCTTGAGCAAGGGTACCGACAGGCGCTCAAGCCAGGGGCGCACACTCTGCGCCACCAGCTTGTCCTGCACCACCGAATCGAGCAAATTGCCGGTCAAATTCAGAATACCGGCTTCACGCCCGGGCAAGCTCACATGCATTTCAGCCGATGCCGCGGTCTCGTTTTCCGACAGGCTATCGAGCAACAGGGCATTCACTTCGGCGGCCAGGTGGTGGCTGGACCCCGACTGGCCGAAAAACTTAAGCCGCGAAAGCGCGGAAAGAATTTCCTCTGCGGTATATTCACGCACGTTCTCGGCGGCGGCTTTGGCAACTTGCCGGTCAGGCGTTTGCGCCGGCGTCACGGGCGGAACCAGTTCCAAGCCGGCCATGGCGGCCGAACCGGCACCGCTGGCAGCCGCCCCGGTTCCCACCTCTGCCTCGTGCTGCAGCAGACGCCCCTGTTCGTTCACCTGGCTGCGCAATTCCTGCAATGACTGAACGATGCGGTACCATTCCTGCGGTGAAGGCAGTGGCGGCACGCTTGCCTCGGCAGCGGCTGGTGCTGGAGCAGCCGGTGTCACATCCTTGGGCGACCGATGGAGCCCTGTCTCCGCTCCAAACACAGCCGCGACGATGGGCGCTTCAGCGGGCTGGCGCGCGAGGGCAGCGGAACTGTCCGCTTGGGGCTGTACATACGCGGCAGTGGACGATTCCCTTTTATTCAGCTTGAAGCCCAGCTCCGGCAACACGCCGGCATCGGCAAGACAGCTGTTAAGGCTCTGGTACATTTTTTCCGCCGCCGGTGTGAGCACCGTCTGGAAAACCTGGAATGCCGGTTTGAGCAGGGCCGGATTCAATGCCATACTGTCCAGCATGTCCTCCAGCGCCTTGGCAAATGCGTCGGGCCAAAACGGATTGTCTGTTTTGTCGAGTGTGCGACCGAGCAGTTTTTCCAGCCGCACGCCAAAGTTGGTGAGGCTCATACGGCAATCGGCTTCGACATTGCGAGCCACATCGGCAACCAGCAGCCAACTCTGGAATTCGTCCTCTTCCACCAGCGACAAGCCTTCGAGCGAAAACTTGGCCTTGGAGGTCGCCGTGATATTCTCTGCGCTCAACCTGTCCAGTCTGTCACGCATGGAATTGACAAATCTTTGCGCCAGCAGGAGCGCATCCGCATCGATACTGCGCATGGCAGTGAAGCAGGCCTGGGAAAGATCGCGATTCCCGTTCGCCAGATTAAGCCAGCGGTCTCTCAACACCACCCAGTAGGTCGACATCAGTTCGGGCAGCGCAGCCAGCACGCGCTGCCGGCATTCCTGCAGCAACTCGGCCGGCGTTCCCCGCAAAGGCTGATTGGAGGTATCTACAACAGTAAAATGGCGCTGCTGAACCTCGGCTTCGCGCAACTGTTTGACATGGTCATATAACACCTGCACGGCATTCAAGTCGGGGTCGATAAATGACAAGCCGACGGAGCACGAGTCAACCCGTACCACTTTACCGCGGAACTGCAGGTTTGCCGCAATGCGTCCCGGCAACAGGCAGCGTACGGAAATGACCGAGTCCTTCACCGGCGTACAGGCCATGCCCTTGGGAACGGGAGCAAAGGCGAGCAGCATCCCGCCCGGGCAGAAATCCCTGATTTCGACCTGCACCATATGGCCATTCGGGCCTTCGGCTTCCCCGTTCAGGCGTACCACCTGCCGGGCAAACGCTCGTCTATTACTGTAATCGGTCAAAAGACACTCTCTCTGTTGCCAGCTCAGACCAGACCGGCCTGATTTATTTAACGCTTCTCCCGTGCCGTAAGAATGGCACGGTTACAGTTTATTTTATGCAAAAGCCCATCATATTTCACCCGCTATTTTTTACCCGCCTGCTTAAGACTGTTTCCAAACAGCGCGCCGACGCAGCCAGGCTTTGCGAATTTCTTCCAGCAGCAGCATCAGCAAGGCAAAAGCGGCAATCCATAACCATATCTGCCGCTCAAAGGGCGCCGTGCCAAACAGCGCGTTGCCGGCAGGCGTAAACACGATCAGGCCGAGCAGCAGCAGCTCCATGCCGATACCGAACAGGATCACCCTATTCTTGAACAAGGGCAGACCGATCACGCTCAGGCGTTCATCGCGGCAGATGAACACATTGGCGACCTGGGCCACCACGATGGCCGCCAGGCAGGCCGTGGTGGCTGCCATATAGAGCGCGTTGCCGGCGGCGAGTTCCTGTCCCGCAGTCCATCCGCCCGCCTGCAACACCATAAAAAATGCCGTCATGGCAGCCGCCGCTTCCAGCATGCCGAGAAAGCCGTAGGCCCGCAGAATCAGCCTGCCATCCAACAGCCGCCGGGATTTATGCCGCGGCGGCTCGTGCATGACTGCCGGCGTAGGCGGCTCGGCCCCCAAACCAAGCGCCGGCAGCATATCCGTGCCCAGATCCACGGCCAGTATCTGCACGACGGTCAGAGGCAAAGGGATCTTGCATAGCACAAAAGCCAAATACGGCACGATTTCAGGAATATTGGACGTCAGGATATAGGTCAAGAATTTACGGATATTGGCGTATACCGCGCGCCCTTCTTCCACGGCATTGACGATGGTGGCGAAATTATCATCCAGCAACACCATATCGGCGGCTTCACGTGCCACATCGGTGCCGCTCAAGCCCATCGCCACGCCAATATCGGCAAACTTGAGCGCGGGCGCGTCATTCACGCCATCGCCCGTTACCGCAACGGTTTCCCCTTTGCGGCGTAGCGCCTGCACTATTCGCAGTTTCTGTTGCGCCGACACCCGCGCAAACACCAGACCGTTTTCGTCCAGCATGAACTGCAATTGTGTGTCGGTCAGACGTGCCAATTCCTCGCCGAGCACCACCTTGCCGCCGGTTTCGGGCAGCATGCCGATCTGTTCGGCGATGGCACGCGCGGTTCCGGGATGATCGCCGGTGATCATGATGACGCGAATGCCCGCTCGGCGGCAGAGGGACACCGCCTGCGGAACCTCTGGCCTGGGCGGGTCCTGCAGCGCCACCAATCCCAGCAGGGTCAGCTCCTGTTCCAGTTCATCCCGCTTGTTTTGCTCCGCCACCTGCCGATAGGCCATGGCCAGCACCCGCAAGCCGTTCTTCGCCATCTGCTCCTGAGCTGCCAGGTAAGCCTCGCGCATGGCTGCGTCGAGCGGCTGCACACCCGCTGTACTGACGGCCGAATTGCACAAAGGCAACAGGGCCTCCAAAGCCCCTTTGCAGTAGAGAACGCGCTCGCCTTCCACAGCATGCAGGGTCGCTAGACGCCGCTTTTCCGAGTCGAACGGAAAGATGTCGAGCCGCTCGCCCCCATCGATCAAGCCGCCCCTGCCGGCGAACTCATACAGCGCCACTTCCAGCGGGTCGCCCAGCATGCGATCGACAGTCCGCTCCAGCGTATTGCAGCCCGCAGCAATCCGGAACAGCCGCGGAAACGCAGCCAGCGCAGCCATATCACTGGCTGCATCGTACCAACGCCCCGCCACATAGACTTGCCGTACGGACAGATGGTTTTGCGTCAGCGTGCCGGTCTTATCCGAGCAGATTACCGTCACTTCGCCGAGCGTCTCCACCGCCGGCAAATGCCGGATCAGCGCGTTGCGTGACGCCAGGCGCCGCGCGCCCATGGCCAACGCCAGGGTAACGGTGGGCAGCAAACCCTCGGGCACGTTGGCCACAATGATGCCGACAGCGAACAGTACGTTCGACCAGAACGACAGCCCCATGTACTGGCCGATGATGAAGAACACCACGCCGAGCAGCAGCGCCAGCACCGCGATCATGCGGCTCAGTCGGCGGATTTCCTGCAGCAAAGGGGAGGCGGTCAGATTGACGGTCTGGGTCAGATGGGCGATCTGGCCGAACAGGGAATGCGTCCCGATGGCGAATACCAGCGCACGCGCCTCGCCCGATACCAGCGTCGTGCCGGCCAGCAGCACATTCTGCGCCGCCACCAGCTCCGTTTCAGCGCACGGTTCTGCGCCCCTGACTTGCGGCACGGACTCGCCGGTGAGGGTGGCGTTGTTTACCCGCACATCGAATGCCTCGATAACTCGGCAATCGGCCGGCACTTCGTCACCCGCTTCCAGCGCGATGATGTCGCCCGGCACCACGTCTGCCGCGTCAAGTACCAGCAGATGGCCGTCACGCATCACCTTGACCTGTCGCGGCAAAAGCTTTTGCAGGGCAAGGATGGCGCGTTCGGCACGAAACTCCTGCCAGAACGAAAAGAAGCCGTTGATAAGGATAACGCCGATAATGGCGTAGCCCAACGTAGCCATGCCCATGCCGGGCTCGCGCGATTCCGCAAAAAAAGCCAGGCCGCTTGCCAGCCAGAGTATGAGCGCAAAGAACTGCGTAAAATTTTTCAGCAGCTTGCGCGGCCAGGGCACCGCCAGGCGGCGCTCGATGCTGTTGGCGCCGAAACTGACCTGCCTGCGGTGCGCCTCGTTCGTTGACAGGCCGTTCACAGCGGCATGCAGGCTTGCCAACGCATCCGGCACGGTCAGCTGGTGTATGCGCTCGACGCCTTCTCCCGTCATCGGACCGTACCACCCGTTTTATTCATCTTGTCCCTCCTGTCTTATGAACATAATTCATCGCAGCGTATATGACAAATCAGTCGTTGCCGGATCGGCCAATTCCGCCAAACTGGAAAGTAATTGAATACTTACTTATTGGTAATTTTCGTGAGCATTGTGCGCCGCTCGACTGCAAACCGGCAGGCGGAAATTGTTCAGACGCCCTATCTGATCCCTTTTCTCGACGTCACCGACAACTCAGACGACCATCATCGTGGTCATGCACGACGAAAAAATCATTCCCACCTTCAAACGCCTCTATCGCATCCGCGCCGGCCGCACCAAGGAAGAAGGAAGAAGCAGGTGAAGGCCGCCCACTCTGAGCTCAGACACTATCTGCCACTTTTCTGTAACATCCGTCGGAATATCCGCCCTTCCCCTTACGTCTATTCATCAATCCCGCGTCCACACAATCTTTACAACAAGCGGGTCGGATAACAAGAATGCATTGCATTGCTGAGGAGGATTTTCATGCGCAGCTGGCTGTTTTTAGTCTGTCTTACCATCTTGTCGGTTCAGGTGCAGGCCGACAGCACCCCGGGATCGTTGTTGCTCGGTATCAACCAGGGCAAAGCCGGCCAGGAAGAAATCAGCGACATCCAGGACCAGTATGCCGGTTTTGCCGATCTCATCGCCCGCACCATCAGCAAACCGGTGAAGCTCAGCACCACGCAGGACCTGAAAACATCGGACAGCAATCTGGAGAAAGGCCGTTTTGCCTTTTTCTATGCCCGACCGGCCAATGTAGCCGCCAAAGCCATTCAATCCGGCAAATACAGGCTGGTTGCCATGGCAAAAGGAACCTTTCTGGTGAAGTTCATCGTCAACAAGGATTCACCGCTGAAAAAACCTGAGGACATCCGCGGGAAGGAGGTCGCCATCCCCGTCGGCACGTTCATGGAACAGGCCGGTCTTGCCGAGTTACGCGATCACGGCCTGCGGCCAGGCGCGTTCCAAACCCGCCCGTCGCGCTACCAGGATGCCGTGGCCTATATGGTGCAGAATCACTACGCCGAGGTCGGCATGGTCGCCCCGCTGATTGCCGCCCAATGGCAAAGGGACGGCGGGCGCGTGCTGTTCGAAAGCCGCAAGATGCCGTTCTGGTCTGTCATCGCCTCAAACGAGGTGAGCGATGCCGACGTGGAAAAAGTGCGCGCTGCACTGATCGACCTGAAAAATACGCAAGCAGGGCAAAAAGTGTTGCAACAGATGGGCGTCAAGGAATTTGTGCCGGGCAACCAGCAGGATTACCTCGACATGCTCGCCTGGCTGAAAAAGAAGTAATACTGCACGAGCAACAAAAAACGGGGCCCCGCCCCGTTTTTTGTTCTCTCGGACGGCCTCAGGCGCGCTTGAGGTTAAGATCCAGCTGACGCGTTTCCAATCCGCTGTCGCTGGCATCCGCCCCGCAACTGCGGGCTTCGACGGCGGCGAGATAAGCCTCGTCGATGTCGCCGGTAATGTATTTGCCGTCAAAACAGGAGGCATCGAAACTGGTAATGCCCGCCCGCACTTTCTGTACGGCAATCTTGAGCGCATCGAGATCCTGATAAATCACCGCATCGGCACCGATTTCGCGAGCGATTTCCTCGTCGTTGCGGTCGGTCGCCAGCAGTTCGGCGCGTGTCGGCATATCAATGCCGTAAACATTGGGAAAACGCACCGGCGGCGCGGCGGAGGCGAAAATCACCTTTTTCGCGCCGCAGTCACGCGCCATCTGCACGATCTGCTTGCTGGTGGTGCCGCGCACGATGGAATCGTCCACCAGCAGCACCGTCTTGTCCTTGAACTCGACGCCGATGGCATTGAGTTTCTGGCGTACTGACTTCTTGCGCAGCGCCTGCCCCGGCATAATGAAGGTCCGGCCGATGTAGCGGTTCTTGATGAAACCCTCGCGATACGGCACCCCCAGGTGGTTAGCCAGCTGCAGGGCACTCGGACGGCTGGTATCGGGAATGGGAATAACCACGTCGATCTTTTCATCGGGCAGCACGCGGCGGACCTTGTCGGCCAGCATCTCGCCCATATGCAGGCGGGTTTCGTACACCGACACACCGTCGATCACGGAATCGGGTCGAGCCAGGTAGACGTATTCGAACAGACAGGGGTTAAGACTGGGGCGCTCGCAGCACTGCCGCGCCGCCAGGTTACCGTCGTCATCGACAATGATCGCCTCGCCCGGCTCGATATCACGTACCACCTCGAACCCCAGCGTGTCCAGGGCCACGCTTTCGGACGCCACCAGGTATTCGGTACCGGAGGCCGTTTGATGGCGGCCGTAAATCAGCGGACGGATGCCGAACGGATCGCGGAAAGCCACCAGGCCGAAGCCGGCGATCAGCACCACCACGGCGTATGCGCCCTTGCACCGGCGATGCACGCCGGTTATGGCCTTGAATACCGCCTCGTTGTCCAGCTTGTGGCCGCCGGCGGCCGCCTGGATTTCATGTGCCAGCACGTTAAGCAGCACTTCCGAATCGGAATTGGTGTTCACATGACGCAGATCCTGGCGGAATAGCTCGTCGCGCAGCGCATCGGTATTGGTCAGATTACCGTTGTGCGCCAGCACGATGCCGAACGGCGAATTGACGTAGAACGGCTGCGCCTCGGCCGGCGAGGATTTGCAGCCGGCAGTCGGGTAACGCACATGGGCAACGCCCACATTGCCCATCAGATTGCGCATGTCGCGCGTGCGGAACACATCGCGCACCAGGCCATTGCTCTTGTGCATGTGAAAGGCATTGCCCTCGGCCGTGACGATGCCCGCCGCATCCTGCCCGCGGTGCTGCAACACCTGCAAGCCGTCATACAGCAACTGGTTGACCGGCGATTTGGCTACGACACCAAGAATTCCGCACATAGTTGGCTATTCCAAAACTAATTAATCAAATTTCATGTGACTTGCCAGACTCGCCGGCAACCAAGGTTTAAGCGCCATTGCCAGCGCTTCCAGCGGCGGACTGAACATGGCCGTTTGCCAGAAAGGCTGTTGCGGCAGCGCAGTCAGACTGGCCCCGATCACCAACGCCAACACCACCACCAAACCGCGTATCAGACCGAAAAACAGTCCGAGAAACCGGTCAATGCCACCCAAGCCGATGCTTTTCACCAGATGCGACAAGGCAATCGACACCAGCGTCGCGACCAGCAGGGTCAAGGCAAAAATTGCAATGAACCCGGCCAGCAAGCGCAAACCCTGATCGGGAATGCCCGCCGGCAAATAAGTTGCCGCCAACGGGCTGTAATTCACCGCCAACCAGCCCGCCAACAACCAACCGATCAAAGCCAGCAATTCACGTATGGCGCCGCGCATCACACTGACGACAACCGAAAGGCCGATGACCAGCAGAACGATGTAGTCGAACAGTGTCATCAGTGTTACAGCGGCATCACAAAGGCATTCAATTGCTTGGCTTTCAGCTTGTCGCGCACTTGCTCAGCTTCGGCACGGGACGCGTACGGCCCCATGCGCACGCGCACTTGCTCGCCGCTCGCCGTCTTCACCTGCTGAGTATAGGCCCTGAAGCCCTGGGCAGACAGTTTGCTTTGCAACTGTTTCGCATTTTCCGTGCTGGAGAACACGCCCAATTGGACCACGAACTTGCCGTTGCCGCTGTTGGCCGTATGTTCCGGAGTTTTCTCCGGCGGTTTTTCCGCCGTTTTGCTCTCAAGCGGTTTGGCTTCGACCGCCTTCTTTTCAGCCGGCTTGCCCGGCTCGGACTTCGCGGCCTGGGCTGCCGGTTTTACCGGAGTCTGCGGCGGCTCGATGACCGTCTCGGTCAGCTGGACAGTGGAACCGGCCTTGCTGCGCGTACCGCTGGCAACCGCAACGGTGCTGGCGACAGCGGTAACGGGCACAACAGCGGGAGTAAAACCGTCGACGCTCTTTTCCGGAATGCGGATTTCCACATCGCGGCTCAATGGCTGCGGTTTGGAATCCAGCAGCATCGGCAGAAAGATGACGCTGAGCAGAATCAGGGTAGAAGCGCCAATCAAGCGACGGCGTGCCCGCTTGCGCAGTTGCAGTTCTTCTTCAGAAAGTGCTTGCGGTGGCATAATGGTCCCCGTTTGGCACCGTTGCAGCCAGCCCAGGCTCGCAAGCCAGCACTTCTGCCACGGTATGGAATGATCCGAAAGTCGTTATTTTATCATTTTCGGCGGCCATGCTGGAGACAGCTTGATAAGCCTGCCGCACATCTGCGTGGACATGTACCGCTTGCGCGCCGACACCCGCCTGCAGCAGTTTTTCCGCCAGCCGCTGGCCGCTCATGCCCCGCTCGCCAGCCAGCCCGGCCACGTGCCACTGGTCGATGTACGGCATGATGGCACGAATCACCGCCAGGTGGTCTTTGTCATTGAGCATGGCAAAGACGGCGTAGTGCGTCCCGCCCGGCGGCAATTGCGCCAGGTTGGCGGCCAGCGCGCGCACGGCATGCGGGTTATGACCCACATCCAGGATTCGCACGGGCCGGCCCGGCAGCACCTGGAACCGCCCCGGCACCTGCGCCTCGAGCAAACCCTTGCGCAGCGACAGGATATCCACCGGCTGCCTGTCGCGCACACTCCACAGGGCCATGATGGCCGCGGCCGCATTGGCCACCTGGTAATGGCCGCGCATGGCTGGCAGGGGCAGCCCGGCCAACACTCCATCCGGTGTTTTGAGGCGCCAGCCGTTATCGCTCCGCGCCCAACTGTAGTCGCGTCCGCTCAGCAGCAAATACGCTCCGGTCTGCTGCGCCACGGCGAACAGCGTCGCCGGAACATCGGTTTCGCCTACAACGGCTGGGCGACCGGCACGCATGATGCCGGCCTTCTCAAAAGCGACCTGTTCCCGGGTATTGCCCAGATAGGCGGCATGGTCCAGATCGATGGAGGTGATGACGGCACAAGCGCAATCGTATACGTTGACGGCATCGAGCCGCCCGCCCAAACCGACCTCGAGGACCGCCACATCCACACTGTGCTGCAGAAACACTTGCATGGCGGCCAGCGTGCCGAATTCAAAATAGGTCAGACTGGTTTCGCCACGCGCGGCCTCAATCGCCGTAAAGGCCTGGCAAAGCAGCACATCGTCCGCTTCCCGGCCGTTTACCCGCACCCGTTCGTTATAGCGCAGCAGGTGTGGCGAGGTGTAACAGCCGACCCGGTAGCCGGCGGCAATCAGGGCGGCTTCCAAGAAAGCACACACCGAACCCTTGCCGTTGGTTCCGGTCACGGTAATGATGGGGAAAGCGGGATGTTGACCGAGCGCATCGCGCACCCGGGCCACCCGCTCCAGACCCATGTCGATGCTGGACGGGTGGAGTCGTTCGAGGTAAGACAGCCAGTCAGCGAGTGATTTCAACAAGCACCGTTTGCCTGATCAGGCTGTTACGGCCGGCTGACGGGTCAACATGGTCAGCAAGGCGGCCATTTCCGCGCGCAGCCGGCGACGATCGACAATCATGTCGATGGCGCCGTGCTGCAGCAGGAATTCCGAGCGCTGGAAGCCTTCCGGCAGCGTTTCGCGCACAGTCTGCTCGATCACGCGCGGACCGGCAAAACCGATCAGGGCATTGGGTTCGGCGATGATCACGTCGCCCAGCATGGCGAAACTGGCCGACACGCCGCCCATGGTGGGGTCGGTCAGCACCGAAATGAACGGCAAGCCGGCTTCCGCCAGTTTACCCAGGGCCGCGCTGGTCTTGGCCATCTGCATCAGGGAAAACAGGCCTTCCTGCATGCGCGCGCCGCCGCTGGCGGAAAAGCACACGAAAGGCAATTTGTGCTCAAGGCAGACGTTGACGCCGCGCACAAAACGCTCGCCCACGACGGAACCCATGGACCCGCCCATGAAGCCGAAATCGAAGGCAGCCGCCACCAGCGGCACGGTTTCGACACTGCCCTGCATCACGATCAGCGCATCCGTTTCCTCGCTGCTCTTGCCGGCATCGGCGATACGGTCGGTATAACGCTTGCTGTCCTTGAACTTGAGCGGATCAATCGGCGTCACTTCGGCGCCGATCTCGACGCGCCCGTCCCGATCGAGGAACAGATCCAGGCGCTTGCGGCCGGACAAGCGGTTGTGGTGATCGCACTGCGGGCACACCTCGAGGTTCTTCTCCAGATCGGAACGGTACAGCACCGACTCACAGGTCGGACATTTGCTCCACAATCCTTCCGGTACGGCCTTGCGATTTTCGCTGACGCGGCGTTTGATCTTGGGCGGCAGCAGCTTCTGGAACCAGCTCATGCTTTTTCCTCATTCGACACGGCATCGAGCGCCTGGCGGATACCGTGCAACAATTGATAGATGGGTTCGATCGCGCCTGCACTTGGGTTCGCTTCGATTTCCTGCACAATGCGGCTGCCGATCACCACGGCGTCGGCGATGCGACCTACCGCGGCAGCCGTTTCGGCGTCGCGAATGCCGAATCCGACACCGACCGGCAGGCCGCTTTGCCGGCGGATTTCCGGCAGCTTGTCGGCCACTTCGCCCAGATCCAGATGCCTGGCACCGGTCACGCCCTTGAGCGAGACATAATAAACAAAGCCGCTGGCGTGACGGGCCACATTCTCAACCCGTTGCTGCGGCGTAGTCGGCGCCAGCAGGAAAATCGGATCGAGTCCGGCCTGATGCAGCGCCGCCCACAGAGGCTCGCCTTCCTCCGGCGGAGCGTCCACCGTCAGCACGCCATCGACCCCGGCCTCGGCGGCCGCGGCGGCAAACGCCGCGTACCCCATGCGTTCAACAGGATTCAGATAGCCCATCAACACCACCGGAGTATACGTATTGGTTTTGCGGAATTCGCGCACGAACCCGAGCACCTCGCGCATACCAATGCCATTGGCCAGCGCGCGTTCGCTGGCCTTTTGAATAACCGGGCCGTCGGCCATCGGATCGGAGAACGGCACGCCCAGTTCGATGATATTGGCGCCGGCATCCACCAGCCGGTGCAGCAACGGCACGGTAATGGCCGGGGCAGGATCACCGGCCGTTACAAATGGAATCAGGGCTTTTTTACCCTGGGCAGCCAATTCGGCAAATACAGCTTGAATTCGAGACATGGATGAATGATTTCTTTCTAGAACTGAATGCCGGACAACTCAGCCACAGTAGCCATATCCTTGTCGCCGCGGCCGGACAGGTTCACCAGCAGGACATTGTCTTTATCCATGGTCGGCGCGACTTTCGCGGCATAGGCCAGAGCATGGCTGGATTCGAGCGCCGGGATGATGCCCTCGTAGTGACACAGGTTATGGAAGGCCTGCAGTGCCTCCTGGTCGGTCACGGCCGCATACTGGGCCTGGCCGCTGTCTTTCAGGTAGGAATGCTCCGGCCCGACGCCGGGATAATCGAGGCCGGCGGAAATGGAATGGGTTTCGATGATCTGGCCGTTGTCGTCCTGCATGAGGTAGGTGCGGTTGCCGTGCAGCACACCGACCGTTCCGGCATTCAGCGGCGCCGCATGGCGGCCGCTGGCGAGACCGAGACCCGCTGCCTCGACCCCCACCAGCCGCACACCCGGTTCATTCAGATAGGGGTAGAAAATGCCGATGGCGTTGGAGCCGCCGCCCACGCAGGCGATGACGGAATCAGGCTGACGCCCGGCAAGCTCCATCATCTGCCATTTCGCCTCCTCGCCGATGACAGCCTGGAAATCGCGCACCATCATGGGGTAAGGATGCGGGCCAGCCGCCGTGCCGATAATGTAGAAGGTCGATTCCACATTGGTCACCCAGTCGCGCATGGCTTCGTTCAGCGCATCCTTCAACGTACGGGAACCGGACTCGACGGGCACGACCGTCGCGCCCAGCAGTTTCATGCGATACACGTTGCTGGCCTGGCGCCTGACGTCTTCAGCGCCCATGTAGACCACGCACTCAAGACCATAACGCGCTGCCACGGTGGCGGTCGCCACGCCGTGCTGACCAGCGCCGGTCTCGGCAATCACCCGCTGCTTGCCCAGACGGCGTGCCAGCAAGGCCTGACCGATACAGTTGTTTACCTTGTGCGCGCCCGTATGGTTCAGGTCCTCGCGTTTAAGATAGATCTGCGCCCCGCCCAGCTCGTCGGACCAGCGCTTGGCGTAATAGATCGGGCTCGGGCGGCCGACATAGTGTTTCAGTTCGTGGCGGAACTCATCCTGGAACTCGGCATCGCCACGGTATTTCTCATACTGGTCACGCAGTTCGGTCAGCGCTTCCATCAGCGTCTCGCCGACGAAAACACCGCCGAACTGTCCGAAATGGCCCTTTTCATCGGGCAGATCATACATTTGCATGTTTCACCTCTTGCATGAATGCGGCTATCTTGTCCGCATCCTTAATTCCCTTGGCAACCTCAACGCCACTGCTCACGTCGACCGCCCACGGTTTTACGGCAGCAATTCCACTCGCCACATTGCCGGCATCCAGTCCGCCCGACAAGACAAACGGAACCGACAGCCGCGAGGGAATCAGCGACCAGTCGAAACGTTCGCCGGTACCGCCAGGAATACCCTCCACATAGGCGTCAAGCAGCACTCCACAGGCAGTAGCGTATTGACTCACGGCCTTTGCCACATCCATTTCCGGGCGGACCCGCAGTGCCTTCATATAGGGCCGGCGAAACGACTCGCAGTAAGCCGGCTCCTCGTCGCCGTGAAACTGCAGCAATACCGCAGGAATCGCCGCAATCACGGCATTCACCTCAGCCGCTGGCGCATTGACGAACAAGGCCACCGGCGTAACGAACGCGGGCAGGCCGGCGGCAAGCCCGGTGGCAGTCTTCACGTCGACATGGCGCGGGCTGTTGGCGTAAAAAACAAAACCCACGGCATCCGCGCCGGCATCGACAGCAGCCCGGACATCCTGCTGGCGTGTCAAACCGCAAATTTTTACTCGCGTTCGCATGCGCGCCATTCAGACGTTAAATAGCGTATTGTATCATGCCCCGGCAAACGGCAAAGGCGCGCCCATTGATCCGTCCCCCAGCTGCGGCAGAGCAATTCCGGCCGGATAAGCGACCCGCTCAAGATAAAGTCCGTCGGGCGCAAAGGTCGGCGCCGCCTTGCTTCTGTCGCGCTGCCGCAGCAATTCCCCCATCCAACCGGGAGGGTGACTGCCTTTGCCTATGTAGACAAGGCTTCCCACCAGATTTCTTACCATGTGGTGCAAAAAGGCATTGGCGCAAAAGTGAAACACGATGAATTCGCCCTGCTGCTCGACGCGGGCCTCATACATCTGCTTGATTGGACTTTTCGCCTGGCATTCAGCCGCGCGAAATGCGGAAAAGTCATGTTCGCCGAGCAGCAAGGCTGCCGCTTGGCGCATCGCCGCCACATCCAGGGGCTGATGAAACCAGCCCACCTTACCGGCCCAAAGGGCGGGACGCACAGGATGATTAAACAGGATGTATCGGTAGCAGCGTCGCTGCGCCAGGAAACGCGCATGGAAATCGTCCGGCACCTGCTGCGCCCATTGCACCGCCACCGCCGCCGGCAGCAACGCATTGACGCCGCGCACCCAGGCTTGCATGGGCCGGTTGGCCGCCGTATCGAAATGCACAACCTGTTCAATTGCATGCACGCCCGTATCGGTTCGCCCGGCACAGACCACGGCAATAGGTGACGCGGCGATCTGGCTGAGCGCCTTCTCCAACGCGTCTTGCACACCGCAGGCATTGGGCTGCGACTGCCAGCCGCAAAAGGAAACGCCGTCATACGCGACACCCAACGCCAGCCTCATAGCAGCAGCCCTCCCAGCAGAATTGCCATCGTCAGCAGCAAGGTATCCTGCAACGACCATTGCGGCAATTCGAGCGTAATTTTCGAAGGCAGATCGGGCAAATCGGCGAGCACCCTTTCGAGCCGCCCGAGATCCTGCCATTTGAGGCCATCTAGCGCCTCGATATACTGCACCGCCATACCTACTCGCAGCACCCCCCGCTCGACCGGCACACGCAGAAAACCCAAGGGTTTGAGCAGCACGTACAAGCCGGCAAGCAATTCATCCCGGCCGGCCCCGCCCACCAGCAAGGAGAACAACAGCAGCAGGCCGATCAACCTGAGCGCCTGAAACAGTCCATCCTGCCAGCCGAGCCAGACAAACCAGAGGGGCTGGAACAAGCCGTACAGCAACACGATTCCCAGCCACAGCCAACGCATGCGCCAGAGCCTTTTCCAGACGGCCCGACGTCCCAACGCCAGATTAAGCGACAGCAGCAAGGCGAACAGAAGCAGTGCCAAGCGATTGTTCAGATAGCCGCTGAAAATCGCCAGCAACAACCAAAGCAGCATCTTAGCGGCCGGATTAAAGCGCAGCTTGTATATGAACATCGGCCTATTTTACCTGCATGCAGCGCAAACATGACTATGGGAAAGTGCTGCTCGAAAACAAAACTGGCGGGATGAACCCGCCAGTTGCAAGCGACAACGTTTGATGTCGGTTTTAACCGATCTTTTCCAGCATGGCGGACGCTTCTGCCTTCTGCTCGTCGTTACCTTCAGCCATCACTTCCTGCAGAATTTCGCGCGCACCTTCTTCGTCGCCGATTTCCAGATAGGCTTTTGCCAGATCCAGTTTGGTGCCGGGATTTTGAGCAGTGTCCGTCATCAACGAATCCGACAGGGACGATGCGCCAGACGTGCTTTCCATCGCCATCCCCGCATCAGCCGGGGGAGCGGAAGCAGCAACCGGCTCGGCCAATGACGACTCTTCCATCACATCGCCGATTTTCAGCTCGGTATCAAAGTCAAAGTTCAGATCAGGTTCCTCGCTGACGACCGGCAGCTCGGCAAAGTGTGCTTCTTCACCTGCAGCCGCTTCCAGTGGCTGCAGGTCGGGCAAACCCAGATCAACCGACTCGTCCATTGCCGAACCCGCGGCAGGCAACGGTTCCAGTGTAGTCTCCTCGACTGTAAACCGGGGAACGCTCGGCGCTTCGGGTTCAGCCGCTGCCACATCAAAAACAGGCAGTTCCAGCGCAAAATCGGCAGCAGCGGTTCCAGTTTCAGCTTCCGGCTCGGCTGCGGTCATCGGGGAAATCTCTTCGGCCGCCGGCAATTCAAAGTCCAGGTCCATTGAAGCGACGGGCACTTCGGCCGCCACCGCCGGTTCCATGGACAACGCCGCCAGTTCGCCGGCCGGCTCTTCCGGCGCAGCCTCTGGCTGTCCCGGCATGGCAAGGTCCAAATCGAGCATATTGGCGCTTTCAAGTCCCGGCAATTCCATCTCGGCAGGTTTTTCTTGCACCGCCAACGGCATTTCGGTTTCAGGCATGCCCAGATCGAATTCCAGCACGTCAGGCTCTGATTGCAGCGCTTTTTCGTCAGCCATGTCAACCGACGGCGCGCCCAGTTCGGGCAGAGCCAGGTCGGTTACAGGCTCAGGCGAGGCGGGAGCGGCCGATGACGCAGGTGCCGGCTCTTCTGCCGCGCTGAATTCATCACCACGTGACGCATACAGGGGGTTGGCAGGATCCAGCTGGCGCCCCATTGCCGCCGCCTTTTCCCACAGCGCATTGCTCTTGCCGCCGAGGGCCGCGTACAACTCGCTGGCCAGCATCTCAAAAGCCACCTGATTTTTACGGGAAGAATAAATTTCCAGCAATTTGAGTTGAATTTCATGCCGTTCAGGCGTTTTAACCATGGCCTCTTTCAGAATTTCTTCCGCTTGGGCATCACGGCCGTAAGCCATGTACACTTCCGCTTCGGCAATCGGATCCACATCATTGGTATCAATCGCATTGAAACCGGTCTGGCTGAAGTTCGTCAGAAACGATGTGTCATTACTGGTATCAACCGTTCCGCCGCTGGTTTCACCCAAGACTGTATTCGCCTTGAGATCACTGCCGGCCATGATGCTGTCTTCAAACGAAGTCAGTTTTTTTTTCCGGCGTTTCACCGCCATGTAACCCCAGCCGCCCAGCAGCAACGCCAGAGCGCCGCCACCGCCGAACACCGTCAGCGGGTTTTCCAGCAAATCCGCGTACCATGGCTGTGCTTCCGGCTCAGGCGGCGGAATGACAATCTTTTTCTTTTTCGGCTTTTCGGCACTGACAGCCGAAGCCGGCTTGGTTTCGGATGCGGCTACGGCTGAAGCAGCCGTAGCCGATGCTGCAACGGTTGCCGAGGCAGGCGCTGCGGCAGCCGGTTTTCCCATCTGTTTTTGCATATCGGCCAACTGCTGATCCTTCAGCTGCATGGCTTTTTGCATATCCTGGATATTTTTTTCCAGCGCCGCAATACGGGAGTTGGCTTCCTGAATGGCCTTTTCACGAGCGGTCGCATCCTCGCTCATCGCCTGGACTTTATCCTGCAGCGCCTTGACGTCCTTCGCGTCGCCCGGCGCGCCTGCCTTTGTCATTGTGCCATTCGACAGTTTCAGCACATCCTGCGAAGCCTGGGGCTTGGGAATGGCCTTATCTTCTGCTGCAAGACCGATTTTGCCGGCAGCGGACTGATGTGTTCCCGTGTCAGGCGCCGCTTTTCCTTGCTCGACGGCCCCGGCCAATTGCTGGCGATAGGCATGCCAGTTATCCGACTGGACTTTGATTTCATCATGCGCCGTGGCGGGGGTGATTTTTGCCAGCGCTGCCTGATCCGGCACACGGAGAATCTGCCCCGTGCGCAGACGGTTCATGTTTTTATCGTAAAATGCGCCGGTGTTTTCCCGAAACAGGCCCACCAGCATCTGCTCCAGGCTCACACCCTGCGGCTTGACGCTACGGGCAATGCTGGACAGGGTATCACCCGCCTTAACCGTCACCGACTGCGGAGCCTTATCAGCTTGAGCTCCGGTACTGGTTTCAGTCACCGGCTTTTTTGCCTGAACTGCACCGCCAGGCAACGTGGCTTTCCCACCCACGGGGGTCGCCGGACTGGCCCCTGTCGCCTTGGGCAAAGATACCGCGGGTGCCGCAACGGCAGGATTATAACCTGGCGGATCCAGCAGGACGGTGAAATCCCGTACCACGACACCGGTCGGCCATTTCATTTCCACCAGAATGGGCAGATACGGATCGTTGATCGCCTGCGTTGATGTAATCAGCAGAACCGGCTTGCCCGCTTTCTTGGCGACCGAGAAGCGCAAAGACGCCAACGCCGGCGACCAATCCATATTGGCCTGACCGTATGCATCGGCCGATGCCAGCTTGACTACAAAATCATCCGGATTCTCTTTTTTGTCAGCCAGTATCTCTGCTTCAGCCTGAAGCGGCTGCCCCAGAGACGACATGACGGTCAACTTACCTAGTCCTGCCGCCTGTCCCCAAGCTGGTACCATTACCAGCCCTGCCGCTAACAGCCCTGCATAAATTGCCTTTTTACGCACGATGCCACCCTCTTTTTTTCTTTGGCTCTAGAATTAAACTAACATCAAATAGTTAGGCTTGCAAGCTAAACTTTAGTCTTAGCTTGCCAATGCAAGCATTTATTTTGTTGCAAGCTGCAGACGTATTCATGTGGTTAGTCGAGTTTATTATAGTTATCAAGGACTCGCCTGGTGAAACGCTGATTTATTGGCGTTTCATTGCGGGGCAAGCTCCTCGCCCGGCTGCCGGCATTCAGGCACGCGGCTCCAGCAGGATGCGCAGCATGCGGCGCAGCGGCTCGGCCGCGCCCCACAGCAGCTGGTCGCCCACGGTGAAGGCGGTCATGTATTCCGGCCCCATGGACATCTTGCGGAAACGGCCAACCGGCACAGTCAGCGTACCGGTCACGGCAGCCGGAGTCAGTTCGCGCATGCTGGCTTCGCGCTCGTTCGGCACCACCTTCACCCAGTCGTTGGCGGAAGCGGCAATGGCCTCAATATCGGCCACCGGCACATCTTTCTTCAGCTTGATGGTGAGCGCCTGGCTGTGGCAACGCATGGCGCCGATGCGCACGCACAGGCCATCAACCGGAATCGGATTGCCGGAACGGCCGAGGATCTTGTTGGTTTCCACCTGCCCCTTCCACTCTTCCTTGCTCTGACCGTTGCCCAGATCCTTGTCGATCCAGGGAATCAGGCTGCCGGCCAGCGGCACGCCGAAGTTGGCGGTAGGGAAGGATTCATCGCGCAGGATGCCGGCCACTTCGCGGTCGATATCGAGAATGGCGGAAGCTGGGTCATTCAGCAGGTCCTTGGCCACGCTGTGGGCTTCGCCCATCTGGTTGAGCAGTTCGCGCATGTTCTGCGCACCGGCACCGGAAGCGGCCTGGTAGGTCATGGACGTCACCCACTCCACCAGCCCGTCACGGAACAGGCCGCCCAGCGCCATCAGCATGAGCGACACGGTACAGTTGCCGCCGATGAAATCCTTTTTGCCGGCTGCCAACGCGTCGTCGATAACGTTGCGGTTGACCGGGTCCAGAATCAGAATGGCGTTGTCTTCCATGCGCAGGGTGGAGGCCGCATCGATCCAGTAGCCTTTCCAACCGGCTGCACGCAGCCTGGGGAAGATCTCGGTGGTGTAATCGCCACCCTGGCAGGTGATGATGGCTTCCATGGCCATCAATTCATCCAGGTTCTTCGCATCCTTCAGCGGCGGCACGTCTTTGCCCACATTGGGCGCAGCTCCGCCGACACTGGAGGTGGTGAAAAACACCGGCTCGATCAAATCGAAATCGCGCTCTTCGCGCATGCGCTGCATCAGCACGGAACCGACCATGCCACGCCAGCCAATCAACCCTACACGCATGTTAGCTTTCCTAAATTTATCTATTCGTTACAGCGCTGCCACCACGGCGTCGCCCATCTCGCTGCAGGACACTTTGGTGGTGCCTTCGGTATAAATATCGGCGGTGCGCACGCCCTTGGCCAGCACCCGGCCCACCGCCTGTTCGAGACGATCGGCTTGTGCGGCCATATTGAAGGTATAGCGCAGCATCATGGCCACCGACAGGATGGTTGCCAGCGGATTGGCGATGTTTTTGCCGGCGATATCCGGGGCGGAACCGTGACTCGGTTCGTACATGCCCTTGTTGTTTTCATCCAGCGAGGCGGACGGCAACATACCGATGGAACCGGTCAGCATAGAGGCTTCGTCGGACAGGATGTCGCCGAAAATGTTGCCGGTGACCATCACATCGAACTGCTTGGGCGCACGTACCAGCTGCATGGCGGCATTGTCGACGTACATGTGGGTCAGCTCGACCTGCGGGTATTCTTTCGCCAGTTCGATCATGACCTGGCGCCACAGTTCGGTGGTTTCCAGCACGTTGGCCTTGTCCACCGAGCAGACTTTCTTGTTGCGTTTCATGGCGATATCAAACGCCACGCGGCCGATGCGGCGGATTTCCGACTCGTTGTAGCGCATGGTGTTGATGCCTTCGCGCTCGCCGTTTTCCAGGGTGGAGATACCGCGCGGCTGGCCGAAATAGATATCGCCGGTCAATTCGCGCACGATCATGATATCCAGGCCGGACACGACTTCCGGCTTCAGCGTGGAGGCGGAGGCCAGTTCCGGGTACAGTACGGCCGGACGCAGGTTGGCGAACAGGTTCAGTTCTTTGCGAATACGCAGCAGACCGCGTTCCGGACGCATGTCAC
The DNA here is from genome assembly GCA_021851875.1 of Pseudomonadota bacterium. GTDB lineage: Bacteria > Pseudomonadota > Gammaproteobacteria > Burkholderiales > JAJZQI01 > JAJZQI01. The sequence continues at coordinate 145,220 of JAJZQI010000001.1, read as the reverse complement.
GCGGCAGGGTATCGTATTTCCAGTCGCCTACCGCGCCCAGCAGCACGGCATCGGCTTCCTTGGCCAGCTTGAGGGTGGCCGCCGGCAGCGGGTCGCCCGCGGCCTCGTAGCCGGCGCCGCCGATGGGCGCTTCTTCCATTTCGGCGCCGATGTTCATGGCCTTGATCACCTTGACCGCCTGCGCGACGATTTCCGGACCGATGCCGTCACCCGGCAATACTGCAATTTTCATAGTGATGTCCTAATTTACTCGATTGAAGCGCCGCTCAGTTGAACAGCCAGGGTTCAGCCTGGCGGCGGCGCTCTTCATACGCCTTGATCTTGTCGCTGTGCTGCAGGGTCAGGCCGATATCGTCCAGTCCGTTGAGCAGGCAATGGCGACGGAATTCGTCCACCTCGAACGGGAAGGCTTGACCGGACGGTGTCACCACCTGTTTGGCTGCCAGATCAACGGTCAGCTTGTAGCCTTCATTGTTCCCGGTTTCACGGAACAGCTGGTCGACGATGGCCGCATCCAGCACGATGGGCAGCATGCCGTTCTTGAAGCAGTTGTTGTAGAAAATGTCGGCGAAGGACGGCGCGATGATGGCGCGGAAACCGTAGTCTTCCAGCGCCCACGGTGCGTGCTCGCGCGAGGAGCCGCAGCCGAAATTTTCCCGTGCCAGCAGCACGCTGGCGCCGGCATAGCGCGGCTGGTTCAGCACAAAATCCGGATTGAGCGGACGATTGCTGTTGTCCTTGCCCGGCTCACCCACGTCCAGATAGCGCCATTCATCAAACAGATTGGGGCCGAAACCGCTGCGTTTGATGGATTTGAGGAACTGCTTGGGAATGATGGCGTCGGTATCCACATTGGGACGGTCAAGCGGCACCGCGATACCGGTCAGTTTGACGAATTTTTCCATGCTCGACCCTTCCTTACGCCAGCGTTCTGACATCAACGAAATGGCCGGTTACGGCAGCCGCGGCCGCCATGGCCGGGCTCACCAGATGGGTGCGCCCACCCGGCCCCTGACGGCCCTCGAAGTTGCGGTTGGAGGTAGAGGCACAGCGCTCGCCCGGCTCCAGCCGGTCGGCATTCATGGCCAGACACATGGAGCAGCCCGGATCGCGCCACTCGAAACCGGCGTCGAGAAAAACCTTGTCCAGCCCTTCCGCCTCGGCCTGCGCCTTCACCAGACCGGAACCCGGCACCACCATCGCCAGCTTGACGTTGGCCGCCACCGTGCGGCCTTTCGCTACCGCAGCCGCCGCGCGCAGATCCTCAATGCGGGAGTTGGTGCAGGAGCCGATGAACACCTTGTCGATGGCAATCTCGCTGATCGGGGTGTTGGCCTGCAGGCCCATATATTTGAGGGCGTGCTCCATGCCGGTGCGCTTGACCGGATCGGCTTCCGCAGCTGGATCGGGCACCTTGGCACCGACCGGCACCACCATCTCGGGCGAGGTGCCCCAGGTCACTTGCGGCTGAATGTCTCCGGCCTTTAATTCGACCACGGCATCGAACCTGGCGCCTTCATCGGATACCAGCGTGCGCCAGTAGGCCACGGCCTTGTCCCACTGCTCACCTTGCGGCGCATAGGGCCGGCCTTTAACGTAATCGATGGTGGTCTCATCCACCGCCACCATGCCGGCCCGCGCCCCCCCCTCGATGGCCATGTTGCACAGGGTCATGCGGCCTTCCATGGACAGGCCGCGAATGGCGCTGCCGGCAAACTCGATGGCGTAGCCGGTGCCGCCGGCCGTGCCGATTTTGCCGATGATGGACAGCGCCACGTCCTTGGCGCTCACGCCCGCGCCCAGCTGGCCGTCCACTTTCACCAGCATGGCCTTGGATTTCTTTTGCACCAGGCACTGGGTGGCGAGCACGTGCTCCACCTCGGAGGTGCCGATGCCGTGCGCCAGCGCACCGAAGGCGCCGTGGGTGCTGGTATGCGAATCGCCGCATACCACGGTCATGCCCGGCAGAGTAGCGCCCTGCTCCGGCCCGATCACGTGCACGATACCCTGGCGCTGATCGTTCATCTTGAATTCGGTAATGCCGAAATCAGCGCAGTTCTGGTCCAGCGTTTCCACCTGCAGGCGGGACACGGGGTCCTTGATGCCTTCGTCGCGGTGATCGGTCGGCACGTTGTGGTCGGGCACAGCCAGCACCGATTTCACGCGCCACGGCTGACGCCTGGCGATTTTCAGGCCTTCGAAGGCCTGCGGACTGGTAACTTCATGCACCAGATGACGGTCAATGTAAAGCAGCGTGGCCCCATTCGGTTCTTCATACACCACATGGGATTGCCACAATTTGTCGTAAAGGGTCTGTGTGCTCATTAAGCTGCCGCAAACATGTAAACACGGAAACCGATCATTATGGCATAAGGCGCCGACACCGCATAGAGTCGGCCCCAAGAGGGATCAGGAGGAAAAATCAGGCCGCCTGAACGGGGATATGCTGCCGTTTGTTGACGATGCGGTTTTGCCCGTCGACATAAACCAGATCGGGTTTGTAGTTGGTCAGCTCGATTTCATTGAAAATGGCATAACTGGCAATGATGATGATGTCGCCCGGACTGGCCTTGTGGGCGGCCGCACCATTGACGGAAATAATGCCGGAATCGCGCTCGGCACGTATGGCATAGGTGGAAAAACGCTCACCGTTGGTGACGTTGTAAATTTCGATCTGCTGATATTCGTGAATATCCGCCGCTTCCAGCAAAGTGTCGTCGATCGCACAAGAGCCTTCATAGTGCAGTTCGGAATGCGTCACGTGCACGCGATGCAGTTTCGATTTGAGCATGGTTCGTTGCATGACTGGGTCCCAGCGAACAAAAGGAGTTTAATTATACCAAACAACGGGTGAAAAGCCGCATCCGCCGCGACTCTCACGAGTGCCGCAATAGTTGCCGCACAGTGCCGCGCAACCCTACCGGCTGCCGATTTCGAGATTATCGATCAGGCGCGTCTCCCCCAGCCAGGCGGCCGCCAGCGCGACCAGCGCCTGTCCGTCCGCCGCCGGCGACAAATCGGACCGGCAGCGCACGCTGACATAATCCACCCGCCAACCGTGCTGCTGCAGCAAACCAATCGCCTCTTCTGCGAGTACGGCAAAATCACGCCGGCCCGCCTCCACCTGGTGGCGTATATCCAGCAGGGTCGCGTACAAACGCGGCGCCTCGGCCCGTTGCGGCTCGGTCAGGTAGCCGTTACGCGAACTGAGCGCCAGTCCATCGGGCAGTCGCTGGGTCTCGACCCCGACGATGTCAATGGGAAAATTGAGCTGCTGCACCAAAGCCCGGATCACCGCCAGCTGCTGGTAATCCTTTTTGCCGAACAGGGCCACTTGCGGCTGTACCAGATTGAATAATTTGGCCACCACGGTTGCCACGCCGCTGAAATGCCCCGGACGGAAAGCGCCGCACAGCTCGGCGGCCAGCGGCGGCGGTTCGACATGCACCTGTTGCGGCACGGGATAAATGACATCGACAGGCGGCGCAAATACGATATGCGCGCCGACTTGCGCCAGCTTATCGCAGTCCGCCTCGAGTGTGCGCGGATAGCGCTCGTAATCCTCGTTGGGACCGAATTGCAAGGGATTGACGAAAATGCTGACAACCACCAGGTCGCCATGCTCCAGCGCTTGCTCGACTAGGCGCAAATGCCCTGCATGCAGGTTGCCCATGGTCGGCACCAAAGCCACTCGCATGGCGCCTTCAAGCGACTCGCGCAGAGACTCGAGAGAATGCACTATTTTCATTAACTGAACGTATGCTCCGGCGCCGGGAAACGGCCATTTTTCACTGCTGCCACGTAGGCCGCGAGCGCAGCCTGTATGTTGCCCGCTTCCAACATGAAATTGCGGGCGAAACGCGGCAATTTACCAGGATACACACCCAATGCATCATACAGCACCAGCACCTGCCCGTCGCAGTGCGGGCCCGCCCCGATACCGATGGTCGGCACCGGCGAAGCCACGGTCATTTTGTTGGCCAGATGATCCGGAATGGCTTCGAACAGCAGCATGTCCGCGCCGGCTTCAACCAGGCTGTGGGCATCCTCAAACACCACCAGACCATTCTCGCCGCGTCCCTGCACCCGGTAGCCGCCGAGCAGATGCACCGATTGCGGCAAGAGTCCGACGTGTCCGCAGACAGGTATGCCCCTGGCAACCAGGAACTCGACCGTCTCGGCCATCACCCTGCCGCCCTCCAGCTTCACCATGTGCGCGCCGGCCGCCATCAGCCGGACCGCGCTGTGCATGGCTTGCCGGGGGCTTTGCTGGTAACTGCCGAACGGCAGGTCGGCCATGATGAATGCCTCGCCCGCGCCGCGCGCCACGCAGCGAACGTGGTATTCCATTTCTTCCAGCGTGACCGGCAAAGTTGTTGCCTGCCCCTGAATCACCATGCCGAGGGAATCGCCCACCAGCAGCACATCCACGCCGGCGTCGGCGCACTGGCGGGCAAAACTGGCATCATAGCAAGTCAGGGCGGCGATTTTCTCGCCACGCTTTTTCATCGCATGCAACTCGGTCAGCGTCATTTATCCTCCATCAACCGGCACGATTGAAGAATTCCCGCGCGCTACGCATGTGGCCGATTTTATCGAGCAGCAACTGAAAATCGGCATCGCTCTCGGCAAAATTGAGGTTTTCCGTGTTGACGATCAGCAGCGGAGCCGCATCGTAAGCGTAGAAGAAACGCGCATAACTGTCAGCCACCCGGCGCAAATACGCTTCCGAAATCCCCTGCTCATAACGGATGCCGCGCCGGCGGACGCGTTCGACCAGCACATCGGCCGGCGCCTGCAGGTAGATGACCAGATCGGGACGGGGCGCAGTCGGCTTCAGGTGATCGTAAATCTGCTGGTACAGACGAAATTCGTCGTCATCCAGCGTCATCCGCGCAAACAGCAGATCCTTGTCGAGCAGGAAATCGGCCACGGTACGCTGGGCGAACATGTCGTATTGCACCAGTTCCTGCACTTGCTGTGCGCGCTGAAACAAGAAAAACAGCTGCGTCGCCAGGGCATGGCGCTTGATGTCGTCGTAAAAGCGCGGCAAGAAAGGATTTTCGTCCGGGTTCTCGTGCAGCAGACGGGCGCCGGACCGGTCTGCCAGGCGGCGCGCCAGCGAGGACTTGCCCACTCCGATAGGCCCTTCCACCACGACGTACCCGAACCGCTCAAGCATGGCTCGCCTCCGTGCGGGCCGCAGCGGCACCCAAACGGCGTATCCCCTGGGCCGCAACCGGAGCTGTCAGGCAGGCCGCGGCCGGCCCCAGACCGGGGATGACCGCCTGCGGGGCGATCTCCAGCAGGGGCAGCAGCACAAAAGCCCGCTCGTGCATGCGCGGGTGCGGCAGCGTCAAACCGGGCACATGCATCTGCATGTCGCCATACAGCAGGAGATCCAGATCGAGCGTGCGCGGCGCATTGTGAAAGGCCCGCTGACGGCCGTAGTGCTGTTCCAGCTGCAGCAGCTGCTGCAGCAACTGCTCAGCCGCAAGCGCGGTGCTGACTTCGGCTACCGCGTTGACATAGGCCGGCTGCTGTTCGGCACAGTCAACCGGCTCGCTCAGGTACAGCGAGGAGCAGTGCACCAGCCGGGTGGCGGGCAATTGCCCCAATGCCTGCATGGCCTGCCGCACCGTATTCTGCGCTTCACCGAGATTCGCACCCAACGCCACGAAAGCCGTGGCCGGCAAAGACTGGATTTGCGCGCTCATGCCGACTCGCCGCCGCCCGCCGCAGCGGGTTTGCGCCGTCGACGCCGGCGCGGTCCCTTGCCCGCCGCGGGCGGCTCACGCAGCAGCATCGCCGCCCGTTCGGTTTCGTCGGCCTTGGGAAAACACGTCCACCAATCAGCCAGCTCCACGTCAATCTCGCCGCTTTCAGCCCGCAGCAGCAGGAAATCGTATGCCGCACGGAAACGCGGGTGTTCCACCAAACGGTAAGGCCGCCCGCCGGAACGTTGTTCGAAACGCGGCTGCATGGCCCAGATTTCGCGCATGGGCACAGAAAAACGTTTGGGAATGGCCAGCCGCTCCTCCTGCCGGTCGCCCACCTCATCCATGGCCTTTTGCAGGGCCGGGAACGGCTTCTCGCCGGCTTTTTTGCGCACCTCCCAGTTCACCAGCACTTCGTGCCACAGCAGGGCGGCGAACAGAAACGCCGGGGAAACGGGCTTGCCCTGCTGGATGCGCTGATCGGTATTGTGCAAGGCGGCGTTGACGAATTTCTCCCCGCGCGGCTGCTCCAATATCACGTCGAGCATCGGCAGCAGTCCATGGTGCAGCCCTTCGGTGCGCAATTGGTGCAGGGAGCGGGCGGCGTGGCCGGACAGCAGCAACTTGAGCATTTCGTCGAACAGACGCGAAGACGGTATGTTTTCGATCAGGCCGGCCAACTCGGCCACCGGCGCCCGGGTTTCCGGATCAATACGGAAGTCCAGCTTGGCGGCGAAACGCACTGCTCGGAGCATCCGCACGGGATCTTCGCGGTAACGGGTTTCCGGGTCGCCAATCATGCGCAGCGTACGGTTATGCACATCGTGCACGCCGTTGCAGTAATCCAGTATATCGCCCGCTTGCGGATCATAGTACAGCGCGTTGACGGTGAAGTCGCGCCGACTGGCATCGTCTTCCTGCGAGCCGAACACATTGTCCCGCACGATGCGACCGGTTTCGTCCGTCACCCTGTCGACGCCTTCATCCTCGGCATTCTGGTTGGCCCTGAACGTGGTGACCTCGATGGTTTCCGCTCCGCACAGGACATGCACGATGCGGAAACGACGGCCAATGATGCGCGAACGTCGGAACAGGCGGGTCACTTCTTCCGGCGTGGCGTCAGTCGCCACATCGAAATCCTTGGGATGCTGCCCGAGCAACAGGTCGCGCACCGCTCCACCCACGATATAGGCCTTGAAACCGGCCTCCTGCAGGGTGCGCGTGACCTTGACGGCACACGCCGTCAATTGCTCGACTTTGATGCCGTGTTCGCCGGCCGGGATGACCTGCAAGCCCATTTTAGTATTGTCTGCACGACCGAAGACGCGCTTGATCAGCTTGCGAATCATGCCGGACTCGACAGCAAATCAGGTATTTGACACAGAATGAAGTGCATGCAAACCAAAGTGTTTATGCAAAAGCTGGGATTATAACGGGTGAAGACTTAATTGCTAAGCGCAAGGCGGGATTTTCTGCTGGAAATCGTGGAATATTCAGTTTTGCAAAATCGGCTGACGCGATTTGAGCCACGCATTCATGTCTTTTGGCAACAGCGGCTTGCTGAAGAGATACCCCTGAATGAACTCGCAGCCCAGCTCGGTCAAAAAGGCCGCCTGCTGCTCTGTTTCGACCCCTTCCGCCACCACGGCCAACCCCAGGCTTTTGGCCATCGCCACAATCGCCCGCACAATTGACTCGCCATCGGCATCCGCGCCGATGTCATTGACGAAGGAACGGTCGATTTTCAGCGTATGGATCGGCAAGCGCTTGAGATAATTCAAGCTGGAGTAGCCCGTGCCGAAATCATCCACCGCGATGCTGATTCCGCGGCGTCCCAGCGCTTCCAGCACGGCAATAGCCAGCTCCGGGTCGCGAATAATGGTGCTTTCGGTTACCTCCAGCTCCAGCTTGTCAGCCGGAAACCCCGTTTCCGCGAGCGCCCGGTCGACCATTTGCGGCAGATCGTGCTGATCGAACTGGCGGCCGGACACGTTGACCGCCACCCGCCCCCGCAACGTGCCCTGCTCCAGCCAGCGGCGACCGGCGCGGCACGCCTCCAGCAGTACCCACTCGCCAATCTGGATGATGCTGCCGGTCTCCTCGGCAATAGGAATAAACAGTTCCGGCGAAACCGGCCCCAGCTCATGCGACTGCCACCTGACCAGCACCTCCATGCCGTAAAACTGGCGGCTCAGGAGGCTGGCTTTAGGCTGAAAAGCCAGGGCCAGCTCATTGCGATCGAGCACCCGCCGCAACTGCGTTTCAATATTCAGCCGCTCGTACATGACCGCATTCATGTCCGCGGTAAAAAACTGGAAGGTATTGCGCCCCTCTTCCTTGGCCCGGTACATGGCCGTATCGGCATTACGAATCAGCTCGTCGGCATTCTGCCCATCGTCCGGATACATGGCGATGCCAATACTGGGGGTGACGAACACCTCGCGCGCGGACAACACGAACGGTGCCGCCATTGCCTCGATCAGCCGGCGCGCCATGATCGCCACCGCCTCGGCGTTGCTGGGACACGGCAACAGCACGCCGAACTCGTCCCCGCCCTGCCGACTCAAGGCATTGGGCTCCTGCACCACGGTGCGCAAACGCTCGGACACTTCCCACAGGAGCGAATCGCCGACCTCATGCCCCAGCGTGTCGTTGATATTTTTGAAGCGATCCAAATCGAGCAGCAGCACGGCTATTTTCCGGCAACCCGGCCCCGCATGGCCTACCGCCTGCTCCACCCGGTCGCGAAACAGGCTGCGGTTTGGCAAACCCGTCAACGCATCGAAATTGGTGATCTGATAGAGCTTCTGCTTGGCTTCGAGCTGGCTGGTGATATCTTCGAGAATGTAAACCAGATGCGAGACCGAGCCGGCCTCGTTGCGAATGGGCGTGATTGTCTCATTCACGCTGTAATAGCTGCCGTTCTTACGCCGGTTGCTGACCTGGCCTCTCCAGGTTTCGCCCTGCAGCAATTGGTGGCGGATCATTTCGTTCCAGTGCGTCTGCCGCAGCGAACCGTGAATCACCTGGGACTCGGCACTGATCAACTCGTCACGCGCATAACCGCTTAACTTGACCAGCGATTCATTCACCCAGCAGATCCTGCCGCCCGGATCGGTCATGAAAATCGCGTTGACGGCAGAATCCATGGCCGCGCCCTGCAAGCGCATCTTCATCTGATCCTCGGCCATGCGGATGGCCAATGACGCCTGCCGGCCGATCTTCTCGAACTGCAACACCGTTGCCGAGTTGATCATCTCTTCATTCTGACTGAACAGACACACCGCTCCGTCCAGTGAATGGTCCGCCGAAAGCGGAATGATGATGGCCGACTCAAAGCCGGAACCGGTCGCCATGATGCCCCAGGCCGGGGAATCCGGCTCATTCAGGCGCACCAGCGACAGCTCGTTGTGATTCAGCAGGCTGGCGAGATAATCCTTGTCCGCCATCCATTTGGACATGGCCGGCTGCGGCGTCCCACCGCCCATACCGCCCCGGCCGGACCAGGCTTTCACCTGCGGCACGTCATACTGGTCTTGCAGAACGATCCATACCATGTCGGCATCAAAAATGCTCGACAACCCTTCGCACAACCCCACCAGCACGCTGCGCAGACTGGCTCCGCGCAAAATGCCCAGGTCCACCCGCTGGATCAGCTGATCCACCTCCGCCCCCAGCTGACGCTCGTGCCGTGCAGCGGCTTCCTGCATTTCCCGCTCGATGATCGCCACGATACGAATGGTATTGCTCAAAGACACATAGTCCTGCGCGCCGGACTTCATGGCTCTGACGGCCTGTTCCTCGCTCGGGATATTGGAAAGCATGATGACAGGGGTTTGCACCCCCTTCTGACGGATGGCCTGCAGCACATCCAGGCTGTCTCTGCCAGCGAAACGATCTTCCAGCAACAACACATCCCACATATGCTCCAGCGCCAGCTCCAGCTCGACGGCATCGTTTACATGCTGGCAACGCAGGTCATACGTTCCCAACGACAGGTTCTGCTTGAGCAGCTCCGTGTCGGCAGGAACATCAACGGCAATGAGCACACGCAATGGTGTCGGCATAGAACTCCTGCATGTTGCGGCATTCGCCCCCTACAGCCTGCATCAGGGCCGAATTGTAATAATATTCTGCAATCCACCGCTTGTTTCCAATAATCATAGACCAGAATTTTTTAATGCAAAATGCGTTTATCTTCCATCATAAAACTTTTCAAATCGCACCCAAATCCATCAAGGAAATAAACCTGAACCAGCCTGGCCGGCGTTACCGGTATCACCGCAACGCCAGCAATAAACGGCTGTTACCTTATTGCCCTTGTCATTGAACTGTACCGACTCGCACAACGCTCGCAGCAGCGGCAGGCCGCGTCCATGGTATTCCGTATGGTCCGCCTCCGACTGAATACAGCGGTTCACGTCGAACCCCTCTCCGCTGTCCTCAATTTCGACAATCAGTTTCGACACCGTGTCGCTTTGCAGCGACTCAAAGTGGAAACGCACAAAACCCGTTTGCAAGCTGGCCAAGGCGTGTTCGCGGGCAGAATAGTAGCGCTCAAACCCGTCAGCCCCATTTTTGGCGGCGGACTTCAACGCCAGAACGCCGTGCTCAAGCGCATTGGAATAAAGCTCGGCCAGAATCAGGTATATTTGCTCCTTATGGCTATGCAGCTGCTGAATCTCCATCAACATTTGCATGAGCAAGGGCAAAGGATCCAAAACCCGCAGAACCCGATGCTGAAAATCGAAATCCATCGTCCAGTCGCGCTGGGCATGGGGAAAGGCCCGCTGGCTCAGGCCGTGCGATGTCCTGATGGCGGATGTATCGGGTAGTCTTTCCAGTTCCGCCAGACGGAATTCGGCCAAGGTAAAATCATCGCTTTGCGTCTGATGTCCACGAAAAGCCGCCAGCTCCTCAATCAACCGGTCCAGCAAATCGTCGGCCCGGCCGCCGCCGTCATGATGAAAAACATCCATCAGCCGCGCATCGCCGAATACCTCGCCCGCCGGATTGGCCGCTTCGGTTACGCCGTCGGTGAACATCAACAGACGGTCAGCGGGGCCGATGGGATAAATATCCAGCGACTTGTCGAACTGTTCCGTCCCCACCAGGCCAAGCGGAAAATGCCGGGCATGCAGACGCGCACGGATCTGACCTGTTGCTGCATCATATACGATGCCTTCCGGCACCCCGCCGTTCCATACGCGGATCAAGCCCTCGCTGAAAGACACTTCAACCAGACAGGCGGCAAGGAAGAGACCGCGCGGCAGGACCATCTGCATTTTCTTGTTGATTTCCACGGCGATTTCGGAGATCGCGAAGCCCTTGGCCGTCATGCCCTGGAAGATGTCCGATACGGGAATGGTGCCGATGGCTGCCGACAAGCCGTGCCCGGTAAAATCGCCCAGCAAAATATTGAGCTGACCGGTCGGGCGAAAACCGGCAATCAGGATATCGCCGTTGAAAATCGCCTGCGGTGAGATGACATAGCGAATACCCGGGTGCCCCAGCGCTCCGCTATGCAGAATTTTCTGGAACAGCCGTTCGGCCACCTGATGTTCATGACTGATGCGTTGCTGGTATTGGGCCAGCTGGTCACGTTGCAGGCGCACAGTCTCGTACATCCGCATCTGCTGCTGCATGGCTTCGATCTTGGCCCGCAGGATCGCGTGGCTGAACGGCTTGGTGATGAAATCCTGACCGCCATGCTGCAGCGCCTTGACCAGCGATGCCTCGTCGCGCAATGCCGTGATGAAAAGTATGGGCACAAACTTGTCGCCCACCAGCTCGCGTATCTGCGTCGCGGCCTCGTAACCATCCATGACCGGCATCATGACATCCATGAACACCATATCGGGCGAGATTTGCATGAATTGCTCGACCGCTTCGGCACCGTTCGCGGCAACGTGCACCTCATGCCCTAGCTGTCCGAGGATGACCGTAAGAAGATAGCGGTTTACTTCTTGATCATCGACAACAAAAATTTTCATTCCCGGAGCCGCTGGCGCTTCAGGCATGGATGAAATACCTCAACACGGTGAAATTCGAAACTGACTCAGGCTGCTCGGCAGGTAGCCAAAAGGTTTCAGGTAATTTTGAATAGCCGCTGGAACTGCAGCAATTGCAGCGTCTTCTTGATAACCGGACTGGCATTGACGATGGAGATGTCGGCGTGATCGCCGCCGACCGCGTCACGGAACACGAGCAACATGCCGCATGCGGCACTGTCGATATACTCCGTACCGCCCAGATCGATTTGGAAAGAGGTTCCGTTCGGCCCCATGCCCTCGTAGGCCTTGCGAAATTCCTCATGCAAGCTGAAATCGAAGCGACCGGTCACTTTGATTGTCAAATGTTTGCCATCGGGGGAAAGCTGTTTGCTTACGCGCATTGTTATTGCCTCCTCTGAATTGTGTGATGCCAACCGATCCAGTCGAATTTCTTTTGAAGAATAGCAGCATCGATAAAAATTCCAAATTTAACCGGCCAGTAAATTTAACTGCACTCAAGGCGCAGCAATAAAATAAAATTCAATTTTCATGCACATCCCCCTGGAATTAAAGAGCCGTCACCCATGCAGCCGCTTACAGAACATCGCTTTACCCTGGGCACCCTACCCAGAATCCACTTTGCCCGCGGCGCGCTGAAGCAGCTGCCCGACCTGCTCAAACCTTACGGTCCCGCCATTCTGCTCGTCACCGGCCGGCACAGCTTCGACCATCAGCCGGCTGGTATTGCATTGCTTGAAAAACTTCGGCAGCACGGTTTTCACTGCTCCCGCATTACCCTGGATCGCGAACCCTCGCCCGAATGGGTCGATGAGCAGGTCGCCCGCTGGCACGGCCGGGCCATCGACTGCGTTCTGGCCATCGGCGGCGGCAGCGTGCTGGACGCCGGCAAGGCGCTCGCCGGGCTGCTCATTCCCGGCAATTCGGTGCTGGACCATCTGGAGGGCGTCGGCCCGGAACACCCTTACTGCGGCCCGGCGTTACCGTTTGTCGCCGTACCCACAACCGCCGGAACCGGCTCGGAAGCGACACGCAATGCGGTTTTGAGCCTGCCGGGCAAATTCAAGAAATCATTCCGCGACGAACAGCTGATGGCACGCCAGGTGGTCATCGACCCAGATCTGATGGACAGTTGCCCGCCGGCGCTGATCGCGGCCAACGGCATGGACGCGCTGACCCAGCTGCTGGAATCCTATGTATCCAGCCGCGCCAACATTCTCATGGATGGGCTGGCCGAGGCGGGCCTGGCCGCCGTGCGCGACGGCTTGCTCGCCTGGCATGACGGGCAAACCAATCCGGCGGCAGACAAAATGGCTTATGCCGCCCTGCTCTCCGGCATTACCCTCGCCCATGTGGGGCTGGGATCGGTGCATGGTCTGGCCGCCCCGCTGGGCGCGTTCTTTCCCATTGGGCACGGCGTGGCCTGCGGCACCCTGCTGGCGGCCGCCACCCGGGTCAATATCGAATGCCTGCAACAACGCGAACCGCACAGCCCCGCCCTGCAAAAATATGCCCAGGCAGGCCGCCTGTTGACGCATCGACCGCTGGCCGACACGGACGAAGCGCTGGACGCGCTGCAGGAAAACCTCGACATGCTGACGCACCGCTTGCACCTGCCGCGCCTGAGCGAGCTGGGCATCCAGCCCGGCGATTTTCCGCGTATCGTTGCCAACAGCCGGGGGAACAGCATAAAAACCAATCCGATCCTGTTGAGCGATAGCGAAATCAGCCGGATTCTCGAGCGCCGGTTATAACTCCACCTGGGCGGACAAGTGTGGCATCATGCCGCCATAACAAAACAAGGAGATAGCATGTTGCACATCGTATTCGGGGCCGTCCTGCTGGTTGCCGTGATCTGGTCCATCGTCAGCTACAACAACCTGGTTTCGCTCAAGCATAACGTGGCCAAGGCATGGGCAAATATTGATGTGCTGCTGAAGCAGCGGCACGACGAGCTGCCGAAGCTGGTGGAAACCTGCAAGCAGCATATGCAATTTGAAAAAACCACGCTGGAACAGGTCATGCAGGCGCGTTCCGCCGTTTTTGCCGCGCGCGAGGCGCATGACATTGCCGCACTGGGCAATGCGGAAGGCCTCTTGCGCAGCGGGCTCGGCCAGCTGTTCGCGGTGGTGGAAGCCTATCCGGAACTGAAATCCAACGAGACGCTGCAACACCTGCAATCCCGTATCACCGGTCTGGAGAACGCCATTGCAGATCGCCGCGAGTTCTACAACGAAAGCGTCAACGTCAACAATGTGCGGATAGAGCAATTTCCCGATGCCGTCGTTGCCAGACTGATGAATTTTCAGGCGGCGCCGTTGCTGAAGTTTTCCGTCGCCGAGAAACGCGATGTGAATCTGGCCGAACTGTTCAAAGGTAACTGACCGCTGACTGATGAATGCGCTCGGTCTACGCTCGCAGCTGTCCGACATCCTCACCTCGGCAGCCAGCCTGCTCATCCTGCTTATCGGCGTCAGACTGGAAAGCCGCTCAGGCTGGGTCATCGCCGGCGGGCTGCTGACCGTTATCAGCCTGTGGGCCTGGCATGCCAATTTCCGCCGCTACCGGCTGGTTGCCGATCTGCCGACCTCCCGCGTTGCCTCCGCCCCGCAGGGCTATGTCGAATTATTCGGCCGCGGCGAGTTTCTCCCCGGCGAGACGCTCAACAGCAAGCTCACCGGCCTGCCCTGCCTTTGGTTCCGTTACCGCATCGAGGAAGAGGAAAACAACCGGAAGCGCATGATAGACCAGGGGCAGAGCGACGACACGTTCGTTTTGCGCGACGGCACGGGCAGTATAGTGATTGACCCGAGCGGAGCGGAAATGCTCACCCGCCGCAAGGAAAAATGGCAAAAGGGCAATCTGCATTATCAGGAATGGCTGCTTCTGCCGAACGACAAAATCTATGTTCTGGGCGAGCACAGTACGCTGGGCGGTGCGGCAACGCAGCTCGACCTCAAACAGGATGTCTCGCTGCTGCTGGCCGAATGGAAACGCGACTCCACTTCCTTGCTGCACCGCTTTGATCGCAACGGCGATGGCCAGATCGACCTGCAGGAATGGGAGGCCGCGCGCGAAGCCGCCTACCATGAAGTTCGGCAGCAACACCAGCAACTGTATCAGCACACCGGCGTCGAAATAATACGCCGACCGGCGGACGGGCGCCTGTACCTGATCGCCGACACCTCTCCCGACGCCCTGTCAAAACGCTACCGGCGCTGGGCCTGGATTCATCTTGGCCTGTTTTTTATCGCGCTGGTCGGCACGGCCTGGGAATGGTTCTAACTGCTGCTCCCGCCCTTGGCAGCCGACTGTTTTGCTTCCAGCACCTCCCAGCGGTCGAGGCACGTCAGCAATTCCATTTCAATTGCCTCAAAACGCGCTTGCAGACCGGCCACCTTGTCCGCTTCATTCTGGTACAGCAAGGGATCGCCCAACCGACCGGTCAGCTCGGCCTGTTCAGCCTCAAGCGCGGAAATTCGCTCCGGCAGCGCCGCCAACTCGCGGGTCTCGTTGAAACTGAGCCTGGTTTTGGCCGGCGACGGCGAGCCGCGTGCCGCCTTGCTGTCGACTTTCGCGCCCTGAGCCGGTTTTCCCGGCGCTTCGGGCTGGCCGGAACGCTGCCTCATCCAGTCATCGTAGCCGCCGACATATTCACGGATGCTGCCATTGCCTTCGAAGGCAAACACCTGGGTCACGACATTATCGAGAAAGGCCCGGTCATGGCTCACGATCAGCACCGTGCCGTGGTAGTCCTGCAACAGGGATTCGAGCACTTCCAGCGTTTCAATGTCCAGATCGTTGGTCGGTTCGTCCAGCACCAGCACGTTGGCCGGTTTGGCGAACAGCCGCGCCAGCAGCAGCCGGTTGCGTTCGCCGCCGGACAGCGACTTCACCGGCGAACGCGCCCGCGCGGGCGCAAACAGGAAGTCTTCCAGATAACTGATGACGTGTTTGCGTTCGCCGTTGATCTCCACCCATTCCGAGCCCGGGCTGATCACGTCGGACAAACTGGCTTCCTCGTCCAGCTGGGCGCGGAACTGGTCGAAATAGGCGATCGACAGCTTGGTCCCCTGTTCAACCATCCCGCTCTCGGGCCGAATTTCTCCCAGAATCAGTTTGAGCAGCGTGCTTTTGCCCGAACCGTTCGGGCCGATCAGACCGATTTTGTCGCCCCGCAGAATACGGCAGGAAAAATCCCGGATGAGCGGACGGCCTGCATAACTCATGCTCACGTGCGTCAGCTCGGCCACCAGTTTGCCGGAACGTTCGCCCGCATCCAACGCCAACTTGACCCCGCCAGCAAGTTCACGGCGGGCAGCCCGATCCAGCCGCAGCCGCTCGAGTCGTCTGACCCGTCCCTCGTTACGGGTTCGCCGGGCTTCCACCCCTTTACGAATCCATACCTCTTCCTGCGCCAGAAACTTGTCGAATTTGGCCTGATGATCCGCCTCGACGGCGAGCATTTCGGCTTTCTTTTGCTGGTACTGGGAGAAATTGCCGGCAAATTCACTCAACTGTCCCCGATCCAGCTCGACAATCCGATTGCTGACGGCATCGAGAAAGCGCCGGTCATGAGTGATCAGCAGCACACTGCCGCGAAATTCCTGCAGCAATGTTTCCAGCCACTGAATGGAATCCATGTCGAGATGGTTGGTCGGCTCGTCCAGCAGCAGCAAGTCCGGCTGCGCCACCAGCGCCTGCGCCAGGGCAACGCGTTTTTTCTGCCCGCCCGACAAACCGGCGATCGCCTTGTCGCCATCCAGGCCCAAGCGGGTCAGCACTGTTTCAACACGCGACTTGGCATTCCAGCCGTCACAGGCCGCCAGGGCGTTTTCCGCCTGGTGCAGCCGTTCCAGCCAGGCGGGGTCGCTATCGCCCTGCTCCAACCTGACGGCCGCTTCATGGTAATCCAGCAGTGCACGCTTGGCCTCGCCCAAGCCGTCCGACACCACATCGAAAATCGGCAAGGCATCATTCAGCTGCGGTTCCTGCGGCACATAAGCCAGTTTTGTCCCCGGTTGGACCCATACCGTTCCGTCATCGGGCTTGATCTGGCCGGCGGCGATTTTCAGCAGACTGGATTTGCCCGCCCCATTGCGCCCGATCAGGCCGATACGGTCGCCGGCTTCGACAACCAGTCCCACCTGGTCAAGCAAGGGAACATGACCAAATGCCAGGTCAAGACGGACGAGTTGCAGCAAAGGCATAGGTACAGAAACTTTCGTTCGGAACTCAGACGGGAAAACGGGAAACGGCTCTCAACCGCAGGGACGACTAATGAGGCGGAGCTGCCGAGTCACATAATGTTCGGCAGCATTTTATCAGCCCAAGGAAGTGGAATACAGTCCGTCAGTCGGACAGATTGATCAGCGGCAGTCCCTGAGCCTCCCACTCGAGAATCCCGCCCGCCACCGAATAACACATGTAATAGCCGAGCGAACGCAAGAGGTTAACGGCCGCCAGACTGCGATTGCCGCTGCGGCACAACACCAGCAAGGTGGTGTTGCGGAACGCGTGCTGGATAAGCATCGCATTCAGGCGCGCCAGATCTTGCGGCGACAGGGCCGAAACGTCGTCGCTGTAGGCCGGATCGACACGGGTGCCGGCCAGCGACTGAATCACCCCCAGCGGTAAAGCGATCGCCCCCGGCGCCTGGGCAAAAAACTCCAGCTCCTCCGCCAACCTGACATCGACAATAACGCCCTCACCGCCCTCCAGCAGTGCCGCCGCTTCCTTCGGCGGAATTTCCAAGGTGCTAAACGTTACACCATCTTCAAAATATGCTGCAGCCATACGTGCCTTCTCTATCACCGACATATCCATTTCAATCTCCCGCTCGCCAATTACAGCATGCCCCATTTTTGCCCATTTCCGTTCTTTGCGACACCTCAGCTGCACCAGATCGGCGCACAAAAATTATGATTGCATCGCAATTCACCATTTATTCCATTGCCATGCTCAATTATCATTTAGAAACCCTTAATTTTTTATTACATTTAAGCATATCATGTGCCAATGTATACAAGACAACTCCCCCGGAGACTGCATTGATCTTGCCAGGCGCTTAGTCTATCCTCTCAACTTTTACGGAACAGTTGTGGCAGCGTATGGCGATCAGCATCAAAACCCCCGAAGAAATCGAAAAAATGCGTGTAGCGGGGCGGCTCGCCTCGGAAGTACTCGATTTCATCACTCCTCATGTCAAAGCGGGCATCACCACGGGTGAACTCGACAAGCTGTGCCACGACTATATGGTCGACGTACAAAAGACCATTCCCGCGCCGCTCAACTATGCGCCCGGCGGCCATATCCCGTATCCCAAGTCGATCTGCACTTCGGTCAACCATCAGGTATGCCACGGCGTGCCGGGCGACAAGAAGCTCAAGAACGGCGATATCGTGAATCTGGATATCACGGTCATCAAGGACGGCTTTCACGGCGACACCTCACGCACCTTCCTGATCGGCGAGACCTCGCTGCAGGCCAAACGGCTCACCCAGATCACCTACGAATGCATGTGGATCGGCATCCAGAAGGTGAAAGCCGGAACGCATCTGGGCAATATCGGCGCCGCCATCCAGAAATACGCCGAAGACAACGGCTACAGCGTCGTGCGCGAATTTTGCGGCCATGGCATCGGCCGCGAATTCCACGAAGATCCGCAGGTGCTGCATTACGGCAAGACAGGCACCGGGCCGGTGTTGGAAGCCGGCATGACCTTCACCATCGAACCGATGATCAACGCCGGCAAGAAGGACATTCGCCAGCTGGGCGACGGTTGGACCATTGTAACCAAGGACCACTCGCTGTCCGCCCAATGGGAACACACCATTCTGGTCACCGAAACCGGCTATGAGGTGCTGACGGTTTCGGCAGGCTCGCCCCCGCCCCCCGCCTTTATCAACGCATGACTGATCTGCCGGTAGCCGCGTGGAAGCAACGACTGCAGGCTGAAAAAGCCGCCCTGCGCAACGAATTCACCCAACACCGCCGCGCCAGCCGGCTGTTAAAACACAATGCCCGCCTGCACGACAAGCTGCTGTGCGACATCTGGCATGCCATGGGTTGCGCCGACGGCGCCGTGCTAGCCGCCGTTGGCGGTTACGGCCGCGGGGAGCTCTACCCCTACTCCGACATCGACCTGCTGATCCTGCTGAGCAGCGAACCGACCCCTATCCAGCAATCCCGGCTGGAAACCCTGATCGGGCTGCTGTGGGATATCGGCATGGAAGTCGGCCACAGCGTCCGCACGCTGACCGAGTGCATCGAAGAAGCCCGCCTCGACATCACGGTACAGACCAATTTGCTGGAAGCCCGCCTGCTGGCCGGTGATGCGGAGCTGTTTGGCGATATGACGCGTTCCTTGCGCGAGAACCTCGCCCCCCAAACGTTCATCGAGGCCAAATACCTCGAACAGCAAAACCGCCACGCGCGTTTCTTCGACAGCGCGTCCAGTCTCGAACCCAACCTGAAGGAAAGTCCCGGCGGGCTGCGCGATATGCAGACCATCCTGTGGATAAGCCAGGGCTGCGGCATAGGCCGCGACTGGAAAGACCTGATTGCCGCCGGCCTGGTGGGGGCTGACGAGGCGAAATTCATCCTGCGCCAGCTAAGCTATATCCAGCAGCTGCGTATCCGCCTGCACCTGCTGGCCCGGCGCAAGGAAGATCGCCTGCTGTTCGATTACCAGCAGGAACTGGCGGCCCAGTTCGGACTGCACGACCAGCCCGGCCGGCGGGCTTCCGAACAATTGATGCAGCGCTATTACCGGGCGGCCCGCACCATAGCGCAGGCCAATGAGATGCTGATCCGCGCGCTGGAAGGCCAGGTTTTCGAGCAGGCTTGCGAGCAGCTGACGCCGCCGCACCCGCATTTTCATATCGTCAACAATCAGCTGGAAATCAATTCGCCGGACACCTACCGCAGACATCCGGACATGATTTTCGAAACCTTCCTGCTGCTTGGACACCACCCCGAGCTGACGGGGCTGGGCCCCGTGTCGCTGCGCGGCTTGCTGCAGGCGAGACGGATCATCGACGCGGCATTCCGCGCCCAGCCGCTGCACCGCCAGCAGTTTCTGGATATCTTCCGTTTAGCCTCCGGCGTCACCCGCGCCCTGCGCCGCATGAATCAGAGCGGCATTCTGGGCCGCTATCTGCCGGTATTCGGCCGCATCGTCGGGCAGATGCAGCACGACCTGTTTCATGTGTATACCGTCGATCAGCACATACTCACCGTGCTGCGGAACATTCGCCGTTTTTCCGTGGCCGAACTGGCGCATGAATTCCCGCTTGCCAGCCGCCTAATCAGCGAATTCGACAAACCCGAGCTGCTGTATCTGGCCGCCCTGTTCCACGATATTGCCAAAGGCCGCGGCGGCGACCATTCGCAGCTGGGCCGAGCCGATGCCCGCCGGTTCTGTCTGCAACACGGACTGGACCATGAGGACACCGAACTGGTTGTTTGGCTGGTCGAACACCACCTGATCATGAGCTCCACGGCGCAGAAACAGGATTTGAGCGATCCGCAGGTCATCCAGCACTTTGCCGCGCTGACCGGCACCCCGCGCCGGCTGGCGGCACTTTACCTGCTGACGGTGGCCGACATACGCGGCACCAGCCCGAAAGTCTGGAATGCCTGGAAGGCCAATCTGCTCGAATCGCTCTACCATGCCACGCAGCGGGCGCTGAGCGGCGGCGCGGAAGACCCGGACAGCCTGATGCAGCATAAACAGCAGGAAGCGTTGGCCGTTCTGCGGCTGTATGCCTTCCCGGCAGAATTGACCCGCCAGCTTTGGCAAAAACTCGACACCGGCTATTTCCTGCGCCACGATGCGCAGGAAATAGCCTGGCATGCGCGTCAGCTGCAAGCCTGTGCCGATACGCCGACCGCCATCGTGCGCGCGCGGCTGAGCCCGATCGGCCAAGGCCTGCAGGTACTGATCTATACCCCCGACCAGCAAGATCTCTTCGCCCGTATCTGCAGTTTCTTCGAACGGGCGAACTACACGGTGGCGGAAGCGAAAGTCTCCACCACCCGGCATGGCTATGCGCTCGACAGCTTCCAGGTGCTCGACGATGCGGATCGCGGGCTGCACTATCGCGACGTGCTCAATTACGTCGAGTATGAGCTGTCGCAGGAACTCAACGCCCATACCCCCTTGCCCGTTCCGCTCAATGGCCGGATCAGCCGCCACATGAAGCATTATCCCCTGCGGCCGGACGTGCACCTGACGCAGGATGAGCGCGGCCAGTACCATGTGCTGCAGGTGACTGCCGGAGACCGCCCCGGGCTGTTGTCGCGTATCGCCCGGGTATTTCTCGACCATGGTATCAATCTGGTGACGGCCAAGATCAACACCCTGGGCGAGCGGGCCGAGGATACCTTTCTGGTTTCCGGCGGCAATCTCAATGAAGAGAAGCGCGTCCTCGAATTCGAGCGCGCCCTGATCACCGCCCTCAACTGATGTCTTGTATTCCTCAAGCACAAAAACAAACAGGCCTCGTCGGAGGCCTGTTTGTTTTGACGTCAGATACTGTCAATCATCGTGCCCATGACCATGGCCTTTGCCTTTATTATAATAATCATCGCCGCGCGGCTTGTTCTTGTAATAACCGTAGGCATGACCGTTAGGATGATGCCCGTCATCGTCCTGCGCATACACCACCTGGCGGGACGACGAGGATTGACGGGAATCGCCGCTGGTCGCCACGGCCGCGCCGGTGGCGCCACCGATACCGGCACCGATAATCGCACCCTGCCTGCCGCCGACCTGCGAACCGATGGCAGCACCTGCCGCCCCGCCGATAGCGCCGCCGATCACGGCGTCGGTCGTTTGGCCGGCATTGGCGGATGCACAGGCAAGCAGCATCATTCCGCTCAATACAACTTTTTTCATGTTAGCTTTCCTCTCACTGTGTTAGCGATTGCGCATAAAGTCCGCCACTTTCCAGAATGCGGCTTCCAGCTCTTTTTGTAACTCAGGCCCGATTTCTTCCTCCTGCATGGCCTGACGCATGCAGTTCATCCATTGATCCCGTTCGCTTTCGCCAATGCTGAAGGGCATATGGCGGCGACGCAGCATGGGGTGACCGAAACGGTCGACAAAGTGCTGCGGTCCGCCGGTCCAGCCGCACAGAAACCAGAATAACTTATCGCGCGAACCGGATAAATCGCGCGGATGGATGGCCCGGATACCCTGATAAGCCTCTTCCAGATCCATCAAATCGTAGAACCGGTCCACCAGACGGCGCACACCTGTCTCGCCGCCCAGTCGTTCAAAATGCGTTACGACCACAAACATTCCTCACTGCATAAATAAAACGCCGCTCGCGGATTCGGGTTGACGTGATACGGCATTATCGCACTTTAACCGGCTTTGCACAGATGGCAGCGGACTATGTGCTCGCCAGGCAGGGCCGTGGCCTCAGGGTAAGTCTTGGCACATTCATCCATGGCATGTGGACAGCGTGGATGGAAATGACAGCCGGCCGGAGGGTGGATGGGCGACGGCAGTTCGCCGCTAGCAAGCTGGCCCGTATGTTTACCCGTGCCGTCCATCGACGGTACGGCCGACAACAGCAGTTGCGTGTAGGGATGCGCGGGAGATTGCATGATCTGCTGCACCGGGCCGCTTTCGACAATGCGGCCGAGGTACATGACCGCCACTTCGTCTGCGAGATAGCCCACCACGGCCAGGTTATGACTGATGAAAAGATAACCCAGGCCCTGTTTCTGCTGCAGTTGACGCAACAGATTGAGAATCTGCGCCTGCACCGACACATCCAAGGCCGAAGTCGGTTCGTCGCAGATGATGATTTGCGGTTTGACCGCCAGCGCCCGCGCAATGGCAATGCGCTGGCGCTGGCCGCCGGAAAACTCATGCGGGTAGCGTTCGGCCGCCTCGGCCGGCAAACCGACTTGTTCAAGCAGGCGCAAGCCGGCTGCCTGCCGCTCGGCTGCCGTCTTGCCGACACCCAGGGCCAGCATGCCCTCCTCCAGGATGTCCGCCACCCGCATACGCGGGTTGAGCGAACTGTACGGGTCCTGAAAAATCACCTGCATGGCCCGGCGATAAGGCTGCATGGCGCGACGATCAAGCCCGTTCAATTCGGCCCCGGCAAAACGAACGCTACCGGAGCTGGCCTTGAGCAGCTGCAATATCGCGCGCCCCACCGTAGTTTTGCCGCAACCGGACTCGCCCACCAGCGCCAGCGTCCTGCCGCGACGAATAGCCAGCGACACACCGTCAACCGCCCTGACATGCCCGGTCACCCGCTGCAGCAGCCCGCTCCGGATGGGGAAATGCACGGCCAGATCCTGCACCTGCAGCAAGGGGGTTTCCTCCGCTGTCGGCGGCACGGATGTGGCAGCGCTGCCGATTGGCACAGCCGGACCGGCAAAATGACAACGCACGCTATGCCCCTCGGCCATTTCCAGCAAATCTGGCGCTGCTTGCAGGCACAGCGCCTCGACTTTGGGGCAACGCGGCGCCAACCGGCAGCCTTGCAGCGGGCGAGATACCATGCCGGGCAGCGCGCGCAGGGATTGGTCGCGGCGATCGGAACGCGGCTGGGCGGCAAACAGCGCCTGCGTGTAGGGATGCTGCGGCCTGGCAAACAGCGCTTCACGGCTGGCCAGCTCGACCAGTTCGCCGGCATACATCACGCCGACCTGGTCGGCCATTTCCGCCACTACCCCCAGGTCGTGGGTGATGAGCAGCATGCCCATACCGCGCTGCTGCTGCAGCTGTCTTAACAGGTTCAGCACCTGCTTCTGGAGGGTCACGTCCAGCGCCGTCGTCGGCTCGTCCGCCACCAGCAGGCGCGGAGACCCTGCCAGCGCCATGGCGATCATGATGCGCTGCTTCATACCGCCCGACAGCTCGAAAGGATAGGCCGCCAGCCGGCGTTCCGCCTCGGGAATACCCACCGCCTGCAGCAGGCGCACCGCCTCTGCCTGCTGTTGCGCGGGCGGCGCGACAGCGTGGCAGGCGAGCACCTCGATGATCTGCTGCCCCACACGCATTACCGGATTGAGGCTGACCATCGGCTCCTGGAATACCATGCCCACCTGCGCGCCGCGGACCCGCCGCATGGCGTATTCCGGCAAGCGCAGCAGATCGGTCTGGTTCAGCTCGACCGCCCCGCCCGTCACCTTGGCCACGGCTGGCAGCAAACGCATCAGCGCCAGGGCGGTCATGCTCTTGCCGCAACCGGACTCGCCCAGCAAGGCAAATGTCTGACGCTCGGCAATGCTGAACGAAACACGGTCGACAATGGCCGTCGAACCGATACGAACGGTGAGATCACATACCTGCAGCAGACTCATGCAGCCTCCCGCTGGCGCGTACGCGGATCAAACGCGGTTTGCACCGTGTCGGAGAACAGGTTGGCCGCCAGCACCAGCGTAAACATGAACACGAAGGCCGCTGCCAGCTGCCACCAGACCACCGGCTCGCGCGCCATTTCCAGCCGCGCCCCGTTGATCATGTTGCCCCAGCTGGCCATGGTGGGATCGACCCCCACACCGACATAGGACAACACCGCTTCCGCCAGCACCAGACCGGAAAAGTCCATCACCACGCTGATCATGACGATGTGCATGAGGTTGGGCAGAATATGCCGCAGAATGATGCGCCGGTGGCTCACCCCAAAGGCCGTTGCCGCCGCCACGTAATCGAGTTCCACCAGCTTCATGGTCTCGCCGCGAATCAGCCGGGCAAGCGAGGTCCAGCTGGTCAGCCCGAGAATGAAACACAAGGCCATCAGCCGGGCATCGGCCCGCTCGGCCACCGTGGCGAACCAGTCGGGGTGCTGGTCCATCCAGCTTTGCATGATCAGCACGGCGGCGGCGATCAGCAGCACGCCGGGAATGGAACTCAAGGTGGTGTAGATATACTGGATGAGATCGTCCACCCAGCCCTTGAAATAGCCGGCAAAAGCGCCCATCAGCAGGGAAAACGGCAGCATGACCAAGGTCGTCAGCGTGCCGATGAGCAGCCCCGTGCGGACACTTTTCATGGATTGATAGAGCACATCCTGCCCCACCTTGTCGGTGCCCAGCACATGGTAATGAGCCGCCAGCTCATACACCGACAGCCCCAGCCACGCCAGCAGGCCGGCTGTCAGCAGCGCCGCATCCCAGCGCAACGGGCTGCGCCTTCTGCGCGCAAGACGCCACCCGCCCCACAGCACCAGCCAGACCGGCAGGCTCAGCAGCAGGCCGCGCAGCAGCAGACTGCCGATTGCCGGCCTTTGCGCGCCGCCGTACAGCGCCGGCGGATAATCCCGCACCTGCTGCCCGTCGGCCCGGGTCATGGTCTCCTTGCCATATAAATGCACCGCCAGCGGAGCCGAATAGGTTTTTTCCGTGCCGTTCTTCAGCGGACTCAGCAAGGCATCCAGCACGCTCATCACTTCGGGCGAATATTCGACCGTTTTGGCCGCATTCTCTGCCGGCAGCGCCGGGCGATAATGCAGCGAATCCAGCACCCCGACCGCCAGATACAACAGCAGTACGGTAGCGGTCGCCATGCCGGTGGCGCTCTGCCCGACCCGCAGCCACGGCTCGAGAAAATAACCGTGACGGCGGGCCAGCCAGACCAGCAGCAAGCCGCCCGCCAGCAACACGCCAAGCAGAATGTCGGAGGGGAAAATGACCGGCTGAATGCTCATGCTTGCAACCTCACGCGCGGATCGGCCCAGACATAGGACAGATCGGTCAGCACCAGGCCGACAATGTAAAGCACGGAACCGATGAACACCATCGCCCGCACCACGGCAAAGTCCTGCGAATTGATGGCATCGATGGTGTAGCTGCCCAGACCCGGAATGCCGAAAAACGACTCCATGATCAGACTGCCCATGAACAACGTGGGAATGACCACCACCACACCAGTCAGGATGGGGATCAGGCCGTTGCGCAACACGTGGCGGAACAGAACCAGCCGCTCCGACAGCCCCTTGGCGCGCGCCGTGCGCACATATTCACGGGCGATTTCCTCCAGGAACAGCGTGCGATACCAGCGCACGCCGCTGCCGATGCCATACAGCACGCCGATGAGCACCGGCAGAAACAAAAAGCGCAACCCATCGACGCCAAAAGCGAAGCCGGAAATGGGGAACCAGTGCCACAGCTTGCTCATGAAGAACTGCCCGGCAATGATGTAAAACAGGCTGGAAATCGACATCAGAGCAACGCAGGCCACCGCCCCCCAGAAGTCCAGCCAGGTGGCGCGGAAAAACACCAGCAGCAGCGCACAGGTGATGTTGACCAGCAGGCCGACCACGAAAGTCGGCAGAGCGATCATCAGACTGGGGCCGGCTCGCTGGCGTATCTCGGCGCCAATCGAACGGCCATCGTCCGAGACCCCGAAATCCAGCACCAACATGCGGACGGATTTGTCGTAAAACACGGTATCGGTCAGCTTGCCGAGACCCTGTTCGCTGTTGTTGAAAAACAGCGGCTTGTCGTAGCCCCGTTCGACCTTCCATTGCCGGATGGCGTCCGCCGTCACATGCTTGGCCCCCAGATGCGCCCGCGCCATGTCATCCGGCGTATTCACCATGAAAAACAGCGCAAAAGTCAGCAAATTGACGCCCAGCAGAATAGGAACGGCGTAGAACAGACGTCGCAGCAGATAGGCCATCATGATGCGTCGTCCTGCAGTGCCACCGCCTGTTCATGCTTGCGCCATTGCGACCAGGCCGGCCACAACACCAGCAGCCCGAGCGCACCGAGCAGGATCAACGGCCAGTAAATCGGCTGATTCCAGTGCTGCCGCTCTTTTGCCCGCAGCGCGGTATCGATACGCAGGTATTTGATCGTGTTGTTGGCCATTTGCGAGGGTTTGACGTTATGCACCCAGCCATGGAACAGGGCGTAATCCTTCGGATGCATGCCCCACAACCAGGGTGCGTCCTGCCTGGCAATGCTCACCAGCTTATCGATCAGCGCCTGACGCTGCGAGCCGTTGACCATGTTTTCCATTTGCTTGAACAGGCGGTTGTATTCCGGGTTGTCATAGTTGGACGAATTGACCCCACCTTCCGTACCACCGCGTGCATTCGGGCCATACAGCAGGAAAAGGAAATTCTCCGGATCAGGGTAATCGGCATTCCAGCCCCAATAGAATAGTTGCTGCGTGCCGTTGCGGATCTTGTCCTGAAAACGGTTGTAATCGGTATTGCGTATCTGCAGTTGCAGATTGAGCTTGGCAAACTGCTTGCGCAGCCAGTCCAGCCGCGCCTTGTCGTCCGGGCCTCGCGCCGTGGTATCGAGGTTCAGCAACAGCGGTTTACCGCTTTTCGCATCGCGCCCGTCGGGGTAGCCCGCTTCCGCCAACAGCCGCCTGGCCTCGCTGATCGGTTTACGCTTGGCAGCGCCGCTCACCCAGTCATATACCACAGGATTCATACCTGCCTGACCATCTCGGTAGCCGAAAATTCCCGGCGGCAGAGGCCCCTGGGCGGGAATGCCGCGGCCGTTGGCGAAAATCGACACATATTCCTCGTAATCCACCGCGATGGAAATGGCCTGGCGCAGCTTGCGCGCCCGCTCGCCCAGTCCGCCCACCACCGGATCGCGCATATTGAAGCCCATGTAGTATGTGGCCGCGCCCACCGAGGTCAGCAGATGAATATCCTGCTTGCGCATTTCATCAGACACCTGCACATCGCCCTGATTGCCGACCCGCACCGCCTGATCGAAGCTGTCCGAGCTGATGCCGCTGCCGTCGTAATAGCCCTCGAGAAACTTGTTCCAATAGGGAATGTTTTCCTTTTCCAGGCTGAAGACGATTTTGTCGATGAACGGCAGCGGCTTGCCCGCGTCGGCCAATAAGCCTTTCGCACGATCGCCCGGCTCGCCCTCGGTCGGATAGGTTTCGCCCTTGTAGTAGGGGTTGCGGGTCAACACCATGCGCAGATTGGGATTGTTCTCGCTCAGATAATACGGACCGCTGCCCAGCGGTTGCCAGTCCAGCGTGATGTTGCGTTCGGCCATGCCGGGCTGGGCGTAGAACCGGTCCGCCTCGGGCGGCACCGGCGCAAAAAACGGCATGGCCAGCCAGTACAGCAGTTGCGGGTACTTCCCCTTTACGCGTATCTGGTAGTGGTAGCGATCGAGCAGCTTCACCCCGGCCAGATCGGTCCGTTCCAGCTCATCCGGCAGGCCGCCGCCGGGGTGGGCGCGCAACTGGGCGGCAAATGCCTTCATGCCGACGATGTAATCGCCCAGGATACCCAGCACCGGCGAGGTATTGCGCGGGGACGCCAGACGTTTGATGCCGTAAACGTAATCGGCCGCCACCACTTCGCGCGTGCCGGTCTGGGGAAAATCATAGAGGGAGTGGATGCCGGCCAGCTCATGCTGCGTCAGATGCATGTACCGCAAACGGCCTTCGCCATCGTGTGCCAGTGCAGGATGCGGCGCATAGTACTGGCCCGGGCGGATGGCGACGTCGTACACGCTGTAGGCGATGTCATCTGCCGCCGCCGTATCGGGCAAAGGCTTGCCGGACTGATCGAAATAGCGTGCTTGCGGCACGGCGGCGGCCGACAAGGGAATCAGCTCATAGGGGCGTTTGAGAAAATGGTACTGCAAGGGCGGCGCATAAATCTGCGCAATGAGGGTCATTTCATTGGAGCTGTAGGCCACGGCCGGATCAAGATGTTTGGGCCGTTCGCTGAAAGAGGAGTAATAGATGTTTGCCCGCGCATCGTGCGACGGATAAGGGCTATTGGGCAGGCCGCCGGAAGCGTTGCCGCCGCAGCCGGACAACAGCACGGCGAGCAGCACTCCCAGGCAGGCAAACAATGTTCTCATAAGCCGCTATTCTATGCATATTCTCCCTTGAAATGCACCATTCCTGTCTATACTTTGAATTGGATACATCTATCTGGTTTGGGAGTGATCAGCATGGGCCATACTCGTCTTGCCGCCGTTGCCGGGGCATTTTATCCGGCCGAGAGCTCGTCGCTGTCGCACCTGATACAGCACTTTCTCACCGAACCGCCCAAGCAGGCCAGCCCGCAGGCCTTGCCGGCGCATGCTCCCAAGGCGTTGGTCGTGCCGCACGCCGGGTACATCTATTCCGGCGTGGTGGCCGCGCAGGCCTATCGCCTGCTGCAGCCTTACCGCAAGGTAATCCATCGGGTTATTCTGCTCGGCCCGGTACACCGCGTCGCCGTACGCGGCCTGGCGCTGCCCGGTGCCGACGCATTCAGCACGCCGCTGGGCAGCATTGCCGTCGACAGCGAAGCAATAAGCCGGATCGCCACCCTGCCGCAAGTTTCAACCAGCGTGGCGGCCCATGCCTGGGAGCACTCGCTGGAAGTGCAACTGCCCTTTCTGCAAAGCGTATTGCACGACTTCACGCTGGTGCCGCTGGCCGTTGGCGACGCCACCCCCGACGAAGTGGCGGAAGTGCTGGAACAACTGTGGGGCGAGGATGACACGCTCATCGTCATCAGCTCCGACCTGTCGCATTATCTGACCTATGAACAGGCCCGCCACTGCGACAGCCGGACGGTGCAGCGCATGCTGCAGCTGGATCATCATATCGGTCACCGCGAAGCCTGCGGCGCAACGCCTGTCAACGGCCTGCTTGAACTGGCCCAACGGCACCGCTTGCAACCCTACCTGCTCGACCTGCGCAATTCCGGCGACACCGAAGGCGATCAGGACCGTGTGGTGGGCTACAGCGCGCTGGCGTTCTATGAGGCCGACCATGCTGAGCACTGAACAGGGACAACAGCTGATCAAACTGGCGCATCAGGCCATCAGCCGTGCGCTGGATCAGCAGGAAGCGGTGAATGTCGATCTGACGGCCGCCTGGCTGAAACAGCCCGGCGCCACCTTTGTCACGCTCACCAAACAGGGCAATCTGCGCGGCTGCATTGGCAGCCTGGAGGCCTGGCGTCCCCTGCAGGACGATGTGGTGCACAACGCGCTGGCCGCCGCCTTCAGCGATCCGCGCTTTGCCCCGGTCAGCCTGAGCGAGTGGCCCGGCATCAAGGTGGAAGTCTCCCTCCTCACCCCCCCGCAGGAAATGCATTTTACCGGCGAAGAGGATGCCATCGCCCAACTGCGCCCGCATATCGACGGTGTTATGCTCGAATACGGCCTGAACCGGGGCACATTCCTGCCGCAGGTATGGGACAGCCTGCCCGATCCGCATCAGTTCATGCGCCACCTGAAGCTGAAGGCCGGCCTGCCGGCCAATTTCTGGAACGACGGACTCAAATTGTCGCACTACGAGGTACAAAAATGGACCCAATGACCGAAATCACCCCCGGCCAGAGCAACTACGCCGGCCGTTACTGGCACATGCTGGCGGACGGCCGCATGCAGTGCGATCTGTGCCCGCGCGACTGCAAGCTGCATGAAGGCCAGCGCGGTGCCTGTTTTGTGCGCCAGCGTATCGGCGAGCAGATGATCCTGACCACCTATGGCCGCTCATCCGGTTTTTGTATCGACCCGATCGAGAAAAAGCCCTTGAATCACTTCTACCCCGGCAGCAGCGTGTTCTCCTTCGGCACGGCGGGCTGCAATCTGGCCTGCAAATTCTGTCAGAACTGGGACATTTCCAAGTCGCGCGACATGGATCGCCTGATGGACGAGGCCTCGCCCGAGACCATCGCCCGCATCGCCAAGGAACACGATTGTCAAAGCGTCGCCTTCACCTACAACGACCCGGTCATCTTTGCCGAATACGCCATGGACACGGCGGATGCCTGCCACGCGCTGGGCATCAAAACCGTGGCCGTCACCGCAGGCTACATGCACGAGCAGGCGCGGCGCGACTTCTACGCCAGGATGGATGCCGCCAACATCGACCTGAAGGCCTTTACCGAGGATTTCTATTTCAAGCTGTCCGGCGGCCACCTGCAGCCGGTACTGGACACGTTGGCCTACGTACACCACGAAACGGATTGCTGGCTGGAAATCACCACCCTGCTCATTCCCGGGCACAACGACAGCGATCAGGAAATCACCGGTCTGACGCAATGGGTTGCCAAAGAACTCGGACCGGATGTGCCCCTGCACTTTTCCGCCTTCCACCCCGACTACAAAATGCTGGACGTGCCCGCCACCCCGACCGCGACCCTGACGCGCGCGCGCAAAATCGCCATGGATGCCGGCCTCAACTATGTCTACACCGGCAATGTGCACGACGAAGCGGGCGGCAGCACCTACTGCCCCGGTTGCAAGAAAATGGTCATCCAGCGCGACTGGTATGACATCCGCGCCTATCATGTAACTGCCGAGGGCCGCTGCGAATTCTGCCAGCACCCCATCGCCGGACGCTTCGGCGCATACCATGGCTGCTTCGGCCCGCGCCGCATCCCCATCGCCATCCACCCGCACTATCCGGAACACCACCCATGAACGGGACGACCGCCGCAGTGACAAGTGGAACTAATTACCCAACGATGCTCTAATACTGTCATTCTTCCCCGTACTGGAGCATCGTATGTCCATGCTGTTCACCCCGCTGCAAGCGGGCGCTCTTACCCTGCCCAACCGTATTTTGATGGCCCCGCTGACCCGCTGCCGGGCCGAAGATGATCACGTGCCCGGCGACCTGATTGCGCAGCATTACGCCCAGCGCGCCAGTGCCGGCCTGATTATCGCGGAGGCGACCATGGCCATGGAGGGCAACTCCGCCTTTTGGCGTGAACCCGGCATTTATTCGGCGGCACAAGTCGCCGGCTGGAAAAAAACCACTGACGCCGTGCATGCCGCCGGCGGTCGCATTTTCCTGCAAATCTGGCACGGCGGACGAGCCTGCCATCCGCTGCTGAACAACGGCAAACAGCCGGTCGCGCCCAGTGCCATCGCCATCGATGCCGAAGTGCATACGCCGGCAGGCAAACAACCCTATGTCGTGCCGCATGAGCTGCGCGACGACGAACTGCCCGGCATTGTGGCCGGCTTCCGTCAGGCCGCCGTCAATGCCAAGGCCGCCGGCTTCGACGGTGTCGAGGTGCACGGCGCGAACGGCTACTTGCTGGATGAGTTCCTGCGCGATGGCTCAAACAAGCGCACAGGCCCCTACGGCGGTTCGCGCGAGAACCGCGCTCGCCTGCTGTTTGAAGTGCTCGAGGCGGTCAATGGCGTGTGGGGCAGCGACCGGGTGGGTGTGCGGTTCTCGCCGCTCAACAGCTACAACAGCATGATCGACAGCGATCCCGTCGGACTGTACAGCTGGCTGGCCGGCCAACTCAACGATTTCAAGCTGGCCTATCTGCACCTGATGCGCGGCGATTTTTTCCAGCAGCAGACCGGCGACGTCATCCCCCCCGTGCGCGCCAACTACAAGGGCGTCCTGATCGGCAATATGGGCTATACGCAAACCGAAGCCGAAGCCGCCATTGCAGCCGGCCAAGTGGATGCAGTGGCCTTCGGCGCCGCCTTCCTGGCCAACCCGGACCTGCCCGCCCGATTCAAGGCCGGCGCGCCGCTCAATGCGGCAGACCCGGCCACCTTCTATACGCCGGGACCGCAAGGCTATACCGATTACCCCAGCATGAACGGCTGAGCTGCCGGATGGATGCCAGCGCACTCTTTCTCGGCGTGCTGTTCAGCTCAATCGGGCTGGGGTTCTTCATTTACGGCCGCAAACAGCAAAAACCGGTTCCTTTGGTTTGCGGTCTGGCACTGATGATCTACCCCTATTTCGTCTCGACCACCCTGCCTCTGGTGGCAATTGGCGCCATCCTGACGGCTTTACCGTATTTTGTTCGGCTGTAAAGGGAGATACAGTGACCCTCCGCCTGCCTCTTACGCTGGATGCCTGGGGCAGCAAGCATTTCCGCCAGACATGCAAAAGCGAACTGGAGCAGTTGCATGTGCACCAACTGCCCTTGCAGCAGGCGCTCAGACTGGGCAGCCATGTGGTCGAAAAGCCGCTGGGAGCCATGTTGCTTACGGCCAGCGAATCCGCCACGCATGTTGAATTGAAGGTGGGTATCTTCTTCACCAGCCTGATTGCCGGCTGCAGTTGCGCCGATGACCCAACCCCGCTTGAGGAACAGAACGAATACTGCGAAATGGCGTTCACTATCGACAAAAATACCGCCACGGCGGACGCACGACTGACTGAGTGACTCAAGCGAATGACTCAGAATGCGGCTCATCGGCAATAAAAAAACCCGCCTAAAGGCAGGTTTTTTATTGGGCGCGCGCTCCGCTTACGGCAGCATGCGGTCTGCTTGCTCGAAATACTTGCGGGCATAGGCCACCAGTTGCGCATCGCTCGGATGATCAACCGTTTCAACCCCGATCACCTTATCGGCCATCTGGGCATCATGGCTGTGAATATGCTTGATCAGACTCAGCTTGGCGGACGAGGGGCCCACAATCAGGATTTCATGGGCGCCCTGCAGCGCCTCAACGATCTCGTGGTAGTACTGGGCATCTTCCGCAACACGCCCCACGCCAACCGCGCCGCGCTTGTTGTGTAAATGACGGTGAGCCTGCGCCGGACGAACAATGGATGCTTCCACGTCGTCAGGACTGATATGCATTACGTGGGCTTCAGCATGGTCCAGCCAGGCCACGGCATGGTAGTGCGACATAAATTTTCCTTTTAGTGTGAGAAACAGGATAGTTACATCTTTAATTATCCTTTCCCGCCATCAAAAATCAAGTACCCGGACCAAGATAAAACAGCCGCCGGCAGACTAACCTGTCCAATCACTTGAATTCATTGAGCGTGAACTATAATTGGAGTGTCTTTTCATTCCTGCCGGACAACGAGGAGGACACCATGAACCTTAGCGATATCATGATTCATGTCAATGAACCACTCAGCGTGGACGCTCAGCATGTGCTCGAAGACAGGGTGCGCGCAATAGATGGCGTCGTCTCGTCCCATTTCAATCCGGGACGCAACCAGCTGATGATGGTGGCCTATGACCCGGATGTTGCCCGCAGCGCCGTGCTGCTGGCAAAGGTAAGGGAAGCCGGCTTTACCGCGCAAATGGTGGGCCTGTAGGCGTCCAGCGATCTTGGCCGCGCGGGTTCAGACAGCGAAGAAGCGCTCGGTATCGATGCCCAGCTTGAGCGGATCTTCGTGGCCGACGATGGCGTCTGCTCCCCCCGCGCCCATGGAACGGGATAGGTCGATCATCACAGGCGGAATGTAGGCATTGGATTTGGTGCTGAATATCGCCTTCACTTTGGGTTGCAGCATATTCACCGCATTTTGCTGCATCACCACAGCCAGACGACCGCTCTCCAGACGCACCAGCGATCCCGTGGGGTAAATCCCCACGCAACGCATGAAGCCTTGCACCAGCTGAGGATTGAAGTGAAATTTGCTCCACTCCCAGATTTTCCGCAGCGCTTCGGTGGGTGGTATGCCTTTGTGGTAACAGCGGTCCGCGGTGATGGCATCGTAAACATCCACAATCGCCGCCATTTGCGCCATCATGCTGATCTGATCGCCAGGCAATTTATCCGGATAGCCGCTCGCATCCATCCGCTCGTGGTGATGACGGGTGATGTCCAGCGGAATCTCACCCACTCCGGGCGTCTGCAGCAATACAGCATGGCCATCGCCCGGATGCCGTTTAATGATTTCAAACTCGTCATCGGTCAACCGGCCGGGCTTATTGAGAATCTCGTCGGGCACCTTGGCTTTACCCACGTCATGCAGCAAACCACCCAATCCGGCTTGGCGTACGAGCGCGGTATCCAGTCCAAGGGAGCGGCCGAAAGTCACCATCAAGGCGCAGACACTGACTGAATGCAAAAAGGTGTAATCATCCTTGCTCTTGATCCGCAATAGGCCAACCAGTGCCCCGCTGTTGCGCAGGATGGAGCCGGTGATGTTTTCCACCATGCCCTCAACGGCCTCCAGCTGGACTGCCTTGCCGAGCCGGACATCGCTCATCACGTCACGTACCAGTTTGTGCGCCTGCCCGCGTATATTACGGGCGCGAGCCATTTCTTCCTCCAGCGCAACCTGTGCGATCCGGCCCGGTTCGGATGCAGCAAGGGCGATCATTTCCTGCGTCAGGTTTGCCTGGATCTCCGCTTCGGTCGGAGCATTCGCGACATCCAATCCCTTGTCGGTGTCGATATAGACTTCATGCACCCCGGCGTCGAAAATTTTGCCCAACTCCGCGCCGTTCTTCAGCATGAAACTGTTGCGCAGGAACGGATGATTCATCCAGTCGCAGTTCAGATCGTGGATATACATTCCCGGCGTTAAATCGTTTACGTCAATTTTTTTAATCATTTGAACCTCAGCATGCCGCCCAGTAATGCTGGATCAGAATACCGGGTAGAGCAAGAAATACTTCCCGCCTCCCCATGGCACAAATGCAATACCTTTGACATACTTTCAACAGTATCGCGTATGTTGTTGTTTTTACAACAAGCATGGACAGGTAACATGCCGTAACAAATTTTTCGTTCAACCCTGGGTGGGGCCTGTGATAAAGTGACCCCAAGTTTATTGGAATCCATACTTGAATAACAACACCAAGCAAGATGACAACCTCTGAAATTGCTGAAGACTGTCCGCCTTCCACCACGCCCCCCCTTGAGCGTGTCGTGCAGCAAACCTTCTTTGCCGAGTCCAATGAAGCGGTCTTTGTCGTTTGCGATCAAATGAACGTCCATTCGGCCAACGCCACACTCAAGCAGTGGCTCGGCCTGGATAGCGGCATGCCGGCGCTGGCCGACTTCGGCTTGGCGGATGACAACCAGTATTTTGCCAAGCAAATCAACTTTGCCCTGAACGGCGAATCCTGTCGGCTGGAATGCTCCATCAACCCGCCCCGGCAAGTCAGCCGGCAAGTGGAAATCCGTTTCGGCAGATTGCCGGACAGCCCCAGTCCGCGTGTGCTCGCCATCATGCGGGACATGTCGCTGTCGCATAAACTGCTCGAACAAATCCATTATCAGGCACGCCACGACGGCCTGACCGGCTTGCTCAATCGCCAGGCCTTTCTGACGGAACTGGAAAACCATCTGCTCGACAACCGCATGCGCCAGGCGGAACACACCCTGCTGCATCTGAACCTGGACCAGTTCCGCGTCATCAACGACACCTGCGGCAATCTGGCCGGCGATCAACTCCTGCAGGAAGTGACACGGCGCCTGCGTGGACAAACCCGACCGCAGGATACCATTGGCCGCCTTGGCAGCGACGAGTTTGGCATCATCCTGCACGAATGCGGACACGCGGCGGCCAGGGAAATGGCACAACGCATCCGCCAGGAATTGGCCCAGCACCGCTTTGTCTGGCACACGGAGCGCTTCGAGATCAGCGTCCGTATCGGCGGCTGCCCCATCCGGGAAGACAACGGAAGCGCCGGCCTCATACTCAGTCAAGCGGACGTAGCCTGCCACGACGCCAAACATTTGCCGCAACACATCCAGATCCAGGAACAGGCCTTCTCCTCCCTCACGCACCAGGAAATGGCCTGGGTCGCGCGACTGACAAGGGCGCTGGACGAAAATCTGTTTCGCCTCTACTTCCAGGAAATCGTGCCGATCAACGAAAGCGACGACCACCGTGCGCACCGGGAAATCCTGTTGCGGCTGGAAGAGAATCCGGGCCGCATCATCCCGCCCAGCCATTTTCTGTCCGCTGCGGAAAAATACAATCTGATGCCGGCCATCGATCGCTGGGTCATTCGCGAGCTATTTCAGTCCCTCAAGCAGCAGGGCGGCAATCCCGACGCCTGCTACACTATCAACCTGTCGGGCACCACCTTGTGCGATCATGAGCTGTCCGACTACATCAAGCAATGCCTGGAAGAAAGCCAGATCAACCCGCGCGATATCTGTTTCGAAATTACCGAAACGGAAGCCATCCGCAACATCGGTGAAGCGTCCCGCCTTCTGCTGCAATTGCGCTCCATGGGATTTCACTGCGCGCTGGACGACTTTGGCAGCGGCATGTCCTCTTTCAATTATCTGAAATCGCTGCCGGCCGACATTCTTAAAATCGACGGTTCCCTCATTCGCGACCTCGAAATGGGCAACAACCGATTCAGCCATGCCGTGGTCAGCTCGATCAGGCATATCGCCCAGGAAATCGGCATGCTGACAGTGGCCGAACATGTGCATAGTGAAAGTGTGCTTGCTACGGTGCGCGGCCTGGGCATCGATTTTGCCCAGGGCTATCACCTGCACGCTCCTGAAGCTCTTGTGCAACGGCGCTGCCAGGACTGACCCAACACCCCATATTGACCGAAATTATGCCAGGCAGGCATAATTAACAGGTTAAGGAAGTTAAATTGCTGCAAGAAATTTCCAACGAGAGGGGGTTGTTGCTGAAAGGCTGACTGCCGTTCCGCATAACAGCCACAAGATGCGCGGCGCTTCTTGTTATTTGGAACAAGACGCTCACAACGACCCAATTCTGTACACTGGCAGGTCAACTCCCGCTTTCTGCCGGCCCGACATATTCACGACATGAGTTCCATCGAAATTATCCATCAGTTTCTGCAAGACAGATTAGACAAAACCCCCGCCAGCATCACTCCCGACATGACACTGGAGGAGCTGGGGGTTGATTCGCTGATGCTGCTGGAGCTGATGTTCGAGTTTGAAGAAAAGCTCGACATCAAACTCCCCAGCGATGTGACCACACCCAGGACCGTTGGCGAGCTGCTGACGCTGGTCGAGTCGCTGGAAAATCAGCCGGGGCACTGACACGCCATGAGCAAGCCGCACCGCGTTGCCATTACCGGAATCGGCATGGTCAGCCCGTTTGGCGGCTCGACTGCCGACTTCTTTGACCACATTGCCCGGGGCGATTCGTCCATCCGCCTGTATCGCACGGACGACCAGCCCAGACCGCTGGCTGTGCCGGCCGTCTATTGTGCACACTTTGACCCGGCCGGCCGGCTCGGCAAAGCCCTCGCCGGCACCATGGACCGGTTTACCCAGCTGGGCGTGGCCGCCGCCTTTGAAGCCTGGGAGCACGCCGGCTTCTCCGTAACCGACAAACAGTCCCGGCCGGACTTCGGGGTTTCCTGGGGTACGGCGCTGGGCGGCACGCAAACCTTCGAACACGGCTATCGCGATCTGTGGCTGCACGGTCGGGAACGCCTGTCTCCGCTTTCCGTGGTGTTCGGCATGAACAATGCCGCTTCCGCCCAGATCGGCATCCAGCTTGGCTTGGGCAATTCCTGCCTGAGTTATACCGTGGCATGCGCCTCGGCCGCGGCCGCCATTGGCGAGGCCTATGAACGCATTCGCAACGGCGGCGCCACTGTCATGCTGACCGGCGGCTCGGATGCCACCCTCTCTTACGGTGTGGTGCGGGCCTGGGAAGCCATGCGGGTCATGGCCGGCGGCGACGAAAACACGGCGCCGGCGGCATGCCGCCCGTTCCACGCCGAGCGGACCGGCCTGGTGCTGGGCGAAGGCGCCGCGGCACTGGTGCTGGAAGAATGGGACCATGCCATTGCCCGCGGCGTCCCCATCCTGGCAGAATTGGCCGGCTATGGCGCCAGCTGCGATCACAGCCACCTGGTACGCCCGGAAGCGGCAGGCCAGGTGCGCGCCATGCAGCAGGCGCTTGATCGCGCCGGCCTGCGGGTTGAAGATATCGGCTACATCAACGCTCATGGCACGGCAACACGCGAAGGCGACCCGGTCGAAATCAGCGCCTTGCGCTCGCTGTTCGGCGAGCGGGCAGCGCAGCTGCCCGTAAGCGCCAGCAAATCCATGCACGGGCACCTGATGGGCGCGTCCGGCGCCATCGAGGCGCTGGTTACGGTGCTGGCTCTGCAGCAGGATACCATCCCGCCCACGGCCAACCTGGACAAACTCGACCCGGCCTGCGAGGGCGTGCGGCATGTCACCGGCAATGCGTTGCGCGGCACCGGCCTGCGCGCGGCGCTTTCGAATTCATTTGCATTTGGCGGCAGCAATGCTGTGCTGGCATTCCGCGCCGCCTGAACAAGGAAACTGGATCATGACAACTCAAACCCTCTCCGGCGCCGAACTGGACGCCCTGATTGCCGAAGTGGCCGAACAGATCGTGGCGGCACTGAACCTGGAAATGGCCGCCGGCGAAATCGATCCCGATGCGCCGCTGTTCGGCGACGGCCTGGGCCTGGATTCCATCGACATTCTGGAAATTGCGCTGGTCATCTCCAAGAAATACGGTTTCCAGTTGCGCAGCGACAACCAGGACAATGTGCGCATTTTCTCCTCCCTGCGTAACCTGACCCAGCACATCGCGGCCAATCGCACGACATGAAGCTCCGCCTGGGCGGTGTAGCTGGAGCCGTGCTGACAGCAGGCGCATTTGTGCTCTATACGGCCTTTGCCCATCACATGAGCAGCGAGCCGCAAGCGCAAAGCTGGGCCATTCTGCTCGCCCTGCTGCCGCTGTCGCTGCTGGTGCTGGGTATTGCACGTCAGCAATTGCACAACACCCGCATGTTTTTACTTGCAGCCGGGGCCTACCTGACTGTCCTCGCGGCCGCCTGGCCGCTGCTGCATCACGAACTGCGCTGGGTCTATCTGGTACAGAATCTCGCTTTTTATCTGACGCTGGGGCTGTTTTTCGGCCGAACACTGCTGGCCGGTCGCCAACCCCTTTGCACCGGTTTTGCCTGTATGCTGCACCCGGTCATGCATCCGCAGCTGGAACATTACACACGCCGCGTCACCCAGGCATGGACGGCGTATTTCTGCCTCATGGCGCTGGTTTCGCTGCTGCTGTTCTGGCTTGCTCCCCCACCGATCTGGTCCTGGTTTGCCAATATCCTGACGCTGCCTCTGGTCGGCTTGATGTTTGCGCTGGAATACCTCGTGCGCATACGCGTCCTGCCCCCGGAAGACCATCTCGGCCTCACCAGCGCCTTTCGCGCCTACCGCATGGCGATGGAACGCAATCGCACAGCTGCCGCGAGCAGCCGCGAATCTTCGCAGCAGGGCTGAACATGCAGTTTGAAGGCCACTACCCGCTCACCGCCTATAGCGATCTGACCCGCGTGCTGGCATACACGCCGGATCAGACGATCAATGCGGGCCAGTTTCTCGCCCAGGCCGATGCCTTGGCAAAACAATTCCCGGCAGGTGGACACATTCTCAATCTGTGTCAGGACCGTTATCACTTCATGGTTGGCCTGGCAGCCAGCATTCTGGCCGGTAAAGCCAGTCTGTTGCCTTCCTCCCATACGCCCGACACGCTGCGACAGATGCAGGCATTCGCCCCCGATCTGTTCTGCCTGCACGACCAGCCGGCAGACGGCATCGACCTGCCATGCCTGCCCTATCCGCATGAACCGGCCGTGCTCCCTGATGCTACGGTCAATCCATCCGTGCCGGCCGAACAGCTGGTTGCCTATGTCTTCACCTCCGGCTCCACCGGCATGCCTGTGCCGCATCGCAAAACCTGGGGCAAACTGGTACTGGATGCCCGGGCCGAAGCACGGCAGCTGGGTACGGACACGCAGAATTTCTCCCTGGTCGGCACCGTACCGCCGCAACACATGTATGGTTTCGAGTCGACCGTGTTATTGGCACTGCACGGCCACTGCAGTATCTGCAGCGGGCGCCCTTTTTATCCGGCCGACATTGCCGACGCACTGGCCCGCACCCCACGGCCGCGCCTGCTTGTGACAACGCCGTTCCATCTTCAGTCTCTGCTGGATGCTGGTATGGATGTCCCTGCGGTGGATCTGCTGTTGTCCGCCACCGCCCCGCTCAATACAGAACTGGCCCGCGCAGCCGAAACAAGGCTGCAGGCGCCTTTGCATGAAATCTACGGCTGCACCGAAACCGGCCAGATTGCCAGCAGACGTCCGACCCATGGCAACAGTTGGCAACTGCTGCCCGGCATTCGACTGGAACAGGAAGGCGATCGGCATTTTGCCTCCGGCGGCCATATTGAAGTTCGCACGGCTTTATCCGACGTCATTCAATTGCAGGCTGACGGCACATTTGAGCTGCTTGGGCGCCAGGCTGACCTGATCAACATTGCCGGTAAACGCACCTCGCTGGGTTACCTCAACACCCAGTTGCAGGCCGTTCCTGGAGTACACGGCGGGGTATTTT
This sequence comes from Pseudomonadota bacterium, assembly GCA_021851875.1. Lineage (GTDB taxonomy): Bacteria > Pseudomonadota > Gammaproteobacteria > Burkholderiales > JAJZQI01 > JAJZQI01. The sequence goes on along the minus strand of JAJZQI010000001.1, from coordinate 104,446 downwards.
TCATGCCCGACGAATCCGACGGCCCTCACATCACTCGCCTGTGCGCCTTTGTCGTGGCGCCGGAATTGCCTGCCAAACAGCTGCTGAACGCGTTGCGTGAACGCATCGACCCGATTTTTCTGCCCCGCCCGCTGGTATTTGTCGACTCGCTGCCGCACAATGCCACCGGTAAACTCACCCGCAGCAGCCTGCAAAGCCTGCTAAACGAACACCTGAAATCCGTACAGACCAACGAGCCCGCCTGATGGACACGATGCACTGGACCTTGCCGACCGACCACCCGGTGTTTGCCGGTCATTTTCCCGGCCACCCCATTATCCCCGGGGCTCTGCTGCTGGATCAGGCCGTTCGTCTGGCGACTCAGCACTTTGCCCTGCCCCATGGCTCCATCAAAATAGCTAATGCCAAGTTTCTGCACCCGGCCGGTCCCGAGCAAACCCTGACTTTCGGCTTTGACCGTAAGGAAAGCGGTGCCATCCACTTTACCGTTCGCAGCGGCGACACACCGGTTGCTTCCGGCGTATTGACCGCTCTTGCACCATGACACCGGTAAACTCGCACACATCCGCCGCCAACTGGACACGCGAGCCGGAACGCGGCAATGTCTGGCTGCTGCGCCTCATGGTCTGGCTCTCCCTGCGCCTGGGCAGACCGCTGGGACGTTTGCTGCTGTACCCGGTCAGCCTCTATTTCCTCCTGTTTGCCCGGCGCGCCGGGCAGGCCTCGCGGGACTATCTGCGGCGGGTGTTGCCTCATCCGCCGCGACTGACAGACCGGTTCAGACATATCTTCAGTTTTGCCTCGACGGTGCATGATCGCCTGTACCTGCTGAATGACCGTTTTGACTTGTTCGATATTCGTATCGTCGGTGCCGAACACCTGCCTGCACAGGGCGGCGCCCTGCTGATGGGCGCCCATCTGGGCAGTTTTGAAGTGATGCGTTCGCTTGCCCGCCAGCGCAAACTGCAGGTCGCCATGCTGATGTATGAAGAAAATGCCCGTATGGTGAATTCCATGCTGGCCGCCATCAACCCTCTGGCAGAAACAGACATCATTCCGCTGGGCAAAATGGATTCCATGCTGCAGGCGGTCAATCGGCTGGAAACCGGCCACTTTGTCGGCATGCTGGCCGACCGCACCCTGGGCGGCGACACAGCGCGCGCATGCAACTTTCTCGGCGCACCGGCCGAACTTCCCCTGGGACCTTTCCGCATGGCCGCCATGCTTAAACACCCGGTCATTTTCATGACCGGCCTGTATCTGGGCGGCAACCGTTACGAAATTCATTTTGAAGCACTGGCCGATTTTTCCGCCACGCCCCGTTCCGAGCGGGAAGCGGCCATCCACGCAGCGCAGGACCGTTACGTACAAAAGCTGGCAGCATTCTGCCGGCACGCGCCGTATAACTGGTTCAATTTTTTCGATTTCTGGCACACCGGTAAATCTGCCGAGGAAACTGACACATGAGAACCCCACTGCTCATCCTGCTCCTGTCCTCAAGCCCGGCCTGGGCCGGCTGGGACCTCGCTCAGTTGATGCAGCTGCTGGCCAAAAACAAAGGCGGCCATGCCACCTTTGTGGAAACAAAATATATCAGCATACTGGATCAACCCGTCGTTTCCTCTGGCGAACTGAGCTATGCCGCCCCCGCTCAGCTGGAGAAAAACACCCTGCAACCCAAACCGGAGCGGCTGGCGCTGGATGGCGACACGTTGACGGTGGAACGCGGCAAGCGCACTTACAGCCTGAAGCTGCAGGACCGGCCCGAGGCCATCGCCTTTGCCGACAGCATCCGCGGCACGCTGTCAGGCAATCAGAAAGTGCTGGAACAAACCTACACGCTCCAGTTGCAGGGCGACCGGAACAAATGGATGTTGCAAATGCAGCCGAACGACCCGCGTATCGCCTCGCTGGTCAGCCGCATCAGCGTCAGCGGCAGCCAAAACCGGGTACAGACCATTGAATACACGCTGAAAGACGGCGACCGCTCGGTCATGGCCATCAAGGAAACGGACAGCCGATGAAATTCCCGGCGGCTGCCCGCGCGGTACTGCTCTGGCTGCTTGTTCTGGCGGCCAGCATCACGGTGATTGCGCGCACGCATTTCACTGCCGACATGTCGGCCTTCCTGCCGCAGCACCCCAGTGTCGAGCAGCAGTTCCTGGTCGATCAGATTAAAGGCGGCGCCGTCTCACGCATGCTGCTGCTGGGTGTTGAGGGGAGCAGTGCAGTCGAGCGTGCGCGGCTGTCGCAGGAACTGGCTCAGCGCCTGCGGGCGAGCGGTTTGTTCAGCATTGTGCGCAACGGCGACGCCGTCAGCGAAGCGCGCGACCGGGATATCCTGTTCAACTACCGCTATCTGCTGAGCCCCGCGGTCACGCCGCAGCATTTCACCGCAGGCGGACTGAAGGAATCCATCGGTAACAGCATCGACCTGCTGACCTCGCCGGCCGGCCTGCTGATCAAAAAACTGCTGTTGCGCGATCCGACCGGCGAAATGGTCGAGCTGCTCGGCGGCTACGGCGCCAGCGGCGGCCCCCGCACGGTTGACGGCGTATGGGTGTCACCCGACATGCAACGCGCCATTCTCATGGTCGAAACAGCGGCAAACGGCTCCGATACCGACGCCATGCAAAGGGCCATACAAACCATCCAGCAGCAGTTTGCCGCTGCCTCGTCCGCCACCGGCATCAGCTCTGCCCGGCTGCTGGTGTCCGGCGCGCCGACCTTTGCCGTGCACTCGCGCATGACCATCGAAGCCGAGGTCAAACGTTTCAGCCTCATCAGCACGGTCGGCATTGTGCTGTTGCTCTTGTTTATTTACCGTTCCGCCCGTCTCCTGCTGCTGGGGCTGCTGCCGGTGATGTCCGGCATTCTGGTAGCGATTGCCGGCGTCAGTCTAGCTTTCGGCACGGTGCACGGCATTACCATCGGTTTTGGTACCACCCTCATCGGTGAAGCGGTGGATTACACCATCTATTATTTCATCCAGTCGCACACCCGGCAGGATGGCAGCTGGATCAAGCGCTTCTGGCCCACTATCCGGCTGGGGGTCATGACGTCTATCTGCGGTTTTGCCTCGCTGCTGTTTTCCGGCTTCCCCGGCCTGGCGCAAATCGGCCTGTACTCCATTGCCGGTCTGCTGACCGCCGCCGGCGTCACCCGCTTCGTCTTGCCGCACCTTGGCAATACGCACTCCACCCGCAACCTCAACCCGCTGGGCGAACGCCTTGCAGCGGCCATGTACGCGCTGGCGCACTGGCGCAAACCGGTTTATCTGCTTGCCCTGCTCGCGTTTGCCTTGTTGCTGGTCCGGCATGGGCAGATCTGGCAACAGGGGTTGTCCGGCCTGAGCCCGGTATCAACGACGGAGCAGGCGCTGGACAAGTCCCTGCGCGCCGACCTGGGCGCACCCGACCTGCGCTATTTTGTCGTGGTCACCACGCCCGCCAGAGAAACGACTTTGCAGGCGGCCGAACATGTCGGCAAGGTGCTGGCCCCCCTGGTGGACAAAGGCTATCTCGCCGGCTTTGATACGCCGGCGCGTTTCCTGCCCAGCCAGGCGACGCAGCGCGCCCGTCAGGCAGCCCTGCCGGAACGTGGGCCATTGCAGGAAAACCTGCAGCAGGCCACCCATGATCTGCCGCTGCGGGCGGAAAAACTCGGCAGTTTTCTTGCTGACGTCGAGCGTTCCCGACACCTGCCTTTACTTTCCGAGCAACAGCTCGCCGGCAGTTCGCTGGCATTGGCGGTCGATTCATTGCTGCTCAAACGCCAGCACGGCTGGAGCGCCCTGCTGCCGCTGCGCATTCCGCCGCACACAGACACGTTTGATCCGCTCCCCTTGCAACAGGCACTGGCCGCCGGCGGCCAGCCAGGGATCATGTTTGTCGACCTATTGAGCGAATCCAATCGTCTTTACAGTAACTATCTGTCGGAAACCATCTGGCTGTCGCTGGCCGGTGTTGCCGCGATCGTCCTGCTGCTGGGCCTGGCCCTGCGCGCGCCCGGGCTGCTGATCAAAGTGCTGCTGCCGCTGGCGCTGGCCGTCGTGCTGGTGATGGCGGGTTTGAACATGGCCGGCGAACGCCTGTCGCTGCTGCATCTGGTGGGCCTGCTGCTGATTGTGGCGGTGGGCTCCAATTACTCGCTGTTCTTCAACCCGACAGATAAAACAAGCCGACCCGACCCGCAAACCTTGGCCTCACTGGTGCTGGCGAACCTCACCACCGTCATCGGCTTCGGCGCGCTGGCTTTTTCCAACCTGCCGATTCTGCACGCGATTGGCGTCACCGTGGCGCCCGGCGCCGTGCTGGCGCTCCTGCTGTCGGCCGCATTTGCCGACCACGACGGCAAGGACACTTCATGCTAGACAAAAACTGGATTGCTGAGCGCATCCCGCACCAGGGCAGCATGTGCCTGCTGGAGCAGGTGATCGACTGGAACGACGAACGCATCGTCTGTCAGACCGGCACGCATCGCCAGCCCGACAACCCGATGAGGTTGGAGGGTCGTCTGGGTGCCGCCTGCGGTATCGAATACGCGGCTCAGGCCATGGCCGTGCACGGCGCGCTGCTTGCCGACGCAGACACACGACCGAGCAAGGGCTACCTGACCAGCGTGCGCGACGTCGAGCTGCTGACGGTCAGACTGGACAATGTGGCGGGCGATTTGCACATTCTGGCCGAACGCCTGTCGGGCGACGACAACATGGTGCTCTACCGCTTCACTGTGGCGACACAGGATCAGCAACCGCTGTTGCGCGGACGGGCTGCCGTGGTGATGGACGCCGACCGGCTGTAGGCAAAGAGCCAATAAAAAAACGGGGGCCAAGGCCCCCGTTTTTGTTCAACCGCGTGACGGTTATCAGTTGTGATAAGCCGACTCGCCGTGGCTGGCAGTGTCCAGACCTTCGCGCTCTTCTTCTTCGGTCACACGCAGACCGATGGTCTTGTCGACGATGAAGTAGGCGATGGCGGATACGACACCGGACCAGACGATGGCGGTACCGACACCCCACAACTGGCTGATCACCTGCGCAGTCATGTCGAAATCGCCGACCTTGTTGGCCACGTAGTCGTATACACCGGTACCGCCCAGATCCGGAGAAACGAACACACCGGTCAGGATCGCGCCCAGAATACCGCCCACGCCGTGCACGCCGAATACGTCCAGCGTATCGTCCGCGCCCAGCATTTTCTTCAGGCCGTTGACACCCCACAGGCACACTACGCCGACCGCCAGACCAATTACCAGCGCCCCCATCGGACCGACATAACCGCAGGCCGGGGTAATGGCTACCAGACCGGCAATCGCACCGGAGATGGCACCCAGCATGGACGGCTTGCCTTTATACATCCATTCGGCAAAGGTCCAGGACACGGCAGCCGCGCAGGTCGCCAGGAAGGTGTTGATGAAGGCCAGGGTTGCCGTGCCGCTGGCTTCCAGGTTGGAGCCCACGTTGAAACCGAACCAGCCCACCCACAGCAGGGAAGCGCCGATCATGCTCATGGTCAGGCTGTGCGGAGCCATGCTTTCCTTGCCCAGACCGACGCGCTTGCCGATCATGAAGGCACCCACCAGACCGGCCATAGCGGCGTTGATATGCACGACGGTACCGCCGGCGAAGTCAAGCGCGCCTTTCTGGAACAGGAAGCCGGCAGTAGCGCCCGCAGCATTGGCAGCGTCTGCGCTGGTGTAGGCATCCGGGCCGGCCCAGTACCACACCATATGCGCCATCGGCAGGTAGGAGAAGGTGAACCACAGCACCATGAAAGCCAGTACGGCAGAAAATTTGGCGCGCTCGGCAAAAGAACCGACGATCAGAGCCGGGGTAATGGCAGCGAAAGTCATCTGGAAAGCAATATAGATGAATTCCGGCACGCCCACGCCCTTGCTGAAGGTGGCGGCAATGCTGTCAGGCGTTACGCCGTTGAGGAACATTTTGCTCAAGCCGCCGAAGAAGGCATTGCCCTCGGTGAATGCCACGCTGTAACCGTAGATGCACCAGAGCACACCCAGCAACGAGAAAGTCATGAACACCTGCATGCTGACCGACAGCATGTTCTTGGAGCGCACCATGCCGCCGTAGAACAATGCCAGGCCGGGTACGGCCATCATGATCACCAGCAGGGTAGCCACGATCATCCAGGCGGTATCGCCCTTGTTGACGGTATCCACCGGCGCTGCCGTTGCAGGAGCGGAGGCCGCGGCAGCAACAGCTGCAGTAGAGGCTGCAACAGCCGGAGCTGAAGCGACGCTTGCCGCACTGGCGGCCGGAGCCGTAGCCGAAGCGGCGACTGCGGAAGCGGTATCGGCTTGAGCCGGCAGCATCGCCATAAAAAACGTCCCAAGCAGGACGAGAAGTGTCAGCAGTTTCTTCATTTCTTCACATCCTTCCATCAAAGCGCATCGGATCCGGTTTCGCCGGTGCGAATACGGATCACTTGTTCAAGTCCGGTGACGAAGATTTTTCCGTCGCCGATTTTGCCGGTATTGGCCGATTTCTCGATTGCCTCAAGTGCAGGACTCAGCTGCGCATCGTCGATGGCCGCCTCGATCTTGATCTTGGGCAGGAAATTTACCTCGTATTCCGCACCGCGGTACACCTCGGTATGACCCTTTTGTCGACCAAACCCCTTGACTTCGGTGACGGTGATACCCTGTACGCCTACGGCTGCCAGAGCTTCCCGCACTTCGTCAAGCTTGAACGGCTTGATGACTGCAGTAACAAGCTTCATGTTGACTCCTTCGTTGGTGGTAATGCAAAACTTCGAAAAACAACAGACAAACCCAGTTCAATGCAGGAAAGATGCCAACTTAGCGCCAGCGCTTGAAATTCATTCAAGCAGGCATCCTTCGCCACGCCCTGCACGCTCTTATTACTCGCCAGATGTATGTTGTTACTGCAGCCAGTTTTTTTATTTTTCACCCTGCGAGCAGCAAAACATGCTCTGTTCCGCCGCTCGCAGAGTGTTTTCCATCAACATGGTCACCGTCATCGGACCCACTCCGCCGGGAACCGGCGAAATCCAGCCGGCGATCTGCTGCACTTCATCAAAATCCACATCACCTGCAATGGTGCCGTCCGGCAGCCGATTAATTCCCACATCGACAATCACAGCACCATTTTGGATCATTTGTTTCCGCACCAGTTTGGGGCATCCTGCAGCCGCCACCACAACATCCGCGAAAATCGTGTGTTGCGTCAAATTGCGGGTTTTTGCATGGCAAATCGTCACTGTCGCCCCCTTAGCCAGCAACATCAGTGCCATCGGTTTGCCAACAATGTTGGATGCGCCGATGACCACGGCATGCTTCCCCGCCAGATCAATGCCTGCGTCCTCCAGCAAGGCCATCACGCCAGCAGGCGTGCAAGGCGGTAAGCCGGGATTACCTATCGTCAGGTGGCCGACATTGTGAACATGGAAACCGTCCACATCCTTTTCCACCGCGATCGCCGCCAGCACCCGCCTGACATCGATATGAGGCGGCAAGGGCAATTGCACCAAAATACCATGCACTGCCTCATCCACATTCAACTGCCCGATCAGTTCCAGCAGCGCCGTTTCGCTCGTTTCCTGCGGCAGGCAGTGTTGCAAGGAATGGATACCGGATTCTTCGCAAGCCCGAATCTTGTTCTTCACATACAGTTGCGACGCCGGGCTATCCCCCACCAGCACCACCGCCAGACCAGGCTGCCGGCCTTGCGCCGCCAGCGCTTCGGCGCGCTGGCGCAGCCTGGCCCGTAAACGGGCAGAAAGCCCCTTGCCGTCGAGTATCTGTGCACTCATTGTATATGCTCAGTAGCCGCTTATGCCCGGAATCCAATTGGTCCCAGCCAATGGCAGACGCGCCATGGCGGCCGCCTCCACCGTCAGCGCCACCAGATCCTCCGGTTCGAGGTGATGCACATTCTGCTTGCCGCAGGCGCGGGCAATGGTGGTGAGTTCCATGTTAAGCGTTTTCAGGTAGTTCTTCAGCCGTTTGGCACCCACGTCTGGATTCAGCCGTTGTTCGAGTATGACATCCTGCGTGGTGATGCCGACCGGGCATTTGCCGGTATGACAGTGGTGGCAGAAACCGGCCGCCGTGCCAAGAGCGGTATAGCCGTCTTCAGCGGAAAAATGTGCGCCGTTCTGCACATACGTTTCGCTATTACAACCCAGCGCATACAGCACACCCTGGCCGATGGCCACCGCATCGGCCCCCATCGCCAGCGCCTTGGCCACGTCTGCACCGGTACGGATACCGCCGGAAACGATCAACTGTACCTTGCCCTTCATGTTCAGGTCTTCCAGCGCATCCACGGCCTGACGCACGGCTGCCAGCGTCGGGATACCGACATGCTCGATAAAGCAGCTCTGAGTGGCGGCCGTACCGCCCTGCATGCCGTCCACCACCACCACATCGGCGCCGGAATGCACCGCCAGCTTCACGTCGTTGAAGGTGCGGGTGGCGCCCACTTTGACGTAAATGGGCTTTTCCCAATCGGTCAGTTCACGCAATTCCTGGATTTTGATGGCCAGATCATCCGGCCCGGTCCAGTCGGGGTGACGGCAGGCCGAACGCTGGTCGATGCCTTCCGGCAGCGTGCGCATGGCTGCCACACGGGGGGAAATTTTCTGTCCCAGCAGCATGCCGCCGCCGCCCGGTTTGGCGCCCTGGCCGATCACCACCTCGATGGCGTCGGCACGGCGCACGTCGTCCGGGTTGAAGCCGTAACGCGACGGCAGGCACTGATAAATAAGCGTCTTGGAAGACAAGCGCTCTTCCTGCGTCATGCCGCCGTCGCCGGTGGTGGTGGACGTGCCCATTTCGGAGGCGGCGCGCCCGAGCGACTCTTTCACGTTGGCCGACAGCGAGCCGAAACTCATGCCCGCCACGGTAATGGGAATGGCCAGTTCAATGGGTTTTTTGGCGAAACGGGTGCCCAGGATGGTCTTGGTGGAGCACTTTTCCCTATACCCCTCCAGCGGATAACGCGACAGCGAGGCGCCGAGAAATACCAGATCGTCGAAATGCGGCACCTTGCGCTTGGCCCCCAGGCCGCGAATTTCGTACAGGCCGTGCGCGGCGGCATTCTGGATGTAGTCGATGGTGCTGCGGTTGTAACCCCAGGACTCTTCTTTGGCGATACGCTTGAAATGAACCGGTTTGCTGTCCATGGTCGTTGTCCTCTCAGTATTCCTGGTCCGCGTCGGCGTTCCAGTGATAAAGCGTTCTGGCCGAAGCCACGCGCTTGAAGTCGTGCGGGTCGTGTGCCGCAAAAGCCGGTCCGGACTGTTGCAGCAGTGCGGCCACGGCGGCATAGTCCGTCTCGCTCATCGGTTCGATTTGCGCGTCTGCGCCGAGCGACGTGATGTTGCCTTTGACGTACAACACCGCTTCGTACAGCGAATCGCCCAGCGCATCGCCGGCATCGCCGCAGATCACCATGCGGCCGGCCTGCGCCATGAAGGCGGAAAAACTGCCGACGGAACCGCCCACCACAATATCGCCGCCCTTGAGCGAAATACCGCACCGCAAACCGGCATCGCCGTCGATCACCAGCAGCCCGCCGTGCGCCGAAGCGCCGGCGCCGTTGGAGGCGAAGCCCTTGATGTGCACCTTGCCGCTCATCATGTTTTCCGCCGCACCGGTACCGGCGCTGCCGGTCACGGTAATGCTGGCGCTCTTGTTCATGCCGCCGACGTAATAACCGGCATGACCGATCACCTCCACTTCCACCGGGCAATTGAGCCCCACGGCGATGTTATGGGCGCCGTCCGGGTTGCTGACCGTCACCTTGCCGATCTTGCCGGCCTCGGCATCGGTGTGCAGCAACTGGTTCAGTTCACGCAACGGGCGTTGCGCCAGATCAAAGGTCAGATGTTCCATACGTACATCTCCTCCGGTGCGGGTTCAAACACATGGGCGTTCTTGATACCGGGCAAATGCGCCAGCGAACGGAACTCCGAAGCGATGGCGACAAAATCGTCGGTTTCGGCCACCACGGCCGGCTTGCAGGCAAACGGGTCGCGAATCAGCGCCAGCTTGTCCGACGTGCCCATGAGGAAGGTGAAGAAACCATCGAGCTCTTCAAAACCCTTTTGCAACGCCACTTCCAGATCGTCGCCCTCACGCAGCCGCCATTCCAGAAAACGGCAGGCGGCTTCGGTGTCGTTGTCGGTTTCAAAGCCGATGCCCAGCGGCTCCAGCATGCGGCGAATGCCGTAGGGGTTGGACAGGGAGCCGTTGTGCACCAGACAAAAATCCTCGCCGGCGGTGAAGGGGTGAGCGCGCTCCGGTGTTACAGCCGATTCGGTCGCCATCCGGGTGTGGCCGACCAAGTGGGTACCCTTCAGATGTTTGAAATCATAGCGCTGGGCCACTTCGCCCGGTGTGCCGATGTCCTTGTACAGGTCGATGCTGCGACCAGTGGAAAGCAGATACAGCTTGGGATAGGTCTCGCGCATCCAGTGCTTCACCGGCTCGGCCGAACCGGCCACGGTTATCACGGCGTGGTTGCCCTTGGCTTCGACACTGGCCGCCACACCCAGATGAGTACTAATGGCATGGCCAAGCGCCTGCCAGTTGAAATCGTCGCCCTCTTCCGTCAAGCCGGAATACACGCTGATTTTACGGCTGTTCTCGCCCAGCATCTCGGTAAACACCGCCAGACCGGCCGAATCGGGCCCCCGTTCGGTCATGCCGATGAGCATGGGCACCATCAGTTCGCCCAGCCGATCGCGTAAAGCCGGCGTTTTCACCAGCAATCCGACAATTCCACACATAATGCTTTCCTCTCAGAAAAATTCCAGATACGAGTCGATTTCCCAATCCGACACATGGCGCATGTACTCCACCCATTCCATGTGCTTGAGCTTGAGAAACTCGTCCGCCACCGGGCCCAGGGCCTGTTTGATCACCTCGTCCTGCTCCAGCGCCAGCAGGGCTTCGTGCAGGTTTTGCGGCAGGATGCCGATGCCTTTGGCTTTCAATTCCTCGGGCGACAGGTTGTACAGGTTGATGTTTTGCGGTTCGCCCGGGTCCAGCTCGTTTTCAATGCCGTCCATGCCGGCCGCAATGACAGCCGCGGTAGCCAGATAGGGGTTGCAGCCGCCGTCCGGCAAGCGCAGTTCCAGCCGTCCGCCGGGTATGCGCACCATGCTGGAGCGGTTGTTGTCGCCGTAGCTGATATAGGCCGGCGCCCAGGTTGCGCCGGTGAGCGAACGCCCGACGACAAGGCGCTTGTAGGAATTCACCGTCGGCGCACACAGAGCCGCCAGCGCCGGGCCGTGTTTCAATACGCCGGCAAGAAACTGGTAGGCCATTTTCGACAGGCCCAGCCCGCGCGGATCGCTCTTGTCTTCGAACAGGTTGCCCTTGCCTCCCAGCGGCCCCACCGACATGTGCATGTGCATGCCGTTGCCGGGTCGGTTGGCAAACGGCTTGGGCATGAAGGAGCAGATCAGCCCCATGTCGTTGGCGATTTCCGCCGCCGCCATCTTGAAGAACACGTAGCTGTCGCAGGAGGTCAAACAATCCGCATAGGTGTAGTTGATTTCGAACTGGCCGTTGGCGTCTTCGTGGTCGATCTGGTACACGTCGATGTTCACCGCCTTCATGCTGTCGACCAGGCGCTCCAGATAGTCACGCACACGTGACAGACCCTTGTAGTCATAACAGGGTTTGGCCAGCGAGTCGGTCTCGTCGCAGGGCACGATCTTGCCCTGGTCGTCGCGCTTGAGCAGGGAAAACTCGGGCTCAAGGCCGGTATAGAACACCATGCCCTTGTCGGCCAGGCGCTTGATCTGCTTTTTCAGCGTCACGCGGCTGTCGTATTCCCACGGCTGGCCCTGCACATGCCCATCGCAGGCGATACGGGCAAACCCCGGCTGCCAGGGCACCAGCGATACGGTAGAGGGGTCCCCCACGGCCATGAAATCCGGACCATGCGGCTCGATCCCCAGCCCCCACACGGCAAACCCGGCAAAGCCGGCACCGGCCGTCAGGATGTCGTCGAAATGGTCGGCCGGTACCGCCTTGGCCTTGGCTGTACCGTGAATATCCACGAACTGGGCCAGCACGAATTTCACTTTATTGTCTTGCAACAGCTTCTTTGCTTCTGCTACGTTCATCTCATCCTCCTGGATAGGCGGGGACCAAGGGTTTCAAAGGCGCTTGGGGTTAATCAAAGCCATTCCGGCTTGCTCAAAATCACTCAAAACTTGCACGCACCGGACCGCCGCCCAGTTCAACCGCTATGCTGCTCAATGTGTGCCACAGATAGATGCCGAAACTACCATCGCACCAGATGCGGTAATCCGGCACGCCGTTGCGCTCGCCGGGCAGTATCGTGACAGCCACGCCAACCATGGATGTCAGCACCACGGGAGCCTGGGTCAGATCCAGCGCGGCAAAATTGAAGCTGCAGGTCTGCAGCAACAGTTGCGGCAAACGGCGGCCCGTCATGTGCAGGCACAAGTCCTGCCGCAACACCGGATAAACCCCCGCGCTGCGCGGAGTGCACGACAGTGTCTGCACCGTCTGGGCCGGCGCTTCAACCAGAAATTCGGTCATGCCCAGGCGCAACACATGTCCATCCCCCGCAAGCGCCACCGCACTGTTGGGCAAAGCAGGCACGGGCAAACCCATGCTCTGCAACCAGGTCGCCGCACCCGGTCCCTTGCAGCCATAACGCGGCCGCAGTGACACATCCACCAGCGCAACAGGCAAACCCATGCCCGGCGCCACAAACGTCGCTGTGTTCAGTACATCGTCGAGCGGGGAAAGCTGTAAGGTGCTCATCAAGCCGCCTCCTTCTGGCGCAAATTAGCCGGGTCATAGAACGGCACGGGCACGACAGTCGCATCGACCAGGTCGCCGTTGCCGATGCGTACCGTGAACACCGATCCGACTTCGGCCATATCGACCTGCACATAGGCCAGACCGATATGTCGCTGCAGGCTGGGGCTCCAGGCGATGCTGGTGACGCGCCCGGCAATCTCGCCGGCACGGATCACCAGATGACACTCCTGCGGCGCCGTGCCGTTGAATCCCGCCGCCAGCATGAAACCGACGAGTTTTTGTTTTTGTGCCTTGGCAGCGAGAATTTTCAGGCTGCGCTGGCCGACAAAAAACGCCTTGTCCAGTTTCACAGCCCAGTCCAGACCGGCTTCGGCCGGCGTGGTCAGCCCGTCGGTATCCTGACCGATGATGATGTGACCTTTTTCCAGCCGCAGCAGCCGTTGGGCTTCCACGCCAAACGGCCGGATTGCCTCAATCTCCCCAACGGCCATCAAAGCATTCCACAACGCTACGCCCTGACCGGCCGGCACGTGAATTTCATAACCCCATTCGCCGACAAAACCCACCCGCATCAGGCGGGCCGGCAAACCGGCCACCTCACCCTGGCGGATCGCCAGGTAGGGAAAGGCTGCCGGCGTCAGATCAATCTGTGTCAGCTGTTGCAACACAGCGCGCGACTTCGGCCCGGCCAGATTGATGGCGGCGAACGCACCGGTGTGATTGACGATGCCGCAGTCGAGCCGCCACATCGTGTTCAGACGGCTCAGTTCGCGGTAGACAGCCGCCGCGCCGGAAGTCGTGGTGGTAAAATAGAAATGGTCGTCCGCCAGCCGGGCGACCACTCCGTCATCGATCACCACGCCGCTTTCGTCGCACATCACGGCATAGCGCGTCATGCCGACCTTGAGCGCGGCATATTTGGAGACATAAACCCGTTCCAGAAACTCGGCCGCATCCGGGCCGATCACTTCCAGCTTGCCCAGCGTCCCCACATCGATGATGCCCACGCCGGTGCGGACCGCCATGACTTCTTCCTGGATGCACTGCGTGCGCGACTTGCCGCTTTGCGCGTAGTACTCAGGCCGCTGCCACATCCCCGCCGGCATCCATACCGCTCCCAGCTTCGCGTGACAGCCGTGCAATGGAGTACGCCGTTCCGGGTTGAAGCCCCGCCCGGCCAGGTGCGACATCGGTACCGGATGGAAAAATGGCCGCGCCGTCGTGGTACCCACCTCCTGCGGCTCTTTACCGGTCAAACGGGCCAGAATGCGCAAGCCGTTCATGTTGGAATGCTTACCCTGACTCGGCCCCATGCCAATGGTGGAAAACCGTTTGAGCAGCTCGATATTGTCGAACCCCTCCTGCACCGCGTTTTGCAGATCGCACAGCTGCAAATCCTCGTCGAAGTCGACGAAATTCTTGCCTTTTGAATGAGCGACAATCGGCCACGGGTGCGTGGGTGACTCGTTTTCCGCCTGCACTACCGGCGATTCGTTTACCGCCGCCAAGCCCAGGTAGGCGGCAGCCGCCAGGCCCGCGCGCCGGCCGTCCTGTATGCGGGCATCCAGCCGGTACACGCCGTTTACCCGGCCGCAGGCAAACACCCCCTCCGGCAACGCGTCGGGCACGAACTGTTCGAGATCTTTCGCATAACGCATGCGTGTGCCGGCCTGATACAGCAAATTGGCCGCCGGCGCCCAGCCGACGCTCATCAGCACACCATCGCATGCCACTTCGACCTGCTCTGGACCGGCTTGACCATCATCGAAGCGGGCGATCTTCACCGCCTTCACGCCACGCTTGTCGGCTGTGGCAATGGCTTCATAAATGCATGCGCCGCTGTATACCTCCAACCCGCGAGTATGCACTGCCGACTCCGCAATGCCGCCTGCATGGGCTTTGCGCAAATCCACCACGGCAGCCACTTCAATGTCGTGCTCCAGCAGATCAAGTGCAGCGCGGTAGCCATCGGCATTTGCCGTCAGCACCACCGCCCGCTGCATCGGCTGTACCGCGTAGTGCGTCAGCAAGCGCTGAGCGGCTGTCGCCAGCATGATTCCAGGCAAATCGTTGTTGCGGAACACGGCCGGCTGCTCAAATGCGCCTGCGGCGACAATGACAGTCCCGGCACGCATCTTGGTCATTTTGTCTTTATCGACCAGCGGCACCCAGTGGTCCGCGTAATAGCCCACCGCACACGTACCCGTCAGTAGGCGAATACGCGGTTGCGCCTGGACCTTCTCCAGCAGCGAAACCGCCATGCGACTGCCTGGCTGATAAGTGCTGCTGCCGCCGGCGCGCATCTGCTCATCCACCACCACGACAGCCGCACCGGCTTCGGCCGCCGCCAGCGCGGCCGACAAACCGGACGGCCCCGCGCCGATCACCAGTACGTCGCAAAAATCGTACTGCTTCGGCGTGCGCAGATGCGGCGCAGCAAAATCCACCTTGCCCAGCCCGGTCAGAAAACGGAACATCCGCTCCCACATGGGAAACAGCCGCTTGCTGTGAAACGCCTTGTAATAAAAACCCACCGGCAAAAAGCGCGACAGCGCCCCCAACACGCGGGCCTTATCCTGCTCAAGTCCGCCAAAGGTATTGATGGCCGTCAACTGCATGCCGTCTTCAACAGGCGTGACATCGGCGCGCATATTGGGCACGTCGCCTGCCTGCATCAGCACGCTGGCGTCATGATTGGCAAACGACAAAACCGAACGCGGACGGTGATATTTGAAACTGCGTGCCAGCGTCGTCTGCCCTTCGGCCAGCAAGGCGCTGCTGATGGTATCGCCGGCAAAACCGCTGTACTGCTTGCCCTCGAATTCAAAATTCACCGTACGCGAGCGGTCGATCCACTCGTGCGACTGAGGCGGAAGCCGGCGCATCATTGCTCCCCCTCGCCATGGTAAAGGTACGTCCGCAACACCCTGTCCTTTTCCGTATCGCGCTCGGCAATGAACCAGGTATTGCTCGGCGTATGGCACCACCACTCGCGTTTCACGGCAGGCGCCCCATTGCGGTTGAATACATAATCGGCCCATGCATCGTCGCTACAGGCATCAGCATCCGGCATCGGCCGCAGCGTACCGCCGTAGGTAAATTCGGCAACGGGACGCGGACCGTTGATCGGGCAAGTCAGCAGCTTCATACGCCACACTCCGGCAAATAATGATTAATGCCCAACACTAACAGCAGGTTTTTGGCTACGGCCGCCAATGCTTCGCATCGGCTTAACCGGCCAGCCGGCCGGTTAGCCTTCGCCGAAAGGGGACCGCCCTTGCCTTCGATGGCGCAGCGGGTAATACAAACAGAAGGGGATTTAGTGACCGACACTGGCGGCGGGTTTTTGGCTGCGGCCGCCAATGCTTCGCATCGGCTTAACCGGCCAGCCGACCGGTTAGCCTTCGCCGAAAGGGGACCGCCCTTGCCTTCGATGGCGCAGCGGGCATTGCCAACAGCAATAGAATTAGTGACCAACACTGGCGGCCCCCTTTTCCCCCGTCAGCGCATAATCGCGGAAGCGGTCCAGCGAAAATCCGGTAATCAGCGGATGAGCTGTATCCGTAGCCAATGTATGCGCCATGGTTTTGCCGCAAATGGGCGTGGCCTTGAAACCCCAGGTGCCCCAGCCGGCATCCAGGTAAAAACCCTCAATCGGGGTTTTGCCCATAATCGGCGCAAAATCCGGGGTCATGTCCGCCATGCCGGCCCATTGGCGCATCACTTTGACGTTGGAAAGAAAGGGGAACATGTCCAGCATGTGGGCGCTCAAGCCTTCCGGAAAATCCAGCGTCGAACGGGTCGAATGCACTTCGTAGGGGTCGAGCGACGCGCCCATGACCAGTTCACCGCGGGCAGACTGACTGATGTAGACATGCAGGCTGCCGGACACCAGAATCGGGTCCAGCCAGGGTTTGACCGGCTCGCTCACCATCGCTTGCAGGGGATGCACATAGATCGGGCTGTCCAGCCCCGCCATTTTCAGGATACGGGGGGTCGAACCGGCCACGGCACAGAGAATCTTCGGCGTAGCAATATAGCCGCGGCTGGTCTGCAAACCCTTGACCTTGCCGGCGGCCACGTCAATGCCCAGCACCTCGGTCCGCTGATGGATCTCCACACCGCGCTGATCGGCGCCGCGGCCGTAACCCCAGGCCACCGCATCATGGCGGGCCACTGAACCGGGTGCATGGTAAAGCGCGCCCAGAATCGGTGCATGGCCGCCGCACGACAAGTCGATCATGGGTGCGGCCTTTTTTACTTCCTCCGGCCCCACCACTTCCGATTCAATGCCGTAGTGCTTGTTCACTTCGGCGCGCCAGCGGCTGGTGCGCAAGGCGGCATCGGTATGCGCCAGGGTGAAATGCCCGCGGTTGGCATAAAACAGGTTCAGGTCGAAGTCCTGCGACAGGTCCTGCCACAACTTGACCGACGCATCGTAGAACTGCACCCCTTCCGGAGTCAGGTAATTGGAACGGATGATGGTGGTGTTGCGGCCGGTATTGCCGCCGCCGATATAACCCTTTTCCAGCACGGCCACATTCGTCATGCCATGCTCGCGCGCCAGGTAATAGGCTGCCGCCAGCCCGTGCCCACCGGCACCGATAATGACCGCATCGTAGGCGGGTTTCAGCTGATCATGTGTGGTAAACATCCGCGGTTCGGGATGTTTTTTGGAAAGTCCAAAACGCAGCAGCCTCAAGGGCATTTCACGCCTCCTAAAATAATCAATTCAGTCGGTTACGCGGTACAACCGCGCAACCTCACGCTTTCAATGACTCACGTCATTGAGCGGGCCGTGCAAACTTTTCCCGGCCGGAAAACATCAACAAAGTTGTTGTTTTCCTAACGGAAGACCACGGTCTTGTTGCCGTGAATCAGCACCCGGTCTTCCAGGTGATATCGCAAGCCGCGTGCCAGCACCGCCTTCTCGATGTCCTTGCCATATCGCACCAGATCTTCCGGCGCATCCGAATGGTCGATGCGGATCACGTCCTGCTCGATGATCGGCCCCTGATCGAGATCCGCCGTCACGAAATGGCAGGTTGCCCCGATCAGCTTGACGCCCCGCTGGTAAGCCTGGTGGTAGGGTTTGGCGCCGACGAAGCTGGGCAGAAAACTGTGGTGAATGTTGATAATCCGGCCGGGGTAGCGGGCGCACATTTCCGGCGAAAGGATCTGCATATAACGCGCCAGCACCATTACGTCCGCTTGCACCTCGTCGAACAAATCCATCACGCGGCCATACGCTTCCGCCTTGTTATCCGCCGTGACCGGCACATGATGAAAAGGAATCCCGTGCCATTCGACAAAACCGCGGAAATCCTCATGATTCGAAATCACACAGGGAATCTCGATGTCCAGCTCACGGCTTTGCCAGCGTGAAAGCAGGTCATACAGACAGTGCTCCTGGCGAGACACCATGATCACCACCCGCTTCTTGCGGGCGCTGTCATGAATGCGCCAGTCCATTTCATACTGCTCGGCCAGCGGAGCGAATTTCTCCCGCAAGGTCGGCAGATCCATCGTCAGCGAGTCAGCCAGGATTTCCTGCCGCATGAAGAAGCGCTCCGCCTCCTGATCGGCATGATGGTTTGCTTCCGTGATCCAGCCGTTATGAGACGCCAGGAAAGAGCTCACCGCGGCGACAATGCCAACCCGGTCAGGGCAACTGAGCGAAAGCGTGTAACGACGTTCAGATGTCTTCATTTGCTGCACACATTCCCAATATCAGGCATTTTCTTCCCCGCCAGCGTTTCATGTGATGAATTATTGGTTCACAGTGTGCATCACGCAGTTTCATGTTGTCAATTATTTTTTATCTTCATGAAACATGCATCATGCTATAATCGCCTCAAGTCCTTTAGTAAACGGCGCAACAATGTCATCGCAAGAACAAAACCAGTCAGGCAATCTGGAACGTTATCTGGGGAACAGCATTCGGGAATTGCGGCAACAGCACGGTCTGACCATTGCCGAAGTCGCCGACCGGGCCGATATCAGCCGCGGCATGCTATCCAAAATTGAAAATGCACAGACGGCCACCAGCCTGGAAACCCTCTCGCGTCTGTCGCAGGCGCTGGGCGTTTCGCTCGCCACCCTGTTCCGTCACTACGACGTGCCGGATGGCGGAGCCCAACTGGTGAAAGACGGCGAAGGCATGGAGGTGGTCAGAAAAGGCACCAAACGCGGGCACACCTACCACCTGCTGTCGTATGATCAGGGCCCGACCAAGCAATTCGAGCCCTTTCTCATCACGATCGACAAGGAATCGGAAGTTTTCCCCACGTTTGAACACCCGGGCACTGAATTTATTTATATGCTGGAAGGCAAAATCGAATACCGGCACGGGCAAAACACCTACGTCCTCAGCCCGGGCGACTCCCTCACATTCCGCGGCGAAATCCCGCATGGACCGGAAAAGCTGATCAAATGCCCGATCCGCTTCCTGTCCATCCTGATGTACCCGCCAGCCCCCGGCTCCATATAAGGCGCGGATGATGCAGCAGGCAATTGAAATTGATATCGCCAAGGCAGCCGATGTTGCCGAGCTGTGCTTGCTGCTGGACAGCCTGTTCTCACAGGAGGCGGAGTTCACTCCTAACCATGCGGCGCAGGCGCGAGGACTCAGAATGATCATTGCAAACCCGTCGGTCGGCCACATACTGCTTGCCCGCCACGCAGGACAGGTCGTCGGCATGGTCAATCTGCTCTATACCGTTTCGACCGCTCTGGGGGAGCGCGTAGTATTGCTGGAAGACATGGTTGTCACGACCGCAGAACGCGGCCGTGGAACGGGATCGCAACTCTTGCAGGCGGCTATCGACTTCGCCCGGCAACAGGGCTGCAAGCGCATCACCCTGCTGACGGACAAGGACAACACCGCCGCACAGAATTTTTATGGCAAACACGGATTCACGCCTTCCAGCATGATCCCGTTACGGCTGTCAGTGGAATAGGCGGCGCCAGATCAGCATGGGCAAGCGCAGCAAAAAACCGAGCAACAGGCGGCTATGCATCCAGGACAGCAGCACGTTGTCGCGCACATACTTGAAGTGCGACACGCCGCCCTCTTCCGCCGTGTAGTAGCGCACCGGCGCATCGATATTCACCGGCTTCACCCCCGCCCAGCACAAGCGCACCACAGCCTCGGGGTCAAAGTCAAAACGGCGCATCCAGCGATTGTGCAGCATGATTTTCCGCAACGGGCCAATGGGGTACACGCGAAAACCGTACAAGGAGTCGCCCACGCCCATCCACAACGTTTCCAGCGCGGCCCAGCTGTTTGACACCTTGCGGCCGTTTACGCGTAAACGTGGCGCATCCGCATCGAATACCGGTTTGCCCAGCACCATCCTGTCCGGTTGTGCCTGTGATACGCGCATAAACTCCGGGATCAGTTGCGCCGGATGCTGGCCGTCCGAATCCATCGTCAACGCATGGGTGTACCCCTGTTTGGCCGCTGCCGCAATCCCGGCCAGAATCGCCGCCCCCTTGCCCTGGTTTTGCGGCAACACCATCACATGCAGATCGCTGTCCGATCTGGCCATTTCCTGCAGTTTTTCGGCACTGCCGTCCGTGCTGCCGTCCACCACCACCCACACCGGCGCCCACTGCGCACGCGCTGCGCGGACAGTTTCATAGACCTTTTCACCGGGGTTGTAGCTGGGAATCAAAACCAGATGTGATGCCGACTGTTGCATGACTGATCCATCAACTTTCATGAAAGATGCCCGCAATGAACGCATGCCTCACGTAAATACGCCTCAAGCTCTCGCGTAAATACCGCCACGTCCTCCGGCGGATCGAAACGTTTGCCCAAGCGCACGCTAAAGGACAGGGGCAGACGCGGCTTGCGCCAGATGGGCCATGCCTTGCCCAGATAGGGCACAGAAAAATCGATCAGCAGCGTCTGCACCGGCACATGGCTGCGGCGGGAAATCAATCCGGTACTGCTGCTGCATGCATCGAGCGGGAAATGTTTGGTGCGCGACCCCTCGGGAAACAGCAACAAATGCGCCCCCTGCTGCAATGCCTCGGTTGCGTGCACCACCATCTCCACCGGACCGTCGTTGCGAATGTAGCCGGCCAAACGCGCAGCGGACCCCAGCAGCAGATTGTTCATCAACTCCGCTTTCATGACGCACACCGCATTGGGCAAGCGCGACACGACCAGCACCGCATCGATCAAAGAAGGATGATTGGCCACCAGAATCAGCGGCCCCTGGTCGCGCAGGGCATCCAGTTCAGCGAGGTCAAAGCGGCTGGAGCATGTCCATTGCAGGAAAGCCAGGTACAACCGGAAACCCAAAGCGATCATCCAGCGCCCTATCCGCCGACCGGCCTCGCTTGGCAGCAATAGCGGCAGAACCAGCGCAAAAGGCAGCCAGATTAGACAAAACAGCAGCAAGACCAGCAGCCCCATGACCATGGCCGCGTATTCGTAGAACGACCACACGAATGAACGGGCGGCGGATGGCTGGGCGATCATGCCACACCCACCCCGGCAGCATCCTGTTGTTCCGCCGTTCGGCTGGCCATGGCCTCTATTTCCACCAGCAAATCGCTACGGCACACATCCGCCTGAACATACTGGACCTGCGCACCGCCAACCTGCCGTTGCACCTCCGCACGCACCGCATCCAAATCGGCCGCATGACGGATATAAGTCCGGTAGCTCAATTGGGAAAGCGTGAACGGCAAACCCGGTGCCACCCGATTGGCCTCTTGCAGCACCGCCGCAATATTGGCCAGTGTTTCGCGCGTTTGCGCTGCCACATCGCCGACATGCATGGTCCGATGCCCAACGATACTGGCGGTGCCAGAAATGAAAAGCAATTCCTGCCCTGGCAGTTTCGCCAATGCCGCACGGGAAAATACCGGACTGCGCGGACCGTATACCGAGGGATAATCGCACGCCCGCACTTGCCGCGGATTTTCCAGCAAAACCGGCGCCGTTTTTCCCGCCATCACTGCGACAGTCAGGGGGCCTGCGGCTGTTCCAAGAGCGCAAGCTGCAGAAGCATAACCACCCACCGCCCGTCCGCATTTTTCATAGGCAAGCTGACGTCCCACATTGAACTGCCGGTACCGCTCAAGCCCGCCCTCTTCAACATTGATATCAGCCAGATAATTCCAAACCCGCCACAAATAGGGATAACCCTGCTCATCCAGCAAACGGAAAAGCCGCTCATAAGCCTGTTCAGTCGCCCGTTGCAGCGGCAGCGAACCGGCCAATGCGGTCAACAGGTGCTCGTCCAGCGTCAGCACCGCGAACAGAACATGACCATTGTAACGGTAACTTAATCCATTCTGCCCCCCCGAACGGCATGCCCCACCAGCAAGCCAGACATCGGACACCATGCCCTTATCACTGCCAAGCAAGGGCATATTAACCAGCTGGAGAGGAATCCCTTCTATTCCGGATTCATACGCGGACCCAACCCGAATTATCCCAAGAGTTCGCTCAATCCAGTCCGTTGACTGCCAATCCAGCTCATTCTTATCAAGCTGCAAACAAGAAAGCAGAGCCATTACGGTGAGTATCTTTCAGGGGTGAGAAGTTCATGCCAGCGAGTAATCTCAAGCCAGACCAGCGCTAAAAACAGAGATCATCGAGGTGAAAGTGATGCGGCAATCATACGCTGGGAGTGTTGATGCAACAAAGCAATATGCAAACGCTGTGTGGCGCAAACTGAAAGCCAATAACGAGTGGGCTATTGTACCATCATTAGCCGCCGGCAATGATTTGACTCCGCCGCCGCATCTGACTACCTGCCCCCTTACCCAGGAAATACGTCGCATTCAGTGCACCGTCAATTTCGACAGTTCTTCCAGAATCTGCATCACCAACTGACGGGTATCGCTGCCCATGTTTTTGGTCAGCACGTCAGGATCGCGCTCGCCGTTGACCATATGGCGCATGATGCCGCCAAGGCGTGTCATTTCTCCGCCGGCTTTGGACATCTGTTCCGCCATGTCGGCCAGCATTTTAAGCGCCATGGCATTGCCCGTGCCAGCCGCCTGAATCAGGCTGGCCAAGGCAGGTGCGGCCACCGAAGCATCCGGCTCGGCATTGGGGTCGGGCAATGTCGCGGGGTCCTGCAGGCCGCGCAGGATGGCTTCCACGATGATGCCGTCCTCTTCATCCAGACCGCCCAGGACAGCCTGATCCCGCTTGCCGTCGAGAATAGCGCGAATGGCGGCAACCAGCTTGCCCCAGCCATTCTGGGCGGAAATATCCAGCGCCTTCTCCAGCTGCGGGCGTTGTGCCGGATTGGCGCATGTTTCGACCACTTTCACGATGAGGGCGGCGTGGGTCTGGATAATTTGCTGGTGTTTGGGTGGCAATTGCGCCATACAGGCTCTCCCTATCGGACTTCATCTCACTGAGGTTTTATCATAGCAAAGAGCCTGTCGCCGCCCAACTCCCCGGCCGTAATTCACAATGGAAACAAACGAAATAATTGTTTTGCAAATCCAATTCACACTTCTATACTGAAAAGTATATGTGCACTCCCCCGCACATCCTGATCTTGACCAGATGACCCTCATGGAGAACCGGGCCCATGGATATCAGTGTTCACCAGATTGCAGATTATTTCATTCTGAAGGTAGACCGTAAGGCGGGCGACAATATGACCCACCTGAAGCTGCAAAAGCTGCTTTACTACGCGCAGGCATGGCATCTGGCCATGCACGGCAAGGAGTTGTTCCACAACCGGCTGGAAGCGTGGCGGCATGGGCCGGTCTGCCGAGAGATTTACGCCCGCTTCCGCCAGCTGTCCTGGCATCCGATCCCGCCGACAATGATGCTGACCGACCCGTCGCTATTGCCGCGGGAGGTACATGATTTTCTCGACGAAGTCTGGGAAGTCTATGGTCAGTTTTCGGCCACCAAACTGGAAGAACTGACCCATCAGGAAGAACCCTGGCTGGCCGCCCGGGCCGAAGCCTTCCCGCACCATCCGAGCGACAGTCGGATCACCCGCGAGATGATGCAGGAGTATTACGGCAGCCGTATTAAATTGCGCCGCCGTATTCAATCGCGCGTCAGCTGAAATTCAGACCGGGCACCACGGCGAGCGGTGCAGCCCCGGTCGCGCTCAGTGCAGTTTTTTCGAGTCTTCCGCAAGACTCTCAGGAGCAGCGAACAACTGCGCAGCATCAACTGCATCAAACAGATAATGCTGGCCGCAAAACTCGCACGCCACATCGATTTCAGCTTGTTCAGCCAGAGCGGCCTCGACCTCGTCCGGCCCCAGCATGCGCAGCATGCCTGCCACCTTCTCACGTGAGCAGGTGCAGGAAAAGCGCACTGGCATGGATTCGAAGACACGCGTATCGTGTTCGTTGAACAAGCGGTGCAGCAGCGTCATGAAGTCGAGTTTCAGCAATTCGTCCGCCTTGACTGTCGCAGCCGGGGCCAGCGCTTCTTGCCACAACTCATCGCTGCTGGCGCCCGGCATACGCTGCAGCATCATGCCGGCGGACGATTGCTCATCGACGGCCAGCCAGATACGGGTCGGCAGTTGCTCGGATTGCATCAGGTAATGTTCCAGCGCCTCGGCCACCGTGTTGCCATGCAGCGGAACTATACCCTGATAGGCGGTTTGATCGGGGTCGGCCGGGTCCAGGGTAATGACAAAGTGTCCTTTGCCGAGCAAGTCGGGCAGATTCGCCAGGTCGGCGCAATCATCATGCTTGGCGGTGGCACGTATTGCCAGATCACTGCGGCACTCTACAACCAGCAAACGGATAGGGCCGCTGCCCTGCATCTGCATCACCAGAGTGCCGTCAAACTTGAGCATGGCAGCCAGCATGACAGCGGAAGCCATCATTTCCCCCAGCAGCGAGCGGATTACCGGAGGATAGTCACGACGTTCCAGCACGTGGCGCCAGCTGTCGGTCAGGCGAACGAGTTCGCCGCGCACTTCACCATGTTCAAACATAAACCGCTGAAGCTTGTCGTGTTCCATGAAAGTCAGGCCAAATCTGATAAAAAAGCCATTTTATCAGAGCTGACCGACAAATCAGACTGTCTGTCCGGCCAACACGCCTTTAGAGGAATACGCCTGCTGTATTTGCGAATAGAATGTATCCAACCGTACCGCAAGACGGTCTGCCTTCCAGTTCTGGACATACTGCACGCCCTCGGCCCCCAGCCATTTGCGCAGCTCTTCGTCGCGCAACAGCTTGAGCACCTCGTCGGCAAAGTCATTTACATCATCCTCGGGCACCAGCGCTCCACTGCCCGGCTGCAGGATATCGCGGGTTCCCATGATCGACAATGCGACTACCGGCACCCCCAGCGCCATGGCTTCAAGCAGCACCAGCCCCTGCGTTTCCGTGCGCGACGCAAAAACGAACACGTCTGCCGCCTTGTAACAGTCCAGCAACTCCGGCCCGCGTTTGAGATAGCCGACAAAGAGGACGCTATTTTGCAAGCCAAGCCGTTTTGCCCGTTCGTGCAGACTTTTCTCGGCTGGCCCTTCTCCGGCGACGACAAGCAGCGTATCCGGCTTGTCGCGCAACACCTGCACCAGCATATCCAGCAAGAAAGCGATGTTCTTTTCGAATGCCACCCGGCCGAGATAAAGCAGCACGGGTCTTGCAGGACTGATGCCGTGGGTTGCACGGAAACGCAGCCCGTCGCCGGTACTGAATTCCTCCAGTTCGATCCCGGTCGGAATGACCTCGCTTGTCACGCTCACACCGTAACGCCCCAATTCCGCCTGCATGAGCGTGGACGGCACGACCAGGCCATCGACATTGTTGCACTGCTCGCGTGAAAAGCGCCGCGCCATGGCGCGCATCACAAAACGCGGCATGAACGGAATGTAGTGATGCAGATAGGCCTCGAAAAAGGTGTGATAGGTTTCCACGCAGGGAATACCGTGGCGCTTGGCCCACCGTACACCGGCATAATGCGCCACAAAAGGGGTGTGGATGTGCAGCAGATCAAAGGGGCGCTCCCGCCATAATGTCTCCAGCTGCTCATGCAAGGCTCCCCAGTGCATCATGCGGTCTTCGGGATCCAAAATGACGCGACTGGACGGCACGCGCACCACTTGCTCGCTTTCCTCCTCGCCGGCGACGCCGTAGCGGGGGGCAACCAAGACGACTTCATGCCCCATTCGCTCAAGTTCCTCGCGAAAGGTCATGATGGATGTGGAAACACCATTTACACGAGGGAAATACACATCCGACAACATCAAGATACGCATGAGGCCGCCCTTCCGGCTAGCAGCAAAAGTGGCTTACTTTAACCCCTTGATGTTACAGCTGTACGACAACACGGGAAGAATGCTGCGGGACGCGGCCTGGCTGCCAGTTTCGCGTGGCCCACGTGCGCAATTCGCGCATGGGTGCCCGCTCCAGCCCAGCCGGCAGGTCCTGCCCCAGGAAACGCAACACCTGCCGCCACAGCGAAGCAACATCCGCTGCCGCAACTGCAGGAGCCAGGGTCTGTTTGGACAGCTTTTCCCCTTGCTCATTGAGTGCGAGCGGCAAATGGGCATACTCCGGCACAGGCAAGCCCAATGCCTGTTGCAGGACAAGCTGGCGCGGAGTGGAAAGCAATAAATCGGCCCCTCGCACGACTTCGGTCACGCCTTGCCCGGCATCGTCCACGACAACCGCCAGCTGATAGGCAAACAGGCCATCCGCGCGCCGCACCACAAAATCGCCCAGATCGCGCGCCATGTCGAAACAGTGCTTGCCCAGAATGGCATCGGTGAAACAGACGGGCTGCTCGGGCACGACAAAACGCCACGCCCGGGTCGCCCTTGCGCGCCCTAGCCGCCCCCGGCACGTGCCGGGGTAAACCGGTCCGTCCATTCCCATATGCGCATGCTCGGCGATGTCCTTGCGCGAACAGGCGCAGCCATAAACCAAGCCCCTGTCGCACAATTCCTCCAGTGCCTGGACATAGGCGTCGGTACGCCGACTTTGGTACATCACCGCGCCGTCCCATTCCAGTCCGAAACGCTCCAGGGTACGCAAGATGCCGTCTGCCGCACCCGGCATTTCTCTTGGTTTATCGACATCTTCCATGCGCACCAGCCATGCCCCACCCTTGGCGCGGGCATGAACGAAACTGCCGATTGCCGCGACAAGTGAACCGAAATGCAAAGGCCCGGTCGGTGACGGGGCAAACCGGCCGACTGATCCGCGCGCGCTCATATCAGTGCTATCGGGGCTTTCAGACATATTTCAGGACGTGAGCAGGCAATTAGATATGCTAAGATGAAACTGGAATTATATTTTACAAGGAGGGGAGTATGGCAGACATCCGTTATGCCTCTGAGCTGGAAAAGGAGTTTCCGCGCCTGTTGCCCAGGATCGTTGAACTGTGGGGCTATCCGGAACTGGAATTGCACCTGGATCACCTGCTGCTGGATGATCGCGGCGACAGAAAAGGCTTCCCCGACACGGTCATCAGCGAACTGATTTTTCTCAAGTTGCTGAATGCAACCCGCGTACACATCGACAACGCTCCGCACGACACCAACCTGTGGGAACAGCCGGCATTCAATAAAACCGTTGGCCATTTAGGGCCGGACTGATTGTCCGCCTGGCCCGCGAAGACAAATTACTGTTCGCTGTCCTTGATTTGGCTCGGCCGCCCCTGGTCGAGCATTTCCGGCATGATGGTAATGTTCTCGAAGCTATTGCGACCCTGCCCCTCTCCCGCATTGCGCATGACCGTTTCCATCGTTTTGTTATCTTTGCCGGTATTCTTGATCAGCCACTCCAGGTTGGTCCGCGAATCGGCATTGCCCAGCGCCTCGTCCAGGCTGATTTTGCCCGATTTATAAAGATAATAGAGCGCCTGTTCGAAAGTCTGGGTTCCATCCACCATGGAACGCTCCATGGCCTCCTTGATGGCATCGACATCCTGCTTGATGATCAATTCGGCAATGTGCAAGGAATTCTGCAGAATCTCCGTTGCCGCGATGCGTTTGCCATCAAGGCCGCGCACCAGACGCTGGGAAATAATGGCCTTCAGGCTGACGGACAAATCATGCAGATGGTGTTCGCGCGACTCGGGCGGGAAGAAGCTGACAATGCGCGTCAGCGCATGGTAGGCGTTATTGGCATGCAACGTCGCCAGGCACAAATGTCCTGTCTGGGTATAGATCATGGCCTGGCGCATGCTGTTTTCATCGCGGATCTCGCCGATCATCAGCACATCGGGGGCTTCGCGCATGGCATTCACCAAGGCATTGTTAAATGACTTGGTGTCCACGCCGACTTCACGCTGATTGACGATGGAACGCTTGTGTTTGTGTACGTACTCAATCGGGTCTTCTACGGTCAGAATATGGCCGGCACGATGGGTATTGCGGTAATTGAGCATCGAGGCCAGTGTCGTCGATTTGCCCGAACCGGTGGCGCCCACCACCAGCACGAGACCGCGTTTTTCCAGCGCCAGATCGCCCAGTACCGGCGGAAGATGAAGCGCTTCGATCGATGGCACATCATTCTGAATGAATCGCACCACCAGCGCCACACTGCCGCGCTGATAAAACACGTTGACACGGAACCGCCCCAGATCCTGTACGGAAAAGCCGAAATTGAGTTCCTGTTCGCGTTCAAATTCAGCCCTGTGCGCTTCCGTCATCAGCGCGTAAATGGCCTCTTTTGCCTGGGCGGCCGTCAGCGGCTGCTTGTTTGCCGCCTTCAACTCGCCTTCGATCTTGATATAAACCGGCGCGCCGGCAGAAATGAACAAGTCCGACGCTTTACGTTCGGCCATGTATTTGAAATATGGAGTCAGATCCATTGCTCTCCCTGCTTTTGTTCTGTGTTGTGCTGGTTCAGGGCGTACAGCCACACCCGAATTAACCCTGATTCTAGCCCGACCTCGGGGGCTTCTTCAAATACAATTCGATACAAAGCCTGCCAAAAACAGAAATAGGCAAAATCCGGCACACTCGCTTTGCCGCAGACGCTGAAGCGCCGCCATCGCGGGTTTCCAGATCACCCGGAGAAGTCTTGGAATGGTAAGTCAGAGACCCAGGCTGGGAGCCGGACTGACCTTAGATAGCAAGTCCGGTTTACCGGCGAAACCGGAACCGAATGCCTTGCCGCTGAAATCGCTGTTATCGGAAAAATCCGGGCGGCACACATTCCGGCACCCGCCAAGACGAGCCATGGCGCTGCCAGACAAGATAATGCCGCATGCGCCACCCGCCATTGCGGCGAAATCGGATGCTGCACCACGGCCATTTTCAAGGAGCAACGCTGGGCAGTCACGCCAACTGCACTGCAATGGCTAATTTATTCGTCAGTTTCATGTCATCTCGCGAATGTGCGCAAGCTGATTGTCTTATTCTGATATTCTTG
Organism: Pseudomonadota bacterium; assembly: GCA_021851875.1. Lineage (GTDB taxonomy): Bacteria > Pseudomonadota > Gammaproteobacteria > Burkholderiales > JAJZQI01 > JAJZQI01. Next base: position 75,304 of record JAJZQI010000001.1, on the reverse strand, counting down.
TTTTTTTATGCAAATAAAAAGGGCGGAAACTCCGCCCTTAAAGATCGCTGCGGTCTAACTGATTACCAGCGATAACCGTACTGGATTTGCCAGTTGGTCTGGGAGTGGGTAATGGTGGTGCCATAGTTACCCATATCGCCACTGCCCGCAGCGCCCGTTACACCGCTACCCGTCACAGTTACGCGCTGCGCATGGGTCACGGAGAAGTCGATACCGCTTTGCTTGCTCAGACGGTAACCGAAACCGGCGGTGATGTGGTTTTTCTCAATGGCGGGGAACAGCGGGTTCACCTGGTCGTTCGGTACCGGGTTGTTGGCGATGTTCGCACCGAAACGCAGGGTCAGCGCATCACTGTACTTATAGGATGCACCGATCTCGAACACATCCTGATCACTCCAGTTCTGGTTGATCTTGAAATCGGCATATTCGGTGGCGCCGGTACCCAGGTTGGAGGTGGTATAGGTCATCTTGAAGTCTTTCATGACGCTAGACCAGTTGATGCGCTTGTAGTCAGCCGCCACCATCCAGGCATCGTTAACCTGGTAGGACATACCCAGACCATAGGTTTCCGGCCATTGGAAGTTGTGAATGGTGATTTTGCCAGTCACTGCCGGGCCCAGCGAAGCGCCGCTATTGTACGCAGAGAAGGCTGCACCGCTGGTGCTGGTCTCCATATCACCCAAATCGGTCTTGGAGTGGTAAGTCGCACCAATGGTCAGGACCGGGCTGATTTTATAGGTCAGGCCCAGTTTGCCGGCGAAACCGGTGCCTTTGGCTGCACCACTAAAGTCGTTGTTGTCGGAAAAATCCAGGCGGAAGGTATTCGCGCCATAGCTGCTCATCAGGGTACCCATGGTGGAGTACATACCAGAAGACATATTGGTTGCCATCGCCATAAACTGTTGCGCGGTGGCAGCCATTTTGATGTCCATCGTCGCCCAAACCCAGTCGATAGAACCACCGACGGTCAGCTTGTCGTTGACGTTATAGGCCAACGGGAAAATCAGACGCCCCACGCCCACTTCTGAGCGCACATTCTGGTTGGTGCCCAATGCCAGATCGCTGGTTGAGCTGTATTCGGTACCCATGCCGCCCTGGGAATACACGCCCACGCCGTAAGTCAGTTGACCAGTCTTGGTAACATAACCGATTGCCGGCATGTAATATGCGTTACCACCGGATTTCGCAGCCGTACCGCTACCGCCGGAAGATACCGGAACAGTGGTGGAAACGTCCGGGCCCAAAAAGCCCAGTGCCACGCCGATGCCGCTGCCTTCAGACATCAAGCCCAGGGTTGCCGGGTTATTCATCATGGCTGCAGCGCCGTTGTCGTAAGCCATGGATGCGCCGCCCATAGCGGTGGCGACCGGACCATAACCTTCCAGGTTCATACCATTGGTTGCAAATGCGGCAACAGGAGCAGTGGCGAGCAGAACCGCACTGACGATTTTCTTCAGCTTCATTGATATCCTCCGCGATGGGATTGTTGTATAGGGAATTTTGAAGTTTTTATTAAATTATTATTTTTATTTTGCAGACCTATCATACACCAACATCGTTTTTGCGCAAGCCGACTAGTTCACTTGGACCATGCCCGCAAGATCAAGTGTTGCATTTACACCACTTGATTACATCATTCTTCCACCTGATTGGCGAAGAATTAATAACAATGCAAGCAAAAATAGGATAAGTGTCGGCATAACTGCACTCAAGATTGGCGACCAGCCGTAGATCAGCCCCATGTGGGAAAAAAGCCGATTGAACAGGAATACGCCCAAGCCCACCATAATGCCCAGAAATACCCGCGCGCCCATTCCCCCAGCCCTAACCTGCTGAAAAGCAAAGGGCAAGGCCAGCAGCAGCATCACGACGATACCCAAGGGGTAAATCAGCTTGACCCACAGGGCAATTTCATAACGCGTGGTTTTCTGCCCGTTCAGCCGCAAATGCTCAACATATTTAGCCAAATTCCATGCGGTCATCTGTTCCGGCGTCGCTGACACGACCGAAAGAATATCCGGGTTAAGCACTGACACCCATATCGCTTTGTCCAGCTGGGACACCTGCACCTTGCCCGCCAGATCGAATTGCGTCTGGCTGACGTGCTCCAGCTGCCAGCGGCCGCTGGACAAGTGCGAGCCACGATCCGCATAGGTAATCTCGCGCAAATGGTGCGCCTGGTCGAAAGAATAGATTTTGATACCCGCCAAAGAAGCATCCGGCATGACTTCACGGATATTGACGAAGCTGTTGTCGTCTTTCAGCCAGATGCCGGAGCGGAATTCCTGCGACACGACGCTATTGGTTGCCTTCAGGCGCATCTGCTCGGCGCTGCGCCCGGTGACCGGCACAATCAATTCGCCCAGCACCAGAGTCAGCAGGGCCAAGGCCAGACCGATCCCGACCAGCACAACAGCGAAGTTTCTCGGCGCCAGCCCGGCCACCCGCATGGCGGTAATTTCCGAACGCGAGGCCAAGCCCGCCAGGGCGACAATCGAGCCGATCAAGGCGGCAACGGGAAACAGCTCATAGATGTGACTGGGCGCGTTGAGCAATACGTACAGAAAGACTTTGCCGAGCGTATAGCTGCCCTTGCCGACATCGTCCAGCTGATTGATGACATCGAAAAAGCTGAACAGCAACAGCAGGCTGATCAAGGTGAAGAAAATGCCCTGCATGATCTCGCGCGACAGGTAGCGATTCATCTGTTTCACCAGCGCAGTCTCCATAAGCGCACATGGCTGTAGATGCGCCGCAGATACAGCAGCAGCGCCAACAAGAGCATCGATCCGTGCAAGGCCAGCATGGCCACCAGGGGCTCCACCTGCTGTTTCGCGATCCAGGCCTGCATGACGCTCATCAGATTGCTGTAAACCATGTAGGCCAGTACGCCGAAGAACAGGTTGAGCGAGCGCGTTGCCCGAATATTGACATAGCCGAGCGGGATGGCCAGCAGACCCAGCATCAAGGCAGACAAAGGCAAATTGATCCGCCACATCAATTCAGCCATGTGCTGGGGACTCTGCTGCACCAACAACTGCGCGACCGAAAGTGCCTTGACGGTCGGCGGCGGCAGGATTTCCTCATGTGTTTCCACGCGGACCCCATAGCGGTCGAACGCAATCACCTTGTAATCCGCTTGTCCCGCTGTCCCCTCATAGCGGCGGCCTTGCTGCAAAACCAAAAACCGATCGCCATTGCCAGCCGCCTCCAGCTGCCCTGCGCTGGCGGAAACAATACCCAGCCTGCCATCCTGCCAGTTCTGCAAAAATACGTTGGCGACGGTCTGTTGGTTCGACAAGTAATGTTCGACGAAATAAACGCGGTCCTGCTCGGGAGATTCACGAAACACGCCGGGCGCCACATTGGATAAATCATCCCGATTCTCAAATTTCGACTTGATTTCATCGTTTTTTTCATACGACCAGGGGACCAGCACAAAACTGAGCACAGCAACCGCAACCACAGTAGGCACAACAATGCTCATCACCGGCCGCACCCACCCCGCGATACCCAGACCGGACGCCGCCCAGACAGTCATTTCGCTGTCGCGGTAATAACGATTGAAGGTCATCATGATGCCGACGAACAAACTGACCGAAAGCAGCACCGGCAGGTTGTTCAAAATGATAAATGCCAGAAACAGCAAAATTCCGTCGGGCGCGATTTTGCCGCTTGCCGCCTGCCCAAGCAGGCGGACAAAGAAGGTGGTGGCTGTAATGGTCAGCAAAACTGTAAACACCGCCCCGAGGTGGCCAAGCAGTTCGCGCCGAAGAAAACGTTGATAAAGCATGAAAAATTGAGTATTTTTCGATCTAGGTAAAAATTTAACGTGTGCCGCCCAAAGTTTCAGCGAATTTACAAATCACCGGACCGGCCACACTTAACATCATCACACATTGCAAACAGCTAGAGCCATGTTTTACTGCCAGTACGTCCGCTGAACGTAACCCGCGCCAAAACGGCTTGCCTGAACTTGCAACCACAGTAGCAGGAGAGAATCAAAAGTGGAATTTAGCATAAAAAGCGGCAGTCCTGAGAAACAACGTTCAGCCTGTGTCGTCGTGGGCATCTATGAATCGCGCAAACTGTCGATTGCAGCGGTGCAAATGGACCGCGCGTCGGAAGGCTACATTGCCGAAGTGCTGAAGCGCGGCGACATGGACGGCAGCCTGGGCAGCACTCTCCTACTGCAGCGCGTGCCCAACACCTTGAGCGACCGCGTTCTGCTGGTTGGTCTGGGCAAAGAGCGCGACTTCGGCGACAAGCAGTACCGCGATGCCATCCGCGCCATGACGGCAGCCCTGTCGGCCACCGGCTCGATCGATGCCGTTTCCTATCTGACCGAACTGCCCGTCAAGAAACGCGAAGTCAACTGGCGTATCGAGCAGGCCGTCATCGTCTCCATGGACGCGCTGTACAAATTCGACCGTCTCAAATCCAAGGAAGACGACAACAAACGTTCGCTCAAGCGACTGACCTTGTGCGTCAACCGCCGCGGCGAACTGGCTGAAGGCGAAGATGGCCTGGCGACGGGCCTGGCCATTGCCGAGGGCATGAACCTGACGCGCGACCTGGGCAATCTGCCCGGCAATTACTGCACCCCGAGTTATCTGGCCGAACAGGCCACGGAAATGGCCAAGCGGGCCGGTTTTGAGATTGAGGTCATGGACCAGCCGGCGATCGAGAAGCTGGGTATGGGCTCTTTCCTGTCCGTTGCCAAGGGCAGCCGTCAGCCGCCCCGCTTCATCGTGTTGCAATACAAGGGCAGCAAGACCAGCGACAAACCGATTGTTCTGGTCGGCAAAGGCATTACCTTCGATGCGGGCGGCATCTCGCTCAAACCGGCGGCCGAAATGGATGAAATGAAATACGACATGGGCGGCGCGGCGAGCGTGCTGGGAACATTCCGCGCGCTGGAAAACCTGCAACCGAAACTGAATGTCGTCGGCCTGATACCGACATGCGAGAACCTGCCGGACGGCAACGCCAACAAGCCGGGCGACATTGTCACCAGCATGTCCGGCCAGACCATCGAAATCCTCAACACCGACGCAGAAGGCCGGCTGATCCTGTGCGACGCGCTGACCTACGCCGAGCGTTTCGAGCCCAAGGCGGTGGTGGATATCGCCACGCTGACGGGCGCTTGCGTGATTGCCCTGGGTCATCACGCATCCGGGCTGCTGGCCAACGACGACTCCCTGGCGCGCCACCTTCTGACCGCCGGCGAAGAAATGCACGACCGCGCCTGGCAACTGCCGCTGTGGGACGACTATCAGGAGCAGCTCAAGAGCCCATTCGCCGACATGCAGAATATCGGCGGCCGTTCCGGCGGCACCATTACGGCAGCCTGCTTCCTGTCGCGTTTCACCAAGAAATACTCCTGGGCGCATCTGGATATCGCCGGCACAGCCTGGAAAAGCGGCAAGGACAAGGGCGCTACGGGCCGTCCGGTACCCCTGCTGGTGCGCTTCCTGCTGAACCAGGCTGCGACAAAAGGCAAGGCGGCCGAACATTGACGCAAGTCGATTTTTACACGCACGTGGCCGACAAAATGGCGATTCTGGCCAGTTTGTCGGCCAAAGCCTTGCAGCAGGGCAAGCGGGTGTTCATCTATACCGGCGATGCGCAGCTGAGCGAAACCGTTGATCGCAGCCTGTGGCAGAACCCGCCCCTGGGATTTCTGCCGCACTGCCTGGCCGATGCAGCGTTAGCGGATCGGACGCCGGTGTTGATCAACCATGATCCGGCGCGCTTCGTCCACGACGACATCCTCATCAATCTGCATCGCGACATACCCCCGTTCTTCAGCCGCTACCAGCGGCTGATTGAAATTGTCGCGCTGGAGGATGCGGACGCCGCAGCCGGCAGGGAACGCTACAAATTCTATAAGGACCGGGGCTACCCGATGCAAGCGCACAACGTGCAACAACTCAAAGCGAATAAAGGATGAGCAGCGAAAACGACGTGCTGGGCAAAATGGACGCGCTGATGCGCAGGCATCAGCCGGCCGACCCGCAACGGGACAGCCCCCCCATGCTGACCGAAAAGACAAGTCACGCCAACATTCCGGTATTGACCGAAATCGCCAAGGGCATCGCCGCGTCCCGGCCCACTGAACCCCCACTCGCCCTGCCGGAACCCGTCAGCAACACCAGCAGCTTGAGCCAGCAGCAACTGGAGCAAATCCGGCAATCGCTGCAGCAACATCTGGCAGAAATCATCGAAATCGCAGCGGCCGAACTGGTAGCCCAGTACAAGGAACTGCTGCCGCAACTGATTGAAGACGCCTTGCAGGAAGCCTTGCAAAAGAAACGTCGGTAGTTTTGCTCAAGCCCCCCAATAACGATCAGGTATAATTACGGGTTTTGTATAACCCCCCTCACTATAGCGAACACGCATGGAACTCGCCAAAAGCTTCGAGCCCAAAGACATTGAACAGCGCTGGTACAAACAATGGGAACAGGCCGGTTACTTTGCCGCCCAGCCCGCCAGCGAGCAACCCGCCTACTGCATTCAGCTGCCGCCGCCCAACGTAACCGGCACCCTGCACATGGGGCACGGCTTCCAGCACACCCTGATGGACTGCCTGATCCGCTACCACCGCATGAAGGGCGACAACACCCTGTGGCAGCCCGGCACCGACCACGCCGGTATCGCCACGCAAATCGTGGTGGAACGCCAGCTCGACCAGAAGGGCATTTCCCGCCACGATCTCGGCCGCGAAGCGTTTCTCGACAAAGTATGGGAGTGGAAAGAACAATCCGGCTCCACCATCACCCGCCAGATGCGCCGTCTGGGTACCTCCTGCGACTGGCAACGCGAACGTTTTACCATGGACGAAGGACTGTCCCGCGCCGTGACCCAGGTTTTCGTCACCCTCTACGAGCAGGGCCTGATTTACCGCGGCAAGCGCCTGGTGAACTGGGACCCGGTGCTGATGACCGCAGTATCCGACCTGGAAGTGATTTCCGAGGAAGAAGACGGTTTCATGTGGCATATCCACTACCCGCTGGAAGACGGCAGCGGCAAACTGGAAGTGGCCACCACCCGGCCGGAAACCCTGCTCGGTGACGTAGCTGTAGCCGTGCACCCGGAAGACGAGCGTTACAAGCACCTGATCGGCAAAATGATGCGCCTGCCGCTGGCCGAGCGCAGCATTCCCATCATCGGCGACGAGTATGTTGACCCAGCTTTCGGTACCGGCTGCGTCAAAATCACCCCGGCACACGACTTCAACGACTACGCCGTGGGTCAGCGCCACAAACTGGTGCCGATCAGCATTTTCACGCTGGATGCCAAGATCAACGACATTGCCCCGGCCGAGTATCAGGGCATGGACCGCTACGACGCACGCAAAAAAATGCTGCAGGACCTCGAAGCCCAGGGGCTGCTGGTGGCTGCCAAGCCGCACAAACTGATGGTGCCGCGCGGCGACCGCACCCACGCTGTCATCGAGCCCATGCTGACCGACCAGTGGTTTGTCGCCATGGAAGGCATGGCCAACCGTGCCCTCAAAGCCGTGGCCGACGGCGAGGTGCGCTTTGTGCCGGAAAACTGGACCAACACCTACAACCAGTGGCTCACCAACATCCAGGACTGGTGTATTTCCCGCCAGCTGTGGTGGGGTCACCGCATTCCCGCCTGGTACGACGAGGACGGCAACATCTATGTCGCCCGCAACCAGGAAGAAGCGCAAAAACAGGCCGGCGACAAGGTCCTCAAGCAGGACGACGACGTGCTCGACACCTGGTTCTCCTCCGCCCTGTGGCCCTTCTCCACCCTGGGCTGGCCGGACAAGACGGCGGAACTGAACACCTTCCTGCCCAGCAGCGTGCTGGTCACCGGCTTCGACATCATTTTCTTCTGGGTTGCCCGCATGATCATGATGACTCTGCATTTCACTGATAAAGTGCCGTTCCAGGACGTGTACGTGACCGGTCTGGTGCGCGATGCGCATGGACAGAAAATGTCCAAATCCAAGGGCAACGTGCTCGACCCGCTCGATCTGATCGACGGCATTTCGCTGGATGACCTGGTGGCCAAGCGCACCAGCAACCTGATGAATCCGAAACAGGCTGAATCCATCGCCAAGCAGACGAAGAAAGACTTCCCCGACGGCATTCCGGCCTTTGGCACCGACGCACTGCGTTTTACCTTTGCCTCGCTGGCCACCCATGGCCGCGACATCAAATTCGACCTGTCGCGTTGCGACGGCTACCGCAATTTCTGCAACAAATTGTGGAACGCCACCCGCTACGTGCTGATGAACTGCGAAGGCAAGGACGTGGGGCTGGACGACAGCCTGCCGGCCACCCTGTCCGCCGCCGACAAGTGGATCATCACCCGCCTGCAGGAAGCGGAGCAATCCATGGAAGAAGCGTTTACCCACTACCGCTTCGACATGGCCGCCCGCACTGTGTACGAATTCGCCTGGGATGAATACTGCGACTGGTACGTGGAGCTGGCCAAGGTGCAACTGCAAACCGGCGACGAAGCCGCCCAGCGCGGCACCCGCCGCACCCTGGTGCGCGTGCTGGAAGCCACCCTGCGCCTGGCACACCCGCTGATTCCCTTCATTACCGAAGAGTTGTGGCAAATTGTCGCTCCGCTGGCGGGCAGACAGGGTGAAACCATCATGCTGCAGGCCTACCCGCAGGCCCAGGCGGACAAATTCGACGCCGCTGCCGCAGGCCAGGTGGAAAACCTCAAAGCCATCGTCAACGCCACCCGCGGCCTGCGCGCCGAAATGGGCCTCTCGCCGGCCCAGAAAGTCCCGCTGTTCGCCAGCGGCAACACGGCCCTGCTGAATGAATTCGCTCCCTACATCGCGGCGCTGGCCAAGCTGTCCGAGGTACAGGTGGTGGATACCCTGCCGGAAGCCAACGCCCCGATGGCCCTGGCGGCCGAATGCCGGCTGATGCTGCAAGTGGAAATCGACAAGGATGCCGAGCGAGCGCGCCTCAGCAAGGAAATCGACCGCATCAGCGGCGAGATCGCCAAGGCCAACGGCAAGCTGACCAACCCCAGCTTCGTCGACAAGGCGCCGGCTGCCGTGGTGGAACAGGAGAAAGGCCGTCTGACCGCTTTTACCGCCACTCTTGAGCAGCTGAACGACCAATTGGCCAAATTGGGCTAAGCCAGGAAATCCATCCATGCCGCACAATTACTGCCCCAGCCCGCTGGAAATCTGCATGCTGTTCGTCACCTCGGAAATGCATCCGTTCATCAAGACCGGCGGCTTGGCCGATGTCAGCAGTGCGTTGCCTGCGGCACTGCAGCGGATGGGCGTTGAAGTCAAAGTTCTGCTGCCGGCCTACCGCCAGGTAAAAACCAAATTGCCGCATGCCCGGCCGATTTGCACCCTGCCGGACATGCGCGGCGAAGAAAAGGTCGTCATTCGCGAGACATTCATCGAAGAAACTGGCGTCACCGTGTTGCTGGTGGACTATCCCGCGTATTACGACCGCCCCGGCGGTCCCTATCAGGACGAACATGGGCAGGACTGGCACGACAACCTGATGCGCTTTGCCCTGTTATCCAAATGCGCCGCCCTGCTGGCGGGCCACGCCAGCCCGCTCGACTGGCATCCGTCGCTGGTCCATTGCAACGACTGGCAAACCGGACTGACACCGGCCTATTTGCACTTCTGGGAACACCGCCACATCAAGTCGGTCATGACCATTCACAATCTGGCCTATCAGGGAATTTTCCCCTCCTGGGGGGTGACGGATGTCGGGCTGCCGGAATCGGCTTACGGCCTGCACGGAGTGGAATACTACGGCAACTTTTCCCTGCTCAAGGCAGGCCTGAATTACGCCGACCACATCACGACGGTAAGCCCCACCTATGCCCAGGAAATTCAGACGGATGAACTGGGTTTCGGCATGCAGGGCCTGCTGCAGCACCGCCAGCTGCAATTGACCGGCATCGTCAACGGTATTGATGTGCGGGACTGGTGCCCGGCGAATGATCACAATATCCCGGCGCCCTTTTCCCTGCACAATCTGCCGGACAAGGCGCTCAACAAGGCCGCCCTGCAGCGGCGGATGGGGCTGGAGGTGCGCGACGAGGTGCTGCTGATCGGCGCCATCAGCCGTTTGGCGCACCAGAAAGGGCTCGACGTGCTGCTGCAGGTATTACCCCGCCTGCTGGAACAACCTGTACAGCTGGCCTTGCTGGGCTCCGGCGAACAGGCCCTGGAACAGGGCTACCGCCATCTTGCGGCGCAATATCCGGGCAAGGTTGCTGCGCACATCGGTTTTGACGAGTCGCTGTCCCACCTGATCGAGGCCGGCGCCGATGTCTTTGCCATGCCGTCACGTTTCGAGCCGTGCGGTCTGAACCAGATGTACAGCATGCGCTACGGCACACCGCCCATCGTCAATGCCACCGGCGGGCTGGCCGATACGGTCGTCGATGCCCAGCCGGATACCATTGCCAACGGCCTTGCCACAGGCTTTGTCTTTGCTCCGCTGAACGAGGATACGCTGCATTCGGCCTTGTTGCGCGCATTGTCGTTGCGGCAGGACAAAACCAGCTGGGAACAACTCCAGCGCAATGGCATGAACCGGGATTTCAGCTGGGATAAGAGCGCGGCCCAGTACGTGCGGCTATACCAGGATCTGCTCAGGACTTAAACCCGCTAGTTCAGCACGCTGCCGAACACCTTGCCGATCAGCTTGCTGCCGTATCCCAACGGATCGTGGCGAATGGCTTTTTCCTGCTCGGCGATAACGGTGTACAGCCCGTCCAGGGTCTTCTGCGTCACATAGCGTTCTATGCTGGCATCGTCGCCGGACAGCAGACCGAAACGCGAGGCCTTGCCGGCCAATTCGTCATAGCGTTGAGCCAGCCGGACGCGGTCCGTTGTCTTCTTCACGATCGGCAACAGCTTTGTCGACAAGGTGCTTTCGGTCTGCTGGCGAAAATAGTTCGTTGCGGCATCGTCGCCGCCGGTCAGAATCGCCTTGGCATCATCCAGCGTCATGCGCTTCACCGCATCGACCAGCAATTTCTGCGTCTCGGGCACAGCCGCTTCGGCCGCCCGGTTCATCGAAACGACCAGATCGTCAGCCTGTTTACCCATCCCTACCGCCCGCATCAGCGACTCTGCACGGGCCAGCGTTGGCGGCAAGGGGATTTTCACCTTGTCGTTCGCGAGAAAGCCGTTTTCCTGCCCCAGCTGTTTGACGGCCGCCTCGGCCGATTTGATGAGCGCTTCTTTCAGTCCGGCCGAGGTTTCCTGCTGGCTCAGCGAAGCGGCCCACACAGGCAAGAGCATCACCATCAAGACAATTGCCAGCAGAAATTGCCTGAAACGACGGCCTTGCTGTGAGTACATGTTTATGCTCCTGCCTTAATCCCGATGACTCAGTCTAGACGAATCAGATACGAATGAAATGCTCGCGATAATATTTCAGCTCTTCGATCGACTCGTAGATATCCGCCAGCGCCGTGTGGTTGTTGGCCTTCTTGAAGCCGTCCTTGAGTTCCGGCTTCCAGCGTGCAGCCAGCTCCTTCAGGGTCGACACGTCGAGATTGCGGTAATGGAACCAGGCCTCCAGTTTGGGCATGTAGCGCGCCATGAAACGACGATCCTGACAAATGGAATTGCCGCACATGGGTGAAGCGCGTTCCGGCACATACTGCTTGATGAAGGCCAGCATCTCGGCTTCCGCATCGGCATCGGCCAGCGTAGAGGCCTTGACCTTGTCGATCAGGCCGGACTTGCCATGGGTGCCCTTATTCCAGGCATCCATGCCGTCGAGCACCGCGTCCGACTGGTGCACCACCAGCACGGGCGACTCGGCGACAGTTTGCAGATTTGCGTCGGTGATCACCACAGCCAATTCGAGACTATGGTCGCTGGCCGGATTCAGGCCGCTCATTTCCATATCAAGCCAGGTGAGATAGCTCTTGTCTTGTGCCATAATTCCAATTCCTGTTTAAAGAACGTTTATTTTCGCACAGCTCGGACCTGTTCAGCCGATTTCCGCTGAAGTACCCTAGAGCATGGCACACCGATATGACACCCACACACTGGACTGCGCTGTTCTGCATTGTTTTATCCCTCAACCTGCTGACCCGCCTGCTGCTGGCTTTCCGCCAGATGCGCCATATACGTCAGCACCGCCAGGCCGTGCCGGCATCGTTCAGCGAAAGCATTCCGCTCGAGGCGCATCAAAAGGCCGCCGACTACAATCTGGCGAAAAACCGCCTGAGTCTGGTGCAGATCCTGCTGGACGGCGCCATCTTACTGGCGCTCACGCTTGGCGGCGGGCTGGAGCTGCTGCAGCAGGCGCTGCACGGTTTCATTCCCTACGACCTGCTGCGCGGCGGGTTGTTCATCGTGCTGACGCTGAGCCTGATTTCGCTCATCGAACTGCCATTGGCCTGGTACCAGACGTTCAACATTGAAGCCCGCTTCGGTTTCAACCAGATGACACCCGGACTGTTTATCGCCGACCACATCAAACAGTGGCTGCTGGGACTGGCGCTCGGACTGCCGCTGCTGTATGTCGTATTGTGGTTCATGCAGACGGCCGGCGATGTGTGGTGGTTGTATACCTGGGCCGTCTGGGTCGGCTTCAACCTGCTGATCATGGCCGTCTTTCCGACCTTCATCGCACCGCTGTTCAACAAATTCCTGCCGCTGGAAGACGCGGCCCTGCGGCAACGCATCGAAGCCCTGCTGCAACGCTGCGGCTTTCATTCCAACGGCGTGTTCGTCATGGACGGCTCGCGCCGCAGCAGCCACGGCAACGCCTACTTCACCGGCCTGGGCACCAGCAAGCGCATCGTCTTTTTCGATACGCTGCTCAAGCAGCTGTCGCCGCAGGAAATCGAAGCCGTACTGGCGCACGAACTGGGGCATTTCAAGCATCATCACATCCGCAAGCGCATGCTCCTGATGTTCAGCCTCAGCCTCGTATTGCTGTGGCTGCTGAGCCAGTTGCAGCAAACGGACTGGTTTTATCAAGGGCTCGGCGTGAGCCAACCGGGCACGGCCATGGCGCTGCTGCTGTTCTTTCTGGTGCTGCCGGTGTTCACCTTTTTACTGCATCCCTTTACCAGTCTCCATTCGCGCCTGCACGAATACCAGGCGGACGCCTATGCCGCCAGCCAGACGCCGGCCAGCGACCTGATTTCGGCGCTGATCAAACTGTACCGGGACAATGCCGCCACACTGACGCCGGACCCCTGGTATTCGCGCTACTACGATTCGCACCCGCCGGCCCCGTTGCGCATTGCGCATTTGCAGGTGCAAGGGCATAATTCCTGAGAGTCGTACTCAAGTATTTATGACGAAATGGCAACTTTTACGAGGATAATCGAATGAAACCTTCACTGTTTGCGGTTTTAGTCAGCAGCCTGTTGCTTGCCGGCCATGCCATGGCCGACACCAAGGCGGCAGATACCAAAGGCGACCCCAAGATCGGCAAGATGCTGGTCAGCCAGAAATGTTCGCGCTGCCATGACGACAGCGTCTATTCCCGCCCAGACCACATGATCAAGAGCTACGATGCGCTGGTGAGCCGCATTCGCGCCTGCAATACCAACACCAACGCCGGCCTGTTCCCGGATGACGAAGCGCACATTGCCGCCTACCTCAATCTGACCTACTATCACTTCAAAAAGTGAGTCAGTCCGGCCGCGTCGTCGTCAGCCACGGTCGGCATTATTCTGTCGCTGACGCCTCGGGCCATCAGTGGCGCGCCACCACGCGCGGAAAAAAATCCGGCGTGGTGTGCGGCGATGAAGTGGAAATCACGCCGCAAGACGACGAAAATGCCGTTATCGAACGCATTCTCCCCCGCCACAACCTGTTTTACCGCTCGGATGCCTTCAAAAGCAAGCTGATCGCGGCCAATCTCGACCAGATTGTCATCGTCGTCGCCCCGGTACCGAGCTTTTACCCCGAATTTATCGACCGCTGCCTGATTGCCGCCGAAGCAGCGGACACATCCAGCCTGATCGTGTATAACAAAGCGGATTTATCGGCCGAGGCCGAGGCAGCCTGGCCGCGGCTCGCGCCCTATGCCGAACTGGGTTACGAGATTCTCAGGCTGTCCGCGCGACAGGACAGCGGCCCCTTGCTGCCCTATCTCGCCAACAAGAACAGCCTGTTTATCGGCCAGTCCGGCATGGGCAAATCCAGCCTGCTCAATGCCATCATTCCCGCTGCCCGGGCAGCCACCCGCGACATTTCCGCGGCGCTCGACTCCGGCCGCCACACCACCACCCACAGCGAACTCTATCTGCTGCCGCACGGCGGCAGCATCATCGACTCCCCCGGCATGCAGGAATTCGGTCTGGGTCACCTGAGTTTGCAGGAAATCCAGCGGGCGTTTGTCGAGTTCCGCCCCTATCTCGGCCAGTGCCGCTTCCATAACTGCCGCCACGACAAGGAGCCCGGCTGCGCCATTTTGCAGGCCGCCGCGGACGGCAAGATCCACCCCGGTCGCCTGGCAACCTATCGCAAGCTGCTTAAAACCTACCCCGTCTGACACCGCCACGGATATCAAACTGGCATTTAGCGCCAGCCTTCCTATACTCCAGTCATAACAAATCCATGAGGAGACGGCCATGCGCTGCTTATTCCTATTACTCTGCCTGTTGTTCCAGCCTGCCGCGCAGGCAGCCGGAACCTACGAAGAAACACCTTATCAGGCCCCCAAGACGCTGTACGAGTTCTATTTCGACAACCCCGATTACATCAACAGCGCCCTGTATTGGCTGCGCTCGCAAATCAACCCCTTGATGGAACCGCCTTACAACATGCAACCGGAGGACATGAAAATCATCGTCCTGATCCATGGCACCGAAATCGCCACGGTGGCGACGAAAAACTATGAGAAATACAAGGATGCGGTCGATCGCATGCGCTATTACGCCAGCCTGGGAGTGGATTTTCGCGTCTGCGCCCTGGCCGCCGGAGACTATGGCTACAGCGTCAAGGACTTCCAGGATTTCATCAAGGTCGTCCCCTCGGCCATGGCGGAAATGTCCTATTGGCAGCAACAGGGCTATGCCATGATCAGCCCGCGCATCCTGATCCGCAACCAGAGTCTGGAATCCACCCGCTGACAGCCATGGAGGACGTCATGAAGAAAAAGATCAATACGCAAAAATTCAAATACTCGCACCTGAGCAAGGATGTCGCCTCCATTCAGCACTCGCTCGCCGACAGCCTGACCTACACTATAGGCAAAGACCCCCACACATCCACCGCGCGCGACTGGTTCAGCGCCGCGGCGCATACGGTACGCAACCGCATGATGGAAAACTGGATGGAAACCATGCGCAGCTACCAGAAGGAAGATCCCAAGCGGGTCTACTACCTGTCGCTGGAGTTCCTGATCGGCCGCCTGTTCACCAGCAGCATGATCAATGTCGGCCTGTACGAGCCGTTCAAACAGGCGGCGGATGAAATGGGGCTGGATCTGGACGAACTGAGGGAAGTGGAAAGCGATGCCGCCCTGGGCAATGGCGGTCTCGGCCGCCTGGCCGCCTGTTTTCTCGATTCCCTGTCGACGCTGAATATCCCGGCCCACGGCTACGGCATCCGCTACGAATACGGCATGTTCAACCAGCAGATTGAAAACGGCTATCAGGTGGAGCATCCGGACAACTGGCTGCGCTATGGCAATCCATGGGAATTTCCCCGTGCCGAAATCCTCTTTTGCGTGCATTTCGGCGGCCGCGTGGTGGAATACCCGGACGAAGAAGGAAAAATCCGCCATCACTGGGTCGACACCACCGATGTGATGGCCATGGCCTACGACACGCCCATTCCCGGCTACGCCACCAGCACCACCAACAACATGCGTTTATGGGCGGCCAAGGCCTCGCGCGACTTCGAGCTGCAATATTTCAACGAGGGCAACTACATCAAGGCGGTGCAGGAAAAAAACGCCTCGGAGAACCTGTCCAAGGTGCTGTACCCCAACGACACCACCACCAACGGCAAGGAGCTGCGCCTCAAGCAGCAATTCTTCTTTGTATCCGCCTCGTTACAGGACATTCTGCGGCGTTTTTTCCGCAACCCGGCCAACCAGGTGGAAAACCTGCCGGACAAGGTCGCCATCCAGATGAACGACACCCACCCCGCCGTTGCGGTAGCCGAAATGATGCGCCTGCTGCTCGATACCCATCATCTCGACTGGGATCAGGCCTGGGAACTGACCACGCGCATCTTCTCCTACACCAACCATACCCTGCTGCCGGAAGCCCTGGAAACGTGGCCGGTGGAAATGTTCGAGCGTCTGCTGCCGCGGCATTTGCAGATCATTTACGAGATCAATCATCACTTCATCCGGCATGTCTCGCACATGTTTCCAGGCGACATGGAATTGCTCAAGCGCGTATCCCTCATCCAGGAGGAGCCGGAAAAACGCATCCGCATGGCTCACCTGGCAACGGTGGGCAGCCACAGGATCAACGGGGTCGCCCGGCTGCATACTGAACTGATGAAATCGACGATCTTCGCCGATTTTTACCGCATTTGCCCGGAAAAAATCGTCAACATGACCAACGGGGTCACGCCCAGACTGTGGATGCTGCAGGCCAACAATGAACTCTCCAGTCTCATCAGCAGCAAAATCGGCCAGGGTTGGATCACCGATTTATCCCAGCTGCGCCAGCTGGAACAGTTTACCGATGACAGCGCGTTCCAGCAGGCGTTCCGCCATGTCAAACGCAGCAAAAAGGCCTTTCTGGCCGAACGCGTTCAGCAATTGCTCAAGGTCGAACTCAACCCCGACTCGCTGTTCGACGTGCAGGTAAAGCGCATCCACGAATACAAACGCCAGCTGCTCAACGTGCTGCACGCCATCACCCGCTACAACCGTATCCGCCATAATCGGCTGGAAAACCCCGTACCCCGCACCATCATCGTTGCCGGCAAGGCGGCGCCGGGTTATGTCACCGCCAAACGCATCATCAAACTGATTAACGACGTCGCGGAAGTCGTCAATAATGACCCGGCCGTGCGCGGTTTGCTCAAAATGGTGTTCATTCCCAACTATTCCGTTTCCACCGCGCTGGAAATCATCCCCGCGGCCGACTTGTCGGAACAGATTTCCACCGCCGGCACCGAAGCATCCGGCACCGGCAACATGAAACTGGCGCTCAACGGTGCATTGACCATCGGCACCCTGGACGGAGCCAATGTCGAAATGCGCGAGGAAGTAGGGGAAGACAACTTCTTCATTTTTGGCCTGACCGCTGCCGAGGCGGCAGAGCTTCGCCGCGACGGGTACAACCCGTGGGACTACTACCATGGCAACTGGGAATTGCGCGAAGCACTGGACATGCTGCGCGACGGCTTTTTTTCGCCGGACGAACTGACGCGGCATCGGCCGCTGTTCGATCTGCTCACCGAGCAGGGCGATCACTATCTATTGCTGGCCGACTATGCGGCCTATATCGCCATGCAGGAGAATGTCGACGCGCTGTACCGCGAACAGCATGCATGGACCCGCAAATCCATCCTCAACGTCGCCCGCATGGGCAAGTTCTCCAGTGACCGCACCATCAGCGAATACGCCCGGCAAATCTGGCAGGTGGAACAGCTTAAAACCTGAACAGCTTGCGCAACAACGCAATAACGGCAGCCGTGCCGGCCATCAACAGCACCATGGCCGGCCCGGTCGGCCAGTCCAGCCACAGCGAGATGAGCATGCCCAGGAACATGCCCAGCGCGCCGGTCAGCCAGGCCAGCGGCAAACGGAACCGCTCCATGCCGCTGACCGCCAGTGCCGGAATGATCAGACTGGCGAATACCAGGAACACACCCACCTGCCCCACGGCCGAAGTGATCGCCAGCGCAAACGGCAAATAGAAACCGAGCAATACGCCCCGCTGCCGGAACAGCCGCATGGCCGCGCCGGCAACCAACGTCACCCACAGCATCGCATGCAATTGCGACGGCGTCACCCACAGCACCTGGCCGGCCGACATATCGCGCCAGACCTCGGCGCCGTGCGGATCATGCGCCACCATCACCATGCCCGAGGTAGCCGCCAGCACATAAATAACCCCGATCAACGCCTCCAGATGCCGCACGGACTTCTTTTCCAGCCAGGCAAACAATATGGCGGCAAGCAGCGCCCCCGCCCCGGCGGCAAACGGCACGGCATCTTCGGGCAGGAAGACATGCCCGATCACGCCGCCCAGCACGGCCACCTGGGCGATGGCCAGATCGATAAAGATAATTCCCTTCGCCAGCACCCGCAGACCCAGCGGGACATGCGTGGCCAAAACCAGCATGCCCGCCAGCAACCCGGGGCCGATCAGACTCCAATCGACCGACAGATTCATCAATGCGCCTCCAGCAGGCGTTTGACAGTCACATCGAAGAAACCGAACAGATTGTCCGTCCCCGACTCGCCGCCGATGGTAAAAGGCAGTTCGACGGCCGGGGCACCGATATGGTCATGCAACCATTCGGAGGCGCGCGCATCGTTATACGGCGCCCGCACGATGGCGTACACGCTCTTGCCTTTGAGCTGCTGCAGCAGCGTCACCAGACTCTGGGCCGACGGATCGATCCCCGGCAAGGGTTCCAGCGTCCCCACCTCGGTCATGCCCAGCCAGTGGTACAGATAGGTAAAGGCTTTGTGGTGACTCACCATCAGTTTGCCGCGCAAGGGAGCGGCTTCCCGCTCCCAGCGGGCCATGGCAACCTGCCAGCGCTGATTGAAGCTGTCATAGTTATGCTGGTAGGTCGCGGCATTGGCCGGATCGATCTGTTGCAAGCGCTGGTTAAGACGCTGTGCGACCGCGGCGATCATGTGCGGGTCCTGTTGGATGTGCGGGTTGCCGGCCGCGTGCACATCCCCCATGGCCCGATCCAGCTTGATGGGTTTTTCCAGCAAGGCCAGGCCATCGGTTGCCATGAACCAGCCGGGCTGGCCGGTTTGCACCTTGGCATTACCCGACTGCGCCAGCAAAACCGGCAGCCAGCCGGCCTCCAGACCGGCGCCGGTGCAGATCAGCAAATCGGCGTTACGGGTACGCGCCAGCAGACTGGGACGCGCCTCGATATGATGCGGGTCCTGCTGTGCCATGGTAGCGGAATAAACCGACACCAAAGCTCCCCCCAGTTCCTGGGTCAATGCCCCCCATTCCGGTTCGCAGGCGAACACCTTCAAAGCCGCCTGGGCCGGCACAGCCGGCAAGGCGGACAACAGGCCGAACAACAGAGCCAGATATTTCATTTCCATCTCCCCTTAGTAGGTATGCGCACCATGAGCACCGAGACTCATGATGTATTGCAGCGTCAGCACATTGTCAGGCAGGTTCTGGATCGACCTGTCCTGCGCCCACTGCACGCGGAAGCGCGAAAATTCGGACGGCGAATAATCCAGCATGATGCTGGTCTTCTCCGGTTTGTAGCTGGTCGCCGGCAAGTAAGCCGCATTGCCGCTCAGATCGACCGTACCGACGTTGAGCTGATCCTGCCGCAAACCGACGCGCCAGCGCGGCATGAACTGATACACCCCTTGCAGATACCAGCCGGATTGCTGACTGGTGTAATTGTCGGTCAGGCCGACGCAGCTGCCGCCGGAGGCCAGATTATTGCTGCAATCCAGCTGCCCGCCTTCATTGCGATGGAAATATTCGCTCTGCAGCTTGAAGTACTGATTATGATTGTTGCCATTGGGCGCCCATTTCCAGATGAAATCGGCCAGCCAGGCACGGCTCTTGCCGCTGAAATAGGTATCTGCGCTGACATCGTTCAGATCGTTGATCGTGCCCTTGCGATTGTCCGCCCTGGCCTGCACATAGGAAATACCGGCCCGCCAGTTGCTGGAAATGCCCACATCGCCGCCGGTATGGGCAAACACCGTCCAATCGCCCGCCCCGGGATGAGACGTGCCGGGGTATGCGTTGCCGTTGCCGATTTCCGCGCCGACTTCCAGATACTGGTCGGTCGGCGCCAGCCAGGTGACCTGCACGCCGTCTTGCGACAGACGGTCGCCGAACATCACCTGATACATCAGCGGAGCATCGGCAAAGTCCCACATATGCGGATGCTGATTGTTCAGGTAGCCGATATTCGACAGAAAACGCCCGCCCTTGGCCGTCAGCCCATCCCCCAATTGCAGCGACTGGAACCAGGCCTCTTCGACATTGGCCGCGCCATCGATAATTGAAAACGTGGCGTGACCTTTCCAGTACGGGTCCACATTGGCATCCAGCACCAGTTCCGATTCATCGACGCTGAAACCGCGTTTGCTGCCGGTATCGCTCGAGGCCGGCAAAAATCCCACCGGCGTGCGGTTGGCAATGTCCTTCTCCGCCCTGTAACCGCCTTGCAGCACCAGGGAGATTTTCGGCATCACGTCGGTTGTCGGCGCGGAAGGCGCTTGCATTACAGCGGCATCCGCCACCGGCGCCGAGTAGGCCGGCGGAGTTTGTTCCCGGTTTTGCGCCAAGGCATTTTCTTTTTTCTCGGATTCGGCCAGACGTTTTTCCAGCTGGGCGATACGGCTTTCATAGCTGCTGCGCATGGCTTCCAGCTCTGCGCGCAACTGGGCCACGTCGGAACGGGTCGAGGCGTGCGCGGCCATAGGCAAAGGCAAAGCCAGCACGCCCAACAAAATTGGGGTCACTCTCATTGATACACTCCTGAAATGAATATACGGCCCCCGCGGGGGCCTGCTTCAGCTATTCAAATCAGGGCAGGAGGAGCTCGGCTGCGGTAGGGAAAGGAGAAGCGAAAGACAGCGGCCGCCGCCAGCAGCACATACGCCAGCGTGGCAAGCGGCACGGAGGGCAAGCGGAAACCCGCGGCGGTGGGCGCGCTGCCCATCGCGTCGTAGGTTGCACACAGATCGCAGACGGAAGAGTGGTGCGTCAGCCCTTTGTCGATCACCCTGTTGGGGGTGCCGGGCGCCAGGTGAGTCAGCGCGTGCGCGAACCCGGCCACTTGCCCGAACAGCAGTGACGCGAGCAGCAGCAGCCGCAGCAGCCAAAATCTCACCGGCATATCTCCCTGTCATCGATGAGGGGGAATGATAGACTCATGTCGTCCAGCGCGCCAGCATCACCAGCAACAGCACCGCCAGCCAGAGTGCCAAAGCCCGCCAAATGAGCGCGTCGGCGCTGCGCATATCCTCGACGCCGACGGGGTCGTGAATCCCTATTTCGGGCCGGTACTCCACCGTTGCGCCGGCCTGTACGGGATCACCCAGCCGGATGCCCAAGGCGCCGGCCGCGCTGGACAGCAAAATGCCCTGCGCCATATTGCCCCAGTTGCGTGCCTGCGTGCGCCAGCAAAACAGGGCATCCTCGAAATCGCCGACGACGGCAAAGCTGACCGCCGCCAGCCGTATGGATATTCCGTCCAGCCAGCGGGCAATCGTCACGGCCGGCAAGGCAAAGCGAAAGTTTTCCGGTTCCGCATGCCAATCGCCCGCAGTACGCAGACTGAGCACATACAAGACAGCCCCGGCCGGGCCGAACGCGCTGCCCAATATGAACCAGAAAATCACGCCGAAGAGGGCATGCCCCGCATCGATAAACAGCCGCTCTATCGCCAAGCGCGCCACGGTGTTCTCATCCCAGCCCCGGCCATCGCGCTGCAGTTGCTGCGCCAGGCTGTCCGCAGCCTTCGTCATATCGCCTATTTGCATCACGGAAGCAAGCTGGCGATGCTGCTCCAGGCGGAAAAAATATCCCAGCAGGACATACAGGACCACGACATTCCAGGCCAGTACAAACAGTCTGCCGAACACGCCGGCCAATTCATGCCCCAGCCAGGCCAGCAGCGTCATCGAGCCGACCACGACCAGCCAGCCCAACAGCCCATGACGCTTGCCGCCGGCATTGAGAGAACGCTCCAGCCAGAGATTGAAATGCCGCAAGACCGGCCACATCCTTTCGTGTGCGGCAAAGGGCCGCCACCAGGCCAGGCCAAGTGCGATCATCAAAGACAGCAGGTTAAGTGTCATAACGGCTTATACGTTCATTTCCAGGTAAAACACCCCGTCGTGGTAAACCTCGACGGTGGGCAAACGCAGAGTCATGTGGTGCGCGTCGAGGTATTCCATCAAGGCGGTATAGGCTTTGCTGGGAGCGATCATCGGACTGGCTTGCACCTGCACCAGCAGCACCTTGCGGGCCGGAATGGTGGCGGTCAGCAACGGCGTGCGAACCAGTGTTGCCGGCGGAATGACATAGCCGGCCTGGCCCATGCGCTGCGATCGCTTCACTTCCATGGGGTTGTTCAGCAAGAGCGAAATCGGCATGCCGGGTTCGATCTTGTCGGCCCTGAGGGCATCGAACACCTTGCCCTGGGTATCGATCAGCTTGCCCAGATCGCCCGTGCTTTCAAGATAGGCGTAGTAGTACGGACCGCGTTGGGCGTAATCGATGGTCACGGAGGCGAAACCGCCCATTTTCCAGAACACCGCCAGCAGCGGCAGCACGAAGAACAGCAAAAAAGGGCCGAAGTAACGCAAAAATTTCATTTTTGAACCTATTTCCGTATTGCTTTCAAAGTACGGTTTTAATCATGCCATCCCGCCAGAGTGCCGCGGACGCGATAATTTTTATGCCGGAAAACTCCGGCGAAATTAATGCTGTGCAGCGACGGGTGCGTTTATTATAACCGCGCACAGCAGTCCAGGTATTGCAAAAAAAAACATCAACGCGGCCGATATCCGGCGGGTTGCCATACTAAAAGATGTAACAAGTTACTAGTATTAACAGACTGGATGCAGTAGTATTACCAACCATGCTCCGCCAGAGGGCATGGAACCGCCGTCTCAGCATCACCAGGCATGCGCGCAGACGCCACCCTAATACGCCATTGTGAGCGGCTTTCCTGATAATAACAGCCACTTTCTGCACCAACCAAAATAGATTAAGTGAGGAGTCTCATGAAGAAACTCGTAGCAACCGCTTTGTTTGCCTTGTGGGCCCCC
Organism: Pseudomonadota bacterium; assembly: GCA_021851875.1. Classification (GTDB taxonomy): domain Bacteria; phylum Pseudomonadota; class Gammaproteobacteria; order Burkholderiales; family JAJZQI01; genus JAJZQI01. Next base: position 52,367 of record JAJZQI010000001.1, on the reverse strand, counting down.
CTGGCCTTGGCCGTACAACCGTATGTGTATGGCGACAAGACCCCGGGCGGTGTTTCGGCGGTAAAACAAAAACTGACCGCAGCCGGCTTCAAGGTGATCGGCGAGCATACCCCCAAGGGCGTCGGCGGGGCCATTATTATCGCCACTGACGAAGGTTTGCTGAACGCCGTGCGTACAGCCGGCGGTACCGCCATCGTAGCCGCACCGATCCGCGTTGCCGTTCAGCCAGACGGCACCGTTTCCTATGCCAATCCGAACTACTGGGGCCGCGCCTATTTCCGCAAGCAGTTCAACGGCGCCGAAGCAGCAGAGAAGGCGGTGCATGACAAGCTGACCCAGGCACTGGGCGCCGGCAAGGAATTCGGCGGCGACGTGGCTGCCGGCGAACTGGCCAACTACCGCTACATGTTCGGCATGGAACGCTTCGATTCCGACAAGAACGATCTGAAAACCTATGGCAGTTTTGATCAGGCCGTTGCCGCTGTACGCGACAACCTGACCAAAGGCAAGAACAACTGCTCCAAGAGTTATGAAATCGTGATGGCGGACAAGAAAATCGCCGTATTCGGTGTTGAGATGAACGACCCGAGCACCGGCGAAGGCGCCTGGCTGAAGAAAATCGGCTCCTCCCAAATGGCCGCGCTGCCGTATGAGATCTTTATCGTCGGCAACAAGGTGGAGGCCCTCTACGGCCGCTACCGTATCGCTCTGGGCTGGCCGAAGCTGGGCATGGGCACCTTCATGAGCATTTCCGATACCCCGGACCAGATCCTGGAAACCCTGACCGGCGTGGCCGGCGGCGTATACGAAAAATCCAGCTCGTTCTAAGCTGAACCTTTCAGCAACACCCCAAACCCCGCTCCGGCGGGGTTTTTATTGAATCCCCCTCAATCCCCCTTTTACAAAGGGGGAAGCCCCCCGCTTACCGGCCACCGCTCCCTTCTCCCTTCTCCCTTCTCCCTTCTCCCTTCAGGGTTGCACAAAACCCCGTTTTCGCGGAAACTCCTCTGCTTTCGATAGCGCATTCGGAAGTACCTGATGAAACAGATCAAAGTGACTGACGTGGGTCAGATCAAGAACGAGCTGAACAAGTACAAAAAGGGCAAAAAACTCGACATCCGCCAGTTCAATATGGCCGCGCGTCTGGCCTGGCTCGGCAAAATCACGCTCAGCCCGCTGGATCCGGAAGATGCCGAAAACCAGGCCTGGCTGCTGCATTTGTCCTACCCCGAAGGCCTGGCCGAACACATCCTCAATCTGGATGAAGACCTGATGGGTCAGATCCACATCGTCGATCGCGAACAGGGCGGTTACCTGGCAGAGATTCTGCGCCAGGGCGTGCAGGAACGTGCCGCCCAACTGCAAGACCTGGATCGCCGCGACTTCTATTTCGGCAAATTCTTCAAATCCGACGCCGAACAGCCCGCCGGGGACGATGCCTGAGAAAAACGCCTTGCGCCTGGTCGACCTGGGCCTGGTGCAGGCCGATGTCTGGCACAAAGCCTATCAGCATCTGGCGGAATCCCTGCCAGCCGAAGGCAATCCAATTCTCTTATGCGGCCGCACACCGGCGCATTTTTGCTTGGGCGCGCATCAGGGTCAGTCGCTTGAATTGGCCCCGACCTGCAATATACCCGTGCTGCAACGCCCATTGGGCGGCGGCGGCGTATGGCTCGACGAACAGCAGCTGCTGCTGGTGCTGATCCTGCCGCACAACTGGATCAGCGGCAAACGCCCGACACAGTGGTTTGATGCCCTGTTGCAGCCCATGCGCAAAACCTACGCACATTTCGGCATTGCAGCTGAGCGCGTAGTGCATGACCTGTGGTTTCAGGGCAAAAAACTGGCCGGCAGCGGGGCGGCCAGCATGGGTCGCGCCGGCCTGGTTGCCAGCAGTTTTCTGTTTCGCTTTCCGGCTGAACACTTCGCCGCCTGCATTGCAGCGCCCTCCGCCGGCTTCCGCCAGTGGCTCGGCGAAGCGCTCGGCGAAGCGGTGACGGACTGGCACAGCATTGCCCCTGTGCCGGCCCAGTGCGAGCTGATGCAACAACTGCAGCGTGAGCTGAAAACCCATCTTGGCTGCGCAATCACACACAGCGTCCTGACTGCCGCGGAACAAACCGCCATTGCAGCCTATCAGCCCGACGAGAATGAAATATATCCGGCCCGCCAGCGGCTCGTGCCCCATGGCATCAAGCTGAATGCCCGTCGCTTTCTCACGGAGCGGCACTATGTTACCGCTCATGGCGACGACTGGGTGCGCGCGCAAACCCGGGGCGACAAACTGGAACGGCTGGCTCTGTCATTATCCCTTGGCGAAACGGTATTGACCGAGTTGCTGCAATGTACCCCGGACACCACCAGCCTGACGGCTGTGCTACAGTCGCATACCGACGAAGCCGGCCTGTGGGCCGAGCGCATTGTACAAACCGCCCATTTTGAGAACGACTAATGGCCATTCCGACCATTGCAGAACGCCTGAAAAAACGCTTCATCCTGATGACGCACGACGAACCTCTCGCTGAGCAGATCCGTGCCGTCACTCCAGCCGACTGGGAGATGATCCGCACCGACAGCCTGGACGACCTGGGCGAGTATCAGGACGTGCTGCTGCATCGCTTTCTGTTCCTCGATCTGGACGACCTGACCGTATTCGACCCGCTGGACGTGATCCGTCAGGTACGCATGGAATGGATGCTCAATCTGCCGATTTTCTGTTTCGGCGGCAGCCCGGAAGAACGCGACGAAGCCCGCCTGTCGCGCGCCGACCGTTTCTTCGAGCGGGACGAGGTCGTTAGCAAGTTGCCGCTGTTCTTCGAGCAGTATCGCTGGTAAGCCCGAATGAACATTCTGGCAGTCGGTATTGCCACGCTTGACCTCGTTTTCGGCACCGACCACTACCCGGCCGAGGACGAGGAAACGCGTGCCCAGAGCCTGCGCATCAGCCGTGGCGGCAATGCCACCAACACCCTGGTGATGCTGAGCCAGTTGGGACATGCCTGCCGCTGGGCCGGCGTGCTGGCGAACACCCCCGAATCGGCGATCATTACCGGCGAGCTGGATCAATACTGCATCGACTACCGCCATGCGGCCCGCCATACGGGCCGTCCGCCCACGTCGTCCATCACCCTCACCGCCCGCTCGCGCACGATCGTGCATTACCGCGATCTGCCCGAGCTGACCGCCGACGAATTTGCCGCCGTCCCCCTGCACGACGTGCAATGGGTGCATTTTGAAGGCCGCGCCATTGCCGAACTGCGCCGGATGATCGCCCGGGTTCGCGCCGAATGTCCTCCCTGCACCGTTTCGCTGGAAGCGGAAAAATGGCGCGACCAGCTGGAATCCGTTCTGCCGCTGCCGGATGTGCTGATTGCCGGCAAAGCCTTGGCCGCTCACCTTGACCTGAACACCCCGGCCGCCATGCTCGACTGGTTGCGCGCCCGCAGCCCGCAGGCGCGTATCGCACTGGCCTGGGGCGAACAGGGCGCATTTGGCGATGCGGACGGGCAGCGGCTGCACGCAGCGGCCGCCAGAATTGACCGGCCGGTCGACACATTGGGCGCCGGCGACGCGTTCAATGCCGGTTTAATCGACGCGCTGGCGCGCAATCTGTCGTTTTCCCAGGCACTGGCTCATGCCAACTCCATCGCTGCGAGAAAATGCATGCAGCACGGATTTGCGTTAAGCTGAGCGAAACTCCATTGCGATTGCCATGACCCTGACCGAACTCAAATACATTGTCGCCGTTGCCAACGAACGCCATTTTGGCCGCGCGGCGGACAAGTGTTTCGTCAGCCAGCCCACCCTCTCGGTCGGCATCCGCAAACTGGAAGACGAACTTGGCGTTGCGCTATTTGAAAGAGACAAACAGGAAGTCCGGCTCACCGCCGTGGGCGAACGGATTGTTGCCCAGGCCGCACGAGTACTGGAAGAGGCCGGGCTGATCAAGAAAATTGCCGAATCCGGGCGCGACCCTTTGGCCGAACCGCTCAAGGTAGGCGCCATCTACACCGTGGCGCCCTATCTCTACCCGCGCCTGATTCCCGCGCTGCAACGCACGACGCCGCAGCTGCACCTGCTGCTGGAAGAAAACTTCACCTCCCGCCTGACAGAACGGCTGCGCCAGGGAGAAGTCGACGTCATCATCATTGCCTTGCCGTTTATTGAACCCGGCGTGGATATCCAGCCGCTGTACCATGAGCCCTTTACGGTTGCGGTGCCGCACGACCATCCCTGGCACAGCCACACGACCGTCCAGCCGGACGAGCTGGCTGACGAAACCACCCTGCTGCTGGGTACCGGCCATTGTTTCCGTGACCAGGTATTGCAGGCCTGCCCGGAACTTAACCGCCCCAGCTCGCAGCCGGGCGAAATGCAGAAAACCCTGGAAGGCAGCTCGCTGGAAACCATCCGTCACATGGTTGCCTCGGGCACAGGCGTAACCGTCCTGCCCTGCACGGCCGCTGGAGCAAACCCTTTGCTGCGCTACCTGCCCTTTGCCGAGCCGGTGCCGCAGCGGACCATCGCCCTGGCCTGGCGCAAGAGTTTTCCCCGCCCCGAGGCTGTGGCCGCTTTGCGCCAAGCCATTCTGGCGAGCGATATTCCGTGCGTATCACTTATCAATAGCTAATTACTATCACATATATTCAAACAATTAATTTTACCTATCTAACTCATCTCCGTAAGATGCAATCCATGCACTGCAGTTTCGCGGTGCAAATGGTAAATCAATCGACAGGAGATGAATCATGCAAGCGACCGAATCCGTAACTGTAAAAAACATCGAATCCGCCTTTGCCGGCGAATCCATGGCCCACATCAAATACATGTACTTTGCCCGCGTCTGCCGTGCCGCCGGCGACGAAACGACGGCAAAAGTGTTCGAGGAAACCGCTGCACAGGAAGTCATGCATGCCTTCGGCCACCTCGATCTGCTGTACCCGAAAGACGAGATGACCCCGGCCAAGTGCCTGGAGATGGCGATTGCAGGGGAAACCCACGAGTATACCGAAATGTACCCTTCTTTCCGCCACATGGCCGAGCAGGAGAAGAACGAAGCGGCGGTCAGGGAAATCGACGAACAGATCGCCGAATCCAAGGAGCATGCCGAGCGCTTTGCCGCCACCCTGGAAAAAGCCGCCAAGCGGTTTGCCGCCCTGGCCAAGGTGGAAGAGAAACACGCCAACCACTACCGCGAAACCCTCGCGGGCGTGACCGGCAAGTAATTGAACAGTAAATAGACAGAACACAGGAGAACATCATGAAAGTTTGGCAATGTATCGTATGCGGCTTTATCTACAACGAAGCGGAAGGCTTGCCGGAAGAAGGCATCGCCGCGGGCACCAGGTGGGAAGACATTCCGGTCGACTGGGCCTGCCCCGATTGCGGTGTGGCGAAAGCCGATTTTGAAATGATTGAAATCTGATATGACGGACCTACCGGCGGGTTAGCCCGCCGGTCAGGTAGTCGTGCCCTGATTCAGCAAGCGTTTAAAAGGATAATCGCCATGAACCCCATCATCATTATCGGCACCGGCCTTGCCGGCTACACGCTGGCGCGGGAATTCCGCAAGCTCGACAGCACGACGCCCCTGACCCTGATTACCACAGATGATGGTGGCTTCTACTCCAAACCCATGCTGTCTTCCGCCTTATCGCAGAACAAATCGGCCGACCAACTGATGTCGCAGGACGCTGTCGCCATGGCCAACACGCTGCAGGCGACCATCCTCGCGCACAGCCGGGTCGATTCGATTGATCCGGCCGCTCACACTCTTAGCCTGGGCAATGCCCGCATGAGCTACAGCAAACTGGTGCTCGCCCTGGGTGCCACCCCGCGCGATCCGCAACTGCCCGGCAGCGCTGCCGACCGGATCATGCACGTCAACACGCTGGCCGATTACCGTGTTTTCCGTGACACGATTGCGGGAAAAAAGCGCATCGCCATCATCGGCGGCGGGTTGATCGGCTGCGAATTTGCCCATGATCTGAACAGCGCGGGATTCGAAGTCCACCTGCTGCACCCGGCCGCCCAGGTGCTCAACCGGCTCGCCCCCGAGGATGTGGCAGGCTGGCTGACAGCCAAACTGGGCGATATCGGTGTGCGTATGCACACGCTGACCAAGGTTGAGCGCGTCGACGAAGGCCCCGACAACACGCTGGCCGTGCGCTTCAACAACGGCGAGCAACTGGTCGTCGATGCCGTGCTCTCGGCCATCGGTCTGGTGCCGCAAACGGCCCTGGCAGAAGAGGCCGGTTTGCAAACCGGCCATGCGATCACGGTCGATACCACGCTGGCCACCAGTGTACCGGACATCTATGCACTGGGCGACTGTGCCGCAGTGAACGGTCTGTGGTTGCCGTATGTGCAGCCCATCATGCAAGCGGCTCGGGCACTGGCGAAAACCCTTGCCGGCACGCCGACGGAAGTGGCCTACCCCGCCATGCCGGTGATCGTCAAAACACCGCGGTGCCCGGTGGTGATCACTCCGCCGCCGCATGGCAGCGCGGGCCAATGGCAAGGAGAAACCACGCCCGAAGGCATCAACCTGACACATCAGGACACGACCGGCAGCACCAACGGTTTCGCTCTGGCAGGCAACGCCACCAGCCGTCGCCAGGAATTGCTCAAAGGACTTTCCGCCTGGCTGTAAGAAGCAAAAAACCCGGCTGGCGCCGGGTTTTTTGCCTGCAGCCCTAGAACATCAGCCAGCCGTACACATACAGGCTGTTATTGTCCCTCGCATTGCGCCCAGGCAGCGTGCCGGAGGCATCGTAATTGCTGGCCGAACCATTGAACTTGGTATAACCGGTGTATTGCACGCCCAGTTTCAGTGTATTCATCGGCAGATAATTGAAATCGAGCACATAGCCTTGCGTATCGGGCGTCTGGCTGGTGTTATTGGCATACAAAGTCGCATCCTGACTCCCGCTGATATCGAACAGCCCGACCGTCCCGCCGATTTTGTGGTTGTAGAAATAGCTGCCCTTGAGCCAGCGAGAGTCGAGCGTATCAGACGCATTGTTGCCGCTACTGGCGTCCCAGCTGGCTTTTTCATGTATCCATGTGCCCTGGGCCGACCATTCATTCGCCCCATCCACCCACTGATATTGACCATCCACCCCGGTATCGTAGAAATGGTTACGAGGGCTGGTATTGTCTTGCGGATCGGTAAAGGTTTCGGCGTTCATGCCGTAGGCGCCCGCCATCCAGGACGACTGTCCGGCAGCGTCATGATAGGCCAGCCGCCAGTAGGGACTGGTGCCGCTGAGCGGATAGGTGTTGGCGGCCACATCCTGACCGGTGCGCAGGAAAGAGAAAATTTTGTCGGCGGTGCGATAGGCGCTCAATTCGGCATACACATGGCCATTCCAGTCGACATAGCCGCCCAGCCCCGCCACCTGTTGCGCCAAGGCGCCCTCGATCAGCGTGCTGCTGCCATAACCCTGGAACGCGCTGCCAGGCTGGGCGTAGGGAAAGCGCCAGGCCGGCGTGGTGTTGTAGAGATCTTGCACGGACGGATTGTTGTTCAGCGTCACGCCATAAATCATCGGTTTGTCCGCCAGTCGGGTAGACGAGGCAAAACGGATATCGGTGTTGTCCAGATTGCTATGCTGGGCCACACCGTCATAAGTCCACTGGATGAATGCGCCCAGCGCGTCGCTGATTCTGCCGCCGGTGAACAGGCTCACTTGCTGCAACTGGGCCGACTTGTCGTGGGCAAAATCATTGGCGGGATCGGATGAGCCGTTGGTATTGCTCAGGCTGGACTTGCCGGCCAGGACCATGCCGGCCAGCGGCAAACCGTTGACCTTGCCCCAGGTGTAGCCGGTCAATTTGAATTCCCGGCCTGTCTCCGTGAGTTCGGGGAAGTTACCGCCGAAGTGACAGACTTCGCAAGTCATGCCCGTTTGGCGGGCATACAGCGGCACAGCCTGCGACACGGATGGCGCCAGCAAACCGATAAGCACCAGAAAATACAGCCAGAACCTGCCGAACGCTGAATACACTGTAGCCATGACTCCCCCCGTTGTTGCCCTGTTTTTAAAGACCCCTTGCCGGAAATGGACAAGCGCTCAGACAAAACGTTCACACCAACGGGAGGAATAGTAACAAAAGCAACCTCTCTCGCGCGGCACGGCGAACTGTTTAAGATCAGTGCTTGCGTTCCAGCGGAATCAGGAAATCCGGCTGCATATGCCACAAACGGGCAATTTCCTCGGCACGCGCCAGATCCTCCGGATGCACGAAAACACGCATCATGCCGTGGTGGCTTTTCGCCCAGCTGTCGAATGCCTGCCAGCGCCGCCCGCACAATTCTTCGCCCAGATCGGTACTGACTTCGACCAGCCCCAGCAGCTGATCGTCGCCATCCCGATTGGTGGCGACGATATCCGGTTGCATATGGACATTCAGAATTGGAATCAGCAGCTCGGCGGGGTCTTGGTAGCCGCCCAGATCCTGGACGGTCAGATCGCGATAGCCTTGGCCCTGCATCAATTCGACGGCATCGCTGAGCAGCGCCTCGCGTTCGCGCTGAATCGCATCGGGTAGAGTATGGATGTTCATGACAGCCTCCTGTGCGATGAACAATGGGCTTTATTTATAGCACACAGAATCGTTGTCGGTTTCATTTTGACTGCGACAGCGTAATCGTCAACACCCCCGCCAGCACCAGTGCCGACCCCAGCAATTGCACGCCCCCCAGCTGTTCGCCCAGAAAAATGTAGGCCAGCAACAGGGTTGCAACCGGGCCGACCGAACCGGCCAGTGCGGTATGCCCTGAGCCGATGCGATGGATGGCAGCCGACAGCATGAATACCGGCAAAATGGTCGACAGTATCGCCATCGCCAATGCCAGCTCATAAACCGGCGGCGGTTGCAGCAAACGCTGCACGGGGTGCGTCAGGCCGAACTGCATGAAAGTGGCCAGACTGGCCACCGACATGGCATAGGCGGTAAACCTGACGGCGCCGATGCGCCCGATATAGCGGCCGGCACCGATCAGATAGGCGGAATAGCTCAGGGCACTGGCGAACACCAGCGCCGCACCGCTCAGCATGCTGAGCCGCAAGCCCGTCATATCATGCACGAACACCAGGGCGATGCCGCCGTAACTCAATAACAGGGCAAACAGTTGCCGTGCCGTGATGGGATGACGGAACAGCCAGGCGGACAGCAACACAACAAGGGTCGGATACAAAAACAGGATCAGCCGTTCCAGCCCGGCAGAGATGTATTGCAAACCGGAGAAATCCAGCAAGCTGGACAGGTAATAACCCAGCCAGCCCAGCATGAGAACCGCGGCCCAATCCTGCCGTTGCAATGCCGGCGCATCTGCCCGCTTATGGCTTAAAGCCGCAACACCGAGGAAAACGGGAGCGGAAAACCCCATGCGCAGGGCCAGCAAGGTCACGGCATCGACGCCGTAACGATAGGCCAATTTGATGAAAATCGCCTTGGCCGAAAAGCCGACTGCCGCGAACACCGCCAAAGCGATGCCGTAGACTGGATAAGCTGACGGAGGCGAATCTGTCTGCGCCATACAACCCCTTTCTATTGCGGGTCGGCTGGCTGGGACGGGACAACGGTCATCGCGGTTCGACCCGCGGTTACCTTGTCAAAAAATCAGATGGAAGACACCGCGGCAGTGGGGCGAAGCCAGAGCAACAGTCGTTTGGACAGCAATGAAAGCGGTGAAAAATATGCAATTTTCATGTGGCCACTATAGCGGGTCGCTACGCTGCCTGTCAACATCGACCTATTTGCCCGCCGGCACAGGCAAGGAGGTCTTATCCACCACGCGGCGCAAAACAAAACTGGAATGCACCCCGGTCACCCCCTCGATGCGGGTGATCCGGTCGAGCAGCAGCAGCTGAAAGGCATCCATATCGGCCACCACCACCTTGAGTTGGTAATCGGCCGCCTGACCGGTGATCAGCAGGCATTCCATGACTTCCGGAATACGCGCCACCTCGGCCTCGAAATTCCGAAAGCGCTCGGGCGTATGCTTGTCCATGGAAATGTGAATCAGCGCCATGAGAGACAAGCCCAGCGCCTTGGCATCCAGCCGCGCATGATAGCCGGTGATCAGGCCGGTCTCTTCCAGTGCGCGCACGCGGCGCAAGCAGGGGGAGGGTGACAGGCCGATGCGATCGGCCAAATCCTGATTGTTGATGCGACCGTCCTCCTGCAGGATGCGCAAAATTTCCCGGTCGTAGCGATCAAGTTGCATCGATTTTCCAATACAGGCACAAACAAGACATATTATTGCCAATTATATTATATTTTTAGATAAATATTCCAAATAATAATAATTTAATGGCTGATTCGCAATTTAATTTCTCTCCGGCTGTCCTAAAATACTTCCATCGAAATACATTCATCGAGGAAGCGACCATGTTGCAGCAACCCGACCGCAAATACCGTCCATTTGCACCCGTGCAATTGACTGACCGTCAATGGCCCAACCGCACATTGACCACCCCGCCGATATGGATGTCGACCGATCTGCGCGACGGCAACCAGTCGCTGTTCGAGCCGATGAATGCCGACCGGAAAATGCGCATGTTCCGTACCCTGTGCGACATCGGTTTCAAGGAAATCGAGGTGGCGTTTCCCTCCGCCTCGCAAACCGATTTCGACTTCGTACGGCAACTGATCGAAGGCAAGCACATTCCCGCCGATGTCACCATTGAAGTACTGACCCAGGCGCGCGAACACCTGATCCGCCGCACCATGGAAGCCTTGCGCGGTGCGCGGCGGGCCATCGTGCATGTGTACAACGCCACCTCGCCCACTTTCCGCGACGTTGTATTCCGCATGAGCAAACAGGAAGTGGTGGACATGGCTGTTTCCGCCGTGCGCCTGATCAAAGAGCTGGCCGCCGAACAGCCGGAAACCGAATGGGTGCTGGAATACAGCCCGGAAACGTTTACCGCCACCGAACTGGATTTCGCTCTGGAAGTGTGCAACGCAGTAACCGAAGCCTGGGGCGCCACGCCGGAGAATAAAATCATTCTCAACCTGCCGACCACGGTGGAAGTGGCCAGCCCGAACGTCTACGCCGATCAGATTGAATGGATGCATCGCAACCTGGCACGCCGCGACAGCATCACCCTGAGTCTGCACCCGCACAACGACCGCGGCACCGCTGTGGCCGCGGCGGAATTGGGCATGATGGCCGGCGCCGATCGGGTGGAGGGCTGCCTGTTCGGCAATGGCGAGCGCACCGGCAACGTGGACATCGTTACGCTGGCCTTGAATCTGTACACCCAGGGCGTAGCGCCCGGACTGGATTTTTCCGATATCAATGCCATTGCCCGCACGGCTGAATACTGTACGCAGCTGCCCGTTCACCCGCGCCACCCATACGTCGGCGACATGGTGTTCACCGCCTTCTCCGGCTCGCACCAGGATGCGATCAAAAAAGGCTTTGCCGCGCAGCAACCGGATGCGCCGTGGAACGTCCCCTACCTGCCCATCGACCCGGCCGACCTGGGGCGCAGTTATGATTCGGTGATCCGCGTCAACAGCCAGTCCGGCAAGGGTGGCATCGCCTACCTGCTGGAAGCGGAATACGGTATCGTCATGCCGCGCCGTCTGCAGGTGGAATTTTCCGGCGTGGTACAGCAGCACACCGATGCGCACGGCGGCGAAATGAGCGCCGCGGACATCTGGCAGCTGTTTTCAGCCACCTATCTGACCGGCGGACAATCGCTGCGCTATGTCGAGCACCATCTGTTCGAGCACGGCAAGGCGCAGGGCATCCGGCTGACGGTGGATGTCGGCGGCGTCGCCCATTTGCTGACCGGCGAAGGCAATGGTCCGATTGACGCGGCAGTGCATGCCCTGCGCGGCATGGGCGTCGAGCTGCAGGTGCGCAGCTTCGGGGAGCGTTCACTGGCCGGCAGGAAGGCAGGCGAAGAAAAGGAAAATGGCGCCGAAGCCAACGCCTGCGCCTTTATCGAAGTCAGTGCCGCGGGGTGCTCCGACCGCTACGGTGTCGGTCTGGATCGCAATATCGTGACGGCCTCGATCAAGGCGCTGGTCAGCGGCGTCAATCGGCTGGAACACGCCGCTACGCTCGAAGGTTTGCGCCTGTTGGCCTAAGCCGCACCTCCAAGCAAAACGCCCGGCATGAACCGGGCGTTTTGCTTGGGGCCAGACAGAATCAGGACGGCTGCTTGGCCTGTTCTTCGGCGATTTCCTTGTGCACCTGCGCCATGTCGACGGCCTGCACCTGAGTAATCAGATCGTCCAGCTGCTTGGCCGGCAACGCACCGGCTTCCGCGTACAGAATGACTTTTTCGCGGAACACCATCAACGTGGGAATGGAACGGATCTGGAAGTAACCGGCCAGTTCCTGTTCCTGCTCGGTATTCACCTTGACGAAGGTGATGTCGGGATACTTTTCCGAAGCCGCCTCGAAGGTCGGTGCGAAACCACGGCAGGGAGCGCACCAGGGCGCCCAGAAATCGACGATAACCGTATCGTTGTTCAGAATGAGGTCTTCAAAATTGTCCTGCGTGGCTTCAATGACGGCCATGTCGTGCTCCAGATTGAGATCGTGTCAAAATAAGACACTAACACAGCCGCCATGCCACGACCAGCCTCGCGCAATTAATCGTAACCAGTATGTGAACCCTCCGGCAAACTGCCAACGCCAAAGAACGCCCAAATCAGATGCGCCATCACTTCGGGCGCAATTACCGTATGGCGGTTGTTGGCCGCCTGCAGGTGTTCACGCAACGATTTGCGCAAAGCCGGATCACCGGTCAGATCGAAGACCACGTCCACACTGTCGCCCAATTTGACCACATCGAGCGCATTCTCCAGCACGCTCACGCCATTATGGGCAAAGCCCAGTGCGACCGGCGATTGGATATTACGCGTGGCGACGGCGACGATTTCGACATCGGCATGTGATTCCTGAATCTTGCTGAGGAAATGTTCGGCAAACACTTCGCCTACCCTGCCCAGCCCAAGAATTGCCACGCTGATTTTCTTTTTCATTGGTACACCCTCCTCTTTGGTAAAAACCGGCGCATTGCAAACGCCGCTGTTGTTATTTTTGATACGCTTTAGCTTACCCTTTTTACGAAACATTACAAGGAGATCGACCACAACAACAAAAGTGAATAAATAACTTTACTTTAACGTGCAAACCCCCTATCATTCGCGCCTGTTCGTTTCATGTATATGACATCTGTCAAACAGGGTAACGAACAGACTCTGTGCTTAATGAGTAGTAATTTCATCGTCCTGACCCCCCGTAGGGCTTCATCAGCAGTTCTTCTCCTGATCAAGCGACTCACTGCAAATTTTGGTTAGAGCCGGTGACATGTCGCGATCACTCCGCCTTCACGCGTAGGCCAAGTGAGCTTACTCGCTTTTTTGTACGCGTTGGCATCCCATTATTGAATTTGGGCCGCCTCAATCTGGAAAAATCATGACTGTTGAAGCAAGCAATACCCCCGTTGCGTCCACTGAAACCGCAACCGACACCGTTACGTTCGACTCGCTCGGACTGAACCCCTTTATTACCAAGGCACTGGCACGCGCCGGCTACACCCAGCCGACTCCGGTACAACAACAGGCTATCCCGGCCGCGCTGAGCGGGTCCGACCTGCTGGTATCCTCGCACACCGGCAGCGGCAAAACCGCCGCGTTCCTGCTGCCCTGCCTGCAGCGTCTGGCCGACTCCGGCCGTCCCGGTAATGGCGCCAGCGTGCTGGTGCTGACCCCGACCCGCGAACTGGCCCTGCAGGTGCAAAAAGCCGCCGACACCTACGGTCGCGAACTGCGCCGTCTGCGCACCGTCTGCCTGGTAGGCGGCGCACCGTACGCCAAGCAGCTGCAACTGCTGCGCCAGCCGGTCGACATCATCGTCGCCACGCCGGGCCGCCTGATGGACCACATGGAACGCGGCCGCGTTGAAATGGGCAATATTCAAACCCTCATTCTCGACGAAGCCGACCGCATGCTGGACATGGGCTTCATCGGCGACATCGAAAGCATCATCGCCCGCCTGCCGGACAACCGCCAGACCCTGCTGTTCTCAGCCACGCTGGACGGCGTAGTGGGCAACCTGGCCAGCCGCATCACCCGTAATGCCCAGCGTATCGAGATTGCCAAGCAGCCGCAACAGGAAGCCAAAATCGAACAGCGCCTGATGTTTGCCGACGATCTGGGCCACAAGACCCGCCTGCTCGATGCACTGCTGCGCGACGTCAGCATGAACCAGGCCGTTGTGTTCACCTCCACCAAAATGGCGGCCGAAGACATCTCCAGCGAACTGCGCGCCAACGGCTTCCAGGCCGGCGCACTGCACGGCGACATGAACCAGGGCCAGCGCAACCGCACCCTGCAGGCCCTGCGCCAGGGCCGTATGCGCGTGCTGGTGGCCACCGACGTGGCGGCCCGCGGCATCGACGTCGCCGGCGTCAGCCACGTGATCAACTTCGACCTGCCGCGCCAGGTGGAAGATTACGTGCACCGCATCGGCCGTACCGGCCGTGCCGGTCGCTCCGGCGTCGCCGTATCGCTGGCCAGCGTACGCGAGCGCGGTCTGGTGCGCGCCATCGAGCGCTACACCACCAAGACCATGGATATCCACACCATTGAAGGTCTGGAACCGAAAATCAAGCCGAGCCCGGAACGCCGTGGCGACCGTCGCAACCAGCCGCCGCGTCATGGCCAGAAGGCCGGTTACGGCAACCGCGGCGAAGGTTTCGGCGGTCAACGTCGTGAAGGCGGTTTTGGCGGTCAGCGCCGTGAAGGTGGTTTCGACGGTCAACGTCGCGAAGGTGGCTTTGAGGGCCAACGCCGCGAAGGCGGTTTCGCCGGCCAGCGTCGCGAAGGCGGGTTTGACGGCCAACGGCGCGAAGGTGGCTTTGGTGGTCAGCGCCGTGAAGGTGGTTACGGCCAGCGCACGGACAACCATGCCGCTCCCCGCCGCGACGACAACTTCGGCAACCGCGCCCCGCGCGAAGGCAACAGCTTCAACGCTGATCGTCGTCCGCGCAGCGCAGAAGGCAACAACGACCGCTTCGGCGGCGAGCGCCGCCCCAAGCGCAGCAACGCCGACAAGCGTTACTGAGACGGTGAACAGCAAGCGGTTAGCAGAAAACTAGCCGCTCGCCCCACAAAAAAGCCCACGCTGTCGTGGGCTTTTTTGTTGCTACTGTTCACTGTTCACTGTTCACTGTTCACCGTTTGCAGCCTCACTCACTGACCTGCCGCTGGCGGAACACCCTTCTTGCTATCTTTCCTGAACCAGCCGACCACCGCCAGCACATAGGCCGACAGGGCATACAGCACAAACAGACCGAACAGCACCTCAGGCGGGCGGTAGGAAATCAGCACAAAAGCCAGTACGATGCCTACGATCACGACAAACGGCACGCTTTTACGCAGGTTAATGTCCTTGCCGCTGTAGTAGCGCATGTTGCTTACCATGTTGAGGCCGGCAAACAGGGTCAGAACCCAGGCAGCCCAGTGCACGGTAACGCCGGAAATGTCATAGTCGTTCAGCACCCAGATGAAACCGGCGATCAGCGCGGCGGCAGCCGGGCTGGGCAAGCCCTGGAAGTAACGTTTGTCAGCCACTTCCAGCTGGGTGTTGAAACGCGCGAGACGTAATGCGGCACCGGCGCAATAGATGAAGGCGGCGATCCAGCCCAGTTTGCCCATGCCTTTGAGCGCCCAGACATACATCACCAGCGCCGGCGCCACACCAAACGACACCATGTCGGACAGGCTGTCGTATTCCGCCCCGAAGGCGCTCTGGGTGCGGGTCATGCGCGCCACCCGGCCATCCAGACCGTCCAGCACCATGGCGATGAAAATGGCCACGGCGGCATGCTCCCACCGCCCGCTCATGGCTTGGACGATGCTGTAGAAACCGGCAAACAAGGCACCGGTGGTGAACAGATTGGGCAACAGGTAGATGCCCCGCCGGCTCATGGCGGGATCAATCAGCGAACGGTGAGTGCGTTTTTCGTAGTTTTGTGCCATTGCGGCTTACGGCTCTCTGTCAGACATCGCTATGCAGTTGTGCCAGCACCGTTTCCGTAGCGCTGACCTTGTCACCCATACCGACTTTGGGGGTGGCATTCGGTGGCAAGTATACATCGACGCGCGAGCCAAAGCGAATGAAGCCGTAACGCTGACCGCGGGCCAGTTGCGAACCCTTGTCGACGTAACACAGGATGCGACGCGCCACCAGGCCGGCGATCTGCACGCAGGTCACGTCCTGGCCGTCGGCGGTCTTGATCCACAGGGCATTGCGCTCGTTTTCCAGCGAGGCCTTTTCCAGCGCGGCATTGAGAAACCTGCCCGGGTTGTACCAGCGCTGCCTCACTTCGCCGTCGACCGGACTGCGATTGGAATGCACGTTGAACACGTTCATGAACACGCTGATTTTCAGCGCCTGACGGTTCAGGTAGGGATCGGTGGTCTTTTCGATGGCCACGATGCGGCCGTCGGCCGGAGAAATCACCAAGCCCTCGCCTGACGGAATTTCGCGCGGCGGGTCACGGAAAAATTGCACCACGAAGCCGGCAATGATCCACAGCGGCCATTGGGCAGCCGGGAACCAGAGTGTTGCAGCAATGGCTGCTCCCACGGAGAGGGCGATGAAGGGCCAGCCTTCGCGGGCAAGAATAGGATGGGGGTAGTTGGACATAGGAATCCTGGGAAGGGAAAAGAGAGAAGGGGGAAGGGAGCAAGAAGGCCGGGCTCAGCCCTTCCCTCTTCTCCCTTCCCCCTTCACGCCCTGATTAGTTCTTGGACTGGTCAACCAGCTTGTTCTTGGCAATCCAAGGCATCATGGCGCGCAGTTCGTTACCCACCACTTCGATCGGGTGTTCTGCGTTCAGACGGCGACGGGCGGTCATTTCCGGATAATTGGTACGACCTTCCAGGATGAAGCGCTTGGCGTATTCGCCGTTCTGGATGTTGGTCAGGCATTCCTTCATGGCGGCGCGGGCCTGGTCGGCAATCACGCGCTGACCGGTCACGTACTCGCCGTACTCGGCGTTGTTGGAAATGGAGTAGTTCATGTTGGCGATACCGCCTTCGTACATCAGGTCCACGATCAGTTTCAGTTCGTGCAGACATTCGAAGTAAGCCATTTCCGGCGCATAACCCGCTTCCACCAGGGTTTCGAAACCGGCTTTAACCAGTTCCACCGCGCCGCCGCACAGAACAGCCTGTTCGCCGAACAGATCGGTTTCGGTCTCTTCGCGGAAGTTGGTTTCGATCACGCCACCCTTGGTGCCGCCGTTGGCAGCCGCGTAGGACAGCGCGATGTCCTTGGCCTTGCCGGACTTGTCCTGGTACACCGCGATCAGGGTCGGCACGCCGCCGCCCTTGAGGTATTCGGAACGCACGGTGTGGCCCGGGCCCTTCGGCGCGATCATGATCACGTCGAGGTCGGCGCGCGGCACAACCTGGTTGTAATGCACGTTGAAGCCGTGGGCGAAGGCCAGGGAAGCGCCCTGCTTGATGTTGGGAGCCACGTTCTTGGCGTACACTTCCGGAATGTTTTCGTCCGGCAGCAGAATCATCACCAGATCGGCGCCCTTGACAGCGTCGTCAACTTCAGCCACCTTGATGCCGGCTGCCTCAACCTTGGCCCAGGACGCGCCGCCCTTGCGCAGGCCGACGGTCACGTCCACGCCGGAATCGCGCAGGTTCTGCGCGTGCGCATGGCCCTGGGAACCGTAACCGATGATGGACACTTTCATGCCCTTGATGATGGACAGGTCGGCGTCCTTATCGTACAAAACTTTCATGTTCTATCCTTTCGTTTAATAGTGAGACGTGAGGCGTGAGGCGCTTTACGTTTTTTTGCCTCTGCCGCACTTAATTTCAAATTCGGAGTATGCGGTCGCCGCGGCCGATGCCGGATGCGCCGGTACGCACGGTTTCCAGGATCACGCTGGCATCCAGCGCTTCCAGGAAGGCGTCCAGCTTGCTGCCCGGACCGGTCAGCTCGATGGTGTAGGTCTTGTCGGTCACGTCGATGATGCGGCCGCGGAAAATGTCCGCCATGCGCTTCATCTCTTCGCGGTCCTTGCCGGCGGCTTTCACCTTCACCAGCATCAGCTCGCGCTCAATGTGATCGCCTTCGTTCAGGTCCAGCACCTTCACCACGTCAACCAGCTTGTTCAGCTGCTTGATGATCTGCTCAATGACGTCATCGGAGCCACGGGTGACGATGGTCATGCGCGACAGGGTTTCGTCTTCGGTCGGCGCCACGGTCAGCGACTCGATGTTGTAGCCGCGGGCCGAGAACAGACCGGCCACGCGTGACAGCGCGCCGGCTTCGTTTTCCATCAGCAAAGAAATAATGTGTCTCATCGGGTCGCGCTCACAACAGAATCATTTCCGACAGGCCCTTGCCGTTCGGCACCATCGGGTAAACGTTTTCAGTCTGGTCGGTAATGAAGTCCATGAACACCAGACGCTCTTTCAGCTTGGGCGAAAAGGCTTCCTTCAGCGCCGGCTCAACGTCGGACGGCTTTTCGATCTTCATGCCGACATGACCGTAGGCTTCCGCCAGTTTGACGAAATCCGGCAGCGCATCCATGTAGGATTCGGCATAGCGGTTGCCATAGAAGAATTCCTGCCACTGACGCACCATGCCCAGATAGCGGTTGTTCAGGTTAATGATCTTCACCGGCATGTGGTACTGCTTGCAGGTGGACAATTCCTGAATACACATCTGGATGGAGGCTTCGCCGGTAATGCAGGCCACCTGCGCATCCGGATGCGCCAACTGCACGCCCATGGCAGACGGCAGACCGAAGCCCATGGTGCCCAGGCCGCCGGAATTGATCCAGTGGCGCGGCTTGTTGAAGCCGTAATACTGCGCCGCCCACATCTGGTGCTGGCCCACGTCGGAGGTCACATAAGCCTCACCGTTGGTGACCTGATGCAGGGTTTGCACCACGTATTGCGGCTTGATGATCTCGCTGCTGTTGTTGAACTTCAGGCACTCGCGCGAGCGCCACAGTTCGACCTGCGACCACCAGGACTTCATGGCCTTCTCGTCCGGGCGTTCCTTGCTGGCCTTGAGGATCTTGATCATCTCGTCCAGCACGTCGGACACGCCGCCGACGATGGGCACATCCACTTTCACGCGCTTGGAGATGGAGGCCGGGTCGATGTCGACATGGATGATCTTTTTCTCATCCTGGAAGAAGTGATCCGGGTTGCCGATCACGCGGTCGTCGAAGCGGGCGCCGATGCCGATCAGCACATCGCAGTGCTGCATGGCCATATTGGCTTCGTAGGTGCCGTGCATGCCCGGCATGCCGAGAAACTGCGGATCGTTGGCCGGATAGGCGCCCAGCCCCATAAGAGTGTTGGTGCAGGGCGCGCCCAGCAGTTTGACGAACTCGATCAGCTGCTTGGAGGCGTCGGACAGCACCACGCCGCCGCCGGCATAGATCATCGGGCGTTTGGCCGACAACAGCAGCTGCACGGCTTTCTTGATCTGGCCCGGATGGCCCTTGGTGACCGGATTGTAGGAGCGCAGCGACACCTCTTTCGGGTATTCGTAGGCGTGCTTGTAAATGGTCACGTCCTTGGGAATGTCCACCAGCACGGGGCCCGGACGGCCGCTCGCGGCGATGTAGAAGGCCTTCTTGATGGTGGCTGCCAGGTCGGCGATATCCTTCACCAGGAAGTTGTGCTTCACGCAGGGACGGGTGATGCCGACGGTATCGACTTCCTGGAAGGAATCGAGACCGATGGCCGGCACCGGCGCCTGGCCGGTGAGAATCACCATGGGAATGGAATCCATGTAGGCGGTGGCAATGCCGGTGACCGCATTGGTCGCACCCGGGCCGGACGTGACCAGCGCCACGCCGACACGCCCGGTGGAACGGGCATACCCGTCAGCCGCATGCACGGCCGCCTGCTCATGGCGCACCAGCACATGCTTGAATTTATCCTGCTTGAAAATCTCGTCGTAGATATTCAGCACTGCGCCGCCGGGGTAACCGAAGACAAAATCGACCCCTTCGTCAGCCAGGCAGCGAACTACTATTTCCGCACCAGTGAGTTCCATTTTTTCAACTCTTTAAATCAATTCCGCCAGCACCAACGCCGACAGATTATTTCGTACCGAAAAACCTTTGAAGTTACCGACATATGCCAGTTTGGTCAAGGAAAATTTAACCCCCGAGCCAGCGCAAAACCCCTACAGACAAGGCGGATAACCCCGTCTGCTGCGACAGCCCCGTCACCCCCCGTTCGGGTGCAGGGTTGCCAGATAGCCGCGAGCCTTTTCCACCAGACCGCTGGGCAAGCCGTTCTTCTCGGCAATGATCAACCCCAGGGATTGACCCGCCTTGCCCGGCTCAAGTTCATACGTCGGCGACAGATTTTCAAAATCGAAGCGCATGGAGGCGTTGGTCAAATAGCTGTGACCATCGGCAAAGCCCTTAAGCGGTGACAGGTGGGTCGTGACGATGCCGTGCACCTTGCGGCTGGACAGCTCATCCAGCACCGCCATGGCCAGCGAAGCGCCCTCTTCCGGATCGGTACCGGTGCCCAACTCGTCCATCAGCACCAGCGTGCGGTCATCGGCCTCGCCCAGCAGCCGCTTCAATACTTCCACGTGGCCGGCAAAGGTGGACAGGTGGTGATGCAGGCTCTGCTTGTCGCCCACATCCACGATAATGCGGGAGAAGTCGCCGATCTCGCACAACTCTTCCGACGGCACATGCAGACCGCAGTGCGCCATGGTGGCCAGCAGGCCGACGGTTTTCAGCACAACCGTCTTGCCGCCGGTATTGGGCCCGGTGATCACCATCATCGGCTGGTTTTCATCCAGCTGGATGGTCAGGGGCTTGAGCTGGCTGATCTGCTTGTCCATGAACTGCAGCATCAGCTGCGGGTGGTAGGCTTTGTTCAGACGCACGATGGGGGCATCGACCAGCGCCGGAGCGCCGGCGTTCATGGCAGCCGACAGCTGACCGGCGGCAAACGCCAGGTCGATCCAGGTCAGCGCGTCGATGGCGCCCTCCAGCTCGGCCAGATGGGCGCGCACGTCATCCGTCACCGCGCGCAGGACGATCTGGTTCTGCGACTCGATCTGACCGCCCAGCGTTTCCAGCCGGTTGTTGTGGGCCACCACCTCGATCGGCTCGACCAGGGCGTCGCGCCCGCCGCCCGAGGTGCCGCGACGCACACCCTTGATCTTGTCGGCATTGACCGCACGAATGGTCAGCACAGCGCGAATGCCCTGCCAGCCCGGCTTGGCATCCTCGTCGAACAGACCGGTGTAAGAGGGCGAGCGGATCAGGTCCTTCAGATGGTTTTCCACCTGCTTCTGGATATCGACATATTGTTTATGCAGATCCGCCAGCTCGGGCGAGGCATCTTCCTTCAGGCGGCCGGCATGGGAAATGGTCTTGTCCAGCACCTGCATCAGCGTGGCGGGCGCCTTGAGCTGACCGATGTTCTGGTACAGCCCGGGGAATTGCGCCACCAGCTCGCGCAGCTGCAGCACGATATTCATCACCACCCGCAGATTCGACAGCGCGCTGGGCGACAGGGCGGCGCCCTGCTGATCGGCCTGACGCAGCGAGGCGCGGATATCCGGCACATTGCCCAGGCGCGGCAGCAGATAGCCGTCCACCACCTGACGCGAAGCCGTCACGGCCTGCTGCATGGCGCGGGCGACGGCCAGACTGGGAGCCGGCTCCAGATTGCGCGCCGCATCCGCGCCATAGGGGGTCAATGCCAAACGTTCGAGAAGTCGGCGAATGCCGTCGAACTCCAGAGACTTCAGATCGCTGTCCATCTACTGCTACCCGTCATACATCGAAACGCACGATGGTACCAAACCCGCGCAAAATTTCGCAAAACTTTGCTGTCTGTTAAGATTGCCGCTTTGCCAGTGCCCTCATCCGGAGTTTCACCTGAATCCGCTGGACGCCTTTTCCTCCTTCCTTGCCCAGAGCGAGCGACGCGCCTTCAAACAGGCGCTTTATGCCGTGCGCGACGAGGAAGCCGCGCTCGATATCGTGCAGAATGCCATGCTTAAACTGGCCGAGCACTATGCCGACCGGCCGGCGGAAGAGTGGCCCATGCTGTTCCAGCGCATTCTGCAGAACGCCATTCACGACCATTACCGCCGCAGCAAAACCCGCTCCACCTGGATCACCCTGTTTTCCGCCTTTGGCGGCAATAAGGACGATGACGACGAGCACGACCTGCTCGACACGCTACAGCCGGCCGGCGAACCACCGCAGGAAACCCGGCCGGAAAAGCTGCTGGCGCGGGAAGAAATCATGCACTGGATCGAACAAGGACTGGCGCAGCTGCCGGCACGTCAACGCGAAGCCTTTTTGCTGCGTTATTGGGAAGATATGGATGTGGCAGAGACCGCAGAAATCATGGGCTGTTCGGAAGGCAGCGTAAAAACGCATTGTTCGCGCGCGAACCATGCGCTGGCTGCATTCCTGAAGGACAAGGGGATCGACATCAATGAATGAGCGCATATTTGCCGGCTGGGTAAAAACGCAGCTGGACCAGAATCTGGACGCTTTGCCGGCGCACGCCGAATGGCGCCTGCGCCAGGCGCGCGAGGCCGCTGCCGCAACGGCCCGTCAACGCATGCACGCCACCGTCACACTGAGCACAGGCCAGGGATTCGACTTCGACCTGCTCGACGAGGCCGGCAGCCCCCTGTTGTATCGTGTGCTGGCGCTGTTCGTGTTTATCGCTTTGCTGAGCATCGCCCTGTACAGCAGCATGCAGCCTCACCACGCCCTGCCCATCCAGGACATCGACACGCAGTTGCTGACCGGCGATCTGCCTATCTCCGCTTATCTGAACGAGGACATACCCCAATGGCCGGACAAGTCCGCCAGGCGCTGATCGCCTGTTTGCTAGCCGGCCATGCCTTGCTTGGCCACGCCGATGCGCCGACAGCGCCCTTATGGGAACAATTGAACTCCCAGCAACGGGAAGCGCTGTCGCCGCTGGCCGGCGAATGGAATCAGATGTCCGACCTGCAACGCGCCCGCCTGATGATGGTGGCCGAGCAGTACCCGAGCCTGCCGCCGGACAAAAGGGAACGCTTGCACCGCCGGTTGCAGCAGTGGGCCGACCTGTCGCCGGAACAGCGCAGCCGCGCGCGGGAAAACTTCAGTCAGCTGCGCCAGATGCCGCCGGAACAACGCGAGGAATTCCGCCAGGAATGGCAGGCGGGCCACCAGAACAAACCGGGCAAATAGCCCGCAAACCCACCCAGTTAACAGGACACACGACATGACCCCCGAGATGCACGTAAACATCGCCCGCCGACTTGCCAGTCTGCTGTATGACAGTCTGCTGGTGCTGGCCGTCATCTTCATGGCCGGCGCGGCCTTTTCCCTGCTGGCTTCCAGCACATCGGTCAGCCAGGCGCACCAGTCGTCCCAGCTGACCGTTTTGCAAGGTCCGCTCCGCTACGTGTTCCAGCTTTACCTGCTGGCCGTCGGCATGGGCTACTACGTGCTGTTCTGGGTAAAACGCGGCCAGACGCTGGGCATGAAAACCTGGCGCATTCGGCTGGAACGCAACGACGGCAGCAAGCTCGACCCGAAAACCGCCATCCTGCGCGCGCTCTACGCCTTGCCGAGCTACGGCCTCGGTATCGGCGTGGTCTGGGCGTTGTTCGACCGGCAGGGACAGTATCTGCACGATCGCCTGGCTGGAACGCGGCTGGTGAATCAGCCGAAGGGGTGAAGGGTGAAGGGTGAAGGGTTGGGCGACACTAAAGTGTAGACGTGGTGGATTTCTCAGCAGCTGCTGCCGCTGAAGTAAATCCCCCTCAATCCCTCTTTTTCAAAGAGGGAAGTGAAGACCCGGGCGGCTGTTCCCTGTTCCCTGTTCCCTGTTCCCTGTTCCCTGTTCACCGTTCACGCCTCACCTCCCATCTTCGCCGCCGGAAAATAATGCTCCACCAGTTTCGGGCGGCCAAAATAGTATCCCTGGCCGTAATGAGCCCCGAGCGACAGGACTTTCTGCATGGTGGCCTCATCTTCAATGTGCTCGGCGATGGTCAGGCTGCTGGAGGCAACGGCGATGTCCGCTATTTGCCTGACGATCATGGCATCCAGTTCGTTGCTGATGGCATCCAGGACAAAACTGCCGTCGATCTTGAGGTAGTTCGGTTTAACCTGCAGCATGTAGCCGTAGGTTGAATAGCCCACGCCAAAATCATCCAGCGCAATGCGGCAGCCCGCTTCGCGCAAGTCGTCAAAATAATTCAAAAAATCTTCCGAGATTGCAGTTGTCTGACGCTCGGTAAACTCGATGGTGATTTCATGCTCGCGGCCTGCCGGAGACAGCAGGATCTTTTTCAGCTCGGTGGCGAATTCGGGGTTATAGAACGAACTCAGGCTGATGTTGATGAACAGATGTGTTTTCGGCGGCACGCGCCGCAGGGCTTCGCGAATGATATGCAAATCCATCTCGCGTATCAGGCCCAGATCCTCCGCAATGGGGATGAATTCATCCGCCGCCACATAGCTATCGCCGCGCCGCAGCCGCGTCAGCACTTCGTAGGCGAAAATTTCCCGCGTTTGCAGATTGACGATGGGCTGGATGAACGGCGCGATCATACCGGCCTGCAAGGCATTGCGCAGCTCGAAACCCTGGGAAAAGATATCCATGATGGCTTCACCCACATTGTGCGGCAACACATCGACGCGGTCGCGCCCGCTTTTCTTGGCATGGTACAGCGCCACATCGGCGGAACGCACCAGATCCTGCGGCTGGCGCCCATGCGTCGGCGCCGACGCCACGCCGATGGAACAGCGCACCTGCAGCGTGCCCACCGCCAGCGGAACGAGCAAACGACTGACGGCCTGACGCAGGTGCTGGGCGGTACGGGTAGCTTGCGCTTCAGTGGTGTCGCGCAGCAGGATGGCAAATTCGTCGCCCGCCATGCGCACCAGAGTTGCCGAAGCGGGAACGATTTCCTGCAGCGCCTCGGCCACCAGCCGCAACACCTCGTCGCCTACCGGATGCCCATAGGTGTCGTTGATGAACTTGAACCCGTCGACATCCATGATCAGCAGACTGAGCGGTTCGCCCTGGTAACCCTTGTGCAGAATCTGTTCCAGCATTTCGTCAAAGTAGCGGCGATTGTGCAAACCCGTCAGCGGATCGGTAATGGACAGGCGGTACAGTTCCGCTTCGTGCTGGCGCTGTTTGTCCTGCAACCGAATCAGTTCGGTAATGTCGTTCAGCGTGCAAACCACGCCGCTGAAGACACCCTGCTCATCCTGTTTGAGATTGCTGTTCATGTGGATCCAGATGGCGTGTCCGTCATGCGCCCGCAATTCGATCAGCAGGTTGCGCAACAGAATCTCCTGCAATCGAGCGGCGACGAACATGGCCTGCTGCACCGGCTGCACCACGAAGCTGCTGAATGGCTGGTTGAGACTGGCATTGACAGAATACCCCGTGAGCGCTTCCCATACTGGATTGAGAAAAACGATGCGCCCCTCCCGATCCAGTTCCAGCAGCACTTCCTGCATGCTGTCGATCAAGTCGCGCAGGCGGGTTTCGCTTGCCGAAAGCCGCCTGCGCGCCTCCTGCAGGTCGTCGATCTGATGGCGCATGACATCGATGTTCTTGCGGAAAGCCTGGGCCAGGTGCACCACCTCTTCACTCTCGTTCTCCGACACGTCGATCACGGCGTCGAGTTTGCCTTCGCCGATCTGCATCGCCAGTTCAGTCAAGGGTTTCAGCGGCGCCACCAGATGCCTTATCAGCAATTGCATGGCGAGCAGGTTGAAACCGAGCAGTATCAGGAACAGCAGACCGATGTTTTCCAGGAAATTTTCCACCGCATTGTTGAACGGCCTGTTCGACAGGCGCACCGTCAAGGTGCCGTAGGGCTTTCCGTCTTTGCTGATGTCGCTGTTGACGACTTCATTGAGCGTTTGGGGAAACAGCATCGCCGCCAGCGCATTGAGCGGATAGGATGCCTTGCTGCGCTGGAAATAGACCGTGCCATCGAGTCGTTTGACGGTAACGCCGGAAACACTGTTGTCTCCCGCCAGCCGTTCGAGAAACTGAGGCAGCGTTTTATCGTCGTGGGTTTGCAGCAGATGTTCAATGCCGGGCGCGCTGAGCGAAACGATCTTTTGCGCCAGCATTTGCCTGTTGTTGGCTTCGCTGCCCATCATGTCGAAAAACAGATAGGCGCTGAACAGCCCAACCACGCAGAATTGCAGCACGGCAACCCCGAACATGATGCGCATTAGCAAAGTGCGCGGCAACGGCAGATAAGCCATGGTCCCTCACCCGAAACAGGCCATCCAGGCCATCAATGGGACATGGCGCAGGCGCCCTCAGCCAGGCAGTCGTTTTGCTCCGGCCTGCCTTACCCCGCCCGCCCGCCACAGTGGTACAGCCTTTGCAGCAGCAAAGGGTCCAGCAATTCTGCGGCGCGTCCCTGTTGTATGATTTCATCGTGCAGCAGCACGGCATGGGTACAGTATTTCTCCACCCATTGCACCTCGTGCAATACCGCTATCACGGTTTTGCCTTCTTCCTCCGCGGCCTGTCGCAATCGTTGCAACACATGTTGCTGCTGACACCAGTCCAAATGCTGTAACGGCTCATCCAGCAAAAGAATCGCGGTATCCTGCGCCAGCAGCTGCGCCAGCCTGACACGCTGGCGCTCGCCGCCGGACAATTCATCGAGGCGCGCACCGGCCAGCTGCTGCACAGCCAGCTGCCGCAAGGCCCAGTCGGTTTTTCCGGCCGGATCGCCGCCCCAGGGATAGCCGCCCAAATTGACGAAGTCGCGCACATGGCCCGAATAAGCGGACAGCTCTTCTTGTAATAGCACACCCAGCTGCCGTGCGCGAGTAAGCAATGGCAGCGACGCCATTTTCTCATCGGCGAGGAAAACCTCGCCTCCCAGCGGGGGCAGCAAGCCTGCCAGGGTTTTGAGCAGGGCGGACTTGCCGGCGCCGTTGCGCCCCAAAATCGCCCAGAACTGCCCCGCGGCGGCAGAAAACTCAAATACCGCGGGATGCGCTGTTTTGTAGCCGAAACGTAACTGATCGGCCCGCATCAGAAACTCTTCCGCCGCAGCAGGAATATCAGCCAGGGCACCCCCAAAGCGGCAGTCAGCACGCCGGTGGGGATCTGCAAAGGGGCGATCAGGCTGCGTCCCAGCACGTCGGCCAGTACCAGCAACGTACCGCCCGCCAACACGCTGGCAAGCACCGTACCGCGGTAGCTGCCGGCCCACAACAGTCCCGCCAGCTGTGGCCCGATCAAACCCACAAAAGCCACTCCGCCGACTTGCATGACGGCGGTTGCCGTCAAAACGGCGGACAACACAAACAGCAGAACATGCAGGCCGACGGGGTTGACCCCCAGGCTGCGCGCCTTGTCGTCGCCCAGGCGCAATACGTCGAGACGGGGTGAAAGCGCTATGGCCATGACCAGGCCCGCCAGCAGCAATGCCCAGATCAGCGGCACATGGGCAATCGCGCCGGTATCGCCCAGCAACCAGAAACTCATTCCGGGCAAGGCGGCAGGCGGCACCAAGGTGGACAGCAGGGCAATCAGGGCACTGTAGCCGGCTGCCAGGGCCACGCCGGTCAGCAGCAAGCGCTCGGCGCGAAAACCCCGCACCGACAGCGACAAGCTGAAAGTCAGCGCCAGCGCGGCCAGCGCGCCGGCCGCGCCGGCCCACCAGGCGGCACTCCAGCTCACGCCGAGCAGCACGGCAATGAATACCGCGACCGACGCGCCGCCCGATACGCCCAGCATATAGGGTTCCGCCAGCGGATTGCGCAGCAGCAGCTGCAGCAGAGCGCCAGCCAGGGCCAGCAGCCCGCCGCAGGCAAAAGCGCCGAATGTCCTGGGGGCGCGCAAATCCCAGTACAGCTGCAAGGCATCAACGGAGAATCCCCCGCTGCCCCACAGAAGCCCCAGCGCCAGGCTCAGCAGAGCGGCCAGCGCCAAGGGCAGAAAGATGCGCGGCATCAGGCGCAAATTCAGTTGCGCAGACTCATGACCGGCCAGCCGGCCTGTCTGGCATGGCTTTCCAGCGTGGGATCGGGATCGACTGCCACGGGATTGTTCACAATGGACAGCAGCGGCAGATCGTTAAGCGAATCACTGTAGAACCAGCTTTCGCTGACCTTGTCCCAGCCGGTGCCGATTTCCTCCAGCCATTGCTTCAAACGGGCCACCTTGCCCTCGCGGAAGCTGGGGATGCCCATCACACCGCCGGTAAACTCCCCTTCGTGGTGTTCCGGCTCGGTGGCAATGAGGTGCTGAATGCCGAATTCCTGGGCGATCGGCCGGGTCACGAAGGAATTGGTGGCGGTCACGATAGCCACCAGATCGGCCTGCTCCAGATGATGTGCCACCAGTTCGCGGGCCTTGGGCAGAATAATGGGGCGGATTTTCCGTTCCATGAAACCGGCGTGCCAGGTATCCAGCTGCCAGCGCGGATGGCGGGCCAGCGGTTTGAGCTGGAATTCGAGAAATGCGTGGATATCCAGCGTGCCGTTCTTGTAATCGCTGTAGAACTTTTCGTTGCGGGCCTCGTACACCTCACGATCGAGCACACCCTGTTCGATCAGGTACTGCGCCCAGGAAAAATCGCTGTCGCCGGCAAGCAGTGTATTGTCGAGATCAAAGAGTGCCAAACGCATGGTATGCCTTTACGGACGGTTTCAGTGGGATGCGCCGAAGTATAGCGCAAGGCAGATTGCATCACCATGTAACTGCATAAGCACTTGTTTCAGCAAGCGCCAGGACGAAAAAACTGCGATAATACGCCTATCTGATTTTCGTTTTTGCTGTGAAGTTTCCGTATGACCCTCGCTGCCGTTATCAAACGCATGCCCGGCTGGGGGGAGTTTCTTTTCGTCGGTTCGTATTACTGGGGGTGGGCAGCCATGCACGCTCTCTTTGTTACCTTGCATTCGCACAAGCTGGCCGCTTTTGATAGCGGTTATCTGACTTCGATCATGGCCGTTGAACTCCCCGTGCTGGCGATTTCCGCCGCCTTCCTGCGCCTGCGCGGCTGGACCCTTGCTTCGCTGGACTGGCATCCGTGCCGGCAAACAACTGTCCTTGGCGCCCTGCTGGCCCTTGTCGGGCTGCTGATTCATGCGCTGACGGCAAGCGCCGGCTTAGCCGATGCAAGCGGTCATTTGCACGCAGCCAGCAGCACGGTGGCGATGGCATTGCCTGTCGTTCTGCTGGCATTCATCGTCAACGCCGTATTCGAAGAGATATTCCTTTCCGGCTACCTGTTCAAGGCGCTAGCCGGTCATGGGCCGCTTTTCATCATTGGCGTCAGCACCCTGCTGCGCGTACTGGCTCATATCGATGCGGGACCGGCCGAGTCACTCGAAATTGCCGGTATCGGCCTGCTGTACGGCGCGGTGTACTGGCGCTGGCGGCAACTCTGGCCGCTGCTGTTCGCCCACACCGCAACCGCCTTGCTGATTGTGGCGAACTGAGCCGCCGCCAGCCCGCGCTCTGTAGAAGCATCAATCCTGCATCAAACCCCGCCGTTCAATAAAGCGGATGATATCGTCCAGGCCGTGTCCGCTTTTCAGATTGCTGAAGTAAAACGGCCGCTCGCCGCGCATGCGCGTGGCGTCGGTTTTCATCACTTCCAGCGATGCCCCCACCATGGGAGCCAGATCGATCTTGTTGATCACCAGCAGGTCGGATTTGGTGATGCCGGGGCCGCCCTTGCGGGGAATCTTGTCGCCGG
Organism: Pseudomonadota bacterium; assembly: GCA_021851875.1. Classification (GTDB taxonomy): domain Bacteria; phylum Pseudomonadota; class Gammaproteobacteria; order Burkholderiales; family JAJZQI01; genus JAJZQI01. The sequence goes on along the minus strand of JAJZQI010000001.1, from coordinate 22,591 downwards.
CGGACACGTCGATGACGTACAGGGTCAGGTCGGACAATTCCGGGCTGAAAGTCGCGGACAAATTATCGCCGCCGCTTTCGACGAAAACAATATCGAGATTCTCGAACCGCTCGCACAGCGTGGCAACGGCCGCCAGATTCATCGAGGCATCCTCGCGGATGGCGGTGTGCGGGCAGCCGCCGGTTTCCACGCCGATGATGCGCTCCGGTTCGAGTGCTTCATTGCGGGTGAGGAACTCAGCGTCTTCACGCGTGTAAATATCGTTGGTCACCACGGCGATGTTGTATTTCTCGCGCAGCGACTTGCACAAGGCCAGTGTCAGGGCTGTCTTGCCCGACCCGACCGGGCCGCCGATACCGACGCGCAGGGGTTCATTGCGCAGGGGTTCATTGCTTAGCATGCTGCATACTCCATTTACGATCTGAACAAACGGCTGTACTGGCTTTCATGCCGACAGCCGGCAATGCTGTACAAGGGGGCGAAATTGGACAATTGCTCGTCGCTCAGCTCCCACGCACGCTCCACCCAAGCCGGCAACGCCTCGCCCAAAGACAGCATCAGCCGCTGACCGGCCACTTGCCCCAGCGGCATGGTTTTCATCGCCACCGCCACCTGATTTTCAATCCACGACCAGCCGTACGCCTCAAGACTTTCCTTCAGCGGCAGTTTCCACAGCGCCACGGCACAGGCATAGGCCGCCGGAAAGGACACCGGATTCAGGCCGTTAAGCAGCTGCAGATGCGGCTCGCGCTCGCCTTGCAGGTCGCGCAATAGACGAGTCAGCGAAAACCCCATCTGCTGGGTTTCAGCCCGCGACTCCGCGGTATCTCTGGCCGACACGAACAGTTCATTCCAGTTCTGCAAGGCAGTCGCATCATGTTCTTCGCAGGCCAGGGCCATGCGTTTGAGCAGCGGCAGTTCGAAGCGGCCGAGCACCAGCTCCATCACGTCGCTCACCCACTCCTCTACGGCCTCGGCCACTGTCACGGCGCCGGACTCGATTGCCCATTCCAGCCCCTGCGAATAGCTGTAGCCGCCGACAGGCAGCATGGGGCTGGCCAGCTGCAACAGTTTGGGGAGTTGGTTGGGATTGATCATGCGGTTTTCCTCAAGCGGGTGGGCACATTCAACACGGAAGGCCGTTCGTCTTCGTCATGACCGTGTCCATGATGTCGATGCCCGCCACCGTAGGCCCCGGCCTCCGGTTCAAACGGCGCCTGTTCCGCCGTGACCGAAGCGCCCAGGCCGATCAGCATGTCCTGCAGCACATGATCCTGTTCCAATCGCAGCCAGCCGTCGCCCACCTGCAAGGGCACGTGACGGTTGCCCAGGTGGTAGGCGGCGCGTGCCAGTTCGGTGGCATTGGCGGCTGTCACGCGCAGGGTCGGCTCGTCGGCCGCCACCACGCGGATCACACGGCCGTCGCTGGCGCGCAGCAGATCGCCGCCGCGCAGCACCGTGCCGCGTTCCACCATCAGCGCGGCATCCTCACCGGAGGCCAAAGTCACGCGCAAGCGGCTGCGCTGACGTCGTTCAAAAGGCAGAATCAGTTCGTCCTGCCAGGATTCTGGAGAAGCGAGTTTTTCAGTCAGGCTAATCATTTAGAAGAGGAAATAACGTTGGGCCATGGGCAGGCTCGCGGCGGGCTCGCACAGCAAAAGCTGGCCGTCGGCGTGCACCAGGTAGGTTTCGGGGTCGACCGTGATTTCCGGCGTATAGGCGTTGTGAATCATGTCTTTTTTACCGATAGCGCGGGTGTTGCGCACCGCCACCAGAGACTTCGCCAGGCCCAGCCCCAGCACGGCCGGGTTTTCCAGCGCGGCAGCCGACACGAAGGTCACCGAGCGGGTGAGCGCCTTGCCGAACGCGCCGAACATGGGCCGGTAATGCACCGGCTGCGGCGTGGGGATGGAGGCATTGGCATCGCCCATGGCGGCAGCGGCGATCATTCCGCCCTTCAGAATCAGGCTCGGCTTCACGCCGAAAAAGGCCGGTTTCCACAGCACCAGATCGGCCAGCTTGCCCGCTTCGATGCTGCCCACTTCGTGCGCCACACCATGTGTGATGGCCGGGTTGATGGTGTATTTGGCGATGTAGCGCTTGATGCGGCTGTTGTCGTTGCGGGCACTGTCGCCTGCCAGCGCGCCGCGCTGCACCTTCATCTTGTGCGCCGTCTGCCAGCAGCGAATGATCACTTCGCCCACCCGCCCCATGGCCTGCGAGTCGCTCGACATCATCGACAGCGCCCCCAGATCGTGCAGGATGTCTTCGGCGGCGATGGTTTCGCGGCGGATGCGGCTCTCGGCAAACGCCACGTCTTCGGCAATGGCCGGGTCGAGATGGTGGCACACCATCAGCATGTCCAGATGCTCGTCGATGGTGTTCACGGTGTAGGGCCGGGTCGGGTTGGTGGACGACGGCAGCACGTTGGGCAAGCCGGCCAGTTTGACGATGTCCGGCGCGTGCCCGCCGCCCGCCCCTTCGGTATGGTAAGTATGGATCGCTCGTCCCTTGAAGGCCGCCGCGGTGGTTTCGACAAAGCCGGCTTCGTTAAGCGTGTCGGTATGGATGGCCACCTGCACGTCGAAGGTATCCGCCACCGACAGGCAGTTGTCGATGGCCGCCGGCGTGGTGCCCCAGTCCTCATGCAATTTCAGACCGATAGCGCCGGCCTGCACCTGCTCCGCCAGCGGCAGCGGCAGCGAGGCGTTGCCCTTGCCGAGAAAGCCCAGGTTCATGGGAAAGGCTTCCGCTGCTTCCAGCATGCGGTGAATATGCCACGGGCCCGGCGTGCAGGTGGTGGCATAGGTGCCGGTCGCCGGGCCGGTGCCGCCGCCGATCATGGTGGTGACGCCAGACATCAGCGCTTCCTCGATCTGCTGCGGACAGATGAAATGGATATGCGAATCGATGCCGCCGGCAGTGACGATCATGCCTTCACCGGCAATGATTTCAGTACCTGCGCCGATGGCGATGGTCACGCCGGGCTGGATATCGGGGTTGCCCGCCTTGCCGATAGCCTGAATGCGGCCGTTCTTGAGCCCGATATCGGCCTTGACGATGCCCCAGTGGTCGAAGATCAGCGCGTTGGTGATGACGGTATCGGCCACTTCGGCGGCACATTTCTGCCCCTGCCCCATGCCGTCGCGGATGACCTTGCCGCCGCCGAATTTCACTTCCTCGCCGTAAAGGGTGTAATCACGCTCCACTTCGGCGAACAGTTCGGTATCGGCCAGGCGGACCCGGTCTCCCACCGTGGGGCCGTACATTTCCGCATAGGCGCGGCGGTCAATCGAAACAGCCATACAAAGCTCCTAGACAGCCAGCCAGACGGCGGAAAACAGCGCCATGGCCGCACCCAGCCAGCGCAGACGCGACTGCGCCAGGCGGCCGACCGCGTAACCGATTGCCAGCAGTGCAGCAGACGCCGCCAGCATGCCCAGCATGAAAGACAGCGGCTGAGCGCCGGCCGGCATTTCCACGCCGTGGGCGTAGCCGTGCCACAGCGCCACGAAGCCGGCTGCCGCCCCCATGGAAGCCAGCGGCAAACGCAACAAGGCGGCCAGCAGCAGCGGCATGGCGAGCATGGAGGCGGCAATCATGCTTTCACTGGCGGCCGACATGCCCGGCGCGGGCAAATAGATGCCTGCCAGCGCACCCAGCGCCAGGCCGGCGATGAACCCCGCCGGCACCCAGTGGCGCTTGGCGGATACCGACAGAGCCGTCCACATGCCCACCGCCAGCATGGTCATCAGATGGTCCAAACCGGTGAACGGATGCGCCATACCCGCCAAAACGTTCCCACTGTGCCCCGGATGGGCAAATGCCATACCCGGCACCAGCAAGCCCAGCCAGAGCATTTGTTTGATCAGCTTGGTCTGTTTCATCGCACTCTCCCTATAACTTGCCCATCACGCGGGCCTGAAAACCGTACACCACGCCGTCACCGGACAGCTCCACCAGTTGCACCGTGCGCTCCTGCCCCGGCTCGAAGCGCACGGCCGTACCGGCGGGAATATCAAGCCGATAGCCCCTTGTGGTGGCGCGGTCGAATTCAAGCGCATCGTTCACTTCGTAAAAGTGAAAATGCGAGCCCACCTGAATTGGTCTATCGCCGCTGTTGGACACCGTCACCGTCAACGTCGGCCGGTTTTCATTCAGGTCGATGCAACCTGCGTCGATCAGCATTTCACCGGGAATCATTTTTCCTCCTCACGCCTTACACAATCGGCTGGTGCACCGTCACCAGCTTGGTGCCGTCCGGAAAGGTCGCTTCCACCTGAATTTCCGGGATCATTTCCGCCACGCCGTCCATCACGTCCTCGCGTGACAACAGCGTCGCACCGTAGCCCATCAGGTCGGCCACCGTGCGGCCGTCGCGGGCCCCCTCCAGAATGGCGGCAGACAGATACGCCACTGCCTCCGGATAATTCAGCTTCAGTCCGCGTGCACGCCGACGCTCGGCCAGCAGCGCAGCAGTAAATATCAGCAACTTGTCTTTTTCGCGCGGGGTGAGTTCCATTCCATCTACCTGTACTTAAATACTTGTCTCTACGTGTTCCATATGCGGGGCCGCACTGCCGGCCTGCCGCCGTACCAGGGGCGCACAATGCCCCATATTTTTTCGAAATACAGCCGGGCCGCCTGAGCCTCCAGACCCACATAGCGCACCAGCGTCACTTCGGGCAAAACGGTCATGCCGTAGCGTGCTGCCGGCTCGTCTGCCGTCACTTCCCGACAGCGGGACAGCAGTTCGTCCGGCAGCTTTCCCGCCGCAATCAGAAACAGCCCCGATACCGGCATGCCCGCCAGCCCTATAGGCGACACAAGCAAGCGGCTGCCGGCCGCCACATCGGTGAAATCGTTGAACACCCGTTGACCGGCGCGGTATACCTGCATCTGCTGCCGCCAGTGACCCGACTCGAACCGTTCACCCCTTGCCCGCCGGCCCAGACAGGTCACCTCCCAGGCAGCAAAGCGGGCGGTGGCGGCCAACTCGATGCGGCTGGACCAGTCGACTGCCGCCTCGTTGTACAGCATGTTTTCCTGCGGCAACCACTCCAGCTGCGCGTCCTCGCCAAGCGTAATTTCCGTTTGCTGAATGGCCTGCCTGCCGTTGGCCTTGTACCACTTGCCCGCCCCCGGCGTTGTCAGCAAAACCTGTGCCTTCTCGCCCGCCTGCACCGTCAGCTTCAGCCGGTCCCCGCCGGCTACTCCGCCGGGCGGGTGCAGAATGATGCTGTGGCAAACAGCCTGCCCTTCCGGATGCAGCGTTTTTTGTACCGCCAGCGGGCCGTTGTGCTGCCGTCGCGCCAGCACGGTCCGGTCGCCCCGCCAGGCATAGTCCAGCGATAACCCGGCAGACCAGCCGCAGCCGGTCACATCATCTGCCGCCATTCTCAACGGTGCGTTCATTGTGCCTTCCGCACCGCGTGTTCACGCCCCAAAACGGTGCTATTTTCCCGATTACAGCGCCACGAAATCGCGCACCTTGTCGCGCTCCATGTCCGCCCCCAAACCCTGTTTCACAATCTGTCCGCGCGACATCACCAGATAGTGCTGCGCCAGCGAACGGGCAAAATCGTAGTACTGCTCCACCAGCAGAATCGCCATGTCGCCGCGCTCCGCCAGCGAACGGATCACCCGCTCGATGTCCTTGATGATGGACGGCTGAATGCCCTCGGTCGGCTCGTCCAGAATCAGCAGGCGCGGACGCGACAGCAGCGCGCGGGCAATGGCCAGCTGTTGCTGCTGCCCGCCCGACAGATCGCCGCCGCGCCGGTGCAGCATGTCCTTCAGCACGGGGAACATCTGGTACACCTCGCTGCTGATGGATTTGGCCGCCTTGCCGCGCATGCCCGCCATACCCATAAGCAAATTCTCTTCCACCGTCAGGCGGGCGAAGATATCGCGGCCCTGCGGCACGTAGGCAATGCCCGACTTGGCACGCTGGTAGGGCGACAGTTTGGTGATGTCCCTGCCCTCGAACTCGATGGCGCCGCTCTTCACCGGCAGCACGCCCATCAGGCACTTGAGCAGGGTGGTCTTGCCCACGCCGTTGCGCCCGAGCAGCACCGTGCAGGCGCCGGGTGGCGCTTCAAACGCCACATCGCGCAGCGTGTGGCTGCCGCCGTAATACTGGTTGACTCCGCTCACTTTAAGCATGCTCAGCGCCCCAAATACACTTCGATTACCCGCTCGTCGTTCTGCACCTTGTCCATCGAACCTTCCGCCAGCACGCTGCCCTCATGCAGCACCGTCACCTTGCGGGCAATGCTGTTGACGAAATCCATGTCGTGCTCCACCACCATGATGGAATGCTGCCCGGCCAGGCTGTTGAGCAGCTCGGCCGTGCGTTCGGTTTCCTGATCGGTCATGCCCGCCACCGGCTCATCCAGCATCAGCAGTTTCGGCTCCTGCGCCAGCAGCATGCCGATTTCCAGCCACTGTTTCTGCCCGTGCGACAACAGGCCCGACTGGGTCTGCGCCAGGTCGGTCAACTTCACCGTCTCCAGCAGGCTGTCGATACGTTCGCGCTCGCCCGGAGTCAGCTTGCCGAACAGCGAGTGCCAGATGCCCTTGTCGGTTTTCAGCGCCAGTTCCAGGTTTTCGTACACCGTGTGCTGCTCGAACACGGTGGGTTTCTGGAATTTGCGGCCGATGCCGGCCTGGGCGATCTGCGGCTCGCGCATGCGGGTCAGGTCCATGGTCTGGCCGAAGAACACCTTGCCGCTGTCCGGCCGGGTCTTGCCGGTGATCACGTCCATCATGGTGGTCTTGCCCGCGCCGTTCGGGCCGATGATGCAGCGCAGCTCGCCCACGTCGATGCTGAGCGACAGCTTGTTGAGCGCGCGAAAGCCGTCGAATGTCACCGTCACGTCTTCCAGATACAGCACCACGCCGTGCGAGGTATCCAGCACGCCCGGCTGCAGCAGGTGGCTGCCGCCCGAGTAGCTGTCCGCTACCGCTACGTCTTGCACTCCGCTCATGACTTGGCCCCTTTAGCTTTGCGAATCAACCCCAACACGCCGTTGGGCAGGTACAGCGTCACCAGCACGAACAACAGACCGAGGAAATACAGCCAGTACTCCGGAAAACTCTGGGTGAACCAGCTCTTCGCCCCGTTGACGATGCCCGCGCCCAGCAGCGGGCCGAGCAAGGTACCGCGCCCGCCAATGGCAGTCCAGATGGCGATTTCAATGGAGTTGGCCGGCGACATTTCGCCCGGGTTGATAATGCCCACCTGCGGCACATACAGCGCCCCGGCAATGCCGCACATCACCGCCGACAGGGTCCAGATAGCCAGCTTGTAATGCAGCGGGTTGTAGCCGGAGAACATCACCCGCGACTCGGCATCGCGAATCGCCGTCAGCACCCGGCCAAACTTGCTCTTCACGATGTATTGCGCCATCGCCAGCATGGCCAGCAGGGTGAGGCCGGTCAGCACGAACAGCGCCATGCGCATTTCCGGCGTGGTGATGGCGATTCCCAGAACACGTTTGAAATCGGTAAAACCGTTGTTGCCGCCAAAGCCCGTTTCATTGCGGAAAAACAGCAGCATGAAGGCAAAGGTCATGGCCTGGGTGATGATGGAGAAGTACACCCCCTTGATGCGCGAGCGGAAGGCGAACCAGCCGAACACCAGCGCCAACAGCCCCGGCGCCGCCACCGCCAGGAACAGGGCATAGAGGAAGCTGCCCGTCCCCTTCCAGTACCACGGATAATCCTGCCAGTTGAGGAACACCATGAAATCCGGCAGATCGCTGTGGTACACGCCGTCATGGCCGATCTGACGCATCAGGTACATGCCGAAGGCGTAGCCGCCCAGGGCGAAGAACACCCCGTGCCCCAGGCTGAGAATGCCGGTGTAGCCCCAGATCAGGTCCATCGCCAGAGCCAGCATGGCGTAGCAAAGAATCTTGCCCACCAGCATCACCATGTAGTTGGACAGGTGAAATACGCTGCCCGACGGCACCAGCAGATTCAGCACCGGCACCACCACGCACACCAGCAGCAGCGCCACGCCGTACGCCTTGCCGCTGCCTCCCTGCAGCAGGCGCAGCAGCAACGGCTGGCGCCAGGGCTGGGTCAATACTTGGGTCTCAGCCATCGATCGAGCGTCCTTTCAGCGCAAACAGTCCTTGCGGGCGTTTCTGGATCACCACGATGATCAGCGCCAGCACGATAATCTTGGCCAGCACCGCGCCGGTGTAGCCCTCCAGCAGCTTGTTCAGCATGCCCAGCCCCAGGGACGAATACACCGTGCCCATCAGCTGCCCCACACCGCCCAGCACCACCACCATGAAGGAATCCACAATGTAGTGCGTACCCAGATCCGGCCCCACGTTGCCCACCTGCGACAGCGCCACCCCGGCCAGCCCGGCGATGCCCGACCCCATGCCAAACGCCAGCATGTCCACCCTGGCCGTGTTCACCCCCACGCACGACGCCATGCGGCGGTTCTGCGTCACCGCCCGCACAAACAGCCCCAGCCGCGTGCGCACCAGCAGCAGCCACACCAGCAGCAACACCAGCACGGCAAACACGATGATGGCGATGCGGTTATACGGCAGCACCAGGGTGGACGACAGCGCCAGGCCGCCGGACAGCCAGGACGGGTTTTCCACCAGCACGTTCTGCGCGCCGAAAATCGAGCGCACCAGCTGCATCAGAATCAGACTCACCCCCCAGGTCGCCAGCAGCGTCTCCAGCGTGCGGCCATACAGATGGCGGATCACCAGCCGCTCCAGCGCCATGCCGATGAGCATGGTCACGGCAAAGGCGAAGGGAATGGCCACAATGACATAGGCCCCCAGCATGCTCGGCCACCAGACCTGAAAGGCATGCTGCACCAGATAAGTCGAATACGCGCCCAGCATCATCATCTCGCCGTGCGCCATGTTGATCACGCCCATCAGGCCGTAGGTGATGGCCAGCCCCAGCGCCGCCAGCAGCAGCACGCTACCGAGACTGATGCCGGAAAACAGCGTGCCGTATACCTCATAGCGGGCAATGCGGTTCTCGATGTTCAGCATCGCCACCTTGACCGCGCTGATCACCTGCGGATCTTTCTCCGCTCCGTCCGCCAAATGATCCGCCAGCAACTGCTTGATCTCGGCCCGGTCGCTCTCCCCCAGTTTCTGCGCCGCCCGAATGCGCACGGCGCTGTCCGGGCTGCTCAGCTCCAGCCGCGAGCGGATGCGCTCCAGCATGTCCTTGATGTCGGCATTGGTCTCGCGGGTTTCCGCTTTGCTGATCATGTCCAGCTCGGCCGGATCAAGCTCGGCATCGCGCAGCACCTCCACCGCCGCCTTGCGCACCGCCACGTCGGCGCTGCGCAGCTGCAAACTGGCAATGGCGGCATCCAGCGCGCCGCGCATGCGGTTGTTGTTCACCACGTCCTCGGCGTCGTCCGGCAAGGTCACCGGCTTGTTCGTCAGCGGATCATGCGCCGCGCCGCTGTCGTCCAGCAAAACAGGTTTGCCGTTCACCAACTTCACCTGGTCGTTTTCCAATGCCTGCAAAAAGCCCAGCAACGCCGGGTCGGCCTTCACTACCTGCTTGTGCAGGGTGTCGATGCGCGCATCGCTGTCGCCAGCCGACAGCGCCGCCATCTCATCCAGCGTCAACGCCTGCGCCTGCCCGCCGGTCAGCAGCAGGCCCAGCACCAGCCCGATCACCTTGTTGCCTATGGACATGTCTTTATCCCGCCTGCCCGCGTCCAGGAAAGCTCTGAACACGCGCAAAAATTCGCAAAAAACCTGCTGCATCAGGCACCCAAACCGCCGATGCAGCAGCAAGTCTCAAATGGAAAGGAAACTGCTCATACAAAAAAACACTGATTAGAGCTACTGCATCACACCCGGATCTCGCCCCGACCCAATCACGCGGACCGGGGCTGCTTCCGTCTTACTTGGTGTCGGGTTCATCCTTCTTCTTGTCGTTGCCGGGGATATACGGGCTCCACGGCTGGGCCTTGATCGGTGCCGGGGTCTTCCATACCACGTTGAACTGGCCGTCCGCCTTCACCTCGCCGATAAACACCGGCTTGTGCAGGTGGTGATTCTTCGGATCCATTTCCACGGTAAAGCCGTCCGGCGCCTTGAAGGTCTGACCGGCCATGGCGGCGATCACCTTGTCCACATCGGTGGTGCCGGCCTTCTCAACCGCCTGCTTCCACATATTGATGCCGATATAGGTCGCTTCCATCGGGTCGTTGGTCAAAGGCTTGCTGGCGCCCGGCAGATTGTGCGCCTTGGCGTAAGCGGCCCATTGCTTCTTCCAGGCGTCGTTGGTCGGGTTCTTCAGCGACATGAAGTAGTTCCATGCAGCCAGGTGGCCCACCAGCGGCTTGGTATCCACACCGCGCAGCTCTTCTTCACCCACGGAGAACGCCACAACCGGCACGTCGGTCGCCTTGATGCCCTGGTTGCCCAGTTCCTTGTAGAACGGCACGTTGGAATCGCCGTTGATGGTGGAGATCACCGCCGTTTTCTTGCCTTCGGAAGCAAACTTCTTGATCTTGGCGATGATGGTCTGGTAGTCGGAGTAACCGAACGGCGTGTACTCTTCCATGATGTCCGCATCGCTCACCCCCTTGCTATGCAGGAAAGCGCGCAGAATCTTGTTGGTGGTACGCGGGTACACGTAGTCAGTGCCCAGCAGCACAAAGCGCTTGGCGCTGCCGCCGTCCTTGCTCATCAGGTATTGCACGGCGGGAATGGCCTGCTGGTTCGGCGCCGCGCCGGTGTAGAACACGTTTTTCTCCAGTTCTTCACCCTCGTACTGCACCGGGTAGAACAGCAGACCGTTCAGTTCCTTGAACACCGGCAGTACGGACTTGCGCGATACCGAAGTCCAGCAGCCGAACACCACCGCCACCTTGTCCTTGGCCAGCAGCTCGCGCGCCTTCTCGGCAAACAGCGGCCAGTTGGAAGCCGGGTCTACCACCACCGGCTCCAGCTTGCGGCCCATCACACCGCCGTGCTTGTTGATGTCGTCGATGGTCATCAGCGCCATGTCTTTCAGCGCGGTTTCGGAAATCGCCATGGTGCCGGACAGCGAATGCAGAATCCCCACCTTGATCGGCGGCAAATCTTTCGCAAAAGCAGTCAGACCGCTGCCCATCATTGCAACACCCGCGGCAATGGCGGTCATGGATTTGATAAAAGTACGACGTGAATTCATGTCTCAGTCTCCTTAATGAATGGATGGATGGCGATCAGAACTGCAGTTGCAGGCCGACAACAAATTTGTGGGTATCCGCCGCATTGGCCGTCGTGTTGCGGGTAAACGTCGCGCTCACGCGGGCGTTGTGGCCGTCGATGATGTAGTTCAGGCCGGCGTCGTACTGTTTCTGGTCGGGCACGCCGGCAAAGTCGTCCGGGTTCCATTTCTGGTAACGCACATACGGCTGCAGCTTGCCCACGCCCACCACCTGCGGGAACATGAACGCCGCACCGGCCAGGTAAGCCTTGCCCTGCACCAGACCGCCCACGTTGGAGGTGCTGGTCGCGCCGCCGAAGCTGGGGGCCACGTCAACCACACCACCGGTGTTGTAGCGGTAGTAAGCGCCTTCCAGCGTCACCACGCCGGCTGCCAGTTTCTTCTCCATCAAGCCGTCCACGCTGTAGGAACTGTAGTCGCCCTTGGCGGTGGAGGTGCCCACGCCGTCGGACTGGTGCATGCCCGCCAGCGCAATCGCCAGCACATCGGCTCCGCCGTAATAGGTGCTGCTGCTGTAATAAGCCGGGTTCGGCTCGGCATCCCAGAAGTCATACTGCACGCGGGCCGCGTACATCAGGTTGTCCGCTTCGCTGGACGCGCCGGCAATCACGTTGTGGCCGTTAAACGCGCCCACGGAATACACCAGCTTCTTGTCCAGCAGCTTGCCCCACACCGTCGCGCCGTCGTTGCGGCCGGCAAACTTGGCCGGGTACTGCGACACCAGACCGGGGTAAGACCAGGCATTCAGGTAATAAGGACCGTCCAGATTGGCGCGGTCGGACGGCGGCAGCATGCGGCCGAACCAGATATTGAACGCGTCGGACGGTTCAAAACGGGCAATGGCATCCAGCACCATCACCTTGTCGTTGGCATCCTTCTCGGTGTTGAACGTACCCTTGATGTACTTGTTGAGCGACGCATTCATATACAGGCGAATGCTGTCCAGGCTGAAATCGGACGAACGCGAAGTGCCGTCCGGCGCGGCCTTCTCCGCGCTGGTGTAGCTGGTGCGCAGGCCCAGACCCACACTCACCGACTGATCGTCGCCAAAAGTAATCGTGCCGCCCGCAAAGGCTGCCGGCGCCACGCAAGCCAGTGCCACGGCCAACGCCAACGGTCGCAAGCGCGTCCGTCGCCCCCCAACTCCAGAACCCTGTTTCATACACATCTCCCTTGAATGTAATCGGCTGCCCGGCTGACAAAACTGACGAAAACACACACGTGTCTTCCGAGTGGCTCCAGATTAATGAGTCATCAGCAAGAGACAAATACGTCAGATTGCGTATAGGCATACGCATACAGGAATGGCACCTTGGCTACGCAAACCCATCGCCAAAGAGAGAAAACATGCTGAAAAACATCACCTTGCTCGCCACCATCATTTCGGTCGCCAGCCTCACCGGCTGCGGCCAGTTCGCCTGGAAGCGCGGCGGAAGCGAAGCCGACCTCGCCCAGGCCGGCGCAGACTGCAGAACCGCCCCCGACTACGCAGTTTGTATGACCGCCAAAGGCTGGCACACCAGCCAACTGGACAGCAGCGTCCCCATGGTGTTGTTTGTAGGCAACAAAGACAACCGCGAAGTCGCCCCGGACAGCGCCAGAAAATCCGCCAAAGGGGCTACTACGGACGCCCCCACCACGCGCTACGCCGTCAGCGCCTGGTGGAGCCACGGCATTCCTACTCATTCTCTTAGCGAAGACATGAAAACCTGCAGCGAGCAGCCAGGAGAGCCGCATACAGCGGATCCGAACACGCATGTTATTACGCTGGCCATGCTTAACTGCATGAAGGGGAAGGGGTGGTATGGGATGGGGAGGGGGAAGATTGGGGAGTAACAAAGGTGAGGAAAGATTAATTAACACACCCATTTGTCATAATTGACTGAGCGGAATAATATTACCGCCGGATATACCCACTTAAATCACAGCGTGAAGTTCCACCCGCAAATTTTTAGGTTGAGCTAAAACCAAATTGGATTATTAGGCAATTGTTATTTAATGACTTTCGATATGATGAAAGATTTAGACGGCGCAACTCTATTTTCATCACGCTGTCTAGTTTACGTTGGACTGACAAAAAAAACAGAACCAGATCTGACTGCATATATGTTATGTGCATGACGGACTTACTAGCACATCATAAAGAACTGGGACAGATGTAAATGAATTGATTTTGAAACATCTCCCAAAGCGTGTGTCTTGGGTAATAAACGAATTAATCGGGATTTGAAAACTATTAAGCCGTCGCACCACGACACTGCATGCAGGGGTAAGCCAAGATTGATAGATTAAGGGATGACAATTCGAGTCTGACTCGTATCTGTTTTTGACGCAATGTGGCACCAATCAATCCAGTTCGATAAACACCCTGCGATAGGTCATGAAAAGAAACAGAACTTTTTGAAAACAGCACCGGGAGAAATGCATGGAACTGACAATCAAGGGGCGCATCAAGGCATCTGATTCTGGCAATGTCGAACTCAGAGACTGTCGGATGGAAGTATTCCTGGAGAACAAACCATCCAAACCGACGATGACGCATCGCGCAGACAATGCTCTCGACATAAAACCGGTTCGCACCACCGACAATCAGCGTGCCGACCGCGGTCGTGTGACAGTACGTACCGATCCGCGCGGGAAATTTGAAGTGACCATTGCCGTCATCCCGCCGCTCAACCAGGCGACGGAAGTACAGTTTGTCGTGTCCAGTCCGGCCGGACAACAGATCGGACGATTGTCGATTCCGCTTGAGAAGGCGGTGGAAACCCTGGTGGAAATCCCGGTCGATGCCAGCGGACTGACACCCGTGTCGCTGGAAGTGCCGGCAGAATCGCGCAAGCCGGCAAGGATACGAGTCAATGGTCGCGTGATTGATCGCAATGGCAGGTCGATCAAGGCCGGCACACAGGTCATCCTGGTTGCGCGCAAGACCAAAACGGATGCCGAAGACGGCTTGCCGATACCTGTCCTAGTGGCGCGTACGGACAGTGCAGGGTATTTCTTCGGTGAGGTGCCGTACGTCGAGTATGCGGACGCCATCGCACAAATGGCTGGCATCAAGGAGGATCTCGTTGTCAAACTTGAAGACGGCCATCTTCCCGCGCGATTGATTCTCGTCGTCGAGGCATCGCAACTTGCCGATGCAGGGAGCGAAAACGATGATTGCGGCAGCAAGGGCGTGCTGCCGTACACGCCGAGTCAGGAAGACATCGACAACTCGCCAGGTACGTATTCGAGCGATCTGGGTACAGGACGCTGCGTGGATTTCAATACCCCGAATCGCGCAATCGAGGAATTCGATTTTTATACCGTTGTGCGCACGACCGAACCGGATATCATCGGCTTTACAGCCGGGGGCGTCAGCAGTGCCAGTCATTCAAGAGCAACGGAAGTGCTGGCAACGCTGACCACCGCCGTGCAGGCGGCAAACGGGGCAGTTGCCACCGCGCGCCAGATTGCCGATGCTGCCGCACTCAAGGTGGAACAGGCCGGCGGTGTCAAAGAACTCGATCAGCTTTATCAGGCATTCAAGACAGTTGCCAACAACCCCAACGGCTGGGTCAGGCAGAAGGTGGAAGAAGCACTCACGGCCAAAGGTACGGCGACCTGGTCGGAAGCGAAAGTGCGCAACGAATTGATCGAACTGCTGGTGCGATCGGACGGTCTGCCCGCTGCCATTGCGACCCAAATTGCCGGCATCCTGGTCGATGCGATTATCGTATTGCCGGCATCGGAACTGGATGAACGGGGATTTTCCGGCACATTCTCGCGCGCTCACTATGCTGCCGACCAGATTGTCTATGCCGCGACGGAAGGTGCGCGTGCTACCGCAGCAACGGCCGGCATTGTGGCGGAGGCGGATGTCGCCGCATCTGAGGCGGCCAAGATCAAGTTGGCGGAGGCCATCAATGCCTACAATCTGGCCGTCGCGGCAGAAACAGCAAAGAAAAACGAGATTGCACGACAGACGTCGGAGCAGGAGCGCAAGTCGCAATCCAAACCACGCGCACGCGAGCAACTGAATGCAAAAAATCCGGTGGACTGGGATGACACACCGACATTCTATCAGGCTGCCGAGATTGCGCACGGCCATCTACTGCATTTCAAGCAGGTGTGGTACGCAGATGGTTATTCACTGGGTGATCTGCTCTACAGCCTGCCGCTGGCCCCGGGACAGAAGAAGCTGATTTCCGTCGTCGATTGGGAACGTCGCGAGCGCACCGAGCGCGCCGAAGAAACAACCAGCAATGAAAGCCTGATCGCGGCACTGTCGCGCGATCGCGATCTGGGCGAAGTGGTGACCGGCACCTTGAGCGAATCGTCGCGCGGTGGATCGAAGAGCACGACGGCAAGCGTGGGTGCGGGTACGGCAGGTGCCGGCAACGGTTCGTACCAGGGATTCAATTTCGGCGCGCTGCTGGGCGTATCGGGCGGCTATGGCGAAGCCAATTCGTCGGCATGGCAGGATTCCACGCGCAACCTGGCCTCCAGTTCATTGCAGAACCTGCGCGATCGCACGCTGCAATCCGCATCCGCCATTCGCGGCTTGCGATCGTCGGTGGTGCATACGGTGACGCAGGGCGAGGCCGTTAGCGCCACAACCGAGGTGGTGGCCAACCACAATCATTGTCACGCGATGACCGTCCAGTATTTTGAAGTGCTGCGCCATTTGAAGCTGCAGCATGAACTGGCCGGTGTACAGGAGTGCCTGTTCGTCCCGCTGCCGATGAGTGAATTCGATCTGGCCAAGACCCTGCGCTGGCGCCAGGAATTGCAGAACTATCTGAAGCTGCCCCGACTAGCCGGCGGGTTTGATGCGGCACGCCGGATCAGCACATTCTGGTCGGAAGTCGATTCGCCATTGCAGCGCTATGCGGATGAATCCGTGACATCGCTGTCGGGCGAGTTGCAGCTCACCGTGCATATCCCGTTGCCGCCCTTTCCGGAGCGACCCAAGCCACGGCCAGAAGATACGGCGACCGCAACAGCACAAGCCGTCGCCGACGCAGTCAATCCGACAACCGGGGCGCTCGGGGTTCTCCTTGCTGTCGTCACCGGCGGGGCATCGTTGATCGTCGGCGCGGCTACGTCGGCGGCGATCAAATCCACGCAGGCAGCGGCAGCAGGCGCTCGTGCATTGGCAGATAGCCTGTATGGCGAAACACCGGAAGAGCGCTATAACCGGTTTCATCATGATGTCGTGCCGGGCGTGGTCGAGGCATTCATCAACAACCTGGAGTTGTGGGCGCTAGTCAACGGCAGACAGGTGCAGTTGAAAGGCGTGGACTTTACTCTGGCTTCCGAATATCAGCCTGGTATTCCACTACTCGTATCGCTACGCTCCTCACTTGCCGGACAGCAGAAGCGTGCAGAAATCAGTCAGCTCATTATCAAGTCGCGCATGCCGCTGCCGAGCAACTGCCGCGCAGTGGTCAATACAGTCACGATCCGCTACAGGACGTCGTCGTTTGAACATCTGCTGATCAATGACAATCGCGTCAATGACGATGTCGATCCGCCCAAGGCCGTGGCGGTATTCAACAGCCTGTTCTCGTACGACATTCGGATTCTGGATAGCGGCAGCGGTGCGACGTTGTTCACGCCGATCGATGCGTGGGAACAACGCAGCCCCAGAACAGAGGACCGCCGCCGGGCGGGAGAGTTGATCGATCACCTGAATGACAACGTGGAGTACTACCACCACGCGATCTGGTGGGCGATGGATCCCAACCGGCGCTACATGCTGCTGGATGGGTATTACGCACCGGGGGCCAACAATCGCAGCGTCGCGTCCGTGGTCGAAAACCGATTGATCGGGATAGTCGGCAACTCGGTGATATTGCCGGTTGCGCCCGGTATCCATCTTGATCCGCGCATCAAGTACACCATCGACGATAACGGACAAGTCGCCGATCTCATGGATTTGTACAGACAGGATGCCCCGGTGCCACCTGCACGCGTCAGTCTGCCCACGCGCGGCGTGTTTGCCGAAGCCGTCATGGGCGCCTGCAACTCCTGTGAAAAAATCGACGACTCGCGTTTCTGGCGCTGGGAGGATTCGCCGATCGACGAACCGCCTGCCATCGATACTGCATCGACGACAACACGGCGCAGCGAGCCGGCAGATGTCCATTCATCGCCATTCCCGACACCGATCGTCTCGATCCAGAATGCGCCTGCCGTGCCCGATCCGGTCGGCGTGCGTGCGGCGCTGGATGCATTGGGCAAGCAGTCGTTTGCCGACATTACCGGACTCGCCGGTACGCAGGCCAATGCAGCCGCCGCATACCAGCAGGCACTGGACACCGCCTATAAATTCGGCAAGGAGGCGTCCGCGCTGGCTCAACAGGCTGCCATGCTGAAATCGAAGGACAAGGTGCTGGGATCGATCGACGAAGCCGAATCGTCCGGCAAGATCGACAAGGAAGACGCGAAAAAATATCGCAACAATACCTTTGAAAAACTGACGTTCTCCGAACCGCCGATGGTGGAGGCACAGCCTTCGACCGAAGACGAATGGGCACCGTGGCCTGGCGTGCCGGACAATCCGGAACCGGAATCGAAAGATCGTTCGACACCGACCGCGCCAACGCCCAAACCAAAGCCAAAGAAGACCATTCTGGTTTCCATCAAGCTTCGGGTGTTCGTTCCTCCTGAAATCTGGGAGCCCTATCCGGATGCGCTCAGCCTCTCAGGAGTCTACGGCGGTGCGCTGGGTGCATTTCGCTACAACGGTGACAATCGCTCGTTCTCTTTCAACGCAGGCTCCAGCCGGGCCGAGATGGAATACAGCTTCCGTATCAACACCGAGACGCTGGAAGTGACAGAAGCCGCGGAAAAGAGGCCGGTTAATTACGGCTGGGCCCGGGTCTATCTGGCCACCGATACCACGGATGTCAACGGCAAGCCGGAGTGGTGGGAATCGCTGGATGCCGGCGCGACGCCATTCGCATCACTGGAGAAAAAGATGAAGCATGACGAAAGCAGGTTCTACGTCGATGCCGACACCAACAGCGAACGGGTGGAGATCAGCTTCGTTCTCTCGGCCCAACCTTATTTCCCATGGAGCAAAAACGATTTGCCCACGGGGGACCTGGACGTCGAAGTCTTCGGCTTGTCTGTCCGTGACGTGATCGGCGTGATCGAGGATTTTGCTGCCGCGGATATCGATGCGCTGGTCAAGATCACCATCACACGCAAGCCGAATGGCATGCTGCAGTACAGCGTCAGCGGCCATCACGACAAGTTCCCGGCGTATGAGCTGTATGTGAACGGTGAAGCGGCCTATCAGTGGGGGACCGAAGCGCAGTTGTCAGAAGCAGGTCCGGCAGGTCTCAGAAGCAGCATGACCATTGAAGTCGATCAGGACAAGGTGATCAAGACCCCGCCAGTTCCACTTTTCCTCTGAAAAAGATAAAAACTATCGGTTCCATAAATAATTTCAACTGGCGGGATCGACACCTCAAGGACTACAAATAAAACAGTTACAACAACATATCCTTCACACACAGGAGCCGTCCCATGTCTGACAGCAAATGCCCCTTCCACCACACAGCAGGCAGCAGCAAAACCATTCACGACTGGTGGCCGAACCAGTTGAATCTGAAAATCCTGCACCAGAATTCGCCGTTGTCGGACCCGATGAGCGAGTATTTCGACTATGCCAAGGAATTCAAGAGCCTCGATCTTGCCGCGGTAAAAAAGGATTTGCATGCGTTGATGACGGACTCGCAGGACTGGTGGCCGGCGGATTTTGGCCATTACGGCCCGTTCTTTATCCGCATGGCCTGGCACAGCGCGGGCACTTATCGCGCCGGTGACGGGCGCGGCGGTGCCGGCACCGGTCAGCAGCGCTTTGCACCGGTGAACAGCTGGCCGGACAATGTGAACCTGGACAAAGCGCGCAGGCTGATCTGGCCGATCAAGCAAAAGTATGGCCGCAAGATTTCCTGGGCCGACCTGATTATCCTGGCGGGCAATGTGGCGCTGGAATCCATGGGCTTCAAGACGTTTGGCTTTGCCGGCGGCCGCAAGGACGTGTGGGAGCCAGATGAATCGGTTTACTGGGGTGTTGAGGACAAGTGGCTGGACGACCAGCGCTACTCCGGCAAACGCGATCTGGAAAACCCGCTGGCTGCTGTACAGATGGGCCTGATCTATGTAAACCCTGAAGGCCCCAACGGCAACCCGGACCCGCTGGCGGCGGCGGTGGATATACGCGAAACCTTTGCCCGCATGGCCATGAACGACGAAGAAACCGTTGCGCTGATCGCCGGCGGCCACACCTTCGGCAAGAGTCATGGCGCCGGCTCCCCCACCCATGTGGGGCAAGAGCCTGAAGCGGCGGATATTACCGAGCAAGGCCTGGGCTGGAAAAGCAGTTTCGGCAGCGGCAAGGGCGGCGACACCATCGGCGGCGGCCCGGAGGTGACCTGGACCAACACGCCCACCCAGTGGAGCAACAACTTCTTCGCAACGCTGTTCGGCTACGACTGGGAACTGACCAAGAGCCCGGCCGGGGCACACCAGTGGGTGGCCAAGAACGGCGCGGGCGCCGGCACGGTGCCGGACGCGCACGACCCGAACAAGCGTCATGCGCCGACCATGCTGACCACCGACCTGTCGCTGCGATTCGACCCCCTTTACGAAAAAATCTCCCGCCGCTTTTACGAGCACCCGGATGAATTTGCCGCTGCCTTTGCCCGCGCCTGGTTCAAGCTGACCCACCGCGACATGGGGCCGCGCGCCCGTTACCTGGGTCCGGAAGTGCCGAAAGAAGAACTGATCTGGCAGGACCCGATTCCCCCGGTCAACCACATCCTGATCGACGAACAGGATGCCGCCACGCTCAAGGCCACCATTCTGGCTTCCGGCCTGAGCGTATCGCAGCTGGTTTCCACCGCTTGGGCCTCGGCCGCCACTTTCCGCGGCTCGGACAAACGCGGCGGCGCCAACGGCGCGCGCATCCGCCTGGCGCCGCAAAAAGACTGGCAAGTGAATCATCCGGCCGAACTGGCAAAAGTGCTGGCCTCGCTGGAAAGCATTCAACGCGCCTTCAACATGGGACAAACCGGCAACAAGCGCGTTTCCTTGGCCGACCTGATCGTGCTGGCCGGCTGCGCCGGCGTGGAACGGGCCGCCAAGAATGCCGGCCATCCGGTGACGGTGCCCTTCACCCCCGGTCGCATGGATGCCTTGCCGGAACAGACCGAGGTGGCCTCTGTCGCCATGCTGGAACCCATGGCCGACGGCTTCCGCAACTACCACAGCAGCCAATGCAGCCACATCCGCGGCGAAGACCTGCTGGTGGACAAGGCCCAGCTGCTGACCCTGACCGCGCCGGAAATGACGGTCCTGATCGGCGGCATGCGCGTGCTCAACACCCACTTCGCACACGCTCGCCATGGCATGTTCACCACCCGGCCGGAATCGCTCACCAACGACTTCTTCGTCAATCTGCTGGACATGGGCACGACCTGGCACGCCACTTCCGATGCCCAGAACGAGTTCGAGGGACGCGACCGCAAAACCGGCGCGGTCAAATGGACCGCCACCCGCGTCGACCTGGTCTTCGGCTCCAACTCGCAACTGCGCGCCCTGGCGGAAGTGTACGCCTGCGCCGATTCGCAGGAGAAGTTCGTGCACGATTTCGTCTTTGCCTGGAACAAGGTGATGAACCTGGACCGGTTTGATCTTGCCGCCTGTTCCGAGCGGTTCTAGCCGGTACACCCGTTCCCGCCCAAACGTCCCCGACGGCTCTCCGTCGGGGACGCGTCCGGCCATCGACGCCATTCAGCTGCTGTTCAAGCGGCAAACGACCTATCCCTGTCTGCCATCGTGCGCCCCGTCCTGTCATGTCTGACAGGTGTATTCCTCAGGCGAGCGCGCTAGCATCAGCGCAAAAATTAACAGTTATTCATGACTCATTCCTGATCTGACGAACTGGCCCTGTCGCGCCATATGTCAGTTGTTTCGAACCCGCGGACTCGATCGCCGCATGGATCGTTCGTTGCAGTACTTGCAAACAACATGTTTAAGGAGCCTCAAATGAATGACCTTTTCCGATTTTTGCTCCTCCGGCCGGCGAACCCTGCCAAATCCAAGGACATCAAAACACTCAATCCCTCCTTCACCGAGAAGAATGCCTCCTACAATGCGGCCAAAGAGAGCACGCGAAACTATATCGACAAGGTTGGCGGGCACTTTTCTGTGGATCAAATGATCCTATGCCACAGTTGCTCTGGACGTCGTCAAGCTCATCCAGACAAACCCCGTGCCCGCCGAATACCTGCCGCTTACATCCGCCACCCAGTGGAGTACGCGCGCGGCTCGATTCGCCACCGCTCTGGGCGGCAAGGTCGGACCGACCGGCATCACCAATAGCAAAGACATGGTTACGCAATTGACCGACAAATTGTATGACTTTGCCGTCTGGTATGCCGCGACCCGCTGGGTGCCTTCAGGCGAACTGCTCGGCCCCGCTGCCACCGAAGCCTGCACCCACATGCGCAGAGCAGCGCAGGAAGTCGCCACAGTGCTGGTGGCGACGCTGTCCCGCTGCAGTATTCACGGCAGCAGCCCTATTCAGGCTGCCGCCCCCTACCCGGCCCCCTCGCCACCGACCCCGTGCAAAAGCACTCTGCTGGACGCCGCATCGATCAATCCCTCTGCTGTGAGGAAACAACTGGAGGAATGGCGCAAGGATTTAGGCAAACGGTTTCAATGACAGGACTTCTTGTCAGCCTTGGACTGCTGTCGGCCTGATAACCCTTTGATGCAGCTGCCCCGCTAAGCCGCAGGATGGCCTCCTGTCATTTCCTTCAGTTGCGGAAAGAGCAGGAAAACAAATATTATTTCATTAATATTTTATCAAAGAGGTTTCATTACCCCTTTTACAGCCATTGTTCCTTGCAAGCCAAGGTACCCGCCATGAACGACGCCCCTCGTGCCATGCAGTACCGCCCCGCTGACTTGCAAAACAGGAACAATGGCTTCTTTTTTTATGCCCATGACGAAATGGAAATGCCTTAACGGCTCATTATCGCTACGCCCGTACCGCGATCATGTAATTGGCCTGTGCATGTAAAAGGGGCGAAGATTCTTCGCCCCTTTATTCATTCCGCATTCTGATTAGTCATGACTTTCAGGTAAGCACACTTTGTCACGTTCTTAAGCGTTTGCTGGCCGGGGGCGCCCGGCAGCGCCTTCCTTTCTTTGCTTCGCCAAAGAAAGGAAGCAAAGAAAGGCGACCCTGAATTTGTCGACAGCCCCTCGCGGCTGAATTTCTGGCGGGTGGCGAGTAAACTCGCCCTGGCGGGGCACACACAGCGTGCCCCACTGCGGAACTCGAACAGTACTCGCCGTC